>DASZZM010000036.1:0-4234 GCA_035544895.1 Thermoanaerobaculia bacterium
TCCCGACACCTCTTCAGCAAAGAGCCTTCGAGCTGCTCGGCGTTTCCTACTCAATGTAGCCAGAAAACTATCTCGTCGCGCTGGCCTC
The DNA here is from genome assembly GCA_035544895.1 of Thermoanaerobaculia bacterium. Taxonomy (GTDB): domain Bacteria; phylum Acidobacteriota; class Thermoanaerobaculia; order Multivoradales; family UBA5704; genus JASLEW01. The sequence goes on from DASZZM010000036.1 coordinate 89, forward strand.
AGCTCGAAAAATCAGACACTTACGCCGCCGCCATCCAGGAACTTCGGTCTAGATCTAGATCTCTCTCTCTCCCTCCACCGCCCGCGCGCGAGCGTGACGTCACGCGTGACACCGACCGTGACGTCACGCGTGACATGGACCGTGACGTCACGCGTGACAGCGATGCCACCGCCGCGCCACCGGAACCGGACGCCGCCTTCGCCGCATGGTTCGCCGCCTACCCCCGCCAGCAAGGCGAGCTTCCGGCCCGGCGCGCCTGGGACGCCGCCGCCGCGGCCGGCGTCCTCCCGCCGCTCGCCGAGATTCTCGCCCGGCTCGAGCTGCAGAAAGCCGGCGCCCAGTGGCAGAACCCGCAGTTCGTCCCCCTGCCCGAGCGCTACCTGCGCGAGCACCGCTGGCGCGACCAGCCGACGCCGCCCGCCAAGCCCCCGGGCCGCTCGCCCGCCGCCGAGCTCCGCGCCCTGGGCAGCGACGAGTCCCGCCGCCAGGCCCTCCTGCGCATCTCCAGGGCCGCGCGCTTCGACCCCTTCGACGAGAGCAACGACGGAGATCCCGATGCCTGAGTGCCAGGCCTGCTCGGGACGCGGCTGGCTCGTCGAGCCCGGCGACGGCGCCGGCATCGCCCGCCGCTGCCCCTGCGCCGCCGGGCGTCCCCTCCGCGACCGCCTGGCCCAAGCCGGCGTCTGGGAGCGCTACCTGCACTGCACCCGCGAGACCTGGCGCGGCCGCTGGCCCGCCGCCCGCCTCGCGCCCTTCGGCACCGCGCTCCACCTCTGCACCATCTTCGGCCCCGTCGGCGCCGGCAAGACCCATCTCGCCACCGCCATCCTCGGCGAGTGGCTCGCCGGCGGCCGCCGCGGCCTCTGGCGCGAATTCAGCTCGACCCTCGAAGCCATCAAGCTCACCCTGGCAACGGGCGGCGCCGAGTCCCTGACCGATGCGCTCAAGCTCCCCTACCACCTCCTCGTCCTCGACGACCTCCTCGCCGAGCGGGGCACCGACTGGACCCAGTCCCTTCTCTCCCACGTCCTGCGCTACCGCCACGGCCGCAACCTCCCCACCGTCTTGACCGCCAACGTCCCCGACCTCACCGAGCTCGACAAGCTCGAGCCCCGCCTCAGCTCCCGCTGCGGCGAAGGCATCGTCATCGGCCTCTCCGGCCCCGACCGCCGCACCGCGGAGCGCCCCGATGCCTGAGTCGTCCGGCCACGGCCCCGACCGCCCAGGGCGCCCCACCGGAGACGGCCCGCCACCCGGCGCCGCCCCTCCTCCCCCACCGGCCCCGCAGCCGCCAAGCAGCCGGCCCACCCGCCGCGCCCTCCTCCGCTACTTCGGCGGCAAGACCTCCCTCGCCCCGTGGATCGTCTCGCACCTCCCGCCCCACCGCTGCTACACCGAAGCCTACGGCGGCGGCGCCGCCGTCCTCCTGCAGAAACCCCGCTCCCCCATCGAGGTCTACAACGACCTCGACAGCGCCGTGGTCGGCCTCTTCCGCGTCCTCCGCGACCCCGCGGCCGCCGCCCGCCTCGTCGACCTCGTTGCCCTCACCCCCTACTCCCGCCAGGAATTCCTCGCCGCCTACGAGCCCGCCGACGATCCCGTCGAGGCCGCCCGCCGCCTCCTCGTGCGCTCCCACATGGGCCACGGCGGCGAGGCCGCCTGCGGCCGCAAGACCGGCTTCCGCCGCCTCAGCCACCGCCGCCACCTGCGCGGCACCCATCCCGCCCTCGACTGGGCCCGCTTCCCGCAACCCTTGGCCCACTTCGCCGACCGCCTCCGCGCCGTCGTCGTCGAGCACGCCGACGCCGCCGAGGTCCTCTCCCGCTACGACAGCGCGGACACCGTCCACTACCTCGACCCGCCCTACCCCAAAGCCTCCCGCCGCACCCCCTGCGACCACCTCTACGCCCACGACCTCGACGACGCCGACCACGTCGCCCTCGCCGACCTCCTCCACACCCTCCGCGGCCCCGTCCTCATCAGCGGCTACGCCAGCCCCCTCTACGACCGCCTCTACGCCGGCTGGCACCGCCTCGAGCAATCCGCCATCGCCAACGGCGGCGGCAAGCGCCGCGAAATCCTCTGGCTCAGCCGCCGCCCGGACGACCTCTTCTCGTGAACCTCTTCCCCATCCGCGCCTTCGACCTCGTCCCCGACCCCGTGGCCGACGACGCCCTCGCGGCCTGGGGCCACTGGCTCGGCCCCTGCAACCGCCCCTTCGGCCGCCAGTCCTGGGCCCTCACCCTCCACGGCGAGATCCTCGCCGCCGCCGTCTCCGCCTCGACCGTCAACGCCACCTGCGGCGGCTACCCCCGCACCGACGTCGTCGAGCTCGCCCGCCTCTGCGCCCACCCCGGCCACCGCGAGCTCACCCGCGTCGCCCTCCGCCTCTGGCGCGTCGTCGCACCCGACGCCTGGGCCGCCCGCTACTGGCCCGTCCGCGCCCTCGTCTCCTACGCCACCGCCGCCCGCCACCGCGGCGACATCTACCGCTTCGACGGCTGGCGCAAGCTCGCCAACCTCCGCCCCAGCGGCGGCGGCGGCACCTGGTCCCGCCCCCGCCACCCCGGCGACCGGAAAACCCTCTGGGCCTTCGACCTCACAAAGGCGGCACGCGCATGAAAACCCTCTCCTCCTTCCCCCGTCGCCCTTCCATCGACTCAGGCAAGCCGCTGCCCGACACGAGCCACCGACCGACCGCGACCCTCACCGCCGGCGGCGCCCTGCGCCCCAAGCTCCTGACCCCGCGCCAGCTCTGTGCCCTCTACCCCATCAAACCCCGCACCCTCAAGCACTGGATCCACCACTCCGCCCCCCGCCACGTCAGCCAGCAAGGCCACAAGCGCACCCTCCCCGGCAACGGCCTCGCCCCCGCCCTCATCCGCAAGGGCCGCCTCGTCTTCATCGACGAAGACCTCTTCCTCGCCTGGCTCTACAACGGCAACCCTCCGCGCTAACACCACCGCTTCCTCGCTCTACCTGCAGGAAGCGACCGCGTGCCCCTTTTGGTCAAGCGGCGGGCCCCAGGCGCGTATCCAGTAGCTTCCAATTCCACTCTAGACGGCTCCCCTTCGACTTGGTCCCGCGCGTTTGCCCGAGCCCAGAAGCCCGCATTGACAGAACCCCTTGCCACCATTAGGATCTCATCAATTCAAACATTTCAGGAGAGCGGTCAGAATGCGTCCGACGAGCCAGCCGACGGAGCCAAATCAGAGGCCCCGCGCGTCAGATCGATGGATAACCGCCGGCATCAGCGTGATTTCTAGCGCACTTGGCGCATTTCTCGGACTCCTCCTAGTTGGGTTCACTCCGTTCTCTTGCAGTAGGGAAAGGATTCTTGCCCATCCTGCGACTATTGTGCGAGTCACCGAAGCGGAGTTTCCGTGGCCTGCCCCTATGCCTTCCACGTTCTACAAGATTCCCCGTCGTCTCCTACGCCCCGCCTCGACTCTGGGACAGGTCGCAGACCGCCTGGACGACGCTCTCGCTCAGGCAGGCTACACGGAAAGAAAGTTCTACCGCGTCGGCGCTGACGGTTTTGCCATCGCCACGCGTCTCGAGAGCATCTTGCCCGATGGTAGGTCACGCCCCCAGGCTCAACGGTGGATCGTCGATACGCCCCCAACATTCTCACTCGACGATATCCTGCGGGCATTGCTCCGGGCGAGCCGAGGCTTGTACAGGGTTTGGGGCTTCGTGATCACTCCCACTCCTGCACCATTCAAGAACCCGGTTGTCGAGAGGGATCTCGAGAGGCTGATCGATCGCGGCGACCTCAAGCTGTCACTTCGGGCGCGAACTCTACCTTTCACGGCAAACCATGATTGTTTTGCCCTGGTCTACGAATTCGAGCGACGCGATGCCCCTCCCATGCCAGCCCTGAGAATGCCCAGCCCACTCCCTGCGCAGCAACACCTGGTCGCCTCCAACATCATGCGTAGACTGAAGCGCTGACATGTCCCTCTCGATGTCCGCAGCAAAACGCTGGCTGACAGCCCTCTGGTTCCTAGCAGCCCGTGGTAGAAGCCGTCGTTTCAAGCAAACCGAGGCTCTTGCGACGGCATAGAGAGGAGTGAGTTGTCGACGCTGCTTCTGAGAAAGTTTCGGATCCCGGACCACCAGATCGGCAGCAAGGCCGAAATCGAG
>DASZZM010000037.1:0-2919 GCA_035544895.1 Thermoanaerobaculia bacterium
CAAACACAGAAGCCCTCCAGGGGACTTGACAGCACCCCCGGAGGGCTCGTCTGCTTTCGTTGCTGACGCGAAAGGAGACGACCCCTTGTACCAGACCCTGCTGCTGGATTCCAGCTTCTTCGCCCTGCTGCTTCGCTTCGATGAGGATCTGGCTGGCCAGCTCCGACAGGCCGGATGCGCCGCATGCGGCGGCACGCTGCACAGCGCCCGCTACCGCCGCAAGCCGCGGGGAGGTCCCGAGGGACTCGGGGCCGAGTACCGGCTGCGGCAGAGCTTCTGCTGTGCGGCAGAGGGATGCCGGCGGCGGGCGACGCCGCCGTCGTTGCGGTTCCTGGGGCGCAAAGTTTTCTTCGGCCTGTGGGTCCTGCTGCTGCCGGTGCTGCGGGAAGGGCCGACGCCGCAGCGGCTGAGCCGGCTTGAGGAGGCCTTCGCGGTGAGCCGGCGGACGCTGCTGCGCTGGCGGCGATGGTGGCGGGAGGTGGTGCCGTGCAGCCGGTTCTGGCAAGCGCGGCGCGGCGATTGGGCCTCGCCGGTCGCGCTGGAGACGCTGCCGAGCTCGCTGCTGGCTGGGTTCTCGGACCTGGCGGCGACGAGCGAGCGGGTCCTGGCGGCGCTGCGATGGCTGGCGCCGCTGAGCGCAGGCGCGGGCCGGTCGGAGCACGCTCGGTGAGGCTCGTTGCGGACCCGCAGAGGATGCGTCTGGAAGGTTTCGATCGAGGGTCATAGCGTCGGCTTCGCCGGCGGGAGCATCCCACGACGCCGGCGAAGGGAGGCGCGATGCCGCACGAGCACGCGGTGCGTTCTCACGAGCGCTGGGCGCACTTGCGCTTTGCGGTGGTGGGGCCGTTGCTGGCCTCGCCACCGGCACCCGGGCAGCTCAAGGCGGAGCTGGCCCGACTGGCGGCGAGAGTGTGGCAGCATCCGGTCTCCGGTCAGCCGGTGCGCTTTGCCGTCCCGACGATCGAGCGCTGGTACTACCAGGCGCGACACGGCGCGGACCCGGTCGCGGTGTTGCGCCGCAAGGTCCGTCGCGACAGCGGCCGGCAGCCGACCGTCGGCGCACAGCTCGGCGAGGCGCTGCAAGGCCAGCATGCGGCCCATCCGAGCTGGAGCTACCAGCTGCACCTCGACAATCTCCGCGTGCTCGTCGCCCAGCAGCCGAGCTGGGGGCCGCTGCCGTCGTACGCCACTCTCAGGCGCTACATGGTGGTGCACGGCTGGCTGCGTCGCCGGCGGGTGCCGGGCGGCCAGCGCCCCGGAGAGCGCCTGGCCGAGGCGCGCCGCGAGACCCGCGAGACCCGCAGCTATGAGGCCGAGTACGTCGGCGGACTCTGGCATCTGGACTTCCACCATGGGTCGCTGAAAATCCTCAATGCCCACGGGGCGTGGGTGCGGCCGGTGCTGCTGGCGATCCTCGACGATCGCTCGCGGCTGGCCTGCCACGCGCAGTGGTATCTCAGCGAGACCGCGGCGAGCCTGGTCCACGGTCTCGTCCAGGCCTTCCTCAAACGCGGCCTGCCGCGCGCGCTACTCACCGACAACGGTGGTCCGATGCTCGCCGCCGAAACCACGCAAGGGCTCCAACGCCTCGCCGTCGTCCACCACACCACGCTCTCGTACTCCCCGCACCAGAACGGTAAGCAAGAGGTCTACTGGGCCCAGGTCGAGGGCCGACTGCTCGCCATGCTGGAAGGCCACGCCGACCTGACGCTGGGCCTGCTCAACGAGGCCACGCTGGCTTGGGCGGAGATGGAGTATCAGCGGACCATGCACTCCGAGACCGGCCAGGCGCCCCTGGCGCGATGGCTCGACGGTCCCACCGTGACCCGTCCCTGTCCGTCGCTCGACGAGCTCCGGCTCGCCTTCACCGCCGCGGTCGGACGCACGCAGCGACAGAGCGACGGCACGCTCAGCCTCGCCGGCATGCGCTTCGAGGTCCCCGCCCGCTTCCGCCACCTGCGCCAGCTCGACCTGCGCTACGCCAGCTGGGATCTGCGCCACGTCTGGCTCGTCGACGAGCGCACCGGCATCGCCCTCGAGCGCCTCTATCCTCTCGACCGCGCCAGAAACGCCGAGGGAGTGCGCCGTCCCCTCGCGGCGCCGGCCCAACCGGCTGCCGAGGTCGCCGCCCAGCCAACCGGCATCGCGCCGCTGCTGCGCGAGCTCATGGCCGACTACGCCGCCACCGGCTTGCCTCCCGCTTACATCCCCTACGACGAGGAGCAGACATGACCCACAAGCTGCAGGCCCTGTTCGGAATCAAGTGGAATCCTTTCTCGGCCGACGTCCCGGTCGAGGCCCTCTGGCGTACGCCCAAGGTCGAGCACTTCTGCTGGCGCCTCGAAGGCCTGGTGCGCGAGGGCGGCTTTGCCTTGATCACCGGCGACCCCGGTACCGGCAAGTCCGTGGCCCTGCGCACGCTCGCTCATCACCTGGCCGCGCTGCCCGACGTGACCACCGGCGTCCTCACCCGGCCGCAGAGCGGTCTCGGCGACTTCTACCGCGAGATGGGTCAGCTCTTCGGCCTCGCTCTCGCGCCGCACAACCGCTGGGGCGGCTTCAAGATCCTCCGCGAGACCTGGCTCGCCCACGTCGAGGCCACCCGCTGCCGCCCCGTCCTGCTGGTCGACGAAGCTCAGGAGATGCCCGTTGCGGTCCTCGCCGAGCTGCGCATCCTCGCCGCCACCGAGTTCGATTCCCGATCGATCCTCACCATTGTGCTCTGCGGCGACCCCCGCCTCACCCAGCAATTCCGCAGCGACGAGCTGTTGCCGATCGCCAGCCGCATCCGCGTCCGCCTGACTCTCGACTACCTCACGCCCAAAGAGCTGCACGACTGGCTTCAGCATGCCCTCGACAAGGCTGGCAATCCTCACCTGCTGACCCCGGAGGTCAAGACCACCCTCGCCGAGCATGCGG
>DASZZM010000038.1:0-61234 GCA_035544895.1 Thermoanaerobaculia bacterium
AGGAGAGGCAACGCTTCCTCGAACTTGCGGACCGTCTCGCGCGCACCCGCAACCGGGAAGAGCAATGCCATCTCAAGGAGGAGCTGGCCCGCATGACCTTCGGTGAGTAATGCCGAAGATCCAATGGACCGGCTTGCCCCCCTGCGCTGCGGGACCATCTGTTCGAGCGGCTTCGCGAGCGAAGGATCACTGCCGAAGACCTCTACCAGTTGAAGCTGTGGCGAGAGTCCGAGCCCGAGGCTCCGGACGGGCTCTGGTACAGGGACTTCGGCTCGTTCAAGATCTGCGGTGAGGGGAAGTACCCGAAGACCTTTCTGCTTGCGGGACAACCGGCGAAGGGGGAGAAGCTTTGAATGAGTCGCAAGATCTCGCCTCCGCTCCCGTTCCCGTGCTCCGTCGCTCCGGCGCTGTCCCAGGAGCTCCAGGAGGCGATCAAGCTGATCGAGGACGTCAGAAAGGGTGCATCTTTTTCCCCAAAGCAGGGGCTGATCCACGGTCGCTGGTCGATTAACGTCGCCTAGAAACAGCCGGCGCCCCATGCGGGCGATCCTGGTCTCCGAGCCTAAAGCGTCGACGCGCTGAGCCAATGCTCTTCCTAGCGGACGAGAGCTGCGACTTCGCGGTCGTGCGAGCGCTCCGCGCTCAGGCGCCGGCCGATCACGGCCTGTGGCTTCGAATCGAGTGAGCAGAGGTTCCCGGCTTCCCGGGCTCGCGCGCGAGCGCGACTCGAGTAGGGCGCTGCAGCGCGGCTTCCAGACATCATTTCCCGCCCGGTGCGAGCGCTCACCCGGAGGAGCGAAAGCGCTCGACCCCGATGTGGTGCTTCTTGATTAGCTCGAACAGGGCGCGCCGGTTCTTCTTCGCCAGCCGCGCCGCGCGGCTGATGTTGCCGCCGGCGGCGGCCAGCACCTCGGCTAGGTAGTCGCGCTCGAAGCGCGCCACCATCTGCGCCTTGGCCTCGCGGAACGACGCCCGCTCGCCCACAGCGCCCGCGGGCTGCGTCCCGTCCTCCGATAAGAGAAAATCCAGCCGCTCGAGGCGTGGGCGGCCATCGGCGAGCACCAGCGCCCGGTAGAGCACGTGCTCCAGCTCGCGCACGTTGCCCGGCCAGTCACGGGCGCCGAGCATCTCGACGACGCCGGGGGCAAGGAGGGCTTCGGGGCGGCCCAGCTCCCGGCTGTAGCGGCTCACGTAGTAGCGGACCAGGAGCGAGATGTCCTCGCGCCGCTCGCGCAGCGGCGGCAGATTGATCGGCAGGACATTCAAGCGGTAGAAGAGATCGCGGCGCAGCCTGCCACTTTCGACCGCGCGCGCGACGTCGGAGTTGGTGGCGGCGATGACGCGGGCATCGCTCTTGCGCGTGCGCGTCGAGCCCAGGCGGCGGAACTCCTTTTCCTGGAGGAAGCGCAGCAGCTTGACCTGGGCGAGGGCCGGCAGCCAGTCGACCTCGTCGAGGAAGAGCGTGCCGCCGGCCGCCTCTTCGACCAGACCGGGCCGATCGAGATCGGCGCCGGTGTAGGCCGAGCGGGCGTGGCCGAAGAGCTCGTTCTCCACCAGCTCGACAGGGATGGCACCGCAGTTGACGGGGACAAACGGTCCACGCTGGGATGGGCGGGCATCGTGGATAGCCCGCGCCACCAGCTCTTTGCCGGTGCCGGTCTCGCCGCGGATCAGGACTTCGGCGTTGCAGCGGGCGATCATCGGTATTTTCGCGACCTGGGCCAGAAATGCTGGGCTCCGCCCGACCAGGCGGCCACATTCGACGGCGAGAATTCTCATACCGGAACATCGGAGGTACGGGGAGAGTTTCCTCCGGCGCCCAGGCCGATGGCTACTCCTTCCATACTTAAAGGCGAACACATTGGGGAAAATGTTACAGCGAGCCCTGGAAAGCTCTCGACCCGGGTTTCGCCGGCGAGGCCGCTGTTCCCTACAGCCCGGTGAGCCGGCAGCTCCAGGCGCCGCCGGGCGGGCCGTCGACCCTCCTGGCCGGCGGCTCGAGCAAGGACATTTCGGCGCCGGCCATGGACAAAGTTGTCCCAGCGCCCGGCCAGCTCCACGGCCGGCCGAAAACTCTTGCCAGCGTGCGGTTTGCGTGGCGCGGCGCGCCCGCCAGCCGCTTGCCAGTCATGCAGCGGTAGGTCGGGCTCGTCCACCCAGTGGTCTGCAAAACTATTGAAGATAGACGCTTTATGCGTGGCATGCCGGTTGCGTGGAGGGGTGCCGGCATGAGCGAGTACACCGCCACCGCGCCGTGACGAAAGGCCTGGCTTACGACTTGGTTCCGGAGGGGTAATGCCGAAGCGAGGCATTGGTTCCTGGAAAGAGGCGCAGACGGTCGTACCCGTCATTCTGGAACGACTGAATGCCGATCCCCCGCTGTTATTAGCCGCATTGGCGAATCCCTTGCTCGCTTTAGAGGAGCTAGGGTACGAAACCGCACCTTCATTTCGCGAGGAACTGACGAGTTCATGCGCGCCTGCGGGTGCCGGGCGACGAGCGCCCGGCGCGCCATGGCCCGGCGCTCGCCCGCTGCCATGCGCCTCACTGAGAGGCTGGCATTGCGCCCGACGCTCGCGAGTTTCTCTCTCCGTCCCTTGCAGCATCCAGCCGACGCGGAACCCAAACGTCCCCGAAAGAAGGTCGGTGGGCTCGGATACCAAGAAGCTAGAAGCTGGTCTTCAGCAACACTCTGGACCGTGGCAGGGCCCGTGGCGGTCCAAATCCTCGTTTGCCGGATGGCAACGTAGCCCGCTGCGGCGGCGGCCAGCAGTGAAACCCGGCGACCACAGCTCCAACCCTTGAGGAGAGAAACATGCCCATCACCCCCACCTATCCGGGCGTCTACATCGAAGAGATCCCGAGCGGCGTGCGGACGATTGCCGGCGTTGCCACCTCGGTCGCCGCCTTCGTCGATTATTTCCGGCGCGGCCCGATGAACCAGGCGGTCGAGATCTTCAGCTTCGCCGACTTCGAGCGCACCTTCGGCGGGCTCGATCTGGACAGCGAGGCGAGCTACGCCATCCAGCAGTTTTTCTTGAACGGCGGCACCGATGCCTGGGTGGTGCGGGTGGCCGCGGGTGCCGCGGCCGCGGCCACCACGGTGCTCGAGGACGGCGTCGGCGGCACGCCCCAGCTGACGGTCGCGGCGGCGAGCGCGGGGACGTGGGGGAACAACCTGCGGCTCACCGTGGACTGGCCCACCGCGAACCGCTTCAACCTGACGATCTCCGAGGTCGACCCGGCGACCGGAGCGGTGCTGCGCCAGGAGAGCTTCCTCGGCCTCGCGATGACGGCTGGCCTGCAGAAGGCGCTCGCGCAGGGGTCGCAGCTCGTCGTCATCCCGCCGTCCCCCCCTATCGGCTCCAACCTCCCGCTGCCCACCGGGACCTCGTCAGCCGACCTCGCTTTGCCGTTCAGCCTCCCCGTCTCGGCGGACGATCGCATGGTGAAAGTGACCTTCACGAGGACCACTCCCGTCACGGAGACCGTCAACCTGGGGAAGGACGCGATCGCCTCTCTGGATGAAGCCGCAGGCCGCCTGCAGGCCGCGATCCGCGCCGCCAAACCGGAGCAGCGCAGCTGGTCGCAGGCCACCGTGCGCGTCGTGCCCGGATTGGACCCCAACACGGGCCGCCTGCAGGTGACCGCCGGGCTCATAGCGCCTGACGCGATCATTACGTTCTCGGATCCCCCCACCAAGACTACGGCGAAAGACCTCAAGCTCGTCGGCGCCAAGGTGCAGAACAACGTCGCGGCCTACAGCGTGGGAGCGACGACGGCGGCGGGCGCCCAGGGAGCGGGAACCCAAGGCGCCGACGGCGTGCCTCCCGACGCGGCCGCGCTGCTCGGCAGCCAGGCGGTCGACCCGCCCACCGGGATGTTCGCCCTCGACAAGGTCTCGCTGTTCAACATCCTCTGCCTGCCGCGCATCGCGCGGGCCGATGGGGACCACCCCTTCAGCGCCGGCGTCGACACGGTGATCAGCACGGCGACCACCTACTGCGAGAGCCGGCGGGCCTTCCTCGTCCTCGATACGCCGACCGACGTCAAGAACCTGCCGCAGGTCAAGACGTGGCTCGGCAACCACGCTTCGCTGCGCCACAAGAACGTCGCCTTCTACTTCCCGCGCGTCGAGATCGCCGACCCGGTGAGCGCCTTCCGGCCGCGCTCCTTCGGGGCAAGCGGCACGATCGCCGGGCTCTATGCTCGCACCGACGCGGGCCGCGGAGTGTGGAAGGCCCCGGCCGGCACCGAGGCGGTGCTGCGCGGAGTGCAGAGCCTCGACTACACCATGACCGATGCCGAGAACGGCGCGCTCAATCCGCTCGCCATCAACGCCCTGCGCAACTTCCCGGTCTACGGCACCGTCTGCTGGGGCGCGCGCACTCTTGACGGCAGCGACCAGCAAGCCTCGGAGTGGAAGTACATCCCGGTGCGGCGTCTCGCCCTGTTCCTCGAAGAGAGCCTCTACCGCGGCACTCAGTGGGTCGTCTTCGAGCCCAACGATGAGCCGCTGTGGTCGCAGATCCGGTTGAACGTCGGGGCGTTCATGCACAACCTTTTCCGGCAGGGGGCCTTCCAGGGCAGCTCGCCGCGGGAGGCCTACCTGGTCAAGTGCGACCGGGAGACAACCACCCAGAACGACATCAACCTGGGCATCGTCAACATCGTCGTCGGCTTCGCCCCGCTCAAGCCGGCTGAGTTCGTGATCCTCAAGATTCAGCAGCTCGCCGGGCAGATCCAGACCTAGGGAGGGTCCTTTCGATGACGCAACTGGTAGCAAAACCCAATCGCTTCGACCCGTACAAGAACTTCAAGTTCCGGGTCAAGTGGGACAACCGCTACGTGGCGGGGATCAGCAAGGTGGGCGGCTTGAAGCGCACCACCGAGGTGGTCGAGCACCGCGAGGGCGGCGATCCGAGCACCAGCCGCAAATCGCCCGGCCGCACCAAGTACGACGCCATCACTCTCGACCGCGGCGTGACGCACGACACCGAGTTCGAACGCTGGGCCAACAAGGTGTGGAACTATGGCGGCAGCGAGGGCAAGGAGGTATCGCTCGCCGACTTTCGCAAGGACGTCAGCATCGACGTCTACAACGAGGCCAATCAGCGAGTGCTGTCGTACAAGGTCTACCGCTGCTGGGTGTCGGAGTACCAGGCGCTGCCGGACCTCGACGCCAACGCCAACGCCGTCGCCATCCAGCACATCAAGCTGGAAAACGAGGGCTGGGAGCGGGACTCCGACTTCAAGCCGGAAGACGAGCCGAGCTTCAATGAGCCGCCGGCGTAGGCCATGAGTGCCGCCGCGATCGCCCTGCCGGCGGGCTTCTGGGTCAACGGCGTCCATCACCGGGAGGCGGAGCTGCGCCCGCTGAACGGCGAGGACGAGGCCTTCCTCCTGGATAGCGGCGGCACGCTGCCGCCGGCGCGGCGGACGACCGCTCTGCTCGCCCGCTGTCTCACCCGCCTCGGCCCCTGGTCGCCGGCGCCGCCCGCAGCGGCGCGCGCGCTCAGCCTCGGCGACCGCGAAGCCCTCCTCCTCCACCTCCGCCGCCTCATTCTCGGCGAACGGCTGGAGTGCGTGCTGCGCTGCTCCGCCCCCGGCTGCGGAGAGCCGATGGAGCTCGACCTCGCGGTGAGCGATTTGCTGGCACCGCTCGGCGCGCCGGCAAGCCCCTGGCACGAGGAGCTCTTCCGGGCGGGCGGCGGCGCTGCGGCCTGGCAGGTCCGGTTCCGGCTTCCCACCGGCGAGGACCAGGAGCTGGCGGCGGACCTCGTCCGCACCGACACCGCCGGAGCCGCCGCTTTGCTCCTCGGCCGCTGCGTGGCGTGGGCCGCACCGGAGGGCGGCGAGCCGGCGGAGCTTCCGGCCGCCGTGGCGCAAGCCGTCGCCGACCGCATGGCCGAGCTCGATCCTCAGGCCGAGACGACGCTGCGCCTCGACTGCCCCGCCTGCGGCCGCGGGATGGTGACGCTCTTCGACGCGGCGGCCTGGCTTTTCCAGGAGGTCGCCGGGCGGGCGGCGGACCTCTACCGGGAGGTCCACCTGCTGGCGTTCTACTACCACTGGCGGGAGGCGGACATCCTGGCGATGACCGGCCGCAAGCGGCGCCTCTACCTCGGCTTCCTCGCCGAGGCGCTGGGCTGGGAGAAGGAGTCGTGAGCAGCTATCTCGCCAACCTGGCCCGCCGGGGTGCAGGGCTCACGCTCGAGCTGGCGCCCCGCGGCCGCGAGGCCCCGCGTCTCCCCGGACCGCCACGGGAGAGCGCCGGCGGTGGAGATCCTGCCCTCCTGCCGCCGGGCGACACCGCGACGGCGGTCGCCCCGGAGCCGGCGCGCACCTTGTCCGCTCCCATGCTGCTGCCCGCCGCCCCGGCGCCCCGGCCTCTCCCCTCACCGCCAGTCTCCCCGCCGGCGCGAGCCACCGAGGCGACGGGCGAGCGAGCTGCCTCGGCGGCCGGGCTGGAGGCGAGAGGTGGCGAAGCGATGGAGGCTCCGCCTGCGCCCCTGAAGCCGCGCCGTGCCGAGCGGCCTCCCGCCGGGGAGCTAGGGGGGCTGGCTCCGCTCGCCGCGGAAACCGCGAGAGGCGAAGGGGCGCTCGCGCCGCTCGCCTCGTTTCAGGGCTCCTTGGAAGTCGCCGGCAGTGCCCCGGGGAGGCCCTCGCCCCCACCCCCTCTCCCAGCTCCTACCCACTCCTTGCCCGGGAGAGGGGAGACTCTCGGGGCACCACACGACGCCGTGGCGGCCTCCCCGCATCCAATCGACCGGGTCCCGGGAAAAGCTACGGCGGTGGTCGAACCCCGCCCTCGCAAAGCGGACCTGCCGCTGCCCCGCCCCGCGCCGGCCGCGGCGACGCCTCCGACCGCGGAGACCGAGGAGCCGCGGATCGAGGTGCGGATCGGGCGCATCGAGCTGCGGACCGCCCCGCCACCCACCCCGGCACCCGCCCGCCCCGAGGCCGCCCGGCGCGGCTTCGAGGAGTACGCGGCGGCGCGGCGCTACCTGGACCGGAGATGGTACTGAGGCGATGAGCGACTACCGGGCGATCGCCGCCGTCAGCAGCACGCTGCGCAACCTGCTCAGCGACCGGATGGAGGACCTGACCGCAGCACCGGTCAGCGTCACCCTCGCGCCGCCGGACGTCACCCTCACGGGCGTCAGCGGGCGGCGGCTCAACCTCTATCTCTTCCAGATCACCGAAAACGCCAGCCTCAAGAACCAGGAGATCCCGGGGCAGGGCAACCCCGGCGCCTACGGCCGGCCGCCGCTTTCCCTCGACCTCCACTACCTGGTGACCGGCTATGCGGAGAGCGACAACGGCCCGGACTCGGAGCTGACGGCGCAGCAGGTGCTCGGCAACGCCATGCGGGTGCTGAACGACTACGCCATCGTCCCGCCTGACCTCCACCGGGGGGACGACCCGACCAAGCCGAGCCTCCTCGACCCCATCCTGGCGGCCGAGTACGAGCGCGTCAAGATCACTCTACAGCCGATGACGGTCGAGGAGATCTCCAAGATCTGGACCGCGATCCCGCAGGCCAACTTCCGCCGCTCGGTCCTCTACCAGGTATCGGTGGTCCAGATCGAGAGCCGCCGCGCGCGGCGGCTGGCCCGGCCGGTCAAGAAGCGGCGCCTCGGGCTCACCCTCTCCCGCCGCCCGGAGATCACCGCGGTCTCCCGCACGCCCGCCGCGGGCGAACCAAGCGGCGATCCGCGCGTCCGCCTGCTCGGCAATCTCACGCTCGAGGGGCGCGGCTTCACCGCCGCGAAGACCTGGGTGCGGCTGGGCAAGCTCGAGCCGTTGCGGGCGACGCCGGTCGACGACGAGACCATCCTCATCGACGTGCCGGACGATCGCTACCCCGTCGATGCCGATCACCCGGTGACGCGGCCGATCCCCGAAGAGCTGCGCCTCCAGCCGGGGGCCGAGCCAATCGAGGTGCTGACCGAGCGGGTCACCGACGGAGTCGAGGGCGGTCTCGGCACCGGCTCACACTTCGCGGGCGTGCAGTTCCTGGCGTCGAACCAGTCGTTCTTCCTGCTCGTGCCGGAGATCGCCACCGTACTGCCTGCCCAAGGGAAGGCGACCGCCTCGCTCACCTTGACCGGCAAGCGCCTGTACGTACCCGGCCGCACGACCTTCGTGCTGGTGGGCGACGCTGCCCTGCGGGTGCCCGATCCGAGCCCAGCCCTGCCACCTCCCACCACCACCGTCACTGTCTCCCTCGCGCCGCTGGCGACGGCTCTGCCCATCCCTCCGCCGGCGGGCCAGGACTACCCCGTGCGCGTGCTGGTCGACGGCGCACAGAACCTCGAAGAGAGCTTCCAGTTCAAGCTGCTCCCCCCCTGAGACGCCGCCGTGATCGAAGAGCCGACCACCCGCGAGATCTCCTGGCTGGAGGCCAATCGGGCCTGCCTGGAGGCCGAGCTGCGCCGTCTGCGCCTCCTCCTCCACCGCCGCGTCCTGTGGCTGCGCCGGCAGTGGAAGCACGACCCGCTTCAGGCCTGGCAGGGGCTGGTGATCAGCGACGCCCAGGCCGACAGCCTGCTCGCCGGCGACGATCCCGCGGCCGAGGCGCGCTTCTACCGCGACGACCCCGATGCCGCGGCGGTCGGCCGCGCCCTGGCGAACGCGGAGCGGCAGGCCGCCGAGCTGCGGCGGGAGCTGGCAGAGGCGGGGACGCCGCCGGCGCTCGACCTGCTGGTCGACATGCTCGGCCTCTCCCCCTTCGAGAGGGAGGTGCTCCTTCTTGCCCTCGCCCCCGAGGTCGATCCCGGCTTCGAGCGGCTCTACGCCTACGTGCAGGACGACGCCTCGCACAAGCAAGCGACGCCGCACCTCGCCCTCTCGCTCTACGGCGGCGGCCCGCCGGGCGGTAGCGGCGGTTCCGGCGACCCGGGTGATCCCGCCGATCCCGGCAACCCTGGCCGTCATCCGGAGCGCCGGGCCGACCGCGAGGCCTTCCAGCCGCAGGCGCCGCTGCGCCGGCTCTGCCTGATCGCCGGCGAGCCCGGCGCGCCGGGGACCGCCGCGGCGCGGCCGTTCCGCCTCGACGAGCGGATGGCGGCCTACCTGCTGGGCGTCAACCGGATCGACGAGCGCGCCGCCGCCCTGCTGCGGCCGGTCCTCGCCGCGCCGCTCGCCCCGCCCCAGCGCGAGCTGGCCGACCGTCTCGCGCTCTGGCTGCAGACGGGGAGCGCCCGGGAGAGGTGGCCGATCGTCAATCTGACCGGGCCGGCCGGGAGCGGCAGGAAGGAGGTGGCGCGGGCGCTGTGCGACGCCCTGGGCGTGAGCCTCCAGCGGCTCGACCCGGCGCGCCTCCCCGCCCCTGGCCCCGAGCGCGACCAGGCGCTCCATCTCCTCGAACGCGAGGCCGTGCTGCTGCAGATGGCTTTTTACCTCGAGGCCGGGCCGACGGACCCGGCCGACCGCGCGGCCGCCACGGCCCTCGAAGAGGTGGTCGACCGGCTGAGCGTTCTCCTCTTCGTGGGGAGCGCCGAGCGCTTCCCGACCGTGCGGGAGTCGGTCGTGGCGCGCTTGCCCGCGCTCGACGCCGGAGCCCGGCAGGCCCTCTGGCGCGAGGCCCTGGCGGGTGTGCTCTACTGCCCGGATGGCCGGCCCGACGGCCCGCTCGACGGCCACCTCCAGGAGATCGTGCAGCAGTTCGACCTCGGCCAGGAGGGGATCTCCCGAGCGGTGGCGGCGGCGCGCGACCTCGCCGGCCTGCGCGCACCGCGCGCTCCGCGCCTTGCGGAAAACGCGGTCGCGATCGCCCCCGGCGATCTCTGGCAGGCCTGCCGCGAGCAGGCCGCCGGCCACCTCGACGCGCTTGCCCGCCGCCTCGCCCCGTGCCATACCTGGGACGACATCGTCCTGCCCGACGACGCCGTGCGCCAGCTCCACGAGATCGCCGGCCAGGTCGCCTGCCGGTCCCGCGTCTACGAGGACTGGGGGTTCGGCGCGAAATTGAGCCGCGGCCGCGGCATCAGCGCCCTCTTCTCGGGCCCGAGCGGCACCGGCAAGACGATGGCCGCCGAGGTGCTCGCCGGTCACCTCGACCTCGACCTCTACCGCATCGACCTGTCGAGCGTGGTCAGCAAGTACATCGGCGAGACCGAGAAGAACCTCCGCCGCGTCTTCGACGAGGCCGAGCGGAGCGGCGCCATCCTCTTCTTCGACGAGGCCGACGCCCTCTTCGGCAAGCGCAGCGAGGTCAAGGACAGCCACGACCGCTACGCCAACATCGAGATCAGCTACCTCCTCCAGCGCATGGAGGAGTACCGCGGGCTGGCGATCCTGGCGACCAACCTGCGCTCGCACCTGGACCAGGCCTTCCTGCGCCGCCTCCGCTTCCTGGTCGACTTTCCGTTCCCCGACGCCGCCCAGCGGCAGCGCATCTGGCAGCGCGTCTTCCCGCCGCAGGCGGCGGTGGAAGGCCTTGACTGGGCTGCCCTGGCCCGCCTGGAGGTCCCGGGCGGCAACATCAAGAACATCGCCCTCAACGCCTCCTTCCTCGCCGCCGGCGAAGGCGGCCCGGTGCGCATGGAGCACGCCCTGCGGGCCGCCCGCCGGGAGTACGTGAAGATCGAGAAGCTGGTCTCCGAGGCCGACTTCGGCGCCCACGCCGGAGGGCCCACGCGATGAAAAACTCAAACCTTTCGATCGCGATCGATCACGTCGCCGTGAGCGGCCTGACCGCGGCGCCGCGGAGCAGGGCGGCGATCGGTCGCGGCGTCGAGCAGGCCGTCGGCCGTCTCCTTGCCGAGAGCAGTCTCTCCGGCCTCGCCACAGGCGCCGTGCCGGAGATCTCGCTCCGCGATTTCCGCCTGCCGCCGGCGCCAACCGACGCGCAAATCGCCGAAGCGGTGGCCGCGGCGCTTCACCGGGCGCTCGGCGGCAGGAGCGGGACATGAACGCCGCGCACCCAGTGCGAGCCCGATCCAGCACCCGAGTCAGTCCGGCGACAGTCGGTGCCTCAGGGACCCGGGTGCCTGCACGGCTCCTGCCGGCCCCCCAGATCGCGGCACCGTTGGCGGGTTTTGGCAACCAGGCGATGCAGGATCTTCTCCGCGTCGTCGCGATCCAGCCCAAGCTCACCATCAGCCGGCCGGGAGACCCCTACGAGCAGGAGGCGGACCGGGTCGCGGACGAGCTCACGCGGACTCCCGAACCCGAATCTGTGCGAACTTCCGCGGCACCTCCGTCGCCGCCCAGGATTCAGCGTCTCTGCCCGGAGTGCGAGAAGCAGGAGGAAGGCAAGCTGGCCCGGCAGCAGGACGACAAGAGCGAGGAACAGGGAGAGGGAGGCCACCTCCAGGCGCGGGAGCTACCGAGTCGAGCGGCAGAGGCCCCACGGTCGCTGGAGCCTCGGATCGGTGCTCTCCGGAACGGAGGAGTGCCCTTGCCTTCCCGGGTACGCGATTTCTTCGAGCCTCGATTCCGGAGCGATTTTGGCCGCGTCCGGGTGCATACCGACTCCCGCGCCGGCGAAGTTGCAGGCGCCTTGGGGGCGAGGGCGTTCACGACCGGGCGCGACATGGTCTTCGGACCCGGCCAGTTCGCTCCGGACACCGAGGCCGGCCGGCGCCTGCTCGCTCACGAGCTGACCCATGTCGTGCAGCAGCGAGACTATGTCATCCAGAGAACTGCGGCGAGCTGTCCGGCGGACTGGCGCACAACCGTCAATGACGATCACGCCCGTGGGCTGGGGATGATCGGAGTGGCCCGCACCAAATTATCCGCCTACGACGGCACCTCGCCGCCGGAGGTCAAGAGCGCTCTGCAGACGCACTTCAAGGCGAATGGCAAGGCGTTCGCGGGCTGGGTCAACTTCAACCTGGGCTTCCTGCGTTTGATGGCGCCGCTGGCCAGCTATGACTGTGAGGATGCCAGCAGCTGGTGGTGCAACTCACCGTCTACCCTTGCCAAGACGTTCTGGTGCATCCCTGGCATCGACATCCGCGTCTGCCAGCCTCAGTATTTCGCTAAACCCGCTCTAAGGCGCTCCAGGACGCTCATTCACGAATGGGTGCACAAGTATGGGTGCAACCTCGACCTTGGCTACGGATCTGATCCTGACTACCCCAAGCAATGGACCATCACTGCCTTATTGAACGCCGATCCATTCGCTCGATTCGTAGCGGATGTCCAATGAGCAGCCCTATTCGCTAACAGGACAGATTCTCCATGCCTTCCGACTTCCCACGCAGCCCCAAGATCTTGAAGGGCGCCCTGGTCGCCTATCAGCTCCCCGACCTGCTGCCCACGGTCATCATCTTCCAGTACAACCCGGAGCACTTGACCCGCTCGCTGCAAGCGCGCACCGCGACCGGCGGAGGGCGAGGGGACGCGCAGCGGACCGACGGGCCGCCTGAGGAGAGCATCAGCCTGTCGGTCGAGATCGATGCGGCAGACCAGCTCGAGCGGCAGGACGGCATCGCCACGACCGTGGGCCTCCACCCCACCCTCGCCGCCCTCGAGCTGCTCATGTACCCGTCCTTCCCCGTCGTGGTGGCCAACCAGGTCCTGTCGGCCCTCGGCAGCGCGGTGATCCTCTCCGAGCCGGCGCCGATGGCGCTTTTCATCTGGGGCCCGGCACGCGTGCTGCCGGTGCGCGTCGGCAGCGTCTCCATCACCGAGCAGGCCTTCGACCCCCGGCTCAACCCGATCCTCGCCAAGGCCGACCTGTCTCTCAAGGTGCTGACCTACCGCGAGCTCGAGATGACCAACCCGGGCTATTGGGTCTACATGGCCGCCTTCACCCAGAAAGAGGTGATGGCCGCCCTGAACCTGGTGCAGGCCGCCTTCAGCGCCAGCGTCAGCGTGTCGCTGTCGATCTAGCGAGGCAACGAGACCACAATGTTCCTCCGCGCCAGCCGCCGCCCGACCTCCCTGCTCCGGTCCCCGGACGGGGCACGGCCGGCGTCTCTCCAGCCGCGGCCGGCCCGGCCGCCGCTGGGCAACCAGGCGCTGCAGCACCTGCTGCGCTCCGGAGCGGTACAGGCCAAGCTCAGCGTCAGTCAGCCGGGAGACCGCTGGGAGCAGGAAGCGGACCGGGTCGCGGACGCGGTGATGCAGAGCCCCGAGCCGGGAGCGCCGTCTCCCGCGTCCGTGATCACTCCTCTCGCGTCCTCCGGTGTGCAGCGGAGTTGTGCGGGCTGCGCCGCCGAGGACGACCAGGAGCCGGCGAAGGAGGTCAAGCGGGAGGCGGCCGGGCCGGGGCCGGCCGCGACAGGCCCGCGCCCGGAGGCCCAGGTCCGCTCGCTCGACGGGGGAGGGAGCTCCCTGGCGCCGGCGCTGCGCGACTTCTTCGAGCCGCGCTTCGGCCGCGAACTCGCCGCGGTGCGCATCCACACCGACGGCCCCGCCGCCGAGTCCGCCACGCAGCTCCAGGCCCGCGCCTATACGCGCGGGAGCCACATCGTCTTCGCCGCCGGCGAGTACGCGCCCCACTCCCCCGCGGGCCGGCGGCTGCTGGCGCACGAGCTGACCCACGTGGCGCAGCAGGAGGGGGGCGGCGCCGGATCGCAGCCGGCGATCCAGCGCGCGTGCACCACGTCCAACAAGGCGGGCTGCACCGACGAGGACCTGCTGACCGCCGTGTGCATCGGCGAAGCCGGGAACGTCAAGGACCAGGATGGGCAGCAGGGGACCATCAACGTCGTGCAGAACCGGGTGACCGACGGCAAGTTCGGCAAGACCATCCGCGCCGTTGCGACCGCCTCGGGCCAGTTCCTCGGTCTCGACGCCGGGATCAACGCCCTCAACGTCACGGCGTTCGCAAGCTGCCGGCCCCTGGCCCAGGCCGTGCTCGCCGGTACCGCCGGCGACCCGACTCTCAACGCCGTCTTCTTCGATCAGGACTGCCGGAAGCCGTGCAATCAGTTCTGCACCGGCTACCTGGGCGACGGCAAGTCCAATGCGCACTTCTTCGCCCGCCGGGCGACCTCGGCCGAGGAAGCGTTCTGCAAGGACAGGAAGAAGAACTCCTCCGGCCAGGACAAACGATGCTGTAAGACTGGGAGACACAAGGGCAACGTCCCAACCTACCCCGGGCTTCAGCCGCCCCCGACCCAAAACGCGCCCAGCGAGCCGGAGGCGCCTAAAGAGGCGCCTCAACCGCGGGCCGGAACGGCTGCCACCGAGGCGGCCGGGCCCGCCACCGAACCCGAGAGCGCCTGACGACGAGGTGACCCCATGTTCTTCCGCGGCAGCCGCTACGAGCCCGTTCCCGAGGCGGAGCTCGTCACCCCCGCGGGGCGGACGATCCGCTACAAGCGGGTGCGCTTCATTCCGCCTACCCGCGGCGCCCTCGCCCAGCTCGTGGGCCAGGGGGACCGGCTCGACCTCATCGCCTATCGGACTTTCAAAGACCCGGAGCAGTTCTGGCGGATCTGCGACGCCAACCTGGCGATGCGCCCCGAGGACCTGGTCGCCGTGCCCGGCCGGCGGCTGCTGATCCCGCTGCCGACGATCTGACGGACGAGCTTTGATGGACGATCCGACGCCATGAGCTTTCTGCCGACCTTCTTCACCGTCCAGGTGGCCTTCGCGCCGCTGCCGCAGCCGCTGCTCGCGGCGCTCAAGCAGGTCGAGATCGAGACCTCGACCGACCAGGCGTCCATCTTCCGCTTGCGCTTCGAGCTCAGCCGCACGGCGCTCGGCGACTGGGACGTGCTGCAGATCGACCTCTTCCGGCCTTTGGTGCCGCTGCGCATTGGCGTCTTCCTGGGGCTGCTGCCGGAGACGATCGTCAACGGCTACGTCAAGGAGGCCCACCTCGGCAACCGCAACCAGCCGGGGCAGTCGACGCTCGAGGTGGTGGGCATGGACGCCACCAGCACCCTGATGAACCTGCAGGAGAAGGTGATGCCGTGGCCCAACATGCCGGACTTCGCCATCGCCGCCGCCATCTTCGGGCAGTACGCCATGATCCCGGTCACCATCCCGACGCCGCCATCGCGCACCATTCTCCAGACCACCACCATCCAGCGCACGACCGACATCCGCTTCCTCAAGCAGCTCGCCCGGCGCAACTCCTACGAGTGCTACGTCCAGCCCGACCCGGTCGTGGGGCTCGACACCGGCTACTTCGGGCCGCCCCAGTCGGTGCTGCCGCCGCAGGGAGTGCTGTCGGTCGACTTCGGGATCGCCACCAACACCGAAAACTTCAACGTGCGCTACGACATGTTGCAGCCGACCACGGCCCTGGCGGTCGCCCTGGACCCGACGACCAAGGCGCCGCTGCCCGGCATCGCGCCGGCTGCCCTGGAGCCGCCGATGGGGCTCGAGCCGACGCTCTTGCGCATCCTGCCGCCGCCGATCGCCCGCCCCGCCGGCACTGATGCGGCCAACGCCACCGAGCTGATGACCACCAGCCAGTCGATCGCCAACCGCTCCAGCCGCGCGCTGCGCGGCTCGGGCGAGGTGGACGGCCTGAAGCTCGGCCGGGTGCTGCGCCCGGGGCTGCCGGTCGCGGTGCGCGGCGCCGGCCGCGAGCACAGCGGGTACTACTACGTCACGCAGGTGACGCACACGCTGTCGAACGACAAGTACACCCAGCGTTTCGACGCCTGGCGCAACGCTGTCGGGCTGACCGGCGCCGAGCTGTTCATCGACCCCTTCGCCGCACTGTGACGGCGGCGTGAAGGAGCGGCAAGACATGGCGAACCCGAACGACCTGCACGATGCCGGCGACCGCTTCTACGGCAAGTACCGGGGCCTCGTGATCAACAACATGGACCCCCTCCAGCTCGGGCGGGTGCAGGCCATGGTGCCGGAGGTGCTGGGCGAGATCCCCTCGGGGTGGGCGAGCCCGTGCGCCCCCTTCGCCGGGATCCAGGCCGGCTTCTTCGCCGTGCCGTCGATCGGGGCCGGCGTCTGGATCGAGTTCGAGGCCGGCGACACCTCCCGCCCGATCTGGGTGGGCGGCTGGTGGGGGACGGCCGAGGTGCCGATGAAGCCGATGGGGGTGCCGGCGACGCCGCAGACCAAGATCCTCCGGAGCGACTTCGGGCTGATCATCGCCCTCGACGACGTGGCGCAGACGATCTCGATCTCCGATGTCGCCGCCCTGAACCAGGTGGAGGTGAGCGTTCTGACCGGCACGGTGACGGTCAAGGGGGCGATCCGGGTGGTGACGGAAAGCCCGCTGATCTTCCAGGGGAGCGAGAGCGCCGCGCACCCGGCGGTGCTCGGCGACCAGCTCCTCACCTATCTCGGCCAGGTCGTCTCGATCTTCAACAGTCACGTCCACGCCGGGGAGGCGACGGCCGCCGGGCCGGTCACGCCGGCGCCGCCGGTGCCGCCGCTGCCGCCGCCGAGCCCCAGCCTGTTGTCGCTCAAGATCCTCCAGGAGTGAGACCCGACGTCTTAGGAGAGGTCATGCCCCAACCCCGCTATCTCGACGATCCCTTCCACCTCGATGCCCGCGGCCGCGCCGCGGCAACGGACGCGGACGACCATGTCTACGACCTGATCTTGCAGGTCCTCTTCACCAGCCCCGGCGAGCGGGTGAACCGGCCGGAGTTCGGCTGCGGGCTGAAGCAGATGGTCTTCCTGCCCAACAGCGACGCGCTGGCGACCGCCACGCAGCAGCTCGTGGCCGGCGCGCTGCAGCGCTGGCTGGGGGAGGTGATCGCGGTCGAAAAGGTGGAGGTGAGCGCGGTTGAGTCGGCGCTCGAGGTGACCGTCACCTACGTGCGGCGCGACCTCGGCGAGCGGCGCGAGGACGTCTTCCAGAGCGGGCAGGGCGGGGTCCCGGCATGAGCGCTGGAGCGACCGACGCCCTCTGCGGCGAGGACCGGCGCAAGGCCGCCGTCCTCGAGCATCCGACCCTCAACGGCGTCGACTTCGTCGAGTACGCGGAGGACCCGTCTGCGCCTCCCGGCAAGCGGCATCGGCTCGCGGCGGTCTTCCTCAAGAACGCCCCCGGCAGCCTGGCCGCCAAGGATTTTCAGGTCGAGGGGGGCGCCCGCGTCACCGGCATCCGGGTGCTCTCCGATCCGGTGGCGCCGGTGCCGCCGGAACCGAAGCGGCTGTGGCTGTTCGTCGACCAGCCGGGCGACTTCTCGATCTACACCCTGCGGGTCGCCGCGCCCCCCGCGGTGCTCGACCCGCGGCTCGCGGCGGCAGCCTTCAGCTTCAAGGCCGGATGCCCTTCGGAGCTCGACTGCCGGCAGGCGGCCGAGTGCCCGCCGGAGCCGGCGCCCGAGCCGGCTCTCGACTACCTGGCCAAGGACTATTCGAGCTTCCGCCGCCTCCTCCTGGATCTCATCCCGCAGCTCGCCCCGGGATGGCTCGAGCGCAACCCGGCGGACCTCGGCATGGCGCTGGTCGAGCTCCTCGCCTACCAGGGGGACCAGCTCAGCTACTTCCAGGACGCGATCGCGACCGAGTCCTACCTCGACACCTGCCGCCACCGCATCTCCGCCCGGCGCCACGCCCGCCTGGTCGACTACCGCACCCACGACGGCAGGAACGCCTGGACCTTCGTGCAGCTCGACGTCGCGGCCGCCGCCAAGGTGCCGCAGGGGACGATGCTGTTGACCCGGATCTCCCGCCCGCTGCGCGGCCAGGCAGCCCCCCCGGAGTCGGTGATCCCGCCGGGCAACCTCGACCTCGACACTGACCCGGCGGTACGCGACGCGATCGTCTTCGAGACCACCGCACCGATCGCCGTCGACCCCGGCCGCAACGAGCTGCGCATCCACACCTGGGAGGACCGCCACTGCTGCCTGCCGCGAGGAGCGACCGGCGCCTCCCTGTTCGGCGCCGACCTCACCACGAAGAAGGCTTCCGCGCCGCCGCTCGCGGAGGGCGACTACCTCCTCCTCGAAGAGGTCAAGGGGACGGCGACCGGCCTCCCCCAGGACGCCGACCCGGCGCATCGCCAGGTGGTCCGCCTGATCGCCAAGCACACGACCGCGGACCCCGTGTTCCGCGCCGACCTCTCCGCCGCCGGCGAGCTCCAAGCGGTGACCGCCGCCGGCCAGGCGGTCCTGCCGCTTCTGCGGGTCACCTGGCGGGTCGAGGACGCCCTCACCTTCCCCCTCTGCCTGACGGGGAGCTTCCCGGAGACCGGCGACCTCATCTCGCGGGTCTCTCTGGCGCGCGGCAACGTGATCCCCTGCGACCACGGCCGCAGCCTCGTCGAGGAGCTGCCGCCGCCTGCGCCCAGCGGCAGCCGCTCGGCCCGCCTGGAGAACCGGCTCTCCTCCGGGCCGCTGACCTTCCAGGCGATGCCCCCGGAGCCGCTCTACGACGACCAGGCGCGGCTGATCTCGCCGCGCTACGAGCTGGACGCCGCGCCGCGCGAGGCGCAACCGGCGGTGTCGCTGCTCGTCCATCACCCGGTCGGCGATCCCGAGCCGTGGCTGCCGGTGCCCGATCTCCTCGAAAGCCACCCTCTCGACCACCAGTTCGTGGCCGAGGTGGACAACGACGGGCGCGCCATTCTCCGCTACGGCGACGACGACTACGGGCGCCGCCCGAGCACGGCGACGAAAGTCGAGGCGATCTACCGGATCGGCAACGGGCGGGCCGGCAACCTGGGGAGCGGGTCGCTGGCGCACCTCGTCCTGCCGCCGACCTGGCTCAGCACCGTGACCACGGTCCGCCACCCCCTGCCGGCCTTGGGCGGCGCCGATCCCGAGACTCTCGAGGAGGTGCGCCAGCTCGCCCCCCGCGCCTTCCAGGCCGAGCAGCTCCGCGCGGTCACCGAGGCCGACTACGAGACGGCGGCGCTCGCGCTGCCGCAGGTCGCCGCGGCCCGCTGCACCTTCCGCTGGACCGGGAGCTGGATCACGGTGTTTGTCGCCGTCCACCCGCGCGATCCGGCCGACCTCGTCACCCTGCCGGGGGGAAGGACGCAGCTCGCCGACGCCCTCGCCGCCAAGGTGCGGGCGCAGCTCCTCCGCTACAAGCTCGCCGGCTACGACCTCGAGGTGCGGACCGCGCAGTACGTCTCCCTGGAGCTCGAGGTCCAGCTCTGCATCGCCCGCGGCTACTTCCGCGGCGACGTGCTGGAGAGCGTCGGGCGGGCCCTCTCCAGCCGCCGCAACCCCGACGGCACCCTCGGCTTCTTCTACCCGCCGCGCCTCGGCTTCGGCCAGGCGGTCTACCTGAGCCGCCTCTACGCCGCGGTCGAGCGCGTCGCCGGGGTGGAGTCGGCGCTGGTGACGGTGTTCAAGCGCTACTGGACGGTGGCGGGCGGCGAGCTCGCCACCGGCGTCCTGCCGCTCGCCGGCAGCGAGATCGCCCGCCTCGACAACGACCCCAACTTCGCGGAGAACGGCGTGCTCCGCCTGACCGCGCTCGGCGGCCTGTGATGGACGCGCCGCCGAAACCCGAGCTCTGCGGCTGCTGCGAGACTGCGGCCTCCCCCACGCCGGTGGCGGTCGACAACCGCCCCGGCCTCTCGGCGGCCGCCTACCGGATCGGCACCTTCGCCTCCTTCCGCGAGGCCATGCTGCGCGCCCTCGCCAGGGAGCCGGCGCTCGCCGGCCTCACCACCCGCGCGAGCGACGATCCGGCGATCGCCCTGCTCGAGCTGTGGGCGGCGGTGGGCGACGTGCTGAGCTTCTATCAGGAGCGGATCGCCAACGAGGCCTGGCTGCGCACCGCCGTCCACCGCGACTCGGTGCTGCGCTTGGTGCGCCTGCTCGACTACCACCTGCGCCCGGGTCTCGCGGCGAGCACCCGGCTCGCCTTCGCCGCCGAGGCCGGCGCCAAGGTGCGCATCCCGGTCGGCCTGCGGGTGATGAGCACCCCGGGGCAGGACGAGAAGCCGCAGATCTTCGAGACCATCGAGGCGATCACCGCCGACTACCGGCTGAACCGCCTGCCGGTCCTGCCACCGCCGTTCGAGGTCAATCCGCTGGCGCAGAAGAGACAGACCGCCTTCTTGGCCTCCGACACCGCGGGCTGGCAGGCCGCCAAGACCCTGGCGCCGAAGGACAAGGTCGTCCTCTTCGGCGGCACCGCCGGTCCCGCCGTGGAGCCGCCGGCCTTCCGCACCTATGGCGAGATCGTGGGCTGGCGGGTGCCGGACCGCGTGACCATCGAGCGCGTCGCCTGGGGCCCGCCGGTCGACATCGTCCGGGAGCTCGAGTTCTGGGCCGACCGGTCCGCGACCCAGTTCCTGGCGCCTGCGCTCCCGGCGGACTCCGACGCGCCCGAGGAGAAGGAGGTCCAGGAGGTGCGGATCGAGGGGGACCGCTTCGTCCTCGTCTGGACCCGGCCGGTGGTCAAGACGGTCTGGACCGCCGCTACCGAGGCCCGGGTCTACCGCGAGAAGATGCGGCTCTTCGGCCACGACGCGCCGGCGGCCTACGCCACGGTCACCCCAGGGGCCAACCCCGAGATCCCTCCGACTTGGGCCCATAAGGACACCCCATTCGAGCTCGACGTCTCGGGCTCGACCCCCCTGCCGCTCGACCGGGTCTACAAGGACCTCGCCACCGGCGACGAGCTGATGATCTACGAGCAGGGCAAGGCCCCGGTGATGGCGCAGGTCACCGGCGTCTCCCAGGGCGAGCAGATCCTCGGCACGGATGCTTCCGTTTCCGGCTCCCTCGCCGACCACCGGCCGCGCGGCACGGTGACCC
This sequence comes from Thermoanaerobaculia bacterium, assembly GCA_035544895.1. GTDB lineage: Bacteria > Acidobacteriota > Thermoanaerobaculia > Multivoradales > UBA5704 > JASLEW01. Next base: position 20,613 of record DASZZM010000038.1, read on the forward strand.
GGGTCGCCCTGTCGCAGACCCTCTCCATCGGCGATCTCCGCAAGGTCCAGGTCTACTGGCTCAAGGGTCCCGCGATCCCGCTTTGGAACGGCGACTTCCCGGGCTTCCTGACCGGCGGCTCGGTGTATGTGCCGGCGGTGCCGCAGGGGGACGGGGACGTGGTGGAGATCGGCCGCACGATCTCGGGCCGCGAGCTGGTGGCGGGGGTGGCGATCCGCCCCACCGACGTCGCGCCGGGGCGGCAGGTGCTGCTCACCGACCACAGCGGCCAGCCGGTGGCCGCCGTGGTCACCGGGTCCTCGCTCGACGGCGGGGTCGATCCCGGCAAGAAACAGCTCTTCCTGCGCATCGATCTGACCTCCCTCTCTCCCATCGCGCTGGAGGCGCACTCCGCCGTGCTGCTCGGCAACGTGGCGGCGGCCACTCACGGCGAGACCGTGCGCGGCGAGATCCTGGGCGACGGCGACGCCTCGACTCCCTTCCAGCGCTTCGCGCCGCGCAAGAAGCCGCTCACCTACGTGCCGAGCGCCAAGACCGTGCGCGGCGAGAGCGCGCTCACCGTCCTCGCCAACGGCGAGCGGTGGTCCGAGGTCGCGAGCCTCTACGGCCAGCCCTCGACCGGCCGCGTCTTCACCGCCCGGCAGGACGACGACGGCACGACCGTGCTGCAGTTCGGCGACGGCGGCTCGGGCGCGCGCCTCCCCTCGGGGCGGGGCAACGTCACCGCCACCTACCGCCAGGGGTCAGGCCTCGCCGGGCGGCTCGCGGCCGAGCAGCTCAACATCCTCCTCGACCGGCCGGTCGGCCTCAAGGCGGCGGCCAATCCGGCGCCAACCGAAGGCGGCGCCGATCCCGAGGTTCTCGAGCGCGCGCGGCAGGCGGCGCCGGCGACGGTCAAGACCTTCGGCCGCGCCGTGTCGCTCCTCGACTTCGAGCTCCTCGTCCTGGCGTCCGGCGAGATCGCCAAGGCGCGGGCGACCTGGGTCTGGGACGGCCTGGAGAAGGGCGTGCACCTGACCGTGGCCGGCCAGCGCGGCGGGATCTTCTCCCCGCAGGAGCTGAAGCTGCTGCACTCCGCTCTGACGCGGCAGCGCGACCCCAACCACCCGCTCCTCCTCGCCAACGTTGGCCGCATTCCGGTGGTCGTCCAGGCGGCGATCACGGTCGACGACGACTTCGTCCGCGCCGGCGTGCTGAAGGCCGCGCGCGCCGCCCTGCTCGCCGCCTTCGACTTCGACGCCGTCGACTTCGCCGCGCCGGTCCACCTGAGCGACGTCTACCAGGTGCTCCAAGACGTCCCCGGCGTCTCCCACCTCGACGTCGAGGAGCTGCAGTTCAAGGGGTACGCCGACTGGACTGACGAGCAGCGCGCCGCCCGCGGCGCCACCGCCGCGCCGGTGCAGCCGCACCTGCGGATCTTCGCCGCCCGCCCCCTCGCCGGCTCGTCCGCCGCCCACGATCCATTCGTGGTTCAGCGGTTCGGCGACTCCCCCCCCAGGGTCTTGCCGGCGGAGCAGGCCTACTTCGAGGACCCGGCCCACGACGCCGTGCTCAGCGCAGAAGGAGGTCTCGCCTGATGGCCGAGCGAACGCAGAGCGCCGACCGGCTGTTCGAGCTGCTGCCGGCGATCTACCGCGAGCGCGACGAGCAGCTCGGCGGCCCGCTGCGCGCCCTTCTCCGCATCGTCCAGGAGCAGTCCGACCTGATCGAGGCGGACATCCGGCAGCTCTGGGACGACTTCTTCATCGAGACCTGCGAGCCGTGGGTCATCCCTTACCTCGGCGACCTGGTGGGGAACCTCCCGCTCTTCGACGGCAGCCGCATCCGGCAGCCGCGGACCGCCCAGGGCCTCTTCCCCGACCTGACCGGCCCCCGCCTGACCCCCGAGGTGGCGCTGCGCAGCCGCGCCGACGTGGCGAAGACGATTCACTACCGGCGCCGCAAGGCAACCCTGCCGATGCTGGAGGAGCTGGCGCGCGACGTCACCGGTTGGGGGGCGCACGCGGCGGAGATGTTCGCGCGCCTGGGCTGGACGCAATGCGTCCGCAACCACCTGCGGATGGAGAGCCCGCGCACCCCCGACCTGCGGCGGATCGCCCAGGTCGACCTGCTCGACGGGCCGTTCGACACCGCCGCCCACACGGTGGACGTGCGCCCGATCGCGCAGCTCACCGGCTGGTACGACATCAAGAACATCGGCTTCTTCCTCTGGCGCCTCCGGAGCTACGAAAACGTCCACGTACAGGCCCGCTCCATCGCCGCCGCCGGCAACTTCGCCTACACCTTCAGCCCGCTGGGCAACCCGGCGCCGCTCTTCACCCGCTGGCGCCGCGAGGGGGACGAGGCCGGCCTCGCCACCGAGCTGCACGTCCCCGGGCCGATCCGCCCCCTGGCCTTCTGCGACGACCTGCGGCGGCACCTCGATCCCGCCTCGCCGCCTCCCTTCACCGACTTCTACGGGCTGTTCGACGCCGTGACCGATCCGACGGCCAACCCGACCGGGCTGCCGCCGGCGCCGGGCAGCAGCTTCATGATCTTCCGCGACGGCGTCGCCGTCCCGCCCGCGCAGATACGCTCCATGAACCTCGAGTCCTGGGCGCAGCCGACGGCGGCGGCGGTCGGAGTCGACGCGGCGCGGGGGCGCATGGCCTTCGGCCCCGGGTTCAAGCCAGCCCAGGGGGTCGACGTCTACTTCCACCACGGCTTCAGCGCCGACCTGGGCGGCGGCTCCTACGCCCGCGGCGCCTGGCTGGTGCGGCGCGATCGGGGCGTCAACGTGATCGAGGTGACGGCGAGCGCCAACCCGGCCGATCCGAACGAGAAGCGCAAGCAGACACTCGGTGCCGCCCTCCTCGCATGGTCGAACGCGGGCAAGCCGGGCACGGTGATCTCGATCCTCGACAGCCGCACCTACGAAGAGGCGGTCACCATCGAGCCGGCCGACGGCCGCTGGCTGGTCATCGAGGCGGCGGACGGAGTCCGGCCCCATCTCAAGCTGAAAGGGCCCCGAGCGGCGCTGACGATCAAGGGTGATCACAAAGACGCCGCGGTCACCCTCTCCGGCCTGCTCGTCGAGGGGGCGGTCGAGGTCACCGGTCAGCTCGGCCGGCTGCGCCTGCTGCACACCACTCTGGTTCCGGGCCGGGGCCTCAAGGTCGGCGACGGGGCCCCGGCGGCGCAGATCCCCAGCATGACCGTGAAGGAGAGCGGCGGCGCAGGCCTGCTCAACGAGGAGCTGAAGGTGGAGATCGCCTTCAGCATCACCGGCCCGCTGCGCATCCCGGAGCACGCCCTCGGACTGTGGCTCCTCGACTCGATCGTCGACGGCCTCGGCACTCCCGAGGCCGCCCCCGTGGCGACGATCTCCGACGCCGCCGGCCATGCCGGCCCGCCGGCCTGGCTGGAGCGCGTCACCCTCCTCGGTCCCTCCTCCGTCAAGGAGCTGTCGCTCGCCAGCGAGGCGATCTTCGCCGGCGCGGTGGCCGCGGAGCGGCGCCAGGAGGGGTGCGTCCGCTTCAGCCACCTCGCCCCGGGGTCGCGGACGCCCCGCCGCTACCGCTGCCAGCCCGACCTGGAGGTCGACGCGGGCGCCGCGGAGGTGGAGAAGGCGGCCGCGGCCGCGGGCACCAAGCCGGCGCTGGGGTATCGGGACGCCATCCGCGCCGCGGTCGAGAAGTGGCTGGCCCCCTCCTTCACGGCGGCCTTCTACGGGCTCCCTGGCTACGCGCAGCTCCACTCGACCTCCCCGCTGCAGATCCGCACCGGGGCCGAGGACGGCTCCGAGATGGGGGCTTTCTGCCACCTCAAGCAGCCGCAGCGGGAAGCCAACCTCCGGCTCCGCCTCGAAGAGTACCTCCCCTTCGGGCTGGAAGCCGGGTTCATCTACGTCACCTAGAGGAGGCGGGCATGAGCGGCGACTACTCTCGATTCACGGACAGGCCCCTACGACGCTACTCCGGCGTCCTCATGCAGCAGGGTCGGGTGCAGCTCGACGCCGACTGGAACGAGCACGTCGACATCGCCCAGCGGCGGTGGGAGCTGCAGGCCAAGGACACGTTCGGGCGGTCGGCCGTGCCGCGGGTCACCACGCCCGACGGCTTCAAGATCGGCCCGGCGACGATCGACGGCAAGCCGGACCTCGAGATCGGCGCGGGCCGCGTCTACGTGGACGGCAAGCTGGCCGAGCTGTTCCCCGACGAGAAGGTGGGGGACAAGGCGGTGCCGGTCTCCTATCTCCACCAGCCCTTCTACCCCGAGCCCCCCGCTCTCCCCACCAAGCAGGGCTACGTCGTCTTTCTGGACGTCTGGGACCGCGAGGTGACCTGGATCGAGGACCCGGACATCCTGGAGAAGGCCCTCGGCGGGCCGGACACGGCGACCCGCCGGCAGACCGTCTGGCAGGTCAAGTGGGACGGCCGGACGGCAGCCGGCGGCCGGGCGGCAGGCGAAATCCGCTGCGGTGCCCCGCCGCCCGCTCCGTCCGGCGGCCGGCTGAGCACCCAAGCCGTCGCGCCGCCGCCCAGCGACGACCCGTGTACCCCCTCCCCCAGCGGCGGCTACCGCGGGCTCGAGAACCGCCTCTATCGCGTCGAGGTCCACCTTCCCGGCCTCCTCGGCGCGGCCCGCTTCAAATGGTCGCGGGACAACGCCTCGGTGGTCTCGGCGGTGACGCAGCTCACCACCAACGCCACCGCGAGCGAGCTCGTGGTGTCGCGCATCGGCCGCGACGCCGTGCTCCGCTTCGCACAGGGGAACTGGGTCGAGATCACCGACGACGTCCGGGAGCTGATGGGAGAGCCCGGCGAGATGGCGAAGATCGCCAAGGAACCCGACGAGGCCACCCGGACGATCACCCTCGACCGCAAGATCCCCGCCGCCGGACGCGCCTTCGGCGCCAACGCCCAGGAGCTGGCCGACCGCCACACGAAGATCCGCCGCTGGGACCAGACGCTCGGCGTCGACGCCAACGGCCTGCTGAGCCAGACACCCGACACCTGGATCTCCCTGGAGGACGGCGTCCAGGTCCAGCTCTTCCAGAACGGCGCGGACCTCAAGACCGGCGACTACTGGCTCTTCGCGGCGCGCACCGTTGACGGATCGGTGGAGCCGCTGAACAAAGCGGAGCCGCGGGGGATCCGGCACCACTACTGCCAGCTCGCCGCCATCCCCGCGGCCGGAGAGGCGCACGACTGCCGCCACCTCTGGCCCGAGACCTGCGGCTGCTGCTGCACCGCCGAGGTGGGGGACGGCGCGAGCAGCCACGGCGACTTCGACGACCTCCCGCAGGCCCTCGCCCAGCTCTCCGCCGAGGTCCCACAGGAGGTGCCCCTGGTGATCTGCCTCCTGCCCGGGACCCATCACCTGAAACACACAGTCGCCATCCGCCGCGACCGGGTGACGATCCGCGGCTGTGGCCGCGCCTCCCACGTCGTCGCGCCGCCCAACTTGCCGGCGTTCGACCTGGAGGCACGCGCCGGCGCCATGGAGGGGCTCTACATCACCTGCGAGGCCGGCTCCACCGCCCCCGCCATCGTCTGCAGCGGGCGCGGCAACCGCGTCGAGGGCAACGAGGTGGTCGCCGCCGCCGGGCCCGCGATCTGGTCTGCCTTCGCCTTCGATCTCATCGTGACCCGCAACCGGCTGAGCCAGGAGGTACCCACCGCGCCACCCACCGCGCCGCCCGATGCCGCCTCCCCACCGGCAGACCGCCAGGACCTCTCGGCACTCCTCGTCCTCGACCGCGGCACTCGCTTCGCCCGCGTCGCCGGCAACTTCTTCGGGCCAGGAACCGGCCACGGTATCGGCCTCACCCTCACGACCGCCTGGGAGGTGGCGATCGCGGACAATGAGATCCGCGACCTCGGCGGCTCCGGGATCGCCAGCATCCGGCCGCCGCAGAACGTCCCGGCAGGCACCTCCATCGGCACGGTGTTCGACGAGAAGGCGATCGCCGCCGCGCTCGTCAACGACCCTGTTGGGCTCGAGAGCGCAGGCGGCGGCCCGGCACGCAGGGCCCTTTTCACCGTGCCCATCCCGCTCCGTGCCGACCACCTGCGGATCGAGCGCAACACGATCGCCGGCTGTGCCCGCGGCACCGGCAGGTCGGCAGGCCCGCCGCTCGGGGGGATCGTGCTCAGCCGCCTCTCCCACGTCCAGATCTCGGAGAACCGGATCGAGGGAAACGGGCAGAGGCAGGGTGCGGAGCCCGTGGCCGGCATCTATCTCGACGACTGCCAGGGGCTCCTCGTGCGCGACAACGTCGTCGTCGACAACGGGCCGGAGCCGGACGGCAACCAGATTCCCGGCTTCCAGGGGGGGATCCTGGCGAAGAAGCTTTCGGTGGTGCTCGAGTCGAGCGCGGCCAGGCCAAACCGGCCCTCCTTTGTTCACCCGGACGGCTGGCCTGCCGCGGCGATCCAGGACAACCTGGTCGTGGCCCCACGGGGACCGGCCCTCGTCCTGGAAGGGATGGGCCCGATGCCGGTGACCGGCAACCAGCTAACCGCCCGCGACGTCCTGGGCAGTGTCCCGGGAGCCCCTTCGCAATTGGGGGACTTCTTCGGCGCGGTGCTGATCGTCAACTTCGGGATGCCGGCTTACCTCTTCCCGCAGGTCGCGGCGCGCGGCCCCCTGACGCCGAAGGTCGATCCGCCCACGGCCGCCGGCGCCGGGCAGGGAGACATCTTCACCGTCGGCGGCAAGGTCGAGTTTTCGGACAACCAGGTCAACCTGGATCTCGTCAGCGGCAACCAGGTCGCGATCGCGGCGGTGGGCATCCTGACCCTCGACGACCTGAGCCTGGAGGACAACCAGACCGAGTGCAACCTCCTCGTGGACATCCTGTTGGTCGACATGCTCGCTCTCGCGATGACCGTGCGCGCCAACGGCAACGGCTGCACCGAGAGTCCGGCCGGCGTCCGGTTCTCCCTCTGGTCGATCGGTCTCCTCATGTCGACCGGCGTCGCCAACCAGGGGACCCACTGCATCAAGATCGACGGGCCGGCGGGCCGGCTGGCGCAGGCCAACAACCTGGAGCTGTTGCCCTGCCCACAGCGGGTGCGGGGCGTGTCGTTCGAATCGGCCCAAAGCATCAACCAGTAAACGACCTGAGGGATCGAGCCATGGCTCAAGACACGTTCAATCCGCACGACGCCGAGGCGCACCTCGGTCGCATGCTGGGCACGGCGGCGGCGGCCCGCCGCGACATGCTGGAGGACTTCGCCCGCGACTCACGGCAGGCGGCGGAGTCGCTGCGCCGGGTCCGCGACGAGCTGGCGACCCTGGACCCCGGCGATCCCCGGGTCCAGGCGCTCGACCGGCGCGCGGCTGGCGCCGAGCAGGTGGCAACCTTCACCACCAGGACCCTGGAGGAGATCCACAAGTCGGCGAAGACCGGGGACTGGGTGGTGGCGGGGCGCGTCCTCGACGAGGAGGGCAAGCCGGTCGCGAAGGCCCGAGTCACTCTCAGCGGCGACGACCGGCTGGAGAAACGCTTCGGCGATATCACGACCGGGGCCGATGGGAAGTTCGAGGTCCGTTTTCCCGGCGCGGAATTCGCCGCCGTCTTCGCCCGGGCGCCTAAGGTGAAGCTCCTCGCCCGCTCGCCGGGCGGCAAGCTGCACGCGACCACGCACGACATCGTGCCGGTCGCCGACGGCATCAACGTCTTGGACGTCCGGCTCGGCGAGGCCGAGAAAGCGGCGCCGAAATCGCCGCCGGTGCGGCAAGCGACCGCCACCAGCGCCTCGGACACGGCCAGCTCTCCCACCGCGGCGGCTCTGCCTGCCAAACCACGAGCGACTCAGCCGCAGAAAGGCAAAAAGAAAACCAAGCCTCCATCTCGCTCCGGCAAGAAACCGACATGATGTAGACCGCGACGACGTCAACCGCCGCCTCGAGTTCGTTGGCGCTCGTGTAGCCGTCGCGCAAGAAGCCGAGTCACCGCGCACGTCAACGCCAACGGAACACAGGAAAGCAAAGGCTGCACGAAGATTTGCACAGAATATCTTTATTTACGCGCATATCCCCAACGGGATTCGAACCCGTGTTGCCGCCTTGAAAGGGCGGAGTCCTAGTCCACTAGACGATGGGGACCCAAGAGGGCGGGAGCGCGCGCTCTCCCAGGGAAAAAGGCTATCACAGTCGATGCCGGGCAGTCGGACGCGCCGCATCGCGCGGTCGCGCCCGGGAGGCCAGCGCACCTGCGGCATCGGGGACAGCCAGCCCCGCAGCCTATTTTTCGTCCGCGGTCGGGCCGTAGATCGAGGGTACGGGGATGTCGAGGAGTCGCAGGTAGACCGAGAGCTGGCCCCGGTGATGGTAGCTGTGGTTCAGCATCACGGTGCGCAGGAGAGCGAGCTTCGGCCCTGAGAAGAACTTGACGTCGCCCCGCCGCAGGGTGGTCCTCTGCGCCAGGGCGGAGTCGTCGAGCTTCGCCAGCAGCTGCTTGGCCTCGGCGATCTGGCGCTCGAACTCCTGCTGGATCCCGGCGGCCGTCTCCGGCATCGGCGCGGGCTTGACCGTGGCAACGTCCACGTCTTCATGCTGGGCGACGGTCGCGATGCGTTGCGGGATCGTCGCGATATGCCAGGCAAGCTCCCCGATGGTCTTGGACTTCTGGTGCGGCCGCCAGGAAAGCTTGTCCGGCGGAACGCGATCCAGCACCCGGCGCGTCGTCTCGGCTTCGCGGCTCAGCTCTTCGATGATCGAATCGATTGCGGTCATGGCCACCTCCGGGAAGGGATCTTACCGCTGGAGGACGGTGCGACGCGTACTCGTGCAGGCCGTGTGCGTAGGACATGCGGACCCAGCGACATCTGCCGGCCCGGCTCCGCCGCCTGGAGAGGCAACCCAAATGCGATTGCGGGTGATTGCCCTGGCGCGCCCTTGCTCCTCTGCGGCCCGTAGGCCTGCCCGGTCAGGACCCGCTGCGCGCCATGGTGCGGGCGAGCGCCCGCTCGTCGAGCCAGCGCAGGGCGACGCGCAGCGCTTCCGGCCGGATCTCGTGGCCCATGTCGAACTCGCGGTAAGTGATCGCCACTCCGAAGGGGCGCAGGCGCTCGCGAGATTCGCGAGCGCGCTCGACCGGGATCATCGGGTCCTGGGTGCCGTGGATTACCAGCGCCGGGAAGCCCTCGTGCTCCGGGAGCTTGGCAAGGTCAGCCGCCAGCTCCTCGGGCAGCACGCTCGACAGAGCCATCAGTCCGGCGAAGCCGGCGGGGTCGCGCAGGGCGAGATCGTAGGCCATCATCCCACCCTGGCTGAAACCGGCGACCACGATCGACTCGGGATCGATCGGGTACCGTTGCCGCATGTGCGCGACGAACTCGCGCAGGGAGCCGGCCGCCTGCCGGAACGCCTCGGGGTCGGGCGGCACTCCCGGCGTGAGCTGAAACCAGCCGTAGCCGGCAATACCGCCGCCGATCGGCACCTCGACTCTCCCTTGCGGGCAAAGCACCAGCGCCTTCCCGCCGTGCAGCATGGGCGCCAGCCCCAGCAGGTCGTGCGCATTTGCCCCCCAGCCGTGCAGCAGAACGAGCGTCGGCAGCGGCCCTTCGCCTGGCGGCACGTGGGCCGCGTAGAGGAGGTTCGATCCAGAACCAACCATCGCGCGCCAGGATATCTCAATCCATTCGATCGCCGGGTCCCTGCCTGGCTCGGGCTGAATTCGCCGGGTCCCTGCCCGGCTCGGGTCGGATCGCCGGTCCCTGCCCGGCTCGGGTCGGTTCGGCGCGGCCCTGCCCGGCTAGACCACCGGGATGACCGGGGCGAGCTCGCCGAGCGGCGGGTCGCCGGGATAGCGGACGCGCTCCAGGAAGAGGCCGGAAGGCGGGGCGGTCCACTGCGCGGGAAGAGCGTCGCCGGCGCGAGGCGCGGCGCCGGTCAGCAGGGCGGCAAAGGCTTCGTGCCCGAGCTCTCCGGCTCCGATCCGCACCAGCGTGCCGGCCAGGCGGCGCACCATCTTCCACAGGAAGTGCGAGGCCACCACCCGCACGAGCACCAGCGACCCGGCTTCCACAACCTCGGCGCGCTCCACCGCCACCACCGTGCTGGCCTGCTCGCCGGGCCGTTCGCAGAACAGGCCGAAATCGTGGCGGCCCGGCAACAGCGCCGCCGCCGCGGCCATGCGTCCAACGTCGAGCGGCCGCTTGACCCACCAGACGAAGCGCTTGGCGAGCGCGCTGCGCCGGCGCGAGACCTGGTAGAGATAGGAGCGGGAGACGGCCGAATGGCGGGCATGAAAACCGGCCGGCGCCGCCACCCAGGCAAGCACGTGAATGTCGGGCGGCAGCAGGTCGTTGACCTGACGCCGGAAGGCCGCGGCCTCGACCTCCGCGGCCAGGCGCAGGTGGGCAACCTGGCCCAGGGCGTGCACTCCGGCGTCGGTGCGGCCCGAGCCGGTGAGCTCGCGCACCTGCCCTCCGGCCTCGCTCACCGCGCGGCGCAGCTCCCCCGCCACCGAGCGCGCGTTCTGTTGCTCCTGCCAGCCCCGGTAACGGGTCCCTTCGTACTCCAAGGTCAGGCGGTAGGTCGGCATCCGGGGCCCGCTCGGTCGCGTATGACAGCCAAGGTAGCACTACCAGTGCTAGACTGGACGAAAAATTCCCGGCGCGCCGTCCCGGCGCGCCCCTTTTAGGAGGACACCGTCATGAAACGAACCATCGCCGCTCTCGTCTCGGTCCTGGCCGTCGGCTTGCTCGTCCTGCCGCTGACGGCTTCGGCCGCCGGCACCGCCGGCAAGTGGAACGGCTGGATCACCGACGAGCTATGCGGCGCCAAGGGAGCCAAGGCGGCACACAAGGATTGCGCCATCACGTGCGTCAAGGACAAGGGCAGCAAGTTCGTCCTCTACAACACCGCCGACAAGAAGCTCTACAAGCTCGACAAGCAAGATCTGGCCAAGAAGAACCTCGGCCACGAGGTGACGGTGAGCGGAAAGATCGAAGGCGACTCGATCGCCGTCGACTCGATCGCCGCCAAGGCCAAGACGTAAGGGCGACCCGCTCTCTCCCCCCCGTCGCGCGGTCTATTGGATCGCCGCCGGCGGCCTCTAACAGCGAAGCGCAGGGTCCGTACGACCTGCGCTTCTTACTTTGCCCTGCGCCCTAGATCCTCACCTTGCGGCTCACCAGCGTCGTGTCGCCGTTGAAGCCGGGAGTGGCGGTGGGCGGCCGGGCCAGGAGAAGGCGCCGGCCGTTGGGCGGCAGGCCGCGGGAGCTGTCGACCACGTACCAGTCTTGGGGGCTGGCCTCGCCCAGCACCGCCTCCACCTCGCATCCGCCGGCGGACAGCGTCACGTCGGTCGCGCTGTACCAGCCGCCGTAGGGCCCCGCCGCGTCTGCCGAGCCGAGCGCATCGTGTCCCTCGATCTTCAGCGCTTCGAGCCTGGCGGCGGCCGGGACGTAGAAGGTCACCTCCGGCGCTCCGCGCGGCGAGGTCAAGCGCAGGCGCAGCGTCCGCGTGCCACCCGCCACCGAGCTCGCCAGCACGGCAATCTCCGGCCCGGGGGCGGCGAGCACTGGCGCCGGCGAGACGAAGGCTCGCGACTGCGGCGACGACCACGGGAAGGGGGCCTCGGGCTGCCCGTGGAAGGTCGCGGCGGCACGCAAGCCCGGCGGCAGCGCAGCCGGAGACGCGGGGCTGCCGCGCACCAGCCAGCGCGCCTCTCCGGTGGTGGCATCCTGGTGAAACATCAGGTTGACGATGCGCGGCGCCCGCGGCGAGTGGCGGGGCGTGAGCACCGCGATGACGGCGCTCACGACCACCAGCGCCAGGGCGCCCTGCCAGAGCGCCCGGCGCGCGGCGGGACGGGCCGCCGCGAAGGCCGGGGCGAATGAGCTGAGCAGCGCGGCCACGACGGCTGCGATCGGGATCAAGGCGATAGGCCCCAAACCGTCGAACAGTGGGACGATGAGCGGCAGCCAGAGGAGCGCGGCGGCCAGCGCGGGCACCAGCCGCGGACCGGGTCCGCCGACCCCCGCCAACAGCCCGGTCAGGCCGGCGACCAGCGAAGGCACCACGAAGATATAGCTGAAGCCCGGCGCGAGCGCGGCGACGACGACGCCCAAGATGGCCCAATCCAGCCAGACTCCGACCCACAGGCCGGCCGGTGCCCCCAGACGCGCCGTGACCAGCACGGTCACCGCCAGCGCCAACAGCCAGAAAGACGCCACCGCTGGCAGCGGGTGCGCCACCCATGTCGTGGGAAAGACGCCGGCCAAGGCGAGCGCGAAATTGAGCACCCAACCGAGCGCCACGGTGGCCACCAGGGTCGCCGGCAGCGCCAGCGCTCCGAGCGCCACGCCCTTGCCGCTCGCCGCCCCGCCGCGCACTGCACGGGCCGCCGCCAGCAGCACCAGGACCAGCCCCAGCAGCGCCAGGCCCAGGGTCCAGCCTACCGGCCACCTGATGACCCCGAGTCCCAGCAGGTCGAAGAAGACCGCGTCGCCCGGCGGCGGGCTGGAGAGGTCGGCGCCGGCCAGCCCGCGCACCGCCGCCAGGCCGTTGTCGCCGTGGTGCTGCAGGCTGGCGGGCGAGGCGTTGGCGAAGCTGTCGAGCGGTGTGTGATAGTGGGTGGGCTCACCGACGAATGCGAAGTTGAGGCCTGGAATGCGCCTGTGCCTGAACTCTGTCAGATCGGTGTCGTTGGGCATCCGCCGATAGACGCCGACATAGATCGAGCTGGTCACCGGGTGCGAGGCGCCACGCGACCAGAGCGGGATCATCCAGGCGTCGGGGCTGACGGTCTCGAACATCAGGCTCGGGCCCGAGCTGCCGCGCGCCTCGAGGTTGACCACCGCCTTGACCTCGCGCGCCGCCGGATTGTCGGCCAGAAAGGCGCTGGCGCCCAGGAGGCCAGCCTCTTCCCCGTCGTCGATGAGCAGAAGCACCGTGTTGCGCGGCGCCGGGCCGGCCTTGAGGATGCGCGCGATCTCCAGCACCGCCGCCACCCCGGTCAAGTCGTCGGCCGCGCCCGGACCCGCTGGCACCGAATCGTAATGGCTGGCGAGCAGCACCGCGCGGCCCGGCTCGCGGCCGGGCAGGCGTGCCAGGACGTTGCGCACGCGGCCGCAGACGGCGGAGCGATAATGGCAGGCGAAGCCCTCTTGCACCTCCGGTTTGTAGCCCAGCCCGGAAAGGACCGCCATGACCCGCGACCGCACCTGGTCGTTGGCCGGGCTGCCAACCGGATGCGGCCGCCCGTCCCCTACCAGGGTCTGCAGCACCTGCCTGGCGCGGCCGGCCGAGAACTCGGCCGCGGGCGCGCTGGCGGCGCGCGGCGCCGGTGGCTGGCGGCGGACCACCACCAGCAGCAGCGTCAGCGCCAGGAGGACCAAGGCCCAGGCCAAGCCTCCTCGAGCCCGATCCTCGTCCCTGCCAACGCCACCAACTCGCATCTCGACTCGATCGGCCATGGAAGAGCCCTCCACAGTTGGCCCGCCCCTCCTGCGGTATTCGCAGCTGGGCGTCGATCCTACTCCACGACGGTTCAGAGATCTGAGTGTGAAAAGAGGTGTCGATGGAGACATGGCGGCGCCAGCAACGTCCCTGTTAATCTTCGCGTAATGACCTCCGGCGAGGATGACCTGCTGTTCGGGCGGCTTGCCCTGCACTACAAGCTGATCACCCGCAGCCAGCTCGAGGAGGTGCATGGACTCCAGTCGCTGGCCGGCGGGCGGCGCAAGCTCACAGACATGCTCGTCGAGATGGGCTATCTGACCCCTCGCCAGGTCGAACAGGTGCTGGCAGTGCAGAGGGATTACCTGGCCAAGCGGCGGGAGCAGGCCGCGGCGGCGATGGCGGCGCTGCCGGCGGTGCCGGCGATCGGCGCGCAGGCCGTCCCCGCTCCGCCATCGCCGGCGCCGCCCGAAGCCACCGCCCCAGCCGCCGCGATCGGTCCCGGAATCGCGCCGGCCGCCGGTACGGTCCTGCCCGCGCTCGACCCGCGCGGCGGATCGCCACTCCCCCCGCTTGCCGCCGACGACACCTTGCCGGTGCAGCCGACTCCGGTCCCTCTGAAGCTCGGCGCACCGTCGCCTCCACGCGCGGTCGACGCGATCCTCGAGGAGGCGTTGCGCCAGGGCGCGAGCGACATTCACCTCCACAGCTGCGCGCCGTTGAGCGTCCGCCGGCTCGGCGAGCTCGTCGCGGTGGGACCGGAGCCGCTCCCCGCCGCGACGACCGAACGCATGGTGCGCGAGCTCCTGACGCCAGAGCAGTGGGACCGCCTGCGCGTGCAGGGCCAGGTCGACTTCGCCTGCGACCTGCCGGGCGGCGGTCGGTTCCGCGCCAATGCCTTCCGCCAGCAGCGCGGCGTCGACGCCGTCTTCCGGGCCATCCCATCGCAGCCACCAACCCTGGCCGGACTGCATCTTCCCGAGTCGCTCGCCCGCCTGGCCGATTTTCACCAAGGAATGGTCCTGATCACCGGGCCGGCCGGCTGCGGCAAGTCATCGACTCTCGCCGCCCTGATCGACATCATCAACTCGACTCGCCGCGATCACATCGTCACCATCGAAGACCCGATCGAATACATTCACACCTCGAAGCAATGCATCGTGAACCAGCGCCAGGTCGGCAGTCATACCGGCTCTTTCCCACGCGCCTTGCGCGCCTCGTTCCGCGAGGACCCGGACGTCATCGCCATCGGCGAGCTGCGCGACCTCGAGACGACCGGCCTCGCCATCACCGCGGCCGAGACCGGGCACCTGGTGCTCGGCACTCTGCACACCAACAACGCGATCCGCACGATCAACCGCGTGCTCGGCGTCTTTCCGCCCAACTTGCAAGCCCAGATGCGGGCCATGGTCGCCGAGTCGCTGCGCGCCGTGGTCTCGCAGCAGCTGGTGCCGCGCGCCGACGGCAGCGGGCGAGTGCCGGCAATCGAAGTCCTGATCGTGACCAAGGCGGTGTCCAACCTGATCCGCGACAGCAAGACTTTCCAGATCCGCTCGGTCTTGCAGACCGGGGGCACACACGGCATGGTCCAGCTCGACACCTCCTTACACGAGCTGGTCAAGGCCGGGGTGGTCAGCCGCGAGGAGGCGCTGCGCCACGCCGAAGAGCCGCAGAAGTTTCCCGCTTGAGGACTAGCCCGCTAGCGGGAGGTGAGATGGCCCACCTGCACGACCTGCTCGGCTACGTGAGAGAACGGCGGGGCTCGGACCTGCACCTGGTGGCCGGCCTCGCGCCGCGCATCCGGCTGCACGGCGATCTCGAGCCGGTCGCCGGCTGGCCCGTGCTCGGCCACGACGACCTGCTGGCCTTGCTGCGCGTTGCCGTGAGCGCAGCGCAGTGGGAAGAGTATCGGAGAGAGGGCGACCTCGATTTCGCCTATGGCCTCGAGGGAGTCGGACGCTTCCGCTCCAACTACCTGCGCCAGCACAACGGCGCCGCCGCGGTCTTCCGGCTCATTCCGGACACCATCGTCTCGCTCGAAGATCTCGGCATGCCCAAGGCGGTCGAAAGCCTGGCCCACCTGCGCAACGGGCTGGTGCTGGTGACCGGTCCGACGGGTTGCGGCAAGTCGACGACGCTCGCGGCCATCATCGACCGCATCAACTCTTCCCACAGCAGGCACATCGTGACCATCGAGGATTCGGTCGAGTTCGTGCACCGGAGCAGGAGCTCGATCATCTCCCAGCGCGAGGTGGGGACCGACACGGAAAGCTTCGGCGCCGCTTTGCGCGCCGCCATCCGCCAGGACGCCGACGTGGTTCTCGTCGGCGAGATGCGCGACCTCGAGACCATCGCGCTGGCCATCACCGCCGCCGAGATGGGCAGCCTGGTCTTCGGCACCCTGCACACCAACGGCGCCGTCAACACCATCGACCGCCTGATCGACGCCTTCCCCGCCGAAGAGCAGGCGCAGATCCGCACCACCCTGGCCGAGTCCCTGGCCGGGGTCGTCTCCCAGCTCCTGCTGCGCACCGCGGATGGCCAAGGGCGTTGCGCCGCCTGCGAGATCCTGCTCAGGACACCCGGGCTGCCCAACGTCATCCGCGAAGGCAACTCGCCGATGATGATTTCGATCATGCAGGGCGGCCGCGCGCAGGGCATGCAGCAGATGGACGAAGCCCTGATGGCCCTGGTCGAGGCGCGGCGGGTCAGCGCCCGCGAGGCCTATCTGAAGGCCACCAACAAGGCGCGGTTCGAGAAGCTGATCGCCGACTAGTGGCCGCGCGCCGCGGACACGGCGATGCCTGCAAGGACGCCGCGCGGGACCCGTCCCTGCCGCGGAATGGGTTAGAGTCTGGCCCGGATTCTCGCCGGTTGGTCGCGAGAAACAGGTCAGGCCTGCGGGAGGAGAGCCGGATGATCGAGCAGGAGAGCCGGCCGGCCACGCCGGGAACCGACAGCCCCTTGGAGCCGTCCGGCGAGGCGTTTCGCGAGCTCGTGGCGGCGGCGCTCGACCACATCGTGCCCCATCTCGAGTCGCTGTCCCGCCAACCGGCCGCCGATCTCGACTTCGCGGGCGGGGCACGGCTCGCGCGCTCCCTGGCGGAGCCGTTGCCGCGCCGGCCGACGCCGCTGCCCGAGCTTCTCGACCTGCTGTTCGCGCGGGCGATCCCCCGGTCCTTCAACACCGCGGGCCCCGGCTATCTTGCCTACATCCCCGGGGGCGGCCTGCCGCACGCGGCGGTGGCGGACCTCATCGCCGACAGCGTGAACCGCTACACCGGCCTCTTCGCCGCGGCGCCGGGCCTGGTGCAGCTCGAGGCCAACGTCGTCGCCTGGTTTGCCGAGATCGCCGGCTACCCCAAAGAGGCGCGCGGGTTCCTGACCAGCGGCGGCTCGCTCGCCAACTTTACCGCCCTGGTCACCGCCCGCCGCGAGCGGCTGCCCGAGCAGTTCCTCAGCGGCATGCTCTATGCCTCGGACCAGACTCACCACTCGGTGAGGAAAGCCGCGCTTCTCGCCGGCTTCCCGCCGGCCAACGTGCGCAGCATCCCGAGCGACGCTGCGTTCCGCATCCGCACCGACCTGCTCGCCGAGCGCATCGCCGCCGATCGCGCCGCCGGGTACCAGCCCTTCCTGGTGGTCGGCAACGCCGGGAGCATCAACACCGGCGCGGTCGATCCTTTCGCGGACCTCGCCGAGATCAGCAGCCGCGAGGGCCTGTGGCTGCACGCCGATGCGGCCTACGGCGGCTTTTTCCTGTTGACCGCGGCCGGACGGAGCGCCATGCGCGGAATCGAGCGCGCCGACTCGATCGCCCTCGATCCGCACAAGAGCCTGTTCCTGCCCTACGGCACCGGGGCCCTGCTCGTGCGCGACGGTCCTGCGCTGCGCCGCGCCCACAGCGTCGCCGCCGACTACCTGCCGCCCATCCAGAGCGATGCCGACCTGGTCGATTTCTGCGAGATCTCGCCCGAGCTGTCCCGCCCCTTCCGCGGCCTGCGCGTCTGGCTGCCGGTCAAGCTCCTGGGCATCGACCCCTTCCGCGAGGCGCTCGAGGAGAAGCTCGAGCTGGCGCGCTGGGCCGCCGGCGAGCTGCGCGCCGTCCCCGGCATCGAGGTCCTCGTCGACCCCGAGCTGTCGCTCTTTCCCTTCCGCCTGGCCGCTCCCGGCCTCGCGGGCGAGGAGCGCAACCGCCTCAACCGCCGCCTGCTCGAGCGCGTTAACGCCCGACAGCGGGTCCACCTGACCGGCACCCTCATCGGCGGCAGCTTCGCCCTGCGCATCTGCGTGCTCTCCTTCCGCACCCACCGCCAGCGCGTCGAAGAGTGCCTGGAGGACATCCGCGCCTCCGTCCGCGAAGTCCTGGCCTGAGCTCGTTACTCGCCGCGCAGCGCCACCGCGGGATCGGTGTGGGCGGCACGGCGGGCGGGCAGGAATCCGGCGGCGAGGGCGACCAGCGCCAATGCCGCCGTGGCCGCGAGGACGGTCGCCGGGTCGAAGGCGCTGACGCCGAAGAGCTGGCTCGCCGCCGCCCGCGTGGCGGCGAGCGCCGCGGCAAGCCCGGCGGCCACGCCGAGGCCGATCAGCCGCGCGGTCTCGCGCAGCACCAGCCGCAGCACCAGGCCGCGCGGTGCCCCGAGCGCCATACGCAAGCCGATCTCGCTGGTGCGCCGCGCCACGCTGTAAGCCATCACCCCGTAGAGCCCGGTGGCGGCGAGCAGCAGCGCCAGCAGGCCGAAAAAGCCGATGAGCTTAGCCACCGCGCTCCGGTAGGAGAGCGAGCGAGCCAGCTGCTGGTCGATGGTGGCGATGCTGAACACTGCCAGGTTGGGATCGGTCTCGGCGGCGGCACGGCGCAAGGATTCGGCGAGCGCGGCGCCAGCGGTGCCCGCCCCAGGCGCCGCCCGCACCTGGATGGCGTTGAGCTGCTCGAAGCTCTGCGTCACGGGGAGGTAGACCACGGGTGGCGCGGTCTCGGTCACCTCGTGGTACTTGGCGTCCCTGACCACGCCGACCACCTCGCAGCAGCCGGCGAAGCGCGGGTTCTTGAATCTGAGACGATGGCCGACGGCCCGGGCGGGCGAGAAGAGGCGCCGGGCCAGGGTCTCGTTGATCACCGCCACCTTGGGAGCGCCCTCGCGGTCCTGGGGCGCGAAGCCGCGGCCCTGCGCCATCCTCATGCCTGCGGTGGCAAAGAAACGCCAGGTCACCGTGCTGCGTTGGACGTTGATGCTTTCGTCGCGCGCCGGCGCGGCACCCGGAGCGCCGCTCGGCGGCTCCACGTCGGTGACGCTCCACGAGGTGCCCAGCAGTCCCGAGTCCGAAAGGCTGACCGAGCGCACGCCGGGGAGCGCCTCGATGCGCTCGACCAGGCGGTCGTAGAGAGCGGCCAGACGGCCGTCGTCGTAGCCGAGGAGTCCCGGCCTGATCGTCACCTGGACCAGGCCGAGGCGCGCAAACCCGGTGTCGACGCGCATCAGGTTGCGCAAGCTGCGCACGAAGAGTCCCGCGCCGATGAGCAGCGGCAGCGACAGACCGACCTGCGCCACCACCAGCAGGCGCCCGAGCGGCATGCGGCGCCGCCCGCCGCGATGTCCGGCCGCCCCGCCGCCTGCCGCAGCGGCTCCCTGCTTGAGGCTGCTTGCAATGTCGATCCGCGTAGCGCGCAGCGCGGGCGCCAGGCCGAAGGCGATGCCGGTCAGCAAGGCCACCGCGGCCGCGAAGGCGAGCTTCCTGCCGTCGATCGCGACGTCGAGCGCCAGCGTCTGGCCGTTTCCCTGCACCAGGCCGACGAGCAGCCGGCTCCCCCACCAGGCGAAAAGCAATCCCAGGACGCCTCCCAGGCCGGCGAGCAGCAGGCTCTCGGTGAGGAGCTGCCGCACCAGCCTGCCGCGCCCCGCTCCGATGCCGAGCCGTACCGCCATCTCCGTGCGGCGCCGGTCGGCCCGCGCCAGCAGCAGGTTGGCGAGGTTGGCACAGGCGATCAACAGCACCAGCCCGGCCACCGCCGAAAGAATCATCAGCGGCGCGGTCAGGGTTGCACGGCTGTCGGCCAGGCCGCGGCCAGCCGGTCGCAGCACCAGCGCCTCCGCCAGTATGTCGCGGCGGTCCTGAGCGGTGAGCTGGAGCGCCGCCTCGGCCTCCTTCTCTGCCTGGAAGATCACGCCGAGCGCGGCAGCCGCCTGCCGCTCGCCGACGCCCGGCCGCCGCTTCGCGACGAGCGTCAACCAGTAAGCGTTGGGCTGCCGCCAGGGCGGCGCCGCTTCATCGTAGGAGCCCTGGATCAGGAAGTTGCCGCGGTGCTTGACGGCACCATGCAGTGTGAGCGGCAAGAAGAGGTCGGGAGCCGCGTCGGCGAACAGGCCGGTGAAACCGCGTGCCGCGACGCCCACGACCGTCACCGCGGCGCCGTTGACGCGCAACGCTCGCCCCACCACCCGCGGGTCGCGGCCGTAGCGGCGCTGCCAGTAGCCATAGCTCATCACCGCCACCGGGTGGGGGCCCGGCGGCCGGCCCTCCTCGGCGCCGAAGGTGCGTCCTGACGCGGTGCCGACTCCGAGCAGCGAGAAGAAGTTGGCGGAAACCAGCGCGGCGTTGGCCGTCTCCGGCATCCGGCCAGGAGTCGCGGCCTCGGCCGCGCCTTCGGGCCGCACCGTGGCCCGGAACTGGTCGGTGAAGGCCACGAGCCCCGAGCACACCGGCCTCGCCGCGGCGAGGCGCTCATAGGCAGGATAGGAAAAGAGCGGAAACAGCTCGCCGCTGGGCAGGCGGGCCGAAAGCGCCACCAGACGCTCGGCGCCGGCGACCGGCAGCGACTTGAGGAGAAGGGCGTCGACGACGCCGAAAATGGCGCAGTTGGCGCCCACGCCGAAGGCCAGCGACAGCAAGGCAACGGCGGTGAAGCCCGGGCTCTTGCGCAGCATGCGCACGGCGTAGCGCAGGTCACGGGCCAGGGTCTCTAAGGCTGGTACGCCGCGACGTTCCCGGTAAGCTTCCTTGAGTGCCTCGACCTGGCCGAAGGCGTGCCTCGCGGTACGCCGCGCCTCCTCCGGGCTCATCCCGCGCGCCTGGTTCTCGCGCGCTTGCATTTCGAGGTGGAAGCGGATCTCCTCGTCGAGGCGTTCGTCGAGCTGGCGCCTGCGGAAGAGGCTCGCGAGGCGGACCGCCCAGGTGCGCAGAGTCGTCATGGCCGCGGGCGCCCCGGGGGGTCAGGCTTCGAGCAGCCGTCCCATTGCTTCGGAAAAGCGCAGCCAGCGCCCGGTCTCCGCTTCGAGCTCCCGCCGGCCGGTCCTGGTGAGCGAGTAGAACCGCGCGCGCCGGTTGTTCTCCGAAGTTCCCCAACGCGACGAGATCAGGCCCCTTTGCTCGAGGCGGAGCAACGCGGGATAGAGGGAGCCCTGGTTGACCTGCAGGACGTCGCGCGACACCTGCTGGATGCGCTGGGCGATGCCATACCCGTGCATCGGCCCCGGCGCCAGCGTGCGCAGCACCATCAGCGCCAGGGTCCCCGCCAGCAGCTCGGACCTGGTCTCTTCGTTGCCGCCGCTCTCATCGCTCTTGCGCGTCACGCCGCTCTCGTGCCTCATGTTGATAGCCTACATGAGCCCCCTTTAGGCTGTCAAGAGGAGAGCTCGGGACGGTTCCTCTATGATGTCCGCGAGTATGCAACCGAGACCGGCTCGTTTTCTTTCGGCCTGGCTTCTCGCCGCCTTGGCGGGTTCCGCCGCCGCGCCCCCCGCCCGGCCCGCCGAGCCGGCCCGCCCTCCGCTCGCACTGCGCGCCGGCCGGCTGGTCGATGTCGAGATGGGCACGGTCCTGAGCGACCGCTGGGTATTGATCCGGGGCGAACGGATCGAGTCGGTGCTTCCTGGCTCGGCCGCGCCGCCGGCGGGCGCGCGGGTGATCGACCTCTCGGCCTTCACCGTCCTGCCGGGCCTCGTCGATGCGCACACCCACCTGATCGGCGACATTCAGTCGGCAAGCCCCGCCGCCGTGCTCGAGCACTCGGAAGCGCAAGAGGCGTTCAGCGGCGTGCGCAACGCGCGGGCGACGCTCCTCGCCGGATTCACGACGGTACGCGACGTCGGTACCTACCGCGCCTTCGTCGACGTAGCTCTGCGCGACGCGATCAACGCTGGCACGGTCGAGGGGCCGCGCATGCAGGTCGCCGGCGCCTACGTCACGGTCTCCTCCGGCGGCGGCGAGGTGACCGGCATCGCCCGCGACGTGCTCTTGCCGGCCGGGATGCGCGCCGGCCTGGCCAACTCCGCCGCCGAGGTCCGCCAGCGCGTGCGCGAGATCCTCAACGGCGGCGCCGACTTCATCAAGGTCATCGCCACCGGCGCCGTGCTCACCTCGGGCACCAAGCCCGGGGTCATGGAATTCAGCGAAGAGGAACTGCGGGCCGCGGTCGAGGAGGCCGCCAAGTACGGCGCTTTCGTGGCGGCGCACGCGCACGGCGCTGCGGGCATCAAGGCCGCGGTCCGCGCCGGCGTGCGCTCGATCGAGCACGGCTCGCTGATGGACGACGAGGGGGTGCGCCTGATGAAAGAGCATGGCACCTGGCTGGTGGCGGATATCTGGAACGGCGACTACATCGCGAGCGAAGGCAAGAAACAGGGTTGGCCCGAGGAGATTCTGCGCAAAAACGACGAGACGACCGAGACCCAGCGCACCGCCTTCCGCAAGGCCGTGGCCGCCGGCGTGCGCATCGCCTACGGCACCGACAGCGGCGTCTACCCCCACGGCCTCAACGCCGCGCAGCTCCCCTTCATGGTGCGCTACGGCATGACCCCCATGCAGGCCATCCAGTCGGCCACCCTGCGCGCCGCCGATCTCATGGGCTGGCAGGGCCGCATCGGCTCGATCGCTCCCGGCAAGTATGCCGACCTCATCGCCGTGCGCGGCGATCCGCTCACCGACCTCGACCTGCTGCGCCGGGTGGACTTCGTGATGAAGGGCGGCGCGGTCGTCAAGGAGCCGGAGCGCTAGGGTGCAAGAACACCAGGTGATTCGCTGGCCCGCGGGCCACGAGCCGGGCCGTGCGGCCGTGCACGTGCGCAACGAGCTGACCATGGCGGCTGCTCCCGAGGCCGTCTGGGCCTGGCTGGTGCGCGCGGAGCTCTGGCCCGCCTGGTATGTCAACTCTCATCGCGTGCGCATCGTCGGCGGACCGCGCCCGGACCTGGCGCTGGGCTCGCGATTTCGCTGGCGGACTTTCGGGGTTGCCATCGACTCCACGGTCGAGGAGCTCGTGCCTGGCGAGCGCATCGGCTGGAGCGCGCGCGGGCTCGGCGTCGACGCCTACCATGCCTGGCTGCTCCGTAGAACCGCCGGAGGCTGCCACGTGCTGACCGAGGAGACGCAGCACGGCTGGCTCGCCCGCCTGGGGAGCCTCCTGCTGCCCAACCGAATGCACCGCTATCACCAGATCTGGTTGGAGGCCCTGGAGAGGAAGGCCGCCGGCGGGCCGCCTCCCGCCTCTACGGGCTCTGGGCCGAGCAGGTGATAAGACCATGCGTGATGGGCACACCGAACTCGACCGGTACACTCCCGCGGCCACAGCTCCGTGGTAAGTTTCCCAAGCCGAGCCGCCTGATGCTCGATTGAGGCGAACCCTTGCTGAGCCGATTCCGCGTCCAAGGCTTCAAGTCCCTCCTCGACATCGAAATCGAGCTCGCCCCGCTCGTGGTCTTGATGGGGCCAAACGCCGCGGGCAAGAGCAACATCCTGGAGTCCCTGCTGCTCCTCTCCCGCCTGGTCATGGAACAGACGCTCGCTGCGGCTCTCGAGCCGCCTTTGCGGGGCTATCCTCTCGAGGCGTTCAGCCTGCGAGAAACCGGATTGGAAGGGCTCCTCCAGCAGGAGTGGGCAGAACTGACTCTCACAGCTGTCGTGAAGCCAGCGCGAATCCCCGGCAGGGCCTCACCGTCACCGCTCCGCTATCAAGTGAGCGTGCGCACTCAGCCGAAAACTGGAAGTCTGGAAGTCGCTGACGAGTACCTGGCCCGGCTGACTCGCGAGGCCGATCCAGAGAGAACCAGGCAGAAACCAAGGATCGAACGATCAGGCAACACCTTGCTGGTGCGCCAGCTCGGAGAGGCGGGTGCACCACGCCACGAGCCTCTGGGGTTGAATCATACGCTTGCCTCAAACCGCCAGTTCACCGGCGAGCGTCGCTTCCCGGATTTCGACCGGCTGCGTGGCGAGCTGTCTGCCTGGCAGACCTATTACCTCGACCCGCGAGTCGCCATGCGCGAGCCGCAGCCGCCCCGAGAGGTCAAGGATATTGGGCCGCGTGGGGAGTGGATCGCGCCGTTTCTCTATCGGCTCAAGGAGAGCGAAGCGCACAGCAAGCATTTCCGCGCGATCGGTCGGGCCTTGCGTACCGCCATTCCCTCGATCGAGGGGCTCGACGTCGATCTCGATCCCCGCCGGGGGACGCTCGACATCCTCATCCGGCAGAACGGAGCTCCCTTCTCCTCCCGGGTCATCTCGGAAGGAACCCTTCGCGTTCTGGCTCTGTGCTGCATTGCCGGAAACCCTTGGCCCGGCGAGCTGATCGCATTCGAGGAGCCGGAAAACGGAGTCCACCCGCGGCGGATCGAGGTCATCGCCAACCTCCTGGTCTCGATGGCCGAGGGGCACAGCCAGGTGGTGGTCACCACCCATTCTCCCACCTTGATCGGGGCGATGACGAGCATCGCCCGAGAAGCTCCCAAACAGGTCCGTATGTATCGCTGCACTCAGCACGGCCTAGCCACGCAAGTGGGGGCTTTTGAGCCAATGGGTCCTCTGTTTGAAGACTCTGAGATCCGCAAGTCTCTTCGCGGCCCTGACGACGAAGCCGAGATCATCGAGGCCGCGCTGCTTCGCGGGTGGCTAGATGGATGAGCGCCTGAGGATCGACGTTTTCTGTGAGGACACTGGACATGAGCAATTCACCGGTAGCCTGCTGCGTCGTATTGCTCGCGACCTCCAGCTCCAGTTGGATGTCCAAACCAGGAACAGCCGCGGGGGGCACGGACGTGCGCTGAGGGAGTTCCGGACCTGGCAGAGAGCCGTGGCGGCGCAGCACGGAATCGGAAGCGTGATCCCCGACCTCTTGGTTCTCATCATCGACGCCAATTGCACGAGCTGGTTCGAGTGCCGGCGTAATCTCGCGGAAGCCATCGAGTCCTCGTTCTTCCCGGCTCACGTGATTGGCTGCCCCGACCCGCATATCGAGCGCTGGTGCTTCGCTGATCCGCAAGCGATCCAGGACGTCCTCGGCTGTCCCTGTCCAGCGGACCCGGGCAAATGCGAGCGGGCTTTCTACAAGCGGCTCCTGCGCGAGACGATCCGCAAGGCCGGTCAGCCAATCCTCACGGGCGAGATGGAATACGCGCCAGATCTGATCGAAGCGATGGATCTTTTCCGGGCTGGGAAGAACCAACACTCGCTGGGCCACTTCATCGATGAGATCCGCGGCGCGTTGCGGCGCCAGCGCTTCGCCGAACCTTGAACAGCGCCAAGGGACGTTACCTGGCAAATTCATTCCAGCAGATCTCCGGCGTAGTCTTCTTGAGGCCCCCTGCACCACGCCTCGCCAGCCTCGCTCCGCGCCTCGCCGGCGCTGTGCTCGCCTTCCAGACGGCATTCGCTGCCGTGGCAACGCTCGCCGCGGCGTCTCCCGCGGCGGCGGACGATTACGTCTTGCAGGGCCCGCTGCGCGGGCGGGACATGACGCCCTTCCACCTGTCGCGCCTCGAGATGCTTCCCGCGCGGAGCTCATCGGCGCTCGGCGATCGCTGGAGCCTCGAAGTCGATCTGGCTCACATCAATACCTTTGCCAAGAGCAAGGCCGTCGACGAGTACCTGGTGGCGCGCGGCCGCCGCCAGGCGATCACCAGGCGCGACGTGGAGGCCCTGCTCGCCATCAAGGGTGACGTCTTCTATCTCGACGGCGAGATCGGCCTGCTGGCGACCACCCTGCACTACAAGGCCGGCGAGCGGCTGGGCTTCTTTCTCGCCTGGCCCGCCATCTACTACACCGGCGGCATCTTCGACACGGCGATCGAGGGCTTCCATCGCTCACTGGGGCTCGGCAATGCCGACCGCCAGCGCGTGGCGCGCAACGAGTTCCGCATGGTCTACCGGATCGGCCGCGAGCAGGCCGTGCAGCTCGCGGCGCCGGAGAGCGGCCCTAGCGACCCCGTCCTCGGCGTTCGCTACCGCCTGCTCCCGCCGGCGAGCCGCTGGGACCTGATCGTCGAGGCCGCCGTCAAGGTCGCGGTGCACTCCGCCGGCGCCCTGTCGACCGGCGGCAGCGACCTCGGTCTGCAGCTCGCGCTGCGTCGCGCTTTCGGAAGTCAGGGACGCCAGGCCGTGTTTCTCGACGCCAGCGAGGTGCACTTCGGAGGAACGCTGCCCGACCGGCGAGTCGACCGCAACAACGTCCCGGCCCTGGTGACGGGCTATGAGCTCGGCCTCACCCGCCGCACCTCGGCGGTGGCGCAGCTCTATGTCAGCCCCAGCGTCTTCCGCCGCTCCCAGGTTCCCCAGCTGATCCAGACGAAGTTCGAGATCCTGGCCGGCGTGCGCAGCCAGCGCGGCCCGCTGACCTGGCAGCTCGCCATCATCGAGAACATCTTCCACCTCGAGAACACCCCCGACGTCGGCGCCCTGCTCGGCGTGACCTGGCGCCTCACCGGCAACTGACTGACAGATCGGAGGCCGCTCCTATCACTGGTCGCCGGTCCCGCCAGTGGCGACACTCCCGCCAAAAGGCTGCCACATTACTTGCCTACGCAGATAGAGCTATACGCGAATGGGCTTGCGGAGGGCCGAAGGTCGCGCCTACGATTTAGCCCATGAGACGCGCCGCCATCGCCTTCTTTACTCTCGTCGCTACTTCAGCCGCACTCGCCGCAGTAGTTCAGGATATCGCCGGATGGGCCGACACTCGCTGGGGGATGTCGTTCTACGACCTGCGGAAGACCCATCCGGACCTGAAGCTCGAAACGAGGTATTCACCCTCGAGCTACGTCGGCAGGCTTCCCGATGTGACGATCGGCACGAAGCCATTCCAGATCTATCTCCAATTCGATGGGATGGAGCGCGCCGGGAGTTCCGGTGGCGATTGGTTTTTGAAGAGGGTGGAGCTTCAGAGTACCGCGACCGCCTGCTACTACGTCGCCGAGACCCTGATCGCGAAATACGGGCAGCCGACAAAGCAGGAGAGCGAACTGACGATCTGGGTTCTTCCCACGACGACCGTGCGGCAGGTCATCTCTCTCGGGAAGTGCATCATCATCTACTATCCGACCGATAAGAGCGACAACCTGTGAGATCCTCTACGCCCGTGACGAGATCTTCAGTCGGAGCGCTGGCCCTGGTCGGGTTCTTCGGTGCCCGAGTGTTCAGCGCCCAGATTACCGGCGGTCAGGCTCCGGGAACGCAAGACGTCGAGGTCAAATCACCGCTACTGGTCCAGGTCTCGCTGGCGCCAAAACCGGGCCATCCTTCCTTGCTGGAGTTGCCGTTTGAGTCGACCCTGACCTTCAGAGGAACCAGGCAATACGTCTGCGACAAAGCCCGCGTCGAGCACGTGACGATCTTCAAGCATCGAACCTCAAGCGCTTCCTTTGGGCACTACCCAACCCCACGCGACAAGGTAAGGCTCGTGATCGGGGCGAGGCTCTCCACCGCCTGGTTCGCCCAGCGGATAGATTTGACGCTCGGTCTCTACGATGGAGAGAAGAAGATCAAATCGGAATCATGGAACGGGCTGAGGATCGGGCGTGATAGCACGATGGGCGTGATGGGGGGTTCTAACAGCAAAACCGAGGAACTCAAGATCGAGCTGTCAGACCAGGATCTGGCTGCGCTCTTGGCGGAAGGGCACGAGCTCAA
The DNA here is from genome assembly GCA_035544895.1 of Thermoanaerobaculia bacterium. Taxonomy (GTDB): domain Bacteria; phylum Acidobacteriota; class Thermoanaerobaculia; order Multivoradales; family UBA5704; genus JASLEW01. Next base: position 47,907 of record DASZZM010000038.1, read on the forward strand.
AGTGAAAGTGCTGGTGGCGATCAACGACAACTAACCTGAGGCGCTTCCGGCTCGCGCTGACGAGGGGCTGTCCTAGCCCGGTCGCCCTTGCGCGTCGCCCGCCCAAGAGCGCTACCCTGGAAGGCCATGAGGCGCAATCCGCAGATTCGCGCCAGAAACATCGGGCTCCCCATCGCAGGTCATGTCGGCGCCTTGGTCACCTACTCTTTCCAAGAGTTCCGCCGCAGATCCTGCGTCGGCTTCATCCTCGAATAGCTTCGGCGACACTCCCGGCAGGTCGGCCTCACCAATGGGAGAGCAGACCCTCGCGCTCGAGCGCCCGCCTCAGCTTTAGATCGAAGGTCGCGACCGCATCGTATCGGCCGTGCCGCGCAATAGCCGCGAGCAGCGCATCGGCGAATTCGGGAATCTTCTCCGGCCAGAGATCGAGCACGAGAGGCCAAGCGACCTCGTCGACCACGGTCACGCCCGGAAGCGCCAGCAAGTCGTCGATCGTGGCGGCGACTTCCCTGGCTTCCCGACCGTAGAAATTGCGCAGGACGTAGACCAGCTCGGTGATTACGGCCTGGGGTACGACGAGGGCAACTTCGCCGTCCGCCGCCGCCGCGAACAAGCGACCGGCCTGTTCCTGCTGTTCTTGGTTTCGATCCGTCAGGAAAGAGACGACGACGTTGGTATCGAGGATGATCTTCTTCACCGGCGCCTTTTCACTTTCGGCCGGTGCCGCGCCGAGCCCGCGCCCTGGCCATGTCCTCCACGACCGAGCCAGGACCGGCGACGACAGTCCCCCGCCGCTTCAGGAAGGCGCGATCCGCCGCGGTGAGGCGCACGTAACCGCCGAGGACCTCCCAGCGCAGCACGTCCCCGGGACCAACCCCCAGCTTCTCCCGCACGCTCTTCGGAACCGTGGTCTGGTGCTTGCTCGTGATACTCGACTTGGCCATTTCCGGGACTCCTTACTCCTCTATGGTAATCGTAAGGATGGGCGCCGGCAACAGGGGCCAAGAAACACCGGCGCCGGCCCCGTGGGAGGTGTGTCGGGGCCGGCGCCGGCTTGCTGCCAACAAGCTGGCTGGCAGTTCAGGCTCAAGGACAGGTCGGAAAAGCGGCGGTGTCCTGGATCGGCAGAGCGGCCTGGTTGAGCGGGTTGAAATAGACCCTTGTCTGACCGCTCTTGGTGTCGACGACGGTGACCGTGATCTGCACGTTGGTGGTGGCGGCGAAGAAGACCCAGTAGCTGTCGAACGGTGGCACGCAGGCGTTGAGCACCTTGATCAGCATCTCGATGTTGCCGGGGCCGAAGAAGTAGAACAGCCCGGAGTCCGGATTGCTCGCCAGCGGTATGGCCGTGCCCGCGCCCTTGCCGTCCGCGGTCACCCAGGCAACCGACGCCTTGAAGCGGCCGCCGGCGCCCAGGCACAGGGTTTTGGCGTCGGCGATGCAGGCCCCGGGCACGGCGGTGGTGGCCGCGTCGGCCTCGGCGCTGTAGGACGAGCTGCCGCCGCCGTTCTCGGCGCGCACGCGGAAGCCATAGCCGGTCGCCGGCTGCAAGCCGGAAACCGTCAGGCTGGTCGTGCCGGCCGGCACCAGCGGCAATCCGCCGTCGGCAAAGGGGCTGCCGTCGAGCGGCTTGAGCTGGACGTGGAAATCCGCGTTGTTCGCGGTGGACTTCCAGGCGAGATGGATGCTGGTGGTATCGACCGGGGCCGCGGTCAGGTCGGTGGGCGCGGCCGGCGGCCCGCCGGCCGGATGGTCGGCGTCGGTGATGGTGAGGACCACCGCCGAGCCGCCGAGCGTCGCCCCCCCGGTGGGGTGGCTGAGCGACAGGTTGACCGTATGGCTGCCGTCCACCACACCGTCGTCGAGCACCGCGACGCTGAAGCTCTTCGGGCTCGCGTCGCCGTCTCCCCAGCTCAGCGTGCCCGAGGCGGCACGGTAATTGACCCCTGCCACAGCGGTGCCGTCACTGGTCGCATACTGCACCGACGCCGCGCCGCTGCTGCCGCCCGTCCGCAGGACCGTGATCGAGGCGCTGCCGGCGTTCTCCGCCACCGTGTAACCGCCCGAGGAGAAGCCGAACACGCCGGCGTTGCCCGCGGGGGCGGACATCACCGTGATGGTGCCGTGCATGCCGCCGCCCGGAAAGCCGTGGTTGTCGCAGTAGAAGCCGACCGTTCCCGGCTGATTGAAGGCGAGCTGGAAGCTCCATCGATTCGACGACAGGCTGCCGTCGCCCCCTTGCCCGTCGCAGCCGTTGGCGCAGCGGAAGCTGTTGTCGTTCGCGTGAACGTTATGGATGCCCTGCGAGGTGTTCGTGAAGGTCACCGTGTCGCCCACGTTGATCGTCAGCGTGGCCGGGCTAAAGGTCATCTCGCCGGTGGTCACATCGAAGTTGGCCGCCGAGGCGGGTCGACTCAGGCAGGAGAACACGCACGCGACGGCAAGGCCGCGAACGACAGCCTGGAGGTGCTGGCGCATCATGATCGTTCCTTTCGTCAAAGAATGAGGGCGGCGCGGCGTCTCGCGCCTTTCACGCAGGCGCTGGCTGCCTCGTATGTCCTCGGCCGCGGCCGAGAGGTTTCGTCTTGGCCGCTCTCTGGCTTTTTTCCCGCGGACCGGAACATGATGCGGCGATGGGTTTCCTGGAGGAAGGAACGCGGCGGGCCGCCGGGGGCGCAGCGCCGCCGGACGCCGCGCCGCCGGAGGAGCCAGGCCTGGTGCGCGGGCTGGGGGCCTGGGACGCCACGCTGCTCACCATCGGCTCGATCGTCGGCACCGGAGTCTTCCTGACCACCGGTGACATGGCGAAGGTCCTGCCCTCCCCCGGCCTCATCCTGCTGGTGTGGGCGGCGGGCGGGCTTCTCACCCTCGCCGGCGCTCTCTCCTATGCCGAGCTGGGAACGCTCTTCCCGCGCGCCGGCGGTCTCTATCACTTCCTCAAGGAAGCCTACGGCCCGCTCTGGGGGTTCCTCTACGGCTGGGCAGCCTTCCTGGTCATCATGTCGGGCGGCATCGCCGCGCTGGGCGTCGCCTTCGGCGAGTACCTGGGGAGCTTCTTGCCCTTCTTTTCGACCCGCCACGTCCTGGCCTCGCTCCCCGTGGGCGGGTGGACCTGGACGCTCAGCGGCGGCCAGCTCGCGGCGGTCGGGGCCATCCTCGTCCTTACCGCCATCAATCATTTCGGGCTCAAGGAGGGAGCTTGGGTTCAGAACGCCCTGACCGTGCTCAAGGTCGGCTCGATCGGCGCCTTCGCCGCCCTGGGCCTGCTCGCTCCCGCGCCGGCCGGGATGTCCGGGATGTCCGGCTCGGCGGCGGCTGGCGCGGCCGGCGGCACTGTCGCAGCGGGGGGGGCGGCGGGCGCGGGCGGCGGGACCGTGGGGGCGCTGGCCCAGGCCTCGAGCGGCGCCTTGCTCGCCGCCTTCGGCGTCGCCATGATCGCCGCCCTGTGGACCTACGACGGCTGGTATGGCGCCACCTGCTCGGCCGGCGAGATCCGCAATCCGGGACGCAACCTGCCGCGCGGGCTGATCTGGGGTACCGCCACCGTTACCGTGCTCTACGTTCTGCTCAACCTCGTCTACGTGCGCGCTCTGCCGGTGGCGGCGATGGCCGCGACGCCGCGCATCGGCGAAGCGGCTGCCGCGGCCCTGTTCGGACCCGGCGGCGCGCGCCTGGTCTCGCTGGCGGTCCTGGTTTCGACGTTCGGCTGCCTGTCCTCGACCATCCTCTACAGCTCCCGCATCTATCTGCCGATGGCCCAGGACGGCCTCTTCTTCCGCTCCCTGGCGCGCATCCACCCGCGCCACCGCACGCCGGTCGCGAGCCTGTGGGCGCAAACCGCCTGGTCGGTGCTCCTCACCCTGTCGGGCACCTACGAGCAGCTCTACACCTACGTGGTCTTCGCCGCGGTCCTCTTCCATGCCGCCATCGGCTCGGCGATCTTCGTGCTGCGCCGCCGCCGCCCCGAGCTGCCACGGCCCTACCGCGCCTGGGGCTACCCGGTCGTCCCCGCCCTTTTCGTCCTCGCCTGCCTGCTGCTGATCGGCAACACCCTGGTCGAAAAGCCGGTCGAATCGCTCCTCGGTCTCGGTCTCGTCGCCCTGGGGCTCCCCGCCTTTGCCTGGCTGCGTCGAAAATCCCGCGGTCCGTCCCCGGTTTGAGTGACTTCGGCCCCGCCGGCCGCGGCACGGTTGTCACCGGTCTGGTGAATGGACTATCGTCAGCCGGCGAAAAACCCACCGCTCAACCTGAGAGCAGATTCGTGCGCGAGGGGGCGGGGGCGTCCCCTTCCCCCCGGCCCCCGCCGGGCAGGGACCCGGCGGCTCCGGAAATCGGGAAGGGGATCCGCGAGGGGTTGCGGGGGGGCGATCCGATAGATCGGAGTCGGCCATCGCCAGTTAGCGAGCGCTGTTGCAAACCTCAGTGCCGCCACCGGCGGCGCCAACAAAGGAGAACCTGTGAGACGAACTGCTGCAATACCGGTGCTGCTCGCGCTGGTCATGGCTGCCGTCGGCGTGGCGGGAGCGCCTGCCGCCGCCAAGGAGAACAAGGACAAGGCCGACAAGGGCCACGGCGAGAAGGCGGAGCCGTTCTCGGCCTCGACCTTTGCCGGCCTCAAGCTGCGCGGCATCGGTCCGGCGGTCATCTCCGGGCGGGTCGTCGATCTGGCGGTTGATCCGCGGCGCAAGTCCACCTGGTACCTGGCGGTCGCGTCCGGCGGAGTCTGGAAGACCATAAATGCCGGCACCACTTTCACTCCGATCTTCGACGGCGAGGTCTCGTACTCGATCGGCGCGGTGGCGGTCGATCCCAACGACTCGCTCGTCGTCTGGGTGGGCACCGGCGAGCGCAACAGCCAGCGCAGCGTCGGCTACGGCGACGGCGTCTATAAATCGGTCGACGGCGGCCAGCACTGGGAAAACGTCGGCCTGAAGAGGTCCGAGCACATCGGCAGGATCGTGATCGATCCGCGCAACTCCGGCACCGTCTACGTGGCGGCGCAGGGGCCGCTGTGGTCGCCGGGCGGCGACCGCGGGCTCTACAAGACCACCGACGGCGGCAAGACTTGGAAGCGGGTGCTCACGATCAGCGACAACACCGGCGTCAGCGACCTGGTGTTCGACCCCAGGAACCCCGACGTCCTCTACGCCGCCGCCTACCAGCGGCGGCGCCACGTCTGGACGCTGATCGACGGCGGCCCCGAATCGGCCATCTACAAGTCCCGCGACGCCGGCGCCACCTGGACGAAGCTCGCCAACGGCCTGCCCAAGGACGACATGGGCCGCATCGGCCTGGCGCTGGCACCATCCGATCCCGACGTGATCTATGCCACGATCGAGGCGGCCAACAAGGCCGCCGGCTTCTTCCGCTCGACCGATGCCGGCGCCACCTGGGAGAAGCGCGGCACGACGCTGGCCTCGAGCCCGCAGTACTACCAGACCTTGAGCGTCGATCCGCGGCGCAGCGACCGGGTCTACCTGATGGACGTGCGCATCAAGGTCAGCGAGGACGGCGGCAAGACCTTCACCAACCTGGGCGACGCCGCCAAACACGTGGACAACCATGTGCTGTGGATCGACCCCGCCGATACCGACCACATGATCGCGGGCTGCGATGGCGGCGTCTACGAGACCTGGGACCGCGCGGCGACCTGGAGCTGGAAAGCCAACCTGCCCCTGGCCCAGTTCTATCGCGTCGACGTGGACTACGCCCTGCCGTTCTACAACGTCTACGGCGGCACCCAGGACAACAGCAGCCTGGGCGGGCCGTCGCGCACCAGGACGATCAACGGCATCGCCAACTCCGACTGGTTCGAGACCACCGGCGGCGACGGCTTCGGCAGCAGGGCCGACTACCAGGACCCCAACATCGTCTACGCCCAATCGCAGTACGGCGTGGTCATCCGCTTCGACAGGAGGAGCGGCGAGCAGGTGGACATCCAGCCCCAGGCGGCGCCCGGCGAGGAGCCGCTGCGCTTCAACTGGGACGCGCCCCTGATCATCAGTCCGCACTCGCACACTCGGCTGTACATGGCCGCCAACCGGCTCTTCCGCAGCGACGACCGGGGCGACTCCTGGCGGCCGGTGAGCCCGGACGTGACCCGCCACCTCGACCGCAACAAGCTCAAGGTCATGGGCAAAGTGTGGAACGTCGATGCCGTGGCGAAGAACGCTTCGACGGCGTTCTACGGCAACATCTCGGCCCTCGCCGAGTCGCCGCTCAAAGAGGGGCTGCTCTACACCGGCACCGACGACGGCCTGATCCAGGCGAGCGACGACGGCGGCGGCCACTGGCGCAAGATCGACCGCGTCCAGGGCGTCCCCGAGAGCTCTTACGTGTCGCGGATCGAGGCGTCGCGCCACGACGCCAACACGGTCTTTGCCGCCTTCGACAACCACAAGATGGGCGACTTCAAACCCTATCTGCTCAAGAGTGCCGACCGCGGCGCGACCTGGACTTCGATCGCCGGCAACCTCCCGGAGCGCGGCACGGTCTATGCGCTGGCCGAGGACCACGTGGACCGCGACCTGCTGTTCGCCGGCACCGAGTTCGGCGTCTTCTTCACGGTCGACGGCGGCAAGAAATGGCTCCAGTTGACCGGCGACATGCCGCCGATCGCGGTCTACGACCTGGCCGTCCAGCGCCGCGAAAACGACCTCGTGCTGGCCACTTTCGGGCGCGGTTTCTACATCCTCGACGATTACACGCCGCTGCGCCTGATCAAGCCCGAGACCTTGCAGCGGCCGGCCGTGCTCTTTCCGGTCAAGGAGGCCCCGCTGTACCTGCCCTCCTACCCGCTGGGCGGACGCGGCAAGTCCGCCCAGGGGGATTCGTTCTTCCTGGCTGCCAATCCCCCGCTCGGCGCCGTCTTCACCTACTACCTCAAGGAGGACCTGCAGAGCCTGCGGCAGCACCGCAAGGAGGCCGAAAAGAAGCTCGAGAAGGAAGGCGGCGGCGAAGAGTTGAAGTACCCGACCTGGGAACAGCTGCGCGCCGAGGACCGCGAGAAGGACCCGATCGTCATCTATACCGTCACCGACGCGGATGGCAACGTGGTGCGCCGCGGCACCGGACCGGTCACCGCGGGCCTGCACCGCGTCTCCTGGGACCTGCGCTTCCCGCCCGCCAATCCCACCACCTTGACCGAGCCGACCGAGCAGAACCAGTTCGACGAGCCGCCGACCGGTCCGCTGGTCGCGCCGGGCACCTACAGGATCTCCCTGGCCAAGCGCGTCGAGGGGGTGTTGACACCCCTCGGCGAGCCGCAGACTTTCGCCGTCAGGCCGGTGGGCGAGGTCAGCCTGCCGGCCAAGGACCGCGCCGCCAACCTGGCCTTCCAGGAGAAGGCCGCGCGGCTGCAGCGTGCCGCCATGGGCGCGGTCAAGGCGGCCGAAGACGCCCAGGCGCGGATCGACCTCATCCTGCGCGCGCTGCAAGACACGCCCGGGGCCGATCCCAAGCTCTCGACCGAGGCCCTGGCCATCGGCAACCGGCTGCAGGACCTCAACGAGAAGCTGACCGGCGACAAGGTGGTGTCGGCGCACAACGAGCCCACGCCGCCCGCGATCATCGACCGCATGCAGCGCAGCCTCACCTGGGGCTCCTCTTCCGCGCCCACGCGCACGCAGGAAGACGCCTACCGGTATGCCGCCCAGGCGCTCGCCCCGGTCCTCGAGGACCTGCGCAAGCTGATCGAGGTCGACCTGCGGCGCCTGCAGGACCAGATGGAGTCCCTGGGCGCGCCCTGGACCCCGGGCCGAGTGCCCGTGTGGCATCCGGAATGAGCAGCAACGCCAGCACGTAGGAGGAAAAGAATCGAGCCCGCCGGGGCCGCGGGCCGGCCTCGGCGGGCTCGGCAGAGGCCTGCTCAGCAGCAGTTGGTATCGGTCCAGCAGTCCGTGATGTGGCAGCTGTGCTGACACACGGTCGCGCAGGTCTGGGTGCGGACTCCGCCCGCCACGACCCCGAGCTGAGAGGCCGTCAAGCTGCGCAGCGTCTCGCGGTGGAGGGCGATCCTCTTCGGCAAGGTCTTCTTCATGTCACACTCCCCTCTAGTCTGTTCGATAGCCGGGTCTGTGGAGCCAGCCCGGCGAGGCACGATCCAGCAAGAGCTTTACCAATATTTTAGACGATGAAGATTTTCATTGTCAACGGGCCGCCTGGAAACCGCCGTGGCGTTGACCCCGCGCCGCTCAACCGGTCGGCGCAGAGACGGAGCTCCCATGGACCGCGTCTTGCCAGCCCGGATCGCTCGCCAAGCCACTCCCACCGCGGGCGTCGTAAGCCGCCGCTTCGTTCTTTCGGCCGTCCTCGCGGTGACCACCGCAATCGGGCCGGGCACCGCGGGCGGACAGCGGGCCGCTCCGCCGCAGGGGATGCCGTCCCTGGAGGAGCGGCTGAGCGTGCGCGAAGTCGAGCTGCTGCTCGAGCCGCCCCTGGGCAAGGGGTTGCGCGACCTGAGACCTCAGCTCCCCGACCCCAAGATCCCCGGCTCCGTGCGGTTCGTGGTGCCGCCGCACATCAAGGGCATGGGCGACCTCGGGCCCGCCGACCTCTTGGTGATCGAGGACGGCAGGGCGCGTCCCGTCCTGCGGCTGGAGCCGCTGCCGGCGAAGGCGCACCCCTGGAGCCTGCGGATCTATTTCGACCTCGTGCTGGCGCACCCGGACACCGTGTTCGAGGCCGCCATCGCGCTGGCGTACCAGGCGGGCGAGCTCGCCGAGCTCGGGGCGGTCGAAATCGTCGTCGCCGATCCCGGGCCGCGCACCGTCCTCGCGCCCAGCCGCGACGCCCCGGTGATCAGGGAGGCCCTTGCCGCGCTCGCCGAGCAGTCGCGCCACGACCCGCGCGCAGGGCTCTTTGCCCCCTTCCAGCTCCCGCCGCCTGCGACTGTGCGGCGGCAGTGCGACCGGCTGGTCACCTCGCTGGCCGCCACGACCACCAACGGCCCCCACGCATTGCTGCTGATCGCCGAGTCGCCGCCGCTGTCAGGCGGCGAGTTGCACCGGCTCGCGGCAGCCTCGACGGCCGCCCCCGGGGCCCCGCCGCCGGGCGAGGATCCGGCCCCCCCGGCCGGCCCGGCCTCGCCGGACGGCGGCCTCGCGGAGACGCTCGGCGAGACCGCCCGCCTGCTCGCCGCCTATGGATGGACGACCCTGGCCTTGCCGATCCACCGCTTGGCAGGCGAGCGCGAGCCTCTGCCGGAAGACGATTACTCGCGCTTCCGGCGGGAGCACTGGCAGGACCCTCACGAGCCCGGCGCCATCCAATTCCTGCCGCTCGTCTCCTGGCTGGTCCAGAGGCTGCGCGGCGAGACAGCTCCCCGACCGGATCTGCGCCTTGTGGCCCCGCAGATCGGAATGGAGGACGCCGCGCTAGCCGCGCTGGTGCGTCCGACGGCCGGGCTGGTGGTCCCCTACCGCTCGGCGCTCGCTCCGGCTCTTGGCGTCCTGGCCGCGCGCTGGCATCTCTGGTACCAAGCCGACGCTTCTCCCGCAGACCGCGAGCGGCCGATCGCGGTCTCGCTGCTCGCCGGCGGCCAGGAAGTGCGGACGGCGCGCTGGGTGCGCTCTTCGACCCCTGAAGCCGTCGCCGCGGCCCGGCTGCGCCGCAACCTCGAGGGCGACAGCCTGGCGGGACCGCTGGCGATCGGCGCCTCGCTCCTCGCCGCGCCTGCGGCCCCGGCAGAGAGCTTCATGCCCGGCCGCGGCGGCGGCGATGTCCGCGCCGCGCCGGGACCGACGGTCGTGGTGTCGCGGGCCGCGCCGGCGAGCGGCGAAGCCAGCCCGACAGCGGGGCCTCTGCGCGTCTCCCTTGCCTGGCGGGACGCCGAGGGGCGGGTCCTGGTGACCCATCAGCGCCTCGCTGCCCGGGACGCCGATCTCTGGAACCGGGGGCACGGCCTCACTCTCACGGCGCCGCGGCCGCCTGCCGGCCGCCAGGCTCTGGGAGTGCTGATCGAGAACCTGGCGAGCGAGCTCTGGGGCTGTGCGGTGGTCGCCCTCCCGGAGGCCGGCGGTCCGCCCGCCGAGAATCCGCTTCCCGGCGCACACTCATAGAGCACTACCGCGCCTTGACAATAGATGGGATACATACATATGGTGTATACCTATGTCTGACCGCGATCTGCGCAAGGGCAGCGCAGAGCTCCTCATCCTCGCCCTCGTCGAGGAGAGCGATCGTCATGGCTATGAGATCGCCAAGCTGATCGAGGAGCGTTCGCAGGGCGCTATCTCGTTCCACGTGGCGTCGCTGTACCCGACGCTTTACCGCCTCGAGCGCCGGGGGCTGCTCACCGGCCGCTGGGTGGAGCGCGCCGGCACCCGCCGCCGCCGTTTCTACCACCTCACTCCTGCCGGCCAGACCGTTCTGGACGCCGAACGTCGAAGCTGGCGGGCCTTCTTCGCGGCTCTGGAGCGCGTCGCGCGCTTCCGCCACGCGTGAGCGGCGTTCATGCATGACTGGAAAGCCATCGTTCGCGCGCGCCTCGAGCCGCTGCCGCTCGACGCGGCGCGCGCCGCCGACGTCGTCGACGAGCTGGCGCAGCACCTGGCCGAACATCACGCGGAGCTCGTCGCCTCGGGCCTGAGAGACGACCGGGCGCTGGCTGCCGCGCTTGCCCCGCTGCGCGACCGCGAGCGCATCGTCGCGGAGATCCTGCGCGCCGACCGGCCGCGCCCGGCCGCGCCCGTGCCGCCGCCGTCCCGGCGCGGCAGCATCGCCGGCGACTGCCTCCGCGACGTGCGCTACGCGGTGCGGCTGCTGGCCCGCGCGCCCGGCTTCGCGCTGGTGGCCATCGTCACGCTCGCGCTCGGCATCGGCGCAAACGTCGCGATCTTCAGCATCGTGCACGCGGTGGTTCTCCAACGGCTCCCCTACCGCGAGGCGGATCGCGTCGTCGTGCTCGTCAACAGCGGACCGCGAGGCGCCGGCACGATGACCAGCAGTTCGCTGCCCGACTACGAGGACTGGCAGCGCCAGGCGAAGTCGTTCGCGAGCCTCGGACTCCTCTCGGGCTGGACGTTCAATCTCACCGGCCGCGAGCAGCCGGAGCGTCTGTACGGCGCGCGCGTCAGCGGCTCTCTGTTCCCGCTGCTGGGCACTCCGCCGCTGCTCGGCCGGGTGATCGATGCCGGCGACGACCGCGCGGATCGCGGCGAGGTCGTGGTGCTCTCCTACCGCCTGTGGCGGCGTCTGTTCGCGGGCGATCCCAACATCGTCGGCCGCCCGATCCGGCTCGAAGGCCGGCCACAGATCGTCGTCGGCGTAATGCCGTCCGGCTTCCTCTTCCCCTCCGACGACACCGAGATTTGGGCGCCGCTCAGGGACGAAATGGCGGGAATGCCGCGCGACGGCCGTTTCATGGTCGCCGTGGCGCGGCTCGAGCCGGGCGTGGCGCTGGCCTCGGCGCAGGCAGAGATCGATGCGATCAGCGCGCGGCTGGCGGCCAGCTATCCGCAGACCAACCTCGGCTGGCGCGTGCGGCTCGCCGGCGTCCAGGAAACCCTGGTCGGCGACGTCAAGTCGGCGCTGTTCATGCTCCTGGCGGCGGCGGGCCTCGTGCTGCTGATTGCCTGCGTCAACCTGTCGAGCCTCCTGCTCGCGCGGATTATGGCGCGACAGCGCGAGACGGCGATCCGTCTCGCGCTCGGCGTGAGCCGCGCCCGCATGATCGCGCAGCTCGTCACCGAGAACCTCGTCGTCTCGTTGATCGGCGGCGCGGCCGGCGTGGCGCTCGCCTACGCCGCCGTCCGCCTCGTCGTGATGCTCGGACCGGCGAACGTGCCCCGTCTCGACGAGGCAGGCGTCGACGTGCCGGTGCTCGCCTTCGCGTTCGCGCTGTCGCTCGCGGCCGGCGCGGCGCCCGCGCTCGCGCCGGCGTTGCGCGCCGCTCGCACGCGGCCCCAGGCGGCGCTCAAGGAAGGCTTCGGCGGCTACGCCACCGCGACGAGCAACCGCCTCGGCGCGCTGCTGATCGTCGGCGAGGTGGCGATGGCGGTGACGCTCGCCATCGCCGGCGGCCTGCTGCTCAAGAGCTTCGCGGCTCTGACCTCGGTTCCGCCGGGTTTCGACGGGACGCGCGTCCTCAGCCTCAAGACCTTCCTCACCCCGCCCCGCTACTTGACGATCGCAGCGGAGAAGGCGTTCATCCGCGACGCGCTCGACCGCATGTCGTCGCTGCCCGGCGTCGAATCGGCCGCCGCCATCTCGCAGCTGCCGCTGGGCGATCCCTCGTCGGTGGAACGCTTCGAGATCGAAGGACGGCCGCCCGTCCCCGGCGAACCGTCGTCGGCCGCGTTTCGCGCGGTCAGCTCGTCGTACTTCGGCACGCTGCGCATCCCGGTGGCGCGGGGGCGCGGGCTCGCCGACGCCGACCGCGAGACCACGCCGTTCGTGGTCGTCATCAACGACGCGATGGCCCGGCGCTTCTGGCCGCATCAGGATCCGATCGGACGGCGGATCCGCTGGGTGACCGAAGAGCGCGACCGCCGCTGGCTGACGATCGTCGGCATCGCGGGCGACGTGAAGAGCAACGGGCTCGACAAGCCTGAACCGCCCGCCGTCTACGCGCCGTACACGCAGCGGATGTTCCCGTGGGTCCGCTGGACCAGCTTCGTCGTGCGCACGCACGGCGAGCCGATGCAGTCCGCGCTCGCCATTCGGCGCGCGCTGCGGACGATCGATCTGGATCAGCCGGTCTATCAGATCTCGCCGCTCGACCGGGTAGTGGCGCGGTCGGTGTCCGAGGCGCGGTTCCACACCCTCCTGCTCGACCTCTTCGCCGCGCTGGCACTCGCCCTCGCCGCGGTCGGCACCTACGGCACGATCGGCTATTGGGTGACGCAGCGCACGCGCGACCTCGGCGTCCGCATGGCGCTCGGCGCCACCACGCGCACCATTGCGCTGATGGTGGTCGGCCGCAGCGCCGCGCTGTCGACGGCCGGCGTCCTCCTCGGCCTGGGGTTGTCGGCGGCGACGATGCGCGGGCTGTCGGCGATGCTGTTCGACGTCAGCCCGCTCGATCCGCCGACCTTCATCGCGGTGGCCTTGATCGTGACCCTCACGGGTGTCGTGGCAGCGTATCTCCCGGCGCGGCGCGCCGCCAGGCTCGATCCGCTGGCGATCATCCGCGGCGAGTGATGGGGGGGGACGACCAGCCGACGCCCGGCGGCCGAGACGGGGGGCCGCGGGTGCACGACAGGAAAGTGAGGAGGTGAGCTTCCCGAGGGGCTGTGATCTCCTTTCCTTCGGCTATAATAGCCGTAGGAGAGGAGGGACCTATGACAGATAGCGACGTAGTCCCGCGTGGAGTCCAAGAGCTCGCTCAG
>DASZZM010000039.1:0-199165 GCA_035544895.1 Thermoanaerobaculia bacterium
CGGCCAACGGCAGGTTCTCGGTGGGCATCGACGCGATCCGTCTCGACAGCGTCTGCTTCCCGCCGGGCGCGCAGCACTTCGTGCCGCATTAATAACGACGTTCTCTCCGGCCGGTCCGGCCCCCAGTCCGCTGGGGGCCGGGCCCGCCGCTTCATCGTTCGACTCTTGCGACCTGGCCCCGACTGGACAGCGGGCAAGGAAGGGGTGGGGGTGGGAGTGGGGAAGTGGGGGGTGGGGGTCAGCTTGGAAGAGTCCACCCGTCCAAGGAAGCGCGTACCTGCCGCGAGAGGTTGGGCGTGCCATCCTTGCCGCTCGCCTGCTCCGAGGAGCGTCTGTCTCTCGCGAGCTCGGAGGGCTCTGGGTCTGGGAGTCACCCTCCTCGCCGAGAGCGAGCCAGGCGGAAGTGGATCGAGTGAGATAGGGAAATGCCTAACGTTCTATATGTCGAGCTTCTGAGCCCGAATGCGTCTTGGGAGAGCCAGCGCCGGGAGCGGTGAGCAGTAACCAAAGAGGAGTACCTGGCATGAGCAGACTGAGCCCTCGTCGTTTCTCCCTCGCCATGACCCTCCAGGCCGTCCTGCCGGCGCTGCTGGCAGCCCTCATCATTCCCGCTCGGCTCGGCGCCCAGAGCTGCGACCGCACCGGGTGCGGCTACGCCACCTGCGCCTTTCCCGCGACGCCGGTGCCGCAGAGCTACTGGCCGAACGGCAGCGAGCTGCAGCCGGTGGATCCGCCCGGTGTGGCGTTGCCCGCGTTACGCGATTCGACCAACTTCAACGAGTTCGACTCCGCCCATTTCTGGTACAGCGGCACCAACTGGTACGTCTCGCTCGACGTGCAGAACGGCTTCATCTTCACCGGCCTTGCCTACGGCATGCAGATCTGGGACGCCCGCACCACGCCGGCCAGTCCCACCCTGCTGGGGTCGACCACCTTCAACTCCAACGGAGCTTTTCCGGCCTGGGTGGCCGGCGAGGACAAGTGGCCCATCCACCAGATCTCGGTGCCCAACGGCGTCGACACCGTGGCCGCGCTCGCGGCTTCCAACGGGATTGGCCTCATCGTCATGGACCTCAGCGACAAGACCAAACCCAGGGCGGCCTATCAGTTCAACAATGTCGATGCCAAGGCGGTCTACGCCGCCAAGATCGGCGGCACCAACTACGCCTTCCTCGGCGCCTCGCCCGGCGGGCTCCTGGCCTTCAACATAGATGCGGCCCTCCAGCTCCCGGGCTGCCTGGACACCGCGGGCGCGGCAGCGCAGTGCCCCGGGGTCGCTCTCGGCCAGATCGGGACCAAGCAGGCGTCCTTCGTTGCCGGCATCGACAACTACGTGGTGACGACGGGCGGCGGCGGCTACGCCATCTACGACGTCAGCAGCCCGCAATCCCCGCAGCTCAAGCTCACCGGCCCGAGCAGCCAGGCCTTCTACGGCGTCGCCATGTGGAAGGACAGCGGCGGCAAGTACTACCTGGGGGCGCGCAGCGAAGACCCCGGTTCGCTCAGCGACACACTCAGCATCTACGACGTCAGCTGCATCGCCGGCACCTGCTCCGGCAGCCCTTCGCCGCTGGGGACCCCGCGGGTCTTCCAGGAGCCGGGCACCGAGAGGCTGTTCCTAAGCTTCTCGCGCAGCAACGCCACACCCTTCCTCTACCTGGGCAGCACCAACTACTGCGGGAACCCGCTCTCAGGCCAGCTGCCGTCCACCCAGCGGGAGTGGCTGTTCGACGTCAGCAATCCGGCCGCCCCGCGCGACATCACCCCGCCGACCGGCTACTGGGGCTGGTACTACCGCACCCAACCCACCGGCTTCAACCTCGTCGATGGCCACGAAGGCAAGTTCATCGGCGACTACTTCTACCGCGCGGCGTTCACGATCTTCGACTTCCACAAGCACACCGGCATCGTCGCTCCCACCGCGGCCTTCACCTACAGCCCGGCGCTGATCTATCCCGGGACGCCGGTCGCCTTCACCGACCAGTCGAGCGGGGGCAGCCTCAGCTACACGTGGACCTTCTCCCCGGACGGCTCTCCGGCGAGCTCGAGCGTGCAGAACCCGGCAGGGGTCACCTTCGCCGCGAAAGGCGCCAAGACCGTCTCGCTCAAGGTGACGAACACCGCCGGCCCGAACGGGAGCACCGCCGCCCAGACCATCCAGGTGCTCGATCCGGTGCCGCAGGTCGGGGGCATCACGGTGTCCCCGCCGAGCCCGCTGCAGTGCCAGCCGGTGACCCTCACCGCCACCGGAGTGACCGGGGCGCCGACGCTCGCCTATAGCTGGCAGATCACCAACGGCAGCAACCAGCAGGCGTCGGGAGGCACCTCGACCGCCAATCCCTTCGTCTGGGACACCAAGGCCTTCGGCGTGCCGGCCGGGAGCTATACGGCCAAGGTGACGGTGACCAACGCCGCCGGCAACGGCCCGAAGAGCGCGACGTTCGCCCTCGGCTCGCTGGCGACCCTGCCGGCCGACGGCACTTTCGCGCCGACCAACGACGCCTTCACCGCCGGCACCGTGCAGTTCCACGTCGTCGCCGCCGGCGGCACGGAGTGGAACTGGAACTTCGGCGACAACCCGGGAGGCGGGCCGGCCGCGGACGGCTACTCCGGGTGGACCAACGATCCGGCCGCCGGCCCGAACCCGAGCCATACCTACACCGTGATCGGCAACTACGCGGTCAAGGTCAAGGTGCGCAACTGCGTCAACGTCGGGGGCCAGACCAGCGCGGCCCTCAACGTCAACGTCACGGTGACGACGCCGCTCAAGGCCCGCTTCGACGCCCAGGGATGCTCGAACATCGGCGGTTTCTTCGTCTGCAACTTCAACGTCAACCAGCCGATCACCTTCGTCGACAGCTCGACCGGGGCTTCCTTCTGGGACTACGACTGGGACGGCAGCAACACCTTTGCCGACTCCAGCCACAGCTCTCCGGTGACCACCCATACCTACGCCATCCAGGGCACCTTCACGCCGCAGCTACGCGTGCGGCGGGGCGCCAGCGAGCAGAACGTCTACACGCACGGCCCGATCACCATCTCCTCGCCGAACCCGCCCTCGATCAGCGTCGGCGGCCCCACCTCCGGCCAGCCCGGCCAGCCCTACACCTACTCCGCTTCGGCCAGCAACTGCACCCCGGCGGCCTGGTCGTGGAGCACCGGCGGCGGCATCATCGGCGGAGATGCCACCTCGGCCAGCATCAGCGTTACCTGGTCGAGTCCGGGCACCTACGTGGTGAGCGCCAGCAACGCGGCCTGTGGGAGCGCCTCGGGGAGCGTCACGGTCTCCATCTCCACGTCGGGCGGCCCGCCTCCCCCGCCTCCCCCGCCGCCACCACCCCCCGGCACCCCCCTGGTATCGAAGTTCACCTTCTCGCCGGCGGCGCCCAAGGTGGGTGACACGGTGACTTTCGACGGCACGTCCTCGACTGGCGCTCCGACTGGCTACTCCTGGACGTTCGGCGATGGCACCAACGGCTCGGGCAGCGTGGCCACCCATGTCTTCACCTCGGACGGGAGCTTCGTGATCCACCTGTCGGTGACCGCGCCGGGCTCCGGGGCCAACTGCCTGTTCGGCACCTGCGCCGCCGACTCCGCCCAGACCGTGACGGTGGCCAAGAGCGGGCCGCCGCCGCCGCCCCCGCTCAATCCCGACTTCACGGTCAGCGGCGGCGGCGTGCAGTGCAGCAACGTGGGCGGCCTCGATCTGTGCACCGTGGCGACCGGCCAGCCGGTGACCTTCACGGCGCTGGAGACCAACGCCACGACCTATAACTGGAGCTTCGGCGACAACACCACCGACAGCGGGCAATCGGTCACCCATACCTGGAGCCAACCCGGCAGTTTCGCCGTGCAGCTGACCGTCTCGGCGCAGGGCAAGGCGGCCTCGAGCAAGCAGCGGGCCTTCACCGTCAATGGACCGCCGCCGCCGCCGCCGACCAGCTCGGTGCTGCTGCCCTGGATCGCGGCGACCGGCAGCCCGCAGAACCAGACGACCGATCTCTACGTGCTCAACCCGACCGCCGGCTCGCTCGACGCCACCATCACCTACTTCAAGCGCGGATTGCCGGAGAGCCCCGCGCCCGCGGCGACCAAGACGATCGGCCCCGGCGCGACCCTGTTCCTCGCCGACGCCTTGCACAACCTGTTCGGCCGCGACAACACCGCGGGCTTCCTCACCGTGACCGTCGCCGGCGCGGTCGAGCCGGTCGTGACCTCGTTCAACACCATCACCGGCGACAGCGGCAAGTTCGGCCAGTCGGTCCTCGGCATCTCGCTCGCCCAGAAGGCCAACAAAGCCTCCGCTCCGGCGTCCGACCTGGTGCAGCACCTCATCGGGCTCAACGACAACTCCGACCAGGCGTCCGGCTTCGGAGTGAGCAATCCGAACCAGGATCCGACGAACTATCACCTGAAGTTCTTCGACAACACGGGACAGAAGATCGGCGAGTCGTCCGGCGACATCTTGCTGCCGAACCTCGGCCAGAAGCAGTTCCGCGTCGGCGACATCCACAACCTCTTCAACGTCTCCGGCTTCTCGGACTACCGGGTGGAGGTGGACAACACCGGCACCGGCGGCAAGATCTACCCCTACGCTTCGAGCCTGCGGCCGTCGGGCGATCCCTCGTTCATCCCGGTCGCGCGGACCGGCGCCTCCCGCCTCTACGTGATCGGCGCTTTCAGCACCAGCGGCACCTGGCAGACCGATATCGTGCTGGCCAACGTGGGGGACCAGCAGACCACGACCAGCATGACGTACTCCAAGATCGGCACGGCCAGCGTGCCCTCGCAGCCGGTGACGGTCAACCTGCAGCCGGGGCAGACGCAGCGGCTGAGCAACGCCATCGCCGCCAACTTCAATACCAACAACACCGTCGGGACGATCACTTTCGACAGCACCTCGCCCAACGGCATCTTCCCGGTCGTGCAGGCCGAGAGTTACAACGTCGCCCCTTCGGCCCAGAAGTACGGGCAGGCCATGGGAGCGTTCACGGACGCCGACGCGGCGGGACCCGGCCAGGCCGAGTACCTGGTCGGCCTGCGCCAGGACTCGGACCACGCGACGACCATCTGGCTGTTCAACCCGGGGACCGAGAATGGCATCTATGACATCCAGTACGTGGGCCTCGACGGCACGGTGCTGGGAACTATCAGCAACGTCAACCTCGCCCCCGGCCGGACGCGGCAGTTCCTGCCCATCCAGCACAAGATCAAGGCCGGCGGCGTCGCCGACGGCTTCGCCGTCAAGGTCGTGGTCAACAACGGCAAAGCCCTCGCCGCCGCCCAGGTCGTCAACCTGGGGACCAACGACCCGTCGTACGTGCAGGGAGTCTCTCGGTAGGGGTAGCCCTCCCAGAAGAGCGCCAGCCATCCGGGGTTTCGCGTGCACGCCCCGGGTGGCCGCGCGCCAGTCCTACTGGACGCGCGCGCGGTGGTACAGGGGAGGGTGGGGGTGGGCACGGTAAGATGGAACGCCGATGAGTGGTGAGGTGGTGGTTGCGGCAGAGGGGTTGAGCAAGGTTTATCGGGTGTATGGGACGCCTTGGGATCGGGTGTGGGAGGTGGTGGGTCGGCGGGCGCGGCATCGGGAGTTCAGGGCGCTGCAGGGGGTGTCGTTCGAGGTGCGGCGGGGGGAGGGGCTGGCGGTGGTGGGGGAGAACGGGGCGGGCAAGAGCACGCTGCTCAAGATCCTGGCGGGAATCACGGCGCCCACGGCGGGCAGGTTCGACGTGCGCGGCAAGGTGGCGTCGATCCTCGAGCTGGGGTCGGGGTTCCATCCGGAGTTCACCGGGCGGCAGAACATCGTGCTCAACGCGGCCATGCTCGGGCTGAGCGAAGAAGAGCTGCGGCGGAAGCTCCCGGCCATCGTCGACTTCAGCGAGCTCGGCGACTTCATCGACCAGCCGGTCAAGTGCTACTCGACCGGCATGGCGATGCGGCTCGGCTTCGCGATCGCCACCCAGGTCGAGCCCGACGTGCTGATCATCGACGAGGCGCTCTCGGTCGGCGACGGCTACTTCCAGAAGAAGTGCATGAACCGCCTCCTGGCCTTCATGGAGGGTGGCGGCACCCTGCTGTTCTGCTCCCACGCCATGTACTACGTGTCGGCCTTCTGCCAGCACGCCCTGTGGCTGCGCCACGGCTCTCCGGAGGCGCTGGGGCCGGTCCCCGAGGTGGTGCGCGCCTACGAGACCTTCCTGCTGGCCAAGGCGGCGCCGGATGCCGCCGCCCGGCCGGCTGACCGGCAAGGCGGCGCGGCTCCGGCGCCGGATGCCGCCGTCCCGCCGTCCCGGCCGCCCCGACCGCAGTCACCGGCATGGATCGTCGCCGCCCGGCTCGCCGCGCCCGGCCAAGCGGACGCGGACGACGCGGACGACGCGGACGATGCCGGGCCGCGGGTCTTCGCCCCTTCCGCGCCATGGGAGCTCGAGATCGAGTGGCGCACGGAAGACCCCGGAATCGCCTTTCATCTCGGGGTAGGGGTCAACCGGCAGGACGGGATCGAGGTCTGCTCGTTCGCCACCCATCTCGACGGCATCGCGCCCTCGACCGGCAAGGAGAGATACCGCGCCAGGCTCCTCGTCCCCAAGCTGCCGCTGATCAAGGGCGACTTCAGCCTGTACGTCTTTCTGCTCGACGAAGCGGCCTTGCACATCTACGACCAGCGCGTGCTGCCGCACGCCTTCGCGGTGCACGGACCCCGCTACTCCTTCGGCCTGATCCAGGCGGAGCACGCGTGGACGTTCGGCCTGGAGCCTGGCGAAGACCGCTCCCTCGGCGACGCGGAAGGGCTCGCCTCCGTACACAAGAGCGGTGCACGAGCGTAAGATCCATCCATGATCCCGACCGCCGCCAGCCCGCCGCCGCGCCTTGCCGACCGTGATGCGCCGGGGCTGGATGGGGACCCGGCGCCTTCCAGTCAATCCACCGGGCTGGTGCCGAGCCCCTTCCTGCACCATCAGCCGGCCGCGCAACGCATCTATAACCCGCTGACCGACCGCACGCTGGCCGCCGGCGAGCCCGGCTATGACCTGGTGCGGCGGCTTCTCGATGGCTCGGATGGCTCATATGGCTCGAATGGCTCGCATGGCTCAGAACGCGCGGGGGATCTCTCGCCAGGCGGGGCCGAGCATTGGGCGCGGCTCGCGAGCGAGGGGTGGTTGGTGGCGCGCGGGGAGGACGTTTCGCGCCGCTTCTTGCTCAAGTACGTCTCGCTAGAGGCCCACACGGTGTGCAACCAGGCGTGCTATTTCTGCCCGGTCTCGATCGCGCCGCGCGAGGACTACTTCATGCCCACCGACCTGTACGAGCGGATCGTCGGCGAGCTCGGGGCCTACCGCGACACCATCGAATCGGTTTTCATGATCAATTACAACGAACCGACCGCCGACCGCCGGTTCCTCGACCAGGTGATGACCATCAAGGCCGCCGGCCTGCCGCCGGCCGTGCTCACCAATGGCTCCGGCCTGACGCCGGAGAGGTCCGACGCGCTGGTCGCAATGGGCGGCCTGCGCTTCCTCTCGATCAACTTGTCGACCCTCGACCGCGAGCGCTACCGCCGCGATCGCGGCGGCGATCACCTGCCCCTGGTCCTGCGCAATCTCGACCACGCGCGCGACCAGCCGCTTGCCGAGCAGATGGACATCGTGGTCCTGGGCACCGGCGACGCGGAGCACCGGAGCGACTTCGCCGCGATCGAGCAGCGCTTCGCCGGCAGCCGCTTTACGGTGAAGTACTTCGAGGTGATGGACCGCGCCGGATACCTGGAGATCGGCGCCAAGCCGGCGATGCCCAACGAGCGCCTGTGCGGTTGCGACAACGTCGGTTCCCGTCCCCTACAGCACATCCACATCACGCCGCGAGGCAAGTGCGTGCTGTGCTGCGAGGACTATGACGCCAAATACGTGGTTGGCGACCTGACGCGGCAGAGCGTGCACGAAGTGCTCGGCGGGCCGGCGATAGCCCTCATGCGGCGCTGGGTCTACGGCCTGGAAGAGGCGCCGCGCGACTTCATCTGCCGCGGCTGCACCTTCGCCCTCACCCGCCCAACCCACCCGGCGTGACCTCGCGGGCGGCGGACGTCTCGATCGTCCTGGTCCACTACCACACTCCGCGCCTGGCGGCGGCCGCGGTCGCGGCATTGCGCCGGGACGGCATGGCCTGCGGGCTCGAGCTCGAGCTGGTGCTGGTCGATAACGGCAGCGATCGGGAAGGAAGAGAGCTGCTCGCCGGCCTGCCGGTCGAGCTGCTCGAACCCGGCCGCAACCTCGGCTACGCCGGCGGCGTCAACCTCGGAGTGTCCGCGTCGAGCGCCGGCATGATCGTGGTGATGAATCCCGACGTCGAGGTGTTTCCCGGCTGCCTGGCCGCGCTGGCCGGCTGCCTGCGCCAGGGAGCCGCGGCCGCCGGACCGCGCTTTTACTGGGACCGCTCGCGACGCCTGTTGCTGCCGCCGGCGGAGCCGCGCGGCCGCGGCGACGAGCTGCTGGCCTGGCTGGCCTCGCGCGGCGAGCGCTGGGCCGCGCGGGCGCGCCGGCGCAGCCGCCGGCACTGCCGGCGCCATTGGCAGGCGGCGGGTCCGTTGCGCAGCTATGCGCTTTCCGGCAGCATGCTCGCTCTGACGCGCCAGGCCTGGGAGCGGGTCGGCCCCTTCGACTCCGGTTTTCAGATGTATTTCGAGGAGACCGACTGGCTGCGGCGCCTGGAACGCGGCGGCCTGCCCGCCTGGTACGTCCCCGCCGCGGTAGCGGTGCATTCCTATGGCCGCAGCGCGGCGGCGGAGCCGCGCGCCGCTGCCTGGTTCGCGGCTTCGGCCGGCCGCTTTCGCCGCCTCCACTACGGCGCCTGGTTTGCCCGCGGGCTCGAGCTGCTCGCCAGGGCGGCGCCCGGCGCGGCACCCCGGCAGGCGGCGCCCGGCGCAATGCCCCGGCAGGCGGCGCTCGGTGCGCCGCGCGATGCGCTGGGTGAGCCGGTGCCAGAGGAGGGCTTGGACCTGGCCGGCTTTCCTGTCCCGCTGTGGATCGAAGTCTCGCCCAACCCGGCCGGGTTCCCCGCCGCCGCCGAGGAGGTGACCGCGGCCGGCGGCGGCGGCAAGCGCTGGATGCTGCCCGACGACATCGTCCCGCCAACCGCCACGTCCCTCGCGGTGCGCCTGACCGACGGCCGTGGCAGGGAGCTGGCGCTCTTCTCCATCCGCCCGCGGGCGCCCGAGTAGCCCGTGCGCGTCGCCTACGTCCTGCCGTGGCCCGAGCTCGGCGGTGGCAACAAGGTCATCTTCCAGCATGCCCGGCTGCTCCGCGAGTCGGGCTGCGAGGTGACGGTGCTGGGCGATGGGGCGGCGCCGCGCTGGACACGCCTCGACCTGCCGTACCACGACTATGCCGCGGGTCCCATCCGGCTGCCGGAGCAGGATCTGGTGGTGGCGACCTACTGGACCACCGTGGCGGTGGCGCGCCGGCTGGCGCTCGGCCCGCTGGCGCACTTCTGTCAGGGCTACGAGGGCGCCCTGGCTCATCTCGAGCCGCACCGTTGCGAGATCGAAGCCGCGTACCGGTCGCCGCTGCCCACCCTGGCCGTGGCGCCGCACCTCTGCGAGCTGCTGGCCCGGCGCTTCGCGCGCGAATGCAAGGTCGTGCCGCCGCCGCTCGACCCGCTGTTCGTGCCGCGCCGGCGGATGAGGCCGCGCCGGCGGCCATGGATCGCGGTCCCCGGCATTTTCGAGGCCGAGGTCAAGGGGGTGCCGACGGCGCTGGCCGCGGTGCGCCGCCTGCGCGCCTCCGGCTGCCGCTGCCGCCTGCTGCGTTTCTCGACCCTGCCGCTCTCGGCGGGGGAGCGCGCGTTGCTCGCGCCGGACCTCTACCTGTGCGCCGTTCCGCCCGAGCAGGTGGCCCGTGCCCTGCGGCGCTGCGACCTGCTGCTGCTGCCGTCGCGCGCGGAGGAAGGATTCGGCCTGCCGCTGCTCGAGGCCATGGCTTCCAAGGTGCCCGCGGTCGCTTCGCGCATCCCCTCGACCGAGTTCATCGGCGGCGCCGCCAGGCTGGTGCCGGTGGGCGATGAAGCCGCCTTTGCCGCCGCGGCGCGCGAGCTCCTCGCCGACGGGCGCGAGTGGCGCCGGGCGCGGGCCGCCGGCCAGCGCGCCGCCGAGCGCTTCCGGCCGGCGCTGATCGCGCCCCTGCTGGCCGACGCCATCCGCTGGGCGCGCGAACGCGCCCTGAGCGCGGGGACCCCCGGCGCGCCCAATCAACCTTGACCCCCCCGCGCCCCCACCCGTACACTGCCGACCCGATGGCTCAGCTGGACATGCGTTTGCGTGCCGATCCGCTCCGTCTGCGCGAGCAATACGTCCGCGCCGAGCCGTTCCCGCACGTGGTGCTGGACGACCTGTTCGACGCCGCGACGCTGGATGCTCTGGTGGCGGAGTTTCCGCGGCCGGGAGAGATCCAATGGGTCGAGTTCGACAACGTCCGCGAGAAAAAGCTCGGTTACCGTTGCGAGGCGCCGCTGGGCGAGAGTCTGCAGACTTTCCTTTATGTGATGAATTCAGCTCCTGTCTTGCAGTTCCTCGAGGCCTTGACCGGAATCGAGGGGCTCATCCCCGATCCTTATTACGGCGGCGCCGGGCCGCACCAGATCCTGCGCGGCGGTTTTCTCAAGGTACACGTCGACTTCAACTGGCATCCGCTTCTCAAGCTCGACCGCAGGCTCAACCTGATCGTTTATCTCAACAAGGATTGGCGTGAAGAGTACGGAGGCCACATCGAGCTGTGGAACCGCGAGGTCACCGTTTGCGAGCGCAAGATCCTGCCGATCTTCAACCGGACGATCGTTTTCAACACCACCGACTTCTCTTATCATGGACATCCGGCGCCGCTGGCCTGCCCGGAGAGCACGTCGCGCAAATCGATCTCTTTCTATTACTATACGAACGGCAGGCCGCCCGAAGAGAGGTCGGCGCCGCACGACACGGTTTTCAAGAAGACCCGGCAAGAGGAGTGGTAGGAGGCGGCCGATGAGCGTCGAGCTATCGGTCGTCATTCCCGCCTACAACGAGGCGGCGCGGCTGGCGCCCGGACTGCGCCGAGCGGCGGAGTACCTGGAGCGCAGGGGACTCGCCTTCGAGCTGCTGGTGATCGACGACGGCAGCGGCGACGGCACCGCCGAGATCGCGGCCGGCGCCGGCGCCGCGGTGCTTCGCCACCAGCGCAACCTGGGCAAGGGCGCGGCGGTGCGCACAGGCGTCCTGGCCAGCCGCGGAGATCGGGTGCTGGTCTCCGACGCCGACTTCTCGACGCCCATCGAGGAGATCGAGAAGCTCGAGCCGCGGCTGCGCGAAGCCGAGCTGGTGGTGGGCAGCCGCGCCGTCGCCGGATCGATGATCACGCAGCGGCAGCCTTTCTACCGCGAGCTGATGGGCAAGTGTTTCAACCTGCTCATCCGCGCGCTGGGGGTGCGCGGCCTGCGCGACACCCAGTGCGGCTTCAAGCTGGCGCGCGGCGACGAGGCGCGCGCCCTGTGCGCCGAGATGAAGGTGGACGGCTTCGCCTACGACGTCGAGCTGATCTGGCTGGCCCGGCGGCGCGGCTACCGCGTGGCGGAGGTCGGGGTGATCTGGGCCGATTCCGCCGATTCGCGGGTGAACCCCCTGCGCTCCTCGCTCGCCATGCTCAGGGACGTCATCGCGATGCGGCTGCGTCATCGGAGCCAGCGGAGCCATCGGAGCCAGCGGAGCCAGCGGAGCCAGCGGGGCCAGCGGGGCCGGGGCCGGGGCGGCCGTTGATCTCTCTGCGCGCCACCCGGCCCGAGGACATACCGGCCCTGTCGTCGCTGTTCGCGCAACGGTTCGGCCATCCACTGTCGGCCGAGGAGTGGGCCTGGAAGTACCGGCAGCTGCCTGGCGAGTCGCGCAGCCTGGTGGCGGTCGAGACGAGCGGCAGAGTCCTGGCCCACGCCGGTGCGTTGCGCCTGCCGGCGCGCTGGCGCGGCGGCGAAGCGGGAATCTGGCAGCTGGTCGATTTTGCCGGCAGCGCGGACCGGCGCGGCCTGCGGCCCGCCCTGGTCGAACTCGGGCGGCTGCTTCTCGCCGACCTGCCGGGCGACGGCGACGTGCCCCTGATCTTCGGCTTTCCCAGCGAACGTCACTTCCGCTTGGGGCAGCGGGTCTTCGACTACCACCCGCTGGCCACGGTCGAGCCGCTCGGCGGCGCGCTGCCCGGGGCGCCGGCCCCCGCCGCGGCGCGCATCGAAGCCGGGGACTTCTGCGCCGCCTGGGCCGAAGCGGCCTGGGAGCGCTGCGCGCCCCTGGGCGTGCGCCGTTCCACCGCCTTCCTCAACTGGCGGTACCACTCGCGGCCGGGCCGCTACTATCGCGTCTACCGCCTGCCCGGCGGCGGTGGCGAAGGGCTCGCCGTGTTCGCCTTCGTCGGCGACGAGGCGTGGGCGGCGGAGCTCTGGCTTCCGCCGGCGGGCGAGTGGTACCCTTCGATGCTCGCCGTGGCGGTCGACTTGCGCGGCGCCGGCCTGCGCACCTGGCGCTTCTGGCCGCCGTACGGTCCTCATTCCGGCCTTCTCGCATCTCTCGGGCTGCAGCCCGCTGGCGAAAGCCGGTTCGTGGGCTGCCGTGGCCGCGCCGGCGGACCCGATCCGTCCGCGGCCGCGGACGGTTTCTACTTCGCCATGGGAGACTATGACCTGGTCTAACCCCCGGGCTGACCCTAGGCTAGGGCCGCGGCCGGGAGCGCGCCGGAGACACCTGCCGGCCGTTCTGGGGACGGCCCTGGCCGCCGCGGCGCTGGCCGCCTGGGCGGGATGCGGGCGCGGCGAGCCGGAGGGCTTCGTGCTGCGCACGGCGGTCGAGCGGGGAGGCTTTGCCGCCGCGGGCCTGGCGCGCCAGGGACTCTGGTTCGCGCACCCTCCGGAGGTGGCAACGCTGGAGATCGATCATGAGAGGCGTCAGGTTGTGCTGACCTCTGCGCAGGCCTGGCGCTGGCGCGGACGGATCCCGCGCGGCGCCGCGGTCCATGCCGGCGTCCAGCTCCTGCCCGCGGCCTGGCGCTCCGTGCGCCGTCTCCAGATGCAGGTGTCGGCGCGGGAGGGACGCCAGCGTGAGGTCCTGGAGGTCGCCAGGACGGCAGCGCTGCAGGATCCCCGCTGGCTGGACCTCGGCGCCGATCTGGCGCGCTATGCCGGGCGCGAGATCACTCTCGAGTTCTCGGTCTCGCTTCCCGGCCTGCCGGCGCGGCAGCGCGGCAGGAATCTCGTGGCCTGGGGTCCGGTGACGGTCTCCGCGCCGGCTGCCGAGCGGCGCGGCGCTCACCCGCCGCCGCCCAACATCGTTTTCATCCTCATCGACACCCTGCGCCGCGATCGGCTCACCCCCTATGGCTACCGGCGGAATACCAGCCCGGAGATCGCGCGGGCTCTCGCCGCCCGTGGCACCGTGGTCGATGAGGCATACAGCCAGGCGCCCTGGACGCTGCCCTCCGTGGTCTCCCTGATGACCGGACGCTATCCCGGCGAGGTGCTCGGCTCCGAGGTCGCCTCCTTCGCCATTCCCCGCGGCGTCGAGACGCTGGCCGAGAAGCTGGAGAAGCTGGGATACGCGACCGGCGGCTTCCTCGCCAACCCGACGCTGCACGTGGGGGCCGGCTTCGAGCGCGGCTTCCAGACCTTTTACGCGCCGCCGGGCGACCCCGAGTGGATGCGCAGGCACGCCGATGAGCTCAACCGGCACGCCATTCCCTGGCTGCTGGCCCGGCAGGGACGGCCGTTTTTCCTCTACGCTCACTACGTCGACCCGCACGATCCTTACGAGAATCCCGAGATCGTCGGCAACCAGTCGCCGTTCGACGCCGGGCTCTACAGCGGACCCGTCGCCGGCGATTGGGTGCACGGCATCTATGCCGGCAAGCTCCAGCTCGCCGATCCGGCGCGCGACGCGGCGCACATCGGCGCCCTCTACGACAGCGAGGTCCACTACGCGGACCGCTACGTCGGAGAGCTGCTGGCGGCGCTCGATCCGCGGGTGCTCGGCCGCACGCTCGTCGTGCTCACCGCCGACCATGGCGAAGAGCTCGACGATCACGGCGGTTGGAAGCACGGCCAGACGCTGTACGAGGAGCAGATCCACGTCCCCCTGATCTTCCGCTGGGACGGCCGCATCCCGGCCGGCCGCCGTCTCGGCGGCACGGTACGGCTGCTCGATCTGCGGCCGACGCTGCTGGCGGCGGCCGGCAGCGGCCCCGACCCCTCCGACGAAGGAATCGACCTGCTGCCGGCGCTCACCGGGCGCGGCCCGCTGCCGGAGCGGCCGGCCTTCGCCGAAGGGCTCGCGGCCGGCCCGCTGCGCGCCGCGGCGGTGCTCGGCAAGACCAAGTTGATCCTGTTCAACCGGCAGGAGCCGTTCGTGCCCGCCGACGGGCTCCAGGCCTATCTCTGGCGCCTCGACCTGGCAAGGCTCGGGCGCGTCGAGCTCTACGACCTGGCGCGCGACCCGTCCGAGCGCCACAACCTCGCCGGCGCCGCGCCCCGTGCCGGCCCCACCGCCGCGCGCACGCCTGCCGTCCGTCAGCTCGCGGCAGTGATCGAGCGGCGCCTCGATCGCGCGCTTACCGGCCTGTGGGTGATGGCCGAGGACCTGCCTTCCGGCTCCCACCTGCGCGGCAGCCTGGTCCTCGCCCGCGCACCGCGGCGCTGGCAGCCATTCTTCCTCGCACCGGAGGACCGGGTCGAGCCGTCCTCCGCAATGTCCAGGTCGCCCAGGCCGCTCGGGTCGCTCGGGCCGTCCGGGTCGCCCGGGCTGCCCGGGCCACCCCGCGGCGGTCCCGGGACGGGTCCCTACCGCCTGCGCTTCGATCTCCTGGGCGACGGCACCCCCAAGGGCCTGCGCATCGAAGGCGACGTCGGCCGCATCGAAGCGCTCGCGGCAAGTCTCGACGGCCTGCCTCTCGCCGCCTCGCGGCTGCGCGTCGGCGCCGGCGCTCCCTACGGCGGCGGCCCGCTGGAGCTCGCGGCGCTGCTCTCGCGGCACTGGCCCGGGCCTGCCGCGGCAGCGCCCCCGGGCGGCCTCGCCATCTGGATTCACGACTGGACCGGCGAAGCCGTAAGACCCACCGGGCACGACCCGGAGACCGAGCGGCGCCTGCGCGCCCTGGGGTACTTGCAGTGAGCGGCGATCCCGTCCCTCCCGGCAGCGTCGAGCGGGTCGAGGCGGCCAGCGTGCTGGTGGTGGCGCCGCACTACGACGACGAAGTCCTCGGCTGCGGCGGCCTCGTCGCCGGCCTCGCGGCGGCCGGGGCCGCGGTCCGCGTGCTCTTCCTGACCGACGGTGGCGGCGGCGTGGAGCAGGTGGGGGACCGTGACGCCTATCGACGCCGGCGGCGCGAGGAAGCGGCGCGGGCCGCCGCCGTCCTCGGCCTCGCCGGCAGCGACCGCCTGGAGCTGCCCGATGGCGCTCTCGACGCCCACCTCGAGGAGGCCGAGCGCGGCATCCGGCGCGCCATCCTGACGCAACGTCCCGAGCTGGTGCTCGTGCCCTCTCCCCTGGAGGTGACCCGCGACCACCGCGCCGCCTTCGCCGCGTTTCATCGCCTGCTCGCGCCAGTGCGCGACGGCGGCGCGGAAAGCGAGGCTCTCGGCGCCTTGCGCGTGCTGCTCTACGAGGTCAACCAGCCGGCCTACGCCGACCTGCTGGTCGACGTGAGCGGCCAGGAAGCCGCCCTGCGCTCGGCCATGGCGTGCTACGCCAGCCAGGAGGAGCGTCACCCCTACCTGGCGGCGGCGCTCGGACTGCGCCAGTACCGCACCCTGACCCTGCAGGCGGGCGTCGCTCTGGCCGAGGGCTATCGCCGGCTCTCGGCCGCCGATTTCACCACCCGCAGCCCGGCGCAGCTGCTGCGTCACCTGGGAGGGTCGCCCGCGCTGCTCGAGGTGCGGGAGGGACCGCTGATCACGGTCGTCGTCCGGACACGCGACCGGCCGGGACTGCTCGGGGAGGCGCTGGCGAGCCTTGCCGCGGGGCAGTACCGCCGCGCCGAGGTCGTCCTGGTCAACGACGGCGGCGCGCCGCCGGTGGTGCCGGACGGTTTCCCGCTGCCGGTGGTGCGCGTCGATCTTGCCGAGAGCCAGGGGCGCGCCGGCGCCGCGGAGGCGGGGATCGCGGCGGCGGGCGGCGACTACGTGGCCTTCCTCGACGACGATGACCTGGCGGCGCCCGAGCACCTGGCCACGCTTGCCGGCCTGGTCGCGGCGGCGGGAGTGCGTATCGCCTACACCGACGCCGCGGTCGCCCTCTACGAGCTCGATCCGGCGGGGGGTTGGACCTGCCGCGACCGCCGCCTCCCGTACAGCCGCGACTTCGACCCGGACATGCTGCTGATCGACAACTACATCCCTTTCAACACCGTGCTCGTCGAGCGCCGGCTGCTCGCCGCGGCCGGCCCCTTCGATCGTTCGCTGCCCTTCTTCGAGGATTGGGACCTGCTCATCCGCCTGGCGGCGCTCACTCCCTTTCATCATCTGGCCCGCGTTACCTGCGAGTACCGCCATTTCCGCGGCGGCGCCCATCACGTCTTCGGCGAACGGCCGCGCCAGCGCGACGACTTCCTGGCGGTCAAGGCGCGGGTGCTCGCCAAGCACGCGCACCGCCTGGAGCCAGCGGCCCTGGCGCGGGCGGTCGATACGTTGCGCGGCGAGCTGGTGGCCGAGCGGGAAGGCCAGGCCGCGGCCCGCCGCGAGCTCGCCGGGCGGCGCGGCGAGCTCGACACGCTCGCCCGCGCGCACCAGGAGCTGGCGCGCGAGCGCCTGCGCGCCGAGGACCGCTATCACGCCGCCCACGGCGAGCTGGCAGCCTTGCAGGGCGCCCACCAGAACCTCCTCGCCGAGGTGGCGCGGCTCGGCGCGGCGATCGAGCAGCGCGACGCGCTGGCGCGCGGCGCGACCGCCGAGCTGCAACGGCTCTACGACGAGGAGCGGCATCTGCGTGCCACGGTCGAGGAGCAGACGGCGCACCTCGGGCGGACGTATGCAGAGATCGAGCGGCTGAACCGGCTGGTCGAGGCGATGCAAGCGACCCGCGCCTGGCGCGCCCACCAGTGGTGGCAACGCCGCTTCTCATGACCGTCAACCGCCTCGCCGAGCCGGCGGCCCATGAACCGCCTGCCCCCCGCCGCCAGCCCATGAGCCGCCGCGCCGAGCCCGCGAGCCCATGAACCGGATCGCCCTTCTGGCCAGCGAGCCGATCCGGCCGCGCATGGCCGGGATCGGCATCCGTTACTGCGAGCTCGCGCGCCGGCTTCCGTCCTATGGTTTCGAGATCGTCCTCATCTCGCCGGCCGAGCCCGCCGAGACCGCGGCGCTGCTGCCGCCGCTTCCCGGTCTCACGGTGCGCCGCTTCGAGCGCGCCCGGCTGCGCGAGTTGCTCGCCGGCTGTGCCGCCGCGGTGGCCCAGGGACAGCTCGCTAACGACCTGGTCCTGGCAGCTCCGGAGCTCCCGGCGGCGATCGACCTCTACGATCCCTGGCTGATCGAGAACTTCTCCTACACCTCGAGCTTGGGCCTCGACCCCTATCGCAACGACCACGCAAGCTGGGTCCTGCAGATGTCGCGCGGCGACTTCTTCCTCTGCTCATCGGAGGAGCAGAGGGGCTTCTACCTGGGCTTTCTGACCGCCCTCGGCCGGGTCAATCCCGAGCGGGTGGCCGGCGACCCCGACCTGCGCTCGCTCGTCGACGTCGTCCCCTTCGGCGTCCCCGAGGAGCTGCCGCCGCACCGGCCCTACCTGCCGCCGCGGCGCGCCGGGGAGCGGCGCCTGCTCTTCGGCGGCCTCTACGACTGGTACGACCCCTGGACCCTGCTCGACGCCCT
This sequence comes from Thermoanaerobaculia bacterium, assembly GCA_035544895.1. Lineage (GTDB taxonomy): Bacteria > Acidobacteriota > Thermoanaerobaculia > Multivoradales > UBA5704 > JASLEW01. The sequence goes on from DASZZM010000039.1 coordinate 17,860, forward strand.
GGCCGAGCTCGCTCTGCCGGACTGGACGCTGCTGCTGATCCGCAACCCCAACCCGGAAAGTACGCCGCAGCGCCTCTTCGCCGCGGTCGAAGAGCAGCGCCGCGCCCGCGGCTGGGAGGAGCGCGTCCAGGTGCTCGACTGGGTGCCGGCGGAACGCCGCTACGACCTCTTGCGCGACGTGGACGTGCTGGTCGCTCCGCACCGGCCGAGCCTCGAGACGGCGCTCTCGCTGCGCACCCGCTTTCTCGACGCGCTGGCCGCCGGCTGCCCGGTGGTGGTGACCGGCGGCGGCACGATGAGCCGCCTGGTGCGCGAGCACCGGGCGGGCTGGGTGGTTCCCGCCGGCGACGCGGCGGCCCTGGCGCACGCGCTGTCGGAGGCGCTGGGTGCGGAGAACGGGCGCGCGGCGCGGCGGCAAGGCGCGCGCGCGCTGCTCGCCGCCTTCCGCTGGGAGCAGGCCCTCGCTCCGCTGCTGCGCTTCTGCCGCGCGCCGGTCTGCGACTCCAGCAAAGAGCGCTTCACGCGGCCGCTGGCCACCACGGCCCCGGCCGACTCCTTCGCCTTCCGCCTGCGCCGCCGGCTGCGGCGGGCAGGGAAGGACCGTCGTTGAGCCGGTTGTCCAAGGTCTCGGTGGCCGTCCCTTCGTGGAACGGCCGGGAGCACCTGGAAACCTGCCTGGCCGCGCTGGCCGAGCAGACCGACCCGGGCGTCGCGTGGGAGGTGCTGGTGCTCGACAACGGCTCGAGCGACGGCACCGCGTCCTGGCTGCGGCGCGCCCGGCCGCCGCGCGTGCGGTTGCTCGAGAGCCCGGTCAACCTGGGGTTCTGCGCCGGCAACAACCGGCTGGTGGCCGCGGCCGGCGGCGACGCCATCGCCTTCCTCAACAACGACACCCGGCCGGAGCGCGACTGGCTGGCCGCCCTGGTCGACGCCCTGGCCGCGGCACCGCCCGACGTCGCGGCGGTCTCCGGCAAGATCGTCGACTGGCCGGGTGAACGGCTCGACTTCGGGCGTGGCGTGATGACCTTCGACGGGCACGCCTTCCAGCTCGATTTCCGCCGCCCGCTCGCGGCCGCCCGCGTCCCGGCGGCCGGCGAGGAGCTGCTCTTTGCCTGTGGCGGCAACATGCTGGTCCGCCGCGCCTCGTTCCTGGCCGCGGGCGGCTTCGACGAGAGCTATTTCGCCTACCTGGAGGACGTCGACCTCGGATGGCGCCTGTGGTCCGGCGGCGAAAGGGTGGTCTTCGTTCCCGGCGCGGTCGTGCGCCATCGCTCGAGCGCCACCTCGGACCTGCTGGGCCTCTACAACCGCGGCTTCCTGTTCGAGCGCAATGCCTTCCTCACCGCCTACAAGAACTACGAGGCGGGCCTCTGGGAGCAGGTGATGCCCGCCTTGCTGCTCACCTTCCTGTCGCGTACGCTTGCGATGCTGGCCGGCAACAACCCCGGGGGCACCTCGCTGCGCATCGATCCTTACGCCGGCTGGATCGCCAACACCGCCGACTTGCGAGGAGTGCCGCCAATGGCGGGAGCGGCGGCCCGCAGCGCCATGCCCGCCACCGGCGAGGCCGCGGCACGGCAGGCCGCCGGCCCGATGCAGACGCCGCCGCCGGCGCGGTTCTCGGCGCGCGGGCTCGCCGCCAGGTGGCAGGCCCATGGACCGCGCGAGCTCTTCCGCCGCGGCCTGGCCCGCGTGCGCTCGCGCCTGCTGTCCGCCGCCGCGCCGCGCCGCCCGGGGGGGGGCGGAGGAGGGCCTGGCGGGGCCGGCACGGCAGGAGAGGTCGTGCTCAGCGACGAGCGCTCGCTCGCCCAGCTCCGCGCCCTATCCTTCTTGCTCGCCCACCTCGACCGCGCCGCCGCGCAGCGCGCCGCGGTGGCGCGCCGCCGCCGCCGCTCCGACCGCGAGATCTTCGCCCGCTTCCCTCTCTACCTGGTCCCCACCTACCCCGGCGACGAGGCCCTGTTCGCCAGTCCGGGCTTTGCCGCCTGGCTGCCGCACGACCTGCCGCTCGTGCGCCACACCCTGGCCGAGGTCATGGACATCGATCCTTGAGCAAGTTCGTCCTCGCCCTGACGATGCTCGTTTTGCCACCGGCAGCCCCCGACGGCTTCCAGTGGGAGTTGCTGCTCTGGATGCTGGCCTGCGCCGGGGGCGGCGTGGCCCTCTGGAACCGCTCTTTCCGTCCGCGGCTCGAATGGAAGTGGGCGTGCCTGCTCATCGCGCTGGCCCTCGCCCCCCTTCTCCCGGCGCTGCGCGCGGGCGCGGCCTACGGGCCGTTCGACACCAACGTCCCCCGCCTCCCCTGGGCGACCCGAGAGCAGCTCCAGTACCAGCCCAAGGGGGGGGCCCTCAATGACGTCACCCTGCAGTTCGCGCCGTGGCAGGCCGAGGCCCGGCGGCAGCTGCTGTCAGGACGCATTCCGCTGCTCAATCCCTATTCCGCCGCGGGTCAGTCTCTCCTCGGCAATGGCCAGGCGGCGCCGTGCAGCCTGGTCTCCATCCTTGCGCTGCCGTTCGCGGCCGTCCCCGCCCAGGCGCTCCGCGCCTTCCTCAAGCTGCTGCTGGCGCTCGCCGGGACCTTTCTAGCGGCCCGCCAGCTCGCCTGCCGGCCGGTCTTCTGCCTGGCTGCCGGCCTCGGCTACGCCTTCGGCGGTTCGCTCACCGTCTGGCAGCTCTTCCCTCATGGCGAAGTCATCGCCCTCTGGCCGCTGGTCTTCCTGGCCACCGAGAGATTGGTTGACGACCCGGACCAGCGCTCGCCGCGCCTCCTTCTCTTGCTTGCGCTCGGCGCCGTCCTGCTGGCCGGTCATCCCGAGACCGCCCTGATGACCGGACTCGCCTTTGCGGCGCGGCTGACGTTGGCCAGCCCGGCGGCGGGCCGGCGCGGCGAGCTGCGGCGTCTCGTGCTCGCCACTCTCGGCGCGGCCCTCCTTGCACTGCTGTGCACGGCGTTCTTCACCCTGCCCGTGGCCCAGACGGTCCTGGGATCGGAAAAGCTCGGGCAGCAGGGGCGCGGCCGGGACCCCGGAGCGGGCCGAGCCGCCGAGGAGGCGGGCTGGGGCGGTCTCGTCAACATGGTCTCTCCGGGAATCTTCGGGACCCCGCAGCGCAGCTCCGAGCACGGACCGGCGCCGCTGCATTGGCTGGCCGAGGGGTCGGTCGGCCTTCCCTGCCTGATTCTCGCCGCGGGCGGAGTTCTCGCCGCCGCGCGGCGCCGCCGGACCGAGACCTACCTCGCCGCGCTCGCGGCCGCGGCCTTTGCCATCCACCTAAACCTCGGGGGCCTCCCGGGGCGTGTCTTCGCCCTGCCGCTGGTCTCCGCGATCGATCGCCGCTATCTTGCCTATCTCGGCGGCTTCGCGGTCGCGTTGCTGGCTGCCCGTGCCTTGGAGCAGTGGTGCGCCGAGGCGCCGAGCCGCCGGCGTCTGCTGTGCCTCTGGGGATCGACGCTCCTGGCGGGCCTTGCCGCCGCCGTGGCGCGCGCGGTGGTCCTCCATTTCTGGAGGGAGAGCGGAGTCCTGGCCGGCGTCGGGCCGGCGGCGCTGGCCGAGGCGGCGCTGCACTGGACGCTGGCGCTGGCGGCGGTCGGCGGGACGGCGCTCTGCTTGAGCCTGCGGCGCTTTCCGCTTGCGGCCGGCCTGCTGGCGGGAGCGCTCACCTTGGGACAGCTCTTGGCCGGCTACTGCGGCTACGTTCCGGTCGTGAGCGCGCGGCTGGCCTATCCCGCTCTCCCTGTGGTCGAGGCGATGAAGCGGGCGGCCGGGCCCTTTCGCGTCGTCGGCACACGGGGCGTCTTTGCGCCGAGCTCGTCGACGGTCTACGGCCTGGCCGACATCCGCACCCACGATCCGACCGAATCGGCGCGCTACGTCGACTGGCTGGTCGATCTGCTGGATCTCGACCGCAGCACCTACAAGAAGCAGTACCGCCGGCCGCTGCCGGGCCATGAGCCTTTCCTGCGCCTGCTCGGGACCCGTTTCCTGCTGGCCAGGTCCGACCTCAGCCTGGGCCCCCCCTGGGTGGACCGCGGCCTGTTCCGCGAGACCCGGTTGTGGGAGCTGGCCGGGGAGGTGCGCTGGGCCTTCTTTCCCGGCTCCGTGATCGCCGTCTCCTCGCCCGCCGAGGCCCGCCGGCTGCTGCGCGGGAGGCCCGATGCTTACGAGCTGGCGACGCTCGAGGGGGCGGGCGGCGCGGCACTCGCCGCCGCGGCCAACGGGCGCGCGCGGGTGCGCACGGTGCGGGTGGAGGGGGACCGGCTGGAGATCGGCGTCGAGGTCGCCGAGGCGGCCTGGCTGGTGGTCGCGCAGGCGGCGATCCCCGGCTGGCGCGCCCGCGCGGACGGCCAACCGGCGCCCACGGCCATCGCCGACGGCGCCCTGCTGGCTGTGCGCGTGCCGGCAGGCGCGCGCACGGTGACCCTGCGCTACCTGCCGCGCAGCTTCCTTGCCGGTCTCGCGCTGTCGTCCGGCGGTTTGCTCATCGCCGCGGCGACCCTATGGCGGCGGACCAGCCGCTCCCGCCCGCAACCCCCGGCGGCTACCGCGGCACCCACGGCCGCGCCGAGCTCGTGACGCCGGCCGCGAGGCGCTGGCCGGGACGCCGGCGGGGCCGCGTGATTCGCCGCCTGCTGGAGATTCGACGGCGGAGAAGATGTCCCGGTAGAAGGGCGGAGGGGAAGCGCTCAGCCGCGGCGCTGCTCGAAATCCCGCATGAAGGCAACCAGGGCGTCGATGCCTTCGGCGGGGAAGGCGTTGTAGATCGAGGCGCGGAGGCCGCCGACCGAGCGGTGACCCTCGAGGCCGTCGAAGCCGGCCGCGGTTGCCTCCTGGACGAACTGCTTCTCCAGCTCCTCGGACGGCAGCCGGAAGGTCAGGTTCATCGCCGACCGGCTGTCCCGGGCGGCATGGCCGCGGTAAAAGCCTGTGCGGTCGATCTCGGCATAGAGCTTCCCGGCCTTGCGCTCGTTCGCCGCCGCCATCGCCGCGAGCCCGCCGCTCCCGGCGAGCCACTTGAGCACCAGGCGCAGGATGTAAATGGCGAAAACCGGCGGCGTGTTGTACAGCGACTTGCTCTCGACGTGCGTCGCATACCGCAGCATCGCCGGAAGCGATTCGGCGCCCCGCTTCACCAGGTCTTCGCGGATCACCACGAGCGTCAGACCCGACGGTCCGAGGTTCTTCTGCGCACCGGCGTAGATGATGCCGTAGCGGCCGACGTCGAGCGGCCGCGAGAAGATGTCGGAGGAGGCGTCGCAGACGAGAGGGACGTCGCCGGCCGCGGGCTCCGCCGGCCACTGGGTGCCGAAGATCGTGTTGTTCGAGGTGTAATGGACGTAGGCCGCGCCGGGCGTCAGCTCGAGCTCGTCCTGGCGCGGGATGCGGGCGAAGTTCTCCGCCTCGGTGGTCGCGGCGACGTTGACCGCGCCGACCTTCTTGGCCTCCTTGACCGCCTTCTTCGACCACGAGCCGGTGACCACGTAATCCGCGGTGGCGCCGGCGGTAAGGATGTTCATCGGCACCATCGAGAACTGGGTGCTCGCGCCGCCCTGCAGGAACAGCACGTGGTAGCCCTCGGGAATACGCGCCAGGGCGCGGAAGTCGGCCTCGGCGCCCTGGATGATCTCGTCGAAGGCTCTGGAGCGATGGCTGATCTCGAGGATCGACATGCCGACGCCAGGCAGGCACACGAGGTCGCGCTGGGCCTCCTCGAGCACCGACAAAGGCAGCACCGCCGGCCCCGCCGAGAAGTTGAAGATACGAGCGCTGCTGGTCCCGGTGGACATGTCTTGGTCCTCTTTTACAGCGCGATGAGGTGCAGGTCGAGGACGTCGCCATTGCCGTCGCGGATGGCGGCGAGGAGCGCCGGGGTCGGCGCGGCATCGAGGTTGATGCGCGCCACGGCGGCCTCCGCTCCCTCGAAGACGACGTTGTCGGTCTCCTGGACGTTGAGGTTCTCCGCGCGCAGGTGCTCGAAGACGTGCGCCAGGACGCCGGGGCGGTCGCGATGCCGCACCACCAGCATGTGGGAAGCCGGCGTCTTCCTGCACAGGTTGACGACGTTGAGCACTTCGCCCGTCTGCATGTAGGTGGCAATGATGCGCACCGTCTCGGCGGCGATCGCCTCCTGCGCCTGCTCCGTCGAAGCGCCGATGTGGTGTGTGCCGTAAACGCCCGGCAGGCTGACGATCGGGTCTCTCATCTCGCCTGTCGCTGTGGGCGGCTCGGAGCCGTAGACGTCGAGACCTACCCGCAGCCCCTTCTCCTTGACCGCGCGGGCCAGCGCCTCGTGGTCGACCACCTCGCCCCGCGAGGTGTTGATCACCATGGCGCCGGGTTTCAACCTGGCGAGCAGCGCGCCGTCGACGAGGCCCCTGGTCTTCGGGCCGAGCGCCAGATGGACGCTGAGGATGTCGCAGCGCTCGGCAACCTCGGCGGGCGACGGGGCGAGCGCGATGGGCACCGCCGGGCCGAGCCCGAACGCCTGCGCTTCCTCCTTGGAGAGCGGCCGGTCCTGGCCGCCGAAACGCCGGCTCCACAGCACCACGTCGAGGCCGAACGCGACGGCGCGGCGGATCACCTCGCGGGCGATGTTCCCGGCCCCGAGCAGGCCGAGGGTCTGGCCATACAGCCCGCGCGCCTTCGCGTACTCTTTCTTGTTCCAGCGGCCGGCGCGCAGGTCGGCCACGTTGTCCGGCACCCGGCGGTCGAGCGCCAGGATCAGAGCCATGGTCAGCTCGGCGACGGCGATCGAGTTCTTGCCGGGGCAGTTCGACACGTAGATGCCGCGGCGCGACGCCGCCGCCACGTCGATTGTGTTGTAGCCCGCGCCGGCGCGCACGACGAGCGCCAGCCGGCCGGCCTCGAGCGCCGCCTCGCCGACCCTGGTGCTGCGCACGATCAGGACGTCGGCCTGGGTCTCGGCGATCGCCCGCGTCAGCGCCTCGTCTTGGAGATCCGGCTCGTGGACGACTTCACATCCGCCGGCCAGGAGCCCTGCGATCCCGCTCTGCTCGAACTTGTCGGCGATCAGCACTCTCATCGAATTTCTCCCCGGTGAGCGGTGATGCGCTTGCGGAGGGTACTTGCCAACTGCTCCGGATTCAAGGGATCGGCGCCTTGGAGCACTTCGAGGCCGGGCGGCGCAGGTCTATAATCGCCCGTCCTGAGTCGTCCGCCCCGGCCCCTTCAGGAGATCCTGATGAAGCGCAACTCGGCTGGAAAGTCTCGCGCTCGTCCGCGCCGCCGCCCGGCCGGGCGCGACGAGCGGTCCAGTGGGGCCACGGGCATGGGCGCCCGATCGGAGGCCGAGCCGAACGCCGCGCCGGCCACGCCCCCCGCGGCGGCACTGGCGGCGAGCCGCATCCTCGGCTGGCGGTGGGCGCTGGCGGTCGCGCTGATCGCCTGTGCGGTGCGGGCGGTCGTCGCGCACCAGCTCGGGCAGACCGCTCTTTATCGCTGGCCGCAGCTCGACGCCCTGGAGTTCCTGGAGCGGGCGCGACGGATCGCCCATGGCGACCTGGCGATCCCTCCCTTTCCGACCAAGGCGCCGATCTACCCGCTGGTCCTGGGCGCGCTCCTGCGCCTCACCGGCGAATCGCTCGCGGCGGTGCGGCTCATCCAGGCCGCGTTCGGCGCCGCTGCCTGCGCGCTCACCGCCGGCGCGGCGGCGCGCCTGCTCGGGCGCGGCGCCGGGATTGCCTGCGGCCTGCTTCTTGCGGTCTACGGACCGCTCGTCCTGGTGGACACGCAGCTCTGGGAAGAAGTCGTCCTCTTGCCGCTGCTCGCGCTCGTTCTCTGGTCGTTGACCCTGGAGAGGCCCTCTCTTTGGGCGGCGGGGGCGATGGGTGCGGCCCTTGGCCTGGCCAGCGTGACCCGCCCGACGGCGCTGGCCCTGCTGCCGCTGGTGCTGGTGCGCCTCTGGCGGTCGGCGCCGCGCCGCGGTCTCGCGCTCGCCATAGCGTCGTCGCTGGTCGTGGCCACGGTCGGGGCCGCCGTCCTCACCGCCTCGCGCGCGTCGGGCGGATTCGTCTTCGTACGCGGCTATGCCGCGATCGCCACCTGGATCGGCAACGACCCGGCTGGCGGCGGGGTGCAGAACGCGCGCCTCGGAGGCTCCTGGGACCGCCTCGAAGCCGAACCGTATCGCCAGGGTGCGCGCCAGCCGCGCGAAATCGAGAGGTATTTCATGCGCAAGCTGCTGCAACGGACGGCCGCCGACCCGCTCGGCTTCGCCCGCACCCTGGGCAGCAAGCTCCTCTGGCTCTTCCAGGCCGAGGAAGTGCGCGACAATCACAGCTTCGAGTTCTTCCGCGCGCAGTCGGCGGCGCTGCGCTGGCTGCCGGGGTTCGGCCTGCTCTTGCCGCTGGCGCTGTGCGGCGCCTGGTCGGCGTGGCGCGAGGGCCGCCTGCCCTGGGTGATGGTGGCCTACATCGCCTTGCTCTCCGCGACTGCCGTGCTCTTGATCTACGGCATGCGTTACCGGCTGCCGATCGTGCCCGGGGTGGCGATCCTTGGCGGCGGCGGCGTGGTCGCCCTCTGGCGGGTGCTGCGCGGCGCCGTTTCCATGCGGCGCTGGCAGCAAGCCGCGGTGCCGCTGGCGCTGTTGCTCGCCGGCGCCACCGCGGCGCAGGCGCGCCGCTATCCGCCGGACCGGAACTTCGCCGAGGAGTGGGCGCTGACCGGGAGCTCTTACGAGGAGGCAGGGCGCCCGGACGAGGCCGAGCAGGCGTTCGCCAGGGCGCGCGAGGCCGATCCGCGCTCGGCGCTGGGCTGGGACGGCCTCGGCCGGGTGCGCCTCGTGGAGCGACGTTGGGATGAAGCCGCCGCCGCGTTTCGCCGGGCCATCGCGCTCGACCCCGACTATCGCCGCAGCCACTATCACCTGGCCCTGGTCGACGAGCGTCAGGGCCGGCCCGCGGAGGCCGAGCAAGAGCTGCTGGCCGCGCTGGCGATCTCCCCGCTCTATCCGCTGTGCCTGCAGGAGCTGGGAGCGCTGCGCCTCTCGCGCGGCGACCTCGCCGGCGCCGAGCAGGCCTACCGCGGCGTGCTCGAGCTGGAGCCGCGGGCGCCGGGCCCTCTGCTCGGTCTGGCGCGCCTCGCCGGCGCGCGGGGCCGTCCGTCCGAGGGCATCGCCTACGCGCGGCGCGCCGTGGCCCTGCAGCCCGACGACGCCGAGGGCTGGCTCTTCCTCGGCGCGCTGGCGCTCGGCTCCGGCGACGCGGGGCCCGCCTCCGACGCCGTCGCCGCGCTCAGGAGGCTGCGCGGCGACAGCGCGGCCGAGGTCCTGCTGCTCGCCGCCGGCGTCGACCACCTGAGAGGCGACTACGCGGCGGCCGACGAGAAGCTCCGCCGCCTGTTGCGTTCCAATCCCTCACCCCAGGCCGCGGAGCTCTTCTTGCGCAACGCCGCCGCCATGGGGCAACGCCCCGCCGCCGAGGCCTGGCTCGCCTCCCTGCACCGGAGCTGACTAGACTAAAGCCCCTCAGCCGGGATTTTTCGCGCCTTCCAGCTCGGCGGCCTTGGCGGCGGCACGCTGGGCTTCGGCGGTGCGGCCGGCGGCGGCGAGGGCGCGGCTGAGCTCCTGCCAGGCGGCGCGGTTGGTGGGCTGGAGGCGTGTCGCCTTGTCGAAAAAGGAGAGGGCTTCCGGGGCGCGCCCGGCGTCGGCCAGGGCACGCCCGTACTCGAGGGCGATGCCGGCCGCCGGGCGCGGGTCGCCCAGGCCTTTCGGGTCGGCCGGCAGCTTGTCGGCGAAGGGACGCAACGTCGCCAGGGCACCCAGCGTATCGCCGGCCTTGTGCTGCGCGCGGGCGAGCACCAGGGCGACCGCCGGGCGCCCGGCAACGCCCCCTTTCAACAGCTCGATGGCCTTCGGCGCCTGGCCGGCAAGCAGGTACGCCTCGGCGAGCGTGCGCCGCACCTCCATTTCCATGCCGGGCGGATGGCGGGTGAGCAGCGGAGCGAGCAGGGCCGCGGCGGCAGGTCCGTCCCCCTTCTGCACCAGGATCTTGGCGTGCATGAGCTGGATCGCCGGGTCCTGGCCCGACATCCCCGCGATGAGCTGGTCGGCCTCGGCGGGCCTTTCGAGCTGCAGCGCGAGGGCGGCGGCGGTGAGCAGCGCCTCGCCGTCGGCGGCGTTGCGCAGCGACCAGGGGCGCAGCAGGGCGTAGGCCTCGACCACCCGGCCCTGGCGAGCCAGCAAGAGCCCGAGCTCTCGCGCCGCCGGGGTGGCCGGATCCTTCGCCACCGAGCGCGCAAACCAGCCCAGGGCGGCGTTTTTCTCCCCGAGAGCGAGCGCCGCCAGCCCGGCGTTGTAGAGCACCGCCGGCTCTGCGTCGGCGGCCTCGGCCATCGGCCTGAGGATGGCAAGCGCTTCCTTGGGACGCTGGAGCTGCATGTACAGCGTGCCGAGCAAGGAAAGGCCGTGCGGCGGCAACGGGGACTTCCGGCGCGCCGCCTCGAGCTTCTCGACGGCAGCCGCGAACTTGCCCGCCTTGGCCAGCCCCGCCGCCTCCAGCATGGCCTTGTCGGCCGGGGATGCCGGCGCCAAGGGTGGAGCGGCCTGCTGGCCGGCCGCCGGTGCGACCTCGGCCAGCAAGGCGAGACAGAGGACTGCGCGAAGAACGGCTCTATTCATGATTCCAGTCTCCACCAGTCGTTCTAGGCACCGGCCCGCTACCCCCTCTCCAGGGAGCGCAGCTGCGGGTTGCCGGGGAAGAGTGCGAGGGCGTGCCGCAGCAGGGCGGCCGCCCCCTGCGGATCGCCCAGGATGCGCAATGTCCTGACCGCCTCCGCGTAGGCGGCCGGCGAGCCGTTGCTGTCCACCATCTGCCGCAGCGTCGCCACGGCAGGGCCCGGTTTGCCCTGGGCGGCATAGAGCGCCGCCAGGCCGGCGTAGGCGCGGGTGTCTTCCGGCGTCTCCTGGATCTGGCGCAGGAACGCCTGCTCGGCCGCGGCATCGCGGCCCAGCCGCGCCAGGATATCGCCGCGGGCGAAGTAGAGGCCAGGCAGCTTCTCTCCCGGCGCCTTGCTGGCAACCTCCTTTTCGGCCTGGACGGTGGCCTGCAGGCCCTCCTCCAGCTTGCCCTCGGCGGCGAGCACCTGGGCCAGGGTGACCAGCGGCGCGATGCGCAACCCGCGCGCGGCCACTGCCTTGCGCGCCGCGCTTTCGGCGGCGGCCTTCTGGTGGCGGGCGAGCGCGATCTCGGCCAGCAGAGCGTTGGCCATGGCCGGGCTGACCGCCAGGCCGAGCTCGGCGTGCGCCTGCGCCTCGTCCAGCCGGCCCAGGCGCAGCAGGACCGTGCCGGTGGCCAGCGCGATGTGGGAGACGCCGCCCGAGTGCTTCATCGCCTGCTGGTAGGCCTCCAGGGACTGCTCCGGCAGGCCGAGCTTGTCGAGCGACTGGCCGAGATCCTGCCACGCGTCGACCATGCGCGGGTTGGCCGCCAGGACGCGGCGGAAAACCGGCACCGCCTCGGCGAAGCGGCCGTGTGAGAAGAGGGCGACCGCGGCGTCGAGGTCCCGCAAGCTGCCGATGCGGCCCTTGGGATCGGACAGGGCCTCGCCGGCACCCACCCGGGCCGTGCCGGCGAGGTAACCGAGGGCGGCAAGCTTGCGGGCCGTCTCGGGGTCGACCGCCGACGGTGCCACGAGCTCCCGCTGGTAGCTCTTGATGGCGCCGCGCAGCGCCGCATAGGTACGGCGCTCGGTGGCGAGGACGTTGTGCCGCTCGCCGGGGTCGGCGCCCAGGTCATAGAGCTCCGGGTCGGGTCCGTGGATGTAGTGAAAGCGGCCGCGGAGCAGCGAGGTGAGCTCGCTCCAGCCCAGGTGCAGGCGCGGGTACCAGGTCTCGGCATAGAGGTCGCGCGGCGTCTGGGGGCGCCGTAAGGCGAGCAGCGAGCGGCCCGGCAGGCCGGCCGGGACCTCGACTCCGGCGAGCGCGAGCAGGGTCGGATAGACGTCGACGAGCTGCGCCGGCGCGGCCACGCGGCTGCCGCCGAGCCGCGAGCCCGGCAGCTTGAGCAGAAGCGGCACTTGCAACGCCTCGCGGTAGAGGAGGATCCCGTGCTCCTGCTCGCCGTGATCGCCCAGCCCTTCGCCATGGTCCGAGAGCAGGACGACCACGGCGCGATCGTAGACGCCCAGCCGCTTCAGCTCGCCGACGAATGTGCCCACGACGGCGTCCGCCGTGGCGATCTCGCCGTCGTAGGGACGGTCCCGGTACCGCGAGGCATAGGGCTCCGGAGGCGTGTAGGGGCTGTGCGGCTCGTAGAGATGGAGGAAGAGGAAGAAAGGCCGTGCACCGGGCGCGGCGCCGCGCACCCAGGCGATGGCGCGCTCCGCCGTCTCGGCGCCCGCACGCTGGCTCGAGCCCATGGGATCGTTGAGCTTGACTCGCACGTTCGAGTCATAGAGCGCAAACCCCTGGTCCATGCCGGTGTCGCTGCGCAGCACGTAGGCGGACACGGCGGCGCCGCTGACGTAGCCGGCGCGGGCCAGCGCCAGCGCCAGGTTGGGGAACTTGCCGGCGTCGTAGCGGTAGCCGACGTTGTCGCGCACCCCGTGCTCGCCGGGCAGCCGCCCGGTGAGGATCGACACGTGCGAGGGCAGGGTCAGCGGCACATGGCTGTAGGCGCGCTCGAAGAGGATCGCATCCTTGGCCAGGGCATCGATCGCGGGCGTCTCCACCTGGGCATAGCCGTAGGCGGGCAGATGGTCCGAGCGCAGGGTGTCAATCGAGATCAAGACAATGGGTGCGCCCCTGAAAGGGCCGGCAGGGCCGGCGGCAGCGGCGCCGTCCGCGCCCGCCCCACCGCCCCGGTGGCAGCCGCTCGCGGCCATCCAGGCGGCGCCGGCGGCCATCCAGACGGCGCTGGCAAGGGCGGCGGCACGCCGCCGGCGGGTGGGACGCGGCATGCGCTCAGGCCCCCAACCGCGCCAGCTGCCGGCGCGCCTTGGCGATCTCCGCGGCGAAGCGCGCGGGTGGAGCGCTGGCCACGAAGCGGGATAGCGCCTGCCGCGCCTGGTTGGATTTGCCGGCGGCGGCAGCCACCAGCCCGATGTTGTACAGCGCGTCGTACTGGGCGGGGTCGATCGCCACGGCGCGCTCCCAGGCGTCGAGGGCGGCGCCCGGCTGCTCCAGGCGGAAGAGGGCCACGCCAAGGGTGTTCCAGGAGTTCGGCAGCCGGGGGTTGAGGCGCAGCGCTTGCTCGAGATGCTGCCGGGCCTCGGCCGGCCGCTCCATGCGCAGCGCCACGATGCCCAGGTTCTCATGGCCCCGCGGGTCCTGCGGATAGGCGGCGACCAGTTTCTGCAAGACGGCGACCGCCTCGGCCATGCGCCCGGCGTCGGCCAGCGCGAGCCCCAGCGCGTTGAGCGTGGAGGGGTCGGCGCCGGGCCCGACTGCCAGCGGCGCGAGGATCGCGACCGCCTCCGGCGCGCGCCCCGCCTCGGACAGCGCCAGGCCGAGCTGGCGGACCAGCGACTCGCCGCGCAGCCCGCGCCGGACGGCGCTTTCGAGCACCGCGATCGCCTCGCCGCGGCGCTCGAGCCGGCGCAGCGCCAGGGCCAGGTGCTCGTAGGCCTCGCCCATCGCGGGCCGCGCCGCCACCACCTCGCGCGCCAGCCGAGCGGCTTCGGCGTAGCGCTTGCGCGAGTAGAGGTCGACGACGGCGTGCATCTTGGTGTCGAGGGGCAGCAGCGTCTTGGGATCGTCGGCGGCCGACCAGGCGCTCTTGGGCGCGGCCGAGCCGCTGGCATAGCCGAGGCTGCGCAGCGCGGCCGCCTGCTCGGCCGGCACCGCCGCCCGGCGCGGCGGCCAGACCGACTCGGCGGGCAGCGCCGCGGCCAGCTCGCGCGCCGTCCGCCGCCGCGTCCCGGCCAGGTTGCGCTCCTCGCGGGGATCATCGCTCAAATCGTAGAGCTCCGGCAGAGGCAGGTCGACGAGCTTCCGGCGCTCGCGCAGCATGCCGCGCAGAGGCGCCCAGCCGCGGTTGAGGCAGGTGCTCAGCGCCTCGAAGTAGCTGGGCGCGGCGGCGGCGGGGGGGGCGAGCAGGGAGCGCCCCGGCAGCCCTGCCGGCACCGGCAGCCGCAGCGCCTGGAGCACGGTCGGCACGATGTCGACGTGCCGCGCCGGGCGGCGGTCGCGGCCGCGCGGCACCCCCGGTCCCCAGACGACGAGCGGCACCTTGAGCGTCGCTTCGTAGGCGAACAGCCCATGGGTGAGCTCGCCGTGATCGCCCAGCGCCTCGCCATGGTCGGCGGTCACCACGGCCAGGGCCGGCGGCTCCTTGCCGTCGAGCAGCGGCGCGAGCAAGGGGGCCAGGAAGGAGTCGGACGCGGCGACCTCGCCGAGGTAGGGATTGTCGCGGAAGCGGCTGGCGAAGGGCTCGGGCGGCAGGTAGGGAGCGTGGGGATCGTAGAGGTGCACCCACAGGAAGCGCCGGACCCCGCGATGGCCATTCCACCAGGCCAGCGCCGGGGCCACCACCTGGTCGCCCCGGCGCTCGGCGAGCACGAATTCGTCCGGGTTCGAGCCGCGCGGGAAGCTGTCGTCGTAGACGTCGAACCCGCGGCCGAGGCCGAACTGGGAGTCGAGCGGGTAGGCGGCCACGAAGGCGCCGGTGGCGTAGCCCGCCTTGCGCAGCAGGGTGCCCAGGGTCGGCACCGACGCCGGCAGCACGAACCCGCTGTTGTCGCGGATGCCGTGCTGGAAGGGGTAGAGCCCGGTCAGGATGTTGGCATGGGAGGGGAGCGTGACCACGTTGTGGGCATGGGCATCTTCGTAGACGCGGCCCGCCGCGGCCAGCCGGTCGAGCACCGGCGTGGCGGCCCGCCGGTTGCCGGCAAACCCCACCGCGTCGCCACGCAAGGTGTCGATGGTGACCAGCAAGACGTCGCAGCCCGCCAGGGAAGGTCCCTCGGCGGCGGGCGCCGTTCGCGTCGTGCCGGCGGCCGGCGAGCGCGGAGGGCGACCGCCGAGCAGCAGCCATGCGGCGGCGGCCGCAAGTCCTGCCAGGGCGATGGCGAGCAGCCAGGGCAGTCGCGTTCGCCGCAAAGCAGGGGCCTGCCCGCCTCGCCGCGAGCGCCTGGAGGACATCTTTCGAGCTAGAGCGACTTGAGGAACTCGCGCGCCTCGGCGGCGAACTTGTTGTTGGGATCGAGCTCGAGAAGCTTCTGCAGGTCGGCCTTGGCCTCCTTGTTCCTGCTCTTGGAGAGATAGGTCAGGGCGCGGTAGTAGTACGCCTCGGCAAGCTGCGGGTTCTGCTCGATGACCCGGCTGAACTCGGCCAGGGCCTCGTCGATTTTCTTCTCGTTGTAGGCGCGGATGCCGACGTTGAGCAGGGTGTCGGGGTCGATCTTGGCACCTGCCGGCATCCTGGCCATGTAGGCCTTGGCCTCGTTCTCCCGTCCGGCGTCGACCAGCAGGGTGGAGATGAGCTGCAGCGACTCGGGGTCATCCGGCTTGATCTCCAGGGCCTGCTTGAGGGCGCCGACGGCCTGGTCCATCTTCTGAGCCCTGGCCTGCTTGTCCTTGGCCTGGGCCGCCTCTTTGTAGTAGGTGCTGGCGATGCCGCGCAGGACGCCCGGCTTGTACTGCGGATCGAGCAGCGCGAGGGCCTTCTCGTACTCGGCGCGCGCCTCGGCGTACTTCTCCTGCAGCAGCAGCGTATTGCCGCTGTCGATGAGCTTGACGGCCTGACCGCCCTTGGTCTCCACCTGCTGCTTCTGGACCTGCTCCTTGGGGACGGGCCGCAGGCTGACGACGATCGGCGTCGCCACGCCCACCCCGCCCTCGACGACCTGCACCTGCCCCTCCGAGGAAATGTAGCCTTCTTTTTCGACGAGCACCCCCCAAGCGCCCCCGGCGAGGCCGAGATAGCTCCACTTGCCGATCTTGTCTGTGGTCATCGGGGCGGGTCCCGGATTCTCGGCCTTGACCGGGGGAGCGCCCTGCCGGAGGGTGACTCTCGCGCCGGCCAGGGGTTTGCCGTCCTGGTCCTTGACCAGCCCCTGCAAGCGCCCGCGGCCCGCCCAGCCCTGGGCCCACAGCGAAACGCCGGCGGTTAGAAGCAGAACCGCCAGGAAAGCCGGTTTGGTGGAACGGGAAGACATGGGCGACCTCCTCTCCTTTGCGTTGACGCCTTGTGGCGCCTCCTCTGCCCCTGCAAGGCGCGTGCGCGCTGGCGGCGGGTGGCGGGCGACGAGCAAGCGGGCGAGAGTCTACCCCGGAAGAGGGCAAAAAAAACCGCCGGGGTCACCCCCGGCGGCGAGAGTCAGCCTGGGACAGCGCTGGCTACTTGAAGCTCAGCCGCGCGCCGAAACGGAAGATGCGCGGGCTGGTGATCTCGCTGATGAAGTTGGGACCGGTGGTCAAGGCCGGCAGGCCCGGGCGCGGCTGGTTGGTGCCGATCTGCAGCCGGTGCTGGCGCTGCTGCACGTACGCCTTGTTCAGCACGTTGAAGCAATCGACGCCGAGAGTGAGCCCGACGTCGCTGAAGGTGAACTCCTTCTCGATCCGGCCGTCCAGGATGTGGATGTTGTCGAGCCGGAACTGATCGGGCCGGTTGACGACCAGGATCCGCTCCAGGGCGCCCTGCATGTTGCCGGGCAGCTGGACCCGCTCGTAGTAAGGGATGGGGTAGCCCTGCCGGCCGTTCAGCGCCGCGGCGACGTTGAAGCCCCAGGCGCGGTCCGGCATGACCTGGTAGAGGCCGTTGAGGCTGTAGGCCCACTTGCTGTTGATGTAGACGCCGCCGAAGGAACCCGAGCCGGTCCCCGAGCCCTGCGTGACCACGTCGCCATTGTGATAGGTCGAGGTGGTGAGACCGGGAAGGTTGTAGGTCGGATCGGCAAAGGCGCCGGCGGGGACCTGGTATTTCCAGTCCGAGAGGGTGAAGTTGCCGCGCAGCA
Source organism: Thermoanaerobaculia bacterium (assembly GCA_035544895.1). Classification (GTDB taxonomy): domain Bacteria; phylum Acidobacteriota; class Thermoanaerobaculia; order Multivoradales; family UBA5704; genus JASLEW01. Next base: position 34,767 of record DASZZM010000039.1, read on the forward strand.
TCCAGCGGTTGGCCAGGCGCTTGTTGACGACCAGGGACGCGCCCTTGTACTCAGAGGACGTCTTTCCGTTGTACAGGAAACGCCCGCCGCGGGTGCTGAGATTGCTGTTCAGGACGTAGTAGGTCAGGGTATACGGCTGGCCGTTGGGCAGCGCGCGTGGATCGCCGCCGTTGGCGCCCGTGCGGTTGGGTTTGTTGACGACATGGAAATCAGCGGAGGTGGCGCGGCGGCCGACCTGGCCGATGAACCCGGTGTAGGGGTCTGGGCTGTCGAACACCAGCCAGTCCTCCTGCGCGATGTCTTTCTGCTTGCGGTAGGTGAGATTGAGGCCGACCACGAACTCCGGCAGGAGGGCATGCTCGCCGCTGAGCAGCAGCTCGTCGGTGTAGGGCGCATGGAAGTTGCTCGCAATGGCATTGGCCTGCAGCAGCCCGCCGGTAAACGGGTTGACGAAGGGGCTGTAACCCCCGATGCCGAGGGGATTGATGATGTCGCTTGCCGTGATGGTGGGAGTGCCGGGGTTGGCGGTGTAGACGTAGACGTAGCTGATCGAGGCAATCGGGTTGAGGAAGGTCGTGGTAGCCGCGCCGAGCTGTTCGGCGAAGCGCGAGTAGCTGGCGCGCAGCAGCGTCTTGCGGTCCTTGCCCAAGGCGTAGGTCAGACCGAGACGGGGGACGACGTCATTCCAGGTGAAGCCCGCCGGGCCGCCGCCGTAGGTAACCGCGGGCAGCAGGTCCGGCCGGATCGGGTTGGCCGGCGAGGACGACGCCAGGTTGGTGCCGGTCTGCTTGTCGTAACGCAAGCCGATGTTGGCGGTGAGGTTGCCGATGCTCAAGGTGTCCTGCACGTAGCCCTGCGTGTACTTGTTCTTGACCTTCAGGGTTTCGGCGCGAGCCAGCTCGAGATAGTTGATGGGGGGTGCGAGGCCGACGAGAGCACCGTCGAGCAAGACGCCCACGCCATTCCAGGTCGACAGCGAGGTGACTTTGGCCTCGTGGTAGCCGGCGCCGTACTTGAGCTCGTGGCTCAGGTTGCCGGTGTTGAAGAAGGTGGAGGCGTCGGCCTTGGCCTGCCACTGCGGCCGCGGCGTCCGGTAGAGCAGGTAGCTGTTGTGCCAGACCCCGCCCGAGTCCACGAACGGAGTCGCGTCGGCCGGCCCTTGCGGGACGAGCTGGAAACCGCCGTTGACCCGCGAGTACATGCCGGTCAGGTAGAAGGCCGGGCTGAAGATCTGGGTGTCTTCGATCTTGGACGCGCTCGGCTTGGAACCGACCGAGGACTGGTTCCAGGTGGTCTCCTGGGGACGGGTCGGACCGGCGTTGCGCCCGTTCTTCTTCTTGTCGCTGTTGAGCCCGAACAGGGTCGCCGAGTTGCTCGAGGTGATCTGCGCGTTGAGCTTGCCGTTGATGTCGGGCAGCTTGGTATGGTCGCTGACTCCGGCGATGGTCAGCAGCTTGACGTCCTGATAGCCGTAGGCGCCCCAGATCCACAGCCGGTCCTTGACGATCGGACCGCCGAGCTCGGCGCCGTAGTCGGTGACCTTGTCGATCTGGTTGCCCTGCTTGATCACCGCCTGCGGGCCGCTAAAGCAGGTCCGCACGCCGCTGATCAGGAAGCACGATGGGTTGCCAGTAGCAACCGGGCCGTTGCGGAAGGCGCCGACGGTCGTGCCGCGCTGACTGGCGCTGAAGCCGGTGTTCGACTGGAGGGACTTGCCGTCGTAGAAATAGCGGGCGCTGCCGCGCCACTCGTTGGTGCCGCGCTTGGTCACCATGTTGAGGACGACGCCGCCGGTCTGTATGCTGGCGTCGGAGCCGCCGGTGGTGACCTGCATCTCCTGGAACGAGTCGAAGTCGTAGTAGGCGGGCGATGAGCCCAAGGCCGCCATGTCGGTGATGACCACGCCGTCCACCGCCCAGATCGACTGGTCGCCGCCCGCGCCGGGGCCGGTATAGCCGGACTGCTGTCCGGCCTGGTTGCCGCCGACGTTGATGCGGTCGGTGAGCACGCCCGGAGTGGTCTGCAGCACCGACCACGGGTCGCGGTTCTGCGGGATCTTCTGCAGCTCGGTCTGGCTGACCGTGGCGCCGGTCGAGATCCGCCGCTGATCGAGCAGCGGGCTCTCGGAGGTGACCGTGATGGTCTCCTCGACCGCCTGGTTCAGCGTCACCTCGATCTGGGTGTTGCGGCCGACGTTGATGACGATGCCAGGGTACTCGACGCTGGAGAAGCCCTCGAGCTCCGCGCGCAGCTTGTAGGTGGATGGAGCGAGACCGAGGAAGCGGAACTCGCCCTGGGCGTTGGTGACCTGGACCTGCTTGGCTTCGCCGGTGTCCAGGGTGACGGTGACGCCGGGCAGCGCGGCACCCGTCTGGTCGAGGACCTTGCCGTAGAGGTTGCCGGTCTGCAACTGGGCCATGGCGGCGCCGCCGCCGGCCAGAAGCAGGATCGCGGCGACCGCTATGGCGCGTCCCCAAAAGTTTTTGCTCTTCATTCCAGTGAACCTCCCGTTATGTGGTTGTTGAGCCTGAAGCCGCGAAGAAACGCCTAGGCTCCGGACAGGAACGACGCGATGACAGTCTGGGATCGATTGTGGAGTCGTCCAACACCTCCTTTCACGTCACGGTACAGTTACAAGATGCATCGAGCCCGGGGCGGGGCTCGTCGATTCAGGTGTGGAGTGCTGCGAACAATGTATTTTATTCGGCATCTCCCTTCGAGTCAAGCAAGCCAAGTGCCACTGCGCAAGGGCTTGCCGACAAGAGACTAACTATCTGAAAAATAAAGATTTGCTACTCCCGAACCGAGGCCTTCCGGGCGCCGCGCGCAGGGCGATCCAGCAGCTTGAACGGAGCCGATTCAACTCATTGGATAAGCCGCCGAAGAGCGGACCGCGAGCTCGCCGACAGCCGGGCGCGTTCCTGCTATATTGGCTGGCGATGTACGGTCTTGTGCGGACTTTAATGTCTTGTCTTCTGACTGGCGGACTGCTCTCGGCCGGCTGCACTCAGTACAAGCCTTTCGACTCCGCCGGCTTTCTGCGCGGCGAATTCAGGAAGCAGGTCGGCCCGGAGCTGGCCGGACGGATCGAGGTGCCTTTCCAGCTCGACGAGCAGGTCCGCGCCGCCTTCAAGGCCGGCATCCGCCGCGCGGCGCCCAACGAGCCCGAGAAGGTCACCCAGGTTCTCGACTACATCTTCGACCGCCTGCACCTCGAGTACGCGCAGTTCCCCACCCGTAGCGCGACCGCGGCGTTCCGGGAGCGCAAGGGCAACTGCCTGTCCTTCGTCAACCTGTTCGTCGGCCTGGCGCGGGAGGAGGAGGGCCTCAACCCGTTCTACGTCGAGGTCACCGACTATCAGAGGTGGAACCATCAGAAGGGGCTGGTGATCAGCGCCGGGCACATCGTGGCCGGCATGTACCTCGACGGCGAGCTCAAGACCTATGACTTCTTGCCCTACCGCCCCAAGGAGTACAAGCAGTTCCACCCCATCGACGACCTCGGGGCGGTGGCGCATTACTACAACAACCTCGGGGCCGAGGCCCTGATCTCGGGCGACCTCGCGGCGGCGCGCAAGCTGCTCACCCTGGCCACGGAAGTTGCACCGCGCTTCGACAAGGGGTTCAACAACCTGGGAGTGTGCCTGGCGCGCGGCGGCGAGCTCGACCACGCCCTGGAGATCTATCGGCGCGGGCTCGAGATCGATCCGGGGAACCTGATGATCCTCACCAACATGGCTCGCGCCTACCAGGAGCTCGGCCGCGTCCGGGAGGCGGCCGAGCTGCTGGCCAGGATCGAAGGCGCCAACACCACCAACCCCTATTTCTACGTCTACCAGGGAGAGATGGCGCTGGCCCGCGGAGAGACGGCGAAGGCCCTCGACTACATGGTCCGCGCCCTTCGGCTGGACACCGAGACGCCCGAGGTCCACCTCGGGCTGGTGAAGGTGTACCTGGCCCTCGGCGACCGGGAGAAGGCGCGCCATTTCCTCGACCGCGCCCTCAAGTTGAACGCCACGGACAAAGAGGCCCTGAAGTACGCCCGGATGCTGGGGAAATGACCAGGGCCAGATGAGGAGCGCCTTGCGGTCCAAGGTCTCCTCGAGGAGTGCCGCCATGAGCTCGGTCAGAGGCAACCGCCAGTTCTTCCCGCTCCCGCTCATCGCCCTGATCGCGCTGTCCCTCCCTGCCATCGCAGCGGGCGCGGAGGTGCCGGCGGTGCAGGCGCCGGCAGCGGCCGGATCCACGGCGCCGCGGCGCTTCGCCGAGACCGCGCACGTCGTGGCGGTCGAGGTGCCGGTCAACGTCGTCTCCCGTGAAGGCGAGCCGCTGCGCGGCCTGACCGCGGCCGACTTCGCGGTCTACGACGAAGGCGCGGCGCAGAGGATCAGCCAGTTCGAGGTGCTGGACCTCGACGCGCTCGCGCCGGCCGCGGCCCAGCCGCTCCGCCACGGTCAGGTCGAGCAGCTCGACTCCGCCGCCCGCCGCCATTTCCTGCTGCTCTTCGACCTGTCTTTCTCCAGCCCGACCGCGGTGCTCAAGGCGCGGCTGGCGGCGCGCGATTTCGTGCTCCGCTCGCTGCGTCCCTCCGACCTCGCGGCGGTCGCCACCTTCTCGCTCGACACCGGCTTCCGGCTGGTGGTCACCTTCACGCCGGACCGGTCGCAGGTTGCGCGCGGCATCGACACGCTCGGCTTGCACCTCCCTGACGAATCCGTCGTCAAGTACGACCCGCTGCACTTCCTGATCGCGGCGCCCGGGTCCTTCTCCGAAAGCGTGGGCCTCGGCGACCTGACCGGAAGGCAGGGGAAGATGGACGCCGCGGTCCTCGAAAACCTGATCCTGATCCGCCGGGCGGCGGAGCGAGACGACCAGGACTACACCCGCAGCCGGATCACCTCGATGACCCGCTCCCTGGGCTCGCTGGCCCACTCCCTGAACGGGGTCGAGGGACGCAAGAACGTGGTTTTATTCTCCGAAGGGTTCGACAGCAAGCTGATGCTCGGCCGCGAGGAGCTGGGCGGCGACGAGGAGGCGCAAGACGCCTTCAACATCGCCCACGGACAGCTTTGGTTCGTCAACAGCGACAACCGCTACGGCAACACCAAGCTGCAAGGCGTCGTCCACCGCATGCTCGAAGAGTTCCGGCGCGCCGACTGCGTGATCCAGGCAGTCGACATCGGCGGCCTGAAGGCCGGCGGCGATGCTCGCGACCAGCCCCGCGGCAGCGGCCAGGAAGCGCTGTTCTACATGGCCAACGAGACCGGCGGGGAGCTGTTCAAGGACGCCAACGACTTCGGCTCCCAGCTCGACCGCCTGCTCTCCCACACCACCGTCACCTACCTGCTGACCTTCGAGCGCGCCGACCTCAAGGCCGACGGCGCCTACCACCACCTGCGCGTCAAGGCCAAGCTGCCGCTCGGTGCGCGCCTGTCGTACCGCTCGGGCTACTACGCGCCGCGCCCGTTCCGCGACCTCGACCCGCTGGAGAAGAGCCTCCTTGCCGCGGAAGGCATCGCCACCGCCGCGCCGCGCAACGACCTCGAGGTCAGCCTGCTGGCGGCGCCTTTCCGCGCTTCCGAGCAGCAGGCCTACGTGCCGGTGATCGTCGAGATGGCGGGCGGTCCCCTGCTGCAGGGCCACCGAGGCGACAAGCTCAACATCGAGCTCTACGCCTACGCCAGTGACGCGCGCGGCGAGATGCGTGATTTCTTCAGCCAGAGAGTCGGTCTCGACGTCAAGCGGGGACGGAAGGCGCTCGCCGCGGCCGGGGTCAAGTACTATGGGCATCTCGACCTGCCTCCCGGCGACTACCGTGTCCGCGTGCTGGTGCGCAACGCCGAAACCGGACGCACCGGCGTGCGCTCGCTGCCGATCAAGGTCCCCTCCTATCGGCAGGCCGACCCAAGCCTGCTGCCGCCCCTGTTCGTCGAGCCGCGGCCCGGCTGGGTACTGGTGCGCGAGCGCGACAAGGATGCAGGCCAGCAGCAGTCGGTCATCTACCCGTTCACGATCAGGGGCGAACCTTACGTGCCGGCGGCGCGGCCGGAGCTTGCCGCCGAGCAGCCGGCGCGGCTGTGCCTGGTGGCCTATAACTTGAGCGCGGGAGATCTGGCGGTATCGAGCAAGGTCATTGCCGCCGACGGCAGCGCCTTGCGCGGCGGCGCCCTGTCGGGGGTCGAGCGAACCCAGACCGGTATCTCCGGCCTGGATACCCTGGTCGCGACCTTCAAGCCGACCGGCCTCGCCGCCGGGAGCTACGTGTTGCAGGTCGCGGTCACCGACCCGGCAACCGGCCGCAAGCAGGTCAATTCCATGCCGTTCGAGGTGATCCGCTAGCAGCTTGGCCAACCGTCAGGATATCGTCGCCCACCGGACGCGCAGAAGTCAGCAGCAGCAAGAGGAGAAGTCATGAAATCGACATCGCAGCGTCCATCACGCTGGCCCCTGAAAATTGGCGTGGCCGCGGCCGGCCTGGCGCTGGCCATCGCGCCGCCGCGCGGGCAGGGCCAGAAGACCCCGGAGCAGAGTTTTGCCGAGTCGACCGAGGTGACGGTCGTAGAGGTGCCGGTGCAGGTCGTCCGCGACGGCGAGCCGCTGCGCGGCCTCACCGCCAACGACTTCGAGGTCTACGACGGCCGCAAGAGGGTGACCCTCACCGGTTTCGAGGTGCTGGATCTCGCCTCGCCGGGCAACGCGGCCGCCGCCGCCTCCGCCCCCGTTCCGAGCGCGCTGCGCCGCCACTTCCTGCTCCTGTTCGACCTCTCCTTTTCCGAGCCGAAGTCGATCGTCAAGGCCCGCCAGGCGGCCCGCGGCCTGGTGCTCAAGAGCCTGCACCCCTCCGACCTCGTCGCCGTCGCCACCTACAGCCTGGCCAACGGTCCGCAGCTTGTGCTCGGCTTTACCCCCGACCGGCGGCAGGTCGAAGCGGCGCTGAACACCCTGGGCCTGCCGCAGCTCATCGACCGCAACGTCGATCCCCTGCGGCTGGTCGCGGCGGAGGCGAAGTCGGCGGCGGGCTCGGCCGGAGGAAGCGACAAGTTGGATACTGGTATCAAGGCAGACGTGGCGCAAGAGCTGGCCGAGCTGCTCCGCGGCTATTCGAAGGTGAGCGACAGGGCCAACCGCCAGGTCATGGAAGGCGCGGTCAAAGGGCTCACCCGCTCCTTCGCCGATCTCGCCAGGCTGATGAGCTCGGTGCAAGGGCGCAAGCAAGTGGTCTACCTGTCCGAAGGGTTCGACAGCGCGCTGCTGCAGGGCACGACCAGCGTCGAGGAGCAGGCCAAGATGGCCGATCAGGCGAGCCATGGCCAGTTCGACCAGATCGAATCCGACGCACGCTTTGGCAACACCAAGCTGACCAGCCAGATGGATCGCATGCTGGAAGAGTTCCGGCGCGCCGACTGCATCATCCAGGCGGTCGATATCGGCGGCCTGCGCGCCGGCGCCGAGCAGGGAGCGGCGCGGCCTGCGGGCGCCGATGTCCTGCTGGAGATGGCGCACGACACCGGAGGCGAGCTGTTCGAGCGCTTCAACGACCTGGGCGAGGCGATGGGCAAGATGCTGCAGCGGACGAGCGTCACGTATGTGCTCAGCTTCCACCCCGAAGAGCTCAAGCGCGACGGCTCGTACCACAAGCTGCGGGTCGAGCTGAAGAACGCGCCGCGCGGCGCCAAGGCGATCGCCCGTCCCGGCTACTACGCTCCCAAGCCCTACGGCAAGACACCGGCGCTCGAGAAGCTGCTGTTCGCGGCCGACGAGGTGGTCGGCGGCGGCGCGGCGGGCAGCATCCACATGGGGGTGCTGGCGGCGCCCTTCCGGGTGTCCGGCGACCGCGCCTACGTGCCGGTGGTGGTCGAGGTCAACGGCAGCGCGCTGATGAACGGCGTCCAGGGGACGACGCTGCCGACCGAGATCTACGTCTATGCCATGGACTCGGGCGGCGCCATCCGCGACTTCTTCACCCAGAACCTTGGGCTGGACCTCGGCAAGGTGGCGCCGGCGCTGCGCCAGAGCGGCCTCAAGTTCTTCGGCCACGTCGATCTGCCGGCCGGGCAGTACTCGCTACGGGTGCTGGTGCGCAACAGCGCGACCGGCTCCTATGGCGTGCGCTCGGTGTCGGTGGCGGTGCCGGCCTTCGGGCAGCCGCTGCCGGTGCTGCTTCCACCCTTGTTCCCCGAGGCGCCCGGAAAGTGGCTGATGGTGCGCGAGGCGCCGCGCGGCGAGCAGAAGTCGTCGCCGCCGTACCCGTTCATGGCCCGAGACAAGCCCTACATCCCGGCCTCCATGCCGTCTCTGGCTTCGGGAGTCGCGGCGGCGGTCTCGCTGGTCGGCTATCACCTGCCGGCCGGCGCGCTCAAGGCCGAGGCCAGGGTGATGGCGATGGACGGGCGGGACCTCGGCACGGGCGAGCTCAAGGTCGGAGAGCGGGAGGAGGGGGGCAGCAACGGCCCCGACCGCTTGACCGCGACGTTTCGGCCGCCTCAGGGGCTCGCGCCCGGCCAGTACAAGCTGGTGGTCACCTTGACCGACGGCCAGGGAGCGGTGCAGAAGAGCGACATCCTCTTCGAGGTCGCGGCGGCGGGGCAGGGGGCGAAGGGCTGACACTCAGGGTCGATCTCAAGGCAGGAAGGGATAAGGCGGTGCGGGAGGGGCACCCATGGGTGTTCTCGGGGGCGGTGTCGCGGGTGGGGGGGCCGGAGGGGGCGCCGCTGGCGCAGGTGTTTGACGCGGCCGGCGTGTTGCTGGGTGTTGGGTTCTATAGCCCGCGGTCGCAGATCAGGGTGCGGATGGTGGGGGGGCCGGAGGCGGTCGTTGGCCGGGAGCTGTTCGGTGCGCGGCTGGGGGCGGCGCTGGAGCTGCGGCGGGTGGTGGTTCCGGCGGAGACGACGGGGTACCGGGTGGTCAATGCGGAAGGGGATTGGCTGCCGGGGTGGACGGTCGACAGGTTCGGCGAGGTGTTGGTGAGCCAGATCACGCTGGCGGGGCTGGAGGCGGTGCGGGAGGAGGCCTATGGGGCACTGCGGGAGGTGATGCCGGGTGGCAGGGTGGTGCAAGCCAACGCGGTGCCGGCGCGGCGGGCAGAGGGGCTTCATGTAAGACCGGTTACCGAGGAGATCGGCGCGGAGCTCGAGGGCGGCGCGGGGAGAGAGGGCGGAGACGAGGCGGCGTTCGTCGAGTCGGGGCTGGCGTTCACCGCGGAGGTCGCGGGCGGGCAGAAGACGGGGTTTTATTGCGATCAGCGGGAGAACCGGCGGCTGGCGGAGCGGCTGGCGGGCGGCCGCGCGGTGCTCGACCTGTTTGCGCACAGCGGCGCTTTCGGTCTCTATGCCTTGCGCGGCGGCGCCAGGCAGGTCACTCATGTCGAGTCGTCGGCGAAGCTGATCGAGCGGGGGCGGCGGCACTACGCGGCCAACCGGGAGCGGGGGCTGGACGAGAGCCGGGTCGAGTGGGTGCGGGCCAACGTGTGGGAGGACCTGCGCCAGCGCACCGGCAGCTACGACATGGTGATCTGCGACCCGCCGCCGCTGGTGCGCAAGCGGCAGGACCTGGCGGCCGCGGCGCGCGCCTATAAGGACCTCAACCGGCTGGCCCTGCTGCGGCTGGCGCCCGGCGGGCTGCTGCTGACCTTCACCTGCAGCGGCGCGGTCGACGCCAAGCTGTTCCGCCAGATCCTCTTCGCCGCCGCCGTGGAGGCCGGAGCGCGCGTCGCCCTGCTCGCCCAGCTCGGCGCCGGCCCCGATCATCCTGTCGCCATCACCCATCCCCAGGGCGAGTACCTGAAGGGATGGCTCATGGCGGTGCAGGGCTAGGGTCCTGCTCGATCACGATCTCGCTGCCGCCGGCCGCGGCGGGCGCGCAGGCGGCGGCTACAGAGAAGATGGCGGCAATGGCTCGGGCCCTCATCGTTGCCCTCCTTCGCTGTCGATGCTTCTTCTACGGTGGGAAAAAGGTTTCTGTCTAGCTGCCTCCACGGGAGAAGACCATAGGCTCTTGAGCAACCCGATATGCCATGGTAGCATAGAGCTACGTTTCACCGAAGAAAGGAGAATCCATGGCTGCTCGCTTCGCCGTCCCCGCCGCGCTCGTCTGCCTGGTTGCCGTCCTGGCCGTCCCGGCATCGGCCCAGAACCTGCTCGTCAACCCCCACTTCGATACCAGCCTCAGCGGCTGGCAGACGGGCGGGGACGTCTCCTGGGACGGCACGCGGGATGCGAACGCCTCGCCCTCGTCCGGCTCGGCCAAGACGGTCTGGCGGGGGCCAAGTCCTGGCGAGTATCCAGTCCTTGCCCAGTGCGTCCCGGTCACCCCCGGCGCGGTCTACCTGTTCGTCGGCAAGATCCTCATCCCGCTCGGCCAGACGGCTTCCGGCAGCGCCTCCCTTGTCGTGATCCCCTTTGGCACGAGCGACTGCTCAGGGCCTCTTCCGCCCGGGCCCCCGCGAGAGACGCCTCCTGTCTTCACTCCCGGCAACTGGACCGTGACGAGCGCGACGATCGCCCCCTTCGGGGCCTCCGTGCTGCTGGCGGCCGCCGTGGCCCCAAACACCGGAGGCCCCTTCCAGGTCAACTTCGACGACCTGATCCTGGAACTGATCCCGCCGGGAACCTGCATCGACGATGCGCACGACCTCTGCTTGCTCAACGGCCGTTTCAGGCTCACGGCGACCTTCGATGCGGGCAACGGCAACGCCGGCCAGGCCCGGACGGGAGGGGAGGGCCTGCTCTGGTTCTTCAGCGCCTCGAACATCGAAGCGGTCGTCAAGATGCTCGACGGGTGCGGCGTGAACCATCACTACTGGTTCTTCGCCGGCGGGCTGACCAACGTCGAGGTGACGATCACGGTCACCGATACCCGGACCGGGGTGGCGCGGACCTATCACAACCCGCAAGGCACGCCCTTCGCGCCGATCCAGGACACCGCGGCCTTCGACTGCACACCCTAGGCCGGGAGCGCGGCGAGCAGCCGAGAGCTCGTTGGTGCACGAGGGGCGGGGGCGTCCCCTTCCCCCCCGGCGCCGCCGGGAAGGGACCCGGCGGCTTCAGGAAGCCGGGAAGGGGATCCGGGAGGGGTTGCGGGGGGCGATCCGATAGATGCTTCGAGCAGTTCTCCGCTGCCACATCGCAGCGCTGCTTCATGCCTGCGGTTGACACTGTCGCGCGAGGTTTGTTAGCCTCTGCCTTCCTTGGCAACCGCGCTGGTGTCGGGAGCGAAGGCCCGTAGCTCAGCTGGTTAGAGCGCTACGTTGACATCGTAGAGGTCAGCGGTTCAAGTCCGCTCGGGCCTACCACTGACCGTTGGACGGCCATCCGCCGTGAGGAAAACCGCTGGACCGGGAGACGACCGCCAGGCAGGAAAAGCTCGAAAGACCTCCGCACCCCACCTTCGTGTCGCCGGCTTTCCCTGCTTTCCCGATCGTTCGCGCAACCCTGGTTCTCGCCCATGCCCAGGCGCTTAGCTCAGCTGGTTAGAGCGCTACCTTCACACGGTAGAGGTCAGCGGTTCGAGCCCGCTAGCGCCTACCATTGCCCCCGCTCGTGATCGCCTTCTCGGCGGGCCGCGGCGCGCGGCCCGACAACGGCTGGCCGGCCGCCTCCCTCGCTGTCTGATGGAGACGACGACCGAGGCCCTGCGCCTCACTCTGCCCGACGGCTCGGTGCGCTCCGTGGCGCCGGGGACCACCGCGCTTGCCGTGGCGGCCGAGATCGGTCCGCGCCTGGCGCGCGACGCGGTCGGCGCCGAGCTCGACGGCGCGAAGATCGATTTGCGCCAGCCGCTCGAGCGCGGCGGCGCCTTCCGCGTCTTCACCGTCAAGAGCCCGGAAGCCGGCGAGTTCCTGCGCCACACCGCCGAGCACGTCCTCGCCGACGCGGTCAAGAGGCTGTGGCCGGAGGTCGAGATCGACGTCGGCAGGAAGGACCATACGGAGAAGTTCCAGTACGACTTTCGCTTCGACCGCGCCTTCACCCCCGACGACCTGGCGAGGATCGAGGACACCATGCGCGAGATCCTTGCCGAGGGGAGCGAGGTCGAGCGCCTGGAGGTGAGCCGCGCGGAGGCCGAGCGGCTGTTCCGCGAGATGGGCGAGACGCTCAAGATCGAGCGGCTGCGCGAAATCCCGCCGGACGAGCGCATCACGCTCTTCCGCCACGGCCGCTTCACCGACCTCTGCCGCGGGCCGCATGCGCAGAGGGTGTCGCAGATCGGCGCCGTCAAGCTGCTCGAGTCCTCGGGCGTTTTCTGGAAGGGGGACGAGGCCAACGAGCGCTTGCAGCGCATCTTCGGCACGGCCTTCGCCACGGCCGAGGAGCTGGCGCGGTACCAGCAGCGCCTGGAGGAGGCCAAGGCGCGCGACCATCGCCGCATCGGCCAGGAGCTGGACCTGTTCAGCTTCAGCCCGCACGCTCCGGCCATGCCCTTCTTCCACCCGCGCGGAGCGCTGATCTACAACGCCCTGGCCGACTACATTCGCGAGCTCTATGCCCGCTACGGCTACGGCGAGGTGATCACACCGCAGATCCTCGACGAAGAGCTGTGGCAGATCTCGGGCCATCATGCCAACTACGCCGAGAACATGTTCTTCACCGAGGCCGACGAGCGGCGCTTCGCGGTCAAACCGATGAACTGCCCTGCCGCCTGCCTGGTCTTCGCCACCCGGCTGCGTTCGTACCGCGACCTGCCGATCCGCTACGCGGACTTCGGGCGGCTCCACCGCTACGAGAGGAGCGGAGTCACCTCGGGTCTGTTCCGCGTGCGCTCTTTCGCCCAGGACGACGCCCACATCTTCTGCGCCGAGGAGCAGATCGAGAGCGAGCTGGTGGCGGCGGTGGCGATGATCCGCGAGGTCTACGACGTTTTCGGTTTCGATCGCGTGGACATCGAGATGTCCACGCGCCCCGAGAAGTCGATCGGTGCGGCCGAGCTGTGGCAGCGCGCCGAGAGCACCCTCGCCGCGGCCCTCGACGGGCAGGGCATCGCCTACCGGCTCAATCCCGGCGGCGGCGCCTTCTACGGCCCCAAGATCGACTTCCACGTCGGCGACGCGCTGGGGCGCAACTGGCAGCTCGGCACCGCCCAGCTCGACTACCAGCTGCCGGAGCGCTTCGGCTTGCGTTACGTGGGAGCGGACGGCTCGGAGCACCCGCCGGTGCTCATCCACCGCACCGTGCTCGGCTCGCTCGAGCGCTTCATGGCCGTCTTGCTCGAGCACACGGCGGGCGCCCTGCCGCTCTGGCTGGCGCCCGTGCAGGCCGTGGTGCTGCCCATCTCCGAGAAGTTCGCCGAATATGGCGAGCGGGTGCGCGGCGAGCTGGCGGCGGCCGGCATCCGTGTCGAGCTCGACGCCAGGAACGAGAAGCTCGGCTACAAGATCCGCGAGGCGCAGGTGCAGAAGACGCCTTACATGCTGGTGGCCGGGGCGCGCGAGCAGGAAAACGGCACGGTGGCGGTGCGGCGGCGCTCCGGGGATGACCTTGGCGCCCTGCCGATCAGCGCCTTCGTCGAACGGGTCCGCCGGCTGGCCGGCGGGCGGAGCAGGGAGCTTTGATCTAGTGTCGACCCGGGATTGAAGTCCGGGTAAAGGGGGGTGAGCTGAGCATAGATAAGACGACGCGGGTCAACGAGCGCATCAGGGTTCGCGAGGTGCGCCTGGTCGATGCCGATGGCTCGCAGGCAGGCATCGTGGCGATCGAGGAGGCGTTGCGCCGCGCCCAGGAGCAGGCGCTCGACCTGGTGGAGGTGGCCCCCACGGCCAAGCCGCCGGTGTGCCGCATCATGGACTTCGGCAAGTTCCTCTATCAGCAGAAGAAGAAGGCGCACGAGTCGAAGAAGAAACAGAAGATCATCCACATCAAAGAGGTCAAGTTCCGGCCCAACATCGACGAGCACGACTACGACTTCAAGCTGAAGAACGTGGTTCGCTTCCTGGGCGACGGGGACAAGGTCAAGGCCACGGTGCAGTTCCGCGGCCGCGAGATGGCGCGCACCGACCTCGGCCACAAGCTGCTCAAGCGGGTGGCGGCAGACGTCGGCGATCAGGGGATGCTAGAATCCTCGCCCGAAATGGCCGGCAACCGGATGCACGTCATTTTCGGTCCGCCTCGCCAGGCCGCCAAGAAGCCATCCTCCTGACCCGAGCGGCGCCAACCAGCACCAGAAAGCGAGTCCCTTGTGCCGAAACAGAAGACCCATAAAGGCGCCGCCAAGCGATTCAAAGTCACCGCCGGCGGCAAGGTGAGGCGGAATCAGGCGATGCACAGCCACATCCTGACCAAGAAGACCACCAAGCGAAAGCGCAACCTGCGCAAGTCGACCGAGGTCTCTCCCGCCTTCGCCGGGATGATCAAGGAAATGCTGCACAAGTAACCGGCAACGCAATCCAAATGCGGGCTTCCGGCGGGAACGACCTGCCCACCGGAGGCCGCGGCCCCCGGCTCCCGGCCAAGCTGGCCGACAACGGAGCCGCGGCGGGCCAGACCGCTCTCCTCCGCACCGGAGGGTCCGAGCAGAAACGAGGTTCGCAGACATGCGTGTCAAACGTGGCAACAAGAGAACGGAGCGCCGCAAGAAGATCCTCGACAGGGCGAAGGGTTTCTATGGCACCAAGTCCAAGGCCCATCGCATCGCCAAGCTGGCGGTGGACAAGGCGCTCGGCTATGCCTACCGGGACCGCCGCCAGCGCAAACGCCAGCTGCGCAGCTTGTGGATCGTGCGCATCAACGCCGCCGCGCGCCTGCACGGCCTGTCGTACAGCCGGCTGATCGCCGGTCTCAAGGCTGCCGGCTGCGAGCTCGACCGCAAGGTGCTGGCCGACCTCGCCGTGCGCGACCCGGCGGCCTTTGCCGGACTGGCCGAAACGGCTCTAAGCGGCCTGGGGCTCCAGGCGCGCCAGGACACCGGCCTGGGACTCCAGGCGCGCCCAGTTGGCGGCGCGGGCACGCCAGGCGCCGAGCCAGCCCCCGAGGGGCAGCGCGCCTCCGCCGCGGAGGCGTAAGCGCGTGGCGGGCGGAGGCACCGCCGTTTCCAGCCTGGAGGACCTCGCCGAGCGCTTCGCGCGCGAGGTTGCCGAGGTCGCGGGACGCGCCGGCTGGGAAAAGCTGCGCCTGCGCTGGCTGGGGCGCAAGCAGGGCATCGTCCGCTCGCTGCTCGAAGGCATCAAGTCCATCGCGCCGGCCGGCCGCCGCGCCTACGGCGAGGAGGTCAACCGGCTCAAGGAGCGGGTCGAGACCGCTCTCGCCGAGCTCGACGCGCGCCTGGCGGCGGCCGAGCGCGAAGCCGCGCGCCGCCGCGAAGCGGTCGACGTCACCCTGCCGGGCCGGCGCCATCCGCCGGGGAGCCTCCACCCGGTGACGCTGGTCATCGGGGAGATGGAGCGCATCTTCGCCGAGCTGGGCTTTTCGGTCGCCGAAGGCCCCGAGGTCGAAGACGACTTCCACAACTTCGCGGCGCTCAACTTCCCGCCCGACCATCCGGCGCGGGATACCCAGGATACTTTCTTCTTGGTCCCTACCGGCTTGGTAGGTGGCGATGGCGGACTGCTTACTGCGTCTATCGGGTCGCCCCCCGCAACCCCTCCCGGATCCCCTTCCCGGTTTCCTGAAGCCGCCGGGTCCCTTCCCGGCGGCGCCGGGGGGGAAGGGGACGCCCCCGCCCACTCGCTCACAACCGATCACGGTGGCGTGCGGCTGCTGCGCACCCATACGTCTCCGGTGCAGATCCGCACGATGCTGGCGCGCCGGCCGCCGATCCGGGTGATCTGCCCTGGGCGGGTCTACCGCCACGACAACGACCTGCGGCACTCGCCGATGTTCCACCAGGTCGAGGCCCTGGTGGTGGCAGAAGGCATCACGGTCGGCCACCTCAAAGGGACGATCGAAGCCTTCTGCAAGCGGCTCTTCACGCCGCGGACCGAGATCCGCTTGCGGCCGAGCTTCTTTCCCTTCACCGAGCCTTCGGCCGAGGTCGACGTCACCTGCCCCTTCTGCGCCGGAGGGGGATGCGAGGTGTGCTCGCAGACCGGGTGGATGGAGATCCTCGGTTGCGGCATGGTGGATCCGCGGGTGCTGGCCACCTGCGGCATCGACCCCGACGTCTACAGCGGCTTCGCCTTCGGCCTGGGGATCGACCGGGTCGCCATGATCCGCTACGGCATCGGCAACATCCGGCTGCTCTTCGATAACGACCTGCGCCTACTGCGGCAGGTGCGCGGCTGATGCTGTTCGCGCGCGACTGGCTCGGCTCCTACGTGGAGCTGCCCGAGGACGCCGCGCAGGTGGCGCGGCGGCTGACCTTCGCCGGTTTCGCTGTCGCGTCGATCGCCCCCGTCGCGGGCAGCGACGCCGTGTTCGACGTCGAGGTGACCTCCAACCGGCCCGATTGCATGTGCCATCTCGGCCTGGCGCGCGAGCTCGCGGTGCTCTTCGACCGCCCGCTGCGGCAGCCCGAAGTCCGCCCGCGCGAGGGCGCGGTGCCGGTCGGGCAGGCGGTGCGCGTGGACGTCGAGGATGCCGCCGGGTGCCCGCGCTTCGCCGCCCGCGTGGTGCGCGGCGTGCGCGTCGGGCCGAGCCCGGCATGGTTGCGGGCGCGGCTCGAGGCGATCGGGCTGCGCGCCATCAACAACGTGGTGGACGTGACCAACTTCGTCCTCTGGGAGATGGGGCAGCCGCTGCACGCCTACGACCTCGCCCGCCTCGCCGGCGGCCGGATCGTGGTGCGCCGGGGTCGCGGCGGCGAGGCCTTGACCACGCTCGACGGCGTCGAGCGGCGCCTCGATCCCGAGATCCTGGTGATCGCCGACGGCGAGCGGCCGATAGGCCTGGCCGGCGTGATGGGGGGACGCGACAGCGAGGTCGCCGAGAGCACGAGCGACGTCCTGATCGAGGCGGCGCACTTCGACCGCCGGCGGGTGCGGCTCGCGGCGCGGCGGTTCGCCCTGCACACCGACGCCAGCCACCGTTTCGAGCGCGGCGCCGACCCGGAGGCCTGCCGCGCCGCCACCGACCGGGCCGCGGCGCTGATCGCCGAGGTCGCGGGCGGCGAGGTCCTGGCCGGCGCCATCGACCGGCGCGCCGCCCCCGGCCTGCCGCTGCTGCGCGGCCGGCTCGAGCTCGCGCGGCTCAACTCCTTCGCCGGGGCCGCGGTGCCGGCGGCGGATGTCGAGCGCTGGCTGGCCGGCCTCGGCTTCGGCATCTCCCCGGTCGGGCCGGCCGCGGACGCGGACGGCCCGGCCTGGGAGGTGACGGTCCCCTCCTGGCGCTTCTACGACTTCACGCCGCGGCCCGGCGGCGGCCTCTATCCAGCCGATTTCTACGAGGAGGTGCTGCGCATTTACGGCCTCGACCGCATCGCCGCGGCGCTGCCCGCCCTGCCCGGGTCCGACGGGCCGCAGACCGCGGCGCAGCTCGTGCGCGACCGCGTCCGCCGCTGCCTCGCCGGCGCGGGCTTTTCCGAGGCGATCAACTTCAGCTTCGCCGATCCGGCGGCCGACGCCGCACTGCCCAACTTGCGGCCCGGCACGCCGCCGCTGCTCCTGGCCAATCCCCTCTCGGAGCGCGCCGCGGCATTGCGCCGCTCGCTGGTCCCCAACCTGGTCGACAGCGCGCGCTTCAACCAGCGGCGCGGGGTGCCGGCGGTGCGCCTGTTCGAGGTGGCGACCGTGTTTTTCGACCGCCCCGGCGCCCCGCTCCCCGACGAGCCGGAGCACGTCGCCCTGGTCTGCGGCGGCCGCCTGGGCTCGCCCTGGAGCCGCGAGCTGGACCTCGACCTGTTCGACCTCAAGGGCGCGGTCGAGGGCCTGGCCGAAGCGCTGGGTGTGCGCCTCGCCGCCCGCCCGGCGACGCTGCCCGGGCTGCTGGCAGGCGCCGCGGCCGAGCTGCTCGACCTCGACAGCGGCGAGGTGGCCGGCTACATGGGCCGTCTCGAGGCGGAGGAGGTCTACCCCCTCTTCGCCGCCGAGATCGCGCTCGCGGCGCTGACTCCCCGAATCGGGCCTGGCGCGCACCTCGCGGTCGAGACCCCCTCCCGCTTTCCCGCCGTGAGTGCCGACTTCACGCTCACCCAGCCCCTCGACGTCCCTTGGTCCGAGATCGAAGCCGCGATCGCCGCCGCCTCCCCGCCCGATCTCGTCTCCTTCGCCCTCAAGGACCGCTACCGCGGCCCCGGCGTCCCCGAGGGCGCCGTCAACACCACCATCGCCTTCCTCTACAACGCCCGCGACCGCTCCCTCTCCCAGGACGAGGTCAACGAGCGCCAGGCCGCTCTGACCCAGGAGCTCGAGCGCCGCTTCGGCTGGAAGGGCGCGCCGGCGCCGTAAAGCAGACGCCTTCAGTCCCGCCCCTCAGTCCGGGAAATCGGCTCCCGCGTGTCGTCCAGTCGCGACCCTTCCACCCGACGCGACGCCGCCCGCCGACTGGCCGGGGGACAACGGCGCCGCCGGGGGCGGGGCGGAGTTGCGGCCGTCATGCCGCCGCGCGCGCCCGCCGCGACGGGGCGGGGGCGGTCAGCCCCGGCGCGGCGGCGAGCTGTTAGGGGTCGTCCTTCAGAAAGGGTTCTTCGGGTGCGACGCCGAGGCGACGAGCTCCCGCCGGCGAGTTGGAGCTGATCGCCGTGGCCGTATACAGCGCGGGGGGCGGCCGTGGCGACGATGAGTTGCTTTCACTACGAGGCGGTGACCGAAACGCCCTACGAGGTGTGCAGGCAGTCTTGCACGGAGTGCGACTTCATCGGTCCGCATGGCGAAGACCTCGGCTACATTCTCAGCTGTTCGGACGAAGGCTGCATCGACAAGAGGACTTAGATGAGAGCGCCAAGTTTGCAGCGCGCGCGGTTGAGCAGGTGGTGGCGCCTGGCCTGGATCGCCGGCGCTCTTACGGTCTCGCTCGCGGTGGGCCATGCAGCCGTCGCGGCCGCGGGCGGGGCGCGCCGAGTCCAGGCCGGGCGTATCGCTCTGGCGAACAGTTGGAAGGCGCCGCAGTTCGTGCGGGCCGATGCGGCCGGCCGGGTCTTCCTGCTCCGCGCCGACACGCTCGAGGTCTACCCGCTGACGCCCAAACGCACCCTTGGCTCGCCGTCCCGCCTGGAGCGTCTGGCCGGAGACCAAGAGCCGTTCGTGCGCGACGCGGCCATGTCGCCCGATGGCGGGGACTGGCTGCTGCTCGACGCCAGCCTCGGGGGGCGCGTCCGCCTCTTCCGCGCCGGCAAGGAGAAGCCGCTGCCGGATCTGGGCTGGCGTGCGGCGGCGGTGGCGCTCGGGGGGGGAGAGCCGTTGGTCGCGGTCTTCCCCGTCGGCTCGCGCGAGATCAAACTCGTGGTGCGTGGCGACGGCAAGGTCGTTGCCAACGCCAAAGAGCCGCCGCCCCTGCTGCTCGGCTTGCTCGGCTCGGAGTGGCAGACCTTGGTGCGCGAGAGTTACGAGCTCGCCTCCCGAGACTGGCATGCGGCGGACGCCACCATGCGCCTGCAGCGCGCCGTGCGGCTCGCCGCCGACCCCAAGGGAGGGGTGTGGGTGGCCGACGAGCTCGGCTACCACCTGCGGCGCTTTACGCCGGCGGGGAGGCAGCGCTCGGAGCTCACGGTCGGCAAGGGGAAACCCGTGATCGCCGAGCGCTCGGGAGCGGAGTTGGACAAGAAGCTCGCCGAGGTGCGCAGCGCGACCGGCCAGCGGGTCGATCCTGCCTCGGTGCGCTTCACCGCGCCGCGCGTCCTCGACGGCTTCGCCGCGGCACGCGACGGGCGGCTCTACCTGCTCGTCTCCGACGACCGCAAGGGCATGGAGGGGCATCTGGCTCTCGACCGCTTCGACCCGCAGGTGCCGAGCCTGGCGAGGCTGCCCGTGGCGGGCCTCGACGAGCTCGCGGGCCGCCTGAGCGTCGCGGCCGGACGCGACGGGCTCTACGTGGCGGCTTTCTCCGGCGAGGACGGCCTGTGGCGGCTGCCCTGGGAGGCGCTCGAAGCCGCGGAGTGGCAGCGGGTCGACGAGGCGAAGCTGGACGGGGAGCCGCTCCCGGTCTTGAATTGATGCTGGTCGCCGGCGCGCGCCGCCGGCGACCGCTGCAACGTGCATCCTGGTGGGGTTTCGCCGCGCCGGGGAGCCGGCGGCGCGGCGGTTTGTCGAGGTCTTTACGGCGCTGCGGCGCAGGCGGAAGAGGCGTTCGCCTGCCAGGTGTCGGGTTCTCGTGCGCTGTGGGGCGTGCTGCGCCGCTATCGGGCCGTGGGTCGAGGCCTTTGAGATCGGCGAGCTCGTGTCGTCGCAAGCCGAGGCGCTGGCCGAGGACCGCGGGCTCGGTCACGGAAGGCCTTCGCTGCAGCTTGCGGCACGGCAATGGGGACGAACAGCTTGGCGGGGAACAGGTAGACCACTGCTCTCGACACGGCGCGGCTCCTGGGGCCAGAGGGGGCGGCCACCCCCCGCAAAGAATCACCAGCGACCAGCCGTCGGTGAAGATCGGAGGTCAGTCGGCGAGCCAGGCTGCCGGGTTGGTGAGGACGGCGCCGGCCTGGTGATAGCCGAGAGCGGTCGCCATGCCGCGGTGGCCGGAAAGCGCCATCGCATCGGCCAGGCCCACACCGCGCCGGCCGGCGGTGGTGACGAAACCCGAGCGCAGGCTGTGGCCGCCGATTGTGAGCCGCGTGAAACCCCGCCAGGATCGAAGCTGGAAGGCGGAACAGAGACGGAAGTCGGCATCCTCCCGGCTGAGATGGAGGATTTCTCGGCCTGGCAAGGCGCCGGCGCCAAGAGGTCCCCGAGAGGAAGCTAAGCGCAAGACTCGCCAGGCACCACGCTCGTAGCGCTATGGTGGCGTGATGTTACAACGGCGTAGCAGCGTGACATCACAGCGCGCGCGAAGGAACGGTCGGACGCGGGGGGTCGGTCGGCGACGAGGGGGAGCTGCGAGGTCGCGCATTCCACTCGGCGATGGCAGCCTCCATGGTGTCGAACTGCTGGGTCTTCTGCTGGCAGGCCGAGCTGGGGGGTAGTGCTGCGGGCCAATTTCCCTCTAGCTTTGCGGCCCGGCAGTTGTGGGAGTGAACCAGTGGCTCGCGCTGGCCATGCTGAGAGTGCCAGCCTCGAAGCTCATGTGCACGTAGTCCTCGAACGGCCCGGCATCGGAACCGGGCGACTTGACCGTGATCCACTGGTCGATGGCCGCGAGCACGATGTCCCCAAGCAGGGCGTTGGTCGTGAACAGGACCTTTTTGCCCAGGACCTCACCCGATCGGCTCATTCTGAGCTGGATGGCCAGACTTCCCGAGAGCTTACCGATCGGTTCGGCTGGCACGTTCAATTGAAACTGCCGTCCTCCTAGGGCGCTCCTCTTTCCCGTCGCCGGACGGAAGTAGAAGTCGAAGCCTTGATCGGAGTCCGTACTGAACAGCGATTGGTGGTCTGCGCACTCCTGGAAGCCTGTCGCAATGTCGGGATCCGAGGCGAAGAGTAATTGGTGGCTCGGGACAGCCCCAAGTTGCTTCGCCTTGTGTTCGCTAAAAGTCCACAGGTCCTTGTCAAGGCGGGAATTCATGGAGCACTGGCGGCTCGCCGGCAAAACCAGACGGGGCGCCGGGGGGCGAGAGCGAATGGCGGCGGGAGATACCGGATGCCGGCCCGCGAGCGGTCCAGCGGGCTCACCGCCGGTGCGCATGCCCGCCGGGGTTTTCCTCACGCACGGTGGAAGCGGCGCAAAGGATGCCAGGAGGCAGGGGCGGCTCGCCGGCGGCACCGCGCCACGCCTCCTTACCTGGCCGGGGTGCAGGGGGTGGGCCCCCTGCTCTGATGGCAGCGCCGGGCTCTCCCGGCGGCCGTCACGCCACCGCCGCGAAGGCGAGCTCCGGATCGTGGCGGGCGCGGTAGAAGTAGGCGACGAGCTGGCGGGCGAGCTCGGCGGTGAGGGCCTCCTGGTCGGCGGCCTGGCGGAAGAGCTGCAAGGCCGCGCGGGCCTCGCGGTGGATGCCCTTGGCGCGGAAGACCTGGGCGGTCTGGTGCGCCAGCTCCTTGACCTCGGCGGTGCGGCCGGCGGCGGCGTGGAGAGCGGCGAGCTCGAGGGTCACCAGGGCGGCATCGTAGGCCATGCCGCGGGCCAGGAGCTCGCCGCGCACGCGGGCAAAGGCGGCGAGCGCCGCGGCGGGACGGCCGAGGCCGGCGGCGATCCGCCCCTCGAGCCAGGCGACGCGCACCAGGTCGAGCTCCTTGCGCAGGGCCTCGGCCATCTGGCGCACCTCGGGGAGGAGCAGCGCGGCCTCGCTGTACCTGTCCAAGTGGCAGAGGTTGGTGGCCAGGTTGAAGCGCAGGGCGAAGACCAGCCGCGGCTCGCGCCGGCCGTCGACGAGCGGGGCGGCCTGGCGCAGGGTGGCGATGGCGCGCTCGGCCTCTCCCAGGTGATCGAAGGCGACGGCCTTGTTGACCAGGATGCGCGCGGCCGCCGACCGCGGCGCCGCGGCCAGGGCGCGGTCGGAGAGGTCGAGGGCCTCGGCGAAGCGCCGCTGAGAGCGGCGCAGCGACGCCTCGAGGTCGAGCAGGCGCCATTCGGCAAGCAGGCCCGAGGGGTCTCCCGCCTGTCCCTCCTGCCAGCGGCGCCGGGCGCGGGCGGAGGCCTCCTCGGCCCGGCGCTCGTCATTTCTCACCCGCCGGGCGTTGGCGAGGAAGCCCAGGCAATACCCCTGGAGGCGGAGGCGCCAGAGCCTCTCGCCCGGCGCCAGGACGGCCACGCGCAGCGCCAGTTCGGCGAGCTCGACCGCGCGACCGGCGTCGTCGGAGGCCGCCTCCGCGCTCTCGTGGCAGAGCCGCTCGGCGAGCGCCCAAGTCTGGTACTCCCGCGACTTTTCGACCAGGAGACGCCGCTCGCCGGGCGCGAGCGGCGCGAGAACCTGCCACAGCTCGGCGGCGAGCGCCCTGTCCTCCTCGGCGGGGGGACCGCTGCGCTCCCAGGGCTCGGCCGGCTCGCCCGGCTCGCCGAGGCTGGCGAGAAAGGCGGCGGCGGCCGAGCGGCGGGTCCCGGCGAGCGTCTGTTCCAGCTCCGCGGCGACGGTCTCGAGCTCCGCCGGCTCGGCGGCGCCGGCGGACGCCGCGGCGGCACGCGCCGCGCCGATCGCCGGCAGCAGGCAGGCCTCGGCCAGGGAGGCGGGCACGCCGGCCGCGGCGGTCAGCCGCTCGAGGGCCTTCGGCTTCGGCACCGTGTGGCCGGTCTCGTAGCGGGCGATTGAGCTGGGGTCGAGCCCGGCGGCGGCGGCGAGCTCCTGCTGGCTCCAGTCGCGGAGCGAGCGCAGGAAGCGGACCAGCAGCCGCAGGTCCTCCGGGTGGGCTCTCCAGCTCATCGCGTCGCCTCCAGATGCTCTCCAGATGCACGTAGGAAATGCATTTCGGGTGGTTTTTTCCAGGTTCGCTGAGGCACGCTATCTCCTAGGAGGCCGGCCGCGCGGGCCGCTTCGAGGCCGCGGCGGGACCGCCGCCTCTGGCGAAAGGAGTCTTCCATGCCTCGATTCGGCTCTCGTCCTCGGCTCGCCGCCGCGCTGGTGGCGGTCGTCCTCGCCGCCGCCGTACCGGTCACCGCAGCCCCCGAAGGACCGCACGCCCTCCGCAGTGCCCTGGCACCGGCCTGGTGGAGCGGGATCGGGGAGTGGCTCAGCGGCGCCTGGGCCAAGGTAGGGTGCTCCATCGACCCGAACGGCCAATGCAAACAAGACGCGGGGGCGACCCCGGGAAGCGGCGGGGGCGTCCGCAGTCCGGCCGGCGCGTTCCGCGCCAAGGAAGGCTGCAGCATCGACCCGAACGGCTGCATAGGCCACTCGGCGGTCCCGCCGGGAGGCGGCAGCAGGCCCGCCGGGCCAGCTCCACGCTGACGCAGGGTGCCCGTGGCGGTGGACCGGCAGGCCCTCATGCCGCGAAGGCGAGCGCCGGGTCGTGCCGGGCGCGATAGAGGTAGGCGACGAGGCGGCGGGCGAGCTCGGCGGTGAGGGCCTCCCGGTCGGCGGCCTGGCGGAAGAGCTGGAGGGCCGCGCGGGCCTCGCGGTGGATGCCCTTGGCGCGGAAGACCCGCGCGGTCTGCCGCGCCAGCTCCTTGACCTCGGCGGTGCGGCCGGCGGCGGCGTGGAGAGCGGCGAGCTCCAGGGTCACCAGGGCGGCGTCGTAGGCCATGGCGCGGGCCAGGAACTCGCCGCGCACGCGGGCGAAGGCGGCGAGGGCCGCAGCGGGGCGGCCGAGGCCGGCGGCGACCCGTCCCTCGAGCCAGACCACGCGCACCAGGTCGAGCTCCTTGTGCAGGGCCTCGGCCATCTGGCGCACCTCGGGGAGGAGCAGCGCCGCCTCGCCGTGGCGGTCGAGGTGACAGAGGTTGGTGGCCAGGTTGAAGCGCAGGGCAAAGAGCAGCCGGGGCTCGCGCTGGTCGTCGACGAGGGGAGCGGCCTGGCGCAGGGTGGCGATGGCGCGCTCGGCCTCTCCGAGGTGATCGAAGGCGACGGCCTTGTTGACCAGGATGCGCGCGGCCGCTTCGCGCGGCGCCGCGGCCAGGGCGCGGCCGGAGAGCTCCAGGGCCTCGGCGAAGCGCCGCTGAGAGCGGCGCAGCGACGCCTCGAGGTCGAGCAGGCGCCACGCGGCGAGCAGGCGGCCCGGATCGGCTGCCTCCCCCTCCTGCCAGAGACGCCGGGCGCGGGCGAAGGCCTCCTCGGCGCCGCGCTCGTCGTTTCTCACCCGCCGCGCGTTGGCGAGGAAGCCCAGGCAATACCCCTGGAGGCGGAGGCGCCAGAGCCTCTCGCCCGGCGCGAGCTCGGCGACGCGCAGCGCCAGCTCGGCGAGCTCGACCGCGCGGCTGGCGTCGTCGGAGGCCGCCTCCGCGCTCTCGTGGCAGAGCCGTTCGGCGAGCGCCCAGGTCTGGTACTCCCGGGACTTCTCGACGAGGAGACGCCGCTCGCCGGGGGCGAGCGGCGCGAGGACCTCCCACAGGCCTGCCGCCCGGCGCCGGGCGGAGCCGGCGCGGCGGGCGCGCAGCAGCGCGACGAGGTGGTGGGCGGTGACCTCGACCGCCACCCTCCCCATCGCGGCCGCGAGCTGACGGGCGCGGCGCAGCTCCGCGGGCGAGGGATCCGCCGGCGAGCGCGGCCCGTCCGCCGCTCCGGCGCCGAGCCCTGTCGCCTGGGCGAGCGCCAGGAGGACGTCGTCGATGGCCTCGACCTCGTAGCCCATGGCGGCGGCGAGCGACTCCAGCCGGTCGCGCGACGGCGCCTGCTCCCGCTCGTAGTGGGAAACCGTCTCCTTCGAGATCCCGGCCGCCCGGGCGAGCTCCACCTCGGTCCAGCCGCGGGCGCGACGCAGGGCGGTCAAGGTCACGCTGAGCAGTGGGGGAGCGGGTCTCGGCACGGCGCGCGGCCTCGTCGTGTCCTCTCAAAAGAAAGGTTGCCGGTCGGGTTCAAGGCGTGACAAGGCATGCCACAAGAGGAGCCCGAAGCAGGGAAAAAGGTCGCGGTTTACAGGGACGGCGGGATTCTCCATCGAGGCGTTCTCCGCAGCGATTTAGCTCCCATAGCATTCATAGCACTGATTTGGTGCGGCCCGGCGCGCGCTGCCGCGAGCGCCAAGCCGCCATCGCTGCCAAACCGGAACCGGAGGGAGCCGCTGGCCAAAGTTGAGCTCGAAGACGGGATGGCCCTCGTGCTGCTGCACCCGGACGTGAGCCCCGAGCAACACGCCAGGCTGCGGCGTCTGCGCGTCTCCAAGGCGAGGCTGCTGCGCGCCGGGCAGTGCCTCGTGGCGATGACCGACGCGTGGCTCGAGGCGGACGTGCCCGAAGAGGCGCTGGACGTCCTGGCCCTGGCTGCCGTCGGTTACTTGACCCTGCGCGGCCACGAGAAAGCCGCTGCGGGCGTCGCGCGGGCGCGCCCCTCGCGACGCAAGAAGAGCGCCAGGGAAAGACGACCGGTGCTTCGCTGGACGAGCTCGCGACCGATCAACTGACGGGGCGGCGGCTGCCAGGCATGGACCATCCCGACCTTCACGTGCTGGCCCAGCTCGTCCTGTGCCTGCCGGAGGCGGAGCGGGAGATCTTCGATCACCTGTTCACCTGCACCGGCTGCCGCCAGCGCCTGGTGTGGGCCAAGGCGGCGGCAGAGACGCAAGGCCGGCCGCTCGACGAGCTGCAGTGCGAGGTGCCGTGTGAGCCCGCCGAAACCGGCGGCGAAGCAGAAGCCGTGCTCGACCGGGTGAAGGTCGTTGCCGACCGCCAGGACGCACGGTGGAGAGGCGATCGCGAGCAGGCCGGGCGGCTGTACGACGAGCTCGTGGCGCTGCCCGAGGTTGCATGGGGGACGGCGATCGAGCAGGAGCGCTTCGGCTCGCCCGGTCTCGCCGATCTGCTGCTCGCGGCGAGCGCCGAGACGGTGGGGAGCGATGCGCCGCGGGCGGAAAAGCTCGCAGCGCTGGCGCTCGACATCGCCGGCGGCGTCGATGGCGGCCGTTACGGCGGGAGCCTGGTGCGGCGCCTGCACGCGCGCTGCCTCTGCGCTCTGGGCGAGGCGCGGCGCCGGCAGGGTGACAGCGCCGCGGCCGAGCGGGCTTTCGAGGTGGCAGGGCGGCGGCTCGGCGACGAGCCCATGGACATCGAGGAGCGCGCCGTGGCCTGCCGGCTGCTGGCGCGGCTGCGCGCCGACCAGGAGAGACTGGACGAGGCTTTCGGGCTGCTCGAGCGGGCGGCGATACTCTTTGCCGGCCTGGCCCGCTTCCGCGAGCTGGGCGAAGTCCTGGGCGAGCAGGGCCTTCTCTACCTCTCCCACGGCGAAGCGCATGCGGCGCTGCCGCTTTTGCGCGAGGCGGTCGGACACGTCGAGGCCTCGCCGCGGCCGCGTGCCGCGGTCGAGCTGCGCCTCGGCCTGGCGCGCTGCTACGCCGAGCTGGGCCAGCCGGCCGAGGCGGACGCCGCCCTGGGGGCAGCGCGCCAGCTCTACCACCTCTTCGGCCGCCGCGAGCGGCTGACCTTCCTGCACGCCGAGGCGGGCATCGACGCGCTGTGCCACCGGCTGCTCAAGGCGGTCTCGAAGCTCACGGCCGTGGTGCACCGGCTTGGCGCCGTGGCGCCCTACGACGCGGCGGCGGCGGCGCTCGACCTGGCCGAGATCTACCTCGAGCGCGGCATGCGCGAGCCGCTGCTGCGGCTCGGCGGCGAGCTCGTCCTGCTGCTGGCCTCGTCCGAGCTTCATCCGCGGGCGCGCCTGGTGTTGGCGGTCACCGTGGCGGTGCTCGCCCGCTCACCCGATGTCCTGTCGAGCGATCTCGTCGAGCGGGCGGCGCGCTACTTCGCGCTGGCCCGCCATGCCCCGGAGCGCGCCTTCGAGCGTCCCGAAGGCAGACCCTTCGAGCTGCCCTGGGACGAGCTCGACCCGGAGAGCTTGCGGCGTGATCTCTGCGCCGTGGCCGGGCTGCCGGAGGAGATGGCGCGCCTCGGTGCGGCGCAGATCGACCCGGCGATCCGGGAGCGGCTGGCGGCGACCTGCGAGGAGATCCTGGGAGTGCGCATCGTTTTCGGCGAGCTCGGAGCCAGGGCGGAGCCGAGCTGATGGAGCGCGGGCACCCGAGCCTCGAGACGCTCGCCAAGTGGCTGGCCGGACGGCTCGAGCACGACGAGGTACGCGGCGAGATCGTGCCGCACCTGGCGGAGTGCTGCGCGGGCTGCCGCGCCCGCTTCGCGGAGATCGGCCGCCTGCAGGGTGAGGTCGGGCATTGGGATGAGGTGGTCGCGGTGCTCGAAGGGCAGGCGGCGCCGGGTGTGGTCGCCGAGCTGCTGGCGCTGCCCGCGCCGGCGCGCTGGCGGCGCGCGGCGGAGCTCGCCGATTGGGGGGCGAGCCGCGAGCTGCTGCGCCGCAGCCGCGAGACGGCGCCCGACGACCCCGCCGCGGCAGCGGACCAGGCGCTGCTCGCCGTGGTGATGAGCGAGCGGCTGAGCAGCGCCTACGATCCGAATTGGGTGCTCGACCTCCAGGCGCTGGCGCACGCGCAGCTCGCCGAGACGCGGCGCCGCCTGGGCGAGCGGCACGGCGCGGGCGAGGAGCTGCGGCGCGCCGAGGAGTGCCTGGCGCGCAGCACGACCGGCAGCCCCCTGGTGCTGGCGGATGTGTTGACCGCCCGGGCGGCGCTCTCCCGCGACGAGGGACAGCCCGAAGAGGCCAGCCAGCTGCTCGGCGAAGCGATCGCCCTCTACCGGGAGGCCGAGGAGCGCGACACCGCCGCGGCGGCCGAGGTTCTGGTCGAGAGCGCGGACCTCCTGGCCGATCTCGGAGACTTCGAGGGCGCGCTGGCCAAGGTGGTCGAGGCGGAGAGCCTGGCGGGCGCCCTGGCCCCCGCCGCCGCCCCCGCGATGGTGATACGGATCGAGCTCAAGGTGCTCGACGTCCTGACCCGGGCCGGGCGCGCCGAGCAAGCCGCGGCCCGGCTGGAGCAGGCGCGGGCGCTGGTGGCGGCACAGGGCGGGGAGCTGGAGGGCGCGCTGCTCGGGTGGGTCGAGGCGCGGCTGGCGCTGTCCGCGGGCGAGACGGCGGCGGCAGAGTCGGGCCTGCGCCGCGTCTGGCCGTCGCTCGCGGGGCAGCGGCGGTGCGGCGATGCCGCCCTGGCCGCGCTCGAGCTCGCGCTGCTCTTGCTGCACGACGACGGCGCGCCGGCAGAGGAGAGGCTCAAGTCCCTGGCGGCCGAGCTGACACAGGCGCTCGCCGCCGGCGCCGCCGAGACGGCGACCTGGGAGGGCCTGGTCGACTTCCTGCGCGCTGCCGCGCAAGGCCAGGTCAGGCCGGCCCTGGTACGGGCGACGGCGGCAGGCCTGCGCCTGGGGCCGCGGGGCAGGCGGTGGTGAGCGCTGGCGGGCCGGGAGGGACCGAGAGCGACGGGTCGCGCACCCGAGGAGGATCCCCGATGAGCAGGAAACTGAGTTTCGGCCTCGCCGTGGCGAGTCTTTCGGTTGTCTGGGCCTGTAGCGGCGGTGGCAGCTCACCGTCCGAGCCGGTGGGCCAGGACAGTATCTCGTTGGTCACGATCACACCGGCCGACGGGACCAAGCTCGCCGCGGGCAGCGTGGTCACCTTCGCGGCGACGCTTCACTACCAGCTGAGCAGCGCCGCCTCGGGCGAGATCATCGAGGTGATTGAGAACCAGAACGGCGGCATTCTCACGAGCGGTCCGCAGTTTTCCGTAACGGTCAGCCGCGGGCAGGGCTCGGCACAGCTTGCCGACCGGATCACGATACCTTCGAGCGGCGTTACCCAGATCCTGGTCTTCTTCCCGCTGACTCCCCAGGGAGCCAATCACACATCGATTGTGGCGACCGCCGCCTATCCGGTGGGGCCTTAGCCACGATGCGTCGCGCGCGCTTCGTGGAGCTCGAGCGGGTGGGGCAATGATGACGGTTCCCGGAGCACCAGCGAGCGATCGGCAAGCGCTCGAGGATGTGCTGCCGGCGCTGTGCGAGCAGCTCCGGCCGCAGCTCCGGCGCATCCTCGCCGCTTTCCAGATCCCGATGGAGGACGCCGAGGACCTGGTGCAAACCACACTGCTGATCGCACTCGCGAAGTGGCCCGGGATCTGGAACCCCACGGCATGGCTGCTCGGGACTCTCCAGAAACGCTGCATCATGTACTGGCGCGAGCGCCGCCGGCGTAGCGCCCGCCTGGTGGCCCTCGAGCCGCTCGAGCACGAGCTCAGCGCGGAGCCGCCCCAGGAAGGCCGAGTCCTCCTCGCCGAGATCGAGACGCTGTGCCGCCGGCTGCCGCAGCCGCAACGTGCGGTCGTTGTCCTCTACTGCTGCCAGGGCCTGCCCCAGCGGGACGTGGCGCGCGCCACCGGCCTCCGTCCTTCGTCGGTGAGGAAGACCGCGCATCGAGCAGTCGCCCAGCTGCGCCAGGCCGTAAAGGGTCGCGCGCCCGGTCCTCGCCACCCTTCCCGCCACTGCCTCGGCACCGGCTCGCCGTGGCCGGTAAACGCTTTCTTGGCCGCCTATGCCAGGTCGACACGGCGGAACTACGGCTGGCAGCTTGGCCGCGCCGCTGCCGCGCTTGGCGACGGCCCACTCGCCGAGCTCACTGCCGAAGCGCTGGCCGCCTACCGCGCCGCCGTGATTGCGGACGGCCGCCCGCCCGGCAGTCAAGAGGCAACCCTGGCCCCGCTGCGAACGTTCCTCCTCTGGGCGGCCGAGCACGGTTGGCACGCTCTCGAGCCGGCAGTGATCCGAGAGGCCCTGCGCTCGCCGCTCCGGCGTCTCCGGATCCCGCGCACCCGCGCCGCCACCGGCTCGCCGTGGTCGGCGCCGGTGGACGCGTTTCTCGCCGGTCGGGCTGACACGACAAAGTGCCTCTACGCCCGGCAGCTTGGCCAGGCCGCCGCCAAGCTCGGCGGCAGGCCGCTCGCCGAGCTCACCGCCGAAACCCTGGCCGGCTGCGTCGCCGCGCTGAGGGCAGACGGGCGCGCGCCCATCACTCACGCCCAGAGGATTGTCACGCTGCGATCGTTCCTGCTGTGGACGGGCGAACGCGGCTGGCACGCTCTCGAGCCGGTGGTGGTTGACGAGGCCCTGCGGCGGCCAGACGGATGAAAGCAGCTACCCGGCCGGAGAAGAAGTGGCGCCCGGCGGGTCATGCGGCGCACAGGAGAATCCCAATGAGCAGAAAACTGGTCTTCGGCCTTGCCGTCGTGCTCCTGTCGGTTGTCTATGCCTGCAGCGGCGGTGGCAGCTCGCCGTCCGAGCCCGTGAGCCAGGACAGCCTCGCGTTGGTCACGATCGCGCCGGCCGCCGGGACCAGGCTCGCCGCGGGCAGCGCGGTCACCTTCGCCGCCACGCTCCACTATCAGTTGGGCAGTGCTGCCTCCGGCACCATCGCCGAAGTCATCGAGAACCAGACCGGCGGCCTGCTCGGCAGCGGCCCGCAGGTGAGCGTCACGGTCAACCGCGGGCAGGGCTCGGTGCAGCTCGCCGACCGCATCACCGTGCCGCTCTCGGGGGTCACCCAGGTTGAGGTCTTTTTCCCGTTGACTCCCGCGGGCGTGACCACGACCTCGATCGTGGCGACCGCCACCTATCCGGTAGGGCCTTAGCAGCCATGCCGCTTCGGCCGGGTAGCGCAAGGGTGGGCGGTCGCCGAGGGCTGGCGAGCGGCAGCGGGCCTGGACGAACTCGCAGGGCGCCTGAGCGTCGCGGCCGGGCGCGACGGCCTTTACGTGGCCGCCTTCTCCGGCGAGGGCGGTCTGTGGCGGCTGCCCTGGGAGGCGCTCGAAGCCGCGGAGTGGCAGCGGGTCGGCGAGGCGAGGCTGGATGGGGAGCCACTGCCGGTCTTGAATTGATGCCGGTCGACCGCGCCGCGGCTGCTGCAGCGCGCATCCTGATGGGGTTTCGTGCGGGAGAGGAGCCGCAAGCGCCACGAAACCGCACCGTACGCACGCTGAATAGCGTGGGGGGCGGCGTAAGTCGGTCGGCGGCGGTTCGCCGACGCGCCGTTAGCTCACCGGCCGCCGCCCGCCATCAATGGGAGTTTGAACGTAATGGCTCTGCGACCCCATGGTGAGGGCGCCGGCTTCAAAATCCAAGTAGAGCAGGTCTTCGAACGGCCCGAGGTCGGCGCCTGGAGACGCGACCGTGATCCAGTCGGTGATCGCCGCGAGCACCTCGGCGCCGAGCGCCGTGTTGGTGGTGAACAGGAGCTCCTTGCCGAGGACTTCACCCGACCGGCTCATCTTGAGCTGGACCGCCAGGACACCCGAGAGTTTGCCGAGCCGTCCTTCGGGCACCTTGAGGCCGAAGAGCCGTCCGGCTGCGTCCTTCTTCGACCGCGCCTGGCGGAAATGGAAGCTCCTGGCCGTATCATCCTCGCCACCGAACATCAGCTGGTGGTCGGCGCACTGTTGGAACTTCGTCGCATAGTCGGGATCGGAGGCGAACCGTAGTTGTCGGATCGGGACTCGATCTTGCTTCGGCTCGACGAGCTCGCTATAGGACCACAGATCTTGGTCAGGCTTGAAATCCTGCTGCAACTGGGTGCACGACTCCAGGGAAAGAGCAGCCGCGCCATCGCTGGTCCTTGTCCGGCTGCCTGTTGCCTTCGCCGGCGCGACGCCGCCACGAGCTGCAATCTCCGGCAGACTAAGCTTCGCGCACTGATAGTCGGGCCAAGGCCCACAATCGTAGAACGCGCAGTTGTTCCGATTAACGGGCCTGCCCGCCGTTCTGCAGCAGCACGAAGCCTCCAGGGCTGACCCGCAGAAGCTGTCCCGGCAAAAGGGCGAGCCCGTGGCGCAAAGCGGTGTGCACTTTGTGGTGTCCGCCACGCACGGGCAGGTGCACTTCGCTGAGCAGTCGTCCTGAGCGACCGCCGGGACCGTGAAGGCCAAGACTCCCACCAGCACGGCAAGAGCGACAGTAGCTGGCTCTCGGTTCGTGGAGGACATGTGATCCTCTCCCTTTAAGAAGACTCCTATTCGAGCATATAGCGTCTCCTGGAGAGGCTGTCAAGGCAGGCGAGTCCGGCGGATGTCCTTTCAGCGGCCGAGGACCTTCTCGCAGGCAGGGTCTCCTGCGGTTTGGCACTGAACGGCATTTGCAACCTCCGACGACCCGAACCACGGCGTGCTCCTCGGCCGCCGGGTCGCTCATCGCACGAGAGACCTTTCGATGCTCGCCAGGTACGCACTCCCACCGCGGCAACGCCCTTGACACCCGTCATGTCATGTCTGATAAACGACGTTATCGGACCCGAAAAGGAGGCGAGATGCCCCGCCACTCCAAGCCCGCTCGAACCCCCCAAACCGCATTAGCGCCCCTTGGCGGGCCGATCGGCCGTCCAGGCGGCCTCGTGCTCCCCTCCCTCATCGCCCAGGCCGGCGAGCGGGCGGCGCGCCGCTTCCTCGACTACTTTACGGCCGAGATCCGAAACCCCCATACTCGCGGCGCCTACGCCGGTGCGGCGCGGCGGTTTCTCGCCTGGTGCGACGGCCGAGGCCTCGCCCTCTCCGAGCTCCAGCCGTTTGTGGTGGCGGCCTGCGTCGAGGAGCGCGGCCGCGCGCTCGCCGCGCCCTCGGTCAAGGGCGCTACCCTTCACTGGGGGCGCCTTCGTGAGCTTCCCGGGCCTTCGATCCACGGTGCGGACCCACGACAGGCGTCCAGTCCGGCTACCGCAGGTCGGCGCCGACCGCTTCCCAGATCGACTCGAAGCCGTCGCGGGCCATCAGCTCGAGGAGCTCGAGGTTGATGCGGCGCGCCAGCGAGGGGCCTTCGTAGACCAGGGCGGTGTAGACCTGGACCAGGGAGGCGCCGGCGCGGATGCGGCGGTAGGCCTCCTGGCCGGAGTCGATGCCGCCGGCGCTGATCAGGACGGAGCGGCCGAAGACGCGCCGGGCCACCGCGGCGAGGACGCGGCGACTCTGATCGCGCAGCACCTGGCCGGAGAGGCCGCCGAAGGGCTGGCTGCCGGGGAGGAGAGAGTAGTCGGTCGTGGTGTTGGTCGCCACGATGCCGGCGGCGCCGGCATCGACCGCCGCGGCGGCCAGGCTCGCGGCCTCGCCGGGCTCGAGATCCGGCGCGAGCTTGACCAGCACCGGGCGGCCGGTGAGGCGGGCGGCCAGGGCCAGGAGGGCGCGCAGGAAGGGCTCGTTCTGCAGATCGCGGAGGCCGGGGGTGTTGGGCGAGGACAGGTTGACGACCAGGTAGTCGGCGAGATCGCCCAGGGCGCCGAGCAAGGCCTCGTAGTCGGCCAGCGCCTCTTCGGCGGGCGTCGCCCGGCCCTTTCCCAGGTTCACCCCCACGGGCAGCGGAAACGGCCGCGCGGCGGCGAGGCGGCGGCGCATCGCCGCCAGGCCAGAGTTGTTGAAGCCGAGGGCGTTCTGCAGGCTGCGCGCGGCGGGGAAGCGGAAGACGCGCGGCCGCGGGTTGCCGGGCTGCGGCAGCGGGGTCACCGTGCCGACCTCGACGAAGCCGAAGCCGAGCATGGGCAGGGCGCGGACGGCCGCGGCGTCCTTGTCGAAGCCGGCGGCGAGCCCGACCGGGTTGGGGAAACGGCGGCCGAACAGGGTCTGGGCGAGCGCCTCGGCGCTGATCCGGTAGCGGGCCTCCAGGCGCCGGGCCAGCGGCGGCAGGGCCGCGGCCGCGCGCAGGGCGAAGAGGCCCAGGCGGTGGCTCGTCTCGGGATCGAGCCGGAAGAGCAGGGGGCGGAGGGCGGGATAGGAGAGCACGGAGCGCGGCTAGTATTCCATCGCTTCACCCTGTGGTATAGTGCTTTTTCGGCAAACCGCTGGCATCACGCAACTTGCTGCCCGGTTCTAGCCTGAGGACGCGGACGTGGAAACCATGCCAGGGGCCACCACCGAAGTGGAGATCTACGGTGTGGTCTACCATGTGCGCGGCAGCGATGACCAGGAGTACCTTCAGGGACTGGCCGATCTCGTGGACCGCCGGATGCGCGAGGTCGCCCAGCACGCGAGCACGGCCGACACGACCCGCATCGCGATCCTGGCGGCGCTCAATCTGGCGGATGAACTGTCCCGCACTCAGAAGCGGCAGGAAGGGGAACGGGTCGAGATCAAGGAGAAGGTGGCGAAGCTGACCGAGGAATTGACGGCAGCCCTGAACGGTTGACAGGGAACGGCGGCACCGCCAGCCACACGAGATATATGAAAACTGCTCTTGCACCCCCTGCGTGGTTCGTGATGGTTACCACGATTGTAGAACCAACATACATCTCTCGGGAGTCTTTTACCCGCGCGGCCCGTGCCAGCCTCCATCCCACCCGGATGACGAGGACGCTAACGGCTCGTGGAGCGGACACCCACCTGGTGCGTTTCAGGTTCTAAACGCCGGCCCACACGGCCACGCGGGGGATGCATTTGATCCTCTCTTCCTGAGAGGCCTCTCCGATCCGACCGGTGCCCTCCTGTCGAAGGAAGCAGGGGGTACGCGGTGAATGATCAAGTCACACTGTTTGCAGCCGCCGCTCTGCTGGTCGGGGCCGGCGTCTTGCTCGTCTGGTTCGTGCTGCTGCGGCGGGCGGGAAAGCGCATGGCCGCGCAGGCCAAGCGGCAGGCCGGCAAGACCATCGAAGACGCCGAGCGGCAGGCCGAGACGATCCGCCGCGAGGCCGAGGTCGCGGCGCGCGAGAAGCTTCTGCAGGCGCGCAGCGAGCACGAGGCGGCGCTGCGCAAGCGGCGGGTCGAGCTCGAGGCCCTGGAACGGCGGCTCACCCAGAAGGAGGACAACCTCGACAAGCGCGCCGACGAGGTGGCGCGCCGCGAGCGCGACCTGACGCAGACCGACCGCGAGCTCACCGGCCGCGAAAAGGCCCTGGCCAGGCAAGAGACCGAGGTCGAGACAATCGCCGCGGAGGGGCGCGCCCGGCTCGAGCAGATCGCCGGATTGACCGCGCAGCAGGCGCGCGAAGAGCTGCTGCACGAGATGGAGGACGGAGCGCGAATCGAAGCCGCGCATATCGTCAAGCGCATCGAGGACGAAGCGCGCGAGCAGGGCGGCAAGCAAGCCCAGCGCATCATCGGGATGGCGGTGCAGCGCTCCGCCTCGGACTACGTGTCGGAGACCACCGTCTCGGTGGTGATGCTGCCGAGCGACGAGATGAAGGGGCGCATCATCGGCCGCGAAGGACGCAACATCCGCGCCCTCGAGATGGCGACCGGGGTCGATCTCATCGTCGACGATACGCCGGAGGCGGTGATCCTCTCCGGGTTCGATCCATACCGCCGCGAAGTCGCCAGGGTAGCGCTCGAGCGCCTGATCGGCGACGGCCGCATCCATCCGGCCCGCATCGAAGAGGTGGTCGAGAAGGTCAAGGCCGAGCTCGACCAGAAGATCGTGCAGGAGGGGGAGTCGGCCCTCCTCGAGCTGGCGATCCCCGGCATGCACCCCGAGCTCATCCGGCTCCTGGGGCGCTTGCGCTACCGCACCTCCTACGGCCAGAACGTGCTGCAGCACAGCAAGGAGGTCGCCTTCCTGGCCGGCACCATGGCCGCGGAGCTCAGGGCCAACATCCAGGTCGCCCGCCGCGCCGGCCTGGTGCACGACATCGGCAAGGCCATCGACCGCGAGATGGACGGCACCCATCTGCAAATCGGCATCGACCTGCTGCGCAAGTACGGAGAGAACGAAGACGTGGTGCACGCGATGGCCTGCCACCATGGCGACTACGACCCGCAGACGGTCGAGGCGGTTCTGGTGACCGCCGCCGACGCGCTCTCCGCGGCCCGCCCCGGGGCCCGCCGCGAGATCCTCGAGACCTATGTCAAGCGCCTGGAGAAGCTCGAAGAGATCGCCTCCGGCTTCAAGGGGGTGCAGAAGACCTTCGCCATCCAGGCCGGCCGCGAGATCCGCATCATCGTCGACAGCGGCAAGATCAGCGACGAGCAGTCGCTCTGGCTCTCCAAAGACATCGCGCGCAAGATCGAGGCGGAGCTGACTTATCCCGGGCAGATCAAGGTGACGGTCATCCGCGAGACCCGCTCCATCGAGTACGCGCGGTGAAGCTGCTCTTCGTCGGCGACGTCGTCGGCAAACCCGGACGCAAGGCGCTGCTCGGATTGCTGCCGCGCCTGGTGGACCGCCACCTGGCCGACTACGTGGTGGTCAACGTCGAGAACTCGGCGGGAGGCTTCGGCGTCACGCCCGAGGTGCTCGACGAGCTGGCGGAGCTGCCCATCGATTGCTTTACGACCGGCAATCATGTCTGGGACAAGAAGGAAGTCCTCGAGCTGCTCGAGCGCGAGCCGCGGTTGCTGCGCCCCGCCAACTACCCGGAGGGCAACCCCGGGCGGGGCCTGCACCTCGGCGAGACGGCGGCGGGGGTGCCGGTGGCGACGCTGAACCTGGAGGGGAGGGTGTTCATGCACAACCTCGACTCGCCCTTCCTGGTCGCCGACCGGCTGCTGGCCTCTCTGCGCCCCGACGTCAAAGTGGTGCTGATCGATTTTCACGCCGAGACGACGAGCGAGAAGCAGGCCCTGGCCTTCTATCTCGACGGGCAGGTGAGCGCGGTGATCGGCACCCACACCCACGTGCCGACCGCCGACGAGCGTGTGCTGCCCCGGGGGACCGCGCTGTTGACCGACGCGGGCATGACCGGCCCTTACGAATCGATCATCGGCATGCGCGCCGACAAGGTTCTCAAGCGCTTCCTGCTGCAGACCCCCGCCAGCTTCGAGGTCGCCAAGCGCGACGTCCGCCTCGCCGCCGCCGTCGTCGACGTCGACGAGGAAACCGGCAAGGCGCGCGGCATCGAGCGCCTGCTGGTGCCGTTCGGGCACGACGAGACGGACTGACGAAGCGCGCCTACTTGCCGCTTGCCTCGGGCCAGGCGACGAAATAGCCGTCGGACCACACGAGGTCGTGGTCGTGATCGGTGGGGGAGAAGGCGCCGACTTCATAGCTGTCGCCAGAGAAACTGCCGTCGGCGCCGGCGCTGCGCACCGCCATGATCTGTGTGGCTTCGAGGTTCCGGGTGTTCAGGCGGTACTCGTACGGGTGGCCCCACGGATCGTTCCGCGGCAGCGACCGGAGGTACTTGGGCACGAGCAGGGTCGCGAGATCGTCGTACGAGATGACCGGTATCGGGCCAAGATCGACCCTGGCCGCGGCCTCGCCGGCGTGCTCGGCGTGGCCTTCACCTTTGCCCTTCGCGGATTCCTTCTGGTCCGTGTACCACGAGAACATGGCGGTGCCGGCGTTGCGGATGTCGCCGATTGCCTTCTTGGTCTCGGGCGATCCGGTTGGCGGCTTGGCAGTCCCAGCCGCGCCAGCCGGGGTCGCCAGAGCCACCACGAGGACAATCAGCAATCCCAGGGGTGGCGCCCACCAGGCGGCGGCCAGACGGGCGTTCTTCTGTACTCTGCGCATCGCTTTCTCCTTATCGAGCCGCGGGACGAAGAGGTCACGCGTGGGCGATACTGTATCACTGATGTGATACAGAAGTACAGTCTGTGCCCCGCGCCTGGGTGAGAGGGTCAGGAAGCAGCCGAAGAGAACGGCCTGCCCCTCTCGGCGGCCCCGTCGGCGGCCCCGTCCGGCACGTCCGCCTGCCGCGCCACGGCGCCTGGCGAGCTCCAGACCTCGATCTCCGTGGACTGGCGGCGGTCGATCCAGCGGGATTGCATCCAGCGCACCGCGAGCAGGTCGGCGGTGGCGCGCCAGACGCGGTTGCGGATGTTGTACTTGGGAGCGCCGTGCAGACGCGGCCGGTGATGGACGGAGACTTCGGCGACGCGCGCCCCTTCCATGCGCAGCAGCGTGGGGAGGAAGCGGTGCATGCCCGTCCACACCGGGATGCGCGCCAGGTACTCGCGGCGGTAGGCCTTCAGCGAGCAGCCCACGTCCGTCACCGCCTCGTGCGTCACGCGGTTGCGCACTCCGTTGGCGATGCGCGATGAGATCCGCCGCAGCCAGCTGTCCCGGCGCCGCGAGCGCACGCCGCACACCACGTCATGGGTGGCCAGGTGGGCGAGCAGCCGCGGGATGTCCGCCGGGTCGTTCTGCAAGTCGGCGTCGAGGGTGACCACCGCCGCGCCGCGGGCGTGCCGGAAGCCGGCGTCGAGCGCCGCCGACTGCCCGCTG
Organism: Thermoanaerobaculia bacterium; assembly: GCA_035544895.1. Lineage (GTDB taxonomy): Bacteria > Acidobacteriota > Thermoanaerobaculia > Multivoradales > UBA5704 > JASLEW01. The sequence goes on from DASZZM010000039.1 coordinate 73,316, forward strand.
TTGCGGGCCTGCCGCACCACCCGGATCGCCGGGTCGTGCCGCGCCAGGCCGGCCAGGACTTCCAGGCTGCCGTCGCTGCTGCCGTCGTCGACGAAGATCACCTCATAGGCGCGCCCGAGCCCTCCCATCGCGGCGCGGATCTCCGCGGCCAGGACCGGCAGGCTCTCCTCTTCGTTGTAGACCGGGATCACCAGCGACACTTCCGGCTGCGGCGATCCGCCCATGCGGCTATCTTACCGTTGGAAATCGCACGCCTGCCGGCGGCGGGCCGTATGGTATGCTCCCGGGCTCGACAGGAGAGCCCATGGCGGTCGATCCGGAACTGCTGGAAATCCTCGTCTGCCCCAAGAGCAAAGGGGAGCTGGAGCTCATCGAGCTGCCGCAGGAAGTGCGCGGGATGCTGGTGGAAAAGTATCGCGAGCACTTCCGGGACGAGGAGCCCGTGGTCGAGCAGGGGCTCTTCTGCGCCGTCTCCGGCCTCGTTTACCCGATCGTCTCCGACATCCCCATCATGCTGATCGACGAGGCGCTCCCCGCCTCAGCCGTCGGACGCTGAGGTCACGCGCCCGGCCCGGCTCACCGGCCCCTGGCGGCGCAGTCGCGGGTCTCTGCCGGTATGGCCGTTGCATCAGACCGCCGCCGGCGCTAGCGCCAAACCAGGGAGGACCGCAGAGCCGTGGCAGTGCGCCTTGATCAGTTGCTGGTCGAGCGCGGGTTCTTTCCCAGCCGTGAGCAGGCGCGGCGCGCGGTCATGGCCGGCACGGTCGAGGTCGAGGGACGGCGGGTGGACAAGCCGGGGACCGCGGTCGCCGCGGACGCGCGGCTGGCGGTGGCCGCCGGCCGGGAACCCTACGCGTCGCGGGCCGGGCGCAAGCTGGCGGCCGCGCTCGATCACTTCGCCGTCGACCCGGCAGGCTGGGTGTGCCTCGACGTGGGAGCGTCCACCGGCGGCTTCACCGATTGTCTCCTGCAGAGGAGAGCGGCCCGGGTCTACGCGCTCGACGTCGGTTACGGCCAGCTCGATCAGCAGCTGCGCAACGACCCGCGCGTGGTCGTCATGGAGCGCGTCAACGCCCGCCACCTCGCCCCCGATGCGCTGCCGGAAAGCTGCCGGCTCGCCACCGTCGACGTGTCGTTCATCTCGCTGCGCAAGATCGTTCCAGCCCTGCTGCCGCACCTCGTGCCGGGCGGACTGCTGCTGGCACTAATCAAGCCCCAGTTCGAAGCCGGACGCGGCGCCGTGGGCAAAGGAGGCATCCTGCGCGACGAATCCCTGCGCCGGCAAGTGATCCGCGACTGTGCCGCAGCGCTCGCCCTCGTTCTTGACACGCCTCCGCGAGGAGCCGCAAATGGGCCCGGATCCAAGGCGCACGAAGGCCGGACGACCGAGGCGTACAACGAGTACGTTGAGGGCGTCCGGCCGAGTGCAACGCCGGAGACGGGTCCATTTCCGGCTCCGCAGCCGAGCCTGGAGCTCTTGGGGACTTACGACTCCCCGGTTGCCGGCAGCGGCGGCAACCGCGAGGCCTTCGCGCTGCTGCGGCGGACCGGGCCATGAGCCGCCGGCGCAAGCTGCAACGCATCGGGGTGGTGGCCAAGGTAGGCAGCCCGGAAGCGGTCGACGCCGCCGGCGAGCTGGCCGAATGGCTGACCCGGCGCAGCGTCCAAGTCGCGCTCGATTCCGCAACCCTCGCCGCCAAGAGCTCGTCGGCCGAGACCTTCGAGCCGGGCGCCGCCTATGACCTGGTGATCGTGCTGGGGGGCGACGGCACCCTGCTGGCGGTGGCGCGCGGCCTGGGCGACGGAGTGCCGATCCTGGGCGTCAACCTGGGGAATCTCGGCTTCCTGACCGAGATCAACCGCGGCGAGCTCTACCCGGCCATGGTCCAGGTGCTGGCGGGCAAGTTCGACGTCGAGGCCAGAAAGCTCCTCGACGTCGAGCTGCGGCGGCGCGGCGACGGTCCGCTGCGCTACCGCGTGTTCAACGACGCGGTGATCACCAAGAGCGCGCTCTCCCGCATCATCGAGCTGACGCTCGAGGTCGACGGGCACCTGATCGCTCGCTACCGCTCGGACGGCCTGATCATCTCCTCGCCGACCGGCTCGACCGCCTACAACCTCTCGGCCGGAGGGCCGATCCTCAATCCGTTGCTGCCGGTGACCGTGCTGACCCCGATCTGCCCGCATGCCTTGTCGCTGCGTCCCATCGTGGTGCCAGGCGCGAGCCTCGTCGAGGTCACGCTGGAGACTCAGCGCGAGGAGGTCTTCCTCACCCTGGACGGCCAGGAGGGGACCGCCATCGGCTACCACGATACGGTCGCGGTGACGCGCAGCAGCGCGGCGATTCACCTGGTCAAGGTCAGCGAGCGCAGCTTCTATGACAGCCTGCGGGAGAAGCTTCGCTGGGGGGGCCTCCATCCTCCGCCGGAAGGAAGGACCCCCTGAGCGGCCCGAGCGAGCCGCCCCGGCCCCCTCCCTCTGCCGGCACGCCGGCGGCCGAGGAGCCCTCTCCGCCGGCGGCCGGCGGGGCCGCTGCCGGCCGTCCATCGCGGCGGCGGCCGGGAAGGGTGCGGCGCTGGCTGGTGCGCCCGGTCGTCTGGACGAGCTTCCTGATCGTCGTGCTGGTGGCGGGCGCGATCGGCTTCGTGCACAGCGAGTACGCGCTGCGCGAGCTTGCGGATCTGGTGCGGTCACGCCTCTCTGACGCCGTCGAACGCGAGGTGCAGCTCTCCTCGGTCGATTACGACCTGTGGACGCCGCGGCCGTCGCTCGAGCTGCACGACCTGGTCATCCCCGGGCCGCGGCGCGGCGACCGCCCGGTGCTGCGCGCCTCGCTGGTGCGCCTCCAGGTCACCTGGACAGCGCTGCGCAGCAAGGTCTTCGACCTCGAGCAGGTCGAGATCGTCAGGCCGCAGATCTACCTGGAGCTCTACCGCGACGGCAGCAGCAACCTGCCGCGCCCCCGGCGCACCGCCAAGGCGCCGCGCTTCGAGGTGCGCATCGGGCATCTCGCGCTCGAGGACGGCGTCCTGCAGCTCAACGAGCGCCGCTCGCCGCTCGCGGTCGAGGCCCGCGCGCTGTGGGGGCGGGCGGTGGGGGTCGAGGAAACGGGCAGCAAGGAGCTGCGCCTCGACGCTCGGCTCACCACCCAGGACCTGCGGGTCACCCTGCCCAACGCGCGTCCCTACCCGTTCACGTTTTCGGCGCGCGGCAGCGTCACCGGCGGGAAAGTGACCATCGCCAGGGCCCTGCTCTCCGCCCCCGAGCTCAGCCTGGCGGCCAGCGGCGCGATCGGCTGGGGCAAACAAAACCAGGTGGAGCTCGCGGTCAACGGCACGGCCGCGGCCCGCTGGGTCAACGACGTCGGCTTCATGGCCGAGCCGATCGACGGTCCGGCTTCGTTCGCCGGGCGCTTCGAGCTGCGCGGTGGCGACTGGCGCTACTGGGGCACGCTGGAGTCGCCCCGCGTCGCCGTCTTGCGGCGGCAGTTCCTCGATCTCGCGGGCGACTTCGCGGGCGACTCGCGGCGCCTCACCGTCGGCCTGCGGCGGGCGCGCTATGCCGACGGCGACATCACCGGCCGGGTGGTGATCGAGACCGGCGCGGCACCCGGCCCGCGCGGCGGCCGGCCGGTCGAGCTCGATCTCCTGGTGCGCGGCCTGGCGCTGCAGCCTTTCCTCGCCGATCTGTTTCCGCGCCAGTTCGCCGGTCCGGGAGGGCCGGTGGTCGAGCTCTCGGGGCGGGCAAGCGGCCGCGTCCGCTACCGCTTCCCGAGCGCCGAGTGGCGGCTCGGCGCCGGTACTGCCGGCCTGCGGCTCGAAGGGGGTGCGGCGGCGTTGCCCGGCCGCCCGGGCCTGGCGGTGGGAGGCGAGCTGCCGCTCGCCCTCGCCCAGGGCGTGCTGACCGCCGGCGACGTCGTGCTGACCGCGCCCGGCCAGCAGGCCACTGTCAGCGCTTTCCGCTACGACTTGCTGCGCGACGCGGGGCGCCTCGACTACCGGCTGACGAGCGGTGACACCGGCGGGCTCATCCCGCTGTTCCCGCCGGTGCGGCCCAAGCCGGGCGCGCCGCCGCCGGTCCAGGCCTCGCCCGTCTGGCTGCCCACCGCCGGCCACGGCACGGCCTCCGGCGCCGTGACCATCACCCCCACCGGCTATTCGGCGCGCATGGACCTCGACCTGCGGCAGGTGGCGAGCCCCGCCCTGGGCTCGGCCGACCGCCTGCACGGCGGCCTCACCATCGAGCCGCTGGCCATCGAGGGCCTGCGCCTGGAAGCGAGCGCCGGCGGAGGCGCCTTGCTGGTGACCGGCAGGATCCCGCTGGCGCGCGCAGGGCGCGCCGAGCCCGACGAGCCGATCCAGCTCGGGATCGATGCTTCCGACTGGCCCGCGGCCGGGCTTGCCCCCTATCTGCCGGCCGGGTTTCCGGTGGCTGGCGTGCCGGGCAGCGACCCGGCGCATGCCGTCGAGCTGCGCGGCGCGGTCTCCGGCCGGCTGGACCTTGGCGGCAATTTCGAGCGGCTCACCGGCCGCGGCGACGTCGATGCCAGCGGAGTCGTCGTCTCAGGAGTCCAGCTCGGGCGGGTGCGCGGCGAGCTGGCTTTCGACCCTGGCCGCTTCACGGTCGAAGGCGGCCTGATCGACAGCCCCGCCGGCAAGGCCGTGGTGCGCGGGACCTTCGAGCGGGCGAGCGGGGTGGTCGACGCGACCATCGACGCGCCTTCCCTCTCGCTTGCCGCCGAGCCGTTGCGCGGCGCCTCGAGCGGCACCGGTCTGACCGGCCGCATCGCCCTGATGGCGGCGGCGAGCGGCACCCTGGACCGGCCGCGGGCAATGCTCACCCTGCGCGGGCAGGGGCTGGCGGTCAACGGCCGCCCGCTGGCCGGCGCCGTGCGCGGCGCAGCGCCGTCAGGCGCATCCAATCAATCGCCGGCAGGCGCATCCAGTCAATTGCCTCCAGGCGCGTCATCTAGTCAATCGCCCTCAGGCGCGCCCTCGCCATCCAGCCCCCAGCCGTCCGGCGAGGCCCAGGTGACGGTCTCCTTGAGCGATGGGACACTGCGCGCCAGCGGGGCGCTGGCCGGCCTGCTGTCCTTCGAGGGTGGCGGCAGGCTCGACCGCCGGCGCGGCGGCATCACGCTCGACGTGCGCAGCAACGATCTCGGCGGGCTCCTCCGCCTCGCCGCCACGCCCCAGATGCCGGATCTCACCGGCTCGTTCGCCGGTTCGCTGGTCGTCGACGCCGATCTGGCGGCGGGGACCTACGGCGGAGAGCTGCGCCTGGCCGATCTGCGGGCCGAGTACGCGGGCAGGAAGATCGCCAACCGCGAGCCCGTCGTGGCCAGCTTCTCTTCTGCGCGCCTGGTGATCCGCTCTTTCTACCTGGGCGAAACGGGCGCCGACACCGAGCTCTTCGTTTCCGGCAGCATCGGCCTCGGTTCCGGCCAACCGCTCGACCTGCGGCTGCAGAGCACGATCTCGGCCTCGTGGGCGAGGCTCGCCGTCCCCAATCTCGATCTGACCGGCGCGGTCGACGTGCTGGCGACCCTGCGCGGCACTCTCGCCGAGCCCTTGCTCAACGGGCAAGCGGGCTTGCACGGCGCCCGGCTGATCGTGCCCGGCCTGCCCAATGCCATCGAGGACATCGACGGCACGGTCCTGCTCTACCGCGACCGCCTGGTCATGGACGGCCTGCGCGCGCGCCTGGGCGGCGGCACGCTGCGGGTCTCGGGCCAGCTGACCTTGCCCGCGCAGGGACGGGCGCTGGCCTATCGCGCCGAGCTGTCGGCCCAGGACGTCAGCGTGCGCTTCCCCGAGGGATGGGTGAGCCGCGGCGACGCCCAGATCTCGCTCGCCGAGAGCGGCTCCGGACGCCAGGTGCAGGGCCTGATCACCTTGAGCCGCGCGCTCTACGTCGAAAAGGTCGAGGTCGACGCGCTGCAGCTCCTCTTGCGCGGGCTGCACCGGGAGCGCCTGCGGGTGGCCGCCACCACCGGAGCGCTGGCGACCACGCAGCTCAACCTGGCGATCAACGGACCCGGCGCCCTGCGTGTCCGCAACAACGTGGCTGACGTGCACGGCGACATCGAGCTGACCGTGGTCGGCACCCTGGCCTCGCCGGTGCTCTTCGGCTTCATCCAGCTCGAGCCAGGCGGCTCGCTGGTCTATGCCGACACCAAGTACTCGATCGAGCGCGGCACTTTGACCTTCGCCAACCCCAACCGCATCGACCCGGTCATCGATCTCGGCCTGAAGACCCAGGTGCAGAGCTACGACATCGCCCTGAATCTGTCGGGCACCGTCGATCGGCTCAACGCCAAGTTCGCTTCCAGCGGCGACCTTGCCGATCTCGACATCCTGGCCCTGCTGGCGACCGGCCAGCGCCCCGAGACCCGCCCGCCGCCTCCCCCCGGCTCGCCGGAGCGCGAGATCGCCGGCCAGACGGCGGCGGCCGGCTTCCTGGCGGGCCAGGCGTCTTCGGCCCTGTCGGCGCGCGTCGGCAGGCTCTTCGGCCTGGACCGCCTGCGGATCGACACGACGTCGCTCTCGGCAGCCGGCCAGCCGACCTCCGGCGTCGTGATCATCGCCGGCAAGCGCCTGTCGAAGAACGTCTTCGTCACCTATGTGAGCACGCCCAACAACCCTCACCAGGACGTACGGCAGATCGAGTGGCAAGCGGCCAGGAGCCTGAAGGTATTGCTCACCCAGAGCGCCGGGAGCTACGCCGTCGACTTCCAGCTGGAGAGGCGTTTTTGAGCCGGCGCGCGCGCGCCCTGTCGCTGGCTTGCGCTCTCGCCGTCGCCGCCGGCCCGGCCCCGGCCCAGACGCCGCCGCTCCCGAAGCCCCCGGAGCTCTCGGAGCTCCCGGCGCTCCCGCTGCTCCCGGCACTCCCGCTAGTCACCGCGATCGAGATCCGCACTCCGACGCCTCTCGGCAAGAAATCCGAGGTCGCTTCGGTGCTCGAGATCGAGCCGGGCAAGCCGCTGACCGACATGGCGGTGCGCCATACGCTGCGCAACCTGGTGGCGACCGGCGCCGCCTCTCGGGCCGAGCTCTACACCCGGACCGAACCGGAGGGAGTGGTCGTGGTCCTCGTCTTGCGCCCGGTCGTGCAGGTCGGCCGCGTCCGCCTCGCCGGCGACCTCGGCCTCGACGAGTCCGAGCTCAAGGCCGTCCTGCCGCAGAAGGAGGCGGAGCCCCTCGCCGAGGAGGCGGTGGTCCAGGGGGTCTACAACCTGCAGAACCTCTACCAGCAGAACGGCTACTTCAAGGCCAGCGTGCACCTCGACGTCCATACCGATCCGGTGCAGCACGGGGCCGACGTAACTTACCAGGTGGCCGCCGGACCGCGCGCCACGGTCGGCACGATCGCCTTCGACGGCCAGCTGGCGCCGTTCGCTCCGGCCATCTTGATCGATCGCCTGCGGACCAAGCCCGGCAAGGCCTATCGCCAGCGCGCGGCGGAGGACGATGCCGAGCGCCTGCAGGCATGGCTGATCGAGCAGCACTACGGGTCTGCCCGGGTGGACCGTCCGCGCGCGGCCTACGATGCCGCCAGCAATAGCGTGGGCCTGGTCTATCCCGTCCAGCTCGGGCCGCTGATCACGTTCACGCTCACCGGCGGCGATGAAAAGAAGCTGCGCAAGAAAGGACTGCTCCCATTCCTCGGCCCCGAAGGCTATGACGAAGCGCTGGTGCAGCAGGCGCTCGCCAAGATCAAGGCCTACTACCAGCTCCAGGGGCATTACCACGTGCGCGTCGACTCCGCCGAAAAACCCGCCGAAGGCAAACTCGATCTCGCCATCACCATCGAGCCCGGTCCGGTCTATACCCTCGAAGCCGTCGAGTTCAGGGGCAACCGCGGCGTCGGCAGCTCCCAGCTCGCCAAGCTGATGTCCACCGCGCCGCGCAAGCTGCTGCGGCCGGGAAGCGGGCGGCTGGTGCAGGACGAGCTCGATGCCGATATCGAAAACATCCGCTCCTACTACGCCCTGCAAGGCTATGGAGAGGCCAAGGTCGGGCCGGCCCAAGTGACCGAGCAAGGCGCCGTGCTGCGCCTCGCCGTGCCGATCGACGAGGGGCCGCAGCAGCGGGTGGTCAAGATCGAGCTGCGCGGCGTCGAGAAGCTCGACGCGGCCAGGCTGCGCAAGAGCCTGCCGCTCCAGGAAGGGGGGCCCTTCCATCCGGTGTTGCTGGAGCAGACGCTGACCGCGATCCGCACCGCCTACGCCGACCAGGGGTACCTGCGCATGCAGGTCTCCGCGGCGAGCGACTGGGACCGCTCACATCGCCTCGTCGACCTGACCCTCTCGGTCCTCGAGGGGCCGCAGCGCGTGCTCGACCGTGTGATCGTGCGCGGCAACCAGGCGACCAGGGTCGAGGTCATTCGCCGCGCGCTCGCCGTCAAGCAGGGCGAGCCGCTGGGCCAGACCAAGCTCTTCGAACTGGAAAGCCGGCTCTACCGGCTGGGGATCTTCTCGCGCGCCGACGTGGACCTGACCGGGTCCGGTCTCGATTCGCCGGAGCGCGACGTGCTGGTGCGGGTCGAAGAGGCCAAGTTCAAGAGCCTCACCTACGGCGCCGGCTACGACACCCAAGAGGGGCTGCGCGGCACCGTCGGCTTCTCCCACAGCAATGTAGCGGGCCAGGCGGACAGCCTGCGCGCCGACATGCGGCTGTCGCAACGCGACAAACGGTTCCGTCTGCTGTTCAACCAGCCGTACCTGGGCAGCCGCCGGATTCCCCTGACCTCGACGCTGTTCTACTTCGACACCCGCGAGGTGAGCTTCCGCACCAAGCGTTGGGGCGGCCGGGTGGAAGCGGTCAAGGCGTCGCCGCACAAGCGCCTGTCGCTCGCCTTCGACTACCGCGTCGTCGAGCTGACGGTCGACCCCGGCGTGGCCCTCAATGCCATCGAGCGCCAGAACCGGCCCAACCAGCTGTCCAGCGTCATCCCGACGCTGTTGCTCGATCATCGCGACGACCCGCTGGAGCCGACGCGCGGGTGGAGCGCGCTGGCGCAGATCCAGTATTCCTTCCCCTTGGCCTCGAAGGCGGACTTCCTGAAGCTTTTCTTGCAGCAGACCCGGTACTTCCACCTGGGCCGCCCCGGAGTGGTGGCCGCCAGCCTGCGGGCCGGTGGGATCGAGGCCTTCAGCAGCCTTGGGCGAGGCGACCCGGACGTGCCTCCTTCGCTGCCCAGCAGCAACGTCTTCATCGACGAACGCTTCTTCGGCGGCGGCAGCACCACGCACCGCGCCTACAGCCTCGACCGCCTCGGCATCCGCGGCCAGACCCTGATCCAGCCCGCCGGCCGCAGCGCCTTCTTGCCGGTCGGCGGCAATGGTTTGCTGCTCGCCAACGTCGACTACCGATTCCCGATCGCCGGACCGGTGGGTGGCATTCTGTTTTTCGATTCCGGCAACATCTGGCCCGACTGGCGCGACATCCGCCTGCGCGAGGTGAAGTCCGGCGTCGGCCTGGGTGTGCGCTACCTCTCGCCGATCGGTCCCCTGCGCGCCGAGATTGGCTGGAAGCTCAACCGCGAGCGCCACCCCGACGAGCCCCCGTTCGTGGTGTTCCTGAGCTTCGGGAATCCGTTCTAGCGGACGTGTTATTCTAGGGGTGGGAAGACCTCTAAACCAATGTCCAAGCCGGCACCGTTCACTGCGATAGAGGCGGCGATCGAGCATTTCCGCCAGGGCGGGATGGTCATCATCGTGGATGACGAGGACCGCGAGAACGAGGGCGACCTGGCGATCGCCGCCGAGAAGGTCAGCGCCAAGGCGATCAATTTCATGGCCAAATTCGGCCGCGGGCTGATCTGCCTCGCCTTGACCGAGGAGCGCTGCCGCGAGCTCGACCTGCCGCTCATGGTGGAGACCAACACCTCCACCTTCGGGACCGCCTTCACCGTCTCCATCGAGGCGCGCGGCAAGGTCACCACCGGGATCTCGGCGGCGGACCGCGCCGCCACCGTCCTGACCGCCATCGACCCGGCGACCCGTCCCGAGGACCTGCTGCGCCCCGGCCATGTCTTCCCGCTGCGCGCCCGCAAGGGCGGGGTGCTCAAGCGCGCCGGGCAGACCGAGGCGTCGGTGGACCTGGCAGTTCTCGCCGGGCTCGCGCCGGCGGGCGTCATCTGCGAGATCATGAACGACGACGGCTCGATGGCGCGTGTTCCCGACCTCACCGCGTTCGCGGCCGAGCACGGCCTGCCGATGATCACCGTCTCGGACCTGATCAGCTACCGGCTGCGCCACGAGACGCTGGTGCGCAAGGTCGCCTCCCCGCTCCTACCCACCGTCTACGGGGAGTTCCGCATCCATGCCTACCGCTCGGACGTGACCGGCGACGAGAACGTGGCGCTGGTGATGGGCGAGATCTCCCCGGAGGAGCCGGTCCTGGTGCGGGTGCACAGCCAGTGCCTGACCGGCGACATCTTTGCCTCGGCGCGCTGCGACTGCGGCGTCCAGCTCCAGCAGGCGCTCGACAAGATCGCGCAGGAGGGCAAAGGCGTGCTCCTCTACCTGCTGCAGGAGGGGCGCGGCATCGGGCTGATGAACAAGCTGCGGGCCTATGAGCTGCAGGAGCAGGGACACGACACGGTCGAGGCCAACGAGCGCCTGGGCTTCCGCCCCGATCAACGCGAGTACGGGGTCGGCGCCCAGATCCTGCGCGACCTCGGGGTGCGCCAGATGCGCTTGATGACCAACAACCCCAGCAAGTACATCGCCCTGCACGGCTACGGCCTGGAGATCGTCGAGCGTGTGCCTCTGGAAGTGCCGCCGACCGACGCCAGCCGCAAGTACCTGCGCACCAAGCGCGACAAGCTCGGCCACCTGCTCAAGCTGGTCTAGAACCGCTCTCATGGCTTGAACATCCTCCTCGTCACCACGCGCTATCCCTGGCCGCCGCGGCGCGGCGATCAGCTGCGCACGGTGCAGATGCTCGACTTGCTGTCTGGCGAGCACGCGGTCACTCTGCTGACGCCGGCTCCTCGCAAGAGCGCCGCCGCCATGACGAGCTTCCGGGACGGTTCGGCCCCCGTCCTCCCTCCGCGCAATGTTCAGGAGATTCAGGAGGCGGTGCGGATCGAAACCTATGAGAGCGGAGGAGTGGGCGCCGCGGCGGAAGGGTTCGCCCGCGCCGCGGTTGGCGGCTGGCCCCTGCAGAGCGGGCTTTTCCACCTGCCGGGCCTGGGCAGGCGGCTGCGCGCGCTCGCGCCGCGGGCCGATCTCGCCGTCATGCAGCTGGCGCGGCTGGCCATCCACCTCGACGATTTCGGCAACACTCCGCTGCTGATCGACCTGATCGACAGCCTGTCGCTCAACCTCGCGCGGCGCGCCGCCTGCGACCGGAGGTGGCTTCGTCCCCTGCTCCGGCTCGAAGCGGGCCGGCTTGCCCGCGCCGAGACGAGGCTTGCCGCGCGCGCCCGCGCCGTCGTGGTGGTCAGCGAACGGGACCGGCTGGCGCTCGCCGGCCGCATGCCAGCCGCCCTGGCCGGCCGCCTCGGGCTGGTCGGACTGGCGGTCGAGCCCGGCGCGCACGCCGAGCAAAGGGAGCCGCGCCGTGGCGGTCCCGTCCTGGCCATCACCGGCAATCTCGGTTACTTCGTCAACGCGGACGCGGTGCTCTGGTGGCTGGGTGCGGTCTGGCCTTTACTGCGCGCGCGGCGGCCCGACGTGCGGCTGGAGGTCGCCGGCGACCGGCCGCGGCCGGCGGTGCGGCGAGCCGTGACCCGGGCGGGCGCTCTGCTGATCGAGTCGCCGGCCGACCTGCGGCAGGTGCTCGCCGGAGCGACCATCGCGCTTGCGCCGCTGCGCTGCGGATCGGGAGTGCCTCTCAAGGTGCTCGAAGCCTGGGCCGCGGGAATCCCGGTCGTCGCCACGCCCTGGGCCGCCGCCGGGACCTCCGGCCGCCCGGGAGAGGACCTGCGCGTTGCCGAACGCCCGCAGGAGTGGGTGGAGACCCTGCTCGATCTGCTCGACGACCCTGCCGCGAGGCGCCGCCTCGCGGAAAACGGCCGCCGCCGCCTCGAAGCCGACTACTCCCGCGCCGCAGTCGGGCGACAGCTCGCTCACGCAATTGAGCTGGCCTGCTCGGGTTAGTTGCCGCCACCGGCGTTCCACACGAACCATTTCGTTTTAGTCCCGGTGAGTGAGAAGACCGTATCAGGGGCGGTCATGAGCAGGTCGGGAGCGATTCATGATATATCATGAAATAGAAAAGTGAGAATTATTTGGAATATATATAATCGAAAGAGCCTTTCCTTGGTAAGAGCGGCGGTGACGCCACCGCCGCGCACTGCCAGGCCAATAGCCGGCCTGGCGCAAACCGTGGAAAGGAGTTTTTTATGAGCAGGCAAGGACTTCACCGCGTTTTACCAGGGCTGGCCATCGCGGCCGCCCTGAACCTGACGGCTCCCGGCCGGGCCGAGGCGGCCTGGGCTTTCCGAGCCAATTCCGCGGCAGGCTGGAGCGACGTCTGGAGCGCCGCCTGGAGCAAGGGGGCGAGCTGGTGGGACGATCTGTGGGCCCGGGTTGGGCCCGGGCCGTCCCGCGGCGGCTCACGGCCGAGCACGGAAGCTCGATTCAGCGGCGTCTCGAGGAAAGAGGGCCAGCACGATGGCGACTCTTCGTGGCACCGCGACGATCGGGGTCCCGGTTCAGAAGGAGCCTGCAGCGTCAACCCGAACGGCGTCTGCAGCCCTGAGCACTGAGCCGAAGCGGGGAGAAGCTTGCGTTGAAGGGAGGCTTGTTCTAATCTCCTGAAATTTACTGAAGGAGGGGTTTGAGCGAACATCCCACCGCCGAGGAGCTCGCGCGCTTCATCGCCGAGGAGCTTCCTCCGCCGCGGACTCGGGCCGTGGTCGAGCACCTGGTCCGCGGCTGCCGGCGCTGCCGCACGGCGCTTGCCGGGCGGACGGGACTCGCTTCCTTCGCGGCTCCGGCGGCGGCTGCCGAGCGGCCGGCGGCCGGTGGACGGGATCGCCGGCGCGGCAAGCGGAGCGGAACGGGCGCCGGCTCCGGCTCCTGCAATGCCGAGTACGACCGCGCGATCGCCAGCGCTTTCGCCACCGCTCGCCGGCACAGCCGCCGCCTGCGCCTCGACAAGGCGAGAGCGCAGCAGGTCCGCGACCTCTTGCAGGCCCGGGGCATCGCCGGCTTCCTCGGCCTGCCCAGGCACCTGCGCGGCGTACCCGCCTGTCAAGGGTGTCTCGATCTCGCCTGGTCCCTGCGCCAGGAGGATCCGCGGCAGATGGTGCAGCTGGCGCAGCTGGCGACCCTGGCCGCGCGCCGGCTGCCGCCGGCTGGCCACGGCGATGCCCAGAGCCTCGACTTGCGCTGCCGAGCCGAGATGGAGCTGGCCAACGCCTATCGGGTGGTCAGCCGGTTTCGCGAAGCGGGTGCCGCCTTGAGTGTCGCGGCCGACCTCTTTCGCCGCGGCAGCCGAGATCCTTTCCTTGCCGCGCGGCTCCTCGAGATCAAGGCCAACATCTGCGGCGACCGCTGCAACTTCCTGGAAGCCTTCAGAGCTCTCAACGGCGCGGCGCGGATCTATCGCCGCTACGGCCAACCTCACCTCGCCGGCCGCATGCTGATCGAGAAAGGCATGTATAGCGGCCACGCGGGCGAGCCGGAGAAGGCGATCGCCTTGCTGCGCCAAGGCCTCGAGATGATCGATCCGGCGATCGATCCGCAACTAGCCCTGGCGGCGGTTCACAACGTGGCGGTGTGTATGGTGGATCGCGGCGACTTCCGGCCGGCACGGCTGCTGCTCTGGCGTCATCTGCAGCTCTTCGAGGAGCATGCCGGCCTGACGCATCGGCTGAGGCTGGCGTGGCTGAAAGGCCGGATTCACGAGGGACTTGGAGAGTACGTCCGCGCCGAGCGCGCCTTCGTCCAGACACGCGAGGACATGTCCGCCGCCGGCGACCCGTACGCGGCGGCGACCGCCACTCTCGATCTCGCCGCACTGACGATGCGGCGGGGAGACGCCGAGCGCGCGCACGCCCTCGCCCGCGAAGCGGCGCAGGTCTACTTCACCCTGGACCTCGGGCGCGAGACCACGGCCGCCGTGATGCTCCTCGAGGCGACTCTCGAGTTTCAGAAGAGTACGACGGCAGGGCTGTTCAAACAGGTTGCCGATTTCATGCGCCAGGCCGCGAGCGATAAGTCGCTGAGTTTCAGGAATTATTTCTCGTAAGGGGACGCCCCCGCCCCTGGCGTACTGATTGACGAGTTTCTTTCTAACTTCTGCTCCCTGCGGCGAACTATTCAGTCGTCGTCGAGGGGCGGGTCGGGGTCGAGGCCGGCGATGCGGCGCAGCGCGTCCTGCACCATTTCGTCGATGTCGGGCGGGCCCCAGGGCTCGGTCGTAGCGGCGTCCCGGGCTGCGGGAGATGGGTGGCGGCCGTGCAGGACCTCGAGGAGGCTCAGCATGCGCTCCTCTTCGGTATCGAGCCCGCGCTCGTGCGGAAACATCACCGCCAGGAAGCGGGCGGGGGAGAGCTCGAGGGCGCCGAGGATGCTCAGCAGCTGACTGACCTTGAGGTCGCTCGTGCCGCGCATCAGGCGCGTCATGGTGCCCGCGCTCCAGCCCAGCTGGCGCTCGAAGTCCCGGTAGCTGCGCTGCGACAACCGGATCGCGTCCCTGAGCATGGCAAGCAGGAGCTCGGCAGCGTCGCCGGACTTAGCCGCCATCTCTCAAAAGGCGCTCTTTCTCATGTCTTTAGCTTATACGGCTGATAAAAACTTGTCCAATTACTGGTGGAAGATCTCGGCGAGAGCGGCAGCGACCTGCCGAGCGGCAACTAATGGCGGGAGCGGCGGGCCGAGCCCGCACGGCACGAGCCGCGGTCCTCCCGTCCCCCGGTTGGCGGCACGAGAGCGGCTGGGGCGGGCGTCGACCGGCTCGGGCCGGCTCAGGACGACGGCGGAGATGAGTGAGAGTCGTTCTTGATCGGAGAGACGATCACCAGCGCTCGCGTCCGCCCTCGCGGTTGCCGCCGCGCCCCCCACCGCCGCCCCAGCCACTGCCGGCGCCGCCGCCGCGCCCTCCCTCGGTGCGCGGCCGCGCCTCGTTGACGTTGAGCTTGCGCCCCATCACCTCTTTGCCGTTGAGGCCGGTGATGGCGGCTTCGGCCTCGGAGCGCTCCGGCATCTCCAGAAAGCCGAAGCCCTTCGACGATCCGGTGACCTTGTCCTTGATGATGGTGCAGGACGAAACCTGCCCGTACTCCTCGAAGGTCTCCTTGAGCTGGTCCTCGGTAATGCGGTAGGGCAGGTTGCCCACGTACAAATTCATCTGTTCCTCCTTGGCTCTGATCCCGTGGAAGAGGCTTGCAAAACCTCTGCCCGCGCACGCCTGGCTTCTGCAACCAGCGTTCCTGCCTGGCTCGAGGCTCTTGCGGCTCTTCCCGACCGCGTATCACATCAGAGAGGCAGGGTCCGCGCAAGCGTCGGCCCGGGGGCGGGGACGTCGGGCTCTCGGCTATGATCGGCGCCGTTGGTCCAACGGACGACTGACGGGAAAGAGGTAGCAGATGGTTGGTGAGAGGTCTACGGGGGGCGCGCTGCCGCGCATGCTGGTGATCTTGGTGGTCCTGCTGCTCGTGGTGGCGCTGACCGGCACGTTGTGGGTGGGACGGGCTCCCCGGCTCGAGATCAAGCCTTCGCGGCCCGGCATCGGCAGGCGGACTCCGATCCTGGTCAAGCTGAACGACGCCGGCCGGGTCGACAAGCTCACGGTCGAGGTGGTGCAAGGCATGGACGTCAAGCCGGTTGCCGAAAAGAGCTTCGCACCCCACTCCGCCTGGGCGTTCTGGAAAGCGGCGGCGCCGGCCGAGCTGGCCGTCGAGGTCGGCCGCGACACCGTGCCGGGCCTGCGCACCGGCGAGGCGATCGTGCGGGCGACCGCCCAGCGCGCGGGATCGCTGCTGCGCAGCCCCGCCCCGGTGGTCGTCGAGGTAAAGCTGCCGGTCCGCCTGTCTCCCCCCGCCCTCGCCGTGACCTCCGGCTTCCATTACGTAGCCCAAGGCGGTTGCGAGGCGGTGGTCTACAGCGTCGGCGAGGGCGCCGTGCGCGACGGGGTGCAGTCGGGCGAGTGGTGGTTCCCCGGCTTCCCGTTGGGAGGCGACAAGAGGCAGCGCTTCGCGCTGTTTGCCATCCCCTACGAGACCGGAGACGCCTCCAAGGTCCGCCTGGTGGCCGAGGACGAGATCGGCAACCGCGCCGAAGTCTCGTTCGTCGACCTGTTTTTCCCCAAGCCCCTGAAGACCGATACCATCCAGCTCAACGACGCTTTCCTCAACCGGGTGGTGCCGGAGATCATGGGGCAGACGCCCGGACTGCAAGACCGGGGCTCGCCGCTGCAGAACTACTTGGAGATCAACGGCGAGCTCAGGCGCAAGAGCTCCGGAGAGCTCGCGCGGCTGGCGGACAAATCGGCTCCTCGGTTCCTCTGGAAGGAGCCCTTCTTGCCCATGCGCAACGCCAAGATCACCGCCGCCTTCGCGCAACGCCGCACCTACCTCTACGCCGGTAAGAAGGTCGACCAGCAAGACCACCTCGGGTTCGACATGGCCTCGGTGGAGCACGACTCCGTGCCGGCCTCGAACAGCGGGGTGGTGCTGCTGGCCAGATACTTTGGCATCTTCGGCAACGCGGTCGTCGTCGATCACGGCTATGGGCTGATGAGCCTCTACGGCCATCTATCCGCGATCAGCGTGCGCGAGGGCCAGGAAGTCAAGCGCGGGCAGGAGCTGGGCCGCTCCGGTCAGACCGGCCTGGCCGGCGGCGACCACCTGCACTTCACCACCATGCTGCGCGGCCTGCCAGTCAATCCCGTGGAGTGGTGGGACCCGCACTGGATCCGGGACCGCCTGGCAAGAAAGCTCGGCCCCGCCCTCTCCTATGCCGCCGGCACGGCCGCCGCCACTCCCGCCCCCCAGCGGCCGCCCGCCGCGGCCTCCAGAAAGAAGGGCCGGCCCGGGCGCTAGCGCCGCGCCGACCGCGCGCCGCGGCGGGCGCGCAGCAACTCCGGGAGGTTGTCGCGCACCCAGCGGTCCGCCTTCTCGAAGAGGCGGAACTGGCGTTCCCGCCGGCGGAACTCGGGGGTATGGAAGTAACGCCGGCCCTGGCGCACCACCGGCGGGAGATCGGCGTGCAGGAGCTCGTGGTAGATCACGGACTCGATGACGTAGCGTGGCACCTCCGGGCGGTCGAGCACTCGGTGGACCCGTATGAGGCGGTCCTCGTAGGAGTAGCTGCCGAGCTGCAGGCTCGCGGCGTGCGCGCGCCGGCAGTTGTGGGCAGTCTCGCCGGCCGCCCTGCCCCAGGTGATCCGGACCTTCAGGCGTCCCGCGAAGTAGCGCTTGTTGAGCTCCCCGGCGACCGCGCGCAGATCGAGCACCGATCCCACCGGCTGCAAGGCAAGGCGGCGCGCGGGGGCCGGCGCCGGCTGCGGACTGCGGCCGTTGAAGTGCTCGCGGAGCACGCCGAGCGCGTGCCGCGCGCCGGCGCTACCCTTCTTGCTGGCGACGAAGGTGGCGACCGCTTGGAGCACCTCCTCCGGAGCGGTCACGAACGAGCGGTGGATGCGTAGCACCAAGGGGGCGAAGGCTCCGCTTCTCTCGCCGGGCCGGCACGGCCGCACCGAGAGGATGGTGCGCCTGTTGTCGGTCAGGGCAAGGGAGCGCAGGCGGCCGCGGGTGAGGCGGTGCAGGCGGGCAAAGAGCGCGCGGCGCTGACTCTCCTCGGCGGCCTGCGCGGGCACGACGATTCTTGGTAGCGCCGCCGGCGGAGGAGAGAGCGGCCGTGCGGAGGGGCGTCCCCGCTCCGGTGACTGAGCCAGCTCCGCCGACTCCGCCAGGCCCGTGGCGCGGCCGGGACCAGGCTTTCGCCAGGCCCGGGAGGAGCCTGGGGGTCCAGGCTCGGACAGGGAACCGAACAGGTTGAGCTGGATTGGCTGGTGGTGCTGGACGCGCCCCGAGGAGGCACCGCGCTCCGGGCTTCGCTGGCGACGTGGAAGCGCTTGGCCCGGCGATCTCATCGGCTTTCCTGGCACGTCCAACCTCCAACTTGGCGGCCCGAACTCTAGCACGGCTTCTGGCGCCCGGAGCGCGGAAAATGGCGCCAACAGGCGGGACACCAGACCGCCTTACGTTCCGCTTGCGCCCCCTCCCACACCTCCGGCCGGGCCGGCTGGGGCTGGGAGCAACCAGCGGTCGCCGATGGCTAAAGTCTTGACGCGGCTGGAGTCGCGGCCTTCTGCCCGAACGATGGCGGCAAGGACTCGAGGTGGGAGGTCGACGGGCTCGTCGGTCAGGTCGAAGACGCCCCAGTGCATGGGGACCATCCAGCGTGCGCGCAGGTCGCAAAAGGCGTGGTAGGCCTCGCGCGGGTCCATGTGGTGGTATTTCATGAACCACCGCGGCTCGTAGGCGCCGATGGGCAGGATGGCAACGTCGATCGGCGCGAAGCGGCGCCCGTACTCCGCAAAGCCCATGAAGTAGCCGGAGTCGCCGGCGAAATAGTAGCGGCGCGTGCCCGAGTCGATCAGCCACGAGCACCAGAGGGTGGCGTTCTTGCCGGCGTCGAGCCGGTTCGACCAGTGCTGGGCCGGCAGGCAGGTGAGGGTCCAGCGGCCATGCCGCGCGCTCTGCCACCAGTCGAGCTCGACGACCTGCTCAGGGCCGCGGCCGCGGTACCACCTGGCCAGGCCGAGCGGCACGAACCAGGGGATCGTCCGCGGGAGCCGCTTCACGGTCCAGGCATCCAGATGGTCGTAATGGTTGTGGGAAAGGACCGCGAGCGCGCGCGGAGGCACGGCTGAGAGGGGAACGCCTGGAGGCCCCAGCCGCCGCGGCAGCAGCGCTCTTGGGCCCCAGTGCGGATCGGTCAGCACCACGTCGTCCTCCTCCTGGATCGCGAAGGTCGCATGTCCCACCCAGGTGACGGAGGCGGGCTGGCCTGCCGCGCGCAGATACGAGCCGTCGTTGGCCACCGCGGGCACTCGCGGGCGCGCTCTCTTGTCGTAGCGGTTGCGCCCCAGCTTCCAGCGCAACAGGTCGAGCAGCCTGGCGGGTCGAGATCCCCAGGGGAGGAGGAAGTGCCCCGCTTCCCCATGCGCCGCGTAAAGGAGATCGGCTCTGCTAGACTCGGTGGCTGACGTGACGGACGGTTCGCTCATGTCCCAGATTGTGCTCCAGTCGCACCTAAAAGGTGAGACGGTTTTCGTCCTGGTCACGGACCGGGCAGTTCCGCCGCATGCGGCAAGCGGCCGCTCGGCGCCGGAACGCTCGACTCAAGGAGATTGACATGAGCTGGGAAGACAGGGAAGACAACACCATCTACAAGGTCGTGGTCAACCACGAGGAGCAATACTCGATCTGGCCCGCCCACCGCGAGAACCCCCTGGGTTGGAACGACGTCGGCAAGAGCGGCACGAAGCAGGAGTGCCTGGACTACATCAAGGAAGTGTGGACCGACATGCGGCCCCTCTCCTTGCGCAAGAAGATGGAGGAGATGGAGCGCGAGCGCCAGAAGCAAGCCGGCCAGGAGACGAACTAGCCAGATTTGAAACCGAACCCTCCCCCCTCGGAGCGGTGGCTCGCCTACCGCGAAGTCAATCCCCGTGCGCGGCTGCGTCTGTTGTGCTTTCCCTACGCGGGCGGCGGCGCCTCCGCCTACCGCGGCTGGGGAGCGGCGCTGCCCGCGGACGTCGAGGTCTGCCCGGTGCAGCTGCCGGGCCGGGAGAGCCGCCTGCGCGAGCCGCCTTTCACGCGCGCCGAGCCATTGATCAGGACCCTGGCCGACGTGCTCGAGCCGCACCTTGACGTTCCCTTCGCCTTCTTCGGGCACAGCATGGGCGCGATGATCGGCTTCGAGCTGGCGCGCGAGCTGCGCCGCCGTGGCCGCCCGCTGCCGCAACACCTCTTCGCCGCCGGCCGCCGGGCGCCGCAACTTCCGGCCCGCGAGGAGGACATCCACGACCTGCCGGAGCCGGAATTCCTGGCCAAGCTGCGCGAGCTCAACGGCACACCCGAAGAGGTGCTGCAGCACGGCGAGCTGATGCGCCTGCTGCTGCCCATCCTGCGCGCCGATTTTGCGATCAACGAGACCTACGCGCACACGCCGGAGGTTCCCTTCGACTTCGGCATCTCCGCCTTCGGCGGCCTGGGCGACAAGGAGGTCACGCGCGAGGACCTGGCGCTCTGGCACGACCACACCCGCGGGCGCTTCCGGCTGCGCATGCTGCCCGGAGACCACTTCTTCCTGCACAGCGCCAAGGACCTGCTCGTCGAGGCGGTGGCGCGCGACCTGGCCGAGCTCACGCAGGCCGCTCAACCCTTGCGGTGACCACGACTTTCCCGCCGCGGACGGCCGCCTCCGAACTGGAGCTGCCCGCCGGGGAGATCCATCTCTGGGCTGTCCGGCTCGATCCTCCCCACGAGCAGGCCGAGCGGCTCGGCCGGGCCCTGTCGCCCGACGAGCGGCAGCGCGCCGAGCGCTTTCGCTTCGATCGCCATCGGCGCCGTTACGTGGTGGGGCGCGGCGCGCTGCGGGCGCTGCTCGCCGGCTATCTCGGCACCCGGCCCGAGCTCGTGGCCTTCGGCTACGGGCCGCGCGGCAAGCCTCTCCTCGCCGCGCCGCCGGCCGGCACGCCAGATGGCCTGTTCTTCAACCTCTCCAACTCCGACGAGCTCGCCCTGGTGGGGTTCGTGCGCGGCGCCGAGATCGGCGTCGACGTCGAGCTCCTCAAGCCCATGCCGGACCTCGAGCAGATCGCCGAGCGCTTCTTTTCGGAGAGCGAGCGCCTGGTTCTGCGCCGGCTGCCCGAGCACCAGAAACGGGAGGCGTTTTTCAACTGCTGGACGCGCAAAGAGGCCTACCTGAAGGCCGTCGGCGAGGGGCTGGCGGCTCCGCTCGACTCGTTCGACGTCACCCTTGCGCCCGGAGAGCCGCCGCGGATGCTCACCCTGCGCGGCGATGCCGAGCGGGCCGCCCGCTGGTTCTACCGCGATTTCCGGCCGGCGGAGGAGTTCATCGGCGCCCTCGCCATCGAAGGCGGCCCCTGGCAGGTCCGCACCTGGACCTTCACGGGATAGCGGGGGCGTCTCCCTCCCGCCGGACGCCGCCCTCGTCGGTCCGGCGGCCGGCGTGGTACCCGGGCGCGGAGGGTCGCAGCCATGCCGCCCTGTGCGCCCGCTGGGTGGGCGTCGCCGCCGGGTCGGGCTCCAGCCGGAAGCGCAGGCGGGGGCGCTGGCCGAAGACCACGGGCAGGCGCTCCAGGCGCTCGCGGCGGGCCACCAGCAGGGTCCGCTCTTCACCCGACCGGTAGGCGGCCAGGCGCTCCCGCAGCCCGTCCGGCGGCACCCGGTAGTCGCCGATGGCCAGGATCTCGTCGCCGACGTTGACGCCGGCAGCATAGGCTGGCGTGCCGCGCTTGACCTGGGTGACGACCAGGCGGCCGGCTTGAGTTTCGGCTTCGAGACCCAGCCAGGCGGCGTTCGCCTCCCGCCGCTTGCCGCGCTCCTCGCTTTCGCCGAAGCGCAGCCCGAACCAGTCGAGGGCTTCCTCGTAGGCGAGGTCGCCGGTGCCGCGCACGGCCCGATCGAACCAGCCGCCGAGGTCGGTCTCGGCCACCTCGGAAGCGGTCTCCTCGAACTCACCGGCGCGGAAGCCGCGCGCGCCGGAGTAGCGCTCGAAGGCGCGGCGCAGGACGGTGTCGAGGCTCCTCCGCCCCATGGTCGCCCGGCGGATGGCGGCGTCGAGCAGGAAAGACACCACCGCGCCCTTGGTGTAGTAGCTGATGCCGGCGTTGGCGAAGTTCTCGTCGCGGCGGTAGTACTGGATCCAGGTGTCGAACGACGCGGCCTCGAGCGATTGCACCAGCCGGCCCGGCGAGGTCTCCAGCAGCTCGATCTGGCGGCTGAGCTGGCGCAGCAGCTCGCCCGGAGTGGAAAGTCCGGCGCGATGCACCAACAGGTCGTCGTAGTAGGAGGTCACCCCCTCGACCTGCCAGAGGCTCCGCGTGTAGACCTCCTGCTCGAAATCGAGGTCGGCGAGCTCCGCGGGACGCAAGCGCTTGGCGTTCCAAGCGTGGAAGAGCTCGTGGCTCAGCAGGCCGAGCCAATCCAGCCGGCCTTCACGGCTGCGCGAGCGCCAGCGGCTGGTCATCAGCACGCTGGAATCGCGATGCTCCAGCCCCCCCGAGCCCTCGGTGATCAAGTTGAAGAAGACGTAGCGCGAGTAAGGTACGCTGCCCCAGAAGGCGGTCTGCTCGCGCACCACGCGCTCGGCGTCGGCGGCCGAGCGCGGCCCGTCCCAGACCGCCGGATCCTCCCCCTCGTTGACCAGCAGGTGGGGCCGCCCCGCCACCTCGAAGCGGTGGACGGCGGCGTTGCCGGCATAGATCGGCGAATCCACCAGGTGCTCGAAGCTCTCGGCCTGGTAGAGCATCTCGCCTTCCCGTGGCGCGCCGGGAGCCTCGGGCAGGGCGGAGACCGCCACCCGCCACCGCGGCGGGGCGACGAGGCAGACCAGGTGCGGGCGGGCGATCCCGCCGCCGTCACCCCCGCCGTCCGGGCCGTCCTTGCCTTCGGGACCTTCGAGACCTTCTGGAGCCAGGGCGAGGAAGGTGGCGGCGCCGTTGAGCAGGGCGAAGCCCGCGTCGACGAAGTCGGTGCGCACCGACATCTCGCGGGCGTAGAGGCGATAGCGGACGACGATCCGAGGAAGTCCGCGCGCCGCCACCTGCCAGCGGTTCTTGCTGATTTTCTGGCAGGCCAGAGGCTCGCCCGCTTCGGTTGCGGCCGCCAGGACTTCGACATGGCGCGCGAACTCGCGCACCAGGTACGAGCCGGGCGTCCACACCGGCATCATGAGGTCGACCCTGGAGCGGCCGCCGGTGGGGAAGCGGGCCTCGACCTCGATGCGATGAGTTTCGGGGTGCGGCAGCCTCACCGTGTAAAGAATCGGCTCGGACATCGGGCCGACACCTTACCGGAGATCAGTCTCGCCTCCAAGCTCAAAGACGAAACTTCTGCCCCGAGAGGGAGGGGGCGTCCCCTTCCCCCGGGCCAGGCTTCTACAACAGGCCCTTGGTGTAGCCGCCGTCCACGGCGATGGACTGGCCGGTGATGTAGGAGGCGGCCGGCGAGCAGAGGAAGGCCACCACCTCTCCAACCTCCGCGGGCTCGGCCAGGCGTCCGGCGGGGGTCTGCGAGGTCCAGGCGCCGACGATGTCCTCGCGCGACCTGCCGCTGCGCTGGGAGATCGCGGCCACCAGCTCCTCCTGCCTGGCGGTGCGGGTATAACCGGGGAGCACGGCATTGACGGTGACGCCCTCTGCCGCCACCTCTTGCGACAGGGTCTTCAGATAGCCCACCACCGCCGGGCGCAGGGTGTTGGAGAGGGCAAGTCCGGGAATCGGCTGCCGCGCCGCCGCCGAGTTGATGGCGACGATGCGCCCCCAACGCCGCTGGCGCATCGCGGGCAGGACGAGACGGCAGAGGCGCGGCACGAACAGCAGGGCCAGCGGGATGCCGATCTGCCAGTCCTCCTCGGTCAGCTCGCTTGCCAGCCGGGCAGGCGGTCCGCCGGCGTTGGCCACCAGGATGTCGATCGGCCCCAACCGCCGCTCGACCTGGCGCACCAGCGCGGCGAGTGAGTCGGGGTCCCTAACGTCGGCGGGTACCGCGATCGGCTCGCCGTTGCCTTCCGGCCGGCTGGCGGCCAGCCCCGCGCGCGCGGCCTCGAGCTTGTCGCCGCCGCGGCTCGACAGCGCGACGCGGGCCCCGCGCCGGGCAAGGGCGGCGGCTGCCGCCTCGCCCAGGCCGCTGCTCGCCCCGGTGACCAGGGCGACCCGGCCGGAGAGGTCGGGGGTCTGGGCGGGTTCGTCGCCTGCCGCGCTCACAGCGCGATTCTCTCACCCTGATCGTCGTAGGTGTAGATGCCGCGCCCGACCTTGCGGCCCAGCCGGCCGGCGCGGACGTGTTGCACCAGCAGCAGGTTGGGCCGGTACGCCTCGCCGAGAGTGCGGTGCAAGAACTCGAGAATCGCCAGCCGCACGTCCAGCCCGACGAGATCGACCATCTCGAACGGCCCCATCGGATGGGCAAGGCCGAGCTTGAGCGCCTTGTCGATGTCGGGGGCGCTGGCGACGCCCTCTTGCAGCATGCGAAAGGCTTCGTTGCCGATCAAGGCGTTGATGCGCGTGGTGACGAAGCCGGGCGCCTCGTTGATCAGCACGACCTCCTTGCCCATGCGCTCGCCGACCGCCTGCAGGGCCGCCAGAGTCTCTGAGGACGTCTCGAGGCCGCGCACCAGCTCGATCAGCTTCATCAAGTGCACCGGATTGAAGAAATGCATGCCGGCAAAACGGTCCGGCCTGCCGCAGGCGGCGCCCATCTCGGTGATCGACAAGGCCGAGGTATTGGAGGCGAGGAGCGCATCGGCGGGAGCGCTGCGCACCACTTCGCGGAAGAGCTCGATCTTGACCGCGATGTTTTCGGGAGCGGCTTCGATCACCAGGTCCGCCGCGGCCACCGCGCCTGCCAGCTCCACTTCCGCGTGCAGGCTGAGGCGCGCGCTCTCGGCTTCCTCGGCGGCGACCTTGCCGAGCTCGACGCCCCTGGCCAGGTTGCGATGCACGCTCGCCTCGGCGCGGCGCAAGGCCGCGGCGTCCGGGTCGTAGAGATGGGTGACGAAGCCGGCCAGCGCGGCGACGTGAGCGATCCCGCGCCCCATGGTGCCGGCGCCCAGGACGGCGATCGTCCGCAGGGCGGAGGAGGAGGGGACCGGCTGGCTCATGACGCTCACGACACCGGGATGCTGTGCACGCCGGTCGTCTTGGCGGCCAGGTTGCGCAGCTCGTCGGCGATCGCCAGGGTGTTGCGCGCGGCCGCGCCGGCGAGCTCCTGCAGCTCGGGAGTGACGGCGTACTTCTCCAGGATCTCCCGCCCCAGCTTATGGTGATGGGCCTCTTCGGGCTGGATGACCGCGGCATAGAGCTCTGCCGTCTTCTCGTCGCCCACCGAGCGGCAGAAGCGGACGAACTGGTCGTTGCGGATCTGCGCGATCGCCTCGCTGGCGAAGGGGCCGCCGGCGATCCGCTCGACCGTCGTGCGCAACCCGCGCAGGTACTGGTAGAGCGGGCTGTGGCCGTCGGCGAGCGGGTCGAAGGCGCTCGGGTCTTCCCCGAGCTGCGCCAGGCGCTCGCAGATCAGGGCGTAGTGCTTCATCTCGTCTCCGCACTGCAAGGCCAGGCATAGCTTGGCGTCCAGCTCGGGCGTGGTCGGCATCCAGAAGCCGGCGAGCTCGGACGCTTCGATCTCGCTCTTGAGCGCCAGGCGCAGCAAGGTGACGACGTCCACCCTCCCCTCCGACTCCGCTTCCAGCGTCTCGGTCTCTCCGAGCTGGGCGAAGAGACGGTCCATCTCCTCGACCAGCCGACTGACGAATTCGTGGCTGTTCACGACAAGTCTCCTTGCAAGGGCTCCCGGAAGCCGCCGCGCGGCGAGCGCCCGTCAGGAATGCGGGCCGCCAGACATTCTATCCGTCCCGGCAGCGGCGCGTCAGCCTGTTAGGTCTCCACGGTACGCAGCACCGCGCGCACGGGGGAGGCGTCGAGGCCCGCCAGCTTGAGGGGCAGGGCGATCAACTCGTAGACTCCTTCCGGGACGCCGTCGAGCACCAGGCCTTCGAGGATGGCCACTCCGCCGCGCGCCAGAGCGTGGTGGGCGTCGAGGGTGCTGCTGTCGAGCGGGTCGACCGATGGAGTGTCGAGCCCAACCAGGAGCACACCGCGCGCGGCGAGCAAGAGCGCGACTTCGGGAGAGAGCGCGGTGAAGCGCTCGGGGAAGCTCTTGCGGTCGCGCACGCTCTCCGTCTTGAAGAGCAGCCGCGGCGGGGCCGCCAGGTCGAGCCCTTCGACGTGGCGCGGCTCGATCAGCGGATGGGCCGGCACCTTGACCACCCGGCAGAGTCCGAGGAAGCGCTCGAGCGGCAGGTCGGCAATCGTCTCGCCGCGCGCCTCGGTGTGGAACGGAGCATCGGCGTGAGAGCCCACGTGGGAGGTCGTGGTGATCGCCGACAGATTGCACGACGCTCCCTCGGCGATCGACGAGGTGAACCGACTCTGGAACGGCACGTCCCCCGGCCAGACCGGGATCTCCGGATGCACCCCAGGCGACAAGTCATAGAGCATGGCGCCCTCCTGCGAACCCTCAATGATAGTCCGAGGGGCGGGCTTGGCGGTGGTGTAGGATATGCACGCGAGTCTTCAGGGGGGTCAGGGGGCGAGCAGAGGCGATTCGATGAATGAGCGGGACCTGATGGTTGAAGAACAGGTATCGGAGGTGTTCGCGGGCCTCGACGCGGCGCAGCGCGTCAAGGCCGAACGCATCGCCAAGCACGTGCGGGCGATGATGACGGAGATCGGGCTCGACCTGGCGGACCCCAACCTGGCGGAGACCGACCTGCGGGTCGCCAAGCTGTACCTGGAGATGTTTCACGGCCTGGACGAAGGCGCCGAGCCCAAGGTGACCACCTTCCCCAACGAGGAAGGGTACAGCCACATGGTGATGGAGAAGAACATCCAATTCTACTCCTTGTGCGCTCATCACCTGGTCCCCTTCTACGGCCACGCGCACATCGCCTACATCCCTCGCGGGCGCATCCTTGGCCTCTCCAAGTTCTCGCGCATCCTCGAGTTCT
Organism: Thermoanaerobaculia bacterium; assembly: GCA_035544895.1. Lineage (GTDB taxonomy): Bacteria > Acidobacteriota > Thermoanaerobaculia > Multivoradales > UBA5704 > JASLEW01. The sequence continues at coordinate 100,038 of DASZZM010000039.1, forward strand.
ATGCCAAGCGGCCGCAGCTGCAGGAGCGCATCACCGAGCAGGTGGTGACCTTCATCGACGAGAAGCTGCAGCCGCAGGGAGCGATGGTCGTCATCGAGGCGCGGCACCTGTGCGTGGAGATGCGCGGCGTCAAGAAATCGGGTGCCCTGACCGTAACCTCCGCCCTGCGGGGCATCTTTCACCAGCGGCCGGTGCGTGAAGAGTTCCTCGACCTCCTGCGCCGCGAGTAGCGCTGGGCTCGGCGTGCTGCTGCTCGCCGCGCTCGCTTGCGGCACGTCCACCACGCCGCGCGCGCTCGCCGACCTCACCAACCCTTACCTGGGGCCGGAGCTCTCCGGCTGGCTGATCGGGCCGATCTCCCAGATCGCCTCCGCCGAGGAGATCCGCTCCTACCTGGCGCTGCGCGACGACCGCCAGGCCGCCTCTTTCGTCGAGCGCTTCTGGGAGAGCCGCAACCCGAAGCCGTCGCGCCCCAACCCGCTGCTCCAGGCTTTCGAAGAGCGCGAGGCCGAGGCGGACCGCCGCTTCAGCGAGGCTGGCGTGCTCGGCCGGCGCACCGACCGCGGCACGGTCTGGGTGGTTTACGGCCCGCCGAGCAGAAGCGGCTTCGAGTCGCCGCCGTCGCCGCGCGACCCGCCGATCGAGCTGTGGGTCTACGACTCCGGCCGCCCGGCGGGCCTCGACGGCAAGCGGCCGGCGAGCCAGTACCGCTTCGCCAAGCGCGGCGACCTGACCGTGACCTACGTGCCGCGCCATGGCCGCCTGCCCCAGGCCGGCCCGCCGTTCTGACGCCGCCGCTCCATGGGCTCCAGATGACCGATCGGGCCGTCCTCCTCGCCACCGGCGTCTCGATTCCGCCGCTCGAAGTCAGCAACGAGATGCTGGCGCGCATTCTCGACACCGACGACGCCTGGATCCGTGAGCGCAGCGGCATCTCGACCCGCTACTTCGTCGCGGCCGGGACGGCTTCCTCCGACCTGGGCGCCGAGGCGGCGCGGGCGGCGCTGGCCGCCAGCGGCGTCGAGGGCGGCGAGATCGACTACCTGGTGTGCGCCACGATGACCCCCGACCATTACTTTCCGGGGTCCGGCACGATCATCCAGCAGAAGCTCGGCTTGCGGCCGCTGCCGGTGCTCGACATCCGCCAGCAGTGCGCCGGCTTCGCCTACGGGATGCAGGTCGTCGACGCCCTGGTGCGCGCCGGCGCCGCCCGCACCGTGCTGCTGGTCGGCACCGACGTCCACACCTCCCTGATGCCCATCTCGGCCCGCTCCTTCGAGGTCCTGCACGGCCGCGACCCGGGGCCTCTCGCCGCCCAGGAATTCGAGTGGAACTCCAGGTTCCGCCACTTGATGGTGCTGTTCGGCGACGGCGCCGGCGCGATGGTCTTCCGCGCCGGGCGCGAGGATGGGCGGGGCATCCTGGGCAGCGTCCTGCAAGGCGACGGCAATCATCGCGACATCCTCTACGTGCCCGGAGGCGGGTCGCAGCGCCGCCCCTTCGTCAGCTGCGAGATGATCGAGCGCGCCGAAACGGTGCCGGTGATGGACGGCAGGGCGGTGTTCAAGCTGGCAGTCACCCGCATGCCCGAGGCCACGCGCGCGGTGCTGAGGCAGAGCGGCTATGGGCTCGAGGACCTCGACCTCTTGATCATGCACCAGGCCAACCTGCGCATCAACGAGGCGGCGCAGAAGGCGATGGGACTTCCCAACGAGAAGGTCCACAACAACATCCAGAAGTACGGCAACACCACCTCGGCGACCTTGCCCATCGCTTTCCACGAGGCCCACGCTCTCGGCAAGGCGCCGCCCGGAGCCCTCGTCGCCTTCACCGCCCTGGGCGCCGGCCTGCACTGGGGCTCGGTGCTGATGCGGGTCTAGCCCGTCGATGCCTGGGAGCCCTCCCGGACCGATCGCCATCGCCGAGGCCCTGTCCCGCCGGGTGATGGGCCAGGTGGACGCGGTGCGCGAGATGTCGGTCGCGCTCGCCAAGCACCTCGCCGGCCTGCGGGTGGGCAATATCCTGCTGATCGGCTCTTCGGGCACCGGCAAGACCACGCTGATGCGGGCCGTGGAGTCCTTTCTTGCCGCCGATCCGGACCTCGCCACTCGCTCGACGGTGGTGCGCATCCATGCCAACGTGCTGGGTGAGGAGGCCGAGCGCGGCAAGCCGGGCGAGGCCGTTCTCGGGCGCCTGCTCGGGCGGGCGCGCGAGCAGCTCGGGGCTTCGGCTCCGCTCGACGCCCTGATCGCGCGAGCCGGCTGCGGCCTGGTCTTCGTCGACGAGGTGGACAAGATCCGCGCCCACGTGGGCCACCTGCCCAACGTCGCCGGCATTCGGGCCCAGGAGGCACTGCTCACGCTGATCGAGAACGAGGCGGTAGCCGTCGCGCTCCCCGCCTGGGCCGGCGGCGGTACGGCGACGGTTGACTCTTCGGGCCTGCTTTTCGTCTGCGCGGGCGCCTTCGAAGGGCTCTACGACGCCGTCTTCGACCGCGTGACCATCGGCACGGACCGCGGCGCGCTACAGCCGATCACCATCGTCGAGGATGGCAAGGTGCGCGAGCGGCTCGACTTCCAGCTGCGCAACTGGCTGCGCTATGACGACCTGTTCGCCTACGGCATGAGCCCGCAATTCCTCTCCCGCTTCGACGCCGTGGTGCTGCTCAACGACCTCTCGCTCGACGAGCTGGTCCACATCTTCCTCGATACTCCCGACTCCGCCTATCACCACACCCGCGCCTACTTCGCCAGCCTGGGGATCCACCTCGCGCTGTCTCCGGCCGCCGTCCGCCGCATCGCGTCCGAGGCCGCCCGCCAGCCGCGCCTCGGCGCCCGCGCCCTCAAGGAAGTCTTCCGCCGGGTCATCCGCGCCTACGAGTACGATCCCGCTCCCGCGGTCAAGGCCGGCAGCTTGTTGATCGATTTGGCAGAAGTCGAGGCGGCGCTGGCCGGTTAATCGGCTCGCCCCCGTTTCCTCCTTACCTGGCGCTGCTCGACGAGGGCGCGGTAGCGGGCACGGCGGCGGCGGCCCTGGAGGAGAGGGGGGAGGAGGGTGAGGAGGATGAGGAAGACGACGGCGACGCCGAGCTGCAGCCAGATCGCAGAGCGCCGGCCCTCGGCCGCATGCGCGAGGGCGGCGAAGAAATAGGTATAGATGAACACGGCCGGGATGAGGCCGACCGCGGTGGTGGCGAGGAAGAGGCCCGGTGGTACGCCGGCCAGGGCGGCGCAGTAGTTGGTCACGGCGAAGGGCAGGCCCGGCACGAAGCGGATCGCGACCAGCCCCCAGAAGCCGCGCTGGGCGAGCCCCCGCTCGACCTTCTTCAGTCGCTTGCCGGCCAGGTGGCGGACGAAGTCGCGGCCGAGGAAGCGGCCGAGAGCGTAGGTCGAGGCGGCGCCCAGGAAGAGCCCGATCAGGTTGTAGAGCGTGCCCTGCGCGGCGCCGAAAACCACGGCCCCGGCGAGCATCGGCGGCACGGCCGGCATGCCGATCGGGCTCGCCAGCAGGTAGACCGCGATCAGCAGCGCGGGCGCCCACCACGCCTGGCGCAGGCTCTCGAAGGCGGCCTTCAGCTGCGGGCCCGAGGCATAGCCGGCCAGCGGCGTCCAGCGCAGGGCAGCGAAGCCGGCGGCCACCAGCAACGCCAGGAGCACGAAGCGGAACAGGGCCTGGCGCGGCAGCCCCGAGGACGGCTTGGCGCCGGTCTCCCGGGTCGTCGGTTCGCTGGTCACGAGTGGCCTGTACCTACAGGCCGCTAGCCCGAGGCCGGCTCCCGCGTCGCGGCGCTCGGATTCAGGAAGTCCCGCATCTGCTTGTCGAGGATCTCCTGCGCCGCCGGGTCCATGAAGTTCAGGCGCAGCTCGTTGATCACCATTACCTCGGCGCGGGTCCATTCGGCCCAGCAGTCGGCGCAGGTCTGCGCCTGGATCTCGCGGCCGCGCTGGCCCGGCAAGGGGGGGCGCGCCAGGGCGGGGGCCGCCTCCCGGCCGCAGCGCACGCAGTGTATGGTTTCAGGCACTCTTAGCGGACCTCGCCGGGGAGCACGATGCGGCTGGTCGAGCGCTCGAGGACCTGGTGCGGCACGACGACCAGGAGGACCAGGTCGCGCTCGTCCGCCCTGCCCTTCAGCCCCTTGACCACCTCATCCGGGACCGCGATTTTGACGTAAGCCGGCCTCTTCGGGTTCTGGCGGGCGCTCTCCAGCACCAGCTCCGCGAGCTGCATCACCTCGACGCGCTCCGGGTACTTGTCGAGCGCGAAGGCCAGGGCCTGCGTGGGGTTCTGCATGGGCGGATTCTATGCGGATCCAGGCTGGTATGCCGCTCTCTCTTGATGCTCGCCGCCTTCCGGCATGCGGCCGTCGCGGCGCTCGACCACCGAGCGGAAATAGCGGATCGTGCTGGCGAGGCCGTCTTCGAGTCCGACCCTCGGCTCCCAGCGGAGGCGCTGCCGGGCCAGCGTGATGTCGGGTTGCCGGGTCTGAGGATCGTCAACCGGCAGGGCCCTGTGCACGATCGGGCTGCCGCTGCCGGTCACCCGGCGGATGATCTCGGCGAACTGCAGGATCGTCATCTCATGCGGGTTGCCGATGTTGACCGGTTCGTCGACGTCGCTTCCGAGCAGACGGTAGATGCCTTCGATCAGGTCGTCCACGTAGCAGAAGGAGCGGGTCTGGGTGCCCGCGCCGAAGACGGTCAGCGGCTCGCCGGCCAGCGCCTGCTGGATGAAAGCAGGCACTACTCTGCCGTCGCGCAAGCGCATGCGCGGCCCGTAGGTGTTGAAGATCCGCACGATGCGGACCTCCAGGCCATGGTAGCGGTGGTACGCCATGGCGATGGCTTCGGCAAAGCGCTTGGCCTCGTCGTAGACGCCGCGCGGCCCGACCGGGTTGACGTTGCCCCAGTAGCTCTCTTTCTGCGGATGCTCTTTGGGGTCGCCGTAGACCTCCGAAGTGGAGGCGAGCAGGAAACGCGCCCCCTTGGCGCGCGCCAGGCCCAGGGCGTTGTGGGTGCCGAGCGAGCCCACCTTGAGCGTCTGGATGGGCAGCTCCAGGTAGTCGATCGGCGAAGCCGGCGAGGCGAAGTGGAGGACGTAGTCAACCGCGCCCGGCACCTCGAACTTGACCGTGACGTCGTGGTGCATGTAGTGGAAGTCGGGACGCTGCCGCAGGTGCGCCACGTTCTCCATGCGCCCGGTCAGCAGGTTGTCGACGCAGACCACCTCGTGACCTTCGGCGAGCAGCCGCTCGCAGAGATGCGAGCCGAGGAACCCCGCGCCTCCGGTGATGACCGCGCGGCTCACGGATTCGACCTGCCGGGAGTGCCGCCAATGGCGGGAGCGGCGACCGACCTGCCGGGAGTGTCGCCAATGGCGGGAGCGGCGACCGCGGGCAGAGCCTGGGGACGGCCGATCGACACGTACTCGAACTGCGCCGCCGCGAGCTTGCCGGGCTCATAGAGATTGCGCAGATCGACGATCAAGGGCCGGCGCATGAGGCGATGCAGCCGGTCGAGCTCCAGCTTGCGGAACTGGTTCCATTCCGTGGCGATGACCAGGGCGTCGGCGCCGCGCGCGGCCTCGTAGGGGTTGTCGCAGAACTGGACCTCGGGGAAAAGCGGCCGGCAGGCGGCCATCGCCTCCGGATCGAAAGCGCGCACCGCGGCGCCGCTCGCGAGCAGCCCCGCGACGATGGGCAGCGCCGGCGACTCGCGGATGTCGTCGGTGTTGGGCTTGAAGGACAGGCCCAGCACCGCCACGGTGCGGCCGGCGATCCTGCCCAAGGCCTTTTCGATCTTGTCCACCATGCGCGCGTTGGTGGCCGTGTTGACCTCGAGCACCGCTTCGATGATGCGGAATGAGAGGCCCTGGTCGCGCGCGATCTGCGCCACCGCCCGGGTGTCCTTGGGAAAGCACGAGCCGCCGAAGCCGGGGCCGGGCTGCAGGAACTTCGGCCCGATGCGGTTGTCCAGTCCCATGCCGCGGGCCACGACCTCGACGTTGGCGCCGAGCGCTTCGCAGAGCAGCGCCACTTCGTTGATGAACGAGATCTTGGTGGCGAGGAAGCCGTTCGACGCGTACTTGATCAGCTCGGCGCTCTCGACGTCGGTGATCACGAACGGCACGTCGGCGGCGACCAGCGGCGAGTAGACGTCGAGCATCAGATCGATCGCCTGCTGGTCGCGCGTGCCGATCACCACGCGGTCCGGGTGCATGAAGTCGTCGATGGCCGAACCTTCGCGCAGGAACTCGGGATTGGAAACCACCGCGAACGGATGCCGGCCGCCCGCTCCCTCGCGGACGATTGATTCGATCATCTTGCCGGTGCCGATCGGCACGGTGCTCTTGGTGACGATGATCTTGTAGCCGTTCAGGTGCTCGCCGATCGCGGAGGCCACCTCGCGGATGAACGTCAGATCGGCCGAGCCGTCTTCCTTGGGCGGCGTGCCCACGGCAATAAAGATGGCCTGCGCCTCGGCAATCGCCGCCGCCAGCTCGGTCGAAAAGCTCAGGCGTCCCTCGCCCATGTTCTTCTGCACCAGGGTCTCGAGGCCCGGCTCGTAGATGGGCACCTTGCCGCGCGCCAGCTCCTCGATCTTGCCGTGGTCTTTGTCCACGCCGGTTACGTGCATGCCGAAGTCGGCCAGGCAGGCGCCCGTCACCAGGCCGACGTACCCGCTCCCCGCGACGCAGATCTTCATAGATGGCTCTCGTTTCTCGCCGCTCCGGCTCCCGCCGGATCCGGAAGGTTGGCCGCGGGCACTGAGGCGGCTTGGCTCCCGCGGTACCAGGCGACGAAGCGCCGCAGGCCTTCGCGGATCGGAACCTTCGGAGAATAGCCCAGCAGCCGCGCCGCTTTGGTGACGTCGGCATAGGTGATCGGAACGTCTCCGGGCTGTGCGGGAAGGTACTCGATGCGCGGCTCGACGCCGAGCTCCTCGGCGAGCCGCGTGACGAGCTCGTGCAGCGAAGTCGTTTCGGCGCCGCCCAGGTTCAGGATCTCGAACCGGGGCGCGAGATCGAGAGCGGCCGCCAGCCCGTCCACGATGTCGTCGACGTAGGTGTAATCGCGGCGGCTCGAGCCGTCGCCGTAAACCGGTACGGGCCGGCCGCCGGCCAGCAGCTCGGTGAACTTATGAATCGCCATTTCCGGGCGCTGCGCCGGCCCGTAAACGGTGAAGAATCGCAAGCAAACCGCCTTCAGCCCGTAAAGATGATGATAGTTGTAGCACAGCAGCTCGCCCGCCCGCTTGGTCGTGGCGTACGGGCTGATCGGCTGGTCCACCCCATCGTCCTCCGCGAAAGGAACTTTCCGATTGATGCCGTAGACCGAAGAGGAGGAGCCGAACACGAAGCGCTCGGGGCCGTGCCGGCGCGCCGCTTCCAGCAGGCGGAGGGTGCCGATGCAGTTGACTTCTTCGTAGAGGATCGGCTGCTGCAAGCTCGGGCGCACCCCGGCCCGCGCCGCCAGGTGCACCACGGCGTCGAGGCCGCTCTCGGCGAACAAGCGGTCGACGAGCCGGTGATCGCGGATGTCTCCTTCGACCAGCCGGCAGCGGTCCGCGTACTCGGCGGCGGCGAGCAGCGGAGCCAGGTTGGCGCGCTTGCGCGCCGGGTCATAAAAATCGTTGAAATCGTCGAGCACCGTGACGCGGTCGCCGCGGGCGAGCAGCCTCCGCGTCAGGTGCGAGCCGATGAAGCCCGCGCCGCCAGTGACCAGGATGTGGATGGGCATGGCTCGAGATCGGTTTTTCTATCGCGATGGCGGCGGCTGCGGCGGTTGCTTCCCCTTGGACGGTGTCCGGGGCGCTGGACCTCCTCCGCTCTGTCCCTTGGTGGCGTCCTGGTAGCGCTTGGCGATCCCCGCCTTCTGGCGGTTCTGGACGAGCCAGCGTAGCATCTTGTTCTGATTGACGCCAACGACCATGTTGTTGAGCGCGTCGTAGATCTGGGGGTCCTGGACCAGCTTGCCCAGGGTGCCCTGGCCGCTGGCCACTTTGCCGGTGACCATGGCGAGGTTGTCGACGGTCTTGCGCAGTTTTTCGGTGATCTCGCGGCCGTACGCCTGGTCGCCGAGCAGCCGCGGCAGCAGGCCGCCGCCACCTCGGTTCAGGCTGGCGGTGAAGACAGCGAGGTCCTGGCTCGCCTGGTTGAGGTTCTGGGTGATCTGCCTCACCTGGGCCATGACGTCTCCGCCGGAGGCGACGAGGGTCTGGACACTGATCGGGGTGAAGGCGGGGATCTCTTCCTTGACCGGGATCGTGGGGTACTTCGGCGAGCCCACGGTGAGGGCGACGAACTTGTCGCCGAGCAGACCTTGGGTCTTGAGCTCGGCCCGGGTGGCCGGCGGCGCCGTCCCCGCCGTCGGCGCGGGCGGCGCTGTCTGCGATGTCGGCGTTGTCAGCGCCGCGGGCCCCTGCGGCGCGCGCAGCCGCTCGGCATAACGCCGGTCGATCTCGATCCACACGCGGACCTCGGTGCGGTTGGGATCTTCCGGCAGGGTCACCTCCGCGACCTTGCCGACGTTGACGCCGTTGAGCTGTACCACGTTGCCCGCGGCAAGGCCGTCGACGTCGTTGAATCGGATGTAGTAGCGGTTCTTGCGGACGAAGAGGCTTTCCTGGTTGCCGATCAACGCCACGCCGGCAGCCAGCACGGCGAGGGCGATCACGACCAGAAGGCCCACTTTGAGCGCGCTGGCGCGCGCCGGCGGCCGGCCGGAGCGCGCACGGGGCTCGCCGGAGCGCTCCGGGGGTCCGGCTGATTCCGCCGGGGGCTCATGCGGCATCTTCGTCCTCCTCCCGCGCCGCAAGGAAATCAGCAAGCTCGCGGTCCCGGCCGCTCTCCGCGGCCGCCCAGTCGCCGACGAAACGGAAGCGTCCGCCGGCCAGAAAGGCAAGCCGGTCGCCGACCCGGCGGGCCAGCGCGAGGTCATGGGTGATCACCACCGAGGCAACCTCGTACTGCTTCTCGACGCGCCGGATCAGGCTGCCGATGGCGGCAGAGGTCATGGAGTCGAGGCCGGTGGTGGGCTCGTCGTAGAGCATCAGCTCCGGGTCGAGGGCGAGCGAGCGCGCCAGCGCCGCCCGTTTCTTCATGCCGCCCGACAGATCGGCGGGCATCTTGTTGCCGGCCCCGGCGAGATGGACCAGGCCCAGCTTCTCTTCGACCTTCTCGGCGAGCTCGTCCGGCGCCAGAGCGCCGTGCTCGAGCAGGGGAAACGCGACGTTATCGAAGACGCTCATCGAGTCGAACAGCGCGCCGCCCTGGAACAGCATTCCCATGCGCCGGCGCAGCGGAAACAGCTCCTCTTCCTCGAGATCGGTCAGCTCGGTGCCGGCGAAGACCACGCTGCCGGAGTCCGGCTTCTCCAGCCCGTTGAGCTGGCGCAGCAGGACGCTCTTGCCCGAGCCGGACCGGCCGAGGACCACCAGGCACTCGCCCCGCGCGACTTCGAAGTCGATGCCGGCGAGGACCCGCTTGTCGCCATAGGACTTGGCCAGGCCATAGGCCGCGAGCAGCGGAGGGCGAGCGGAGGTCTCGGTCATGAGACGATGATGAACAGCCTGGTCAGGAAGTAGTCGGAGATCAGCACCATGATGGCGGCGGTGACCACGGTGCGGGTCGTCGAACGGCCGACTCCGTCCGCCCCACCGCTGGTGTGCAGGCCGTTGAAGCAGGCGACGATGGTGATGAAGTAGGCGAAGAAGAAGGTCTTGCCGAGGCCGCTGGCGACGTCGGTCAGGTTCAGGTTCTGCAGCATGTTGTTGATGTAGGTGGCGGCCGGCACATTGAGCTGGAAGACGGCGACCAGCAGCCCGCCCAGGATTCCGATGGCGTCGCCCAGGACGGTCAGCGCCGGCAGCATGACCAGCGCCGCCACCAGCTTGGGCACCACCAGCTTGCGGACCGGATCGGCGGCCATCGAGCGCATCGCTTCCACCTGCTCGGTCACCTTCATGGTGCCGATCTCGGCGGTCATGCCCGCCCCGATCCGCCCGCCGACGATGAGCGCGGTGAGCACCGGCCCCAGCTCGCGCACCAGCGATTTGGAGACCACCGAGCCGATGTAGAACTTGACGCCCAGGGTGGGCAAGCTGTAGGCCGTCTGCAACGCCAGCACCATGCCGGTGAAGAGCATGGTGACGCCGGCGACCGACAGCGACCGGACGCCTATCTGCTCCATCTGCGCCATCCACAGATCGATCTCGAAGGGCCGCCGGAAGATGGCGGCGAAGGCGCGGCCGGTGAGCTGTGCCAGCTCGCCCGCGCGCTCGACGAATCCCCGGAAGGTCAGGCGCGGGCCGGCCACCACAGGGCGGCGTGGACCAGCCCCAGTCCCAGATCCACTGCCGCCAGGGGATAGAGGCCGGCGAGCCCCGGAGCCAGGCGGACCGCCAGCAGCAGCGCCACCCCGCCCGCGATGCGGCCGCCGATCGCCACCGCCACGATGCCGCTGTAGCGCCGCGTGTCGCGCGCCGCGAGCCCGTAGAGCAGGGCGAGCATCAGCAGCAGGATGGCCAGAATCCACAGGTAGAAGGTCCCCGCCGGCAGGGGCGGCAGCGGCAGCGCGAGGGTGCGGGCCGGCACCCGCGGGGCCGCCACCATGAGGACCGCGAAGGCCGCGTCGTAGAGCGCTCCGGCGACGAGACTGGCGCGCAGCAGGGTCAGGCAGCGGAAGCGCAAGGCGAAGTGGGCCATGGAAGGCATCATGGTCCCGGAATTCTAGCCCGGGGACGCCTGGACGGCAGCGCGGCGGCAATGGAGAATAGACTTCGGTCCAGAGCAGTCTGTCACTCCTCGGCGCTCGCATGCGTTGGCACTCAACCAGCCAGAGATCCCGCCCTTGAACGCCGCGGCGCAGGCGGCGGCCGGTCGCGGGCAGCCGGACGGAGCCAACATACGCAAAATCCTGGCCACCCTGACGGGCAACCTCTATCTCGTCGTGGGGAGCCTGATGTTGAGCCTGGTGGCCATCGCGGTCGGCTGGCTGCCGCCGCGCGGCAACTGGTCGCTGCTGGTCATGCGCCTGTGGGCCTGCGCGCTGCTGCGCGCCAGCCTCGTGCGGGTCGACGCCCGCTTCGCGGCCGAGCTCGATCCGCGGGCGAGCTACGTGTTCCTGCCCAACCACCAGAGCATGTTCGACATCCCGGTGTTGCTCGCGACCGTCCCCGGGCAGGTGCGGCTGATGGCCAAGCGCAGCCTCTTCCGCATCCCGTTTTTCGGGTGGGCCTTGGCCGCCGGCGCCTTCATATCCGTCGATCGGAAGGACCGCAGCGGCGCCCGGGAGGCATTTGCCGCCGCGGGCGCCCGGCTGCGGCAGGGGACCTCGATCCTGATGTTTCCCGAGGGCACCCGCTCGTTGATCGACACGCTGCTGCCCTTCGAGCGCGGCGGTTTCCTGCTCGCCATACGCAGCGGCCTGCCGATCGTGCCGGTGGGCATTCGCGGCACCCGCGCGGTGCAGCGCAAGGGGAGTTGGGCGATCCGCCCCGGCAAGGTTACCGTGCGTTACGGCGCTCCACTGCGCGTCGAGGACTTCGGCGTGCGGCGCAAGCGCGAGCTGATAGAGGAAGTCCGCGCGCGCATCGCGGAACTGGCGGAGATCTCCCTCGCCCCTGGGCAGTCAGAGTCGGCGGCCGCGGGCGGCGACGAAGGCTGATGAAGATGAATGGAAGGCGGGCTCTTTTCCCGAGACTTTGGGGCCGTCATCGAGGAGAATAAGGCATGCCTCCACCGCTCTGCTTCGTCCTCATGCCGTTCGGCCAGAAGCCCGACGCCGGCGGCGGCCTGGTGGACTTCGACGCGGTCTACCGCGACCTGATCGCCCCCGCGGTCCGCGAGGCAGGGCTCGAGCCCCTGCGCGCCGACGAGGAGATGGGGGGCGGGATCATCCACAAGCCGATGTATGAGCGCCTGATCCTCTGCGAGTACGCGGTCGCCGACCTGACCACGGCCAATGCCAACGTCTACTACGAGCTCGGCCTGCGCCACGCGGTGCGCCCGTGGAGCACCGTCCTGCTGTTTGCCGAGGGCGGGCGCCTCCCCTTCGACGCCGCTCCTCTCCGCGCCATGCCCTACCGGCTGGCGCCCTCGGGCGCGCCGGTCGACCTCGACACCGCGCGGTCGGGGCTCGTCGCGCGCCTGCAGGAGGCCCGGCGGGCGGCTCGCGACCGGCCGGCCGCCGACAGCCCGCTCTACCAGCTCGTCGACGGCTATCCCAGCGGCATCGACCATCAACGGACCGACGTCTTCCGCGACCAGGTGCGCTACTCGGCGGACCAGAAGGCGCGGCTCGCCGCCGCACGCCGAGAGGGCGCCGGCGCGCTGGCCGCGATCGAGACGGAGCTCGGACCGCTCGCCGACGTGGAGTCGGGGGTGGTAATCGACCTCTTCCTGTCGTATCGCGCCGTCAAAGCCTGGGAACGGATGATCGAGCTCGAAACGAAGATGCCGCGGCCCCTCGCCGAAACCATCCTCGTGCAGGAGCAGCTCGCGCTGGCGCTCAATCGCGCCGGGCGGGGAGAGGAGGCGGAGCGGGTCCTGCTCGCCCTGCTCGCCAAGCGCGGCCCGAGCAGCGAGACCTGCGGGATCCTCGGCCGGGTCTACAAGGACCGCTGGGAGAAGGCGGCGAAAGCGGGGGAACCCTACCTCGCCGCCGGCCTTCTCGGCAAGGCGATCGACGCCTACCGCCGCGGCTTCGAGGCCGACTGGCGCGACGCCTACCCGGGAGTCAACGCGGTGACGCTCATGGAGATCAAGGACCCGCCCGACCCTGCCCGCCACGAGATCCTGCCCGTCGTCTCCTACGCCGTCGAGCGGCGCATCGCTTCAGCCGCGCCCGACTACTGGGACTTCGCCACCCGCCTCGAGCTCGCCGTCCTCGGCAAGGACGAGGCGCGGGCGGCCGCCGCTCTCGCCGACACCCTGGCCTCGGTGCGCGAGGTCTGGGAGCCCGAGACCACCGCCCGCAACCTCCGCCTCATCCGCGAAGCGCGGGAGCGCCGCGGCGAGCGCCTCCCCTGGGCGCGCGAGCTGGAGGAGGCGCTCGACCGGCGCGCCCGCGCTGGGGGCTAGAGCCGCGCGGTCGAGACCCGCCGGCGCGACGCCGTTGCAAGGTCATGGCGGAGGCGAAGAGATCGTCGAGCGTCTGCCACCGGGCTGCCGGCAGCCGCGAGAAGTGAGAGAGGGGCGACGTTTGCCGAAACTTCCTTTGTTTCTCGGCCTCGTCGCTGTGGCGCTCCTCGCGGTCTATTGGAGTCTTCTGTTCCTGACACAACGTTCGTTGCTCTTCCCCGCCCCGATGGCCGCGGGCGCGCCGGTGCGCCCGGTCGATGCCGAGCAGCTATGGCTCGCAACCGGCTTCGGGCGCATAGAGGCCTGGTTTCTTCCCCCAACCGGTCCGACCGCCGCCGCGATTCCGCTCATCATCTTCACCCACGGGAACGGTGAATTGATCGACTTCTGGCCGGCGGCGTTCGACGAGCCACGACGCTGGGGGATCGGTGTCTTGCTGGTCGAGTACCCGGGTTACGGCCGGTCGCCAGGCCGCGCCTCGGAAACGACGATCACTCGCGGAGTGCTGGCGGCCTTCGACTGGGCCCGCGGACATCAGGGCATCGATCCAGGTCGGATCGTGGCTTACGGCCGATCGGTCGGCGGCGGAGCGGCTTGCCAGCTCGCGGCACGGCGTGCAGTGTCAGCTCTCGTCCTGGAATCGACCTTTACGAGTATCCGTTCCTTCGCCCGGGGCTTCGGCGCGCCAGCTTTTCTGGTTCGTGATCCGTTCGACAACCTTGCCGTCGTCCGGGAATATCGCGGGCCGCTCCTGCTCCTTCATGGCAGCCACGACGACGTCATCGTCCCCAGCCACAGCCAGGCGCTCGCCGCGGCCGCCCGGCAGGCCGAGCTGCACCTGCTGCCATGTGGACACAACGACTGTCCTCCGCAGTGGCCGCTGCTCCACGCCTTCCTGGCGCGCCACGGCCTCCTCCCCTCGCCACGACGATAAGCTAAGCGCGTGGTGATCCGTTGGACGGCGTCCGGCCCCGCCGAGGTCGAGATCTGCGACTACCACTGAGGTGCCATCATGAGCGTGACCACGAGGCGAAGGGAACCCACGACGCCGGGCGAGATCCTGCGGGAGGAATTCCTGGTCCCTCTGCGCGTCGAGCTGCTGAGGGACACGGACGATCAGCCGTTGCCCGACCGGGTACTCACCGCTGCCTCCCCCGGCGCCTTTAGCGGCCGGAGGCCACTCCCGGTCAGGTGTAGGTCTGGCGCCGGCGGATGAGGCTGGCGACGGCCAGCAGGGCCGCGGCGAGGGCGAGGTAGAGGAGGGGGTGGACGGCGGGTCGGGGGGCGGAGAGGCAGGTGAAGTCGAGCAGCGCGACGCGGTTCATCGGGCCGCAGTACCAGAGGAGAAGGTAGACGATCTCGAAAAGGCGGGGCGAGCCGCTGGCGGCGCCGAGGGCGAGGGCGAGGCTGGGGACGAAAAGGCAGCCCGCGAGCCAGCCCGTGAGGCCGGCGGCGTCGCTGGCGAAGGCAAGCCGGAGCGCCACGCCGGCGCCGGCGGCCGCGGCGACCAGGACTCCGGCGGCCCAGATCGCGGCGGCGTGCCGCCATGGAGAGCTGGCGCCGGCAACGATGAGCTCCCGGGTTCCGTGCCGAGTCTCGCGGGTGCCCATGGCCGAGAAGAGCGGCAGAGGCCAGATCCAGGCCAGCGCGAGCAGGGTGCCGCGGGCCTCGCCCGCGGGCACCGCCAGGCCAGCCACCACGAGCGCGGCCGCGCCGGCGAACCACCAGCGGCTGCGCCCCTTGACCATCAGCCTGACCTCGGCCGCCACGAGGACGGCGGCGCCGCCGCCTAAGCGCCGGGCAGCGACCCGGCGCGCCAGAATCGACCGCTGGGCAGGGACCCAGAGCGCCAGAATTGATTGCCGGGCAGCGACCCGGCGCGCCAGAATCGACCGCTGGGCAGGGACCCAGCGCGTCAGGATCGACCGCCGGACATGGACCCGGCGCCGGCGCGGCGCGGCGGGCGCCAGCCCAGGCGTGGACGGGGGCGACCTCTCGCCGCGCGGCCGCTCGCGTGCCGGATCGAAACGGGAGAAGGGGAGGGCGGCCAAGAGGGCCAGGGCGGCAGCGGCCGCGAGCCAGGTCAACCGGCGCGCCGCCAGCCCGGTGGTCCACGCGACCCCCTGCCAGGTAAAGGCGGCGCGGATATCGGCGCCCGGGCCGAGATTGAGCGACAGTCCTCTCTCTTTGCCATCGGCTGTAGGGCCGAGGTAACGCTCCAGGCTGGCGTGCACGGCGCCGATCCCGACGAGGTCGCCGGCGGGCACCAGGATGGAGGCGCTGATAGCGGCGGTCCACAGGAAGAAATACAGGACGTTGCCCAGCGTGCCGCGCAGCCAGCTCACGGCCTCGAAGAAGACCGCGGCGGCGGCCGTCAGAGCGATCGGCGGCAGCGCCAGCCAGGCGATGGGGGCGAGCAGCGCGGCCAGGTCGAGCCGGCGGTCTTCGCCGGCAAGGAGTTGCAGCACGGCCGCCGCCAGCGCCAGAAGCGCGACGATCACCGCTAAGAGCAGGAAGTTCGACAGTGCCTTGCCCATGGTGTAGGCGCGGCGCGACAAGGGAGTCGCGGCAAGAATCTCACCCACTCCCGTCCGCCGGTCCCACTCGAGGGTGTTCTTGACCAGGTAGAAACCGGCCAGTGGAAGGAGCGTGCCGATGAAGAGACCCATCAGAGTCCCCATCCATGCCGAGTTGAGCACGCCGCGCTGCCCGGCAATGCTCAGGTGGACGTAGCCGGCGTTGATCAGGTAGCAGAAATAGAGGGTCGCCGCCAGGGTGAGGAGGAAGCTGGACCGCCGCGCCCGCTCCCGGAAATCGGCGCGCGCCAGCTCGGCCACCGCCCGTGAGCTCACGCCGCGGCTCTCTGCCGCGCCGCCGCGACACGGTGGAGATAGGCATCCTCGAGGGTGGGTGGCAGGGCGGTCGCCGCGAGGCCAGGGGGCTGCTCGGCGACGACGCGCAGCTGGATGCCGTCGCCGCGCCGCATGGTGCCGCTGACCAGCCAGCGCTCGCGCGCCGCCGCCAGCTCG
Organism: Thermoanaerobaculia bacterium; assembly: GCA_035544895.1. GTDB lineage: Bacteria > Acidobacteriota > Thermoanaerobaculia > Multivoradales > UBA5704 > JASLEW01. The sequence goes on from DASZZM010000039.1 coordinate 116,144, forward strand.
GCGCTCGGCACGGTCCATCCCCAGACGCGCCCGGCTACCGCGCGCAGCAGCTCTTCAGGCGCGGCGCGGACGACCAGGCGCCCGCGGTCGATGACCGCGATGTCAGTGGCCACCGACTCGACGTCCGACACGATGTGGGTGGAAAGGATGACGATCCGCTCGCCGGAGAGCTCGGCGAGGAGGTTGCGGAAACGCACCCGCTCTTCGGGATCGAGCCCCACCGTCGGCTCGTCGACGATCAGCAGGCGGGGGTCGTTGAGCAGCGCCTGCGCGATGCCGACTCGCTGCTTCATGCCTCCCGAGAAGTCGCCGAGCGGCCGGTCTGCCGCCGCGCCGAGGCCGACCAGGTCGAGGAGCTCGCGGATGCGCGCGCGGGCGTGGCGGGCCGCGAGTCCTTTGACCGCGGCCAGGTACTCGAGGAACTCGCTGGCCGACAGATTAGGGTAGACGCCGAAGTCCTGCGGCAGGTAGCCGAGCGCCTGGCGCAACGCCCGCGGATGGCGCCCGACGTCCTCACCGTTCCAGCGCACCACGCCGGTCGAAGGACGCGTGACCGTGGCGAGGATGCGCATCAGCGTCGACTTGCCGGCGCCGTTCGGTCCCAGCAGGCCGAGGATCCCGGCCTCGAGCCGCAAGCTGAAGTCGACCAGTGCCTGCGTGCCGCCGCGGTAAGTCTTGCCGACCCGATCGATCTCCAGCCGTATCGTCATCGATTGATTTACGCTGCGGGCGCCGACAAGTTGCCGGTCCGGCGGCGGGCTGGTGGCTAGAGCGAAACTCGTTGGTGCGCGAGGGGAGGGGGCGTCCCCTTCCCCCCCGGAGGGGAGGGAAGGGGATCGAGGGGTTGCGGGGGGCGATCCGATAGATTGGAGGCCGCCACCGCCAATCAGCGAGCGCGGTTTCCCCGGGGCCGTCCACCCGGTCATGCGGCCCAAACATTATCGCGCGAGCGGCCTTCCAGCTTGCTGCGGTAGAGGGCTTCGTCGGCGCGGCGGGTGACCTCGGACAGCGTCCTGCCATGCTTGGGGCAGGCCGCCACTCCCATCGAGACCGAGATCGGCAGCACCGCGTTGCCGTCGATCTTGAGGGGATGGTCGCCGAGATAGGAGCGCACCCGGCGGCAATAGGCCAGGGCGCCTGCTTCGGAGGCGTTGGCCAGCCGGACGATGAACTCGTCGCCGCCGATGCGTGAGCACAGGTCGTCGCTGCGCGCGGCGCTGCGAATGGCGTCGGCGACGGTGCGGATCAGCTCCGAGCCGATGGCATGGCCGTGCGTGTCGTTGACCGACTTCAGGCGGTCCGCGTCCACCATGACGATGGTGTAGGGCCCTCCCAGCTTGTCGCGGAGGTCGGCGGCCGAGGTGAAGTAGCGCACGTTGGGCAGTCCGGTCAGGCCGTCGGTGTGCGCCTGAAGGAAAAGCGAGCGATGAAGGTTGGCCCCCAGCGCGCCGGTCTCGGCCGAGAAGTAGGCGACCAGCCATACCCCGGTGAGCGGCCATACCAGGTTGACCGCGAAATCCGCCCACTCGCGGCGTGGCGCCAGGCCGAGAGTCGTGCCGACGCCGGCGCCGAGCGGCAGGATGATGCCGAGCACCAGCAGAGTGGCGGCCCCCGCCTTGCCATAGGTCTGGGCGCGGCTGGTCGATGGCGTGCTGGCGAAGATGACCATGTAGTAGAGGAAGAAGAACGGGCTTCGCCCTGCGCCCGTGAACAGGACTACGGCGGTGATCCAGGAGAGATCGATGCCGGTCTCGGCCCACATCCGCTCCTCCAGGGAGAAGCGGGCGAAGAGCCGCGAGTGCAGCGCCAGGGTGTAGAGCACCATGCTGCCGGCCAGCACGAGGAGAGTGGCGAGCTCCGGGGAGAGCGAGAGCCGGAAGCCGCCACTCCACGGCGACCGCGGGTTGGCGTCTTCCGATACCAAGGCATAGAGGATGACGAGCGCCGCCGCCAGCCAGTGGAGATTGCGCACCAGCGCGGAGTAGGAGGCAAAGCGCTCCCGCTCGATGGCCGCGAGGGCGCCGGAGCCCTCCAGCGTGCGGAACGCGGTCTCTTCGTGAGGCATGTGACGCTCCGTCGGCTCCCGCGATGATACCAAGGATGCCGGAGCACGGTCTGGCAAGTGTTTCCAGCCGCGTCAGACGGCGCGCAAAGGCTTCCTCGGGAGCAGGGCGGCGCGATGCAGCAGGCGAAGGCGGGCGGCGGAGAGCGCACGCCGGCCCGGTCCGGGGGGTGGCAGCCGGCGCAGGTTGGTGAGCGGGACGAGGACTCCCGCGATGGGGTTGAGCGCGGTCAGCTCGCGCGGAGTGAGGGGGCGGACACTGAAGACCGGGCGCCGCATCCGGGCGGCCGCGGTCGGATCGCAGCCGCGCTCGAGAAAGGCCGAGAGCAGCCAGCATCCGAGGGTACGCCGGGCCGCGTTCACACGTCCATTCTAGCCCCTACCGGCTGTGCCGACCCCCGCCCTCTCGCGCACCTACGAGTTTCCTTCTAGCTGCCCGCCGCCCAGTCATCGAGCCGCTTGATGACCAGCACGGTGGTGTCGTCGGGCGGCGTCTCGACGCCGATGTGGCGGCGCCAATCCTCGAGAAGAGAGTCGACGATCCTCGCCGCCGACCGGTAGCGCGCGGTGAACAGCACCTCGCGCGGGCGATCGAAGCCGTAGGCGACCTCGGCTGCGTTGGCGGCTTCGAACAGGCCGTCGGAGCAGAAGACCAGGAGGCTCCCGGGCTGCAAGTCCACGCGCACCTCTCCGTACTCGCGCGGCGGCCCCTGGCCGAGCGGCAGGCCAGGCAGGGAGATCTCCGTAACCGGGCCGCCGCCGGTTCGCAGCAAGAAGGGGAAGGGATGGCCGGCGTTGGCGAGCATCGCCTCGCCGCTGCTGGTGTCGAGCCGCAACAGGGCGAGGGAAGTGAAGTTGCGCCGCGACCCGCCGCGGCGGATCACGCGGTTGACTTGCCCGAGCACCTCGCCAGGCCGCTTGCCGGGCTCGATCAGGCTGGCGAGCGCGGCCGAGGTCATCGCTTGCACGATCGAGCAAGAGTAGCCGTGCCCGGCGACGTCGCCGGCAGCGATCCACAGCTTGCCTTCCTCGTCCCACAGGAAATCGTAGAGATCGCCCCCGGCCTCGGTGGCGAGCAGGGACCGCACCGCGATCTCCCAGCCGGGCGGCTGAGGGACCGACCGTGGCAGCAGCTCGAGCTGCATCCGCGCCAGCAGATCCACCTCGTAGCGCAGCCTCCTCTCATCCTCGAGCCGGCGCATGAAGGCCGGCGGCCTCGGCCGCTCGTTCTCGACCTGCTCCGGACGCCGCAGGCCGGCGACGCCCAGCCCGAGCAATCCGGCGGACATTGCCGCCGTCGCCACGAAGCTCGCCGGCAGCCAGGCCAGGTGCAGCGCCGAGAAGGCGGCAGCGGGCAGCAGGAAACAGGTCACGCACGCCGTGAGCAGGCTGGTCAGGCCGTGACGCATGGCCAGCCAGACCAGGAGGCCCGCGAGGACGCCGTTGGCGGCGATCTCGACCGGAACGGGGTGGAACCGGAAGGGGCCGAGAAAGAGCGCTCCGGCCAGCGTGGCCGCCGCCAGCCGCCAGCGCGGGGCGACGAACCGCCGGGCGAGCGCCAGGATCAACATGATTCCGGCCGCCAGCAAGAAGCCAGACTCGAGCGGGCTGTGGGTGGCACTGAAGATCGGGATCTCCAGGCTCTGAGCTCGCTGCCAGGTTCCAGGCAAGAGCCGGGCGGCCGCATTGACCGCCAGGCAGAGACCCGCGAGTCCCGATCCGGCGGCGATCCCGAGCACGATCGCGCGGCCGCCGCGCGGCCCGATCCTGCCGCGGCGCAGGAGGTCGAAACCGGCCAAGAACCCGGGGTCCGTCGAGCGCATCAGCGATTCCCCGGCCGACCAGAGGACGAGCAGCCACAGCGCCAGGGCGGCGGCGGGCAGCACCTGACCGGCCAGGACTAACCAGGGAGGGCCGGGACGGAAGCCCGGCAAGGACACCGCCAGGGCGAGCGCCGCCAGGACCGCACCGTTAACCAGATCGATCCTGCGGCGGAAGACCAGGAAAAGAAAGAACGCCACCACTCCCAGCGCGAACAGAACGGCCGGCACCGCTCCCAGAAAGAATGACAGCGCGCTCGTGCGGTATCGCGCCAGTGCGCTCGCCAAGGTTCCGGGATAGCGCCTGCCGTGCACCAGGTTCTCGGCGGGGGGCACCTGGATCACCATGTACTGCGGCGGCCGGCTGCCGGCAATGGCATAGAGCACCGAAGGGTTGCCGGCGACCCTCTCGAAGCCCGATGCCCCGAGCGACTCTCCCGGGATGAGAAGCGCCCGGGCATAGCGGACCGCGGCCTGTTGCGGCTCGGACGGTCTGGCGGCAAGACCTGCGAAGCTCAGCGCATCGGTGGTCATCACCTCCAGAGAAGAGGGGCGGCCTGCCGGAGTGAATTCGACGGTCCAGATCTGCGGCAGGCTCCCCGCCACGCTGCCTTCCCGCTCGACCTCGACCAGGACTCCCGCCCCTAGGGCCGAGAGGACGCCGGGCGAGCCGCCGTGCGGCCCGTGCTCGAGCCAATCGTGCTTGTCGCTCGCCTGCGAGAGGGCGATTCTGGGCTCGCCGGGAAGCAGGCGGACTCCTACCCTGCCAGCCAACTCACGGAAACGGTCGACGAAGAAGCTTCGGTCGGGAAGCCGCCCGTCCTGCCACTCGGGCGCCCCGGCACGCGCCGCGGCCAGCCCAGCGGCCAAGGCCAGCGCTCCCAGCCCGAGGGCCAATGCCACGGGCAGGCGGCGCTCTGGCGCGGGCGGCATGACTCCATGCTACCGTCTTTTTCGTCTCCCCCTCAGCTCCAGGCGAGCCGTGAGATCTCTGAGACGCTCGGCGCCGGTGGCGTGCCGCTCGAAGAGCGTCACGCACGGCTGGAGGAGGGAAGCGAGATCCTGCGCCGCGCCCTCGCGCAGGAGACAGTCAGCCACGCGGGACGCTTCTGGAACATCCCGGAGGTCGCCCTCAGGCCGCGTCCCTACCGCGGTCGCGCGCCCCTTTTCCTGCGCGCCAGCTCGAGCCTGGAATCGCTGCACCAGGCGGCGGCCGAAGGCGTGCCGCTGATGTTCGGGCTCGTCCCCATCGAGCAGATCGCCGAGCGTATCGCCGCCTACCGAGCGCGGCGCTCGGCGCTCGGCCGGTCGGCGTCCCAGATCGATCGCGAGGTGGCCGAGTTCCGGGTCCTGCGCCGGATCGTCCTGGCCGCCACCGACGGAGAGGCGCTGGCCTACTCCCGCCGGGCGCTGCGCTGGGAGACTACGACGGCGAGGCGGGTCCATGGGGCGGGCACCGACGCCGGTGCCAGGCTCGCCAACATCGACAAGTTCGTCAACGGGGAGCCGGTCGAGAACCAGGACGTAGTGATCTGGTACGGCGCCCACTTCACCCACGACGTCAAGTCCGAACCTCCCGGAGAGTTCGGGCACATCGTGGGGCCGGAGCTGAAACCGGTGAACTGGTAGTCCTCACTCGACGACGGTGGCGGGCCGAGAAGAGGCAACCCGTCAGCCTACTCGAGGGCTCGGGTCCGTTGGCGGCGAGCTCACCTCTTGCGTCCCTGGTGTTCGCCCTGTATGATGCGGATACCTAGCAGCTCTATGCACGAGAGCGCGACCCCAGGACGACTTCCATGCCCCTCTCGAAAGATCTCGTCGCTGCCTCGGCGAGCCCGTTGATCCTGTCGATTCTGGAGCGTGGCGACAGCTACGGCTACGCCATCATCCAACAGGTGCGGGAGCTGTCCGGCGGCGAGATGGAGTGGGCCGACGGCATGCTCTACCCGATTCTCCATCGTCTCGAGAAGCGCAAGCTGGTGGAAGCCTATTGGGGTGAGGCCGACAACGGCCGCAAACGCAAGTACTACCGGCTTCACCGTTCAGGCGTCGAGGAGCTCGCGGCCTTGCGCGCGCACTGGGACAAGCTGCACGGCATGCTGCAACGTCTAGAAGGAGAAGCGCGATGTTCGATCTAGAGAAAGAGGTTGCGGCCTGGAGCGAGGCTGTTCACGCCGGCCGCTGTAGCCAAGCCGCCAGCGTCGCGGAGCTCGGCGATCACCTGTACTGCGAGATCGACCGCGCCCGAGCCGGCGGGCTGTCGGACGAGCAGGCTTTCGCGGCGGCGGTGGCGAAGCTCGGCCCCGCGCCGGAGCTGGCGGCCGAGCACGCCAAGAACCGGTCTCTGGTCCGGACCGGCTGTGCGGCGTTGGCGAACCACGAGCTCTCGGAGCCGAGCGGCAAGCGCCGCGGGCTCCTGGTGGCCCACGCGATCATCTGGGCGGTGCTGACGATCGCCTCTGCCCTGGTGTGGAAGTCCGCCGCCCCCGCCGCATCGGGGGCATTCGAGTGGCTGCTGATCGGTATTTTTGTGCCGAGCTGGTTGGCCTCCGAGCAGATCCTGCGACGGGCCCTGCGCGCGAAGCCCAGGGCTGGAGCATAACGTCCTGCACCTGATGTTCGGCCAGGCGAGTGAAGTGGTGGACCAACTCACTCTGAGTTCGAACACCCCAGGGAATTCGAACACCCTCTATTCCTGGCAGCGACCGGCGAAGCGCGGAACTCCTCAGATGGGATAGACGTTCGCGACCTCGAGGAGACGCCAAGTCCTGCGCACCCTGGCGACCGCGCAGCTGATCGACCAGCCGGGGAGCAGGAGCGCCGTCGCGGCCTTCGGGACCTGGATCGGGCTCAGCTCGCTCGCTTCGCCCGAGTCCCAGACTTCGAACCAGAGTCGACCGGGCTCGACCCGGGCGATCGTGAAGTGGTCGAATTCGAAGTAGCTCTGCTCGTCGAGCGAGGTGACGTCGATGTCGAGCCGCTCGGCATCTTCGTAGAGGATTCGGGCCGCGCGGTCGGCGCGGGGCAGGTCGCGGGCTGCGGCCGTGCCGCGCTCCGCCGCATCGCCAGCCGCTTCCTGGGTGATGTATCCCTTTGCCGTGAGCCAGCTCGCGAGCTTCCTCGTCACGGTGCCCGCGGCGCGCAGGAGATCCGGCCCGGCGCTCACCTTGCGGATCATGAAGTAGCCGAGGAACCCCCCGACGTTTTCGGGAATCTTCTCGGGGCCAAAGAGCTCGCAGAACTCGCGGTGCTCAGCGCCCTCGGCGTTGAAGCGGCGCTCGAAGAGCGCGGCCTCCCGTTTCGACAGGCTCTCGTAGGCGTAGCCGTCGAGGTGGCCGCGAAGTAGGTGGATCACGTCCGCGTATCGTCGCAGGGCTTGCGGCCGCAACCGGGCCCGCTGCTCGGCGAGGAACTCGTCGAGCACGCGGGCGATCGTCGGCTCTGCGGGCTCGGCGAGCTTCACGACCTTCGCGGTCATCGCCGATCTCCGGTCGAACGGTTCATGGGTCCTCCTCGTGTTCCTCCTCGTCCCAATCGACGTACTGTGGCGGGCTCTCGCCGATGCGCTCTGTCACCCTCGGAAAACGGCCGGCGGGCGCGCTCTCGGCGATCGACAGCACCTTGACCGTGTGCCACCAGTCGTCGCCGAAGTCGAACCAGTAGCCGAAGGTGTCGCCGACCTCGAGACCGAGTACCTCGAGCTTCGCCCGGGCGGCGCTCTTCACCGGGTCGGGCGCTCCGAGGGCGAAGCCGAAGCCGCGCGGCTCGGGCAGTCCGTATCGTGCGGCCCGAGGGTCCATCGGTCGCCTCCCACCGATCTGGAACTCGTAGAGGTGCTCGTCGTCGCGATCGAAAGCCGCGAAGATGGCCGCATGAAGCCGCGCCAGCGTCTGGTCTCCTCGGATCTCGATCGTCCGCGTCACGACCGGGTTCGCGCGCGCGAAGCCCTCGGCCATCGGACCGCTCAGGATGGCGACCTCGAGCGTGTAGAGGTGCGCCGGGTCCTTGGCTGGAACGCCCGGCCGCATTGGCCGGTTCTTGCGCTGCGAACGCGCTCGTGGGCTCATGGGCGACGACTCTCCTCGCTTGCTACGCCGGGCTTTCCGTGGACAGCTCCGCCTGCCCTGGGCGCCGACCAGCGACTCCAGAGGTACGCGGATGCAGTCCTGCGCCGCCTTTACGCTGCGGTCTGCGTTGACGACGTACTCGACCTCTTCCTCGGCGACGCGCGCGCCTTCCTCGTCCACCTTCAGCTTGATCATGCGCGACTCGTAGAAGAGCGGCCGGGTGGCGCCGTCCTCGACGGCCTGACGGATGTCTCTCGTCGGGAACGCTCACATCTCCTCCAGCAGCCAGCGGGCGGCGGGGGCCCAGGTGAGCCTGTCGGGCAGGGGCCGGCTCGGCGGCACGGCGTCGAGCGTGACGAGGAAGGGGCGGGCGTCGGGGTGCGCCGCGGCCGCTCTGTCGAGCGCGCGCAACTCGCGGGCCCAGGTCTCGTCGCCTTCGCTCTCGAGGCATGCCTGGACGAGGAGCGGGGGGTCGCCGGCGCGCTGGGCGAGGAAGTCCACCTCGTAGCCCTCGGGCGTGCGCACGTAGGCGACCTCGAAGCCGCGGCGCTCCAGCTCGAGCAGGATCGCGGTCTCGAGCGCCCGGCCGTGGTGCGCCCGGCCGCTGCGCTCGAAGAGCGCGATGAGCCCCGGGTCCACCGGATAGGCCTTGCGCGGGTTCACCATCCGCTGACGTTCGGATGCGCTGTGCATCGCCACCGTGCGCACCAGGAACGCATCCTCCAAGTAGGCCAGATAGTCGTGCAGGGTGTCCTTGCCCACCCGCACTCCCTGCGAGCGCAGCGTGTCGTAGTGCTTCTTGACCGAGAACGGCCCGCCGGGATTGGCCAGGAGCTGACGCTCGATCCAGCGCAGCGCCAGCGGATTGCTGACCGCGTGGCGCTCGATCACGTCGCGCAGCACGACCACGTCCACATAGCCCCCCAACAGCGTGGCGCGGTCGCGCGGTGTGGCCCCCTGCGCTTCCGGAAAACCGCCCTCGGCGAGGTAGCGGCGCAGTTGCCGGTCCAGCGTCGCGCGGTCCGCAGGGCGGAGGCGCTCGAACGGTCGCTTCGGCTCGGCTCCGGCATGCCGCAGCGCCTCGCGGAAGCTGAAGGGGTGGACGAGCACCTCCATCGCCCGGCCGCGCAGGCTGGTCGCCACTTCGCGCGAAAGCAGCTTGGCCGAGGAGCCCGAGACGAAGAGCTCAACGCCCCCCCGGTCCATCTGGCGGCGGACGAGCGTCTCCCAGCCCGGGACGGTTTGCACCTCGTCCAGATAGAGCGTCATCGCGCCCGCTTCGCGCAGCCCAGGGAACTGGCGTGCGTGCTCGTCGAGCAGCCACCCGAGGTCGGCCACGGTCGAGCCGGCGAGCCGCTCGTCCTCCAGCGAAACGAGGAGTTGCGCCTCGCGGGGGCGGCCGGCGGCGAGTCGATCGGACCGGCATTGGGCCAGGAAGGAGGTCTTCCCGCCCCGGCGCACGCCGATCACCGCGAACGCCTTGCCGGGGATGCCGGGCAGAACGACGTCGCGCCGCGTCAGGGCCGGCGGATCCGCCGCCAGCGATTCGGCGAGCTTCAGGCGCAGGAGGTGATGGGAGATTGTCATCTACGGAAAGACAATATACGCCATTATTGTCCTTGTAGCTAGGACAAAAGGGGTCGAGCGCCGGGCGTCCTTCGGGACGAAGCGCTCGCTGGCCTCGGACTTTCCGAGGCGGTAGAGGAAGCGCTCGAAACAGAAGCTCGTGAGGAGCGTCTGATAGACGTCGCCGGTCTGTCTCGCCCGATGGAGCAGGCGCGCGGCGACGCTCGAGAGGAGATGTGCAAGCTACTCACATTTTAATAGATTTATTGGTGGAGCAGAAGGGATTCGAACCCTCGACCCCCACGTTGCGAACGTGGTGCTCTCCCAGCTGAGCTACTGCCCCACGGGAAGGGAGACTGCGCAAGGGGCGCATTCTATCCGGCTCTTCGGGACCCGGCAAGGAGCCCGCGGGGCTGTCAGCGGTGGGTGGGGAGTACTCGGGTCACTCGACGCGCATGCTGGCGACCAACTCGGTGTTTTCCGCGGGTGCCGCGGGCGCCGGGCCGCCGGCGGCGGGCAGGCCGGCGAGGAGGTCCTCGACGGTGAGCCGGCCGAGGCGCTCGCGGCGCGAATGCTCCAAGGACTCGATGAGCGCCTCCAGACGGACGCGGAGGTCGCCGCCGACGTGCTCGACGCCGCGCCGGGCGCGGTGGGAGTAAGCATCGAAGACGCGTTCGACGTCGAGGGTGGCGGGATCGTGCCCCAGGAGATAGGTCCTGTCGCCGACCTCGTGCAGCACGCCCTGGGCGATCAGGGGATGCAGGGTGCGCTCGAGATCGCGCACCGGCAGACTCAGGCGCTCGGCCAGCTGCGCGCTCGAGATTGCGGGCTCGACATCGGAGGCAGGAAGAAGGGGCGGACGCAGCGGCGGGCCGCCAGGCAAGCGGGCGGAGTGCTCGGCGATCAAGACCACGGCGGCCAGCCCGACCCAGCTCGCCTGCACCGGAGGATGGGTGTGCAGGCCGCGGGTGAGCAGGGCGAAGTGCTGGGCGGTGTAGGCCGCCTCGCTGCCGAGCAGGACGATGGCCCAGGTCAGCTCGATCGAGATCATGAACAGCATCGCGAAGGCGGAGCTGCCATAAACCGTGCTGACGCCGTGGAAGAGCTCGACGTAGTAGCCGAATCCCTGGCGCACCGTCTCGAGGAGGATGCCGCCGAGCAGGCCGCCGGCCAGGGCATTGCGCAGGCGCACCTTGGTGTAGGGCACCAGCCAGTAGAGAATCGTCAAGCCCACCACGGTGCCCGCGAACGGCGCCAGGTGCAGCAAGAACGACTCCTGGACCAGCCGATGCAGGCCCGGGCTCTGGCGCAGCAGGATGACGCTCGAGAACGTGGCGCCGACGAGCAGCGGCCCCCAGAACAGGAGCAAGCCGAAGGAGAGAAGCCGGCGGCGGAAAGGCCGGCGGCGGGACACGTTCCAGATCTTGTTGAAGGTCTCCTCCACGGTCGCGAAGGCGAGCAGCGCGATGGCGAAGAGCGATGCTAGGCCGATGCCGTGCATGCCTTCGGCCTGGTCGAGGAACTCACGCAGCTTGTCGGTAACGGTCTTCTCGGCGTACGGAAAGACCTGGACGAACACTTCGAGGCTCTTTTCAGGGTACTGGCTGAACACCCGCGCGCCGATGAAGGAGAGCGAGGCGAGCAGCGGCACCAGCGACAGGATGGTGACGAAGGCGAGCGCCGAGGCGGTGAGCAGGATCGAGTCCTCGTGTCCCTGCCGCAGGGTGAGCACGAAGAAGTTGCCAAGCTGGCGCAGGAATGAGGGGCGGTTGGGCCGCGGCCGCGTCTCGAGCCGCTCGGCATCCGATCCGCCGGCAGGGCCCGAGGGGGTGATCTTGCCCATCGCGATCTCCCGTCCCTACTCGGGGCGAGGGCGGCAGTCTAGCACTTGCCGGCGATGCCGCGCGGCCTTGCCCGGCGATGCCCGGCGTTGTCCCGAGCCAGGCTGAGCCAGGGAGGCTCGCGCGGCACGATTCCTGCTAGTTCCAGACAGCAGAGAGATGCCGCGCCGGCCGAAGAGGCCGGTTACGCTTGAGAATCAACTCCAATCCCGAGCATGGAGGTAATCATGGCCGATACAGGATTCAGCGAGAGTGCCGAAAAGGCAGTCGATGCCGTCGCCGAAGGGGTAACCGAGGCGCGCGAGAAGTTCAGCCGCCTGAGCGACGACGTGCAAAACCGATACAAGAAGGTCTCGAACGACGTCCGGCGCGGCGCCGAGCGGGCCGGCAATGAGATTCGCCGTGGAGCGGACGCGGCGCGGGAGACCTACCGCGATGCCGCCGACAACGTGCGCCAGGGGTACGACAAGGTGCGCACCCAGACCGTCCACCTGTCGCGCGAAGTCGGCGAGTACGTGCGCGACAACCCGGGCAAGTCTGTCCTGATCGCCGCCGGAATCGGCTTTCTGCTCGGCCTCATCGTCCGCGGCCGCGACGAAGACAACGACTGACGAGCCGCCCGCCGGCCTTCCTGGGCAGGCCGCCGCCGGCTCGTCCGCGGGCCGGGGGGCGGTCCCTTCCGGGCAGGCGGGCCAGTGCTCTCCGGCCGGCACCCGTCCACGCAGTCAAGGCGCTTCGAGGAGGTCATTCGATGTCAGACAAGGCTGAGTCGATCGTCCACGACCTGGTCGACGACCTGCTGCCCGAGAAGTTCGATTGGGAGCGAATGGTGCGCACCTACCCGGTCCCGGCGCTGTTGCTGGCCGCGCTCGGCGGCTACGTGCTGGGCCGCTCCCACGGACCCGCGATCCTGGGCGCCGTCTCGAGCTTTGCCGCGGCCGAGGTCGCGAATAACGTCAGCTCCTTGCTCGGCCAGGAGATCGACTGATCGACCAACTACTTCCCGGCCGCGGGAAGGACTAAGATCTCATCGCGCGGCCTGCCGGTCCCCGCCCTTCCGGCAGCGGCTGGGGGGCCGGCGCCGCTGGCAGGCTGTTGCCGCCCGTCCCCCGCCGCGGACGGACGTCCGAGGGCCGTGCGCACAATTTTCCATTGTTCCGACCTCCATTTCGGGCCGCCTCACCTGCCTCGCCTGGCGCAGGGAGCGCTCGACCTCGTCGCCGACCGCCGTCCCGACCTCGTCGTCGTCTCCGGCGATCTCACGCAGCGCGCGAAACCGGAGCAGTTCCGGCAGGCCCGGGAGTTCGTCGACCGCCTGCCGGTGCCTTCCCTCGTCGTGCCCGGCAACCATGACGTGGCGATGTTCCGGGTCTGGGAGAGGGTCCTCGATCCTTTCGGCGCCTACCGCAGGCACTTCAGCCGCGAGCTCGAGCCGGTCTACCGTGACGAAGAAATGCTCGTGGTCGGCATCAACACCGCGTTCAACTGGACCATCCAGGACGGACGCATCAAGCTGGCCCGCCTGCTCGAAGTGGGCGAGCTCTTCGCCGCCGTGCCCGACAGCATCTTCAAGGTGGTGGTGGCGCATCACCACCTCATACCGCCGCCCAACTTCGGCACCCAGCGCGTGCTCGCCAACGCCTACGAGGCGATCGACGTCTTCTCGACCGCCAGCGTCGACCTCATCCTCTCCGGCCACCAGCACCAGGCCTATATCGGCAATTCCGAGGAGTTCTACCCCAAGGGGCGCCCTCCGGTCGTCATCCTGCACTCGGGCACCACGACCTCGAGCCGCGGGCGCGGCGGCGAGCGCGAGAAGAACACCTGCAACTGGATCGAGGTCGACGAGCGCTCGATGGCGGTGTCGCACCTGCGCTGGCAGCCCCGGCTCGAGCGCTTCGCCGAGCAGAGTCGGCACTGGTATCCCCGCCAGGAGCGCGTTCCGTACACGCTCGAGGGCCTGGAGCCGCGCCAACTGTCGTTCCAGAACCCTGCGGTATGATCTGTTTCTGCTGAAAGAGGGAGAATCGATGAGCGAGGAGAAGCGGGGCGAAGGGAGTTGGGCCATCGCCAAAGTCGTCGAAAACCCCGACGAGGCGGCGCTGATCGCGGGGTATCTGAGAAACCAGGGCATACCGGTTGAGGTCGAGTCGTTGCACGTCGAAGAGCTGCCGGTTAACGTCGGCGGGCTCGGGGAGGTGCGCGTGCGGGTTCCCGCCGACCGTCTCGACGAGGCGCTGGACCTGCTCGAGCATCCGGAAAGAATCTCGGCAGCCGATCTGGACAGGGCCGCCCTCGGCCCGCCGAAGTCCCCTGGAAAGGGCGGCGAAGAGCCGTGAGCACGCTCGACGGCGGCCAGAGCGTCGGCCGCTATCGCATCGTTCGTTTTCTGGGCGCCGGGGCCATGGGCGAGGTCTATCTCGCCGAAGACCCGCACATCGAGCGGCGGCTGGCGATCAAGACGGTGCGTCTCGCCGGCGGACGGCCGCAGGACATCGAAGACCGTAAGAAGCGGTTGCTCCGCGAGGCCAGGGCGGCCGGCCGGCTCCTCCATCCCAACGTCGTCACCCTGTTCGATACCGGAGAGGTCGACGGCCTCCTCTACCTGGCCTTCGAGTTCGTGGAGGGTGCGGACCTGGCGAGCCGGATCGAGGAGGGACCGCCGCCGAGCCTGGGCGAGGTGCTGCGCATCGTTCACCAGGTCGCCGAGGCCCTCGACTACGCCCATCGGCAGGGCATCGTCCACCGCGACATCAAGCCGAGCAACATTCTCATCGACACCACGGGCAAAGTCAAAGTAGCCGACTTCGGGATCGCCAAGGTGGCGGGCCAGAACACCGAGCTGACCGTCGTCGGCTCGGTGATGGGAAGCCCGCAGTACCTGTCTCCGGAACAGATCCGCGGCGACGAGCTCGATGGCCGCAGCGACATCTTCTCGCTCGGCGTCGTGCTCTACGAGCTGCTCTCCGGCCGCCGCCCCTTCGACGGCGAGACCATCACCACCCTGGTCTACCAGATCCTGCACAAGGACCCGTCGATCTCCGAAATGCGAGCCGTGCCGCTGCGTCTCGATCAGCTCCTGCACCGCATGCTCGCCAAGGACCGCGACGCACGGCTGGCGATCGCCGGCCTGGTGGCCGAAGAGGTTGCCGCCGTCCGGCGCGAGCTGTCCGAGGAGGCGCTCGCCGCGCCCGCGGCCTCGGTCACCCAGGAGCTCGACGCGACGCGCGTGCTGCCGGCGCGGTCGACTCCCTCGATCCAATCAGCGCCGGCGCTACCGCCGGCGGCGGGTGCACCGCCGCCGCCGCTCTCGACCCTGCCGGCCGGGCTGCCGCCTGCGCCCGCGCCGCCGGCCGCGGCGCGCGGCAGGCGCGGCATGCGGATCGCGCTGGCGGCCGTCGTGCTCGCCGTGGTCCTGATGGCCTGCGCGGTCACCGCCGGTTTCTGGCTGCTGCGCCGTGTGGGCCAGCGCTTCGGCACCGCGGGCGCCGGGCCGGTCACGACCGCGCAGTCCCCGGCTGCCGTGAGCTCTCCGCCGGCACTCCGAGCAACCGCGCCGGCTCCGCCGCCACCGCAGCCACCGGTAGCCGCCGGTGTAGAGAAGGCGGCGCCGGCGGTGCCGGCAGGGCGGGGCGCGGCTGGTGTGTCTCCGAGCGCTCCGTCAGCGGTCGCCGGGTCCACCAGCAGAGCGCCCACGGGTGTATCGCCCGCAGGGGCCCTACCCGCCGGCACGCCGGCAACGAAGGACAAGTCGACGTCCGGCGCTTCCGCGGCCCCGAACATCGTGAGCGGATCCGCCGCCGGCCGCGGCGCGGCCCACCTCACGGCGCCGCCGCATGAAACCTCCGCGGCCAGGCCGGAGCCGAAAAAGCCGGCAGCGCCGCCGCCGGTCAAGGAGGCGCAACCCCAGGTCGCGGCGCCGGGGGGCAGCGCGCTCAGAGACCGCGCACCCGGCAACGCGGTGGCGGTGAAGGCGCAGAAGAGCGAGCCGGTGGAAACGCCCGCCAGACCGGTGCCGCCGGTCGAGGCCGCGGTCAAGCCGCCGGCGCAGACCGAAACGCTCGCATCCCCCGCGCCTCAGGCCGCCGAGGCCGACCAGTACCTGCGCACCAACCTCGAGCTCGCCTTTCGAATCACTCCGCCCGACGCCTTCGTGCTGCTCGACGGAGCGGTGATCGGCCAGGCGCAGGAGTGGAGCGGACTCAAAGGGAAGAGACCTTTCACCCTGCCCGGGCCCGGTCCGCACGTGATCAAGCTCAAGAAGTCAGGGATGAGGGATTACCGGATCGCCGTCGAGGCCACCGCGACGCGCGGCACGACGCCGGTGGTGGTGCGCTTGCAGCCCCTTCCCGCCGCTGACGTCGAGACTCCGGACCTCGACAAGGTCCAGGTGCGCGAGGCGGTGGCGTTCAACGTCAAGCCCGACGCCGCCATGGTGCTGGTGGACGGCCAGGCCGTCGGGCAGGCGAAGAGGTTCGGCGGCGGCTTCGGACACTCCGGGTCATGGCTGCCGCTGCCGCCGGGAACCCACCGCATCACCCTGATCGCGCCGGGTTACAGGCGGCACGACATCGCGGTCGAGGTCACCGGGGGGGCCGACAAGGCCCGCCAGCGCATCGACGTGACGTTGACGCTGGGGGCGGGAAGGGAGTAGGGCAGTTGCGGCGGACGGTCGACATCTCGGCCCCAGCGCCTGGGAGCGCCATGACTCCGGCCATCCCGGGCGTCATCCCCTGCCTGCCAGGCCGGCGGCGGTCGGCGCGCCTCGCCAACGGCCTGGAGATCTGTCTGCTCGAGAACCGGCAGGCGCCGGTCGTGACCACGGCCCTCTACTACCGCGGCGGCACCCGCGACGAACCGGCCGGCCACGGCGGCGTCGCTCATTTCCTCGAGCACATGATGTTCAAGGGCTCGTCCCGCTACGGGCCCGGCGAGATCGACCGCCGCACCCAGGCGCTCGGCGGCGCCAACAACGCCTTTACCAGCCACGACGCCACGGCTTACTACTTCAACTTCGCGGCCGACCGCTGGACGGAAGCGCTGGCCATCGAGGCCGATCGCATGGCCGGCTTGACCCTCGATCCCGAACATGTCGCCAGCGAGCGGCAGGTGATCCTCGAAGAGATCGCGATGTACGACAACGAGCCCTGGGACGCGCTCGAGATCGCGGTCCAGGCCCGCCTGTTCGCTTCCCACCCCTATGGCCGGCCCGTGCTCGGCACGCGCCGCGAGCTGATGGCCACCGGCGAGCGCGACCTGCGCCGTTTCTACAGCCGTTTCTACCGCCCGGACAACGCCGTGCTGGTGGTGGCGGGAGACGTCGGCGACGAGGCGTTGCAAGAAGCCGAGCGCTTCCTTGGCAGGCTGCCGCCGGGAGCTCCCGGCGGGCGCGGAAGCCTCCGCCGCGCCGGCCCGACTCCTCCCACCTCCCTGCCGCGGTCGTTGGCGCGGCTCGAGCGGCGCAAGGGAGAGGTCGCACGCATGATGCTGGCCCTGCCGGCGCCTTCAGGAATGGATCCCGACCATCCGGCGGTGCGGCTGCTGGCCACCCTGCTCGGCGGCGGCAGGACGAGCCGTCTCCACCGCTCCCTGGTCGACGAGGACAAGCTCTGCGTGTGGGTGACGGCGGACGTGACCGAAGGACTCGACGCGGGGCACATCACGATCGCGGCCGAGGTGGTGCCCGGCGTCGCGCCCGCCCGCGTCGAAGCGCAGGTCTTGCGCCATCTCGAAGACCTCCTCTCCGCCCCTCTCGCGGCCGAGGAGGTCGAGCGCGCCCGGCAGGTCGCCGTGGCGGACTGGGTCTTCGCCCACGAGCGGGTGCAGCAGCAAGCCCTGTCCCTCGGCGGCGCTCTGGCGCTCTTCGACCCCGAGCACCTGGAGCGCCAGATGCAGCTTCTGCTCGCGGCCGGTCGCGAGCGGCTGCTCGAGACCGCCGCGCGGTACTTCCGGCCCCTCTCGGGCGCCGTCATCGGCTGGTCGCTGCCGCGTGCGGACGGCTGACGACGTGGCGGCGCCCCGCCAGGACGCCCCGGCGGCGCGACAGCAAGAGCGCGCCGACGACCTGCTCGACGCCGCCGGCGAGCTCGCCGAACTCGTCGAGGCCTGGCGCCGCGATTCGCCTGGCTGCGCCAATCGCGTGCACCTCAACAACGCCGGAGCCTCCCTCGCGCCGCGGCCGGTGGTCGAGACCGTCGTCGGCCATCTCCGCCGGGAAGCCGAGATCGGCGGCTACGAGGCGGCCGACGAGGCGGCGGACCGGATCGCGGCGGTGTATGACGACGTGGCGGCGCTGCTCGCGGCCTCGCCGCGGACCGTCGCGATCGTCGAGAACGCCACGGTGGCATTCGCCCAGGCCCTTTCCGTCTTCGACTTCCAGCGCGGCGACCTCATCGCCACCACGCGGAGCGACTACACCTCCAACCAGCTCATGTACCTGTCGCTGGCCCGCCGGGACGGCGTCGAGGTGCGCTACGCGGCCGACCTCCCGGAGGGCGGCGTCGACCCCGACTCGATGCGCGCGCTCGCGGCGCATCCGCGCTGCCGCCTGGTGGCGGTGACCTGGGTGCCCACCAACTCCGGCCTGGTGCAGCGCGTCGAGGAGGTGGGCGAGATCTGCGCGGCGGCCGGCGTGCCGTACCTGGTCGACGCCTGCCAGGTGCTGGGGCAGATGCCGATCGATGTCGGGCGGCTGCGCTGCGACTTCCTGGCCGCCACCGCGCGCAAGTTCTTGCGCGGACCGCGGGGGATCGGTTTTCTGTATGTCTCTGAGCGTGCGCTCGCGCGCGGCGCCTACCCGCTGGCCGTCGACATGCGCGGCGCCGACCTGCTCGCCGGCGGCCGATTCGAGCTCGCCCGCGACGCCCGGCGCTTCGAGAATTGGGAGTTCGCCTACGCCCTGGTCCTCGGTCTCGGCGAGGCGGCGCGCTACGCCCGCGAGGCAGGGATCGAGAGGGGAGGCCAGCGGGCCCTGGCGCTGGCCACCTATGCCCGCGAGCGCCTCGCCGAGGTGCCCGGCCTGCTCCTGATGGACCGCGGTGAGCGGCTGTGCGCCATCGTCACCGTCGCGGTGAACGGCTGGTCCGGGGCCGCGGCGGTCGGCCGGCTGCGCGAGGCAGGGATCAATGCCAGCGCCACCGACCCGGGCGGCGGTCCGCCGCGCGGTCCCGGCGAGGATGCGCAATCGCTGGTCAGGCTGTCGCCCCACTACTACAACACGCGCGCGGAGATCGACACGGCGGTAGCCGCCCTGGAGGAGCTCGTTCGCCACCCTCCGGCGGGCCCGGAGGGTCCGGCGGCTTAGCCGTGCCTGCACGAGCGATGCGAGCCAGCGCACACGAATCCGCGGACCGCGGCGGAAGCGGCCGCCTGGGCGTCCGCGTGCGGCGAGTCGAGGGGGCGCCGGTGGTGGCCGTGCGGCTGGTGGCCTGCGGCGGGGCAAGGGTCGAAACCCGTCCCGGCCAGGCCCTGGTCACCGGCCGCGCACTCGAGGAGGGCAGCCTGCGCCGCGACTGGCGGCAGATCGCCGACGAGGCGGAGAGCCGCGGGATGATGCTTGCGAGCTTCGCGACTTTCGAAGGGCATGGAGTCAATGTCGACGCCCTGGCCGACGATTGGGAGCTGGCCCTCGACTGGGGTGCGGAGCTGCTGCTCTCGCCCGCCTTTCCCGCAGAACGTTGCGCCTGGGTCGCCAAGCAGGCCGCCGCCGAGCTCGAGAGCCTGGCCGACGAGCCGGAGGTCAAGACCTCGTGGGGATTCCTCGAGCAGCTCTACGCGCCGCACCCGCGGCGGCGGCCGCTGCAGGGCGACGTCGCGAGCCTAGAGGCCCTCACGCCGGCCGACTGCGCGGAGTTTCACCGCGATGCCATGGGCCAGCGGCTGATCGTCGCGGTCGCCGGAGTGATCGACGAAGAGGCGGTGCGCCGGCGCCTGCGCGGCCTGTTCGCCGACTTGCCGCCCGGACGCGCGCCGCTGCCCGAGCCGGCCCCTCCCGCGGGCCTCCCCGGGCGCCGCCGCGAGGTGGCGATCGAGGCCCATGACCAGGCACACCTCTATGTCGGGCACCTCACCGTGCCGCGCCGCCATCCCGATTACACCGCCCTCGAAGTGCTGGCCGTGGTCCTCGGCTCGGGTGCCGGCCTCACCGGCCGCATTCCGGCCCGCATTCGTGAGCGCGAGGGACTGGCCTACACCGCCCATGCCCAGACCGTCGCCGGCGCCGGCCTCGATCCCGGCCGGATGTTTGCCTACCTCGGGACCTCTCCCGCCACCGTCGAGCAGGCCGAGCGCGGCGTCGTCGAGGAGATCAGCCGTCTCGTCGAGGACGGCATCGAGCCGGCCGAGCTCGAAGAGGCCCGCGCCTACCTGCTCGGCCGCGAGCCCTTCCGCCGCGAGACCGCCCGCCAGTGGGCCGACCTCCTGCTCGAGAGCGAGCAGTACGGCATCCCCCTCGACGACCCCTCCCGCCGCCGCGCCGACCTCCTCGCCCTCGACCGCCCCGCCGTCGCATCCGCCGCCCGCCGGCACATCAGGCCCGACGCCCTGCGCGTCACCGTCGGCCTGCCCAAGTGACCAACTAAGACTTCGGGCGGCCGGCCGCCTGGCACCCATTTTGCTCTGGAATAGGTTCTTGACGAGAACGGCTGTGGGGAGATTGCGCCCACTCCGTTTGAACTACGACGAGCCTTTTACCCTAGAGAGAGGAGTAGCCCATGCGGAGAACATCCTTGTCGCTGGTGATCCTGGCCACGTTGCTGGTATTCGCCGTCGCGGCGCTGGCGCAGAGCCCGATGACCAACGCTCCCGGATCGACCGTGAACAAGAAGCCGTTCGAGGCCACGAGCGACCATCCCAATCCAGGCAGCGTAGCGCCGGGCCGGGTTGCCGAGACCGGGAACACCCCCGCCACCGCAACGCAGCCGAGCACCACGACGGAAACGCCATCGAGCACGGCTGCCGAGACCCCGCCGAGCAGCACGACCCCGAGCAGCACCTCGAGCGATACCACGTCGGGAAGCACCATGACTTCGACGCCGAGGCCCGACGCGCTGCCGAAGACGGCCAGCGGCCTGCCGCTGCTGGGCGCCCTTGGCCTGCTCGCACTGTCCGGCGGCCTGCTGGCCCGCTCGATCGATCGCCGCAACGTCTGAGACTGTCTCTCGTTTCCTCCCGCTGCCGCGGGCGCAGTCGCTCACGGTCTGCGGCCTCAGGGGCCTCCGCTCGCGGGGGCCTCTTGCTTTTGTGCCAGGAGATCTGCCGAGGCGCGCATTTTCTGCATGGCCACATCGTAGGGCAGATGCGTCCCTCGTGGTCTAGGGCACCGGGCGGCTGGCGCGGATCAGGACGTTGGCGTAGGGCGTGCCCTGGCCCATGGGCTCGGCTTCGGTGTCGGCTTTGAGCCCGAAAGAGCGCAGCAGCTGCAGCCAGGCGTCGGCGCGCCGGTAGCGGAAACGCTGCCGCCACTGCCCGCGCAGCAGCGAGTTGATCCGCTCCGCGACCCGCACCGCCTGGAAGCGCCATCCGGCCGCCGCGTCGGCGTCGCGCAGCAAGAGGATGCCGCCGGGCTCGAGCGCCGCGGCGACGCGCGCCAGCAAGCGTTCCTGCTCGGCGGCGCTGAGGTAGTGGAGCACGTCGAGCAGCAACACGCCCCGCGCCGGCGGCAAAGCGGCCGAGCGAAGGTCGGCGCAGTCGATCGATGCCTCTCCAGCGAGCGCCCGGCGCGCCACCTCGGCCAGCTTGGGACGGTGCTCGATGCCATGGAGCTCGAGCGGCGGGGGGGGTTCCCAGCTCGCGGGGTAGGCGCCGCGGCCGAGCTGCTGGCGGGCGGCGGCCAGCAAGGCGAGGAAGATGCCGCGCCCGCAGCCCAGGTCGAGCAGCCGCCCCCGCACCGGCAGCGCCCAGCGCCGCAGGATCGAGAAGTAGACCGGGTCGTGGCGCAGCTTTCCGCGCACGAACTCCGACTGCATCAGGCCGGCCGCGAGATAGCGATGCGCGGTTTCCTCGATCAGCGATTCGACCTCGGGAGCACGCCGGCCGCGCTGCAGCAGCAGGTAGGTCAGCAACCCGAAGACGGCGGCGAGAACGATCCCCACTACGGCGCTGCCGACCAGGAGGTCGGTCAGCCAGTGCCAGCCGAATTCCTTCAGCCAGCGCCAGTGCCAGAAATCCGCCGAGCTCCAGTGCCAGACATCGACGCGACGGCCCATCCTCCTGTGCTGGAACGACAGCAGCGGGGCCCCGCGCAGCAGGCGCCCGGCCTGAATCTCGGTAAAGACCAGGAACGGCATCACCACCGGGGTGCTGATGTGGGCGGCGATGTAGGTCTTCAGACGGTTGACCCCACACAGCCGCGCCAGCAGGATGCAGAGCGGCAGATGCAGGCCATAGAAGGGAGTGCAGCCGATGAACAGGCCGAGTGCCACGGCGCCCGCCTGGCGTGCCGGCGAGTCGCCCTCGGTGCGCAGGCGGTAGAGCAGCTCGCGCAGGCTTTTCTTGAATCGCTCCCAGCGCCCCGCCGCCGGGCGCGGCGGCGGCTCAGGCTGCATGCCCGCTCACTTGCCGGACGCCGGCCTCCAAAGGCACCGCCCGGAGACCGCGCGCCGCCAGCTCGTCGAGCAGCCGCGGCAGCACTTCGAGTACCACGGGCGTGCCCCTGGCGTCACGCGCCGCCGATCCGTCGTGGAGCAGCACGATGTCGCCGGCGGCAAGGTTGGTGAGCAGGCGGCGGGCGACTTTCTCGGGTTCGCGGCAGATGGTGTCGAAGCCGCGCCGGTTCCACGAGGCCAGGAGCAACCCGGCCTTCCTGAGCTCGCCCTCGAGCAGGAAGTTGCGCAAGCCGGCCGGCGCGCGGAACAGCCTCGGCCGGCGGCCGGTCGCCAGCTCGATGGCCTCCTGAGCACGCCGGATCTGCCGCCGCAGGCCGCCCGCCATGTAGCAGGCGAAGGCACCGGGATGCGAGTAGCTGTGGTTTTCGACCAGATGGCCGCGACGCGCAATCTCGGCCGCGAGCTCGCGCCGCTCGTCCACCCTGCGGCCGATGCAGAAGAAAGTCGCCCGGGCGCGGTGACGGTCGAGCAGCTCGAGCACCGGCGGCGTCACCACGGAGTCCGGCCCGTCGTCGAAGCTGAGGGCCACTTCGCCGCGCCGTGCCGCCGGGGCCGGCAGGCGGCTCAAGTTGGGGCCGAGCAGACGGGATCTCGGCCACAGGCCCGCCCCGACCACGGCGAGGTGATCGGCCAGCAGCACGGCGGCGACGCCGAGCCAGTTGCGCGGCATGGTGAGCAAGGCGAGGGCCGCGCCGGCATGCAGGCCGGCCGAGCCGAGCAGGAACGGGGCCGTGCCCCGCCGCCGTGAATTCGGGTCCATTTACTCGCGCGCCCCGCCGGGCGGGACACTATCCACACCGAAGAGGGTCCCGTGCCAAGGCGCAGATCCTAACATCGAGGCTCGGCACGGCGATTCCCACCCCATGCCGCGGAGCGGGCCGGCGGCCGCCCCGGTGACCGCACCGGTGACCGCACCACCGGGGCATCCGAAGGCATCCGAAGCGCTGGGATTGCCAGGGCTTGCGGCCCACGGTAGCATCAACGGTCAGGACTGGGGACACGCGGCGGAGTGACATGCCCGACAAGGCGCTTCTGCTTTCGCCATCCCTGCAGCGGACCGCACGCTCATCGAGGAGCTCTCTAGAGGTTTTGCCTATGGCGGACACATCCACCATCGCGGACAGGATCAAGCGCCTCATCGTCGAGAACCTGCACCTGGATGGGATGAAGCCGGAGATGATCGACGAAGAGGCGCCGCTGTTCGGCGACGGGCTCGGCCTCGACTCGGTCGATGCGCTCGAGCTGGTGGTGGCCGTGGAGAAGGAATTCGGCATCAAGATCAAGAGCAGCGAGCTGGGGCGCGAGGTGTTCTCGACGGTTTCGACCCTGTCGCAGTTCATTGCCGGTCGGACCTGAGCTCCTTGGCGCATGGCCGTTAGCCCGCATTTCTCACCGGCCCTCTGCTGCGGCGCCGGAAATAGGCCCGTCTCCTGCGTTGCGCTCGGTCGGACTCGCTCGACGTACTTCGAGTACGCCTCGGTCGTCCGACCTTCGCGCGCCTTGGATCCAGGCCCATTTGCGACGCCTCGCGACGAGGACCGGTGAGAAATGCGGGCTGGGTTTGCAGCCGGCGCTGACCGGCGCGTCGTGGTGAGCGGTGTCGGCGCGGTCAGCGGCCTGGGCTGGGGGATCGAGCCGCTCTGGCAGGGGCTTGCCTCGGGACGCAGCGCCATCCGCCCGTTCCAGCGCTTCGACCACTCCGCGCACCGCACTCACCTGGCGGCCGAAGTCCCGGCGCCGCCCTTCGAGCTCGAGCGCCGTTTTCCCGGCCGGCAGCAAACCCTCGCCGGCCGCTTCGCCCTGGCGGCCGTGGACGAGGCGCTGGCGGAAGCCGGGTTGTGCGTGCCGCGCGACGTCGCCGAGGCGGCGGTCTTCTTCAGCAGCAGCACGGGGGGGATGTGGG
Organism: Thermoanaerobaculia bacterium; assembly: GCA_035544895.1. Taxonomy (GTDB): domain Bacteria; phylum Acidobacteriota; class Thermoanaerobaculia; order Multivoradales; family UBA5704; genus JASLEW01. Next base: position 140,007 of record DASZZM010000039.1, read on the forward strand.
AGAGCGAGGCATTCCTTGCCGATGTGCTGGCGGGCCGCCGTCAGCGGCTGCACGCCATGGCCGCCCAGCAGTTGAACTGTCCCGGAGACGCCATCGCCCGCCACCTGGGGGCGAGCGGCGCGGTCCAGACCATCTCGTCGGCCTGCGCCTCGGGCGCCCTGGCCCTGGGGGCGGCGCTCCGGGCGGTGCGCAGCGGGGCGGCCGAGCTGGCGATCGCCGGCGGCTCCGACTCGCTCTGCCAGCTCACCTACGCCGGCTTCAACGCCTTGCGCGCGGTGGACGAGGCCCCCTGCCGGCCGTTCCGCGCCGGCCGCGCCGGCATGTCGATCGGCGAGGGCGCCGCGGCGCTGGTGCTCGAGCCCCTGGAGCGGGCGCTTGCCCGCGGCGCGGTGCCGCTGGCCGAGCTTGCAGGTGCCGGCGCGAGCTGCGATGCTCACCACATGACCGCTCCCGAGCCCAGCGGGGCGGGCGCCGCCACGGCGATCGAGGCGGCGCTGAGCGATGCGGGCGTGCCGCCGGAGGCGATCGATTTCATCAATTCTCATGGCACCGGGACGCCGCTCAACGATCTGGCCGAATGGCGGGCCCTGGAGCGCGTCTTCGGCGAGCGGGCGCGGCGTATCCCGCTGACCGCGACCAAGGCCGCGCTGGGACACCTGCTGGGATGCTCGGGGGCGATCGAAGCCCTGGTCACGGTCCTCTGCCTGCAGCGCGGCGAGCTGCATCCCGTGCCCGGCCCGGATGATGGCGATGCGGCGGGAGCCGCCCTCGATTCCGAGGTCCCGGTCGCATTGGTGGTCGGCCGGCCTCTGGCCCTGCCCGAGGCGCGGGCGGCCCTGTCGGCCAGCCTGGCCTTCGGCGGCTCCAATGCGGCGCTGGTCTTCCTGCGCTGGGAGGCAGCGGGCGCTTGAGCCGCGAGGTCCTAGTTACCGGCTTCGGCACGGTAGGCGCCTACGGCTACGCCTGCGAAAGCCTGGCAGCGGCTCTCGAGCTCGCCGCGCCGGTGGGCGCCCGCGAGGTCGACCGCTCGGCCGGCCGCCACCGCGCGCGCGGCGCGCGCCGTGCGCTGCTCGCTCCGCTGTCCGGGCTGACCGCCTGGCTGCCTCCCCTCGAAGCGCGGCGCATGAGCCTGCCTTCACGCTTCTCGGTCGCCGCGGCGCGCATGGCCTGGTGCCGGGCCGGGCTGCCGGGCTGCCGTCCCGCGGCCGGCCGGGAAGGATTGCCGCCTGCGGCGCCGGTGCGAGACGCCAGGGCCGATCCACGCCATCCCGCCGAACAGACTGCGGAAGAGACCGCGGTCGTGATGGCGACGGCTTTTGGGCCGTGCTCCTTTGCCGAGGCGCTGCTGCGGCAGATCCTGGGTGAAGGACCGGAGTCGGCTTCGCCCTACCTGTTTACCGAGAGCGTGGCAAATGCCGCCGCGGCGCAGATCGCCATCGCTTGCCGCGCCCGCGGCCCCAGCATCACCATCTGCCAGCGCGAGGCGGGAGCGCTCCAGGCGGTGGGCTGCGGCGCGGCGGAGGTCGCCTCGGGCCGGGTGGTGCGCGCGCTGGTCGGCACGGTCGACGAGCTGCCGCCCCTGCATCATGCCCTGCTCGATCGCTTCGGCGCCCTGGCGCGGCCGCGGGCCGAGCCCTCCGGGGCGGCCGGCCCGCCAGGCGGCGAGGAGGCCGCCCGGCCGTTCGATCGCCGCCGCAACGGCATCCTGGCCGCCGAGGGAGCGACCGTTCTGGTCCTGGAGGAGGCGGAAGCCGCGCGGCGGCGCGGGGCGCGTCCGCTCTGCCGCGTGCTCGCCTGGGGCAGCGCATTCGATCCCTCCGCGCCGCCCGCCGGCTGGGGAAGAGGGCATGCGGTTCTGAGCCGCGCCCTGCTGGGCATGCTGGCGCGCGCCGGCCTCCTCGATTGGGAGGGCGCGCCCGCCGCACGGATCGACCGCATCGTCTCCGGGGCGTCCGGCTCGCGGTCCGGGGACCGGCTGGAGGCGCACACCCTGCGCACCGCCTGGAACGACCGTCCCCTGCCCCCGGTGCTCGCTCCCAAGGGAGCGGTGGGCGAGTACGGCGGCGGCTTCCTGGGAGCGGCGGTGCTCGCCGCCGCCGGCGCGCCCTTCGGCCCTACCTGCGGCTTCGCCGAGCCCGACCCGGAGCTGGGCGTCGTGCCCCACGACGGCAGCGCGCTGGCTCCCCCCGCCGCCGTCCTGGTCTCCAGCCTGGCCGCCGGCGGCGCCGCCTCCTGGCTGGTCCTCGGAGCGGCCGGCTGAACGAGGCCTCGAGATGGGCGCCAGCCAACGCGGGCCGGGCATCGCCGCCGCCATCCCGGCCTTCCAGGCGGCACCCTCGGTCGGTGCGGTGGTGCGCGGCGCCGTCCGCATCCTTCCCGAAGTGCTGGTGGTCGACGACGGCTCGACCGACGGCACGGCCCAGGAGGCCCGCCTGGCAGGGGCGCGCGTGGTGAGCTTCGCGGCCAACCGCGGCAAGGGCGCGGCGCTGGCCGCGGCATTCGAGGACCTCTTCGGGCGCGGTTTCGCGGCCGTGGTCACGCTCGACGCCGATGGCCAGCATCTGCCCGAGGAGATCCCCAAGCTGCTCGCCACGGCGGCCGCGGGGGCCGACCTGGTGCTCGGCGTGCGCGACCATCTTTTCGCCGCGATGAGCCGGGTCCGCCGCGCCAGCAACCGGCTCTCCTCGCTGGTCATCTCGCTGGCCGCCGGGCAGCGGGTCAGCGACATCCAGACCGGCTTCCGCCTGTACTCGCGCGCCCTGGTCGAGGCCGTCGGCTTCCCGGAGACCCGCTTCGAGGCCGAGAGCGCCGTGGTCGTGCGGGCGGCGCGCCGTGGCTTCCGCATCGTCTCGGTGCCGGTGCGGCTGGGCTTCGCCGACGGGCGGACGACCAGCCACTACCGCCCGCTGATCGACAGCCTGCGCATCGCCCGCGCGGTGACGCGCGCGCGGCTGGAGGTGTCGGAATGGGAACGGTCCTCGTAACCGGCGGCAGCCGCGGGATCGGGCGCGCGATTGTCGAAGCGTTGGTGGCGGAGCCGTCTGCCGTCGATCGCCGGGTGGCCTTCACCTGGCGCGTCTCGGAGGCGGCGTCTCGTGAAGTCGAGCGGGCGGCCAGGGGGCGGGCCCGCGCCTTTCACCTGGACCTGCGCGACCACGGCCGGCCGGACGCCCTGGTCGGCGAGATCGAGGAGGATCTGGGGCCGATCGAGGGGCTGGTCAACAATGCCGCCCTGCGCCGCGAATCCCTGCTGGCGATGATGACCGACGAGGACTGGGACGAGGTCCTCGACAGCAACCTGGGGGGACTGTTCCGCTGTTGCCGTGCGGTGCTGCGCGGCATGATGGTGCGGCGGCGGGGAGCGATCGTCAACATCGGCTCTCTGTCCGCCTTTCGCGGCGTGGCGGGCGAAACCGCCTACGCCGCCGCCAAGGCCGGCATCCTGGGCCTGACGCGCGCGCTCGCCCGCGAGGTGGGCCGGCGCCGCGTCCGGGTCAACGCGGTGGTGCCCGGGTTCGTGGCCACCGAGATGACCTCCGGCCTGCCTCCTGCCACGGTCGACTTCCTGCGCGCCGGCGAGTGCCTGCCGGAGGGCACGAGCGCCGCCTCCGTTGCCGACGCCGTGCTCTTCCTTCTCTCCGACCGCGCCGCGGCAATCACCGGCCAGACGCTGGTGGTCGACGCCGGCACTTCGGCCTGAATGCCGGGCGGCCCGCTCACGCGGCTCTCCCACGCGATCGCCCAGCGGCCCCGCCTGCTGCTGGCGGCGGCGCTCGCCGCCACCCTGGCGGCGGTGGTGCCGGCGCTGCGCATCCGCGTCGAGCCCGACCTTTCCGCCCTGCTGCCCAACGGCTCTCCCGGGGCCGACGAGTATCGGCTGTTCCTGCGCACCTTCGGCGGCTTCGAGAAAGTCTTCGTGCTGGTGCGTTCGGCAGGGAAGCGGCTGGAAGACCCCGCGCCGCTGCTCGAGGCCGCCGCGGCGCTTGCCGACTACATGCGCCGCAGCCCCGAGGTTGCCGACGCCAGGAGCGGGATCACGGAAGACGACGAGAGGTTCTTCTTCCGCTGGGTGGCGCCCCGGATGCCGCTGCTGCTGGGCGGCGACTGGCGCGGCGATCTCGCCGGACGGCTCGCTCCCGCCGCCCTGCGCCAGCGCGTGGCGATGATGCGCCAGACCCTCTCCAGCCCGGCCGGACCGGCCGCCGCGCGGCTCTTCGCCAGCGACCCGCTCGGCCTCTCGGCAGGCCTGCTCGGCGCCGCGTCCGCGGCGCTGCCCGTCGAACCGCTCTCCGGCGCCTTCTTGTCGCGCCGGGGTGACGCCGCGCTGGTCGTCCTCACTCCCGCGCGCGCCGAGATCGACCCGGCGGGGGGGCGGGCCCTCCTCGCCCGGCTGCGCGCGGGCTATGCACGGGTGCGCGCGCAGTCGGCCGTGCCGCTCGCCTTCGCCGCGGTCGGCGGTCCCCTGTACGCCGCCGCGGACGAGAGCATTGCGCGCGGCGACGTGACGCGCACCGCTTCCTCGACGTTTCTCGGCGTCGCGGTGGTGCTGCTGGCCGGCTTCGAAGGGCTGCTCCTGCCGGCGGCGATCCTGCTTGCCGTCGGGGCCGGCATGGTATGGACCGCGGGCCTGGCGGGGCTGGCGCTCGGCGAGCTGACCTTCATCGGGGTGGGCTTCACCGCCGCACTGCTCGGAATGGGGGTCGACTATGGCATCTTCGGCGGTGCCCGCTATCGCGACCTGCGCCTGAGCGGCATGGGGGTTGCCGCGGCCTTGGCCGGCGCTTTCCGCGAAGCGGGTCCGGGCGTGCTCACGGGGGTGGCGGCGACCGCCGCGGCGCTCTCCACCCTGCTTGCCGCCCACTTCCGCCCGTTGCGCGAGATGGGAGCGGTCCTCGCCCTCGGGGTGCTGGCCACGCTCCTGGCGACCGCCACTCTGGGCGCCGCTCTGGTGGCGGGCGCGCCGGGCGCGGCCAGGCGTCCGCCGGCCCCGCCGCGCCTGTGGGCGCGCCGCGGCCTGCCCGGCCTGCGCGGCCTGGTCGGGTTTGCGGTGCGCCGCGCGCGCTGGGTGCTCGGCGCCGCGCTGCTGCTCAGCTCGCTCGCCGCCTGGGGGGCCTGGCGCCTGACCCTGAGCACCGACCTGCGCGCCCTGCGCCCCGCCGACCACCCTGCCGCCGAAGCCGAGCGCCTGCTGGTGGAGAGTTTCCCGGTGGGCCTCGATACTTTGTCGGTGGTGGTGGGCGGCCGCACGCTCGAGGAGGCGCTGGACCGCGCGGCGGAGGTGAAAGGCAGGTTGCGGGCGCGCCTGGGAGAGCGGGCGGACATCGTCTCTCCGTCGGACTGGCTGATCACGGGCCGGCGGCTGGCGCGGCGCCTGCGCGAGCTGCGCGCCCTGCCCCTGGAACGGGCGGCGGCAGACCTCGAGCGGGAGCTGCGTGCCGCCGGATTCAGGCTCGCGCCGTTCACCCCGGCCGTGGCGGCGCTGCGCGCCATGGGGCGGGGCGAGGACCCGGGAGCGCCGCCGCCAGCGGAGTGGCCGCGCTGGATGGCGGAGCTGGTGCGCTCAGGGCCCGGCGTCTTCGGAGCTCAATTCGACCACGCCGCGGTGGCGGTCCATGCACGCCTGGCGGACGGGTCCAGCGCGGAATCGCTGGCGGCGCTCGGCCGCGAGCTGAGTGCGATCGCGCCGGGCCACGTGGCGCTCGCTTCGATTCCACGGGTCGGGGCCGAGATCAAGGACCTGGCCTTGGGCGACCTGCGCCGCTCGAGCACGGTGGCGGTGGCCGTCGTGCTGGCCATCGTGCTCATCGCGTTTCGCGGCCGGCCCGGCGAGACGCTGCTGGCTTTCCTGCCGCTCGCGCTCGGCTGTCTGTGGACGTTCGGCATCTGGGGGGCCCTCGGCCGTCCGGTCGACCTGCTGGCCGTGTTCACCGTGCCCCTGCTGCTCGGCACCGGCATCGACCTCGGGGCCTACGCCGTCTATTGGCGGCGGCTGCATCCGCACCGCGGTTTCGCCGGGACGGCCGAAGACGCCGGCCTCGCCATGATCATGGCGACCTTGACCACGGCCCTCGGGTTCGGCAGCCTGAGCACCTCGCGAGTGCCGGGCTTGCAGCACGCCGGCATCCTGGTGGCTGCCGGCATGACCGCCTGCCTGCTCGCCACCATCATCGTCTTGCCAGCCGGCGAAGCGCTGCTGCGCCGGCGAACCGCCAGCTCTTCCGGCGAATGATCCGCCCCCGATGAGCGTTTCCAGCCACTCCCCGTCAGGCCAGACGCCGCAACCTCCGGGGCGGGCAGTCCCGCAATCTCGCGGGCCGGCGGTCCCCCAAGCTTCGGCGCAGGGAGCGCCGCACGCTCCGGAGGCGGGATGGGTGCGTCGCCTGCTGGGCCCTTTCCACGTCACCGGGGTCTTCTGGTACCGCCTCCACGGCTTCGGGGTCAAGCACTGGCCGTCAAGCGGGCTCGTCCTGTTCATTGCCCTGTTCAGCACGTTTTTCTTCTTCACCCTGTTCAAGATCCGCCGCGCCGTCGCCGCCAACCTCGTGCCGGTGCTCGGCCCTTGCGGCTGGTGGCGCCGGCAGGCGCGTATCTACCGGACCTTCTGGACTTTCGCCTGGTGCCTGACCGAGCGCTATGAGCGCCTGTGCACCGAACGCCCGTTCATCGTCAGGGCAGAAGGGGAGGCCCTCTGGTGGAAGCTCAACGAGCGCCCAGAGGGCTTCATTCTGGTCAGCGCGCACCTCGGCAACTGGGAGGTCGGCTCGATGCTGCCGATCATCCGCGAGTCCCGGCGGGTGCACGTCATCCGCGAGGCCGAGGCCGATCCCAGGGCGCAGCGGTACATGGCGGACCTCGTGGGCCGCCGGTCCGGCGGCCTCTACAGCACCCACTTTGCCGAGGACCCGCAGCTCGGCGTGCTGCTGCTCGACGCCCTGCGCCGCGGCGAGCTCGCGGTCTTGCAGGGCGACCGCCCCCGCGCCGGCGGCCGGACGATGGAGCTGTCGCTGTTCGGCAAGCCCTTCCCGCTGCCGATCGGTCCCGCCGCCCTGGCACGCGCCGCCGGCGTGCCGCTGGTCCCGGCGTTCGTCTTCCGCGAAGGGCGCCGCCGTTACCGCGTCGTCATCCGCCCGCCCATCGACGTCCCCGCGACCGCCGACCGCCAGGGCGACCTCGCCGCCGCCCTGCACCGCTTCGCCGGCGACCTGCAATGGGCCATCGCCCACCGCCCTCACCAGTGGTTCTGTTTCCGCCAGCTGTGGGAGTAGCCCCGTACGACACGGGCCCTCTTCGGGAGGGCCGCGCGCGGGTCAGGACCCCTGGCTCCTCGCGATGAGTGGGCTTAGCCTCACCCCGGCTGCTCCACGAGGTATGTGCTGACCGTGCCGGCCGCGCGCTCCGCGCCGTCGAGCTCCACGCCGACGTCGTAGCGGCAGAGGGGGAGCAGGCTGGCGGTGAGCCGCGCCGTGACGCGCAGGAGGCGGCCCGCGGGCAGCTCGCCGGCGAAACGTGCGTCGCGGATGCCGACCAGGTAGCCCACTCGCGGTCCGCTCGAGGCGCCGCGTCGCTGCCACGCCTCGAGGACGGCCGCGGCCTGGGCGGCGGCCTCGAGCGCGGCGAAGCCCGGCGCCCGACCGCCGCGAACGAGCGGGTGGTTCTCGGGGATCGCCGCCTCGCAGACGATATTCTTCTCACCGGCCTCGACGATGCTTTCCACCAAGCGGGCCGGTGAGGCGTGCGAGATAAGGGTCGCGGGCGAAGGAAAACCGCGGCCTCCGCTTCCGCCGGTGCCCGGGCGGTCGGCCGGTCCGCTCTCCGTGGAATGCCCGAGAACGGCCTGGTTGGCCAGGTGTCGAGGGGGTTCGGCGCGCACTTTTCCAGGCGATGAGCCGCCGTCGAGAAGCCGGGCCAGCCTGACGGTGCCCAGGCTGACCGGCTCGCGGCCGCGGCTCAGCGCGAAGCGGACCGTCCCATCCGCGGCGGCAAGGTCGGCGGCGAGGTCGAGGCTTTCCCCGGGGCCGACCGGGTGGCGCAGCCGCAGGGCCGGCACCTCCGCAAAGCTCCCCTTGACGTGGCCCCCGGCCAGCGCCGCGGCGAGCAGCGCGAGGTGTCCGATCGCGGGCAGGATCGGATGTCCCGGGTAGTGGCCTTCGAACAGCGGGCTGTCCCCGGGGATGACGACGCCTGCGCGCAGCTGCCTGCCCTCGATCTGAAGTGAGCTGAAGAGAAAACACGGATTCGGCGCGAGCCTCGTCTCTCGCCGGCCTCCCGAAGCCATCAGCACGCCATGCCTCCCATCCTCGCGGATTCTTATGGCGAGGCCTGCTCGGTCGGCGCGCCTGGCCAGAGGCACTCCTCGCCGTCCGCGGCTACCGCGTCGCCGGGCGCGGCGGCGAGCAGCGAGAAGCGCGGCCGCCGGGGCACCAGCGGCAGGTAGCGGTTCAGGCGCACGAGCAGGAAAAACAGCTGAAGCCGCCAGCGCAGAGCGAAACGCGGCCGTGGGAAGACGGCACCTGCCAGCACCGAGATCGCCGCCCGGTGCACGGCCAGAGGGCCTTGGCCGTGCAGGAACAGCTCGCGGAAGGAGTGGTCGTAGTAGGTCCGCACGAAGCGGAAGAAGGGGGAGGAGCTGCGCTCGACGAAGCGGTTGTAGCGCCGGCGGATGGGCCGCGCATCGGCTCCGTCCCGCAGCATGGAGATCGCTCCCCGCCCTGCTTCGACGGCGCTCATCATGCCCAGGCAGACGCCGGTCGAGAAGATCGGATCGACGAAGGTCGCCGCGTCGCCGACCAGGAAATAGCCCGGTCCGGAGTAGGGCGAGCACTTGTAGGTGAAGTCCGCCGCCACCAGGTTGGTCTCGGGCCGGGCCGACTTGGCGGTGCGCCGGCGCAGCAGCGGGCAGCGTTGGATCCCCCAGCCGAGCATGCGGTTGGGAGGCACGCCTACCTGCCGCGCCACCTCGGCATCCATGACCAGGCCGATGCTGGTCCGCCGCTCGTCGAGAGGGATCACCCAGAACCATCCCTCCTTGCACATGACCATGGTCGGGAAGCCACCCTCGAGGCCCTGCCGCCGCTCGACGTTGTCGAAGTGCGCAAAGTAGGCGACTTTCTTGAGATCAGGAAGCACACGCCGGGTGCCGAGATGCTTGCCGACGACCGTCGCCTGGCCGCTGGCGTCGATCAGCACACGGGCGGCGATCTCCTCGCCTCCCGCGCCCTCTCCTTCGCCGTCGAGAGCGACCACCACCTCGCCATCGGCGAGCTTGACGATGCGCCGTACCGCTCTCCCCACGTCGACCTCCGCGCCGGCGGCCCGCGCGCTGTCGAGCAGCATGGCGTCGAACGGGGCGCGCTCGATGTTGAAGGCCTCCGTGTCGTCGCCCAGTCCGAGGCTGAACGGGAACAGCCGCCAATGCCGGCCGTCGCCGATCGCGAACTCGGCGCCGCGCTTGTCGGTTTGCGGAATGGCCCGCAGCGCGGGCTCGAGCCCCAGGTCGCGGATCAACGTGAGATTGCGCGGCAGGAACGACTCGCCGATGTGAAAGCGCGGAAAGTCGGCACGCTCGACCAGCCGCACGGCCAGGCCGGCCCGCGCCAGGACCAGGGCGGCCGTGGCGCCGCTTGGGCCGCCGCCGATGACCAGCGCGTCGTAGGCGTTTCTCCGCTGGCTGGTCATGATTGGCTTCGGTTGGCGGCGGGGCCCTGCCGGGAACGGCGCAAAGAGCCCTTGAGCGTCGTCCACAGCTTATGGGCTGACCGCAGGAGCGTCAAATCGCCCGCTTCGCTGTCTTTTTCCTGGGGCGGCGGCGCGGTGTCGTCGCCGGCGGTGTGATCGGAGGCGCCGGGCGCGCCGTCTGCCGTCCCCTCGTCCCGGATCTCCGACGCCGCTGCGTCTCCCTGTCCATTCTCCCGGACTTCAAACGCTGCCGCGTCTGCCTGCCGGCTCGCCCGGACCAGCGGCGAGCCCCCGTCCGCGGCCGCCGGCGCGACGGGGTCCGCGATCACCTTGCCGTCGCGGAGAGGCCGGCTGGGCCGCGGCGGACGCGAGGCCCGCTGCGGCCGCGCGGACCGTGTCGTCCAGCGGCGTTGCTGGCGGGGGTACGAGCCCTTGGCGACCCGCTCCATGACCGATGCGAACGGGAGGCGCGCGCACACGCCGAAGAGGGGGTGAGCGGTGAGCTGCCGCCGGCTGAGCCGCGGCGAAGGCAGGCCGGTCAAGAAGCGGCTAAAGGCCCGCGCATCGGCGAGCTCTGCTGGATGCTGGCGCCGCAGCTCCGCCGCCCGCCGCCAGGAGCCCGCTTCCACCACGATGGGCGCTGTCGGCGGCAGAAACGCCCGCCTCCCGCCGCCCAGGCACCATGAGCAGTGCCCGCAAGGCGCCACTGGCGCTTCTCCGAGATGCGAGCACAGGAACGAGCTCTGGCACCCGTCGTGCTCGGCCAGCTCGACGACCTGGTCGAGGCGCGCCAGCTCGCGGCGCTCGCGTTCCAGGGTGCGGCGGCAGAGGCTCTGCGCCAGCCTCTCCAGGTCCGGCGGGCGGCGCAGCCAGCGGAAGGGGTGGCGCAAACCGCCGCAGCGCAGCTCGATCAGCTGCTGCGCGGCCAGGTAGTCCAGTGCGCGGACCAGGTGGCCGCGCGGCGCGCCGAGCGCCAGGGCCGCCTGATCGAGATCGAGGTCGAGCCAGGCGCCCGCCGCGCCCGCCGGCCGGTCGGTCCCGGTCCCGGCCTCGGCGCTGGAAGCGATGGCGCCCGCCGGCGCGGCGGCAGAGAGAGGAGACGGCGTTGCATGAGTGGCGAGCAAGGCCTGCAGCAGCTCCCGCTGCTCGCCGCCGAAGCGGGCCAGGAGCGGGCCGGGGCCTGCCGGCAGCCGCAGCTGGTAGTGCGCAAACTCGGCTCCTCCGGCGGCAAGGAAGCCGGCGAGCTCGAGATGGGCGAGCAGGGTGCGCACCACGGGCACGCGGATGTCGTGGCGCGCCGCGAGATCGACCGGACTGGCGGTGAACGTCTCGCCGGCGGCGGCGATCTCGGCTAGCAGGTCACGTACCGCCGCCGCGCTCGGCGTGTCGGCATGGGCGCAGTTGCGCAGCGCTGGCAGGTCGTCCGGGCAGACCAGGGCTTCGCATGTCGCGGGCAAGCCGTCCCGGCCGGCGAGGCCGATCTGTCGGGCGAAGCTCTCCAGGCTCCGCGGAATGTTGTAGTGGTAGACGTAGCGGATGTCGGGCCTGGCGATATCCAGGCCGCAGTCGGGAAAGCCGGTCGTGGCCACCACCAGCACGCCGCGCTCGGCGGCGAGAAACGCGGCGCGCGCTCTCCGGCGCTCTTCTTCATCCAGGCCGGCATGCCAGGCCGCGGCGGCAAAGCCGCGGCGGGTGAGCGCCGCCGCCAGCTCCACGGCGGTCCGCCGCACCGCCACGAAGACGACCGCCGGCCCGCCCTCGCGGCTGCCAAGCCGTTCGCTCAGCGCCGCGTCGCGCGCGCCGGCCGCGATCGGGGTGAGGAGCAGGGTCAGGTTCGCGCGGTAGAAAGGAGTGCGCACGACGCATTCGGGGGCGATGGCGAAGCCGCGGCAGATATCGGCCAGCACCCGCGGCGCGGCGGCCGCTGCAAGCGCCAGCGTCCGCTCGGCGCCGCACGCCCTGCCGAAGCTCTCGATCTTCAGATAGTCGGGCCGGAAGTCGTGTCCCCAGTCCGAAATGCAGTGCGCCTCTTCGATCGCCAGCAAGGAGACGCGGACCCCGGCGAGCCCTTGCCGGAAACGCTCGTCGCCGATCCGCTCGGGGCCGATGTGGAGAAGCCGCAGGGTGCCGCGGCGCATCTCGCCCAAGATCTCGCCGTAGCGCGGCGCGGGCAGCCTGGAGTCGATGCACGCCGCGGCGATGTCGCGGCGCCGTAGCCGTTCGACCTCGCCGTGGATCCCGGCGAGCGAGGGGGACACCACCAGCGTGAGCCCCGGCAAGAGCAGAGCGGGGAGCTGGTAGCACAGCGACTTGCCGCCGCCGTTCGGGAGCACCGCCGCCGCGGAGCGGGCCGCCAGGAGATGCGCGATCACCTCCTCCTGGCCAGGGCGGAACTCCGAGAAGCCGAACCTGTCGTGCAGGATGCGTCGGGCCGGTTCCACGCGTAATCCCTCCTGTCTCATGAAGAGATAGACGCGAAACGACCCTCGCAGCCGCAAACTTTCCAGGCCCTCGCCCTCTCGCGGCTGGGAGTTTCGATCAGCCGGCGAGGTCGAAGTGGACCGTGACGGTGAAGAAGACCTTGACTGGCCGGCCGGCCAGTGTCGCCGGCCGGTACCTCCATTGACTCACCGCATCGGCCGCCGATTTGTCGAGCCCCAGGGGAAGCTTGTGGATCACCCGCAGGTCGATCACGACGCCCTGCTCGTCGATGGTTGCCTGGAGCACCACGGCGCCCTGTATGCGGGCCTTGCGCGCCTGCTCGGTGTAGACCGGGAGGACCTTGGTGCCCGGAATGATCTCGGGCCGGGCGATCGGCCCGCCGACCGGTAGGGGCCCAGGGTCGACCGGTCCGTCTCCGCCGGTCCTGTTGCCTGGTCCTTTGTCCGCATTTCCGAGCGGGTCCCCGATGTCCTGCGGTCCGGTCGTGGCGGTGGCGATCTCCACCGCTGGCGGCGAGTCCGAGCTCGCCGGTTTCGTCGGCAGGTCGTTGACGACCGGGGGCTGGACCAGGACCGGGTGGACCTGCGCGGCGGTGTGGTGCGCAGACGGCTGAGACTGCCCGCGCTGAGGCGGCTCCGGCGCTGGCTGCGGCGGCAGCGCCCTGGCAGCGAGGAAGACGAGGTGGATCGGCGGCTCCTCGACCCGGTCAACCTGCCAGAGCTGCGCGCCGAGCAGTGACGCCAGCAGCAGCAAGTGGAGCCCTAGCGAGATCGACAGGATTCTCCAGCCGCGCCCGCGCTTTCCTTCTCGTTGCAGATCGATCAGAGAGCTCCCGAACATCTCCGCTCCTCTCTGCGGCGGCGCGCCAGCTTTCCCGGCACGTCCGTGGATGCCGCCACGAGCGCTCAATTCAGCTTGGGCGCCTGAAGAGTTCGACCGTTCGGGTGCAGAGAAAGTTCCGCCGCGAGCGATCCGCCGAGCGCTCGCACTTCCTTCGGGAGTGGCGATGGTCCTCGACGGACCTGCTCGGGATGGCCCTGGGCTAGCTCCGGCGAAGGGCGGCGAGCTCGGCGCGGGCGGCGGCGAGGATGGCGGCAGCCGAGTCCTCGACGTCTCGCTCGGAGGTGGCCCAGCCGGACACCGAGATGCGCATGGCGGCCATGCCGTGCCAGGTCGTCGCGCCCAGCCAGCAGACGCCGTCGCGCTGCACGCGGCGCACGACCGCGCGGGTGAGCGCGTCGGCGGATCCCGCGCCCGCATCGGGCAGGAAACGCACCAGGACCTGGTTGAGCACGACCTCGTTGAGCACCTCGACGGCGGGCTCGGCGCGCAGCAGGGAGGCCATGGCGCGCGCCTTGCGGCAGCAGTCCTCGACCAGCGCGGCCACACCGCGGCGCCCCAGGCTGCGCAGCGCGGCGTAGACCGTGAAGCCGCGTGCCCGGCGAGAGAACTCCGGCACCCAATCGAGCGGATCGCGCCCGTCGTCGTGCTGCAAGTAGGCGGCCGTGGCGGTCATCGCGGCCCGGTGTGCAGCCGGGTCGGCGACGACGACGATGCCGCTGTCGTAAGGGACGTTGAGCCACTTGTGCCCGTCGGTCGCCCAGGAATCGGCCAGGGCCGCTCCCGCTGTAAGGTCCCGCAAGGTGGGGCTGGCCGCCGCCCACAGCCCGAACGCGCCGTCGACGTGCAGCCATGCCAGGTGCTCGCGCGCCAGCTCGGCGATCTCGTCCATCGGGTCGAACGAGCCGGTATTGATATTTCCGGCCTGCGCGCAGATCAGCGTCGGCCCCGATCGGGCCGCCAGCGCCGCGCGCAGCTCCCGCGGGTCCATGCGCCCCTGGGCGTCGGCCGCGACGACGGTCGGTGTGCGGCTGCCCAGGCCGAGCAGACGCAGCGCCCGCAGCACGGTGACGTGGGCCTCGGCTCCGATCACCACGTGGAGCGGAGGGGCGCCCGCGAGCCCCTGCTCCTCGACGTTCCAGAAGGCGCGCGCCAGCAGCGCGTGGCGGGCGGCGGCCAGGGCGGTGACATGCGCCATCTGGCAGCCGGTGACGAAGCCTACGCTCGCCCCGGCAGGCAGACCGAGCAGCTCGAGAAGCCAGCCGGCCGCCACCTCTTCGACCACTGCCGCCGCGGGCGAGGTCGCGAAAATGCCGGCGTTCTGGTCCCAGGTGCTGGTCAGCCAGTCGGCCGCCAGGCTGGCCGGCAGGCTGCCGCCGATGACGAAGCCGAAATAACGCGGTCCCGCGCTCGCCGTCAGCCCGCCGTCGGCGCCAGCGGCCAGCGCGCGCACCACCGCACCCGCCTCCTCGCCGGTCTCCGGCAGAGGCCCGCCGAGAGCAGCCCGCAGCTGGGCGCCCGTGGCCCGCGCTCCGACCGGCCGGGCCGGCAGCTCCCGAAGATAGTCGACGGCCATGCGGCAGGTGTCGTTGAGCAGCTCCGCTACGGTCTCAATACTCTTCGCTGGAGCTGAAAGGGGGAAGAGAAGCTCTCTCATCGAGGGATCCTTTCACGATTGGACTTTTGTAGTGGACGTCTATCAGCAGTCCAACTTCCATTACCAGATCGATATTGGCCCTGAACAGGCACCCATTTCAATAGCCAATCGTGCTAGATTGGACTGGTCTGGGATGAGGAGCAGAATCGGATGGTCAATGCGAAGCTCTTGGACTTGCTGGGGAACTGGACCACCGGTCGGGGGCCGATCTATCGGCGGCTGGCCGCCGCCTTGCGTCGCGGCATCGTCGAGGGCAGCCTGGCGCCGGGCATCCGGCTGCCCGCCGAGCGCCAGCTCGCCCGCACCCTGGCAGTGAGCCGCACGACCGTGGTCGCCGCTTACGAGGAGCTGCGGCAGGAGGGGCGCTTGGAGAGCCGGCGCGGCAGTGGAACGCGAGTCGCCGCCTGGGCGTCGCCGCCGGGACCTTCTCCAGCACCGCCGGCCGGCGTTCTCGGCATGGCCGGCAATTCCCCTTGGCCACCTGCCTTCTCCGTCGGCCCGAGCAGGGGCAGCGCTGGCGGGACGGGCCAGGGTGCCGGCATGGCTCCCAGCCCGGCCGGCCGGCGACCCGTCGCCTTGCGCACCCTGGTCGAGCCGAGCGGCGCGGCCGTCGAGTTCCTCGGCATGCACCTGCCGGCGGTGGAGCCCTATTTCGGCGATGCGATTGCCCACCTGGCGGCGGACCTCGAGCCTCTCCTGCGCAACCATGGCTACCTGTGGCTGGGCCTTCCCGCACTGCGCCAGGCGATCGCCGCGCGGCTCACGGCGACCGGCCTGCCGACAGCCGAGGAGCAGGTGCTCGTCACCCATGGCGCGCAGCAGGCGATCGGGCTCGCCGCGGCTCTCTACCTGCGGCCCGGCGATCCGGTCGTGCTCGAAGACCCCACCTACCTTGGCGCCATCGACGTCTTCAGCGCCGCCGGGGCCCGGCTCGTGCCGGTGCCGCTCGGCGGCGAGGGAGTAGATCTCGACCGCCTGCGTGCCGCGGTGACCGGTGAAGCGCCACGGCTCGTCTACCTCATGCCGACCTGTCACAACCCGGCCGGAACGGTCGTCCCCGAAGACGCCCGGCGGGAGATCGTTCGCCTGGCCGAGGAGAGCGGCGTGCCCGTGGTCGAGGACAACACACTGGCCGATCTCGACCTCGGCCCGCACCCGCCTCCGCCTCTAGCCGCGTTTGCCCGGCGGGCGCCCATCCTGACCGTCGGCTCGCTGAGCAAGCTGGCATGGGCCGGATTGAGAATCGGCTGGATCCGTGCCGAGGCACCGCTCATCGCCCGCCTGGCGCGCCGCAAGGCGCTTGCCGACTTGGGCTGCTCGATCGTGCCGCAAGCGATTGCCGCTCGCCTGCTCGGCGAGGCCGAGGCCATCCGGCAGGTACGCCGCCAGCAGGCCGAGCTCCGGTTACGCGTCCTCGAAGAAGAGCTGGCGCGCGCCCTGCCGCTGTGGCGCTGGCGCCGGCCCAGCGGAGGTCTGGCGCTATGGGTCCGCCTGCCGGTGGGGAATGCCGCCGAGCTGGCGCGGGTGGCGCTGCGCCACGGCGTGGCGTTCCTCCCCGGCTCGGCCTGCTCGCCCACCGGCGGCTGCGCCGACTACATGCGCCTCCCCTTCGTGCTCGATCCTCCCGACCTCCGTGATGGCGTCGCCCGCCTGGCCCGTGCCTGGAGCGCCTACCTGCCCCTGGCGCACTCGCCCGAGCCCTCTCCGGCGAGCCTCGACGTGCTGGTCTGATCCTGCCCTTGCCGGCTCATCGGTGACGAATCGCTTCTTGGCCGCGCGGCGAAAATCCCTTCACGCCGCCTCGGCCAGGAGGTAGAGCCGAGTGGAGCCGAGGCGGAAGGGCTCGCCGGCCAGCGAAGCACTGGCCGTGGAGACAGTGAACCCGGCAGCGGAGACGAGCGCCGCCAGTTCGCGGAAGGTGTAGACGCGAACGAATGCCCGGCGGCGGACACTCTCTCCATCCTGGATGAAGGTGTACTTAGTCTCCAGAGTGGACGATGACGGGTCGAAGCGTCCGTCGGAGAGCATCAAGTCGTCGCCCCAACCGAACCACTGTCGAGGCGTGAAGGCCGGGAAGACGGACTCGGCGCAGTACCCTGTCTCGAGAACGAAACGTCCTCCCGGCCGCAACGTCCGCCGAACCGCGCGCAAGAACTCGGCGTTGCCCGCCTCGTCGAGGTAGCCGAAGCTGTTGCCGAAGCAGAAGGCGCCGGCGAAGCGCTGCCGCCAAGGGAGATCGCGCATCTCGCGCCGCTCCCACTCGGCGGGCAGAGCAAGGCGGTCCGCCGCCTCGCGGGCATGGCCCAGCAGCTCCGCGGAAAAGTCGATCCCGGTTGCGCTGTAGCCGCGCGCCGCGAGCTCGAGACTAAGGCGCCCGTCGCCGCACGGCACGTCGAGCACGGGGTCGCCGGCCTCCAGCCTCAGCGCCTCGGTCAGGAAATCCGCCTCCGCGCGCGTCTGCTCGGGGCTGGCGAACTGCCGTAGCGCACGCGCGGCCGGTCCGGTGAAGAAATCCTTCCACCACTCTCTGTTCTGCACATCCATTGGAATGTCCTCTCGTCGGCTCTGTCACTGAAGATGGATCGAGAGCGCCGTCCGGCCGCGCCGGACACACCTCGCCCCTCAACCGCCGAACGGCGGCAAACGAGCGGGCCGCTCTCGCGAGGGACCGAGACTTCCTGATCAGAGAATGGCGGCAAGCATAGGCGACGCCCGCCAGTCTAGCGAAAAACAAGTCATCGCGAAAGGCTCACCCATCCAGAAGATCGGAGCCGCAAGCTCATTTCCCCGCGGGCATCCTGGAGGGAATGATCTGCCGGCCGTTCATCCGATAAATCCTGAAGTCACTATCCACGGTGAGCACAATGCCACCGACGTAGAGCTCGGCCATACGGATCAGGCACGCGTCGGCAAGTGAGATGCGACGGTCGCGGTAGCGTTGCAGGAGGCGTCGTAGAGCCATGATCTCGGCTTGCAGGTCGAAACCAATCTGTACAAGGCCGTCGCGGAGGAGCGCGAGCACCGTCCCTGGGCCATCGACATCGTGGCGGAGAAGGAAACAGGCTTCAGACAGGACGGCCTCGCAGGTTAGCAAGGGCGGCTCGATCTCGTTCAGCTCTCGCAACGCCCAAGAGTGGAGGTGGTCCTGGCGCTTGAGAAAGGCGACCAGCGGCCCCGTATCGAGAAGGGTCGGAGGCCTCATCGACCATAGTCCTCGAGATGCTCCGCGTTCGACGAAAGGTCGGCTGGTCCTCCTTCGAGGCAGCCTGCATAATCCTTCGCCAATGCCAGAAAGGATCCTCGTGCCGGCCGAGTATCGGCTGCCAGATAGCGCTCTAGAGCTTCACGAATGACCGCAGACTTGGTCACGCCACGGCTCTTGGCCAGACCCTCAACCGCCCGGTCGAGAGTAGGCGAGATCTTCACGGAAATGGTGCTCATGGCTCCGACCTCCAGAGCCAGATAATACCACATCGCCAGATTGGTATTACACTGTGCCACCCAGCGGCTAAAACTCCCAGACAGACCCTGGTGGCGGCCAGGCGGTAGGTCAGTAGTGCTCTAATAGAGCCCTACCCGCGAAGGAGCTGCGCGCCCGGCCCGAAGGGAGTCGGGCGCACTCTTTCTCCACGCCATGGCGATTGCCCCCCAGATCCCGCCCGAGGTCCTCGCGCAGCTGCGGGGCGACCTTGTGCCCCTCTTCGTGGCGGCGATCATGCTCACCGTGGGAGCCGCCGCCGTCTCCCTCGCCGTGGCCCGCCGCCCCCGGGACCGTGCCCTCCTGTCGTTCGGCGTGGTCGGGGGACTCTATGGGACCCGCCTACTTCTCTCCCTCAACTCTGCCGGGGTGCTCTTCGGGATCGACGAAGCCCCCCGTCGCCTATGGATTGCGTCGATTTCATACAGCATCCTGGTCCCCTTCCTCGACTTCGTGTCCCGGCTCGCTCCGGCGCGCTGGCACACGACTCTGCGCCGCCTGGTCGCCGTCGATCTCGCCTGCGCCCTCGCTGGGCTCGCCTTCCTGGCCTGGCGGCGCGATCCCTGGCCGCTGAACTCCTTCTTCTCGTGGCTCTCGCTCCTCAACCTCGCCGTTGTGGCCCTGGCTCTGCTGCGCCCCGGCGAGCCGCCGAGCTGGGAGCTCCGCCGCCTGCGCGCCGCCTTTCTCATCGTGGCTTTCTTCGCCCTTTGCGAGAATCTCCGCGGCTTCGGAATCCTCGCCTGGCCTCAGTTCGCCGAGGGCTTGGGTATGCTTCTGTTCTTCGGCGGCTTGGGCTCGATCGCCGCGCGCCAGTTCTTCGCGGGGCGGTCGCGCCTGGCCGCACTCCGGCAAGAGCTCGACACCGCACGCCTCATCCAGGGCTCCCTGCTGCCAGCGGAGCTCCCCCGCCTGCCGGGTCTCGATCTAGCCGTACGCTACGTCCCGGCCGCTGAAGTCGCCGGCGACCTCTATGACTTCCTGCCCGCCTCCGGAAACCGCCTCGGCGTGCTGGTGGCCGATGTCTCCGGCCACGGCGTCCCCGCCGCCCTCGTTGCATCGATGGTCAAGATCGCCTTCGCGGCGCAGGCCGCCGCCGCCGCCGCGCCTGGCAAGGTACTGACCGGCTTGAGCCACATCTTCCACCGACGCCTGCGGACCCAGTTCATCACCGCGACCTACCTTTGTCTGGATCTCGACGCGGGATCTCTGCGTTGGGCCAGTGCTGGACACCCACCACCGCTGCTGCTCCGCCGCGGCGACGTGCGGGAGTTGTCGTCCCCGGGACCGGTCTTGGGGCGCTTTGCGCGCCGCGACTACGCCGAGTCGTGCACCATCCTCGAAGCCGGCGATCGACTCCTGGTCTTCTCCGACGGGATCCCCGAAGCGGCGTCGCCGTCTGGGGAGCCCTTCGGCGACGACCGGCTGCAGGCCTTCCTGGCGGAGCACGGCCACCTCTCTCCCGACGCCTTCGCCGGCACCCTGCTCTCCCACCTCGAGAAGTGGTCACAGCCTCGGCCGCCCGGCGCGTCACCTGGCGAGGACGCGCAGGGCTTTGCCGACGATCTGACCCTCGTCGTTCTAGCCGTCGCCTCCCTGACCGCGTCCTGAGGGGGCCGCTCCCCCCTCACTCGCGGCCGCGGCGCCTTGTGTCAAGCGCCGTCAGGCTGCGCCAGCACAGCGATTGCCCGGTGAAGTAAAATGGCCGGCATGTCACGCACGAAGTTCGACTTCAGCCATCTGACCGCCGACGAAAGGGTCGAGCTCGCCGAGGAGCTCTGGGATAGCCTTGCGGAGATTCAGGAGGCCTTGCCTTTGACTGGACCGCACCAAGAGGAGCTCGATCGGCGTTTGGCCGATTATCAAAAGGACCGGGACCCGGGCTCGCCCTGGGCCGAGGTTGTGGACAGAATCAAAGAGTCCGGCGCGTGAAGCCGGCTCTCTCGCTTCGCCCCGTAGCAGCCGCAGAGATCCAGGACGCCTTTCGACGCGAAGCCGCACCGCCGGCCTCACCCCCACAGCAAGAACGTTGACCGATGCCCGGCACCTGTCGGGAAGACAAGCATGTCAGGCTTCCTGCTTCGGTTGCTCCAGGACGGCCAAGAAATCAGGATGCCGAAGTCGCGTCCTATGCCGTCGATCGGTCACGGTTGCCACGAGCTGCGGGTGCGGGCAGAGAACACAACCTGGCGCACCACGTACTTCATCGACGCGGATGCCGTCGTGGTGCTCGAGGTGTTTGCGAAGAAGACCAACCGGACACCTCAGGCGGTGATCGACGTCTGCAAGCAACGGCTGCGCAGCTACCACGCTGCGCGAAGAGAGGAGCAAGGATGAACGAGAGGACCAGGAAGCGCCTCGAGGCAGCTGGCGCTCGCGTTACCACCGTCAAGGAGTTCCTCGACCTCAGCGACGCCGACATGACCTTCATCGAGATGAAGATCGCCCTCGCGAAGAAACTGCGCGAGTGTCGCAAGGCAGCCGAGTTGACGCAGGAACAAGTCGCGAAGCGGGTGGGCTCCAGCCAGTCCCGGGTGGCGAAGATGGAGGCCGGTGATCCTGCGGTAACGATGGATCTGCTCGTGGGCTCCCTGCTCAGGCTCGGTGCAAGGCCGCAAGTCGTGGCAGAGACGATCGAAACGGCGATCGTTGCGGCCAGTAGCGCAGCGAAGGCGGCAAAGCCAACAAGCAAGCGGGTAAGCGGAAGTACCCGGGCTGCGAAAGTAGCCGGCCACGGCCGGGCTCACGCGAAGACAGCTTGAGGCGACCGCGACTTACGTCTCTATAGATTGCTTCATCAGGGTCCTGCCGCTGCTCGACTACCGTTCCCTCTGCGGGAGATGAGGTACGCTGACATGAGCCATCCGGCATCGCCTGGGCGTTCAGGCGGCGTCACGGCCCTTGGCATCTTCTTCGCGGCAGGTGCCGCCATCAGCTTCGTCTCCACCGTCGCGCTGCTCTTCCCCGGCAGCGTCCTCGAACCCATATGGCGGCTGAATCCGCGGGCTCGCGCCGGCTTCGCCAGCATGGGTGCCTGGGCGCCCGTCCTGCTCGCCGTGGTCAGCATCGCATGCGCTGCGGCGGCTTACGGCCTCTGGTCGGGCAGGCGCTGGGGGCGCCGGTTGGCGATCATGCTCATCACCATCAACCTCATCGGCGACACCGCCAACGTCGTCCTCGGCACGGAGCCGCGTGCGCTTGTCGGCATGCCGATTGCCGCGCTGCTCCTGCTGTTCCTCCGGCCAGCTGTGTGTCGCCTACAAGTTGCTTTGTTTCTATCGATTTAGCATGGCGCGCCGGGAGGGACTCGAACCCCCAACCACTTGATCCGAAGGCGTAAAACGGGCCTACTCTCAAGTGCGCCTTAGTACGCTAACTCCCTCTAGATCAGCTAGTTACGTGCATTCGGTCTCGCCCGTAATTAGACTGAGTTCGCCCGAGTTTACTTACGCAGGGCTTACGTGGGAGGGAGGAGAGATGAGAGTCAAGCTGACCAAGGGGGTCGTGGAAAGCGCGCGAGCGAACCAGAGCGGAGACAGGCTTCTCTGGGACATCGTTCTGCCAGGTTTCGGGCTCAGGGTTACGCGAGCGGGCGTGAAGTCCTACATCGTCCAGTATCGCGCCGCTGACGGGCGGGACAGGCGACTCACCCTCGGCAAGGAAGGGGCCATGACGCTGGAGCAGGCGCGGCGGCTTGCCGCCGAAAAGCACCTGCAAGTCAGGGCCGGCCGCGATCCGGCCCTCGAGCGCGAGGCTGCGCTGGCGGCTCCAACCGTGGCCGAGCTCGTCGCACGGTTCATGACGGAGCATGCCCCGAGACGGTCGAAGAGCACGCAGGAGCACTACAAGATCTTCTTCCGGTGCTACCTGCTCCCGGCGCTCGGCGGGCGGAAGGTGCGCGATGTTCGTTGGGAGGATCTCGATGCGATCCACCGGAGCCTGTCGTCCACACCCTATGCCGCCAACCGGTTCTTGTCGGCGTGCTCCAAGGCGTGGGCTCTGGCGGCGCGGTGGGGCTGGTGGCCGCGTGAGATGCCAAACCCGGCGCGGGAGCATGACCGCTATCCAGAGATGCAAAGAGGACAAGCGCTCGACCCCGGCGCCCTCGGCCGTCTCGGGAAAGGGCTGCTGGCCGAATTGCCGGGATCTCTCCAGGTCGCCGCGTTCACCTTCACTCTGTTCACGGGCTGCCGGCCGGGTGAGGCATTGGCTGCTCGGTGGGCCGATCTCGAAGGCCGTTGCCTGCATCTGCCAGACTCGAAGACAGGTCCCAGGACGGTCTATGTGGGAGCAGCAGCAGCAGATCTGCTGGACGGCTTGGAGAGAATTTCAGACTTCGTGTTCCCGGGTCGATTCGGCAGCCTCTACGATCTGCGGCCCCTGTGGCTGCGCCTCAGAGTGCGTGCTCAGCTCTCGCCTCGGCTGCGCCTGTACGACGCGACCCGCCACACGTTCAATTCGACTGCCGCCAGGCTCGGTGTGCCGCGAGAGATCCGCATGCGGCTGATGGGGCATGCTCCAAGCCGGGAAGTGCATGACGTGTACACGCATTATGCCCCCGAGTACCTCTTGCGCGCCGCCGACCTCGTCGCCAAAGAGCTGGCAGCGCTCACGAGGGGAGAGCAGGAAGGCCTGCGGCAATGGAACGTGGGACCGGACTATCGCCGCTGAGCCCGAGGCGATGGAGTGCGTCGGGAGAGATCCTGCTCGACGCCGTCGAGACCCTTCTCGATGAGCAAGGCTGCCAGCTGCATGGGCTCGATGCCAAGACGATCCGCGTCGGCGTTGAGGCGCTCCAGGGTGCCACGTCGGAGCGGTACGATGCGCCGCTCGGTCCACGTCGGATCCGTCGGACGACCGCCGTTTGCTGGGATGCGGAGACGGTGTGCAAGCTCCGCCGCGAGCTGCGCGGCTCCGAAGTATCCGGGGCTGGCCTTAACCTGGCCTCGCCGTTCGGCACCGATGCCGCGGGCAAGCTTGTCGAAGTCCAGTTTTGGTTTGGCCATCGAAACTCCTCCCTTCAGAACCTGGTAAAGGCGAAGTACTCGTTGTCGATGATGAGACCAACTTCGCCTTGGTTCGTCTCGCGGCCGAGGCGCCGGCAAAAGTCTCCGAGGGCCTCTTGCACCTCGGCGGCCGCGAGTTGCTTGGGATCAACGTAGCAGTGGAGCATGACTGGCTCGTCGTAGATCAGCGCGTCGTTGCGCTCGGAGTCCCGCCAGATGCCCTTGGCCTTGGGAAAGGCTGTGGCACCGCCGAAGACCGATCCAAAGAAGTCGAGAGCCTTCTGCACCCAGGCGTCTTGTTCGACCGGCGTGTGCCCGTCGCGCTCGACGCTCGGGATGTAGAGAACGATCAGCGTGACCTTGCGGCGGTCGGGCTTGAGCATGGGCCGGCGCTGCATCCGCGATCAGTATAGATCGGAGGACAACGCTCGAGCAACCCCTCAGAGAACCTGGTGCATCGGATTGGGAGCGAAGAGGCCGCGGAACTCGCGGTCGCGCAGGTAGTCGACGCGGTCGACGAGGAGGGGATCGGTGCCACTCAAGAAGATGAGCTCCTGGGCGGGATCGAGGCGCATGACCTCGTCGGGGGTCAGAAGGGGGCGGCCGGTCTGGTTGGTGGAATGGGCCTGGCCGCGCTGCTGGGTGGGCAGCAGGGTGCGGCCGTAGCTGTGGCCGGTCGAGCGATTCTCGCCGCCTGAGGTGACGGTGGTCTGGCCGGTCTTGCGGCTCAGGTACTCGGCGGTGGTCAAGTCGCTGGTGCCGAAGGACTGGAGGACGGCGACGTTGGCGAGGATGGAGTCGGCGCGCTGGCGGTAGGTGGCGCGGATCTGGGCGAAGTCCTGGACGAGCAGCCAGAGGCGCACGCCGTAGCCGCGCAGGAGGGTCAAGGCCTGTTCGACCGGCTGCAGGCGGCCGAGCTCGGCGAACTCGTCGAGGAGCAAGAGCACGCGGTGCGGGGGCAGGCCGGGGGTGCGCAGCATCGCGTGGATGGTCGAGCCGGCGAGCAGGCGCAGCCAGCGGCCGTGCGAGCCGAGCCGCTCAGGCGGCATGGTGCAGTAAACCGAGAGGGTCTCGGTCTTGAGCTGGGCGGGATTGAAGCTGCTCGCGGTCAGGGTGCGCAGGATGGCCGGGGAGTCGAGGAAGTGGCTGTGGCGCTGGGCGGTCGAGACCACGCCGGAGCGCTCGCGGTCGGCCTTCTGCGCCAGGCGGTTGGCGGCGCGCGCGATCAGACCGTGGGCGCGGCCACAGGCGGCCATGTCGCGGAGCAGGCTCTGCCAGTCCTCGGGGCCGCGGGTGAGGTGGTCGCGCACGGTGCCGAGGTGGCGGTGCGCCGCGGGCTGAGTGGCGGCGACAAAGAGAATGAGGCCGGAGAGCAGAGCTGCGGCCTCATCGTCCCAGAAGGCGGAGTCGCCCTCGGTGCTGGGGAGGACCAGGAGGTGGGCGAGCGCCGCGGCGTCGGCGTCGCATAGCTCGGAGTCCGGGTCGATGAGGTCGAGCGGGTTGAAGGCGTCGGTGTCGTCGCCGGCCAGGCGGAAGGGATCGAGGGTGACGACGCGGCCGAAGCGGGCGCGGCGGGGGGCGGTGACGGCGTGGTTTTCGCCTTTGGGATCGACGACGAAGACCGACCCCGGGTAGTCGAGCAGGTTGGGAATGACCGCGCTGACGCCCTTGCCGCTGCCGGTGGGCGCCACGGTGAGGATGTGTCCCTCGGCGGCGTAGCGCAGGAGATCGCGGCCGTGGCGGCCGAGGATCAGGCCGTCGGGGCGCACGAGGGCGCGGGGATGGCCCCAGCGGGCGGTGCCGTGGCTGCCCGCGGTGGTCTCGAGGCGGGCCCAGCGGTGCTGCTTGGCGAAGTGGATGAAGGCAAAGAGCAGGGCGAGGGCGCCGCCGGAGACCACCATGGTGGCGCGGTGCGGCTGCTGGACGGCGAGCACGAGGACGACGGACAGTGCGACGACGAGGCCCCAGAGGAGACAGCCCAGGGCCCATGTCGGCGAGAGCAGCAAGAGTCGAAAGCCGGCGGCGCTCACGGCTCACCTGCCGACGGCGTGGGAGAAGAGCATGCGGAACAAGTGCCAGAGGGTCGGCCCGGGCGGCGGCAGGAGCAGGCGGAAGGTGACGAGGGCGCCCAGGACGCCGGAGCCCATGCAGGCCAGGACCAGCACGAGGCTTCCGGGGAGGATCGTCACCAAGTCGTGCCAGGCGCTCTGGCGGTCGGAGGTGGCGGGGTAGGGGGCCATGGAATCTCCTTTCAATGGCGGAGGCCTCGGTTGAGCGTCCTCCGCGCCGTGGCCGGCTCGTGGCGGGGCTCCCGGGCGGAGTCCGGCGCGGGCGCGGCCTGTTCTCAGCGCTCCAGGCGATCGCGGTCGCGGGCCAGGTCGCGGGCGATTCGCAGGGCCACGCGGGTGACCACGTTGGCCGCCCTGCCGGACATCCCCTTGACCGCCGCGGCGCCCAAGGCCTGCGCCGCGCGGTGGAGGTCTCGGTGCACCTGGCCAAGGTCGGGGAGGCGGCGGCGCAGGCGCGCCAGGTGCGCGGCGCGCCGGTTGGCGGTCGCGACGTCGGCGGCGGCCTTGGCGGCCTCGGGCTCGCCGGCGGCGAGCCGCGCTCGCTCGCGTCCGATGTCGCGCAGCTCGTGGGCGACCCAGGCGGCGGTGTCGAGGGCCTCCCGCCGCGCCGGGCTGCGCAGGGTTCCCACGGCGACCCCGCGCAGGCGGCCGAGCTCGCCGGGCGTCTGCTCGAGGACCTGGGCGGCACGGTCGTAGCCGTCGCGGCTAATGCGCTCGCGCAGGCCGGTGCGGGCGGCCTGCGGGTCTTCGTAGACGCGGGCGAGCTGGCGGAAGGCGAGCTCCTCGCGGGCGTCGAGGCGCCGCTCGGCGCGGCGCCTCTCGTCGAGGACCTGGCCGGCCGCCGAGGAAGCGCCTCCGGCCTGCCGCTCTTCGTCGTGGAGGCGCCGCTCGCGCTCGTGGACGTCGACGCGGGAGGCGAGGACGGCGGCATCGCGGTAGGCCTGGGCGGGCTTGTCGAGAGGCGGCATGGGCGGCCCGTCGGGGTCGGCGCCGCGATCCTCAGGAGCTCGCCGGCGGGTGGGGGCCTGGGAGAGAGTGCGCAGGATGGGCAGGTCGCGGTCCGCGTCGTAGCGCACCCCCTGGCGCTCCTGCAAGCCGCCCCAGGAGTAGGCGCGGCCGAGGGCGGAGCCTTTCATCGCCACGCCGTCGAGCTCGTAGCTGATACCGGAGACGCGGCCGGTTCTGGCGAGGTTGAGGCGGACGCCGACGCCCAAGGCCTCGAGGCGCTGGCCGAACTCTCCCATGGTGGGCCGATCGCGGGCGGCGAGCTCGACGAGCTCCTGGAGGCGCGCTTTGACGCCGACCTGGCCGGTGCGCGCGAAGCCCGCGAGCTCGCCGCGGCCAGGGGCGGCGCGCCCGGCCTCGTGGCTGGGCGCGACCTGTCGAATGTCGTGCTCGCGCTCGAGGTCGCGGACGATGGCTTCGCCGCGCTTGCGCTCCTGCCAGTCGGCGACCCGCCGGCCATCGTGGGTGATGCGGCTGGCGATGATGTGCAGGTGATCGTGGTCGGTGTCGCGGTGGCGGACGGCGACCCACAAGCAATCGCCGTAGCCCATGCGCTCGACGTAGGTCTCGGCGATCTGGCGCCACTGCTCGGCGGTGAGGCGGTCCTGCGGGTCGGCCGAGAGGCTGGCGTGGAAGACCGGTTTGCGGACCTCTTCGTTGGCCGCGCGCGCATCGCGGAACTCGCGGGCGAGGTTGCGGGCGTCCTCTCCCGCCATGGTGCCGGCGACCCGCTCGGGGAGCTTCTTGGCGTCGAGGCAGTAGTTGAGGACGCCGCGGAAGCCCTTGCCGGGGTTGCTGATCTTCTGGATCACGGGTTTCTCCCCAGGAGCAGCTCGCGCAGGGCGGCGACTTCGGTGCGGAGCCGCTCGAGCAGGTCGACGGGCGCGCCGGCGGCCTGTCCCTGGTGGATGGCCTTGACGTACTGGTTGAGGTTCGCGGCGAGGGGTCCCAAGCGCCCCCAGGCTTCGCGGTTGATGGCGGGCACGCCCTGGAGCTTGCGGCCGAGAACGAGGGCGCGGATGAGCTTGGCGACCGGCAGGCCGAGCTGCTCGGCGTGGGCGCGGACGGCGGCGAGCTCGCCGGCGGTGACGCGGACTCTGGGCAGGGCGGCCTGGCGGCGCTCGCCGTCGGGAAGGTGCGGGCGGCCGCCCTGGCGCCGCCGGCGGGTGGGCGGGGGCGGCGGCGCGGCGTCGGCCGGCGGGTCATCGGGAGTGGTCATCGCACTCCTTGCCACTGCGCGAGCGCAGCGAGCGCGTCACAGGCTGCGACCGGAGGCGGGGCGCCAGCCCCGCCGCAGGGAGCCGTTGTTGTGCGGAGCGCGCGCAGCGCGCGGAGCACAACAACCCGGCTTGCTCCTGACCCTGCCGTCGATCCCGCCGGAGCCGCGGGACTGGTTCGGTATCGCTGCCGCCTCGAGCTCGAACAGGCCGGCAAGGCAAGGTTCGGACGGCGAGGTGAGGTGGATGAGATGGCAAGGGAAAAAGCGATCTGTTGGCGTGGTGGCGCATGGTGGTAGCGGGAACTTCAAGAGAAGTGTTCCACTGCGCGTGTGATTTTACAATAGGCCAGTGTTAAGATTGGATGTGTCGGAGAGATGATGCTAGAAGGCGCGCGATATAAAAGCAAACGTCAGCGTGAGTGAGCGTAGATCATGTTACAACAGAGTGAGATGTCGTAGCGTTGATTGTTAAATCAGGTGTAGAAGCGCCGGATGTGAAGCTGAAGGCGGCGGCCGCGGCGAGTGGGCAGCGGTGAATGTGGCATAAGAAGAGCGAACTCGATGGGAGCGAGGCGCGCGCGGCCGGGGGCACGCGGAAGTGTCGAGGGGCGGACCGCGGCCGAGGAGGGTTGATGATGAGCTGCGAGGTCTCGTGCTGAGAGCGCAGGCGGCGGGTCTGTGGATCGCGGTCGCGGCGATCCTGGTGCAGGCGCCGCGCCTGGTCCTGGTGCTGCTGGCGGCGGACCGCCAGGCCGTGAGCGTTGGCTGGGAGGACGCCTTGCTGGTCGTCGCCGGCGTCGGCACGGCACTGGTGCTGACCGGGGGCAACCTCTACCTGGCGCTTACGGTGGCGAGCACCGGGCGGTGGCGCGGTCGGCTGACGCTCGTGTGGCTGGCGATCCTCGTCGCCTCCGGCGGCCTGGTGGTGCCCAACATCGCCGCCGGGCTGAGCGCCCGGGCGCTGCCCCAGGTCCTGCACTCGCCCGAGCTGCAGTGGGGCTGGGCGCTGCTGGCAGCCCTGGCGCACGAGATCACGGCAGCAGGCTGCATGCTGGCGGCCGCGGCCAGGGGCGCAGATGTCGCCACGGCCGCGAACCGCCGCCAGGTCGTCGGCGAGCTCGCGGTGCAGCGGAGCGAGGAGCGGAGGGAGCGCAGAGACCTGCGGCAGGCAGCCGCAGAGGTCGCCGGGCCTGCGGCAGCCAGCCAGCGGCTGCGGCTGGCTGAGCCGGTGGCCTGCCGCGAGGGCTGCGGCAGGAGCTTCGACTCCGTGCTCGCAGAGATGGGTCACCTGCGGCATTGCCCAGTCCGGCTCGAGCGGCGACGCAAAGAGGGCCCGGGCTGACGTCTGGAGAGGGGGAGAAGAGAGTGCCGTTGCTCCGGCCCGGAGTTGAATGCATTCAAGTTTCTGTCGTAGTAGCGCCTTGTTAGCGCTCTATTACCGTCCATCTAAGACAAAAAGTGTCAGGACGTACTCCTCTGGATCCGCTCTTCGACGGCCTCAAAGACCTGGAAAGGCTGCGGGATCTGGAGGTAAATCACAGAAAGAATTGAGCTTAGAAGCACAGCGCCCCAGGAGGTATTGAAGTCAGGCGGAAAATGGTCGATATATCGAACGTTTAGGCCAGGAATTAAATCTTCGCCTTCAATGCATTCAAGCTGACGCGCTCCTGCAGGCAGCCGCCGGCGACCGGGGCCGCGGCGCCGCCGCTCCGGCGCCGCCGCGGCCCCGAGGGGGAGTGGCGGGAAGGGATCTCCAGGAGGGCTCCTTTCCAGAGCGGTCGTTGCTCCCCCCCGTCGCTGCTCTCGACGCACCACACCCGAGGCCCGGGGGTCAAGGTCGGCGCAGCCGCCGAGCGCTAGCGAGGGGAACCTTGACGCCCGGGCCTCGGGTGTCGGTAGCCTGGCCGCGCGACGGGGGGCGGTCGGGCGCAGGGAGGGTGAACAGCACGCGTCCGGCCTCCTCGGTCCGCTACGGTTGGAGTGTGCGTTGGCGACCGATGGCGGGCGTGGTCGGGCCAGGGAGTAGTACAGCGCAGTTGGAAATTGGCGAATTGATGGTACGGGCGGAATCGGCCGCGTCTGCGATCGAAAAAAATGACACACGCCTGAGGGATAGTTTATATCAAGTGACCTTCTAACCCTGCATCCTCGCAGACATTCTTCGGCCAGCAGAAGATCGTACTAGCTTGGCGTGCACGGCAGTGCTTGGCAGCCGAAGATCGGCGAGGAGGCGATTCGATGAGCGAGATAGCGACGACGGTACGAACGGATGCGATGTGGGAAATGTTGACGACCGAGCAGGCGGCGCTCTATCTCGGGTTGTCGCCGCGAACGCTGGAGAAGCGCCGCACTGTGGGCGGTGGCCCGCCCTTTCTCAAGCTGGGGCGCGCGGTGAGGTACCGGCTGTGCGACCTCGAGGAGTGGATCGCGCAAAGGCGCAGGCGGTCGACGTCGGACCCGGGAGCAGTTGCGGAGCCGGGGCCAGGCGCGCAACCGGGCGTATTTCCGGTGCGCCGGTAAGGGGCGGGCGGTGGTTGCCGGCGATGGCGCTGTTGCCAGATTGGAAAGGGAGACCCTCGCACGTCAGGGCCAGCGCGAGGGCCGCGAGATCCGCTTCCTCTGTCCCGCTCATCTCGATACCCGTCCCTCGGCGCGGTGGCATCCGGAGAAGCGGACATGGTTCTGCGATGCGTGCAAGGCGGGAGGAGGATGGCGGGACCTGGCGCGGCGGCTCGGGTTGAACGGAAGCGAGGCGCGCGCGGCTGGCGGCGGCGAGATCGTCGCGAGCTATCCCTACTGCGGCGCGGACGGGCGGGTGCTCTACGAGGTCGTGCGCACGATTCCGAAGGGCTTTGCCTGCCGCCGGCCGGACGGGGCGGGAGGGTGGGTGTGGAACCTGCGCGGCACCGAGCGGGTTCTGTACCGGCTGCCCGAGGTGCTCGCGGCGGTGCGGACGGGGGAGAGGATCTGGGTGGTCGAGGGCGAGAAGGATGCGGATGCGCTGGCCGCGCTCGGGTTCGCGGCGACCACCAATCCGGGCGGCGCGGGCAAGTGGCGGGCGGAGTATGGAGCGGCCCTGCGCGGCGCCCGGGTCGTGGTGGTGCCGGACAACGACGCGGCGGGGCGGGAGCACGCGGCCGCGGTGGCGCGCGGGTTGGAAGCGGTCGGTTGCGAGGTGCGCGTCGTCGAGCTCGGCGGGCTGGCGGCCAAGGGAGACGTCTCGGACTGGCTCGATCGCGAGCGGCGGGCGGGCAAGGCGGACGAGAGCCTGGCGGGCGAGCTCGAGGCGTTGGCTGGCGCGGCGCCGGTGCGGGAGGTGGGGCGGCGGCCGGCCGAGACAGCGGCCCTGCGGTCGCGGCAGATGTCGAAGGTCAAGATCGAGAAGGTCTCGTTCTTGTGGCGGCCGTACCTGCCACTGGGCAAGGTGACACTGCTCGAAGGAGACCCCGGGCAGGGGAAGAGCTGGGTGACGGCGGCCATCGCGGCCAGCGGCTCCCTGGGCCGGGGGCTGCCCGGGGCGGAACCCTTCGAGCCCTTCCGCTCGCTGATCTTCACCGCCGAGGATGGACTCGGCGACACCCTGGCACGGCGGCTCGAGGCCCTGGGCGCGGACAGGGATCTCGTCTTCGCGCACGACGAGTCGGTCTCGCTCGACACCACCGAGGGGCTGGCCGAGCTGGTGCGCGAGATCGAAGGGCGGCGGCCGCTGCTGGTCATCATCGATCCGGTGGTGGCCTACCTCAGCGGGCGGACCGACATCTACCGCGCCAACGAGGTGCGGTCGGTGCTTGCGCCGCTCGCCAAGATCGCCGAGCGGTACGGCTGTGCAATCCTGGCGGTGCGGCATGTGAACAAGGCCAAGGGAGGACGCGCGATCTACGCCGGCCAGGGGAGCATCGACTTCACGGCGGCGGCGCGCTCGGTGCTGCTCGCCGGGTCGGCGGCGGGCGACCCCCAGGAGCACGCGCTGCTGCACATCAAGTCGAACCTGGCGGCGAGCGGGCGCGCCTACGGCTACCGCATCGAGGAGGAGCGCTTCTTCTGGACCGGCGAGAGTCGGCTGACCGCCGGAGATCTGCTGGCTCCGGAGGTGGCGAGCGAGGAGCTGACCGCCGATGGCGAGGCGCGGGCGTTCCTGCGCGACCTGCTGGCGGAAGGACCGGTGCCGGCGCGGCGCGTGGTGGCGGCGGCCAAGGCGGCGGGCATCACCGAGCGGACGCTGCGGCGGGCCAAGGACCGCGAGGGGATCGCGGTGACCAAGCAAGGGTTCGGGGCGAGCGGACAGTGGCTTTGGAGTATTCCTTCATGAAGCCATAGGCTGCCAAAAACCCCTAAGGTGGCCATGTGTGGCATATGGCCATCTTAGGAAAATTTGGCCATCTATGGAGGAGCAAGGAGGTCGGCGTGAGCCCTGACGTTGAGCGTGGTGATGTTCATGGCCCTCTCCTGCTCTAGCTCGGTGGTGGGTCAGCGTAACCTTGGCCGCAGTTGGGCGACTCCTGGTCTTGATCGAACACGAGGCGGCTGTGGGATGTCTCGGCGCAGCAGAGAGAGAGCCGCTCGCGGATTTCGAGATCGATTTCGCCGCCAGGCTTCTCCGCGACCTCCAAGGGCAGCTCGGCGACCGAACAAAGGTCGCAGCGGCGATCGGGGCCCATCGCGTTCCAAGCGAGGTCGGGACGATGGAGCTCGCCGGGTGGGAATTCCTCGTCGCGATGGTGGCGGGCGCGCTCGAGAAACCTGCGTAGCCGCCGGCTGAGGTCGAGGGCGGAGACGGTATCGAGACGCAGGAGGAGCGGAAACGCCGCTCCGGCCACGCCGCGGACGCGGGAGTGAAAGGGAGGGGCGGCGAGAAGCGCTGTCATCCTCGGTTTGAGGCGGCCGATCTCGACCTGGCGGTCGTGGGTGAGCAGGATCTCGGCCCAGTCGAGGGCGACGAGCAGGGCGTCGTAGTCACGCCGGCGCGCCAGGTGGGCAAAGACCTTCCGGAAGCGGAGCAGGGCACGGTCAAGGTGGCCGCAGCGGGCCTCGATTCGCGCCTCGACGTGCTGGAGCTCCCAGGGCTCGATGCGCTGTGGAAAGAGGTTGTAGAGCTGTCTGGACGAGTGCAGGGTCCGCGCGGCATCGTCGCAGCGGCCAAGGGCGGCGTAGCACTCGGCAAGGGCGAGCCGGACGCGCACGGTCACCCCTTCGCGCGTGCGGCCGAGGTGGCCCGCGGCCTCGAGCAGGGGCGGAAGGGCCGAATCGGCATCGTCCTCGGCCAGGCGCAGCAGGCCTTCTTGCGCGAGCGTCAGCCCGAGCTCTTCGAGCTCGCCGGCGGCGGCATGAAGCGATGCGCTCCTGTCGAGCAGGCCGAGGGCCTCATCGATCCTCCCCTGGTCGGCGCGCAGGGCGGCGAGAGCGCGGCACAGGGAGCCGCGCAGCGGTGCGGCGAGGGATTCGAGGTCCAGCCGCGCCATGGCCTGCCGCAGCGCCTCCTCGGCGGCGGCCAGGTCGCCGCGCAGCCGGTGCGTCATGCCGAGCTGTCCGAGGGCGCGGACTTGCAGCTCGGCCGCCAAGGCGGCGCCGAAGCGGCGGGTGTCGAGCTGTTCGGCCAGGGCGAGCGCCGCGGCAGAGAGACGTTCCGCCCGCTGCGGCTCGACTTCGAGCGCCTCGGAGCTGGTGGCCAGCAGAAGACTCACCACCGCCGGAGAGCGGAAGCGCTCCTCGCTCCGTGCCAACGTGGCCCAGCCGCCCTCTGGCGCGGCGACGAGCTCGTCGAAGAGCAGCGGCGCCCTCTCCCGATCGCGAGCAAGCTCCTCGGCGCGCTGCGCGCCTGCGGTTCCGAGACGGCGCAGCACGGCGCTTGCGAGGCGCGTTGGAGGCGGCAGGCGATCTCGCGGCGGCGAGGGCTCTTTCTCGTCGCCCGCGGCGATGATGCGCGCTACGAGAGCGCGGCAGCGCCGGCAGCGGAAGAGGTGCTCGAAGGTCCTGGCCTGCGCTTCGGGCAGCGCCCTGAGGTCGGCGAACGCGTCGTCACCGGGATGGTCCATCACCACGCTTCACGGCCGTTTCCGGCCGCATCCGGTGGCTTGTCCTCGGCTTGCGGGCCCGCGCCGGCCCTCGGCAAGTTGCCGCTCGGCTCGGCGGCGCCTTCTCCGGCCTGGTCCCTCACACTCTGGCGCTCGATCTCGGTGGCTCCGGCCGCCGGTGCCGGCAGCGGTCTTTCGCGGAGATCGGCCAGGTCGATGACCTTGGCCACAAGGCCCGGGCGCCCTCGTTTGCTTGTTCTCAGCCTAAGGATCTGGCCGCGCAGCAGACCGGCCGCCAGATCGAGCTCGTCGGCCGGGAGCTGCGCCAGCATCTCGAAGCCCACGGCCAAGCGCGCCGCCTCGCCCCCGAAGGCGTGGAAGAGCTGGTGACCCAGGCCGCCGCTGGCGCGCGGCCGCCCTGCCTTGAGGCGGACCAGGGCAAGCTCGAGCGCCGCGGTCGCGGCCTCGCGCAAGCTCCCCTGGGCAAGGAGCCGGCCGAGGACCGCCGCGAGGGCGTCTTCGGACTCCGCCAGGCTCCCGGCGCGGGCCGCGATCCTGGCCCGCCACCAGGTCGAGACCAGCTCCTCTTCCGCGCCAGTTCGGTCATCCTGGCAGTCCCCAACGGCCGCGAGGAGCGCGCTCGCGCGCTCGTGGCGTCCCAGGGCGGCCTCGCAGTAGGCGAGGCCCAGGGTGGTGCGCTGCGCCAGGGCCGGCGGCAGGGCAACGTCGGCGCGGCCCAGGGCGAGGCAGAGGGGCGCAACCGCCCGGTCGGGCTCGCAGGCTTCGAGCAGGAGGCAGCCGAGCCAGGCGCGGCAGACGGCCTGGTCGAGCCATTGACGGCAGTCGCCGAAGATCTCGGCCGCGCGCGCGAGCAGGGCGGCAGCCTCGTCGAGCCTCCCTTCCTCCCAGCGCAGCTTGGCAAATCCGGCGCAGAGGACGCCGCGCTCGTCGCCGTACAGCCAACCATCGGTAAGGGCGGCCTGGCGGAAGGCCTCCTCGGCCCCGGGCCGGTCGCCGCGGCGCCGGCGTGCCTCGCCGACCAGGCAGAAGGCCCGCAACCGGGACCGTTCCGCGACGCCGGGAGGATAGGCGGGCAGGGCCTTGGCCACCACCAGGGCCAGGTGCGCGAGCTCCTCGCAGCGCAGCGGATCGCCCAGGGCTTCCTCGGCAGCCTCGCGCAGTAGCTCGGCGACGATGGGCTGGTGGAGATCGGCCTTCCGCTGGACCGCCCGGAGGCGCTGCGCCGGAGGCAAGCGGAGCAGCTCCGCCACCAGGCTCTCGGCTTCGCGCCATCCCGCGACCAGGGCCGCGAGGAGCGACTCGTCGCGTGCCCGCCGGGTCGGCGCGTCCGGCTGGCCGGGCGCGTCTTCGCCGCCGCGCGCGGACGAGAGCATCGGGTTGTCGAGCAGGATCTCTTCTGCATGCCGCTGACAGTCGGGACAGGCAAGAAGGTGCAGCAGGGCGGCGCGTTGGCCGGTGCTCAGATCGGACAGGATCTCGCGAGCCTGTTGATGCTCGAAGGAGAGCATTCAGACCCTCTCGTCGGAGCCGGGGCGCCGCGTGCGACGGGCCGCGCAGCCTGCGGGCGCAAGGTTTCGGGGTTGCCTCACCGCTCCAGCCCCTGAGCCGTCCTGGCGGAGTCTTCGGCCGATCGGCGGGCTATCGGCGAGGCGAGCGACGGTGGATGGTGAGAAACCCTCCGTTCGGCGCTGGGCTGGCGTTGCCCCGAGGGCGGGAGCTGCTCGACCTGGCGCGCCAGGCCTGCCACCCGGCGGCGGAGCTTGTCGAACTCATCGCGCGCCACGGCGGGTCCGTGCTGAATCGGTTGGCGACCGTGTGGGGCGATCAGGTCCCAGAGCCTTTGAAGGAAGGGGCTGCGCTGCTCGGGCTGCTCGAAAACGATGTGAAAGAACTCCAGCGGATGAAAGCCGAGCGCGCGGCTGATGGCGACGATGTGCTCGAGCCGGAGAGCGGCCTTGCCGGTGAACAAACGTGAGATGTTGGTGCCGCTGCAGCCGTGCTCTTCGAGGCGGTGGCTGAGCTCTTTCTGGCTGAGCCCTGAGAGCTCGAGGATCTCGCGCAAGACGGCGCGCGCGCGATCGACCTCGGCTTTAAGAACGGTCCGGGGTGAGGTTTTGGTCAACGGTTCCATCCGTCTCCTCGTGCTCCTCGCGCTGGGCTTCCTGGCGGCGCTCGGCGAGGAGCTCGTCGCTCAGGCTGGGGGGCGCGGCCAGTCCGGGGAAGAGCTCGCGACCGGCCGGCGCGCGGCGCTTGCTGGGCAGCTCGTCGGCATGGCCTTCGCCCGCTGCGGCCAGGTTCTCGAGCCGCCGCTGCACGCGGTCGAGTGCCCGGCTCGAAGATTCAAGGGCGACGATGTCGCTGCCCAAGCGGTAGGCGATCAGGAGTCCGCTCTCGGGGACGCCGAGGTGGGCGCGCAACTCGGCGGGGAGGACGAGGCGGTCACCATCGAGCCACAGCCGGAAGTGAGAACCGAGCCTGATTTGGAGCGGGCTCGGTTGCCGGCTTTCAAGCTCCTCGATGAGCTCCTGGGCGAGGGCAAGCCATTGCCGGACCTCTTCGGGATGCTCGGCATCGTAAGCGAGGGCGGCCTCGACCTCGGCGAGAGTGAGCGAATAGGCGGCGGCGATCTGCGCGGTGGAGAGGCCGAGCCCCTCGTGCGCCACGACGACGTCGAGGACCCGGATGCGATGACCATCGATTCGCGGCTTGCCGCCGCAGATTCCCGGGGTGCTGACGATGCGGACCTGGCTGGCCATGGCGTCTGCGAGAGATCGGTGTCGAGGGTGGTCGTGCGGCGTCACGCTAGGCCTGGCCTCGACGTGAGGGCCGACGGCGTTGTATGGCGCGGCGTCGGGGCCGAGCCAGGGTGCCGTCCGCGGCGTTGGATTCTGAGCCGCTGCCATCTGACGAGGAGGATGATTCCTCGCCGGCAGCAAGCTCGAGCCCAGGGGCAGAGGGTGGCTGCGGGACATCGATCCGCGGGGTGAATTCGCGGCGCAGCTCGCGGCGGGTGATGCGGGCGGCGCGTTCCAGGCGATCGGCAGCGTCGCGCAGGTCCTTGCACGAGATCTCCAGCGATGCCCTGACCTCCACGGAGACTTTGTAAGGCAGGTAGCCCTCGAGGATCTGGTCGATGTTCTTCGGCTCGGGCGGCAGGGTCGCGTGCACGCCTTCGAGCAGGTTGACGTAGGCGCGAAGTGAGCGCGCGACGACGCCGACGTAGATCTGGGCTTCCCTGGTGGCGGGGTGCATCAGAAGACTCCGTCTGGGGATGCCGCGTGCCGGAAGTCGGCGGTGGATTCAGCGTCGGGCATCGATTTCTCCTCAGCTTGAAACGGTGCTCGCGGGCTGGCGCACGCAGCGGACCGGGCTGGCGAGCGCCTCGGGGATAGCCAGGGGCGCCGGCATGGCGAGCTGGAGATGACGCTAAGGGGAAGGATCGTTGCTAGACAACTTGCAAGAAATCACCGCATACGAAATCGCTGGCGGCCGGCTTTCCGGTGCTGGAACACGCACCTTCCGCGCTGCGGATGCGACGATCTTTCCTCTCTCGGCACGACTATTCGGGTATCCCTCGCAAATGGTCATCCCTCTCCAGTACACTCTGGTCGAAGGAAACACGCGAGGAGGCAAGAATGGGGGAGTCGTTCCGGCCGGCGACGAGCATCGCGCTGGCCATGCTGCGCACGCTGCGCGGCTGGGACCAGAAGGACCTTGCGGCGGCGGTCCGGCTCCATCCCGACTCGATCTCCGACTACGAGCGGGGCAAGAAGAAGGTCCCCTCAGGCGCTGCTCTGCCGTGTAGGGGGCGAGGCGGCGCCAGAGCCCGTCCGCCTCGGCGCGAGCCCAGGCCGCGCCGAGGCGGGGAAGGGCGCGCCGCAGGAGTGCGGCGCCGGCGCCCGCGGTGAGGTTCTCGATGCCCTCCCGCAGCCGGGCCCTGGCAAGCGACTTCGGCGCCGAGAGACCTTATTTGCTCCTCAACCGCGCCAAGACCCTGGAAGAGGCCGGGCAGTTCGAGGCGGCGATCGTCAGCCTGCAGGAAGTCCTGCCCCTCCTCGGCGGCGCACGCGAGCCACGCCTGTTCTGGATTGCGCGCTTCAACCTGCTGGAGCTGCTCGTGGGCGCCGGGCGCCACGAGGAAGCGGAGACGCTGCTCAGGGAGGTGGCCGAGCTGGCGCCCGGCTTCGCGAGCCGGCTCGACCGTCTGCGCCTGCGCTGGCTGGACGGGCGGATCGCCGCCGGCCGGGGCCGCATCGACCGGGCGATCGCGCTGCTCCGCCAGGTGCGCGCCGACTTCGCCAGGGAGGGGATCTCCTACGATGCCGCCCTGGTCTCGCTCGAGCTGGCCGCCCTTCTCGCCGAGCGCCGCGCCACCGCCGAGGTCAAGGCGCTGGCACGCCACCTGGTGCCGGTCTTCCGGGCGCAGGGCGTCAGGCGCGAGGCGCTTGCCGCCCTCGCTCTCTTCCGCCGCGCCGCCGAAGAGGAGGCGGTCACCCCGGAGCTGGCGCGCCGCCTCGCCGAGGAGCTGCGCGGCAGCGCTCGGCCTACCGCCACCGCTCGAAGCGAGATCCCGGCCTGACTCTCCGGCAGGTTTCGCGCGGAGGAGCCTGGTTTCCCCGGCGGCGGCCTGGCCGCGGGCGCTCCCGCCCGGCCGGGCGCGTGCGCCGCGCTCCCTCCTACCTGCCGCCGGCGCAGCCTCCCCCATAGGGATCGATCGAGCAGCCTTCGTCCCGTTGCGGGATGATGGGCGGGCGTGCCGGCAGCGCGCCGATGCACTGGCCGAAGGGATCGATCGAGCAGCCGCTCTTCGGTCGGAGCGCTGGGGGCGGCGTCACGGTGGAGCCCTGGATGCACTGGCCGTAGGGGTCGATCGAGCATCCAGCCTTGCTCCAGGCGCGCGCCAGGACGGCGCGCAGCCAGGTCCAGGGGTTCCAAGAGGCGACGGCGCTGTCCGCAGGCCGAAGCGCCGCCGGCTGCGCATGGGCCGGCGCGGCACCAGGCCAGGATGCGGAGAGGGCCAGGGTGGTGGCAAGGACCAGGAGGGCAAAGGTGCGGCGGGGACAGGGCATGCGGGACTCCTTTCGCGCGGGCGCGGCCGGGGCGCGACCGGCGTGGCCGCGCGGGGCGCCTGCCTGGAACTATGGTGCCTGGGCAAGGCCGAAAAATCGGCCCTTTAGCGATAACATATCGCTGCAAGCCATCGCCTGCCACGAAGAGGGCCGGCGCGTACCAGGGGAAGAGGAGGGCTTTCTGTGCGCGACCGCCGGGAGGTCGACGACCTCGGGACGGTGCTGGGCTTCCTGCGCGCCTTGCGCGGCTGGAGTCAGGAGGACCTCGCCGCGGCGGCGGGTCTGCGGCAGAGCACGGTCTCCGAGCTCGAGCAGGGCAAGAAGATCCCCAAGCCGGCAACCCGCGCCCGCCTCCTGGCGGCCCTCGACTTTTCCCCTCGCCTGGTCGAGGGGGTGAGGTGCCTGCTGTGCGCCCTGGGTACCGCGGTTGCGGCGGGCGACCTGCCGGCCGCGGCGAGCCTGGACGAGGAGATCGAGGCCCTCGCCGCGGAGTTCGGCAACCTCCAGGCCGACCTGGCCCGCGCCGCGCTCCCCCTGATGGTGGAAGACCTGCGCCGGCGGGCGCCCAGAGAGCCAAGCGCCGCGCAGCTGGCCGACCCGGCGCGGGCGCGCGAGGAGGCGGCCGCGCTGTGGCGCCGCCTGGAGCCCTACACGGCGTCGCAGCGGCAGGCCCTGGTGCACGAGGGCGAGGAGTTCCGCGGATGGGCGCTGGGCGAGCGGCTGTGTGCCGAGAGCCTGCGGCGGACCGCGGAGAGCGTGGTGAACGCACGCGAGCTGGCGGAGTTGGCGGTCCTCGTCGCCGACCTGCTGGATAACGACGAGCCTTTGCGCAGCCGCCTTCAGGGTTGCTGTGGGGTTCATCTCGGCAACGCGCTGCGCGCCGGCGGCGACCTCGAGGCGGCCAAGGCGGCCTTCGCACAGGGCCTGCCGCTCTGGCGGGACGGCGCCACGGGCGACCGCGGCGGCCTTCTCGACGAGGCGCGGGTGCTCGGTCTCGAGGCCTCCTTGCGCCGGGATCAGCGCCTTCTGCCCGAGGCTCTCGCCTTGCTCGACCGCGCCCTGACGCTCGACCGGGGCGAGGAGAGGTGCTTCCTTCTCCTCAACCGCGCGAAGACCCTGGAAGAAGCTCACGCCTTCGACGCGGCGATTGCCTCCCTCCAGGAGGCGCTGCCGCTGCTCGCCGAAGGGCACGATCCGCGGCTTCTGTGGATCGCGCGCTTCAACCTGCTGGAGCTGCTCGAACACGCGGGCTGCCTCGACGAGGCCGAGCCGCTGGTGGCCGAGGTGGCGGAGCTGGCGCCACGCTACGCCGCCAAGCTGGACCGCATCCGGGTGCGCTGGCTGGCCGGGCGGATCGCCGCCGCGCGCGGGCGGGCCGACGAGGCTCTCGCGCTGCTGCGCGAGGTGCGCGCCGGCTTCGCGGCCGAGAAGATCCCCTACGACACGGCGCTCGTGACGCTGGAGCTCGCGGCACTGCTGGCCGAGCGCGGCGCAACGGCCGAGGTCAAGACGCTCGCCCGCCAGCTTGCCCCGGTCTTCCGGGCGCTCGGGGTCGGCCGCGAGATGCTCGCCTCGCTCGCCCTCTTCCAGCGCGCCGCCGAACAGGAGGTGGTCACGGCCGCGTTGGCGCGGCGGCTTGCGGAGGAACTGCGGCGCGTCGTCCGGGCACCGGCGTCCTCCCGGTGCGAGCTTCCGGCCTGAAAAAATCGCGAGCGTTCTCGACAACCCCCATGCCTCCGCGCGGAGGCGTCCAAGGTGGGCGAAGCGTTCGCACGGGATGCTCTGGTGCGAGCCGAAAAAGGGCTCTGGCGAGGCGATCCGACTTACGCAGACTTACGCAGGACTCGTCGGAGAGGGATTTGACACTTCCCTAAAAACCGTATAAGCTCTGTGCTGCGAGTGAGTTAGCATGGCGCGCCGGGAGGGACTCGAACCCCCAACCACTTGATCCGAAGTCAAGAGCTCTATCCATTGAGCTACCGGCGCGGGGGGAGGATTGAGGGGCGCGATTCGACGGAGGCTCCTCCGGGGGGCGGTCGGGCTCCGGGGCTACTCTCGCGCGGCGGGGGGGTCGACGACGGTGAAGTAGAAGGTGGTGCCGGCGCCGGGTTCGCTTTGGAGCCAGATGCGGCCGCTGAGCTGGGAGATGGCCTCGCGGGCGATGGAGAGGCCCAGGCCGGTGCCGTCGGCCAGGTCGGGATGGGCGCGCACGAACTGCTCGAAGACCAGGCCTTGCATATCGGAGGGAATGCCGATGCCGTTGTCGGCGATGGCGATGCGCCAGTAGCCGTTCTCATCGTACCTGGCGCTGGCGCGCACCCAGCGGTCGGGCTTCTGCTGGTCGGAGTACTTGATGGCATTGCCGATCAGGTTGATGAGCACCAGCTCCACCCGCGTGGCGTCGACCTGGACGTCGGGGATCGGCTCCTGAGATTCGATCCGAACGCCTCTCTCGCTGGCGATGTCGGCGACCTCGGCCAGGGTCTCCTCGAGGAGCGTGCGCAGCGACAAGCGCCGACCCTGAGCTGACTCTTCGCTTCCCTGGGCGATGGCCAGGGCTTGCACGTCGTCCGCCACTCCCTTGATGCGCTCGAGGCTGTGGGCCAGGGCGTGCCGGGAGCGGTCCACCGCTTCGCGGTCCGGGCTGTGCTCGATCACGTGCAAGGCGGCCTCGGCCGTGCCCAGGCGGTTGCGCAGCTCGTGCGCCAGGTCGCGTCCGAAGCTGCCCAGCAGACGGGCACGCTCGCGGCGGTCACGAAATCCCTCCTCGCGGAAGGTGTTGGCGGTGATCGCGGTGATGGCCATCAGGGCGCGGTAGAGCCGTTCGGCGACGACGATGGCGTAATCCACCGTGATCTTGCGGCCGAGGGACTCTGCCTCGTCCTTGAGCGCCGAGTAGAGGATCTCTCCGAGGATCTCGAACTCGGCCAGAATCTCGTCGATGTCGTAGCCCTGCTCGCGGCGCAGGCGGGCCAACTTGGTGAGCTCCTCCCGCACGAGCTCCTCGGTCACTCGGTCTCCTCCCGCCAGGAGGTAGTCCGAGACGGACTTGAGCACTTCCGGGATGTGGTTGAGCAGGGTGTCCGAGGGGAAGACCCGGCGCGGGTGCACCTCGAGGCGTGCCAGCAAGCGATCCAGCCACATGCGGGTCAGCTCCGCCGAGCGGCGGCTCAGCTCGGTGCCGAGATGCGCATCCACGGCAGCGGCTTCTTGCTGGTTCATCGGACTCTCCTCAACCGCACGGCCGCCCCTGACCGCGGTGGCTTTGCGCTCGCTCCGGAGCGAGCTCGACTCGCGGACCCACCTCGAGAACTGGACGGGCTATTCTAACAGGAATGGTCGTAACGCGAGCGATGGACGTGCTGGCGCAGGCCGCTGAAGATGTATGGCAGGGTCTGCTCCGTGCCCCGGTTCATCGCCCAGCCTGGAGTGTGGCCGCCGGGGTCGGTGTAGAGGGTGCAGGCGGCCAGCGTCCGGCCGGCGCCGAACTCGACCAGGCTCCACGAGCCGCGGTGGGCGGTAACGTTGCCCGTGCCGGGGATGTAGCTCCAGCTGGTGCGCCAGGCCCTGGTGCCGCCGCTTTCCTCCACGCGGCTCGTGGCGCGGATCTTGTAGTAGCGGTTGCCAACCGGGAAGGGGAGGTCGAGCGATTGGAAGCTCACCACCGAGCCATCCCGCTCCGTCGCGGCGTCGGAGCGGTGGACGAAGGGCATGAACTCCCGGTAGTGCGCGAAGTCGGTGACGGCGCAATAGACCCGCTCCGGCGGGGCATCGATGACTCCGCGCGCGACCTGCTCGGCAAGCGACCCCGGGCCGACCGTCCTGGCGGCAATCAGCACCTCGCCGGCCGCCAGGCGGCGCATCTCGTCCGACGGACCAGCAGCCGGGGTGGCCACGGCGGACGGCGCGGCGCGACCCGGCGCGGTCGCCGCGAGGCCGGCGGGCGCGGGAACCAGCGCGAGGGCGCAGGCCAGCAGACCCAGGCAGCATCGGCCGCCGGTTTCCGGCCATGGCGCGACGGCTCTCGACCGGCGCTTGCCGGCTGGTGATCGGCGGGAGCGGCGGGAGGGGCAGGAGGGGAAGGGAGAGCGGGTGATCATGCCAGGCGTCTTGCCGAGGGCTCCGTTTACGGCCGCCGGATATTCTAACGTGGGGGGCTGCCGATGAGGCCGCCTGCCCCGCGCGTGGGGGCTGATGTCAAGAGAGCCGGCATGCGCTCGCGAGCTCGGAAGCCGGCCAGGCGGCGGGGTTGGCCGGGGACGCGGGCGGTCGTCGCGGCGGCTCTTCTGCTGGGGGCGGCCGTCTGGGGCGAGCCGTTCTTGCGCCATCCCATCCGCTGCGCGCGCCTCCTCGGCGAGGCGCTGCCCGCGCGGCTGCCGGTGCCGGTCGACGGCGTGGCCGCGGCGGCGTTGGAGGACACCTGGGGCGCTCCGCGCGGCGAAGGTCGAGCTCACCAGGGGGTCGACGTTTTCGCTCCGCGAGGCACGCCGGTGCGCAGCGCCACACACGGCATCGTGACCCGCAAGGGTTGGAACCGCCTGGGCGGCTGGAGGCTGCTGGTCCTCGGTCCCGCGGGCTATCACCACTACTACGCCCATCTCGACGCCTTCGCCGCGGCCGAGCGGGGCGACTGGGTGGAGCAGGGCGACGTGCTCGGCTACGTCGGCACCTCGGGAAACGCCGCCACCACCCCGCCGCATCTGCACTACGGCCTCTATACCTGGTATGGCCGCGCGATTAATCCCTATCCTTTCTTAGTTGGCGCCGCCGGTGGGCGGCCCCGCTAACTGGCGTTGGCGGCCTCAGATCTATCGGATCGCCCCCCGCAACCCCTCGATCCCCTTCCCTCCCCTCCGGGGGGGAAGGGGACGCCCCCTCCCTCTCACGGCAGAAGAGTTTCGTTCTAATGTCCCGTTAGGGTCCGCCTTGCCGCATTGCCGGGAATGCGCCATGATCGCCCTCGGTTCCAGCGGTCGCCGGCCAGCCGGCGGTTCGGCCGCAGAGGCGCACGCCCTGAGAGCCTTCGCCCAATCGATCGTCTCCGCTGCCCTGGCGGCCGCCGCCGCGGCGCCGGTTTGCGCCGGAGTCCATTACAAGGCGGTCAGCAGGACCTCGCTGAGCGGCACCGAGGATGCGCCGCCGCGCAGCGAGCTGGTGCAGGTGGAAGCCTGGGTGGCCGGCGACCGTTGCCGGGTCGACGTGCTGGAAAGCGATAACCCGGCGGCCAAGGCGGGGACCTACCTGCTGACCCGCGACGGCGGCAAGGATCTCTACGTGGTCGACCCCAAGGAGAAGACCTACGGGAGGTGGGACCTCGCCGCCATGCTCGGCCGCTCCGGTGGTGTTTTGCACACCATGGGACCGCTGCTGCAGGTGGATTTCTCGGACCTCAAGGTGGAGAAGGTGGGCGAGGAGGATGGCGGCATGGTCGCCGGCCTGCCGACCCGCCACTACCGTTATCGCACTCATTACAACACCAACGTCAAGGTGCTGGGCATGGGGTCGACGGCCACTACCGTCATCCAGGA
Organism: Thermoanaerobaculia bacterium; assembly: GCA_035544895.1. Taxonomy (GTDB): domain Bacteria; phylum Acidobacteriota; class Thermoanaerobaculia; order Multivoradales; family UBA5704; genus JASLEW01. The sequence continues at coordinate 184,024 of DASZZM010000039.1, forward strand.
GGACGTCTGGATGACCGACAAGCTGCGCGACCCTGGCCTCGGCGTCTGGCTGCGGACCGATCTGCTGCGCACCGGCAGCGACCGCCTCGACCGGCTGATTGCCCACCGCATGGCGACCCCTCCCGGCTACCCGCTCAAGGTCTCGACGCTCTCCACCAACCGGCAGAAGGACGGCAAGACGACGGCGACCCGCAGCTCTCTCGAGGTGATCGAGCTCGATCCCACGTCGCCCCCCGACTCCCAGTTCGAGATCCCCGCCGGTTTCCAAGAGAAGAAGGTCTCGCCCGAGGGCGAGAAAGCGACTCCAGGTCTGAGCGGCCGGTAGATGACGGCCGATAACTCGGCGAACGGCCCACCGGACGGGCCGCCGGGGCAGCGCCTGGCGGGCCGTGAGGTCTTCCGCGGCCGCAAGATCCGGGTCGCGGTCGACCGCGTGCGTCTGCCCAACGGCGAGGTGATGGAGATCGAGCGGATCCACCATCCCGGCGCCGTCGCGATCGTTCCGGTGATAGGCGGCGAGGTGCTCCTGGTGCGGCAGTATCGCTACGCCACCGGGGGCTGGCTGCTCGAGGTGCCGGCCGGGACGCTCGAAGACGGCGAGAGCCCCGAGACCTGCGCCGCCCGCGAGCTCGAGGAGGAGACCGGCTACCGGCCCGGCACTCTCCGCCCGCTCGGCTGGATCTGGACCACTCCCGGCTTCACCGACGAGAAGATCTGGCTGTATCTGGCGACCGGGCTCGTCGCCGCCCAGCAGCGGCTGGAAGACGACGAGTTGCTGACGGTCGAACGGCTGCCCGTCGCCGAAGCCATCGAGCGCGCCGCCCGCGGCGGCATCTGCGACGGCAAGTCGGTCTCTGCCCTGCTGCGCGCGGCCCCCCTGCTCCTCTAGGTAGAACGAAACTCCTGCCGCGAGAGGGCGGGGGGCGTCCCCTTCCCCCCCGGAGGGGAGGGAAGGGGATCGAGGGGTTGCGGGGGGAGATCCAATAGATGCTTTGAGTAGTCCACCACCGCCACATCGCAGTGCCATTTCATCCCGCGAAGTCGGCGCGGCGACACAAGCGCGGCTCCATGCCGCAGCTCCCAGTCAGTCCGCCAGCCTGGTGAACAGGTTCTCCTGGATGCCGTGCCGCAGGAGGAAGGAGCGGTCCAGCCGGAAACCCTTCATCAAGTCCGCGAGCTCGGCCGGCGGATAGCGCGGGCAGGGACTCTCCTCGGCCGTCTGGCGCTCGTAGACGAGCCGCTCCCGGTCGAGGATCTTGAAGCGGATCGGCGCGGCCGGCATCTGCTTGAGGATCGAGACCAGGGCGAATACCAGGGCGCCCGGCCGGCAGAAGGGCTTCAGGTAATGCGCCAACCCTGCCAACTCCTTGCGGCTCAGGTAGTTGAAAAGGTCCCACGCGAATACGGCGTCGAAGCGGGCGCTTTCGGGGAAAGGCAGCAGCTCGGCGAAGGGTGCCGCGCTCACCCCTTGCCGATCTTCTTGCCGGCGGTGGGCGGCGAGCGCGGCGTAGAGATCTTCGATATAGAGCTTGCAGCCGAATTGGGACAGAAACTCGACGTTCGACCCGACCGCCGGCCCGAGGTCCAGGACCTGCAGCTTGCCGAGCGGACCGACCTCGCGAAACAGCGTCGCCAGGGCAAGGGAGCTGTGCACTTCCGGCTCCTCCCCTGGCTCCAGGGTCGCCAGCGCCGCGCCGGCCTTCGGCGCGGATCCTGCGCCAGCCAGGCTGTTCGGCAGCTGTGGGGCGCGCGACGAGAACCAGCTCATCCGGCCGCCGCTTCAGCTGTTGTGCCGCGCGGGTAACGCGGCCTGGCTGGCGGGTGCGGGCCGCCCGAGCTCTGCCAACGCGGCCTCGGCCCGCGCTCCGGCAGGCACAGCGGCCGGACTGCTTGCCGCCGATGCCCCGCCTCCCGCCGTAGCCCCGCTGCCGGCGGCTCCGCTTCCCTTGGCCGGCTCCTTCGCATCCATGTCGATGCTGCCGCGGAAGCGGGAGCCATCCTCGAGGATGACGCGCGGCGCCGTGATGTTGCCCCGCACCGCGCCCGATTGTCGAAGGATGGCCTGCTCCTGGGCGAAGAGGTTGCCATCCACCTCGCCCTCGATGATCACCGACTTGCCGAAGACGTCAGCGCGCACGCGGCCGTTCTTGCCGACCGTGACGTTGTTCTTCTTGAGGTCCACCCTGCCTTCCACCCGGCCTTCGATCACCAGGTCTTCGTCGCCTGTCAGGTCGCCTTTGATGAAGATCGACGGGCCGATCGTGGCGCTGGGGCGGTCCGGCCGCCGCATCGGCTCGGCCGGCGGGGCGGTGGCGACGCGGGGCATAGCGGGGGCAGGCTCCGGGTGGGGAGCTTCGTCAGTCTTTTTCCACACCATGAAAATCTCCTTACGGCCAGGAATTTGCTGGCAGCGTAAAGGAGGTACCGGGGGGGAAGTCAAGCCCCATAGACAATTTTCTATTTGCGAATAAGATAGTGATTACGAGTGAGCCAGCCGTGCGCGCAAGGTGACTTCGACCCCGGCCAGGGCCTGGGACACGGGACAACCCTCCTTGGCTTTACGGGCCTGCTCCTGGAAGGTGGTGTCATCGATTCCGGGCACGTCGGCCTCGGTCTCCAGCTCGATGTGGGTTATCTTGAAACCTTCCCCCACCTTGCCGATGTGCACCTTGGCGTCGGTGGCGACGCGCCGCGGTGGGTGCCCCGAGCGCTCCAGGCCGGCCGCGAAAGCCATCGAGAAGCAGCCGGCGTGGGCGGCGCCGATCAGCTCTTCCGGATTGGTTCCTGAAGCCTCTTCGAAACGGGAGCCGAAGGAGTAGCCGCCCTTGAACGCCCCACTCCCCAACTCGACCGTCCCCTGCCCGCCCTTGAGTCCTCCTTCCCATACGGCGTTGGCTTTACGTACCGGCATGTCTCTTCTCCTTGGCTGGCGGCAATGTCAGGCGCCGCGCCGAAACCGCCGGGCGGCGCGCGCGTATCGCGGCGGATCGTAGCATTTGGCAGCGGCTATCACCTCACGTAGAGTGCCATGGCACGGAGGGAGAGAGCATGAGCGCAACGGAGTCGCAGGGAAGCGGCGGCCGCGGGGACGGTCTCGAGCTGCGCATTGGGCGCCACGCAACCGCTGTCGCGGCGCGCCTGGCGCGCTGGCAGGCCGACGGCTTCAGCCGCCGCCTGTGGAAAAAGGACCCGACCCTCTGGTCGCCCGAGCCGCAACCCGAGATCGTCGACCGTCTCGGGTGGCTCGATCTGCCGCGCGCGATGCAGGCCGAGATCGCTTCCTTGGAGCGGCTGGGCCGCGAGGTCCGGGAAGACGGGTACCGACAGGCCGTCGTCCTGGGCATGGGGGGATCGAGCCTGGCGCCCGAGGTCTTCGCGCGCACCTTTGGTCCCGCTCCCGGTTACCCGGAGCTTACCGTCCTCGACAGCACCCACCCTGCCGCCGTGCGCGCATTGGCCGATCGGCTCGACCTGGCAAGGACCCTCTTCGTGGTGTCGAGCAAGTCGGGGACGACGACCGAGATGCTGTCGTTTTTCTATGCCTTCTGGGAACGCCTCGGCGCCTCCGCGGGCGGCGCGAGCACCACCCCCACGGCTGACGCGGGGCAGGAAGACGGGCGCCGGGGCCGCCACTTCGTGGCCGTCACCGACCCGGGGACGCCTCTCCAGAGACTGGCGCTCGAGAGGCGCTTCCGCGCGGTGGTCAACGCGCCTCCCGACGTCGGCGGACGCTACAGCGCCTTCACCCCTTTCGGCCTGGTTCCGGCGGCACTGCTGGGCATCGATCTGCGGCAGCTGCTGGCCCGCGGCCAGGCGATGGCCGAGGCCTGTGGTCCCGAGGTCGCCGCGGCGGAGAGCCCGGGGCTGCGCCTGGGTGCCGCGCTGGGCGAGCTGACCCTCGCCGGCCGCGACAAGGTGACTCTGCTGGCCGGACAGGACGTCGCCTCTTTCCCCGACTGGCTGGAGCAGCTCATCGCCGAGAGCACCGGCAAGAGCGGCCGCGGCATCGTGCCGGTCGTGGGGGAGCCGGCGGGACTTCCCTCGGCCTATGGCGAGGATCGCTTCTTCGTAGCCCTGCAGCTCGGCCCGACGAGCTCATCGGGCACGCCGGGCAGCACCGGTGCGGCAGAGTCTTTCGGCGCACTCCTCGACGGCCTGGAAGGGGCCGGCCACCCGGTGGCGCGGATCCATCTCCGCGACAGGTTCGATCTCGGCCGCGAGATCTTTCGCTGGGAGGTGGCGGTCGCCGCGGCCAGCGCGGTGATCGGCATCCACCCCTTCAATCAGCCCGACGTGCAGCTCGCCAAGGAGCTGGCGGGCAAGGCCATGCGGGCGCCAGCGCCTGGGCCAGCCGCGCGAGACGCTGCGGGGACGGACCAGGCGGCCGACGAGGCCGACCAGATCGATGCCGCCGCCGACTCCGGCGCCGACTCCGATAAAGGGGCGCTCGACGACGCCCTCGGCAGGTGGCTGCATGGCGCCGCCAGCGGGCCGGGCGTCTACCTGGGCATCCAGGCCTACCTGGCGCCCGCGCCCGAGACCGGCGAGGCATTGCACGCCTTGCAGGGTCTGCTGCGCGACCGCACCGGCCTGGCGGCCACCTTCGGGTATGGTCCGCGCTTTCTCCATTCCACGGGGCAGTTGCACAAGGGAGGGCCAGCCGGCGGCAGGTTCCTGCAGATCGTCGATCGTCCGGCAGAGGACCTGCGGGTTCCGGAGACCTCGTACACCTTCGGCACCCTGATCCGTGCCCAGGCGGAAGGCGACCGGCAAGCGCTCGCCCAGCGCCGGCGCAGCGTGCTGCGCGTCGATCTCGGGGACGACAAGGCAGGCGGTCTCGCCCGCCTGCGCGAGAGTGTCGCGCGCCTTCCCATCAGGTCGGGCGGCAGGCCGGGCGGAGGATCCGGGGAGAGCACGCGTTGATCCTGGCCGGCGACGTCGGCGGCACCAAGACCAATCTTGGGCTCTTCGCGACGGAGCCGGCGGGACTGCGGCTGCTGCGCCTGGCGAGCTACCACAGCGCCGCCTTTCCGGGCCTCGAGGCGGTGGTCCGCGTCTTTCTCGCGGCCGGGCGGTCCCGCGGCGGAGCTCGCCGGCGGCGCGCCGAGGGAATAGGCGCGCCGCCGCCATCGCGCGCCGACGAAATAGGCGCGCCGCCGGCATGGAGCACCGAGGAAATAGCAGCGCCGCCGCCATCTCGCGCCGAGGACTGCCGGGCAGCCTGCTTCGGCGTCGCGGGTCCGGTGATCGACAACCGCACGAGCACCCCCAACCTCGCATGGAAGATCGACGGCCGCCGCCTGGCGGCCGAGCTCGGCCTGCCGGCCGTCGTGCTGATCAACGACCTGGTCGCCACGGCGGAAGGGATCCCGCTTCTCCAGCCCGGCGAGCTCGCCATTCTGCAGGCCGGCGCGCGCTCGGCTCGCCGCGCGGGAGGCAGGTCCGGCAACCGCGTGCTGATCGCCGCCGGCACCGGCCTGGGCATGGCGCTGCTCCCCGAGATCGGCGGCGTCAAGGTGGTCGTCGCTTCGGAGGGAGGGCATGCCGACTACTCGCCGCGCGGCAGCGAGGAGTGCGAGCTGCTTGCCTATCTGCGCCGGCGCTTTGCCGCGGGCCGGCGTCCCGGCCACGTGAGCGTCGAGCGGGTGGTCTCCGGACCCGGCCTGTGGAGTATCTACGAGTTCTTGCGCGACACCGGCACGGTCGCCGAGAGCCCGCGGGTCCGTGCGGTCCTGGCGAAGGCCGACGACCCGTCGCGCGTGGTCGGCGAGGCGGGACTCGGCGGCGACTGTCCGCTGTGCAGCCGCGCCCTCGACCTGTTCGTGGCCGCCTACGGCGCCGCCGCCGGGAACCTGGCGCTGCTCGGGACGGCCACCGGCGGTGTCTTCGTGGGAGGGGGGATCGCCCCCAAGATCCTGCCCAGGCTGGCGGACGGCGCCTTCGTTCGCGCCTTCGCGGACAAGGGACGCTTTGCCCGTTACCTGAGGCGCATCCCGGTGCACGTGATTCTCAACGAACACACGGCGATGCTCGGTGCCGCACGCAACGCGGCCGCCCTCGCCGCCGGCGGGTGACAGCGCGTATCGCCAACGGGCCGGGAGTGCCGTTTTGGCGATGGCCGCAGTCGGAGTGGCACGCCAGGATGGTCCGAGGCCAAAGAGGGCCCTTCTCCCTGGCGCCGGCTCCCTCGGCGGCGGAGAGCCCTGGCCCGCCCCTGGGTTGGCATCGGCAATGCAATTGCTCCGGTTGGGACGGAGAATCACCTCCGGTCGTTTTCCGACAAAGGAGCGCTCAAATGCGCAAGACGTTCATCTGCATCGTGGGTCTGTGTCTGCTGTTCGGCACCGCGGCCCTGTTCGCCCAGGGCGGCACCGGCTCGACGGGCTCGAGCACGGGCGCCACCACCGGCACCGGCTCCACGACCACTACTACCACCACCACCACCCACAAGGGCCACAAGGGCGGCAAGGCCCACAAGGGCGCGGCCTACAATGGCGAAGTGACGGCGGTGGACGCCACTGCCAAGACCTTCACGGTCAAGGGTAAGGGCAAGAAGGCCGCCGAGAAGACCCTCAGCGTCGACGCGGACACCAAGTACTGGCTCGACGGCAAGGCAGCCACCTGGGACGACGTCAAGTCTGGCCTGTGGGCCAGCGGCACCTCCCACAAGGACGGTGACAAGAACGTGGCCAGCACCGTCAAGCTCAAGACCCCGAAGGCCAAGGCCGGGAAGACGACCGGCTAAGTAAGGGATCGATCGGAACGCGCCGGGGCGCGACCTTTTGGGTCGCAGTCCTGCAATAGTTGCAACGCGGCGGGGAGAGGTGACTCGATCACCCTCCCCGCTCTCTTTTTCAGGGGGCAGGCATCTCCCAGCGCTCCGCGCCCAGGGCGCGCGCCAGGCGGCCGACCGCGGCCGCCAGAGACGCCGTCCTGCGGCCCGTGGGCCGGACCCCCCGCTCCCACCAGATGGCTCGGATCTCCAGGCGGCCCTCGCGGCGATGCAGCTTGGGATCGAGCCGGCCGACCAGCCGGTCGCCTTCGAGGATCGGCATCACGTAGTAGCCGTGCCGGCGCCGCTGGGCCGGCACGAAGGCTTCGAATCGATAGTCGAAGGCAAAGAGGCGAAGCGCCCTCCGCCGGTCGTGCAGGATCGGGTCGAATGGGGCGAGCAGCGTAATTCGCGACGAAGGCCCGGGCGCGCCGGCGGCTCGCGCCTGCCAATCGGCAACCGCATAGGCCGGACGCGGCGGCGAGCCGTCGGCGGTCTCCACCCGGACCCTGGCGATCTCGCCCGCGCCGGCGGCCCGCTCGCACCACGGCCGGGCCTCGGCGGCGGGCACGGCACTCCAGAAGGCGGCGATCTCCTCGGCGGTCGCGGCGCCAAGCCGGTCGAGCGCCGAGCGGCAGGCCCACTCCAGGTGCTCCTCGGGCCGCGGCCGCGGGGCGGCCCAAGCGTGCGGCAGAACCCGCTCGGTCAGGTCGTAGAGCTTGTGGAAATTGCGTCTTCCCGCAATGGCCACCTCTCCCGCAGCCCACAGGTACTCGAGCGCGGCCTTGTGCGGCTTCCACCCCCACCAAGGGCCGGTACCGCCACCCCTCGCGTCCGCGGCAAAATCACGGGTCAGTAGCGGTCCCTCGCGGCGCAGGCGGTCGCGCACCTCCGCCAGCACCTTCCGCGGCCGCGGTCCTAGTAGGTTGCGCCACCAAGGGCGGCGCGGCAGCTCGGCGCGCATGCGGGCGAATCGCGGCCACCAGTACGGAAAACTGACCGTGGGGATCGCCGCCGCGTCGTGGGTCCAATGCTCGAACAGGCGCCGATCCCCTTCGAGCAGGGTGGTCAACTGAGAGGGACGGTAACCGCGCAGCCGCGCGCCAAGGATCAGATGGTGGGCCCGCGCCACGATGTTGATCGAGTCGATCTGGACGAAGCCCAAGCTCTCCACCAGGGCGTAGAGCGAGTCAGCAGTCGACTTTTCCGGAGGGGCCAGGAGCCCTTGCGCCGACAGCAGCAGCCGGCGCGCGGCGTTGACGGGAACCAGCGGCAGAGAGGAGGTCGCGAGCGGCACCGCGCAAGGATACTTCCTGCGCGCCCCGTTGGCCGCATCGGAGCTACAGCCCCCGCCGGCGACGACTACGCTGCCTTTTGAAAATTCAACGGCAGGTTCTGCTCCAGCAGACTCAAGATCTCGCCCATCTTCGCCAGGGTGACGCTGTCGCTGTCGGAGGCCTCCTGGAAGGCAGTCAGAGCCGCGAGCGCCCGCGGTGCCACCCGCATGTCGAGCAGCTCCCGCATGAGCTCCTCCAGGTCACGGCACCTCCCCTGCTTCAGGTAGAGGCTCGCGAGGTTGAGCATGACCATGGATGCCTCGTAGCCGAGTCCTTTCTCCGCCGAGCACCGCTGCAGCTCGCGGAGCTTCTCCTCCGCCTCGACGTGGCGTCCCAGGTTGATGGCGATGCGCGCCTCCAGCCAAGACAGGCGGAAATCGGTCCAGAAGTCGGGGAACTGCTGGTAGCTGCCGCGGAAACGCTCGATGTACTGGAGCGCCTTCTCGGGTTTACCGCCTTCGTTGAGGAACCACGCGAAGTTATGGCGCGCCATCAAGACCAGGCGCGGCTCATGCTCCCAATCGATCAGCGACAGCCCCTGAGGGATCAGCTCCACCGCCTGTTCCGGCAGTCCGGCGTAGCCGAGGAAGAGCCCCTTGCTGATCAGAGCGCGGCCTTTGCGGTGCAGGTCTTTGACGTCGTCGTAGATCTCGATCACGTCGTCAAGAACCTCGGCGGCTTCGACGAAGTGCCCGCGGTCGCTGAGCAGCGAGGCCTTCAGGTCGAGCCGTCTGGCCTCCTCCAGAGGATCGGCCGAACCTTCCTCGGCAAGCGACTCGGCAAGGGCCAGGGCACGTTCGGCGCCGGATAGATCGGAGCCGATGCGCCGGGCATTGCCCAGGAAGGCCCAGGCCCGCGACTTCATGTCGAAGGCCACGGCCGCCCCATAGTACTTGCCGTCCAGGTGGTCGGCGACGACGATGGCGAGCTCGGCCAGGGAAACCGCCTGTGCCGGGTCGCGAAAGCCGGCCTCGAAGCTCTTCTCGATGAGCAGGTCACAGACCGCCAGGGTCTGAAACCGGCGGCCTTCATGAACGTGCCGCCGTCTCTCCGCCGCTGGCGCGCCGAGCAGCTCGGCGACCAGGCGGGGCGCCATCTCCTTCTCGAAGAGGATCAGGGCCACTCGCTTCTCGAGCTTGGCAAAGATGAGGTCCCAGGCGTCGTCTTCCGCTCTCTGCCGGCGCGCCCGGCCCTCCAAAGCCGCTCGCGCCGGGCTTTCCCGCGGCCGCGGCCGCGCGGCCGCGATCTCGACGGTGACGGTCGGATCGAGCTGGCGCACCAGTTCGTCGACGATGGATTGGCACACGGCACATCCTGAGCGGAGGTGATCTCCGATCCGGCGCTCTTCGCCGCCGGCGACCCTGCCGTCGAAGAACTGCTCCAAGGCCTCGCGGTCAGGATGATGCTCAGACATACGATCCTCCCAAAAGCAATTCACTGCATCGGACGAGGGGGGCCGCCGTCCACGCGGAGCTGTCTGGCTGAGGGGCTGCCCATCCCTTTCACCTATATAGTTGCTTCAAGGGCAAAAAAAGTGACACCGAGGCCGAAAATACACCGGTGTTGCGAGACGAAAACGCAGGGGAAGGAATCAGTGGATGCCCTTGCCAGGAGGCGAGGGGGACCGGTTGCCCGGTCCCCTCGGTTCTGTCGCGCGGCCGCTGAGTGGCCGCGGAGTACAGGGAGGCTGGTACAGCGGCGCGGAGTTCCGCCGTGGGGCCCCGTGCCGGAGGCGGACGCTCCCCGGAGGATCCCCGGAAGGTGCCGGGTCACGCACTCTGCGGACCTGGGGTTGTGATTATAGACGAATGAGCACCTTTATGGAATAGCAATTGAGGCACTGACCCGGGACCCGTCTGGATCCGTGAGCACTGGGTATCGGGTCGCCCCTCCGGCGGGCGCGCCGAGGAAATTGGCGCGCCGCCGGCCTGCGCTCCGAGGAAATAGGCGCGCCGCCGCCATGGCGCGCCGTTTGGCCTGATACATTTGCGTCATGGGGCCTCGACCCGCAGCCTGGCCGCGCCGTGTTCGCGAATGGCTGGGCTCCTTCGAGTTCACCCTGGCCCGCCGCTTTGGCCTCGCCACCCGGGAGGAGAGGACCTTCTTTCTCCTGATCGGACTGGTGGGAGCCCTGTCCGGATTGCTCGGCCTGGCCACCAAGGCGCTGATCGAAGGGGTGCAGGTCCTGCTCTGGGGCTCGAACGCCGAGCTGTACCTGGTCGCCCGCAAGGTGCCCCAGTGGCTGGTCATCGCCGCTCCCGCCTGCGGCGGATTGCTGGTCGGGGCGATCATCTGGCTTGCCCGCCGGCCGGTCGCGGGCGAGGGCATGGCCATGCTGATCGAGGCGGTGGCGCTGCAGGGCGGCAAGCTGGCGCCGCGCCCCGTGCTGGTCAACGCGCTGGCCGCGATCGCCACGCTGGGCGGCGGCGGGTCGCTCGGCCGCGAGGGGCCGATGATCCGCCTGGGCGCGATGATCGCCTCGTGGTCGGGACAGCGCCTGGGCCTGCCCGCCCACCGCATCAAGATCCTGGTCGGCTGCGGCGCGGCGGCGGGACTTGCCGCCACCTACAACATTCCGATCGGCGGAGCGCTGTTCGCCATGGAAGTGATCCTCGGCAACTTCGCGCTCGAGATCTTCGGCCCGATCGTCGCCGCCTCGGTGATCGCCACGGTGATCGCCCGCTCGGTGTCGGGCAATGTCCCGCTCTATGCCGCTCCCGGCTACTCGCTGCTGAGCGGCTGGGAGCTCTTGCCCTATGCCGGCCTGGGCATCGTCGGCGCGCTGGCTTCGGTCGCTTTCGTGCTCGTCGTCGGCCTGGGCAGGAGGCTTTTCGCGCGCCTGCATTTTCTGCCCGGGCCGGTGAAGCCGGTGGTGGGAATGGCATTGGTGGGCTTGCTCGGGCTCTACGTGCCGTACGCCCTGGGACGTGGCTACGGCGTGATCAACCTCGCGCTGGCCGGCAAGCTCCAGCTGCCGCCTCGGCTCGGCCTGCCGCACGAGCTCACGATCCTGCTCCTGCTCGGCCTGGCGGCGGCCAAGCTCCTGGCGACGGCGCTCACCGCGGGGAGCGGCGGGGCAGGCGGCCTCTTCACCCCTTCGCTCTGTTTCGGCGCTCTGGTGGGCGGCGCTTACGGCTACTGGATGCACTCGCTGTGGCCGCACATCGCATCGCCCTATGGCGCCTACGCCGCCGTGGGCATGGCCGCGGTCATGGCCGGCACCAGCCACGCGCCGATCAGCGCCATCCTCATTCTCTTCGAGTTCACCGGCAACTACGACCTGATCCTGCCGGTGATGCTCGCGGCCATCATCTCCAGCCTGGTGTCGCGGCGCATTCGCCGCCACTCCATCTACACGGAGGCGCTGCGCGGGCGCGGCATCGATCTGCCGTGGCGGATGGAAGAGGCGGTCCTGGCCGGGCTCAAGGCCGAAGACCTGGCGCGGCCCGACCAGGAGATCCTGCGGGCCGGTGACGACTATCGCAAAGTCGTCGACACGTTCCTGTCCACCAGGCGCCAACGCCTCTTCGTCGTGGGGCAAGACGGCAAGCTGCTGGGCGCGATCTCGCTGCACGACATCAAGCACGTGCTCGAGCATCCCGAAACCTTGACCGCGGTCCTGGCGCACGACCTGATGTTGCCGGTGGGAACGGTGGTGCGCAATGACGAGCGTCTGCACCGCGCCACCGAGTATTTCGCCCACAGCGACTTCGAGCGGCTCCCGGTGGTGGACGAGACGGGCCGTTTCTTGGGAGTGCTCTCCAAGCGAGACCTGCTGGCGGTCTACGCGCAAGAGGTCCTGGGCCGTCCGGCCCTGCTGGCGACTTTCGTCTCCAGCCACGACTCGCAGGTCTCCCGCCAGTACGTCGAGCTGCCTCCGGATTTCGCGCTGCGCATGGTGCCCGTGCCGGCAGACCTGGTGGGCAGGACACTGGCCGAGGCCCGGCTGCCCCAGACCCTGGGAGCTCGCGTGATCGAGATCAAGCGGCACGGCCGGCAGGGAGAAGAGCAGGTCATCCCCGGCGGTGACACGGTGCTGCAGGCCGGCGACCTGCTGGTCGTGCTGGGTCCCACCGCCAGGGTCGAAGAAATGAGCGAAGGCAAGCCGGCCGTCGTCGACGAGGCCCTGGCCCACCGGCAGATCGACTAGAGCAGCTAGTGTCCCGCTCGGTTAATTCGCATACCACTCGCTTGGTCTCCGCGGCCCTGGCTGCGTTGCGCCTCCTCGACGTACTCCCCGGTACGCCTCGTCGGCGACGCCTTGCCAGGACCGCGGATCCACTGCGCGATTGCCATGCGAATTAACCGAGCGGGACACTAGAGCCTCGCAATGGACGACCCTCCGGAACCGCCACCCCCGGCTGGCTCGCCGCGCGGCCGGACATCCGACGACAACCGGCAGGCGCTCGCCCGGCTGCCGGTGCCGGCCGGGCTGTGCGCCCGCTGCGCGCACCTCGAGCTCCTCTCCTCGCCGCGCAGCGTCTTCGTGCGCTGCGGGCTCGCGGCCACCGATGCGCGCTTCCCGCGCTATCCGGCCCTGCCCGTGACCGCCTGCGCAGGTTATCGCCCGGCCGACTGACTCACTTGACGCGCTCGAAGGTCATCGTGTGCGCCGAGTCCTTGCCGTCCTTGTGGAAAGTCCACTCCTGGCTGAGGTGGTTGGCGTCGACGAAAGACAGCTTGAGATGGTGCATGTGGCCGGCCTCTTTGCTCGTCAGATTGGCCGCGTCGACGAAGGCAAAATCGAGGACGTCCGTACTCGATCCAGCCTGCGCGCGCATCCGCGGCTGGTTGCCGGCCGTGCAGTAGTGCGTGAGGACCGGAGTCTCGCCGTCCATGGTGTAGACGGTCACCATCGAGGGCTCGAAGCCGGGCTCGAACTTCTCGAGCAGCGCCGAGCCGCCGGCGACCAGCTCGTATGACGTGCGCATCGGCTTGCCGTCCGGGCCTGGCGCCTGCCAGTTGCCGACCAGCGACTGCAGCTTCTGCCAGGCGGGCGGGGCTGGCTTGGCCGGGCCCTCGGCCAGCGCCGGCGCGGCGAGCGCCAGGGCGAGCCCGGCAAGCAACAGACAGGCGATGGGTGTTCTCCTCATCATGATTTCTCTCCTTATTAGTTGGCTCCCGCCGTTTGCGGCTCCTCGCGGGAGTGCCTATCATGGCGGCGATGGCTGCCTTTGCCAAGTATTGCCGGCTGGTCCTGGTCTACAACCTGGCGGTGATCCTGTGGGGCGCCTTGGTGCGCGCCAGCGGCTCGGGAGCGGGCTGCGGCAGCCACTGGCCGACGTGCAACGGCCAGGTGGTCCCGCCCAAGCCGTCCGCCGCCACCCTGATCGAGTACTCCCATCGCCTGAGCAGCGGTCTCGTCCTGGTCCTCGTCGCGGTGCTTGCCATCTGGGCCTTTCGCCTCGTGCCCCGCGGCCACCCCATCCGCCTCGCCGCAACGCTCGCCGTCGCTTTCACCATCTCCGAGGCAGCGGTCGGCGCCGGCCTCGTCCTCTTCAAGCTGGTCGCGCACGACGAGTCGCTCGCCCGCGCCCTCTTCGTCGCCGCCCACCTCTGCAACACTCTCCTCCTGCTCGCCGCCCTCGCCTTCGCCGCCCACCAGGCCGGGATCGAGGCCGCGCCCCCCCGCGCCACCCCGCTCCCCGGCGGACTCGCCAACCAGGCCCACCTCACCCCCCTCATCGGGGGCCTCGCCGCCATCATGCTGCTCAGCGCCACCGGCGCCGTCGCCGCCCTCGGAGATACCCTCTTTCCCGCCGCCACCCTTCGCGAGGGCCTGGCCCAGGACCTCTCTCCCACCGCCCACTTCCTTCTCCGCCTGCGCGCCTTCCATCCCTTCCTCGCCCTCGCCGCCGGTGCCTACCTCCTTTATCTTTGTCATCGCCCCCTCCACCCCGCCACCCGCCCCTGGGCCAACCGCGTCCGCCTCCTCGTCCTCGCCCAATGGACCCTCGGACCCCTCAACCTCCTCCTCCTCGCACCCCTCCTCCTCCAACTCGCCCACCTCCTCCTCGCCAACTTGCTCTGGCTCGCTCTGGTGTTTATGAGCCTCTCCCAATGGCAGGCCTCCGAAGGGCGTCTCGTGCACGCCCCGGATGGCCGTGCGCCAGTCACTTGGCGCTCGTCGGAGCAGGAGGGGGAGGTGGTGGCGGAGGCTTCGCGCCAAATGTGACTGGCGCACGGCCATCCGGGGCTGCTGGACCGTCCGTGAGGCGCGCTTTTCACCAGCCTCAAATGTCGGCTGCCACGCCCATGGCTGCTACACGCCCGTGAGAGGCGCTTTTCCCACCCACCCCCCCGGTTCAACCAACTATCAACGATCAAGATCCGGCTGCGCTTGCGGGCGCCCTGTCGCGACCTCCTAACTGTTGCGCGCACTCACGGTCCGCCGGGGGGCGCTGGTGGGCCGAGCGCCAGCATCCTTTGGCGTAGTCCAAGTGCTGGCGCTCGGCCCACCAGCGCCCCCCCTACGACCCACGACGAAAGCACGCCTCCCACCCATCCCGCCGCGACACACCTGACCCCAAGCTCGCCAGCCCCTCCTGCCCTTATACTTCTCGCCGCATGCCGCGACGTATGGATATTCGCTCGATTCTGGTGCTGGGGTCGGGTCCGATCGTGATCGGGCAGGCTTGCGAGTTCGATTATTCGGGCACGCAGGCTTGCAGGGCGCTCAAGCGGGAGGGGTACAGGGTGGTGCTGGTCAACTCCAATCCGGCCACCATCATGACCGACCCGGAGCTGGCCGAGCGCACCTACGTCGAGCCGCTCACCGTCGAGGTACTCGAGCGCGTGATCGCGCGCGAGCGGCCCGACGCGCTGTTGCCGACGCTGGGCGGGCAGACGGCGCTCAACCTTTCTCTCTTGCTGGCCGAGCGCGGGGTCTTGGAAAAATATGGCGTCAAGCTGATCGGCGCGTCGGTCGCCGCCATCGAGATGGCGGAAGATCGCGAGCAGTTCAAGGCGGCGATGGCGCGCATCGGCCTCGAAGTGCCGCGCTCGGGATACGCCCACTCGCTCGACGAGGCGC
>DASZZM010000040.1:0-21992 GCA_035544895.1 Thermoanaerobaculia bacterium
TCCCGACACCTCTTCAGCAAAGAGCCTTCGAGCTGCTCGGCGTTTCCTACTCAATGTAGCCAGAAAACTATCTCGTCGCGCTGGCCTCAGCTCGAAAAATCAGACACTTACGCCGCCGCCATCCAGGAACTTCGGTCTAGCGCTCAAGTCGCCGTGTGCGCTGCCGAATCCAGATCGCCAGCGCTTCGGCCTCGACCTCACCCCGCGCGATGGCGAGTGTAAGACCCGTCAGCTCCGCCGGAGAAAGATCCAGCGTCACGGCGTTGGCCTTCAGAAGAACCAGGGCGGCGTGCGCACCGACGCGCTTGTTTCCGTCGGTGAAGGGATGGTTCCGGACGAGCGAATGCATCAGCGCCGCGGCTTTCGCCGCGAGATCCGGATAGAGATCCTCGCCGCCGAAGGTCGCCTGTGGCCTGGCAACCGCCGACTCGAGGGCGGCCAGATCGCGGCAACCGGAAGCGCCGCCGTAGCGTTCGAGCTGAAACTCATGCAGCGCGAGGATCTGATCGACCGCAAGATAAACGATCACTTCGCGAGCTCGCGAAAGCTCTCGTCGTACTGCTCGGCAATTTCGTCGGCGAGCCGCCTGAACCGCTTCGTCGCCTTGCCGCCTTCGAAGTAACGCACGCCGGGACGGATCGTGATCGCACCGGTCTGCGGGTGGACCGAGACCTCCACCGCCATCCCCTTCTTCAGCTCGAACTCCTGCACCACTTCCACCGGGAGCGTTACCGCGAGGGAGCCGCCGGCCTGCACCAGTTTGCGTCGCATATCAGTACTATATACATACGGGCAAAGAGGTCAAGCTCCCCGGCGTTCGGCCGCGGCACTTTCCGCCTCAGGGCGGGGAGTCCGCTAGAATCGACGCGTGGCGGAGCCACAGCCATGACTTTGCTCGACGGATGGTGGCGGGACGTGCGGCTTGCCGCGCGCCGTCTGGCGCACAGGCCGGGCTTCACTTTGCCGGCGGCGGCGATCCTGGCGCTGGCGATCGGCGCCAACGCGGCGATCTTCAGCGTGGTCGAGGCGGTGCTGCTGCGGCCGCTGCCCTACCGCGACCCCGGCCGCCTTGTGGTGCTGTGGGAAGACCACTCGCGCCACGAGGGCAGCGCGCAGACCATGATGGCTGCCGCGACCTTCGAGGACTTCCGGCGGCAGAGCCGCCTGCTGCGCCCCCTTGCGGCAGTGCTCTCGCATCAGTTCGACCTCGTCGATCTCGCCGGGACCGGCGAAGCCGAAGTGGTCTACGGCTCGGAGGTGGACGCGAGCTTCTTCCCGCTCCTCGGCACCGCGGCGCGGCTCGGGCGGACGCTGGGTGAAGCCGACCTCAACGGGGGCGCCGCCGCCGTCCCTGCCGCGGTGCTCAGCCACGAGCTCTGGCGGCGCCGCTTCGGCGGCGATGCCCGGGTCCTCGGCCGCACCGTGCGCCTCAACGGCAAGGACTTCACGGTGGCCGGCGTGATGCCGGCCGGATTCATGGTGCCCCTGCACTGGCGGACGCCTGGCCAGCGCGCCGAGCTGTGGGTGCCGCTGCGCTCCCGGCCGCAGTATCAGAACCATCAGTTCCACATGCTTTACGCGCTCGGACGCCTGGCTCCCGGCGCCACGCTCGCGCGGGCAAGGTCCGAGGCGCAAGCGATCGCCGGCCGGCTGGCGGCCGAGTTTCCCAAGGAATGCGGCGGCATGCGCGCCAGCATCGTACCGCTGGCCGAGCAGGTGGCCGGCGACGCGCGCGCGA
This sequence comes from Thermoanaerobaculia bacterium, assembly GCA_035544895.1. Lineage (GTDB taxonomy): Bacteria > Acidobacteriota > Thermoanaerobaculia > Multivoradales > UBA5704 > JASLEW01. The sequence goes on from DASZZM010000040.1 coordinate 1,739, forward strand.
GCCTCCTGATGCTGCTCGGCGCCGTCACGTTCCTGCTGCTCATCGCCTGCGCCAACCTCGCGGGCCTGCTGCTGGCGCGCTCGACCGCGCGGCAGCGCGAGCTGGCGGTCTGCGCCGCGCTCGGCGCCGGACGCGGCCGGCTCGCCGGGCAGGTCATCGCGGAAGGCCTGTTGCTCGTCCTCGCCGGAGGCGCCGGCGGCCTCGGACTGGCCTGGGCCGGCACGCGCGCGCTGCCCGCTCTGCTGCCGCCCGACCTGCCGCGCGCCGAGAGTGTGCGGCTCGACGGCGCGCTGCTCGCCTACGTCCTTGCCGCCTCGATCGTCACCTGTCTGCTGGCGGCCGCCCTCCCCGCCTGGAGGGCGGCGGGCGCGCGCCTGTCGCGGGCGCTGGCGGCGAGCGGCCGCGGCGCTTCGCCCGGGAGCGCAGGGACCCGGCTGGGCGGCGCGCTGGTCGTGGCACAAATCGCGGTGTCCCTGTTGCTGCTTGCCGGGGCGGCCCTGATGCTCGCAAGCTTCTTCCGGCTGCGTGACGTCGATCCGGGATTCCGCACCGATCACGCCCTGACCTTCGAAGTCGCCGCCCCCGGGCGGCATCCCAGCGAAGCACAACGGGAGCGCTTCTTCCAGGAGCTGACGCGGCGCCTGGCCGCTTTGCCCGGAGTGGTCGCGGCGGGCGGCATCACCCGGCTGCCGCTCGAGCCGGCCTACGGCATCAGCGAGCTGGTGGTCGAGGGCAGGCCGATCCCGCCCCAGGGGCCGCCCATCGTCGGTGGCCGCGGGGTCACTCCCGACTACTTCCGGGCGATGTCGATACCGCTGCTTGCCGGACGGCCCTTCTCGGAGCGGGACGATGCGCGGGCACCCGGCGTGGCGCTGGTCAATCGCGCCCTGGCGCGGCGTTTCTTCGCCGGCGAGCCGGTCGTCGGCCGCCGCCTGGGTCGCGGCGAGCCCTGGCTGCGGATCGTGGGCGTGGTGGGCGACACCTCTTTCGACTCCCTCGCCGGCGAGCCGCAGCCCGAGCTTTTCCTCCCCGTGGCCCAGGGCGGGCCGCAGGGGCTGGCCATGGTCGTGCGCACCTCTGCCGACCCGCTCGCCCTGGCGCCCGCGGTGCGCCGGGTGGTCCGGGCTATCGATCGCAACCTGCCGGTCAACAGGATGCGCACCCTCGAAGACCAGGTCCGCCGCTCGCTGACCCGGCCGCGGTTCTCGCTGCTGGTGGTGCTGGTGTTCGCCGGCGTGGCGCTGGCGCTGGCGGCCGCTGGGGTGGGCGGGTTGATGGCGTACACGGTGGCGCAGCGGACGCGAGAGATCGGCATCCGCATGGCCCTCGGCGCCGAGCGGCGCGACGCGGTGAGGATGGTGCTCGGGCAGGCGGCGCGGCTGGCGCTGGCCGGCGTCGGGCTCGGCCTGGGAGGGGGGTTCGCCTTGATGCGCTGGCTGGCCGGCCAGCTCTACCAGGCGCGGGCCGGCGAGCCACTGCCCTACCTCGCCGGGGCGGCCTGCCTGCTGGCCGCCGCGCTGCTCGCCGGCTGGCTGCCGGCGCGGCGGGCCTCGCGTGTCGATCCGATGATCGCGCTGCGGCACGAGTAGCCCCCGGCACCTGCTTTGTGCGGGTGACCCCACTTTTAGGGTAGCGTCAACTCTCATTTGACAGCTCGGGCCTTCGCGCCGGTGCTCGCCGACACGGTGTTGATCGTCGCTCCCGGCTCAAGAACTGGAACTGAGCGCCCGCTCCGCGGCTCCTCATGATATGATCTTATAACATATTCCACGGAGGTCATCCATGCGCACGCTCCGAATCTGCCTGCTCACTTCGACCCTGCTGGCCGCTGCCTGGTCTGCCGCCAAGGCCAATCCGATCCAGGGCCTATTCGCACGGCTCCACGGCACCGACGAGGTGCCTGCCGTCCTCTCGCCGGGAGGCGGCGCCTTCCGGGGCAGCCTGCCCTTCGTAACCGGCGTCTACCAGTACCAGCTCCACTACTTCCGTCTCCGCGGCAACGTCACGGAGATTGACGTCCAGCTTGCCCAACCTGGCGCCAATGGCGGCGTGATGGTCGTGCTCTGCTCCAACCTTCCCACCGCTCCTGCCGGCACGCAGCCCTGCCCCGCCACCGGACCGGCGACGATCAGCGGCCAGATCACCGCCTCGGCCATCCTCGGCGGCGCCGCCGCCCAGGGCGTTGCGGCCGGCGACCTCGACGCCTTCGGCGCCGCCGTCAACGCCGGTCTCGCCTATGTCAACCTGCGCACCGACCTCGCTCCCGATGGCGAGGTGCGCGGCCAGATCTCGACCTTCGTGATCTCGAACGCCTGACCGGCAGCGTGCGGTGGGAGCGCGCCGGGTGATACTGTCTTTCGAATCCTGGCGTGCTCATCATGGAGGGACCTCGGTCACCCGCGGCGGAGGTCCGCACCTGACCAGGCGCGCCCGCGGAGGACCGGTCATGGCGCGCTCCCTGCTGGCCAGGAAGCCTCTCGCTCGGCTGCGCGAGGAGATGAAGGAGGAAGGCGAAGGAAGGCTCCTTCGCGCGCTCGGTCCGCTTCAGCTCACCGCCATCGGCATGGGCGCGATCATCGGCGCCGGCATCTTCGTCACCACCGGCGCCATCGCCCGCCAGACCTCCGGGCCGGCGCTCATGCTCTCCTACGTGGTCGCCGGCGTGGCCTGCGTCTTTCCGGCGCTCTGTTACGCCGAGTTCGCCTCACTCGTGCCGGTCGCGGGCTCGGCATACGTCTATGCCTACGCGACCCTCGGCGAGCTCTTCGCCTGGGTGATGGGACTGGCCCTGATGCTCGAGTACGGCCTGGGCGCGGCGTTCGTCGCCAACGGCTGGTCGGGCTACCTGCAGAGCGTCCTCGCCTCCTTCGGCGTCACCCTGCCGCATGCCGTCTCCGGCTCCGTGGTGCGCTACGACCCGCAGCTCGGGCGCTTTCTCCCGACCGGCTCGGTGATCAACCTGCCGGCGGTGCTGATCGTCGGCTGCTTGCTGGTCGTCCTGATCAGGGGAATCCGCGAGAGCGCCCGCTTCAACACGGCGATGGTCGTGGTCAAGCTCGCCACGCTGCTGTTCATCGTGGGCGTCGGCGCCTTCTACGTCGACCCCAAGAACTGGCACCCGTTCGCGCCCTATGGCCTGGCCGGCGTCAGCTTCTTCGGCAAGATCTGGGGGCATGCCGACGCGGGCGGCAGGCCGGTCGGGATGCTGGCGGGCGCCGCCCTGGCCTTCCTCTCCTACTTCGGTTTCGACGCCGTATCGGTCCAGTCCGAGGAGGCGCGGCGGCCCCAGCGCGACGTGCCGCTCGCGGTGGTTTCCTCGCTGGCCATCTGCACCGGCCTGTTCATGGCGGTCGTCGCGGTCTTGACCGGGATGGTGCGCTACGACCGGCTCGACTTGAGCGCGCCCGTCGCCGATGCCTTCGCGCAGGTGGGCCTGCCCTGGGCGAAGCTGCTGATCGCGCTCGCCGGGGTGGCGGGCATCACCACGGTCCTTCTGGTCTTGCTTCTGTCACTGCCGCGCATTCTGATGGCGATGGCGCGCGATGGCCTGCTGCCGCCCTTCTTCGCGGCCGTCCACCCGCGCTTCCGCACGCCCCACAAGGCGACCGCGGCCACCGGCCTCTGCGTCGGCGCGGTCACCGCCTTCTTCTCCATCGACGTGCTGATCAACCTGGCCATCATGGCGACGCTCTTCATCTTCCTGGTCGTCTGCGCGGCGATTCCCGTCATGCGCCGCGCCCACCCGCACGCCGAGCGTTCCTTTCGCGTTCCGCTCGTGCCGCTGCTGCCGGTCCTCGGGGTCGCGAGCTGCCTTCTGATGATGCTGAGCCTGCCGCCGGAGAACTGGCTGCTGCTGCTCATCTGGTTTGCCGCCGGCCTGGTGTTCTATCTCGCCTACGGACGTCGTCACAGCGTCCTGGCACGCCAGCTCGGCGCCGGCGATTCCCAACCGCGCGACGCCCGGGCTGAGCCGTAAACCGGGCTCGGCGCGCGGCCACTCACGGGCAGGTCGCGAAGGCGCCGGTATCCTGCACCGGCAGGGCGGCCTGGTTGACCTGATTGAAGTAGACCCGCGTCTGACCGCTCTTGGTATCGACCACCGTAACCGTGATCTGCACGTTGGTGGTGGCGGCGAAGAACACCCAGTAGCCGTTGAACGGAACGCAGGCGTTGAGCACCTTGATCAGCATCTCGATGTTGTTCGGGCCGAAGAAGTAGAACAGCCCGGAGTCGGGATTGCTCGGCAGCGATATCACCGTGCCCATGCCGCTCTTGCCGTCCGCGGTCGCCCACGCCACCGTCGCCTTGAACCTGCCGCCGGCGCCCAGGCACAGTGTGTTGGCGTCGGCGATGCAGGGGCCCGGTGAGGCGGCGGTCGCGGCGTCGGCCTCGGAGGTGTAAGACGAGTTGCCGCTGCCGTTCTCCGCCCGCACGCGGAAGCCGTAGCCGGTCGCCGGCTTGAGGGCGGAGACGGTCAGGCTGGTGGTGCCCGCCGGCACCAGCGGCAGGACATCCTGGAACGGGCTGCCGTCGAGGGGTTTGCTCTGCACGCGGAAGTCTGCCTCGTTGGTGGAATTGGATTTCCAGTTGAGCAGGATATCGGTGGTGTCAGTGCCGGTCGCGGTCAGGTCCGAGGGAGCGGCGGGCGGGCTGCCGTTGTTGCCGTCAGTGTCGGTGACGGTGAGCACCGCCGCCGCCCGCGTCCCCAGGCTGGCGCCGCCCTTGGGCGCGCTGAGCGTGAGGTTGACCGAATGGTTGCCGTCCGCCACACCGTCGTCGAGCACCGCGACGGTAAAGGTCTTGGCCGCCGTGTCGGCGTCGCCCCAGTTGAGGGTCCCGGAGGACGCCGTGTAGTTTTTCCCTGCCACGCCGGTGCCGTCGCTCGTGGCGTAATGGACGCTCACCGCTCCCGAGCCGCCGCCGCTGCGGTTGACGGTGATCGGGACGGAGCCGGCGTTTTCGCCGACGCTATAGGCGGCGGAGGCGAACGCCAGGGCCCCGGCCGACGCTGGCCGGTCGTTGTCGGTGACCGACAGGACCGCCGCCGACTGTCCCAAGGTCGCGCCGCCCGTGGGATTGCTCAGCATGAGGTTGACCGTGTGGGTCCCGTCCTGCACGCCGTCGTCGAGCACCGGCACTTCGAAGCTCTTCTGAGAGGTATCCCCGTCCCCCCAGCTCAGGGTCCCGGAGGCCGGCGTGTAGTTCTTGCCTGCGACCGCCGAGCCGTCACTGGTCGCATAGTCGACCGTAACAGTGCCGCTGCCGCCCGCGGAGCGCTGGACGGTGATGGTGGCGTGCCCGCCGGTCTCGGGCTGGCTGTAGCTGGTGGAGGTGAAGCCGAGCATCCCGGGCGAAGAGGCGCTCCGCACCACGATCGAGCCCACCATGTGTCCATAGTAGGTGCCATGGACCTGGCAGTGGTAAGCGACGGTGCCGGCCTGATTGAACACTCGGGTGAAAGTCCAGTTCCCCGCCGGAGTGCCGTCGCCGCCTTGACCGTCGCAGCCGTTGGCGCAACGAAAGCTGCCGTCGTCGGCGGCCACGTTATGCGTGATTCCGCTCGAGTTGGTCCACGTCACGGAGTCGCCGACGTTGATCGTGAGGTCCTGCGGCACGAAGGTGAGCTGCGCGGTGGCCGTCACGGTGTAGTTTGCCGCGCGCGCCGCCGACGCCAGGGCGAGCGCGAGAGCGCCGCAGAGAACGGCGAGCTGCCGCGGGGACATGGAAAAGTGGCTGCGCATGGCCTGTTCCTCCCGAATCTGCTGGTGAGTCCCCCAAAGCTGGTTTCAGGTTCTTCACCACCCTTCTCGGCCCTGGTAGCCGGCCCGGCTATAGACCAGCCCGGGGCAGCCCAGGGCGCCGGCAAGGACCGCCGGGAAGTCTCGCCAGGTGTCGATGCAGCCCAGGCCGTCGTGGAGAAAGACGAGGGTGGGCGCCGAGCCGGGCGCCGCTCCGACCCACTCGACCTCGAGGCGCCCGCCGTCCAACCGCAGGAGCTCGCGCACGCCGGCGTCAGGCCCGCGTAAAGACCAGCAGGCCGTTGGCGGGGATGGTGATCGCCGCGGCGGCCGGCTGGCCATCCATGCCGGGGCTTTCGGCGGCCACGAAGCCGCCGTTGCCGGCCACCTGCGGGTTGGGGAAGTGATCGTAGAAGTCGCTGTTGAACACCTCGCGCCAGCGCCCCGGCGCAGGGAAGCCGATGCGGTAGCCGCGCCAGGTCTCCTCGTGGAAGGAGGCCACCACCAGCACCGTCGCGTCCTCTCCCGCGATCCGGCGCTGGAAGGCCAGCACGCGGTTGGCGCCGTGCACCGTGGTCACCGCGATCTCTTCGCCGCGCAGCGCGGCATGGGCGCGGCGCAAGGCGACGAGGTCCTGCATGAAGCGCAGATAGTCTTGGCGCGGGCGGTCGTGCTCCAGGGCGGTCCAGGAAATGAGCGAGCCCGGGTCGGCAGCGGTGTTGTCGTTCCAGCGCCTCTCGGCCAGGAACTCCTCGCCCATGAACAGCATGGGAATGCCAGGCGCGGTGAGCAGCAGGCCGGCAGCGACCCGGGCGCGGCTGCGCGCGTACCAGGAGAGCGGGTCGCCGGGATCGCACAGCGCGGCGATGCGCGGCGCGCGGCCGGTATAGACGACGTCGTGGTTCTCGAGGCACTGGACCACCTTCCACGCGGCGGGAAACCCGGACGGCGGCAGCAGCGCGTCCGCCAGCGCCGCAAGATCCAGCTCCGCCTGCGCGCCCGCCGCGGCCGCCGCCAGGGTGGCGCGCACGCGGTCGCGCAGGGCATCGCCCATGGCGGCGTCGAAGCCGAGGCCGCCGGGAGGGGGGAGCACGGCAGAGGCCCGGTCGGCGCTCCAGTACTCGGCGATCTGGATGGCCCGCGGCTTGCGCCGGCGCACGGCGCTCGTGAGCTCGTGGCAGAAGAGGTCGGCGGAGCCGCCGCCGAGGTCGCGCAGCGCGCTCACCTCGTCGTAGCGGATACCGTCGATGTGGTACTCCTCGAGGAAGAGCTCGGCGTTGTCGAGCAGGAACCGCCGGACGTCGCGGTTCCACAGGGCGAAGGCCAGGCCGCCCGCCCAGCCGCGGTCCGTGAAGTACAGGCTGTGGTTCTGGTCGCCATCCGCCTGGCGGTCGAAAAAATACATGCCGTGGTCGTCGAAGCCGCCCCCGGCATGGTTGTAGACCAGGTCGAAGATCACCGCGATTCCGCTCAAATGGAAGAGGTCGACCAGGCACTTGAGCTGGTTGACGCCGGGGGCGAGCTGCGCGGCGGTGAGCGGGGGCTGGCGGCGCGCGGCCAGCAAGCCGTTGACCAGCTCGAGGTAGCGGCCGAGCTCGGCGCCGTCGCCGATCTCGTACTCGAGCTCCGGCGAGAAGTAATCGGTGCCGTTGTAGCCGAGGCTGAACTCGGTCGGGTACTCCTGGACGGGCAGGAGCTGCACCGCGTTGACTCCCAGGTCGCGCAGGTAGTCGAGCCGCCCCAGAGTGTCGAGGAAGCGAGCGACTCGCAGGCGGGGGTCCGGAAGCGGGGACGCGTCACCGCCTCCCGCCGCCGGGCTGGCTGACTGTCCGGACGGCGCGGGCGCGGCGGGGAGCCCGAAGAAGGCTCCGACGTGCAGCTGATAGATGACCAGATCGCGGAAGTCGGGGGGGCGGTAGGCCGCGTCGTGCCAGGGATAGCCCTGCGGGTCGCGCACCAGGCAAGCGGAATCGGGAAAGCGCGGGGCCAGACTGAGCTCGCGCGCCCGCGGGTCGCGTTTGAACCCGGCGCCGCCATCGCCTTCGATCCAGAACCGGTAGGCCGTGCCATCGGCGATGCCAGGGACGAAGGCTCCCCAGGTTCCGTCACCCAGCGGCGCCAGGGCCAGCCCGCCGGCCGGCCCGGCCGGGACAGCGGGCGCCTCGTGCCCACCGGCCACGACCACGATGACCTTGCGCGCCGCGGGCGCCCACACCCGGAACGTGGCGCCCCCCGCGACCAAGGTGGCGCCCAGCGGTGTCGCGGTGCCAATCTCGATCTGCTGTCTCGCCATCGGATTTTCCACCGTCCTCTGGTCTCCGGTCATTCCGACAGTGTCATCGACGGAGAGTCGTTAGCGACTCTCTGGTCGATCGCTTTCGCGAGGGGCAGCCCAGCCGCCGATGAGCTGGAACGCTGCCCAGGTAGGAGCCGACGGGCCAGTGGAAACCTGAGCTCGGAGAAAGTCGAGCTGAGCGTTGCAGAGGGCAACCGCGGGAACGCTGCCGGCGCGCAGGTAGCCGTAGAAACCGTGCAGGAGACGGGCGGTCGACTGATCGTCCACATCCCAGAGACTGGCCACGACGGCCGGGACGCCCGCAAAGAGAAAGGGCCGCGCCAGATTCATGACGCCTTCCTGGGTGGGCGGGCCGCCTGCCGCGGTACTGCACGAGGCGAGGACAACAAGACGCGTGCCCCGCAGGTGGAGCTGGTAGAGCTCGCGGGCGGCGAGCGCCCCAGTGTCGCCCTGCCACTCCCGAGCCAGGAGAAGCGCCGAGGAGAGGGGGTGGTGGGGGTAGGCGACAGAGTGACCGCTGAAGTGGATGAGCTCGAAGCGACGCCTGTCAAGGAAGGAAAGTACCTGCCGTTTAGTAGCGGCCGAGTTGGCGAGCACAACGGCCCCGGGAAAAGCAGCCGCTACGTCTTGCACCTCCGACTCCGCCGCAGGGAGGGGACGCAGGTTAGGGAAGGCTTTCCTGTCGAAGTTGGGATTGACGACGACCAAGGCGCCCGCGCCAACGGGATGGCGGCGGCTGATCGCCAGGGCCTCGATGAAGTGAGTGCCGCTGGGCGCTACCGCGCAGGCGTGGTCCTCGACTAGAAAACGCTGCGAGCGCCGGTTGAAAAGGCCCGCGAAAGACACCTCGTGAAGCGCCTTGTCCGGAATGAAAACCAGATTGGGAACGCCTCTCAGGTCATCCATGACCGGGTGAATCAGCCGATCATAGAGATTGGCTGCCGCGTTCTGCCAATCCCGCGTTTTCTCCCCGACAGGCAGGTTGCCGCGGTAGCGGTCGACTGCTTGGGCCAGCACAGAGGCCGATACCGGCTCGGCTACTACGGTGAACTTCCGGCGGCTCAGCACCCAGATGAGCAGGCGGTCATCGAGGACAGCGTATTCGACGAGGGCAGTGTCAGAAGGGAGCAGGCGACGAAGCGCAGGCGCATCAAGCGGATGGGCGAAAGAGCCGAGTTCGCCGGACCCACCGGGAGCGGCGATGGCAGCGAGAAGAGATCGCGCTTTGGCCCGCTCGGCTGCGGCGAAAGCACCGAGAGAATCGCGCCGGTCCATGAATTGAAGAGAGATCATCTCGTCTGAGAGGGCGCGGGCCTGCTCGAAGTAGTTGACTTTCGCCGCCTCGCCGACGATGGCGTCGCGATGCCGCTCGTAATCCTCGATTCCTAGCCGCAGATCCTGTTCGGCGAGGTCGAGATCGCCCAGACTCCGATGCCCGACCGCCAGCAACCGGTAGACTGCCGCCGCCTCCAAGGGGTAGGCGAGTCTGGCGTATGCACGCGCCGCCGCCGAAAGCGAGTCTACTGCCAGCCGAGGATTGGTCCGAAGTTCGACCTCGCCGCTCGAAATCAGGAGGTCCGCCGTGACCCGATCGCGAAAGACCGGATCAGCGATTCGCGGCAGCAGAGCCGATGCTTGCTGGAGATCGCCGCGCGCCAGCTTACCAGCGCCAATCACGTTATGGATCCTGGCGCGGCGCAGCAGGACCTCTGCTGCAACTTCTGGAAGAGTGGTGAGCCGCGGATCGGCGCTGAGCTCGTCGAGAAACCGTAGGGCCACCCGCGGCTTGTCCTCCGCCAGCGCGGCCTGCGCCGCTTCCCACAAGACCGAGTATATCCGGCGCGGATCTTCGAGCTGGCCGACCGATGCCAGGGCGCGATAACGATAGGCCCAAGCCGGCACCCGGTCGCCGAGAAAGTGGAGGTCGACCGCGACCATGGCTTGCAGAAAGCCAAAATACGGTGTCTCGCGCAAAATCTCGAAGCAGCGTGCCGCCGCTAAATGCGCCTGGAGCGCCTGAGGGAGGCTGGCCGTCTCCTGCCGAATCAGCCCCAAGATCCACAGGCAGCGTCCCTCGAGGGCCGGATACCTGTTTGCAGCGGGCCCGGACCTGGCGCGGCCAAGCAGCGCGAGCGCCGTCGAGTAGTTGGCGAGGAAGTTGCGGCAGATGGCCTCATGCAGGATTGCCCATCGGCTGAAAGGACTTCCTGCCGCCACCAGCTTGGCCTCGGCGCGGCTAAAGCCGCGAAGCGCAGAGGTGTAATCGTTGCGGTTCTCGGCCGCGAGCGCGCGCTGGAAGGCAAGATGCCCGGCCACGATTACGGTGGCGCGCCGGAGACCGGCTCGGTCAGCCTGATCGATCGCCGCGATCGAGGCCTCGAGCATGTGGTCGCCGTTGCAAGCCGCAAGCGCCCCCCCGATCCCGCGCGCGATCCGCAGCAACCGGATCGAGTCGCTCTCATGTCCCGCCGACCGGGCCTCCGCCCAGCGTCCGAGCAGGTCCTCCTCCGCATAGAGGCGGGCCTGGTTGGGGAAGCGCAGGACCAAGCGCGCTACGGCTTGCCTCTTGCCGCCGAGTGCGGCGCGCTCGAGCTCTCCGCGGCGAGCGCTCCACACCTCGAGCTCGGTCGGATCGTTGAGCCTGGCAAGGTGCGCGCGCGCTTCGCGCGACCATGCAGAGCCAGGATCGATCGCGAGGTAGCCGCGCCACGCCTCGCGCGCCTGGGAACGCAAGAAGAGCCGTTCGAGCGCGAGGGCTTCGTTGAACAGGATCTCGGCGACGCGAGGGCCGCGAGCGCGGGCGTCCTCGATCGCCGCCAGTGCCTGGACGAAGTCATGGGGTTGCGGATCAACCGGCCGCTGTGCCCTGGCGAGATAAACCGCACCGAGGTCGGCGAGGATCATTGGATCGCCAGGGTCCTTCGCCGCCGCGGCGGTGGCGAGCACGACCGCGCGGTCGTGCTTGTCCAGGAAGAGCATGAGCACGGCGGCATCGCAGAGCGATCTCGCACCTGGATGACGCACGAGCTCTCTTTCGATCTCGAGGGAAGCTCGACGCAGCGCGACGGCTGGACGTTGGGGCTTGGCGCCCCGACAATAGGGAACATAGGACGACCCGATCACGCGTGACTCCGCCGGCCGAAAAGCGCCGAGAGCCGAGAACAGGCTCCGGCGGCCAGGCGACAGGTCGTCACCCATCGCAACATGCTGTCGGCACGCGCTGCAGAGGTCTAAGGCGAGACCGGCGGTCATGATGGCCGCTAGGCCCGCCGCTCGCGGCGCTCCTATACAGATATTTTTATAAAACACCACTATTCTTTAACGAGGAGGCCCGAGAAGGCCTTCCCCTGAAAGGGAACCTGTCGTCTTGCGGAATAGCCTTCGATGAGGAGGATCGTACCATCGTTGACTGTATCTGGGCTCCATGCGTCTTGAGATTGTCCATCAAGAGCGGACGTGCTACGATCCATGAAGTCGGGAACCACCAGAGGACTGAGCGGACCTCTCTGCCCCTGAGGCGCAGCGAGGCTTCGTGGCTGCGGGCTGACGCTCCGCGTCCAGACGGAAAGCGAGAACGCTATGACACGAGCACCTCGTCGTATGGCCCTTCTGGGATTCCTCGCAGCGCTGGCGGCGGGCCTTACGGCCTGTGACGCCTGCCATCACACCCCGACTACCCTCACGATAACGTTCTCCGGGCTCGTCGCCTTCGTTCCTGACCCGAGCGGCCAGGGGCTCTGGGCGCTCCTACCGGCCGCCGATGAGCCAGAGATGAAGAATCTGCCGCAGCCAGCCGACCAAACGGAAGCCTACTCCAGGGAGTACTCGTTGCCCGGCCATCATGCCTTTGTGAGAGTACCGGCGAAGTATCTCTACACCGGTACTGAGTGTCTGAATCCGGCGCAGTGCCAGCAGCTCGGCGAAACACCAGTCTATTTCTCGCTCCATAGGAAGAATGCTCTGAAAGCCGCGCCTCTCGATGCCAAACACCCCAGCTACCACGATTTACCTCCGGACTACGTGAGCCACGATCTCAGCTTCACCCCGGATGGTAAAGGCGACTTGAATATCGCTGGCCTCAAGGACATACCTGCGCTGGAATATGCGAATCCCAACCACAGGCGGGTATGCCAGGGCTGCCTTGACCAACATCCCTCGCAAGAGATCAGCAGACTGCTTGCCGCGAGGATCCTGCTCCAGCACGGAACGCTGTCTGCCAAGAACCTGGTTCCGCACCCTGGCCAGATCGACTTTGCTTTCTACGACAAGAATAACGGTGAGCAGACACTCTGCAAAAGGTATCCCAAGGTCTGCGAAGGACTCCGCCCGATACCCGATATTCCCCAAGAAGTGGCTTTCTCGGTGAACTACGACGCCGCCCCTCTTACCATGACGCTGCAGAGCTTTGGTGCGCAGGGTGAGCAGCAGACTTTTTCCTTGCAGCCGCCTTCCGGGCAACATTCCATCGAGATCGACGTCGTCAATCTTCCTGGAGACACGATTCTCGGACGGACCGAGGTGATAACATGTCGAATGAAAAACGCTCTCGAACATTTCAACCTCTATTACATTATATCTCGAGGAACCAAAGGGCCGTTCCTCTTTCCGGTCGGCCTTGGCACTCACGGTGCCCAACCATTTTGCGCTCACGTACAGCTCTCTCCCTGAAACGTGTCGCGGGATAATTTGAGCTGGATGCACATAGCTCGGCGCCAATGGGCAGCCATGTGGTACTGCTGCCTGCTGCTCGTGCCGATGGGCCATGCACTTCGTGGCGACTCCGCCGCCGGCTCGCCAATCAATCTACAAGCCATCGCCCCAAGTCTGCGAGATGGCAGCCTCGCCTCGTCCTCAATAGCTGGCGACTCCCACAACGCATGGCTCTTGGACCGCGCCGCCAAGACGATTTACAACCTATCGCCGACGCCCGGCAGTGCGAAGCGTAGCTTCCGGGTCGAGATGCCCGAGCCCACGGCTCTCGCCTACGACGGCAAGCTGCTCCTGGTCACCGACCAGCAGCAGAAGATGCTCTACTTCTTTGACCCGGCCGATGGCCGCGGCGTACGGAGGGTGCCGCTGCCGATGCCCGAGGACAAGGGATCCGGTCTCATCGCGGCGATCAGCTGGGACGGAACTTCCTTGTGGTCCGCCATTTCTGCTGGCCAGTCCAGCTCCTTCAATCAGATCAATCTCGAGCGGAACGCAGTGGTCAGGAGCCTGTTTGCGAACTGCGATCCCCGCGGCCTCGCGGTGAGCGGCAGTCAGCTCTGGAGTCTCTGCTACAATGGGAAATGGTTGCCGGCCTTGATCGTCTCGCATGATCTCTCGTCCAAGAGGAATGCGGAGATCGAGATGACGGCGCGGCCGCTTGCGACACCGGGCGCGAATCAGCTTCAGGGACTCTACTACGACGGCGTCGGTCATCTCTTCTCCATCGATCTCGTCAATACGCGCCCCATCTCAGTCGCCGTATCGCCATAGATTCGACAACCAGGGATTGGGGACCGAGCTTGGAGAACTGGCGCATTGGAAAGGCATCATTCCTCGTCGCGGGTCTGCTCGCTTGCGCAGGGTGTAGCGGGAATCACCTCCTTGTGGGTTTGAACCACGACGCCAAGGCCAAGGCCGGAAGCCCACTTTGCGCGATCTTGATCGCTGCCAACAAGACCAGAGTTGACGACCTGTTTCTTGACTCGGACTACTGGTACGACCTGGTCGTGCAGTACAGGCTGCTACAGGAGGCCGGCTTCGCGAGAGACGACATCTTCGTGGTCTACGGTGACGGCAGCGACTTCCCCAGCATCCATCGTGATTATTCGACAAGTCAGCTGTTCAACCACAAGATCACCACTCTATCTCTGACCAAACAGCACGTGGAAGACATTTTCGATCTGGCGAACCAGCACCTGCAGAAAGGCGGATTCCTCTATGTGTGGTGGTTCGGCCACGGTAGGCAGGATCCCTTCTCGCCCTCGTGCAAGTCTGAGCTCTACATCGAGGAGGGAAACGGGCTCTATATCCCGTCGGCAACGCTGAGGGGTTGGGTTGACAAGGTCGATCGTGCGGGTTGCGTTACGCTCGCAGTAGGAACTTGCAACTCGGGACAAGTCGGCGACGCTTTCGCGTCCAAGCAGAGAACCATCGTCTTGACTGCGGCCGCCTGCGACGAGCAGGCCTTTGACGAGCCGGCAAACCTGTCGTGCAATCATCTCCCGGCTTCGGAGTTCAACTACCTGCAGAGCGAGGCCCTTCGCCAGATGAACATTTGCGGTCAGCAGGTGGCATCGGACCTCAATGGAGACCACGAAGTGTCGTTGCAGGAGACTGGTGCCTATCTGACGGGAAAGTGGAGTCAATCGAAACCGCTTATCTTTGACCCCTCGGCTCTCGCGGACAAGACCTTCCTGAACAGGTGTCCGCCTTAGTGAGCGGACGCGCCGACGCGGCTACCAGACGCTGCACGTCTGGCCGCGCGCCGGCCTGCTCGATCGGTGCCGGTTCAGCCGGACTTCCTGCGCAGCTCGGCGAGCCGGGATTGCTGGTCGGGGGTGAGGAGGTTCTTGAGCCGGATGAGCAGCGAGAGCTGCGTCTTCTTGACCTCGCGCTCGAGGTCCATGAGCTTCTCGGCCTGGGCCAGGGCGGCTTTCTCGTCGACCGGGTTGGCCTGGAGCAGGTGGACCAGCTTGCCGGCCTCCTCCTGCACCACCCACTGCGCATCGAGGAACTTCGACTGGGCTTGCTTGACGGCGTCGCGGATCGCGCCGCGCTGCCTGGCGTCGAGGCCGATGTCGCCGGAGTACTTCATGATCAGCTCGGGAGCAAAGAGGTTCTGCGCGATCGGGTCTTCGCCGGGCTGCTGGGCCGCCTCCCTCCCCGCCAAGGGCGTATAGGGAGTCAAAACCGCCAGGGCGGCCAGCAGCAGGGGCAGGCCGCGTTTCCTCGGGGTCGTTGCGCTCGTTGCTCTCATCGGGGCATTCTCCTTTCTCTCTCGCGGGTGGTGGAGTCGGAAGCGGGCGGCCGGACGCCGACGCCGACACCGAGCGAGGGGACGTGGCCGAACGACGGCACCCCCCCCAGGATCTCCCGTCCGGGAACCCGCAGCAGGAAATCGGTTGCCGGCCGCCATTCTGAAATCGACGCGATCGAGGCGATCGACGCGATCGAGGCCTCCGGCCGGTGCCGCGACGGAGGCTGGACCGCCGCGCCGCGCAGCCACAGCCAGGCGGTGAAGAGGCCCGCCACGCCGAGGGCCAGGGCCGCGAGGCCGGCCGCGAGAGCTCGCGGACGCATCGCGGCAGGGCTCATTCGCCGGCGCGTCCGCCCCGACCGTGCGGCCGCGACCAGCTCCGCGGCTCCCCGCGCTTTGCCGGCCGCCTCCTCCTGCCGGCGCAAGGCGGCGAAGAGCTCGCGCAGCTCGCGGTCGCGGTCTTGCCGCTCGCCGCCGCTCATCGCCAGCCCTCGGAGGCGAGCCGCTTGTGCAAGCTCGCCTTGCCGCGGTGATAGTGGGTGCGGGCGCTTCCCAGCGAGATGCCGAGGACCTCGGCGGCGGCTTCCACCGTGAGGTCCTGGTAGAAGACCAGGTGGAGCACGTCGCGCTGGCGGGAGGGCAGGGCGAACAGCGCGTCGCGCAGCCGGCCCGCCCGCTCGGCCTCGGCGGCGAGCGCCTCCGGCGTCGCGGCCGGCGCGGGAGCGGGGCGGCCATCCGACCAGCGGCCGGCCGCGAGATCGCGCAGCCACCGGCCGCGGCGCCGCTCGGCCGCCGTGCGGTGGATGACGGCGAAGAGCCAGGTGCGGAAGCTCGACCGGCCGTCGAAGCGCGCCTTGCCGTCGAGCACTTTCAGGTACGTCGTCTGCAACACCTCTTCGGCCTCCCCGCGGTCCCACCGGCAACAGGCGAGGGCCCAACCGAAGCTGGCCAGGTGGAGGTCCTCGAGCTGCTGCACGGTCGGGTCCGGTTCGCCGCCCGAGGGTCTACGGCCCCGGCGGTCAGGGATTGAGTGGAACAAGGAGGCCAACGATATGACAGCCGCCCCCAGCCGAGCGGGGACAGGCTACGGCCGCGGCTGGCGGGACACTAGGGCTCTTTGAAGACGCCGCTGCGCGCCGGGTCGTGGCGCAGCATCGGCCAGGCGGCGCGGCTGGCGCCGAAATCGAACGCGTAGGCGGTGGACTTTGCGGCATCCCCTAACAGGTTGAACCGGCCCTCCACGATGGTCAGGGTCCCGCCGCCGTCGAGGTCCGCCGCCACCAGCGCAGCGGGAACCCCCTTGAGATCGATCGGCCAGCCGTCGACGGGCGTGCCATCCTGGCGGAAGAGGTACAGTCCGGTGACGTCGGCGGCGAGGACCTGGAGAGTGCCGTCGCCGAACAGATCGACCAGCGCCGGCGCGCTCATGTCCCAGGGCGTGATGACCGGCCAGCCCGGAAGCATGTGGCCCTGGGCATCCAGGGCCGAGACGTAGCCAATGTCCGTAACCAGGTCGCTGCTGCCGACGACGATCGCCGGACGCCCCTGGCCCGTGACGTCTCCCAGCGCCAGCTGCAAGAAAAACGAACCGGGCAGCCTCGTGCCGCCGAGGCGGGTGACGGCCCCCAGCCGGTCGATCTTGACCAGGCCACCCGAGACGACGGCCAGCAGCTGCTTGCGGCCGCTGCCGTCGAGGTCCGCGGCGACGACCGGCCATGGGGTCCTGCCGTCGATCTCGACCGGCCAGGCCCCCGGCAAGGGCTCGCCGTTGCCCCGGAAGACATGGAGACCCGAGGCGTCTCCGACCACGATGTCCAGCGCCCCGGTCCCCTCGAGGTCGACCAGGGTCGGGTCGGTTCCGCGCTGCGCGAGCTGCTTGGGCCAGCCGGGCAGGATGGTGCCGTCAGGGGCGAAGACCTTCACCGTGCCGTGAATGGTTACGGCGACGATGTCCGGCACGCCGCTCCCGGTGACGTCGCCGACCGCCGGCGCGAGGTCCGCCTGATCGCCCAGCGCCTGCGGCCAGCCGGGCAGCTCGCGGCCGGCCGCGTCGAGGACGTGGAGCTGCTGGCCCGCCGCCGCGACGATCTCCCGGTGGCCATCGCGCAGGAGGTCGGCCAGCAGAGGCGCGGCCTGCGGGTCGAAAACGCCGGTGCGGACAGGCCAGCCAGGCAGCATGCTGCTGTCGGGCGCCAGCGCCAGGATATCGCCCCCGACAGTCACCACTGCCGTCTCGAGCCTGCCGTCGCCGAACAGATCGCCCAGGGCCGGCGCGGCATCGGTGCTCGCGTGGACCTCGCTTCCCGCCAGGGGCCAGCCGCGGTGGAGAGAGGGACCGTGCAAGACGATGGGAAGCGGCTGCTCCACCACCGTGTCGCCGCCCCCGACGACCAGGCGAAAGGCGCCCGCGAACCCCCAGGGGACCGCGTCTCCCACCCGCACTTCGGCGACGAGAGTGCGCTCGCCGGCCACCGGCCAGCGCCCGCGCAGCTCACCGCCGGAGAGCACGGTGGCGTAAGCCTCGGCGCCGTCGGCGACCCGCAGCCGGACGGGGAAGCGCCGCGCCACCTCCCCGACGTTCTCGAGCGTCAGCTCGATCTGTGCCGTCTGGCCCGGCTGCAGCGCTCCGCCGCCGTCCGGGCCGCTCACCACGCGGTATGCCTTCAAGGCGATGACCGGCGCGGTGACCGGAGCCAAGGCGCGCAGGGCGCCCAGCACGTTGAGCCGGCCGCTCCGCCAGCGGACCCCGTCGCGCTCGGTGAGCTCGGGCGCCGGGTCGGCGCCGGCGATCAGCCGCGCCGCCACCTGTTCAGGCGTGAGCGCCGGATACGCCGAGAGCACCAGGGCCGCGGCCGCCGCCACGTGCGGAGCTGCCATCGAGGTGCCGCTCGCGCGAATCAGGTCGGCGCCGACGAAAAAGATGGTCAGGGACGTGCCGGTGGCGCGCAGCGACAGGATGTCGACGCCCGGCGCCGTCAGGTCCACCCGGTCGCCCCAGTTCGAGAAGACGGCCTTGCGGTCGTTCATCAGCGTCGCGCCCACGCAGATGACGCTCGGATTGGCGCAGGGATAGAAGTTCGCGGCGTCGGCGTCGCCGTTGCCCGCCGCGGCGACGAGGACGACCCCGAGGCCGTGAGCGTAGGCCAGGGCGAGCGCCACGGTTTTCGAATTGTCGTTGGGCGCGCCGAAGCTCATGTTGACCACGGTCGCCCCGTGGTCGGCGGCCCAGCGCACGGCGGTGGCGATGTTGTCGTCGATCAGCAGGGCCACCCTGTTCTTGAGCTTGTCGAACAGGCTGAAGCCCGCCTTGACCGGCATCACCCTGGCGTTCCAGGCCAGGCCCGCGATGTCGCGACTATTGTTGGCAACCGCGCCGACGATGCCCGCCACGTGGGTGCCGTGCCCAAAAACGTCGAAGGGGTTGTCGTCGGGATGGTTGTAGTTCTCGGCCGGGTCGGCCGTGTATCCGTCGTTCAAGAATGGCGTCAGATCGACGTCGACGACATTGCGCCCGGGATGGCCTTGGGCGTCCCGCCACACGTTGGCCGCGATGTCGCCATGGTTGTAGTCGAGGCCGGTGTCGATCAGCGCCACCACCTCGCCTCTGCCGCCGCGCCCGCCTGCCCGGGGCCAGATCTGATAGCGCTGCTCCCAGACCGGTTGCCATGCCACCCGCTGCAGGCCCCACGTGTCGGCGTAGAAGTCGTTCAGGCTCCCTTTCTGGAAATCGCCGGTCTGGTTGGGGTCCAGGTAAGTATCGTTAGGAGGAGAGGCGACCTGGCGCACGAAATCCGGCTCGGCATAGGCGACGTGGGGATCGCGCGCGAACGCCGCCGCAGCGGCCTCCGCATCCGCGCCGGGCGCCAGATCGAGACGGTAGACGTGGTAGAGATCGGGTAGCGCCACGGCAGGATCGGCGCGCCGCGCCCGCGCCGCCAGCCGGCCGCGCACCTGCTCGAGCCACCTCTGCTGCTGGCGCCGCAACTCTCCAACCGATGCGATCGGCAAGGGAACCGGCGAGGGAATCGCCGCAGCCCGCGGCACGGCGCCGGAGGACGAAGCCGCCGAGCCGCCGGACGCCGGGCCCCCCACGGCGCCCGTGGCGGCCATGGCTCCCATGGCTCCCATGGCTCCGACCTCGCGGAAGACCGGCCGCACGTCGCGCACGCCGTAGGCCGCCAGCAGCCGGTCGATGGACTCCGACCGGTCGGCGGTGGCCGAAGCGAACGGCCGCCCGCCGCGGAAGAGAGCTTCGCCGGCCGACTCCAGCGTGTCGTTGAAGCGCACCAGGATGGCGGCGGCGGAACGGGGCAAGGGCGCGGCAAGCGCCTGAGCGCCCGCTGCGGCCAGACGAGCACTGCGCTGCCCCGGCGCCGGCCGCGGCGCTGGCGGCGGTTGCAGAGCGTGGCCGGGCAGGTCGGCGGTGAAGACGAGAGCCAGGCAGACACCGAGACTCCGGAAGGATGCGCTCATGGCCACCTCCAGGCTGACACCGGGCGCGAGCGCGGGCACAGGCCGGCGCCCGCACTGTTTTGATCTGCTGCACATAATACGAGCCGCGGCGACCAATCGTCGCGGCCGCAGGGCCCACCCTTCGCGCGTAAATCTCTGCACCTGCCCGCGCGCCTCCCTCTGCTAAACTGCGTCGGAGCTGTGTAAACGAGCGTGGAAAGAAGCGATCTCATCGGCGGCACGGTGTCTCACTACCGGGTGCTGGAGATCCTCGGGGGCGGCGGCATGGGCGTCGTCTACAAGGCCGAGGACACGCGGCTCGGCCGTCCGGTGGCGCTCAAGTTCCTGCCCCCGGAGCTGACCCGCGATCCGCGCGCCAAGGCGCGTTTCCTCCAAGAGGCGCGCGCCGCCTCGGCCCTCGACCATCCCAACATCTGCACCATCCACGAGGTCGGCGAGACCGCCGATGGCCAGCTCTTCCTGGCCATGGCCTGCTACGAGGGCGAGACGCTCAAGCGCCGGCTCGAGCGCGGCGCGCTGCCCCTCGCGGAGGTGATCGACTTTGCCCTGCAGGCCGCCCGCGGCCTGGCCAAGGCGCATGGCCGGGGGATCGTGCATCGCGACGTCAAGCCGGCCAACCTGATGCTCACCGGCGACGGGATCGTCAAGATCCTCGATTTCGGCATCGCCAAGCTGGCGGGCGCCACCACCCTGACCCGCGCCGGCTCGCTGCTCGGCACCCCGGCCTACATGTCGCCCGAACAGGCTTTCGACGACGAAGTCGACGCGCGCACCGATCTC
>DASZZM010000041.1:0-2209 GCA_035544895.1 Thermoanaerobaculia bacterium
GGAAAGCTGTCCAGCGTAGGCGTCTACTCGAGCCACTTAAACATTCCCGTGGATTCCTTTGGCGCCGGTCTGGCCGACCAGAAGATCATTACTACTTTGTGCCCGGGCGGAAAGGAGCGGATGCTTAGGCTGATGCGGCTTGTGGAGGCCGGGCGGATTGACCTCAAGCCGCTACTCACTCATCGCTTCGCATTGGAGGAGATCTGTGAGGCCTATGCCCTTTTCGCATCCCAACGGCAAAATGTGCTGAAAGTGGCGATCCATGTACCCTGAAGTTCTGGCATGGGGCTTAAAGTTTGGCCTCGTCGGAGGAATCTGTGGGTGGTTTGGCCCACGTTTAGCCCTGTGATTGATTGAGGAATCTCCAGAGCTTTCGGCAGGTGGACTCGAAGGATCGCTGTTGTTCCTCGGAATCGCCCTGATGGAGAATTGGGCCGCCGTCCTTGATCAGATCGGCCAGAACTTTCTCCACTGGCGCCTTTCTGAGCGAAGGCGTGTAGTTGAGTTCGGTGATGAACTCGCCGCCTAATACCCACATGTTGTCGACGTGCTTCTGGATCGTTTTTGGCGACAAGTTCGACCTTGCCAAGTACTCCAGAAACGGACGGAACAGCGTCACGAGCTGCTCGCCGGGCGGCAGGTCTTTCTCCAGGCCCATCCATGAGCGTGGCCAACTGTTCAGTTCCCGGCAGTAGTGTTCGAGTCCATGGCGCGGCGTGGTGGCGCGGGTTATTTTGGTAGTCTTCGCCGTCGCCATCTTCCACTTCATGTTGCAGCTCATCACAATTCTAAATCGGTGCCACCGCTTTCCGGGATTCGTTTACCAGAACGCCCGTCTCAGTTCCGATCACAAGAGCATTGAAATCGCCATGCGTCCGCGCAAGGGCTCCAAGGCGGTTTGTTCGCGCTGCCATCAGCCCGCCCCCGGATATGATCAACTCGCCGAACGGCGTTTCGAGTTTATTCCTTTCTGGGGATTTCTGGTTTTTCTGCTTTACTCCATGCGCCGCGTCGATTGCCGCCGCTGCCAGGTGGTCGTCGTCGAGGAGGTTCCCTGGGCCGATGGCAAACGCACTCTCACCAAAGCCTACATGCTCTTTCTGGCCCGCTGGGCGCGCCGGCTGTCCTGGAAGGAAACGGCCGAGGCGTTTCGCACTTCCTGGGACAAGGTCTTCGACGCGGTTGAGCACGTGGTCACCTGGGGCCTGGAGCATCGGGTGCTCGGCCAGATTGACGCCATCGGAGTCGACGAAATCCAGTACGCCAAAGGTCACAAATACCTCACCCTGGTCTACCAGATCGATCTGGGCATTACCCGCCTTCTCTGGGTAGGCAAAGAGCGAACCATCGAATCCTTCCAAGGATTCTTCACCACTATGGGCAAAGACGTAATTTCCAAAATCGTATTCGTCTGCTCCGACATGTGGGAACCCTATTTGAAGCTCATCCGCGAAAACTGCTCCGAGGCCCTGCATATCCTCGACCGCTTCCACATCGTCGCCAATATGAACAAGGCACTGGACAACGTCCGTGCCGAGGAAGCCAGCCGCATGCAACGTGAGGGCCGCGCCCCAGTCCTCAGGAAATCCCGTTGGCTGCTGCTCCGCCGCAGCGAGAATCTAGGCGCCGACCAGCACTTCCGGCTGCGCGACCTCCTCCGCTACAACCTCAAGACCGTCCGTGCCTACCTTCTGAAGGAAGCCTTTCAGCAACTGTGGGAATACAATTCGCCCGCTTGGGCCGGCAAGTTCCTCGACGAGTGGTGCCGCCAGACCATGCGATCCCGTATCGAACCCATGAAGAAGATCGCCCGTTCGCTACGCAATCATCGCGAACTCATCCTGAACTATTTCCGCGCTCAAAAGCTACTTTCCAGCGGCGTCGTGGAGGGCTTGAACAACAAGGCTAAAGTCACTATGAGAAAATCGTACGGCTTCCGCACTTACCGCGTCCTCGAACTCGCCCTCTATCACTCACTTGGCAAGCTACCCGAACCCGATTCCACCCACGATTTCTTCTGACGAGCCAAAAGATTCTTGGCAGAAAGATAATCGTATTTAGAGAGCCAAAAGTGATGAATAAAAGCATCAGTCTTTAAGTCGGCCGATGATCTCTCAATCGTCTCTAGCAGTTGTTTCCACTTTACCTTTACTTCGTCGGACGAGGGGTTCTTAGTTTTGATATGTTTCGTTAAGTGATTCTTGACAAG
>DASZZM010000042.1:0-4051 GCA_035544895.1 Thermoanaerobaculia bacterium
GACCTCGATTTCGGCCTTGCTGCCGATCTGGTGGTCCGGGATCCGAAACTTTCTCAGAAGCAGCGTCGACAACTCACTCCTCTCTATGCCGTCGCAAGAGCCTCGGTTTGCTTGAAACGACGGCTTCTACCACGGGCTGCCAGGGGTGCAGGGCAGCAGCCCTGCCCAGCGTTTTTGACCTCCAGGGTTCTTGGGGGTCAAAAACATTGCTGGCTCGTTCGATAACTGGCCATCGGACTGACTCGCGACAACCTACTGGAGCTGACAGAAGCTACCCTCTCTTTTTGCGGAGGAGATAAGGTCGGAAGGCGACGATAGACACGGAGATCAGCGCGGCCGGCCCGTTCGCAACACTGCAACTGAATATAACTCGTCGTCGGGCCTGTGGGAGCTGTGGTCGGGGCCGAGGGGGAAGGGGGGAGCGCAGCGCAGCGAAGCGGGAGGTCCCGTCCAAGAGTTGTGGTAGGGGGCGGTAATCGGCTAGGCGGGAGGGGTGGGTGCGCAGCGTAGCGGAGCGGAAGCCGATTTCCGCGCCTTCCACAACTCGTCAGCTTCCACAGGCCAGGGGTCAGGCGCGACTTGTGGCAGTGTCGGAGCCTACGGCGCCAGTGGGTCAGTCATATCGCAGCGCCTCGACAGGATCGATACGCGTTGCGCGGCGCGCCGGCACGTAGCAGGCGAAGAAGGTGACACCGGCGAGCGCCAAAGCAGCCATGGCGTAGGAGACCGGATCTCCTGTCGCCACGCCGAAAAGGAGCCTCGCCAGAACCCGCGTGGCTCCGGTCGCAGCAGCCATTCCGATCACGATCCCCGTGATCGTCAGCGTGAAACCCTTTCCGAGAATCATCACCAGGATAGAGCTCCGCTGCGCGCCCAGGGCGCTGCGCACCCCGATCGCCCGGGTCTGGCGAGCAACGGAATAGGTGAGGACGCCGTAGACGCCGGCCGCGGCGAGCACCAGGGCCATAGCGGCAAAGCCCCCGAGCAGAAGCGCGTAGAAGCGAGGTTCGGCCACCGAGGCGGTGAGCTTGGAGCTCAGGGGTCTCGCGTCCTCGAGCGCCAAGTCGGAGTCCAGTTCCCGCACGAGGCCGCGCAAGATCGGCACGAGGGCCGCAGGCTCTCCGGCTGCGCGCACGGCCAGCGTGAGACGGTTGGCGTCCGTGAGGGCGAGCTTCGCGGCGAGGTGATACGAGATAAAGAGTTCCGGTTTGGGTTCGGAGTCCGGGCCTAGGAGATGGACATTTTTCAGCACACCGACGATTTCGAGGGTTGCCGATCCGACCCGGATCTGGTGCCCGACAGCGCGCGCCCCCACCACGTAGCGGTGGACGAAGGCCCTGTTGACGACTGCCACCGGCGCTTGCGAGCTCTCGTCGTGGAGCGTGAGCCAGCGGCCTGACTCCAGCTGCATCCCGATCGCCGCCATATAGCCTGGACTAGAAAGCTGTGGAACCGTCCTGCTGTGCGCCGACGGCTGGCCGATGACCTCGATGCCGATCAAGGAAAAGCCAGACGCCAGAGGTGGGAAACTCACGACGCCTGCGGACCTCACTTCGGGAAGTCGGATAACCCGAGCGACGAGCTGGTCAAAGAAGGCGGTGGATCGGCCGGCCGAGCCGTACTTGGCGGGGTCGAGAGTGAGGGTGGTGGTCAGCACATGGTCCGGTCTATACCCCAGCTCGACGCCGATCCGATGCAGGAAGCTTCGCAGCAGCAGCCCGGAGCCCACCAAGAGCACGAAAGCCAGTGCGACCTCGGCCACCACGAGCGCGCTGTGGGAGCGAAGGCCCGCCGACCCTTCCGCGACTCCGGCGCGCAGTGACTGGAGCAGGTCTGTAGCCGAGCTCCGAACCGCGGGTACGAGGCCGAACAACAACCCGGTCACGCCCGAGAGAACCACAGCGAAAAAGAAGACCCGGCCATCCAGGTGAATCTCCTCCATCCGCGGGATGTCCGGGGGGAGGATGCGGGGGAGGATGGCGTGGAGCCAGCCCGCCAGCAGCACCCCGACGGAGGCCCCCGCCAGGCTCAACAGGGCACTCTCGGTGAGCACTTGGCGGACCAGGCGGCTCCGGCTGCCGCCGACCGCGCTGCGGATCGCCATCTCCCGCTGGCGCGAGGAGCTCCGCGCCAGCAGGAGGTTCGCCAGGTTGATGCAGGCCATGAGCAGCACCAGGCCCACAGCACCAAACATCGCCAGCAGGGCGGGACGCACACTCGCCACGATCTCGTCGCGAAGCGGCGTGAGCAATACCCTTCCATGCGCCAACTCCGCCGGCGCTGCTCCGGCTTCACTGCTGTCGTGCAAGACCGCCTGGGCTTCGGCTTCGGCCTTCTGCAAAGTTACGCCCTCTCGCAGCCGAGCAATCGCCGGATCGAACTTAGCGGCCAGGGTCCGGCTCCCCCGTTGACCTTGCGCGGCAGCAGTCTCCTCGACTTCGAGAGGCGTCCAAAGCTCGACCTCTCGCCGAGGGAAGAAGAAGCTCGCTGGCATCACCCCGATGATCGTCCGCCGGACTCCATCCAGAGTCACCGTCTGCCCGACGATACTCGGATCTCTTCGAAAGCGCCGGTGCCACAGACCATCACTTAGGATGACCACCCGCTCACGGCCGGGCTGCTGCTCCTCCGATCGGAGACCGCGCCCTCGGATTGGAGACACACGGAGCAGAGGGAAGAGCTCGGAGGAGACCCTGGCTCCGGTCAGCCGCTCTGCAACTCCCCGGCCGCTCAAAGTCACCGGTCCAGTGCGGTAAGCGGCCAGCTGCTCCACCGTTCGGCTCCTCGCGCGCCAGGCCTCGATCGTTTTGCTGTCGAGGAGTTCCTGGTGGCTGGGCCGACTCTCGCTAGGCGGCAGCAAGACGGATACGGCCATGATCCGATCGCTCTCGCGATAGGGCAGCGCCCGAAGCAGTATGCTGTTCATCAGACTGAACACCGCGGTGTTGGCGCCGAGAGCGACTGCCAGGGTCAGCACCGCGACAGCCGCAAAGCCCGGATTCCTGGCGAAGAGCCTGAAGCTGAAGCGGGTGTCCAGCCAGAGAGTGCTCATTCGTGTCTCACAGAATGATCCGACGTGTCCATCAGCTCAACCTCAGTACCGCACTCCACCCCGCGTAGAAAGCGTCCCGCCTCCTCAGCTCTTCGGAGATCGGCTTGGTCACGGCCGATGCTGGCGTCGGGGACGGGGAGGCTTCAGGAAGCCGCGGCCGCCCTGGCCTCGAAGCGCAGCCGGGGGTTGTGGCGCGCCCTGGCAAGGTAGTCCACCAGGCGCCGCACCAGACCCACGGTGGCGGTCTCTTTCTCGGCGGCCTGGCAGAACAGGCGCAGCGCGGTCAGGGCCTCGCGGTGGAAGGCCCGCGCCTTGAAGATCCAGAGCAGCTCGTGGGCGAGGGCTCGCACCTCGGCGGTGTGTCGTTGCTCGAGATGGAGGGCGGCCATGTCGAGTGATACCAGGGCCGCATCGTAGGCCAGCTCGCGGGTGGTGAACTCGCGGCGCGCTTCTTCGAAAGCAACTAGCGCCGCCGCCGTCCGGCCGCGGCCGGCAGCGACCCGGCCTTCGAGCCAGGTCACGCGCACCTGGTCGAGCTCCTTGCCCAGCGCCAGCGAACGCTCGCGCACTTCGGGCAGTAGCGCCTCGGCCTCGCCGTAACGCTCAAGCTGGCAGAGGATGGTGGTCAGATTGAAGCGCAGCACCCACGGCAGGCGCAGCTCGGCCGCCTGGTCGAGCAGCGGCGCCGCCTCGCGCAGCACGGCAATCGCGCGCTCGGCCTCGCCCATCTGCTCAAGCGTCGAGGCGCGCTTCATCAGGATACGCCCGGCCGCTTCCGGCGGGGCCTCGGCGCGGACACGGTCGAGCAGGCGCAGGGCAGCGCGGAAGCGCCGCTGATCGCGGCGCAGGGAGGCTTCGAGGTCCAACAGGCGCCAGGCAGCGAGAGGGCCGGGGGCCGCCGCGCCGGCCTGCCACAACCGCCAGGCGCTGGCCAGGGCCTCCTCGGCCCCGTCGAGATCGTTGCCGACGCGCCGGGCGTTGGCGAGGAAGGCGAAGGCG
>DASZZM010000043.1:0-101941 GCA_035544895.1 Thermoanaerobaculia bacterium
CTGAGCGAGCTCTTGGACTCCACGCGGGACTACGTCGCTATCTGTCATAGGTCCCTCCTCTCCTACGGCTATTATAGCCGAAGGAAAGGAGATCACAGCCCCTCGGGAAGCTCACCTCCTCACTTTCCTGTCGTGCACCCAAAGCCCACAACAAGCTTGACAGCATCTTTGGACTGTAGTATATCTAAATAAACATCCAAACGGAGGAAGCAAAATGTCTGATCTTCGGCTTCGTGGCTTCCAACTCCTCGGCCTGCTGCTCTGTCTGGCGCTGGTCATTTCGACATCCGCCTTCAGCTCGCCAGCCGGAACGCCAGTTCTCAAGGATCCAGGCAAGCAGGGCGTCGTCCTGCACCGCAGTTTCAGCGGGAAGGACAACCACCCGCCAACCAGCCAGGGCTTCGGTGGTCAAGGCGGACTCCACGTCGCCGATACCTGCTCTGGAGCTTGTGACTGCAGCTCCTGTAGCTGTTATGGGACTGAGGCCTGTTGCTCGGCCGGTTGCGATGCTTGTTGGGCTTACCGCGACTCGCACGGCTTGTGTGGACTCATGTAGTCGCAGCAGCAGCAAGTCCAGGTGAGGCCCTCGCCCTGATCGCTACCGCAGCACCAGGTAGCCGGCGACGAGGAGGGCCGCCAGCAGCAGCGCCAGGGCCGCGGCGAGGAGGGCGCGCCGGCCGGCGCCCGAGGCGGGGAACAGGCGCGAGATGCCGCGCAGGTGGGTGAGCAGGCGAACGCGCAACGCCTCTTCGAGCTTGTCGAGGTCGGCCAGCAGCGCGGCGGCCGAGGCGTAGCGTTGCGCGGGATCGCGGTTGAGGCACTTGAGCACCAGTACGTCGGCGGCGGGCGGCAGGTCGGCGTTGCCGTGGCTGGGCAGGGTGAACTTGCCGCCCGGCGCCCGCCCGGTCAGCATCTCGTGGAAGATGACGCCGGCGGCGTAGAGGTCGGAGCGCGGATCGACCCGCCCGGGGCCGCCGGCGCCGCGGCGCTCCGCCTGCTCCGGCGCCAGGTAGTGGAGCGCCCCGAGGGTGAGCATGCCGGTGCGCAAAGTGCTGTCCATGGCCGCAAAGACCTCGGACTCGCTGGGGCCGAAGTCGGCCACCTTGACCTGCGCCAGGACACCGTCCACCAGAACGTGGCGCGGCGACAGGTGGCCATGGGCAAAGCCGCGCTGGTGCGCGTAGGACAGGCCGCGGCAGATGCCGCGCATCACCGCGACGGCTTCGGCGGGCTGCAGGCGGCGCTGCTTCAGCAGCCGTTCCAGGGACAGCCCGGAGAACAGCTCGCTCGCCAGGTAGAGCCGGCCGCCGTCCTCGCCGGTCGCGAAGACCTGGAGGATGTTGGGATGCCGCAGCTCGGAGACCGCGGCGATCTCGCGGTGGAAGCGCGCGACGATCTCCGCCTGTGGGCCCTGCGCGGCCGCGGCCGGCTCCGGCGACCGCGGCTCCGTCGCCTGCGGCGCCGCGGTCGGATCTGCCGCCAGTCCGGGGGAGAACACCTTGAGGGCGACCGTGCGGCCGCCGGCGTCGGCGGCCTTGAAGACGGCCGTCGCGCCGCCTTCGCGCAGCGGCTCGAGGATGCGGTACGGGCCGATGGATTCACCGCTCATCGCACTCGAAGATGATAACGGTGTCGCCCACCGCGATGCGATCGAGAGGGGCGAGCGCGGCGCGGCTCGCCGCCTTGCCGTTGATCCGAGTGCCGAAGCTGCTGCCCAGGTCGCTGGCCACGTACGCCCCGTCCTCCCACGCGATGCGCAGGTGCTCCTTGCTGGCATTGGGGTCGGTCAGGGGGAGCGAGCAGGCGCGCGAGCGCCCGACGACGACTGGCCCGCCGTCGAGCGCCAGCGACTGGCCGCGCTCGGGCCCTTCGGTCACGAAGAGCCGGGCCGGCGGCGGAGCCGCGCTTTCCTCCGCGCCGGCGGCGCGCCGGCGGGTGGCGCGCGGCGCCAGCTCGACCGTGCGAATGGCGTGCGGGATCACAATTCCGGTCTTGCTGAACTCCTCCCAGATTCGCGTCCGCAGGTCGCTGGCGATGCGCGGCGAGTGGGCGACGTCTTCGATCCAGACGCGCAGCTCGTAGACCACGGCGCTCTCTTCGAAGGCCTGGATGTAGACCTCCGGCGTCGGCTTGTCGACGGTGCCCGGAACGCCTGCCGCGCAGTCGAGGAGCGCGCGGCGGACGCGGTGCGGCGGTTCCTGGTAGCGCACTCCGACGCGGATGCGCTCGAGGTGCATGGGATGGGGGTAGTAGTAATTGAGCACCCTCTCGTCGGCGAGCTTGGCGTTGGGGATGACCACGTTGTCGTTGTCGCGCGTGCGCAGGTGAGTGGTGCGCCAGGTGATCGCCATCACCCGGCCCTCCTGGTCGCCGACCTTGATCCAGTCGTTGATGCGGAAGGGCTTCTCCAGGCTGATCACCACGCCGGCGAAGAAGTTGGCCAGGATCGGCTGCAGGGCCAGGCCGAGCACCAGGGAGGTCACCGCGCTGGTGGCGAGCAGGGGACCGACGTCGAAGGCCGGGAAGGTCAGCTTGAGGGTGACCAGGGCGGTGATCACGTAGACCAGCGACATGGCCACGGCCGGCAGCAGCGGCGGCACGCGCATGCCCTTCTGGCCGTGCAGGTGGATGTCGAAGACGAACAGCCCGAGCAGCCGCAGGACGGTGACGAAGCCGAGGAACAGCAGCAGCCACGAGAGCGCGCCGGGCAGCCACCCGTAACCCGGCCGTGCGAGGGCGAAGATCTCGAGGGTCGCCGCCGCGGCCGCGACGGCGAGCGGGACGGTCATCTGGCGGATCAGGAAGAAGCGCCGCCGCAGCCAGCCGAGCAGCACCACCAGCAGCGACAGCCCCCCGAGGCTGCCGAGCAGGGCGAGGGCGGCCCTCACGCCGAAGTCCGGGAGGCCTTACCAGCGCCGGCCCAGCCGCTCGCGGTAGACCTTGTCCATGGCGCGGCGCAAGGCCTCGAGGCGGCCGTCCGACCCCAGGGCGGCTGCCTCATCGGCCTTGACCACGACCGGCCAGTCGAATTCAACGTTGTCGACGACGCGGATCTGCCAGGTCCGCCTCTTGGGGTCCCAGCTCCCCTCGGGGCCGTAGGCGAGGGGCTCCGCGGCGTCCAGGCTCCAGCCCGGCGGCAGGAAGCCGCGGATCTCTTCATCGGTATATTGCAGCGGCTCATCGGCGGCCATGGCGGCCGTATTCTGCCTCAAGTCGCAGCGGTTGAGAAATGGGCCCGCGGTTGCTACCATCGCGCACGGACCAAGGCCCGCCTCGGACGCCCGCCGGGAGTTAGAGCGAAACTCACCTGCTTTGAGAGGGAGGGGGCGTCCCCTTCCCCCCCGGAGGGGAGGGAAGGGGATCGAGGGGTTGCGGGGGGCGATCCGATAGATCTGGGGCCGCCATCGCCAGTCAGCGAGCGCCGTTTCATACCTAGGGATTGCCACTGGCAGCGCCAAACGGGAGAGCGCATGCAAATCCAGCTCAGCGAGGAGCAGACGTTGCTGCGCGACAGCGTCCGGCGGTTCGCCGGCGAGGTCGTCGCGCCGCGGGCCAAGGAAATCGACCAGAGCGGAGAGTTCCCCCGCGACTTCTTCGCGCGCGCCGGCGAGCTCGGCCTGGCCGGGGTGGCCGTGCCGGAGGAGCACGGCGGCGCCGGCATGGACACGATCGCCTACTGCCTGGTGATCGAAGAGGTGAGCCGCGCCTGTGCCACTTCAGGGGTCATCCTCTCGGTCAACAACTCGCTGGCTTGCGACCCCCTGCTCAAGTACGGCAGCGCGGAGCAGAAGCGCGAGTTCCTGGCTCCGCTCGCCGCCGGCAGCAAGCTCGGCTGCTTCGCCTTGACCGAGCCTGGGGCCGGCAGCGATCCGGCGAGCCTGCGCACCACGGCGCGCCGTGACGGCGACTCCTACGTGCTCGACGGCAACAAGGTCTTCATCACCAACGGCACCCACGCCGACGTCGCGCTGGTCTTTGCCAGCGTCGACCTGGCGCGCAAGCACAAGGGGATCACCGCCTTCATCGTGCCCTCCGACACCCCCGGCTATCACCACGGCGGGCACGAGTTCAAGCTGGGCGTCAACGCCTCGGGCACCACCGAGCTGTCGTTCCAGGACATGCGGGTGCCGGCCGCCTGGCGCCTGGGCGAAGAGGGGGAAGGCTTCAAGATCGCCATGAGCACGCTCGACGGCGGCCGCATCGGCATCGCGGCGCAGGCGGTGGGGATCGCCCGCGGGGCCTTCGAGGAGGCGCTCGCCTACGCGCAGCAGCGCGAGCAGTTCGGCCAGCCCCTGGCGGAGTTCCAGGCCATCCAGTTCTATCTCGCCGACATGACGACGGAGCTCGACGCGGCGCGGCTGCTGACCTGGAAGGCGGCCTGGGCCAAGGACCAGCAGAAGCGCTTCACTCTGGAGGCGGCGCAAGCCAAGCTGTTTGCCTCGGAGATGGCGCAGCGGGTGACCAACAAGGCGCTGCAGATCCACGGCGGCTACGGCTACACCAAGGAATACAACGTCGAGCGCTACTTCCGCGATGCGCGCATCACCGAGATCTACGAGGGGACGAGCGAGATCCAGAAGATGGTGATCGCCGACTGGGTGGTCAACCGGGCCTGAGCCCGATTGGCTCGATTGACTTGCGCGGAGAGCCCCGTCGTGGCCACCATCATCGACGTGACGCCGGCCCTTTCCTCTCCGGTCTCGACCCCGGCGCGGCCGGGCGGCGGCGTCGACTTCGCGCTCGGCGAGGACAGGGAGCTGCTGCGCGAGCAGGTGCGGCGCTTCGCCGAAGAACGGATCCGCCCCGGGCTCCAGGAGCGGGACCGCGAGCACCGCTTCCCGGCCGAGATCGTGGCCGAGATGGCGGAGCTCGGGCTGCTCGGCATGATGGTGGACGAGGATCATGGGGGAGCCGGCGCCGACGTGCTCACCTACGCCGTCGCGGTCGAGGAGCTGGCGCGGGTCTGCCCGGCGACCGCGCTGGCCATGACCGTGACCAACTCGGTTTGCTGCTGGCCGATCGACCATTTCGGCAGCCCGCCGCTGCGGCGAGAGGTCCTGCCCTCGTTTGCGGCCGGCGCCCTGGGCGCCTTCGGCTTGACCGAGCCCGGGGCGGGCAGCGACCCGGGAGCGATGCGCGCCACCGCGCGCCGCGACGGCGGCTCCTGGGTGCTCGACGGCGAGAAGGCCTGGATCACCAACGCGGGGCTGGCGCGCTGGTACGTGGTGTTTGCGCGCACCGACCCGGCGGCGGGGAAGCGCGGGGTCTCGGCCTTCGTGGTGCCGGCCGATGCGCCCGGCTTCGCAGTCGGCCCGGCGGAAGAGAAGCTGGGGCTCAAGTCCTCGCGCACGGCGCCCATCTACTTCGACGGCTGCCGCATTCCGGAGGGCAACCTGCTCGGCGAGCCGGGAGAGGGGATGAAGATCGCGCTGGCCACCCTCGAGCACTCGCGCGTCGGCATCGCGGCGCAGTCGGTGGGCATCCACCAGCGGGCGCTCGAGCTGGCGGTCGCCTACGCCAAGGAGCGCGTGCAGTTCGGCGTGCCGATCGTCCGCCACCAGGCGGTGCAGCACAAGATCGCGCAGATCGCGACCGAGCTCGCGGCGGCGCGCGCCTTGACCCATCGCGCCGCCATCGCGCACGGCAAGGAGGCAGGACGCCTGGCCGCCCAGGCCAAGCTCTATGCCTCGGAAGCCGCCAACCGCGCCTGCCAGGAGAGCCTGCAGCTCCACGGCGGCAACGGCTTCCACGAAGACTTCGAGATCTCCCGCCTCTACCGCGACGTGCGCGTCACCACCATCTACGAAGGCACCAGCGAGATGCAGCGCCGCATCATCGCCCGCCATCTGCTGCGCCCCCAATAAAAAACCCGGCTCCGCCGCAGGGCAGCAGGCGGCGGCAGCCGGGTGAGTCAGGCGCGTGAAGGTCTGTGATCCTGCCTTGGTTTATCTCGTCTTGACGCAGCCGCTGTTCGCGTTCGACCACTCGTACTGGTAGCCGTAGCCGCCGGTGCCGAAGAACGGGCTGGGCGACCAGGCACACTTGTCGTCGGCCTCATTGCCGCGGGAATCGAACCAGGCGTTCAACTGCTGGTCGGTCACCGCCTCGCGGGTCTCGTGGCAGACGAAGTGCTCCTGGTTCTGCGCCGCGTTCCAGCCCGAGACCGAGCAGCCGCTGCAGCTCGGATAGGGCTCGATCGAGTACTTGACGGCCGTGGTGCCGCTACCGAAGTAGCTGTGATAGGCGCAGTACTGGAGGGCCGGTCCGCCGCACGAGGTACCTCCGCCATCGGACGAGTACGACGTGCTCGGAATGAAGACCTCGTAGACCGTGCTGTAGTCGACGGTATGGGTCGCCAGGTAGCGGTTGACCTCGGCCTGGACGTCGGCGTCGGTGACGGCGGTCGGCGGGTTCGAGGTGTCGAACCAGTCAGGCGTTCCCGAGCCGAGATTCGTCTGGGAGATGAACGTCTTGACGCCTCCGATGATCTGGTAATACTGGGTGATCGTGTTGTACTCCCCGGTGGTGCCGAACTGGTTGCGGAAGGCCTGCAAGGTCTGGGCGTACTGGAAGTCGGGAGAGGCGGGGTTCTGGAAGCTCGGCCCCCAGAAGATGAAGACCGCCTTGGCGTTCGGAATGACCCGCCCGCCGGTGTGATAGGTCAGGTTGCTGGACCGGGCGGCGATGACGCCTCCTTCGTTGCTGACGCCGCCCTTGATCGGGTAGTAATGTTTCTTCGCGCCGTTGCCTTGCGCCAGCAGTCCACTCGCCAACGATGCCATGCATAGCCCTACCAACAGCCTCTTCATTCGACCCTCCTTCTTCGGGTTGCAGTGAGCGTTGAGCCTCTATACACCAGTGCCTTACGGGCCGTCAACCGGACCGTTTCCGTCCATCTCGTCTTGACGCAGCCCTCGCCGCGTTCGACCACTCGTACTGGTAGGCGTATGCAAGGCGGCTCCGTTCGGCCGACGCCTGTTGCCTGGAACTCTATTGCACCATCTCTAAAGAAGGTGCCGGCTGTTGCGGGAATGGGGACACCGCCGGGACATCCGGGGAGGGACCGCGAGGCTCCCTAGACGGGCTCGATAAGCTTGGCCTTCGCTTCTTCCCAATCGCCGGTGAGGTCGCCCTCCGGGGGGCCCTCTGGAGGGAGGTCGAGGCTGCGCGGGGCGCGGTCGACGAGCTCCAGGGGCTCGAGCTCCTCGCCGCCGGCGGCGCCGAGCTCCTTGAAGCGGCGCGCTTGCGGCATGACCCGGCTTTCGAGCGAGCCGACCGCGCGATTGAAACCCTCCACGCTCTGGTCGAGGCCCTTCTTCAGCAGGGCCAGGTGGCCGGCGAAGGTGCGCAGCCTTTCGTAGAGGCTCTTGCCCAGGGCGGCGATCTCGCCGGCGTTGCGCGCGGCCTGCTCCTGGCGCCAGCCGTAGGCGATGGCGCGCAGCAGGGCGATGAGAGTGGTCGGCGTCGCCAGGATGACCCGCTGGTCGACGCCGAGCTCGATCAGGCTGGGATCCTGCTCGAGAGCGGCGCTGAAGAAGACCTCCCCCGGCAGGAAGAGCACCACGAACTCGGGCGCCGGCTCGAACTGGCTCCAGTAGGCCTTGGCCGCGAGCTTGCCGAGGTGGCCGCGGATCTGGCGCGCATGCGCCTGGAGCCTGGCGCGCCGGGTGTCCTCGTCAGGCGCGTCGAGCGCGTCGAGGTAGGCGTCGAGCGGCGCCTTGGCGTCGATCACCAGGTTCTTGCCGCCCGGCAGACGCACGACCATGTCAGGGCGCAACCGGCCCTCCTCGGTGACGGCCGCCGCCTGCACCGTGAAATCGCAGTAGGCAACCATCCCCGCCATCTCGACCACGCGCTGGAGCTGGATCTCTCCCCAGCGGCCGCGCGCCCCAGGCGAGCGCAAAGCGTTGACCAGGCGCGCGGTCTCGCGCTCCAGATTTCCCTGGCTCGCGGCCAGGCCTTGCAGGTGCTGTTCGAGCCCGGAGTAGGCGGCGGCGCGCGCCGTCTCCACGTCGTGGATCTTCTCCTCGACCTTGACCAGGGCGTCGCGCAGCGGCTTGACCAGCTCGCCGATCGCCTGCTGGCGCAGCTCGAGGTCGCCGCGCGCCCCATCCTGAAAGACGGCGAGGGTCGACTTGACCTGGTTGAGGAAGGTCTCGTTGTTGCTCTTCAGCGCCTCGCTCGACAGCGCCTTGAAGGCATCGCCCAGGGCGCTCTGCGCCTCGTCGAGCAGGCGCAGCTTCTCGCCGGCGGCCTGGCGCTCCTTGTCCACCGTGACTTCGAGCTCCGCCACCCGCGCCCCCAGCGCCGCGGCCTCCTGCCGGCGCTCGCCAAGCTCGCGCTCGCGCTGCACGAGCAGCGCTTCCGTCCGCTCGAGCTGCTGGTCGCGTGCGCGCAGCCTCTCCTCCAGTACGGCGCGGCTGTCCCCGCTCCTGGTGCGCAGCAGCAGCCAGCCGGCGGCCAGCCCCGGCGCGAGGATGACGAGCAACCCGGCCAGCGCCAGCAGCAGGCCAAGAGGCGAAATGAGGCTTTCCATGGTGGCGATCTATCTTATCTGGCGGCCCGCCCCCACCCTCCCTCTCGTGGCAGTAGGTTTCGTCTAGCCACGCAGCGTCTCGAAGCAGCGGCTGGCCGCGTCCAGGCCGGCCTGGAAGAGTCCAACTTCCTGACCCAGGCCAATCCGCAGGTGGTGCTCGAAGCCGAAGGCCGAGCCCGGCGCCAGCATGACGCCGTACTCGGTCGCCAGGGTATCGGCGAGCTGCCGCGATGGCATGTCGGACCGGTAGCGTAGCAGTGCCACCAGCCCTCCCCGCGGCGGCGTCCAGGAAAGCCAGCCGGCATGGCGCGCCAGCCAGCGCTCGGTGGCCTCGAGATTGGCGGCGACGATGGGCGCGTTGCGCTCGAGGATCTGCCGCCGGCAGCGAAAGGCGAGCTGGGCGAGGGCGTCGTTGAGCTTACCGGGGGAAAGCGACAGGTAGTCGCGCATCGCCCAGCAGGCCGAGACCACCTCCCGGGAGGCGGCCAGCCAACCGATGCGGAGTCCGGGCAGACCGAACGGCTTGGAGACCGTGCCCACGCTGATGCCGCGCGCGCCGTGCTCGAACATCGGCGCGGCGAAGGCGTCGCCGCCGGGAACGGGAAGCCAGCGGTACGCCTCGTCGCAGACCACGGTTGCCCCGACCGACTCGGCCAGCGCGTAGACGCGGCGCGTGTCCTCCGGCGAAAGCATCGCGCCGGTGGGATTGTGCGGGGTGTTGACCATGATCAGCCGCGTCTCGGGCCGCACCAGCCGTTCCAGCGCGGTCATGTCGAAACGGTACTCGCTGTCGGGGCCCACCCTCCACAAGGAGACCTCGCAGCCGAGAGACCGCGGCACGCTGTAGAGCTGCTGGTAGGCGGGATAGGGGGCGATCATGTGATCGCCGCGGTCGAGCAGCACGTTGAAAAGGAGGAAGTTCGCCTCGATGGCGCCGGTCGTGACCAGGATGTTGTCGGGGCCGCAGCCGGCGTAGGTGTCGGCGATGAGAGAGCGCAGCTCGAGCGTGCCAGGCGCTTCGCCGTAGCCGAGCCGCAGCTCGAGGAGGCGGTCCAGGGTGGACTGGCTCTCGCCGGCAGGCAGCCAGCCGAGCAGGTCGGCAAGGCGCAGCGGGTAGATGCCGCTCTCGGCAATGTCGTAGCGGACCTTGGTCTCGTAGCTGGTCAGCCAGCGTTCCAGCGCGAAGGGCTCGATCTTCATCGTCTCTCCTCGCCGGCGAGGGGCCGGCCACGAGTGGCCACTAGCCCAGCCGCCGCAGGATGACGAGGGTTCGGTCGTCGGCAAAGGGAGTGCCGCGGCTCCAGGCGTCGAGGTCGCCGTGCAGAGCGGCGGCCAGGGCGGAGCAGTCGCCGGCGCGCTGGGCGAGGCAGACCTCGGCGAAGCGGTCGAGCCCATATTCCTCGCCCGCGGGATCGGTGGCCTCGACGATGCCGTCGGTATAGAGGACCAAGGTGTCGCCGGGGCCGATGGACGTCTCGGCGGTCCTGTAGTCGCCGCTCGCGAGCAGGGCGAGGGGCGCGCCGGTGGCGCCGAGCTGGTCGACGGTGCCGGCGGCGCGGACGAGCAGGGGCGGATTGTGGCCGGCGTTGGCGTAGCGCAAGACGCCGCTCTCCGGCGCGAGCACGGCCAGGAAGGCGGTGGCGTATTTCTCGGGCGGCGTGCGGCGATAGAGCAGGCGAGACAGCCTGGAGAAGATCTCGTCGGGCGGCAGGCCGTCCTCGATCGGCCCGGCGGAGAAGGCTTCGAGGCTGGCGGTGAGCAGCGATGCCGCCATGCCCTTGCCGGAGACGTCGGCGACCATCAGGACGCACTCCCGCCCACCCTGGCGCTCGACGACCGAGAAGTAGTCTCCCGACACGCCGCGCGAGGGGATGTTGCCGCCGTACAGCTGGTAGCCCGGCAGGTCGGGCAAGCGGTCGGGCAGCAGGGCCAGCTGGATGCGCCGGGCCAGTGCCAGCTCCTCCTCGAGGCGACGCCGCTCGGCAGCTTCGCCGGCCAGCTCGAGGTTGCGGATGTAGAGCGCCGCCACCGAGGCCAGGCAGACCAGCAGCTCCATGTCCTCCTCGGAGAACTGGCGCACGGCGAGCTTCGAGTCCAGCACGATCATGCCCAGCGCGACTTCGCGGTCGAGCAGGGGAGCGGCCACCAGGCTGCGCACGCCCGAAAGCATGATGCTCTCGGAGGACGAGAAGCGCTCGTCGGTCCTGGCGTCGAGGACCAGCGCGGCCAGACCCTTGGCGACGACCTCGTGCGCCAGGCGGCGCGAATCGACGAGATCGCCGCGGTGGTGGGAGGCCGAGCGGCTGGCCACCCGCGCCAGCTCGCCGTCGGGGCGCTTGAGGAAGATGACCCCCTGCTCCGGCCGCAAGTGCTTGAAGGCGTGATCGAGGATCAGCTCGAGCAGGGCCTCCAGAGTGAGCGAGCCGCCGAGCGCCTGGTGCACCTCGTTGAGGGTCTTCAACCGCGCGGCGTAGCGCCGCAGGTCCTCGCCGCCGCCGGTCGACAGCGGGTCGCCGCTGCCGCTGTCGAGCAGCTCGGCGGCCGAGCGGAAGTAGGTGGTGCTGGGATCGAGTCCTGCCTGGAGCGCGGCGACCGGTGCGCCCGGCGAGGTCGGCGGCTCCTCGATGCCGTGCACCGAGAGGACGCTGCCCGAGATCTCGATGACGTCGCCGGGCTTCACTTCGGCCGGCGCGGACAGGGACTCGCCGTTGAGCAGCGTGCCGTTGCGCGACCCCAGGTCCTCGACGAAGAGGCCCTCGCCGCGCCGGAAGAAACGGGAGTGCTGCCGCGACAAGAAGGGATCGGCGAGCGTGAGCCCCGAGGTCGCCGACCGCCCCACGATCAGCGACTCACCCTCGAAGACATGATCGAAAGGCTCGCCCTGGGCAGGGGTGATGTGGAGTCTGTACATGGTCCGTGGACCGCCTCAGCGCTCCACCCAGTAGTTAGGGGCCTCCTTGGTGATCACCACGTCGTGGGCGTGGCTCTCCTTGAGGCCGGCGGCGGAGATGCGCACGAAGCGGGCGCGGGTGCGCAGCTCGTCGATGCCTGCGCAGCCCGCCAGACCCATGCCGGAGCGCAGGCCGCCGGTGAGCTGCGGCAGCATCTGGTGGACCGAGCCCTTGTAGGGGACCATGCCTTCGATCCCCTCGGGGACGAGCTTCGAGAGGCTGCCGTTGCCCTCGCCCTGGAAGTAGCGGTCGGCGCTGCCGCTCGCCATCGCCGAAAGCGATCCCATGCCGCGGTAGGCCTTGAAGGTTCGCCCCTGGTAGAGGATGGTTTCGCCCGGGCTCTCCTCCGTGCCGGCAAAGAGCGAGCCGATCATCACCGCGTGGGCCCCGGCGGCGATGGCCTTGGTGACGTCGCCCGAGAACTTGATCCCGCCATCGGCAATCAACGGCACGCCGTGCTCGGCCGCGGCGCGGCCGCAGGCGAGCACGGCGGTGATCTGCGGGATGCCGACGCCGGTGACCACGCGGGTGGTGCAGATGCTGCCCGGCCCGATCCCGATCTTCACCCCGTCGGCGCCGCGCTCGATGAGGGCGCGCGTCGCCTCCTCGGTGGCCACGTTGCCGACGACCAGCCGGACTTCCGGAAACCGCTCGCGCAGCCGCGCCGCCGCCTCGAGCACGCCGCGGCTGTGGGCGTGCGAAGAGTCGAGCACGAGCAGGTCCACCTTGGCGCGCACCAGCGCCGCGGCGCGCTCGAGGTAGTCGCCCGCGGCGCCCACCGCGGCCCCCACCCGCAGGCGGCCGAGCTCGTCCTTGCACGCGCCCGGGTACTGCATCATCTTCTGGATGTCCTTGACGGTGATCAGGCCCTTCAGGTTGCCGGCGTCGTCGACCACCAGGACCTTCTCGATGCGGTGGCGGTGCAGCAGCGACTTGGCCTGCTCGAGGGTCGTCCCCTCGGGCACGGTGACCAGGTTCTCCTTGGTCATCAGCTCGCCGATGCGGCGCTCGAGGTCGTTCTCGAAGCGCAGGTCCCGATTGGTCAGGATGCCGACCAGGCGTCCTTCCGCGTCGGTCACCGGCACGCCCGAGATCTTGTAGCTTCCCATCACCGCCAGGGCCTCGCGAATGCTCTGATCGGGCCGCATGGTGACAGGATCGACGATCATCCCCGCCTCGCTTCTCTTGACCTTGTCCACCTCTTCGGCCTGGGTCTCGATGGGCAGGTTCTTGTGCACGATGCCGACCCCGCCTTCCTGGGCGATGGCGATGGCCAGCCGCGACTCGGTCACCGTGTCCATGGCGGCCGAGACGATTGGGATGTTCATCGTGATGCCGCGGCAGAGCTGGGTGCGCAGGTCCACTTCGGCGGGGTGGATCTCGGACAGGCCGGGGACGATCGAGATGTCGTCGAAAGTCAGGGCGAGAGGCGGTGCGGGATCAGCCATGCTGAAGTATATCCTCAGCTCGGTAGAGTTGCACGCCGGATGACGTGCTGAGTATCGCCTTTGCGCAACGGGCGGCCTTGCAGCCGCCCGTTGCGTGACCTCTTTTGCGCGGGCACCGGCTCATCCCACGTTGGCCTGGGCGCCGTGGCATTTCTTGTACTTCTTGCCCGAGCCGCAGGGGCAGGGATCGTTGCGGCCCACCTTGCCATCGCGGTGCACGACAGGATGCGGGCGGCCCTCGACCTCGGCGGCCTTGGGCGGCGCCGAGAGCTCGATGCGCGGCGCGGCGCGCTCCTGGCGCCGGCGCTGCTCGAGCATCTGCTCCTCGGTCATCGGCTCGTAGCGGAAGAGCTTCTGGATGAGGTCGTCCTCGACGCGGTCTTTCATCTCCGAGAACAGCTCGAAGCTCTCCCTCTTGTACTCCTGCAAGGGGTCGCGCTGGCCGTAGCCGCGCAGGCCGATGCCCTCCTTGAGATGGTCGAGGGCGAGCAAGTGGTCTTTCCACGCGGTGTCGACGGAGTGCAGCATGATGGCGCGCTCGAAGCTGCGCATCGTCTCGGAGTCATGGCGCGCCTCGCGCTCGGCGTAGCGCTGCTCGATCGTCTGCAAGAGAGTGTCGCGCAGCTCCACGCTGGCGAGCTGCTCGAGGTCGGCGCCGAGCTCGCCGGGCGCGATGTTGAAGTAGGCGAGGATCTCGGTGCGCAGGCCGGCAAGGTTCCAGTCCTGCGGGTCGAGCTTGTCCGAACAATGCGTCTCGAGCAGTGAGTCGAGGAGATTGCCCGTTACTTCCATCACGTACTCGCGCCCCTCGCGCCCTTCGAGGATGTCGCGGCGGAGCTGGTAGATGGCCTCGCGCTGCTTGTTCATCACGTCGTCGTACTCGAGCAGGTGCTTGCGCGTCTCGAAGTTGCGTCCTTCGACCTGCTTTTGGGCGCGCTCGATCGCCCGCGTCACCATGTTGTGCTCGATCGGCTCGCCCTCCTCCATGCCCAGGCGGCCCATGAAACCCTTGATACGGTCGGAGCCGAAGATGCGCATCAGGTCGTCTTCGAGCGAGAGGTAGAAGCGCGACGAGCCGGGATCGCCCTGGCGGCCGGAGCGGCCGCGCAGCTGGTTGTCGATGCGCCGCGACTCATGCCGCTCGGTGCCCAGGATGTGCAGGCCGCCGGCCGCCAGCACCTCCTCGCGCTCGGTGGCGCAGGTCTGCCGGTAGCGCTCCAGGGCCGCGGCGTAGGCCTCCGGCTCCTGCGCCGGATCGGCCTCGGCGCGGGCCAGCCCCTCGAAGTTGCCGCCGAGCACGATGTCGGTGCCGCGGCCGGCCATGTTGGTGGCGATGGTGACCGCCCCCTTGCGGCCGGCCTGGGCGACGATGGAGGCCTCGCGCTCGTGGTACTTGGCGTTGAGCACGACGTGCGGCACGCGCGGCGGGCGGTTGAGCAGCTTCGACAGCATCTCGCTCTTTTCGATCGAGACCGTGCCCACCAGGACCGGCTGGCCGCGCTGGTGGTCGTCGCGGATCTCCTCGACGACCGCGTTCCACTTCTCCTGGGCGGTGCGGTAGACGAGGTCGGCGCGGTCCTCGCGGATCATCGGCCGGTTGGTGGGGATGACCGTGACGTCGAGGTTGTAGATCTGCGCGAACTCGGAAGCCTCGGTGTCGGCGGTGCCGGTCATGCCGGCGAGCTTCTTGTACATACGGAAGTAGTTCTGGAAGGTGATCGTCGCCAGGGTCTGGTTCTCGCGCTCGATCTTGACCCCTTCCTTGGACTCAACCGCCTGGTGAAGGCCGTCCGACCAGCGGCGCCCCGGCATCATGCGGCCGGTGAACTCGTCGACGATGACCACCTTGCCGTCCTTGATCAGGTAGTCGACGTCGCGCTTGTAGAGATGATGGGCGCGCAGCGCCTGGTTGACCCCGTGCAGGGTCTCCATGTTGTCGGGATCGTAGAGGTTGCGGACGCCGAGCAGGCGCTCGACCTTCTCGACACCCTCGTCGGTCAAGCTGACCGAGTGCCCCTTCTCGTCGACCAGGAAGTCG
Source organism: Thermoanaerobaculia bacterium (assembly GCA_035544895.1). Lineage (GTDB taxonomy): Bacteria > Acidobacteriota > Thermoanaerobaculia > Multivoradales > UBA5704 > JASLEW01. The sequence continues at coordinate 14,974 of DASZZM010000043.1, forward strand.
CCGGTCGTGCTCTTCCGGCCGTCGCCTTCGTCGATCTCCTCGCCGCGCTCGAGGCGGGGGATGATGCGGTCGATGCGGTAATACTTGTCGACCGACTCTTCGGAGGGGCCGGAGATGATGAGCGGGGTGCGTGCTTCGTCGATGAGGATCGAGTCCACCTCGTCGACGATGGCGAAGTGGTGGCCGCGCTGCACCATCGATTCGAGATCGAACTTCATGTTGTCGCGCAGGTAGTCGAAGCCGAGCTCGTTGTTGGTGCCATAGGTGACGTCGGCCGCGTAGGCGGCCTGGCGCTCGGCGTCGGAGAGGTCGTGCTGGATGACGCCGACCGTCAGCCCGAGGAAGCGGTAGATCTGGCCCATCCACTCGGCGTCGCGCCGCGCCAGGTAGTCGTTGACGGTGACCACGTGTACGCCGTTGCCGGCGAGTGCGTTGAGGTAGACCGGCAGGGTGGCCATCAGGGTCTTGCCCTCGCCGGTCTTCATCTCGGAGATGCGGCCGCGGTGCAGGACCATGCCGCCCATCAGCTGCACGTCAAAGGGGCGCATGCGCAGGGTCCGCCAGGCGGCCTCGCGGGCGACCGCGAAAGCGGGCACGAGCAGGTCGTCGAGGCTCGAGCCGGCGGCGAGCTGGCGGCGAAACTCTTCGGTCTTGGCGCGCAGCTCGGAGTCGGAGAGGGCCTTGATCTGGGGCTCGAGCTCGTTGATGGCCGCCACGGTGGGCAGCATCTTCTTGACGTCGCGCTCGTGCTGGCTGCCGAAGACCTTGGTCAGAAGCTTATTGATCATCTCTTAGTGATACCTGATGCCTGAAAAGGCTGGATCGGCGCCGCGGAGGTCGGGCGCCGACAGGGAATTAGTTTACCAGAAGGATCAAACGGCCCTGCGACGTGGCGGTGGAGGACTCCTCAATGCGTCTATCGGATCGCCCCCCGCGACCCCTCGATCCCCTTCCCACCCCTCCGGGGGGGAAGGGGACGCCCCCTCCCTCTCAAGGCAGGGGAGTTTCTGGTCAGTGGGCCACGCCGCTCGTGGCGACCACGACGCCGCAGGCCAGGCGGCCGCCGGAGTTGCCGGTCGGCTGGGTCGTGCAGTCGTCGGCGCCGGCGTGGAGGATGAGCGCCCGGCCCACTGGCGAGCTGGGGCCGGAGAGCGAGAGCATGGCGGTGAGCCGTTCATAGTGGCCGGAGCCGTCGGCCTGGATCTCGATATTGCCGAAGTCGCCGGCGTGGTGTGCGGTGGAGTCGGGGCAGGCGTGGGCGGCCCCGGTCGGATTGAAGTGACCACCGGCAGTGGTGTAGTTTTTGCCTCCCGGATCGCTCTCGCACTTTCCGACCTCGTGCAGGTGCAGGCCGTGCGGCCCGGGCTTGGTCACCCCCGCAAGGTCCACCACCACGCGCACCGCGCCGGTCTCCTGGGTGAAGGTCACGGTACCGGTGAGCTTGGGGTCGTCGAACGATGCCAGCTTGGCAGCCGCGGTCCGCGCCGTGCCCCCCACCGGCTCCTGCTGCACTCCCTTGGCGGGAATCGCGCCCCGCGGGGTCGCGGCCGGCGGGCTTCCGCCGGCCGCCGCGCAGGCCGCGACCGCGGCGGCGAGCGTCCCGGCCGCGACGGCCGGGGCCAGGAACCACCTGTAGCGGGGATGCGTCATCGTTCGCCTCCTCGTGCTGTCAGCCGTTACAGTAGCAGAATCGGGTGCCAATCACCGGCTTCGGCGTCCCGATCCAGCGCTGCCGCGCAGCTGCCTGACCCAGCTGTTCAGGCCATCACCGCGGCGGGGAGCTGCTTGACGATGTCGTTGAGGAAGGACTTGGCGTCGCCGAAGAGCATCATGGTCTTTTCCATGTGGTAGAGCTCGTTCTCGATGCCGGCGAAGCCCAGTCCCATGCCGCGCTTGATCACCATGACCGTGTGCGCCTTGTCCACGTCGAGGATCGGCATGCCGTAGATCGGGCTGCTCTTGTCGTGGCGGGCGGCGGGATTGGTGACGTCGTTGGCGCCGATCACCAGCGCCACGTCGGCCTGCGGGAACTCCGAGTTGATGTCGTCCATCTCGAAGAGCTTGTCGTAGGGGATGTCGGCCTCGGCCAGCAGCACGTTCATGTGGCCCGGCATGCGGCCGGCCACCGGATGGATGGCGAAGCGCACGTCGACGCCGCGCCGGGTCAGGGCGTCGTAGAGCTCGCGCAGCTTGTGCTGGGCCTGGGCGACCGCCATGCCGTAGCCGGGCACCACGAAGACCGTGCGCGCGGCGTCGAGGATGGCGGCGGCCTCCTCGGCGGTCGCGCTGCGCACCGGACGCTGCTCCTCGGCGCCCGCGGCCTTGGCCTGCACCGTGCCGAAGGCGCCGAACAGCACGTTGGTGAACGAGCGGTTCATCGCCCGGCACATGATGATCGACAGGATCAAGCCCGACGAGCCGTCGAGCGCGCCGGCGATCATCAGCAGGCGGTTGTCGAGCACGAAGCCCATGGCCACCGCCGACAGGCCGGCATAGGAGTTGAGGAGCGAGATGACCGTCGGCATGTCGGCGCCGCCGATGGGCACGATCAGGAGGACGCCGAAGGCCAGCGACAGCACCGCAAAGATCGGGAACATCCAGGTCTTCTCGGGCGACAGCACCAGCAGCACGCCGACCAGCAGCGCCAGGCCGAGCAGCGACAGGTTGACCAGGTTCTGGTTGCGGTAGGTGATGGGGCGTGTGGGCAGGATCTCCTGCAGCTTGCCGAACGCCATCAGGCTGCCGGTGAAAGTCAAGAATCCGAGCAGCACCTCGAGCGCCAGCGCAACCATGGTGAAGCCGTGCGGAGCTGCGCGGTAATACTCGGCCGTGCCCACCAGGGCGGCCGCCAGGGCGCCGAAGGCGTGCGACAGCGCGGTCCGCTGCGGCACCGCGGTCATCGGCATCAGGTAGGCCATCGGCACGCCGATCGCGCAGCCCAGGAAGAATGCGATGAGGATCCACTGGTACTCGACCACCTCGTGGCGCAGCAGGGTGCCGACCACGGCAAGCAGCATGCCGAGCTCGCCGGCCCGCACGCCGCGGCGCGCGGTCGCCGGCGTGTTCAGCCACTTCAGGGAGAGGATGAAGAGGGCGGCCGCGGCGATGTAGAAGAGCGGGAGGATCTGATCGATCATGTCTTGCCGCCGCGGGGCTCGCGCTTCTTGAACATCTTGAGCATGCGGTCGGTGATCAGGAAGCCGCCCACGATGTTGGTGGTCGAGGCGGTGACCGCGATGAAGCCGAGCACGCGGCTGAGCGTCGAGGCGCCCTTGGCGCCGGTGATCAGGATGGAGCCGACGACCGCGATGGCCGAGATGGCATTGGTCAGCGACATGAGCGGGGTGTGCAGCAGCGGCGACACCCGGCGGATCACCTCGATCCCCAGGAAGGTCGCCAGCATGAAGATGTAGAGATCGAGCTCGAGGTCAAGACGCACGGGTCGGTCCTCCGGAGTGATGGGAAGCCGCGGGTGCCGCGGCCGGAGCGGTCGCGGGTGCCGCGGAGGCATCCGGCGCTGCGGCGGGCAGGCCGAGGGCCTGGCGGATGCGCGGATGCACCACCTCGCCGCCCTGGGTGACCAGGGTCTCGCGCGTGATCTCGTCGTCGCCGTCGACCGCGAGCTGGCCGCCGCGCAGCAGGTGAGCGAGGAAGGTCGCGACGTTGCGCGCGTACATCTGGCTGGCGTGAAAGGGGATGGTTCCGGGCAGGTTGAGCGGGCCGAGGATGGTCGCCGGCCCGGCCGTCACCGTCTCGCCGGGCCGGGTGAGCTCGCAGTTGCCGCCGCGTTCGGCGGCGATGTCGACGATGACCGAGCCCGGGGCCATGCCGGCCACCATCTCGCCGGTGATCAGGATGGGCGCCTTCTTGCCGGGGACCGCTGCCGTGGCGATGACCACGTCGTGCTCCTTGAGCACTTCGGTCATCAGCTCGCGCTGGCGGCGGTAGAAGCTCTCGTCCATCTCCTTGGCGTAGCCGCCGCGGTCCTCCGAGGCGCTGCTGTCGAGCGGCATCTCCACGAACCTGGCGCCGACGCTTTCGACCTGCTCCTTGACCGCGGGCCGCACGTCATAGGCGCTGACCACGGCGCCCAGGCGGCGCGCGGTGGCGATGGCCTGCAGGCCGGCGACGCCGGCGCCAATGACGAAGACGCGGGCCGGCGCGATGGTGCCGGCGGCGGTCATCATCATGGGGAACATGCGCGGCAGCGCGTCGGCCGCGAGAAGCACCGCCTTGTAACCCGAGATGGTTGCCATCGAGGAGAGGGCGTCCATGCTCTGGGCGCGGGTGATGCGCGGCATGAGCTCCATGGCGAAGGCGGTGACGCCGCGGGCGGCGAGCTCGCGGCACTCGGCGGGTGCGCTCAGCGGATCGGCGAAGCCGATGACGACCTGGCCGGCGCGGAAGAGGTCGAGATCGGCGCGTCCGGCCTCGGAGTTCATGCCGAGGGTGCGGACCTGGACGATGACGTCCGCCGCGGCGAAGAGCTCGGCGCGGGAAGCGGCGATACGTGCGCCGCGGTCCGCGTAGCCGCCGTCGGGGAAGCCGGCCGCCTCGCCGGCGCCGCTCTCGATCAGGAGCTCTGCGCCGAGCTTCTGCAACGGATCCATGGCGCGCGGCACCATGGCGACCCGCCGCTCGCCCGGAAAGGTCTCGCGCGGGACTCCTATGACGGTCGGCATACGCCGCGGAATGATAGTGGGGGAGGTAGGTGGTGTCAAAAAGGCAGGGGGCTAGGGTGCCGGCGCCTGGCTATAAGCCGCCTTGAGCCGGAGCTGAAAAGCGGCGGGGGCGCAGCCGGGCGGATTGGGGTGGGGCAGGAAGACGGCGGCGGCGGGCGTGACTCGCTGGACCGCACCGCTCAGGCCGGCATGGCTGGCCCATGCCCTGAGGTCCTCGGCCTTCTGCGCCACGAGCGCCCAGCGGAGGGGCGAGGCGGGGAGCCTGTCTGCCATGCGGTAGTGGTCGTGACCTTCTTCCATCGGGATGGCGAGGATGCGCTCCCGCGAGAGGAACCCGATGGGATAGACCTTCCAGTAGCTGCCGGCGAGGGCGCCGACGCGCTGGCTGCGCAGGAAATCGAGCAGCTGGTCGTCCTGCCGGGCGTCGGCTTCAAGATCATGCCGCGCCGCCGTTCCGGGCAGGCAGGCTCCCGCCAGATTGAAGACGACGATCGTGGCGGCGCAGGCGGCGGCCGCGGCCCGAGATCGGGAGGCGAGGACGCCGAGGGCGATTGCGATCACTGCCGGGATCACCAGGTAAAGCGGCAGGAGGTAGCGCACCGGAAGCCCGCGGTCGCTGCCGGCCGCCGACACGATGTTGAGCAACACCACGACGATCACGGTCAGGGAGAGAAGCGGCACGGCCGAGGCTGCCGGATCCGCGGTCCGGGGCTCGGCTCCCTGCCGTCTGCGGAGGAAACGCCGGAGGGGGAAGATCACGAGCGAGGCGAGAGCGGCCAGTCCCACGATGACGAGCACCGGCTTCTGGAGGGCATGGGTGACCGCTCTCGGGTGGCTCTCATAGCTCACACTGGCGATCAGCTCCCGCAGAGTGACGGTCGCCAGGAAGCGGGCGTTGTCGAGCAGGCCCTCCCATCTCGAGACCGGGCCGAGGAGGGGGGTCTGCCGCAGCGAGGCCAGGGGATGGCGGACGTTGTAGACCAGCCACGGCAGCGCTCCGAGCACGCAACCTGCGGCGAACCGGCCGGCAGCCCGCCACTGCCGCAGGTCGCGCCGGCGCCAGGCCACCCAGAGCAGGGCGGGCAAGGTGCATCCCAGCGACAGAGGCGAAGCCCACCAGGCAAGCCCGGCGAAGAGCCCGAAGCCGGTGACGGTCCACCTTGACCGGTCGCCGCGCGCCAGCCGGGCGGCCAGCCAGAGCGACGCGGCATCGAGGAACAGCGTCGAGGGGTAGCTGTTCGGCATCGCGGTCCAGTGCAAGAAGGCCGGCGAAGGGAAAGCGGCGAACGGCAGCGCGATCAGCGCCAGCCGCCGGCCCAGGGCTTCGCGCAAGAAGAGATACCAGGCGCCGAGCATCAGCGCGCCGGAGAGGACCGGTTCCGCGGCCATCGCGTTGCGGGAAGCGCCGAACAGCCAGAAGAGCAGCGCGGTCACGTACCCCTGCAGCGCTCCGAGGCGTTCGGCGACGTAGAAGACCGGGTGCTCGCCGCGCATGATCCTGAAGGCGCACAGCGCGTTCAGGACCTCGTCGGCATTGCCTTGGTAGTCGTGGGTGGGGAAGGACATCGCGGCCCTCAGCGCCAGGCCGAGGCCGAGGACCAGCGGCAGCGTCCACGCCGCCGCCGCAGCGGACGGTTCTGGGCGGCTGTCAATCACGGTTCGGTCTTTTCTCGAGCACGATCTTGGCGAACATGGCAGTGTGCCCGGCCCATCGCTCGAGCCAGGTCTCTGCCAGCTTCCAGGCACCGGAGCTCCAGGCAGGCATCGACAGGCGCAGGGAGAGACCGCCGCTGAGCAGGTAGCGCAAGGGCATGATCGGCTGAACCGAGCGGATCTGCCAGGCCGGGAACTCGCCTTCGAATTGACGCCGATCGCGACAGAACAGGATCCAGGGCAGTGCGCCGTTGGCGCCCGACAGCGGCCCGCCTGCCGGCTGCTCCCACTCGGCCGCCTCCGGGGCGAAAGGCTCATGACCGACGCGCGCGTAGACGAGGCGAGACCAGCGGGTCACCCACGGCTCGATGAGCGCAACGACTCCTCCTGCCGGGAGCGCGCGCGCCGCCTCCGCCAGGAACGCCCGCGGCCGTTCCAGGTGATGAAGCACATTGGTCCCCACGATGGCGCGCAGCGCCGCGTCCGCGAAGGGCAGCGCGCCGGCGTCCAGCGCGCAGCGCAGGCCGGACAGCGGGACGAGCTCGGAAGTGATCAAGCCGGGAACCAGCTCGGCGAGAAACCCCGCGCCTGAACCGATCTCGAGGACGCCTCCCGGCAGGTCCGGAAGCTCGGCGGCCAGCGCCGCGTACCACTCTTCGTAGATGCGTCGTAGAAAGCGCTTCTGCCGGAGGACGTCCTGGCGCAGCAGCGTAGTGCGCGGATCGTCGAGGTCGAGATCGCGAGTGAGCGGGTGAGAGAGCCAGCGCCCGAGCATCGGGTTCAGCCAAACTTGATGCGCCGCGCGGCGAAAAGAACCATCCTGAGCAGCAGCCAGCCGTGCCTCCAGCGCTGGATATTGGTGGCGCCGTAGGTGCGCTCCCGATAGCGAAAGGGTATCTCCACGATGCGGAGATTGAGCCTCGCCGCGCCAAAGAGCAGATCGAAATCCCCGAAGGGATCGAACTCCCCGAAATAGGAGCGATTGGCGGCGATGCGGGCATAGTCGGCGCGGAACATTGCCTTGGTGCCGCAGAGGGTGTCCTTGATCGGCTGGCCCAGGAGCCAGGAGAAGGCGAGGCTGAAGAACTTGTTTCCGAGCAGGTTGATGAAGCGCATGGCCTTCGCTTCCATGGGATAGATGAGCCGGACGCCGTTCGCGAGCTCGCCCTTGCCCGAGCTGAGCGCCGCATAGACCCGAGGCAGGTCCTCGGGCGGAACGCTGAGATCCGCGTCGAGGATCATCAGCAGCTCGCCGCCGGCCGCGGCAAAGCCGTGGCGCACGGCGTCGCCCTTGCCGGCGCCCGGCTGCCGCAGGAGCCGCGCGCGCCGCTCGGGACGCTTCGCGATCTCCTCTTCGATGACCGCAAGAGTCCGGTCTCGCGAGTGACCCTCGACGAAGATCAGCTCCGTCCCCCGCCCCATCTCCGGCGTGCGCTCGAAGATCTGCGCAATGTTGCCCTCTTCGTTACGCGCGGGAACGACCACCGAGACCACGGGCGCCTCTCGCGGCGGATTGGCAGCCGCCGGCCGGGCCACGACGAAGTTCGCAAAGGCCAGGTATCTCAGAGGCCACAGGCGCACCAGGATGCGGTTGCAGAGCGGCTCCAGCACGGGCACGGGAAGAGGCAGGAGGCACTCCTCCCAGTGGCGGATCGGCTCCAGATCGGTGAGGCGAAAGAAATTGAACAGGTCCTCGACCGTGAGCCAGTTCTGGGGCAGCACGGGGGTGGCAAGCCGGAGCCGTTGCGCCAGCCCCAGCGGGAGCTGCCAGAGACGGCTGAAGGAATTGAAGACGAGGCGGGTGCTCGAATCGATGAGGGGCCGCACGTTGGTGAGGACGGCCTGGACGTCCCAGAGATCGTTCACCAGGTCCGACAGGATAACGACGTCGAAAGGCCCCGCCGACCCCGCCGGCCCCGCCAACCCCGGAGGACAACGGCCGAGGTCGTGAGCGTCGGCGAGCACGAATTGAAGATGAGGATGGCGCCTGGCGGCGCGAGCCAGCATCTCCTCCGAGAAGTCCACCCCCACGCCGGCCTTGGGCTCGACCGCGGCGAGGAGGTCCCCGCGGCCGCATCCCAGCTCGAGGACGCGCAGACCCGGCGGCACCAGCAAGCGGTAGACGTGCCGCAGCCGCCGCTGATAGGAGCCGCCCCAGCCGGACCACCGGTCGGTGAGGCGGGCTATCCGATCCCAGTGCTGCCGGCGTGCGGCGGTGTAGCGCTCATCCATCCGCATGAATCCGCGGTGCAGGCCTTTCTTTCGCGAGTCGCGCTCTCGTAGTTGGCGACGAACCAGCGATAGGTGGATTCGATCCCCGCGCGCAGCTCGATGCGGTGGCGCCAGCCCAGCGCGTGAAGACGGCCGACATCGAGCAGCTTCCGCGGGGTTCCGTCCGGCTTGGACCGGTCGTAGTGGAGCTCGACTCCGGGCGCCACGATCTCGCGGACGAGCTCGGCGAGGTGCTGGATGGTGACGTCCTCCCCGGTCCCGACGTTGATGTGCTGGTCGCCCTCGAAGCTCCGCATCAAGAACAGGCACGCGTCGGCCAGATCGTCCACGTGAAGCAGCTCGCGCCGAGGCGAGCCGCTGCCCCAGACCGTGACTTGACGGTCACCGCGCAGGCGGGCGTCGTGGAACCTGCGGATGAGCGCCGGGAGCACGTGAGAGCTCTGCAGATCGAAATTGTCGTGCGGGCCGTAGAGATTGGTGGGCATCGCGCAGATGAAGTCCGCGCCGTACTGCCGGCGATACGCCTGGCATAGCTTGATGCCGGCGATCTTCGCCACCGCATAGGGTTCGTTGGTAGGCTCCAGGATGCCGGTCAAGAGATCCTCTTCGCGAATCGGCTGCCGGCAGTCTCGCGGATAGATGCAGGAGCTCCCGAGATAGAGCAGCTTCTTCACGCCGCAGGCGCACGCCGCGTGAACCACCGTCGCATGGATCATCAAATTGTCATAGATGAACTCGGCGGGGCGCGTGGAGTTCGCGAGGATCCCTCCGACCGTGCCGGCGACCAGGAAGACGTACTCGGGGCGGTTGACCCTGAACCACTGATTGACCGCGGCCTGATCTCGCAGGTCGAGCTGGTGTCGCGTCGCCACCATGAGGTTACGGAATCCCTCGTCCGCGAGGCGGCGGCTGATTGCCGAGCCGACCAGGCCGCGGTGCCCGGTGACGAAGATCCGCGCCGAAAGCGGAATCTCAACGGACATCGGTTGCGCTCACGCCGCGAGATGCTACCACCGCGCTGTGACCGGCGGACCGGTCAGGTCGGTTGCAGCTTCCGCCCTGGCGAGTCCGCCGTCTTCATCGGCTGGGATGGGGGGAGGCCCGGATCAGACGGGCGCTGGATGAAGTTGTCGTGCATCATGGGGTCGGAGAGGACGCGGAAGTACTGGTCGGCGCCGTAATAGAGGAAGTTGCTGAGCCGCGAGGTATAGAGGCAGGCGTAGTCCTCGACCTCCTCGGCGAAGAGGCTCTTGCTCGTGCCCTGCCTGAAGACCGAGCCCCAGGTCGGGTTGAAGGCGGCCGCCAGCCTGTCCTGGCGCGACCTGGCCTCGCGCTGCAGCCGGCGCAGGCGGCGGACCAGCTCGGCGCGCTGCGTCCGCAGCTCTTCGGTATTCCCGCCGCCCGCGCTGACGATGGCGATCATCTCGTTCAGGCGCCCGAGCCGGCTTTCGAGCTCGTAGCCGAAGGCGGCGAGCGAACGGGCCTCGTTGAGATCGGTGAGAAGGGTCTCGCGCGTCTGCAGCTCCTCCTCGAGCTCGCTGACGATCAGGGCAGTGCGCCAGGTGGAGCTGACTCGCGTCCAGCGGATGTCGCCGTAGATGTGATCGCCGATGTAGAGGATCTTCTCGCCCAGGGTGCCGAGCAAAGCCATCAATCCGTCGCGCGAGCCGCCGCTGTAGATGCCGCCCCAGGCGGGCGTCAAGACCTCGCCGGCGACCTCGCCCTGGTCGTCGAGCTCCAGGAAGGGGCGCGGTTTCTGGAAGAAGAGCGGCTTGGCGGCCGAGACCACGACCAGGTCGAAGATATCGCGCCACGACCCGGCGGCCTCGGCGGGCGCGCCGGGCGGCGAGCCCGCGCCATCGCCGAACAGATAGGAGCAGACCGCGTTCGTGTAGTACCACTCGGAGTTGGTGATCAGGATCAACCTGCGCCCTTCCCGCTTCATCTTCCTGAGAGTGAGGCCGACCTCGTGCTTGTCGGGAATGAATCGCGGCAGGTCGGAAAGGATCACGCGCTTGAGAGTCCCATCCGCATGGACTTCATCCGTCGCCGCGCGGATGGCGGTGAAGACCTCTTGAAAGGTAGGTTGCCAGGTGCCGAGCTGGCCGGTCTGCAACAGCTCGACGAACTCCGAGAACAGATTCACCTCGGGCAGCTCGAACAGCGTATCGACGTGGTAGAACCGCTCCCTCGAGAGGTCGATCCTTTTCTCGCGGTAGATGCGCTTGCGGTCATCGGGAGTCAGGTGGGTCCGGCCCAGGTAGGCGCGGCCCACGTAACGGTGCCGATCCATCTTGAGCACCGTGCCGATCTGCTTGTCGATGAGCAGGCCGCGGTGGTAGAAGTCCGGCCGGAACTCGGCTTTCCTGACCGCCGGCGGGTAACCGTACTTGCCGACCAGCCTGTCGAGAACGGCCTCGAAGGTGAGATTTCCAAGCGGCAGCCGCGCGTAGTCGGCCAGCGTCCAGTCCAGGTCGAAACCGACGTGCTCGATGTTGCCGAGCCGCAGATTGCGATTGACGAAGATGCGGCGCTCGAGCGGCACCTCCTTGCCCAGGAGCTCCAGGATCGACTTGTCCGTTGCCGCGTCGGGGATGAAGCTTTGAGCGAGGGTACTTACGTCCGCCATGCAGGATTGCTCTCCGGGTTCGGCTCACCGGCGACGCGCCAGCATATCACCGGTTCCTTCATACGCTGATCCTGCGGTCGAGGGCGCGGTACTGGATGGCCTCGGCGAGGTGGGCGGGGTGGATGGCGCGAGCGCCGGCGAGGTCGGCGATGGTCAGGGCAACCTTGACGATGCGGTCGAGGGCGCGGGCGGAGAGGCCGAGTTTGTCGAATGCGGCATCGAGGAGCCGCTGACCGGCGGCGTCCAAGGCACAGTGGCGGCGGAGGGACGGCGCGGTCATGGCGGCGTTGATCGTGGCCGGGGCATCCGGACCGAAGCGCGCGAGCTGGCGCTGGCGCGCCGCGGCGACGCGGGCGGCCACTGCCGCGCTCGGCTCTCCCGGCAGGGAGCGGAGATCGCGCAGCGAAAGGGCCGGCACTTCGACGTGCAGGTCGATACGGTCGAGCAGCGGCCCCGAGATGCGCCCGCGGTAGCGCTCGATGAGCTGGTTGGTGCACGAGCAACCGAAGCGGTCGTCGCCCAGGTGGCCGCAGGGGCAGGGGTTCATGGACAAGTTGCCATGTCACCCTCAGAGGACGGAAATCGAGACCCGGCTATCCCGCAGACCCGAAGACGATCGGCGACCACCTGCGGCGGGTTCGCCTCGATCGCGGTCTCTGGCAGAAGCACGTCGCCCAGGCGATCGGCTGCTCCAAGGCATCCCTCCTCAATTGGGAGAAGGGCCGGGCGGAGCCGGAGCTGCGCTTCCTGCCTGCGATCCTCCGCTACCTCGGCTACGACCCCCGGCCGGCGCCCGCGACCTTTGGCGGCCGGCTCCGGGCGGCGAGAGAAGCACAAGGGCTCTCGGAGCGGGAGCTTGCCCGCCGCCTCGGCCTCGATCCTGGAACCGTGGCGGCCTGGGAGCGGGGTGAGGTGCGCCGACACTACCCGCGTGTCTCGGCACTCTTTGACGAGTGGCTGCGAGCGGGGAGCTACGCCGGCAATTGAAGCCCGAGACTTCGCCTGTTGTCGTCTCTTAGCAGGTCATGATAAAACCGGACTATGCAAACCAAAGAACGGCAATCGGGTGTAGACACGCCGAGGAAGATCCTGCGACTTCTCCTGCTTGCGGGCAGCGTGGCGTTGGTGTGGGCCGGGACCTGGTACTTTCTGAGCGGCGCCCGGGAGATGACGTATCCTGACGGCAGAGTGCTCACCTGGGCCGATCGGGGCAGCATACTCTTCGGCACCGCCACGGTCTCCTCGGTTCTCTTCTCGCTCCTCATCGCGGCCATCGCCCTCTTCGGATTTCGGACGCTGAAGGACTCGATCCAGCGAGATATCGAAGCGAAAACCACCCAGCGGATCAAGGATCTGGAAACTGAGATGCACGGGAGGGTGCTTTCGACGCTCGGCCATAGCATCGGCACCCTGAACTCCGAGCCGGACCAGCCCGGCCCCACCAACAAGGACCGGCTGGCAGAGGCGATTTGGAATTGCCAGAAGGGGTACGACCTTCTGAAGGAGGTGGGCGGCCGCCCCATGCTCATGGGGCTCAATAACCTCGTCTACTACTCCTGCGTCTTCGGCGATCCGGCCAGGGGCAGATACCTGCTCCAACAGGCCCGGGTGCTCCGGGACGCCGGTGACGAGTACGGATCTCCCGACTTGCTGCTGACGTTCTGCCGGGCCGTCCTTCAGTACGGAACCGACCACCAGGAAATCGAAGAAGCCCGTACCATCGCCGAGGGCCTGCTCCGAGCGAAGTTAAACGAGCTGCAAGAAAAGGAAGCGAGATTCTACCTCGCCGCCTTGCCACGCAAGGGAACGCCTTCGCCGTAGGAGGCGGCTCCTCAGCCGCCGCTACGTCCCAGGATCTATGCCAGTCCCGCCCATGTCGGCCTCCTTCCGTTCAGTGCGGTTGAGGTGGAATGGGGCTTCCGCCCGGATCGATGCTTGAGCCACCCTGGACCACCACGGTCGCTGGAGCAGCGCTTCGAGCCCCGGGCAGATGAAGGAACATGGGAACGACCGCCAGCGCGAGCCAGAGCCACTTCATCCTCTCTCCTTTTCGATAACGAACCATGCCACTCGTTCTGTCTCGTGCCTACCCGATAAGCTCCGCCTCGACGCGACCGGCATGCCAGGTAGCTCGATCCGCTCCGAGTCTCGGGCGGCACTCGCGCTCATTCCTAGAAGTACGCCAACACTGAAGGAACGAGACATCCGCCCTCCTCTCTCCGTCCGTCCAGTCCTCGGTCACGCCTTACGTCCCAAGATTAAAGTTGCTCCTGAAGTGCTTTCAATAGACAGATAGAAGCAAAAAAGATTCAGGAAGATGCGATTACGCTAAAGGGCAAGCCTTCGGCCATGCCCTGCGAACCAGCCTGGATCGTCAACACTGCACGACTTGTGGCTTTGGGACCGACAACTTATGACCTATCTAGGCGCCCCTGGCGGCTGCCCGTCATGGGAGTAGATCTCTCAACCCGGTTGCCGCTCGCGATTCAAGCTTTGCCCGGAATCAGGCTGGCCAGATATAGGTCTCCGCCTCCCGGAGTATCAGGACGCGCTTCGAGGCAATATCTCTCCAAAGAAAGGCGGCGCCCCGCCAGGCCAGCGAGGCGCCTTTTGAACGTGGACACCTACAGGAGAAGCTAAGAAGCTCTTCAGCCGCCGACAGCATACCTGGTGCTCCTCCGGGCGCGGCGCGGCGTAAGCTCCGGCCGCGCCTTCGGCATCGCGAATCTCGTGACTTCTCGATATGCCTGGAACATCGCGTCGAAGGCGCCCCGAAAGTGCCTGTCTACCTCCTCCGGCACGATGCCTCCCTCGGGCAGCGTCGTGATCTCGGCGTCATCCCAAGATCCTTCTCCTTCAGCCTGCCGCAGCACGCTTCTCGCATCATCAAGCTGGCGGACGATCACGAAGAAGGGGCCATAGCCGATATGGAGCACGGCCAGGATGCGCGCCAAGGAATCGAGGCGCGGCAGCTCCCGGCCCCGCTCATACTTGGAAATCTGGCTCTTGCCTGCGCCCGCGGCTCGGGCCACCTCAGTTTGGCTCAAGCCCCTGAGTTCGCGGACCAAGGAGAGCGCCCTGCCGACGTTCTCGAACACCCCATCACCTCGCGAGAGCAGTCATGCGGCGGCCCGTGCCTTCTCTTCCCCCGGAGCGGATCGCGATGCGAAGCGCGGTGGCCGTTTCGACGGCGAGAGCGCTCGTCGCGCGGCCTGTCTCGCAGGCGCGCAGAAAGCCGACGAGCGCGGGCCACTCCCTCGAGCCGTCCCCATCCTGGACCATCGACCACATTCGGGAGACGAGCTGCGTGAGATCCGCCGCCCGCCCGTCCCGCAAGTAGAGGCGGACGAGCTCGATCGAGACCAGCAGTGCGGTAAGAGTCCGGCCCTGGTGGAGGAGGGTCTCCTGCACTCCGAGGAGGGCGGCTTCAGCCTCTCCCGTCTTGCCGACCTCAAGCAGCGCGACCCGGGCCTCGACCCAGGAGAAAAGAATCCGGTCCTCTGCGGTGCCCGCTTGATCCACGAGTTCACGGGTCGACGCCAAGAGCCCTTCGGTCTTCGCCAGGCGGCCGGCCCGACTGAGGGCATCGAGGAGCCGGAGCCTTACCGCCAAGTTTGCCTCCCGCCCGGCCTCGGCAGCCACGAACGCGCTTGCCTGCACGAGGAAATCAATCGCGGTCGAGAGATCCTCGCGATCCGCGTACAGGTCCGCCTTGAGGAGGATGGCCCGCACCGCCCGTTCCGCATCCCGCTCCGCGGAGGCCCCGCGGGTATAGATGGCGAGCACTTCATCGAGGAGCTGGACCGCCTGGTCGAACTCCTGCCGATCCCGGAGGAGCGGCGCCTTCACGATCAAGACCTCCGCCAGCACGCGGCGGTCCCCGGTGCCGGATGCGAGGCAGCGCTCCGCGCGCTCCAGATCCTCCTTGGCGCTCCATCTCTCCCCGAGAAGCCGCCGGGCCTCGGCGAGCCGGGCATGGGCGCGCGCTTGAAGATCCGCGATCCAGGCCGGATCGTAGGCAGCCGAGAGGCGGTAGGAGATCTTCAAAGCCAACCGGGCGTGCTCGGCCGCCTCCACGGGGTCCGCGGCGCCGACCTTCTCGCTTTGCAAGAGGAGAAGCTGACCGAGGCACCAGCTCTCCATCTCTTCGGCTTCAAGCTTCGCGGCGCGCGCGTCGGACGGGAGGCGCAGCAAGAGGGCGAGGATCTCCGGGGCCGCGGCGCCTTCGGAGACGACCAGCCACTCATCGGAGTGCCAGAACTCACGCTGCAAGGCGGCGATCTCCTCGCGCAGATCGCGGCAGCCCGGACAGACGGCGAAGAGATGGGGGGCGATCCTCGCGAGCACGTCATCGTGCTCCAGCCGGCCGGAGAGCCACTTCGCCAGGGTCTCGCGGTTCGGATGGTCCACCGTCACGCGGCACCCCGCCTCAGTTCGCCGCATCGGGGTCTGTCTCAAAGGCGACTCGAACGCCGAAGCGCTCCCCGAAACAGAGAGTAAGGCGCTCCCGCGTCGCGAGATCGATTTGCGTCGAGGGTTCGTGGGCGACACCCTCATCGAGTTCGGCCACGGCACAGATCTCGCGGCGAAGATCCTCTGCGACCTCCTCCCAGCGAAGCTCCGGCAGGGGCGCGCTGCGGTGCGGAAACTCCTCCTCCCGGTTGCGCCGCACACGATAAAGGAAGCGTCGCACCCGTTCCATGAGATCCAGAGTTTCCGCGGCCTCCAGTTGCTCGAAGAGGACGAAGGCCGCCGCCACGATGCCGCGAGCGCGGGGATGAATCTCGTCGCCGGTGAGGACTGCCATGACGAGCGCCCGGACCTCGCGGAGTTCCTGCGTGCGCTCCAGGTCCAAGAGCACCTCGGCCCAATCCACCGCGGCGATCAGGGCGTCGTAAGGGCGCGCGGCGGCGAATGCCTCAAACACGAGCCGGAGTTTCCGCCGCGCCCGCTCCCGGCGACCGCAGAGCGCGTCGATCCGGGCCTCGATCCATCGGAACTCCACGCGGTCGAGTTTCTCGGCGACGAGTTCGTAGAAAGATCTCGCCTGTGCGAGCACCCGATCCGCATCCTCGACCCGGGCAAGCTCCGCATAGCACTCGGCGAGCGCGAGCCGCAGGCGCACGGCCACCTCCGGCATGGGCGGTGCTCCGCTGTGGCCGAGGTGGGCGACCGCTTCCTGGAGCGGCGCGAGCGCCGTCTCCGCGTCGCCCTCGCCGAGACGCAGGAGGCCCTCCTGTCCCAGGACCAGTCCCAGCTCTTGGAGTTCGGAAGCGTCCGCATAGAGCGTCGCGCTCCGTTCGAGGAGGCCGAGCGCTTCATCGAGCCGGCCCTGGTCGCCCCGGAGCGCCGCAAGCGAGCGGCAGATGGCCGCCCGCACCGGCGTCTCCAGACCGTCGGAGTGGAGCCGGACCATCGCCTGCGTGAGCGCGGCCTCCGCGCCGGAGAGGTTGCCGCGCAGCCGGCGCAAGCCTCCCAAGATCGCCAGGCAGCGTGCTTGGAGTTCGGAGGTGAAGCCCGCGCCGAACCGGCGGACATCGACGGCGTTCGCGAGATCGAGCGCGAGCCCGGCGAGGGCCTCCGCCCGGCGGAGCGCTGCTTCGCCAGCCGCGGTGCTCGCGCCAAGCGCAGCTTCACCCGCCTCGTTGCTTGCGCCAAGCAGCAGGAGCACGAGGGCCGGCGAGCGGAAGCGCGCCTCTCCCTGCGCGACGGCCCCCCACCGCTCCTCCGGCCAGCTCAGGAGCTCGTCGTAGAGTCCCGGCGCCCGCGCCCGATCGGTTGTGAGTTCCTGGTCCCGTCGCCGGCCGATCCGGGCGAGGCCGCCGATCACGGCGTCTTCCACGCCGGTCGCCGCGGGGAGGAGCGGCAGCTCGCCCGCGGGCCAGGTCCCGCCGTCCAAAACCGCATTCACTACGCGCCCGACGAGCTGGCGGCAACGCCGGCAGCGGAAGAGGTGCTCGAAGGTCCGCGCCTGTGCTTCCGGCAAAGCCCGGAAAAGATTCGCGATCTCGTACTCGTCGGGGTGTTCCATCCGCCTGTCGTCCTAGCCTTGCCGCGTGTGCACCGCGCGAGCGCGGGCGGCTCCTCCCGCAAGCTCTTCCCCGCCCGGCGTTCGCCGGCTGGTCTCGGCCGAGAGACTCGCAATTGGTCGCTCGGAGTCCGCCCCGGCCTCGCCGGAAGCCGGGGCGGCGAGGTCGAGCCCGTAGGTCCGGTTCAGTTCCCGAAGAAGCGCCACGACGCGGGGAGCGGCCGCCGATTCCACCACCCGTCCGTGCACCAGCTCGTCCAAGGTCGCGCCGAGCGCCTCCCCGAGCGCAATGACTTCCGCCAAGCGCGGAGTGACCTTGCCGCGCTCCAGGTTGGAGAGCCGCTGGGAGGTAAAGCCCAGCCGTCCGCCGAGCTCGCGCTGGGTCAGGAGTTCCCGCTCCCGCAGTACGAGAATCCGGGAACCGATTGCCGCCCGCTCGGCGGGCGAGATCGTGGGCCTTGGCTGCCGCGCCCGCTGATAGATCGTCGGCATACGGAAGACAGAGTGTCTTCAGAGCGGGTCGTATTGTCAAGTGATTTGCGACAGATCAGTTCCGAAAGCCCGGAATGAGGAGAATTCATCCTCGCGCGGTGAAGGAAACCCGCTTTTTTTAGCAACCGCTTGCGACTTCCGCCGCGGCGCGCCTAAATTGCGGAATGGCGAAACTCCGCCTGAGCCTCCGTGGACCAGCGCGCCCGGTCCCGGGCTTCACCGCACGGACTACGAAGGGAGCGTTTTCGGACAACCCCTGCCACACTACAAAGTGAGTCCCGCGGACGCTGCAACCACCCCGGTTCGCGACCCGCTCCGCGGGTAAGGAGGATCGGAAATGTCGCGCAACATCCGCAGGACCCGCGGTTACATACTCGCGGCCCTTGTCCTGGCAGCGGCCTTTCTTTGCTCGAACCCCGCCGTTGCGGGAAGCCGTAACGCGGGTGCGCCGGCCGGCGCCGCCGTGGGCTCCTGGGCGGGCGAGGAGGCCAGCTTTGGAGCGCTCTGGCTCGAAGGCTACCGCTGGCTCATGGACTTGTGGTCGTCTTGGGCAAAGGAAGGTTCAGCCATTAACCCCGATGGCCACAAAGCGCTGGCCGTTGCCGCGCCGGAGCGGATCTACTCCAGGAGCGCGGCCGGGCGAGGCGTCTGGGCCAAAGAAGGCTCGGCGATCAACCCTGATGGTAGCCCGCGCGTGGCGGACTCCACCCGGCCTTCCGGGCCGCCCTGAGATCGAGCACCTAGCGCGGAGTCGATGCGGGTGCCCGATCGGACCACCGCTCTTCTCTTCACTCTCGGTCTTTCCCCGGGGGCGGCCTGCCGCTCCCGGGGCTCTCTCGTGGGCCTGGTGGGGCAGAGTGTGCGCGCGAGCGGCGAGGTCCCAGGTAGCGGGGGAGGAAGTCCCGCTCGCAGGTCTCCTTCCAAAGCATCAGTTTGTGCAACAATAAGACGCGGTACTTCCCATGCAGAACCTCGATGGAGGGATGATCCCTTGAGCGACCACCTGACTCCCGAGCAGTTCGACCGCCTGATGTGCGGCAAGCTGTCGCCAGGCGAGTTGCGGAGCGCGCTGCTTCACTTCCTGAATGGCTGCGCACCCTGCTCCGCGAAGTTCGGCGCATTGCTCGACTTGGCGGAAGGTTCCCCAGCCGCTCTCAGAGCCGGCGGGAAGGAGATCGTGCCATCCGGCTCCGAGCGCTACGATGCGGCCATCGACCGAGCCTTCGCGGTTGCCAGGCGCCACCATGCGCGGCTCGCCCGCGAGCGAGCCAGTGTCCGCAGGGGCCTCACTCCCTACCTTCTTTCGCCCGGCGGCCTCGCCACCTTCCTCGGCAGACACGCGAGCCGCAGGCAGGGGTGGGCGCTCTGCGAGGTCTTGATCGAAGCCAGCCACGAGGTGCGCTTCGACGATCCCCGGCACATGTTGCTTCTCGCCCTGCTCGCCAAGACCGTGGCAGAGCGGTCGAGCGGCCGGCGGTACGGCCTGCCGGCAGTGAAGGATCTTCAGGCCGCGGCCTGGGCCGAACTCGGCAACGCGGAGCGCGTCAACGACCGCCTTGAGGACGCGATGGAGGCAATGGACGTGGCCCTCGCAAAATGGGAAGAAGGGACCGGCGACCCTCTTCTCTTGGCCCGCATTCTCGACTTGACCGCCATGCTCTACAGCGCCCAGCGCCGTTTCGCCGAGGCGCAGGAACTCTTGGAGCGCGTTCACCGGCTCTACCTTGACCTTGGCGAGGACCATCTCGCCGGCCGAGTCCTCGTGAACCTCGCGATCAGTGCGAACTACAGCGGCGATTCTCAGGAGGCGTTGCGCCTCCTTCGCCAAGCCGTCTCCCTCATCGATGCTCACCGGGACCCCAAGCTCGCCGTGATCGCGAAATTCAACCTCATGGACTTCCTGGTCGACGCCGGGGAGTTTCGCGAAGCGCGCCGGCTGCTCCTCACAAGCGGGCTGCGCGCCGCCCTGGGCTCGGACCGGCTGAATCTAGCCAAGCTGCGTTGGAACGAGGCCAAGATCGCCGCGGGGCTCGGCGACCTGAGCCGCGCCGAAACCGCCTTCCTCCAGACCCGGGAGCAATTCACTGGCCTCGATCTTCCCTACAAAGCGGCGCTCGTGTCCCTCGACCTCGCGGAGGTTTGGCTCCGCCAGGGCAAGGCGCGCCAGGTCGGCTCTCTGGTCGAAGAGATCCTCGCCACCTTCCGCGCCCTGCGCATCGGCCGCGAGGCGGTGGCCTCTCTCATCCTCCTCTCCGAAGCGTGCCGCCTGAACCGTGTCACGGTCGGCCTCGTGCAGGAAGTCGTGAGCTTTCTCAGCGAGGCCGACCTTTCGCTGCATGAGCAGCTCGAGGAAGAGATCTAGCGACCTTCAGCGCTCGCCTGGTCGGTTACTGGCTGTTCTCCGGCTCATCCTCGGGCTCATCTTCCGGCGGCTCCGGTTCGCCCGCCTCGCGCAAGAGGCGCCGCAGGGCATTGCGGATGCGGCGGTCGAGGTCGTTGTCGCGCCTCCGCTTGGTTTGTGGTGCCGGCGGGGCCTGGCCCATCGCCCGGCGCACCTCTTGGACCAGACGCACATCGGCTTCCTGTCGCTCCGCCTTCGGAAACGCCAACTCGAAGAAAGCGCCCGGCGCTACCCCGAGGACTTGAAGGACTTGGAGCAGATGGCGCAGCCGCAGATCGCCCTTCAGGAGCCGGCTCGCATAGGAAGGGCTCAGGCCGAGCTTCTCGTCGAGATCCCGTAGGCTGAGGCCCGCGGCACGGATGAAGGTCCGCAGGAGTTCTGCGAGGCGCTCCACCTCGGGATCGGCCTTGCGCATTGAGAGAGCAGCCTACTGCATAGGTGTAAGCCCGGCAAACGCCTGGTGGAGGGCTAGGAGAATGCGAAGGTCAGTTGAAATAGCCCGCCGTATCCACCACCAGATCCACCTGGCCGCCCGCGTCGAAGGCTACGACCGCGCCCAAGGTTCCCGTGCCGTTCGTCGCCAAGCCGAGCACGGCCATGGCCGCGATCGTCGGATGATTCGGCCCCGCCGACACGCCCGTTGCCGTCGTGGCGCTCAAGTCTCCCGGATAGAACTGGAAGCTCACGCGTCCCGTTGCCCCGACCGCGGTCATGTTGAAGACCACGGCCTTCGCGGTCGCAGGTATGCCACAGGCGCCGGTAATCTGGAGCGTGCGCGGCGCGCTCGACGTGAAGGGCTGGCCGGTCGTGCGGGTATCGAGAATGCGGCAGGGAGTCACGGTGTAGAAGCTGAGGGCGCCCGGGTCGGGCGCGCAAGTCAAGGTCTGCGGGGAGTTCGGCAGCGGCGTGGAGGTCCCGCTGTAGTAGGCAGTGATCGTGTGCGTCGATCCGTCCTTCACGCCCCCGGGCACCTGGAGCGAGAAGCCGTGGACGCCGTTACCGTAGCTCGCCGCTTGCAGGTCCGCGCGGTAGATGTTTGCGGGCACCGTCGTCTGGAGCTGGTTGCCGTCCGAGATGTCCACGCTCATCGGCGTATTCAAGGCCCCGGGATCGGCGGCCCACCCGGTGATTGCCGTGCAGCTCGTGGAGTCGTGATTGCCGACGAAGGGGCAGGAGCCGGCTGAGCCGCCGAAGCCAGACGGCAGCGTCGCGCCAGCATCCGCCCAATAGTAGAGGAACCAGCGCCCGAGCCCGTAGTTATTGATCTCATCGAAGGTCCGGCCATCGGAGATGTTCGCGACCACCACGCGGGGCTCGATGATGCGCCGATTCTTGTCCTTGAGATAGCCCGCATCCCACACGGAATAGATGTAGCCGGGGTTCGGATTCGCCGGTGCGTACCAGACCCGTCCGCTCAAGGTCCAGCCGAGTCCGAGGCCCCCTGGGCTCGCCGGAGTGGAGATCCACTCCTCGATCGTGCCGAGATCGCCGCCGCGCCGGGAGTTCAGGAGGTACAGGTTACCGTCGGCGCCCAAGGCGATGTCCGACAGGAAGGAGGTGAAGGGCGAGACGGAATTGAACACGAGGCAGCCATCACCCGCAGGATTCGGCAATGACATGTCCGAGTTCACGCGATGGCGTATCCAGCCGGAGGCGCAGCCGGGATTGTTGCCGTCCGGGTGGTAGACGTAAATCGACCCGTCCGGGTGGAGGGCCAAGGTGCCGAGGATGCCCGAGCCTCCGCCGGCGCAGGCGCCGAGCGGCTGGCAGGCCGGGTTTACCGGCAAGATCCATTGATTGGTCACCTGGCTCGCGTGGGCGCGATCGGTCAAGTTTGGCATATCGATGCGGGCCACCCGGTCGCGGTCAGTAGAGTAAGGTTGAAAGGTTGAGGTGTAGACGAGCCGCCACTGGCCGTTGATGAAAGCCGCGGAGGGGAAGGGCGCCTCCGCTTCATGCCGCTCGGGATGATTGCCCCAATTGTTCGAGGCCCAGATCGGGTTGAAGCGCGCGGTGGCGACGTGCCCGGAGGCCGGGTAGACCAGGGAGAAGAGTCCTTCCCAGCAGCCGTTGCCCGCCTGGCCGCCGTCCAGGAGGATGGCGATGTCCCCGTTGTCGAGGAGAATCGGATCGGGACCTTGGAGGTAGATCACCGGACACTGAGTTCCGTTCGTCGGCGGTACGCAGGTGGGCCGGGTGTAGATGAAGCCGTTGGTCTGCGCTACGGCGGCAGAGCAAATCTGGAAGGCCAGCGAAGCGAGCACGACTGCGCGGCAACGATTCATATATCTCTCCTTACGATATGGAAACGAGGCTAACCGCGTTGACTCGGCCGCGCAACGATATTGTGATAGCAACGTAGGCGCATATGCAGATGAAGGTCTGGATGGCCGAAGAGTGCGGTAAGCTGGTCGCGCCAAGGGGCGACGGAGGGGGCTAGAGAACGTGGCGAACGAGCACGCCGCATCGAGATTTATCCGCTTCGAGAGATTGCCGCCGTGGCTCGTCCTGTCTCTGCGGTCTTTGCGCACGGCGCTGCTCTGGCTCGCAAGTCCGGCGGACTATCTCGTCCGGCTCGTCTCCGGTCGGGGCGACCTGCCGCCGCTCTGGCTCCGCCGCCATGTCGGCCCGGTCGGCGAGTTCGCGCGCGCCGCCGCCGGAGTCGTGGATCTCATAGGACGCCTGGACTTGGTTCGGGCAGGCAGCCGGGTCCTCGATGCCGGATGCGGCTGCGGCGCCATGGTGCCGGGACTCGCGTGCCTCCTGGGAGCGAGCGGCGAGTACGTGGGCTTCGACGTGCATCGGGGCTCGATCCGCTGGTGCCGGAGGCACTTCCGTGAGGACCCGCGGCTGCGCTTCGAGCTTGCGGAGGTAAAGACGCCGTACAGTCAGAGCGCGCGAGGCGCAGTCGAGATCTATCGCTTTCCGGTCGGGAGCCAAGCCGTCGATTTCATCCTGGCGAAGTCCCTCTTCACCCACCTGACGCTCGCGGAGGCGCGCCACTATCTCGCGGAAATAAAGCGGACGCTCGCGCCGAGCGGCCGGGCCTTGGTGACCGTCTTTCTTTTTGACCCATCCTCCCCGGACATCCTTGATTCATTTCCTTTCGCCAGTCTGGACGGCCAAGTCCGGTGGCGGGTGCGCGCGAGACCGCACGCGGCAATCGCCTATGAACGACGGTTGTTTGAAAGGCTGGTCGCCGAGGCAGGGCTCACGGTGGTTGAGATGATCGTGAGCTTCTGGCCCGGTTCCGGCCAGGGCCAGGATGTACTGGTTCTTGGCGGATAGCTGCTGCACGCGCAGACGGCGAAGTAAAAAACTCCCAGGCACGTGTTGGCCTGGGAGAGGGATCAATACTCTTCGGGGAGAAGGAGGCAGGTGGAGGAGCGGTCGGCCTCCGTGATGATCCAGAGCTTGGTGTTGTCCGGGAGAAGGTAGGACGAGAGGATGCGGCTGCCCTTGCGGACGGCCCGGTCGTTCGCCTCGGCATCCTCCGCGCCGACCCTGCCCCAGTCTCCGGCCTGGTGCCGGACGAGAAGCGAGAGCGGATCGGCCTGGGGGCCGCGAGCGCGCCCGGAGTAGCGACCAGGGCGCCGATCGGGAAGAGCGGCGGCTCTGTGCAGCTTAGGGGACCGCGGCCAAAGCGGCAGAGGGCGGAAGTGGCCGCGGGCGGCGGCGGTGTCCGTGGTCCATGGCGGTCCATGGTGAACTCACTTTCGCCGACGCACAAACTTCTGCTATACTGAGGTCCTTAACCGACCTCCACAGGGGAGAGCAAAATGCTCAGAGCTCGAATCGTCCTCCTCAGCACCGCGGCCATACTTCTCACAGTCTGGCTCACTCACACGCCCGCAGCCGGCTTGCCCCTTCCTGGAAAATTAACGACCGCACCGCCCCAGCAACCCGCGCCTGACATACTCAGCGGCGAGGTCAATGCGTCCTCCACTGAACCCAATTCCACGAGCACAGCAGAGGACTTCGCGGCGAAGCGGGCTGAAGAAGCCGGAAAACTGAACCAAGCCAGGGTAGCTCTAGAGAATGCCATTTTAGAACGACCTGACAGTTCCTCTCTTCATGAGAAACTCGCGACGACTCTTTTCGATTCATACGGCTTTGACACAACCAATTCACCTGCGCTGTGGCAGGCAGCCGAAGAGGCAGTTAAAGCGTTTGATCTTAGTAAGGCTGGCGGCCAGATCGACAGTAGACTGCTCTGGCTCTTAGCGCACACGCTCGGAGAAGCCAAGGACAGAGTGGGGCTAAACCGCGTGTTTCAAGAAGCGGTTGCCTTAGATCCTACGCCCGAAGTCTTTCTCAACTATGCGCGGGGCTTGGTCATCGTTGGTGACGCTCGCGCCGAGGAAGCGTTCAATAAGTCTATCGCGCTCAAGGCCGAGGAGAACCCGGCGGTTGTGGAGTATGGGGAGTGGTTGCTAGATGCCGAGCGCAATCGTGAAGCGCTCCAGGTACTATCTGGCAGCGGGTGGCAGCCCTACTATGCCCACCTGCTTCGAGGCGTGGCGTTGGAGCGCCTCAATCGGCCCGGGGAGGCGAAAAACGAGTACGCTCAGTTTGCTGAATTCAGCAAGGCTTTTCCTGCACCCTCGAAATACCGGATAAAGAGCAGTCAGCTTCAAGAAGATAGTGGAATCCACTTTGAGAACGAGAGCCAGAACCGCAGCACCAAAGCTGCGGTTTCTTCATCGCAGCTCATAGTCGGGCTCTCATATCTCATCGGTGGAGAGGCTATCGGCGAGAGCCCTGGCGGTCAGCGTGCGGTCGGTTGGGAACCGCGCAATCGCACGCTTCGAGGCAGTGTTCCCAATACCCAGGGCCTTTCCTGTCCTTATGTTACAAACACAGGGTCAGCGCTGCCTGACCAGTATGCAACGGTAATATGTCAGTCGGGAGCCTTCGATGGCAAATGTTCCGCCTGGTGCTCCGATCGGACATATACAGGTAAGCAGTGTTCCCGGGATTCCCACACTGATGCGGCGGCTTACGACGTTTATTGGGGCTATGCTCCCGATGCGGTCGGCCAACATTGTCCGGGTGGATTCAGTAGCGGTAGCCGAGACTATTGTAATGCAACTGCACGCTGTCAAGGGCTTACAACTACCTTCAAGATCCGAGGCGCACTTTTTAATCGGGGCACTTCGGGGACGTGTCCAACCCCGCGGGACGATTCGCGCATCTGCACCACATTCGCCAGTGGCAAGGTTTGCGGCGATGGAAAGCGTGACAACTGCTTCTACTATAACCCAAATTGGAGTGGCCGAGCGATGGTTGGCTCTCTTCCACGGACGGGGAGTTCCCAGCAACAGCCTAATAACAGCTACTACTACAGCGCGAGCTCAAAGACACACAAGGGGCACCTCGAAGGCGACGAAGATCAGAACTTCGACCTTTATCTGTACAAGTGGAGTGGCAGTGCTTGGATCATGGTGAAGAGCTCTACGCTCCCATCCTCGGTGGAGGACGTGACCTACGCCGGTGGACCAGGCTACTACGCATGGCTGGTAGTATCGGCGAGAGGAAGCGGTGTCTATTCGCTCTGGATAACCTCCCCATAGGGTTGCCGCTTGAAGGACTGGTGGAGTCCCGCTCTCGGCGCGGGAGGCGGGATGGATCGACGCGGCGATCTGCTACCTCATCCGCCGCGCCGGTGAGGTGAGTGGCACGTTGGGATGGCTGACCTGCCCGATCTGAACAGCGAGAAATAAAAATAGGAGGGCCGCAGATGATCCGCGACCCTCCCTTGAATTCCTTCATTCCTGCACTCCTGCTTTTTGCGCCTTGAGGTCTTTCAGGCAACCGGATTGGGGATCGCTCCGGGGGGCGACTTCAGAACTTCCGGCTCACGACGGCCATCGCCGGGCGGAGAGCGAAGATGATCTCGTTGTCGCGATCGTCTTCCCCGCCCTGCTCGACCGTGAACCACCGGATCATCTGCCAGACTGCGAGGCCGGCCAGAATCTCGGCGGTGGGACCGACTGTGACCGAGGCGCCGCAGGCGGACACCTCCGCCTCATCGTCCGCGTAGAGCGTCTCCTCCCAGGCGCGGATGTGTCCGGGCTTGTTGGGATTTACGGCATACACCCGGCCGTTGTCGGCGCCCATCCGGGTTTCGACGAGGAGCCCGGTGCGGAGCTTGAACTTCAAGGCGCCCTGCCAGATCTCCCGCCTCGACGCCATGGTATCCGTGAGCAGGAACACCACGTCCCCGAGGAGCTCGGAGCCGTCGACGCGCCGCGCGTGCGCCTGGATCTCGGTGCCGGTCGAAGATCGCACGATCTCCGCGAGCGCCTCGACCTTCGGCCGCCCCACGTCCGGAAGCCCGAAGACCTGGTTTGGAACGTTGTGCTCCTCGACCCGATCGTGGTCCCAGGCGTGGATCGTCGCGACGCCGAGCTTCGCGAGGTCGAGGACGATCCGGGAGCCGGTCGCGCCGCAGCCGATCACGTCAACCCGCCGATGCCCGAAGGCATGCGGCGGGAAAACCGCCATGTGCCGCAGTGGATCGATCATCGCGCACCGCCTTCCGGCGCGCACTCTTCCTCGGCTGCCGCCGCTTCCTCGCCCAGCCCGAAGGCGGGGCCGAAACCGAAGTCTCCGGCAGGGAAGAGGTGTCCGGGCCAGAGGCTCAAGTGGCCTCTCCAGGGCTTCGCCGGCATCACGGGCTTGCGCCGGATTTTCGCGGCCACCTCCGCCTGCCAATAGGCGCGGCGGGAGTTGTCGCGGGGCTCGTCAAGCGCCCACTCGGCGTCGCGGACCACGAGCCCCTCCTCAAGGAGGTAGATCGTGATCTCCAGGCGGCCCCTCTTGTTCAGGATGGCGCGGATGAAGAAGTCGCCGCACTCCGCGGCGAGCTCCCGCATCTGCTCCTCGTCCTGCCGGCTGGGGCGCGTGTCCATCGTGTGATGGGAGTGGCCCCAAAAGCGGATCGAGTTCGCAACCGCGAGGCCATCCTCGCGCGAAGCGATGATCTCGGAGGCCCAGGCGGCCAGGCCCTCGGCGGTGAGTTCGCAGGTCATGGCGTGCGCCTCCTGGGCGGGCAGGAAGATCTCCCGGACGAGGAAGTCACGGCCTGCCCTCTCTACCGTGCCGATCCAGCCAACCTCACCCTGGACGAGATCCACGAGATGAAACATGTCCTCGTAGGCCCTGCGGCTGAAGAGCACGCGCGGCAGGTCGAAGACCGGCTCGACTCGCTGCCCGAACTGGTGTTGAAAAAACGGTCTGGCCGGCGTTTCCGGCCACTGCCCTTTATGGCTCATAGATCCTTCCCTTTCTGCCGCCTCCTTTGAGGCTGCCGTTGCGGGTTCCCGAGTTCAGCCGACAAGGAACGTCTCCTCGGCTGAAGAGGGAGGGCGAAGGTCCAGGGGACCCTCGCCCAAGAATCGATATGCGCGCACCTGTGTCTCCACCCGATTCAGATCATTCGCCTCCTCGGATGCAGGCAAGTAGGTACGCGGTGAGCTTCGCGCCAGGTCTTCTGGAGCCATGTTGCGGGGGACAGGGAAACGCAATGTTCGCTGTATGCCGGGTATGGGCAGGAAGGGGGCGCCAGGCAGTATTGGCTTTGACTCACTCTGCCTGCTCAGGTTCTTTTACTGACGAGTGACTGCGGCCGGAACCTGAAAAAGTCGTCCGCTGCCACTTTGAAGCCTTAGTTGCCTTTGATCTTCTTCACGAGGAGGACGGTATCGCCGTCCTCGAGCTCGTCTCCGAGCTGCGCGAGTTCGCTGTTCACGCGGATCTCGTAACCGGTGAAATCCAGCTCGGCGCCGGCAAGGGCGTCGCCGACGCTGCGCCCGCCATTCAAGGCGATCTCCACGATGCGGCCGGGAAGCCTCCCGACCCGAACGGTGATGAAGTCCAACGTGTCCGGTGTGTCCTGCTCTTCGGTCATGGCTGACCTCCTGATTCTTTGCCGCAGGCCCATCCCTGGCGGCGATTTGGATTGCCACGATGGGGTGGTCCTGCGGTCGGCTAGGCGGCGACCGGCCAGCGATTGATGTATGCCCCGGCCGGGTCGCCTACGTTCACCGACTCCACGAACTGGATGGCGACCAGGGCGGCCGCCGCGAACTCGTAGTTGGCGATGAGGTCCGGGAAGATTTCCTGGGCGTTGCCGAGACAGGCGCTGCCGTCGAGGAAAACGTGCGGGGCGTGCATTCTGCCGCCCTGGTACGCCTCGACGCGCCGGGTGAGGTTTTGCCAGCGCACCTCGGCGCGGTCGGTGTGGATCTCGATCCGGAAGCGGCCGATCTCGTGCCGCAAGCTGGAACGCGGATCGATGCAGTACAGGGTCTCGGTGAAGACCTTGACCACGCTGCTCTCGACCTCGACCTCGCGGACTTTGGGCACCGCGAGGAGCTGGTCGAACTCCCGGCCGTACTTCTCAAGATCGGTCTCTTGGGCGGCTTGGAGCTGCGGCAGCTTGCGCTCCAGACCCCTCACCTCGCGGATGCGCCGGAGGAGCTCGTTCTGGAGCCCGTCGATCTGCGCCTTGCCGGCGGTGATGGCCTCGCGGGTGCTCCGCTCGGCCTTTTCGAGCCGGGCGGCGCAGGCGGCCACATACGCTTCCCGCGAACGCCGTCTTTTCTCTGCGGCACGCTGCCGGTTCCGTTCGACCTTTTCTTCGGGCGAGAGGGTAAGCTCCGCCGCCACTTCCTCGAGGATCTTCCTGAAGAGGGCGACCTCGTGGCCGTTGCAGCTCTGCCCGAGGGTCAAGAGCACCCAAATCTGATTGCCGTCGATCTGTGCGTAGGGAAAGCCGTCGTCGATGAGAAGCCTGCCCTCGCCCTCGGGCTGCAAGGCGACGTAGGGGCCGATGGGAATCCCCAAGATGACCTCGGGGGTGTATTGGCCCGCCTCTTCGCCTTCGCCGAGATGCAGCGCGAGAGAATCGGGCGGGCCGGGCAGGACCGTGCGCCGGGGCTGGCGGTAGACGTAGGAGAGCCGCACGTCCCGCCGGACGGCGGGCAGCAAGATCTCCTCGACCGCCCGGATCATCCGGTATGGCTCGTTATATCCAGCCCGGTCCCACTGCACGACCTGCACTGCCGGCGGCTCCGGCTCTTTTTCGCGCCCTGGAGGCGAGTCGGCGGCAACCGCCTTGAGGCTCACGGAGACGATGCCCTGGTAGGGAGTGGGCATCTCTCCCAAGATCTCCACGCCGAGGGCCGCAATTGCGGTGGGCAGGAGGGCTTCCTCGATGACCGTTCCTGAAAGGCCATCGATGTCAAAGGGGCAGGAAGGCACGTCGGCCTCCTGCAACTTCAAGAGTTGCTCCGGGTTCAGGCCCGGGAAGAAGAAGTTCATGGCGTTCCTTTCCCGGCCGAAAGCTGCGGTATACCCGCAGTTTTCTTTGGCCGTCTCACCTCAAACATCCGACCTCGATGTCTGAGGTGAGGCGGCTCCCGGAAGAGGACGCCCTACCGCGCAAGAGATCGTTGCTCCGCTTCGGGTCGAATCAGATCGACCCCGCACCCGTGGCGCCACCACCGCTTACCGGCATCTCCGATTTGAAATCGGAGCAGGCATCGGACCACAGACGACTCGCGGACAAAAACACTTTGCGCTATGCGGTTTTGAAAACACCTCCTTCGCTCGCTCCCCCCCCAAATCGTGAGCGGGAGGAAGCTGGAGGCGGGGCTGGAAGCCTGAGCTGCTCTCACGCTAGAGGAGGGGAAGCGACCGAGGAAGACGGCGATTCTTTCCGGGGGCGGCAAGGCGGCATTGACACGGCCCTGGCGGGTTCCAGAGAATAGGCAAGAAGAAGCTCAACTGCTCATCGAGGGATGGCTATGGGTCGATCGACCAAAAGAGACTTGCTTGCAGCAGCGCTCGTCGCCACTCTCGGGATCATGGTCGCCTGCCAGGGCGGCCGGAAAGCCGAGAAGCTCGACCGAGACACTGCCCTCAGCCTCCTCCACGAAAGCGGCCGGGTAGCGATCCGCGGCCCCCTCTGTCAGATCGATCTCGTTGTCTATAACACCGGCCCGGCGGAGTCCGCCCGGCTCGCGTTCCTCACGAGCTTGGAGCCTGTCCTCGTGAAGCTCACTCCCACCCGGGAAGAGCCGGCGCCCGGCTTCACCTTCATGCCCTCCGCGAAACGGCCGCCGGTCAAGCGCTACGAGTTCGACCCCGCGGACCCGAAGAGCGCTGTGCATGTCCTCAACGGCGAAAGCATGAAAATGGCGGGCTTCGCGATCGCCGACCCGGAGTACAAGAAGGTCACCGGCATCGTCCAGGAAGGCTCCCAGGCCATCGCCACCGTCGAGGTCGCCTACGCGCCGAACGCGACCTATCGGACGATCGCGGCAGCGCTCGCCAAGGCGAGACCGCAGCCCGGGTTCATCCTGCCGCAGCTACCCGCCGAGGCGGATCTCGCGAAGACCCTGAGCCGCGAGGTTGCCTTTCGGAGATATGACGACGGCTGGCGGGTGGAAGTGCCGAAGCTGCTCTTTTAGCGGCGATCTACAAGTGAGACCGGGGTAGAGGACGTGATTCCGGAAGGAGGGCGCTAATGAAACGGTTCCTGTTTATCGTCATAGGATCGAGCCGCCGCCGGACCTGGAACCGCTTGAGGTCCCGGTGTGTTTTCTCGCGGATTTCGCAGCCGAGCCGGAGGCACAAAACTCAGAGACTATCCTGCATACCTTTGCCAACCTGCTGAGCTAAACCGAAGTCACCCAGGACGAGTTGGTCGAGAGGATGGAGAGCTGGCTGCAACGGTTTCATAGCAGAAACCGTAATGCCATCGGAAGTGAGCAGTCATCGGAGGATTGGAGGACGGTGCAATGCTTCCGCCGAAACCTCTAAGATTCGCAACGCTCAAGCGCGGCGAGAAACACCTTTATTCCGCCAAGATTAGGCTTGGCACCTGGGAAAAGAAGGTTTGGCCATTCAAGGGATACAGACCGTCAGTGGGTTTCGGTGGACTCCCTGGAACCGCTCATTGGACGAGCCGAAGACTCATCATCGAACCAGAAGAGGTACACCTGCTGGAAAGAGTTCTTACCGCCGCCATGGCACACTTTATTGAAGCATGGAACCCGCTTGTGGGAATGCACGTCTCTGCGCAGGCAGAATTCGCCCAGGAGCTTGCTAGCACCGCACACGAACATGGGATTTTCCTTGCGATCCCGCACACCGCTCTTGAGAAGTATCAACCATGCTTTTTGTACGCTCAGGCGGTGCCACTGGAGAGTGTAAATGATGCTGAAACTCTCTGTTTCTTGGCTTGGGAGTTTGACTCGTCCACGCCTCGCGTCGACGAGGTAATCGAGCTAGGCAACAGACTCATAGCCGAGTCGGGGGGTTAGGTTATTATGTCAGCCAACATGCGCCACCGAGCGGAGATTCTCTTTCGACGCGGGAACGAGCGTGTAGAGGAAGGATCGGCGGGAACGGATTGGGAGACATCGCTTGACAGCATGGTGAAAATGCTTGGCACTGGCGAGACATTAATTCATGTCGCCGGCTTTCAAAACTTCGGTCTTCGCGGGCAACCAGCCACACTTATCACGCTTACATCTAAACGGCTTATCATTCAGCTATACCCAGGCGAGAAGCCCATCAAACTTCCACTGAAAGAAATCGCAGAAGTCTCTTGCCACAGAGATTATCTGTTTCAAAATAACTTGCACATCACTGGAACCTCTGGCTTGGTGTGTAAGCTTGCTATGGAGAAGGATATCGCCGCACCTCTTGAGCGTGCCATCAAGGCCGCACAAAGAGCGTAGAGAAGATGGGCGCAGGGCTTCCGTGCGGGTCTCTCCCTCCGTGAAGCAGCCGGGCAGGCACGGTGATCACGTAGCCGCCTTCTGCTGCTGGGGAAGGAGTCGGAGTGTTTGGTGTAGCGAGAGCCTGCAACGGCCGCTCGTGATCCGGGTCGACGAATAGCAATATTCGCCTCTTACCATATCGCCATGCCTCTCTTTCGTTGACAGGCCGCATTAACCTTCGCTAAGCTCGCTTCGCCACGGTGCTGCCGCTGGTAGATGCGAGGTCACTTGCATGAAGGACATCGGTAAGGCGGAAACCAGGGAAACGCAGCTTAGTCGATCATGGTTCCTCAGAATCCGTAACCTCATCAGTGGGGCACTCGCTTCTGTAGGCGGCTTCGCCGCGACGGCACTCTCGGCGCAAGCCCGATTTCAGGAACGGATACCCAGGCAAGTACCTTCTTCACGGTTTCCTCCAGGCGTTGGGGGTGTGAGTCCTGACAGCGGGGGTGGGGGTTCGGGGAGTGGCGATTTTTCGCTTATCGGGTTTCTTATCGTGGTCGCTATTTTGTGTGCCGTCGTGTGGCTCTGCTTCAAGATATACACCAAAGCAACTGATGAGAGTGCTTTGTTGTCGAAGGTTCTCGGGATTTTCTTTTATCTGATAGCTGCCGTGGCGGCTGCCGTGGCGGCTACCAATAGCAGGAAAGGGGAGGTGCTTGAGACGATGTTTTGGGCGGTGCTTGTAACCCCTCTGGTTTCTGTAATCCCGATTTCTATTCTTATTTGTCTGCCCTATCTCGGCATCGTGCATCTTAAAGAACGCGCCGAGCGCCGCAGGGAAAGAAGAACGAGACCTTAGCCGTGCAGGTCTCCAAGCCAATGCGCGCCTTTGGAGCCAACATGAAGATTCGCGGTGGGTCGCCTTGACGAGTCGCGTGCCTGGCGTACACTCAAAGCATATGATCAAGACCGATCTCATCAAGCAGGCTTTGGAGCTCCCGGCCGAGGAGCGCAGCGAGTTGGCCGCCCTCCTCTGGGAGAGCGGCATCCCGAGTGGTCCCACCGAGACGCCTGCGTGGCATCTGCCGCTCGTGCGCGAGAGCCTCGCCGCCTACCGCGCGCATCCTGAGAGCGCCCTTTCCCTTAAGGAACTCGAAGAGCAACTCCGCAGCGAGGGATGATCTGGTTCTCCTCGGAGGCCGCCGAGGATCTGCGCAGCATCCGCGCGTGGTATCAGCAGCCAGAGCCGGCTTTGGCCGATCAATTTCTGACGGCAGTACGACTGACGGCGCGCATCATTCTGAGGCATCCGCTCGCCTTCCGGGAGGTCGAGGCCGGCATCCGGCAGGCGTCGTTACCGCGGTTTCCATATCTGCTCTATTACCAGCCTCAAGACGACGGGATTGTGGTTCTCCGAGTGCTGCACATGAGGCGCCGGCCGATGGCTCGACGAAAAATGGGAGAAATGGCATAGGGTATTGTCATTTCTCACGCCACAGAAGGACCGTCAGCGGACGAGGTGGTCAGATCGAGGTGTAACCATTCCTCACGCGGCACGTTTGTCTTCCTTGGCCTCGCCCACCAATGCTCTATCCTGTACGAGCGCGTGGAGACGTTGGAGTTTGTCGACGAGGTCAAGGATTTGCGGGTCTCGATCGCGTATGCCGGTTCTAACGTCCTCTACAGTGCTCCACATCTTAGGAAAATCGACGCCTTCCGGCTGCCTCTGAAACGGTTTTGCCGCGTCGATATTGAGTTCCCGGCCTTTGAGGGTCGAGTTCGATCCTGCGACAGCGAGGATCAGGCGCTGTATCTCCAGATCTCTCGTCTGAAACCAGGAAAGCGCGCGAAGATTGAAGGAAACCAGCATCCGTGCCGGTTCTAACCATGCTTGGGGTGCGGCCTCTGCCTGCTGCGCGAGGCGGAGCTTCTCGCGGTTCAGAAGCTCCCTCTGTTTTACGAACTCCTCCTCGGAGATGAGGTCCCTCACCCGCATGAGGGTGAGGTTGTCGAGCTGCTTGAGAACCGCAGCCATCGCGGCCTCGGCGGAGCGCCGTCCCACGGCATCGATCGCGGTCTCTTCGCCTGCCGCCTCTTCGAGGCGGGCGACGGTCCAGCGATGGATCTCGTCGGGAACGGAGAGCTCCGAAAGAAACTTGAGGATCGCCTCTTCGAGCTTGGGGAGGGAGATGGCAGGCTCCGTACAGCCGGGCTTTCTCTTGCGCGTGCAGTGGTAATAGACGAAGCGCAGGCCCGAAGGCTTCACCTTCTCCTCGGCGGTAACCGCGCAGCCGCAGGCACCGCAGCGGATGAGGCCCGTGAAAGCGAACTCCCGCACCTTTGGGCGGGGCCGGCCGGGGCGGCCGAGAAGGTCTTGCACGCGCTCGAACTCCTCCAGGGTGACCATGGGCTCGTGCTTGCCAGGATAGCTTCGCCCGTGGCGCTCGATGACGCCCGCATAGAAGGGTTCGCCGAGGATCTTGTAGAGGGCGCCGAGGGTAAGGGCCTTGCCGCCCGTGCGCTTGCGCTTCTTCGTGCGCAGTCCCCACTGGTCAGTCGCGATCTCAAGGATCTGCCGGGGCGAGTACGTGCCGGTGAGCATCAGGTCCCACATGCGGCGCATAAGCGGAAAGCGCTCCGGGTCCGGGATGATGGTGCGCCCTTCCCGGTCGTTCAGGTAGCCGGTCGGGGCCATGTTGGGGAGCCAGCCCTTTTCGAGCTTGGTGCGGATACCGCGGCGGATGTTTTCGGAGAGGGAGTCCACGTAATACTTGGAGTACCCGAAGATGATCGAGAGCATGAACTTGCCCTGCGGATTGTTCTCGAAGGTGAGCGTCGCGAACTTCAAGTCCTTGAGCTGCCCCTTGTCCAGGAGGAAGATGATCCGGCCGCCGTCCACCGAGTTGCGGGCCAGGCGGTCAGGATGCCAGGCGACGACGCCATCCGCCTCGCCCTTCTCGACCCGCCGGAGCATGTCCTCGAAGATGGGGCGGCCCGGCGCCTTCGCGCTCATGGACTCCTCGAAGGTCGCGACGATCGCATCCCCGGCCCAGCCGGCGGCGATGCGCGCCATCTCGCTCTTCTGCGATTCGATGGAGAGCACCTGGCGGTCTTCGGCCTCAGAGGACTTGCGGCAATAGAGGAAGTATTTCATGTGTTGGTTGGAGGAGGTTCCGAGGCGGTCTCTGCGGGCAGGCGCTTGGCGAGCGCGAGATAGAGGGTGACGAGCTGCGAAGCGCGGTGGCGCGCATCGGCGAGCGAGATCTCCTCGTTGAAGACTCGCTTCCAGATCGCCGCGAACTCTTGGAGATCAGCATCTTTGAGCTGCATACGCCAGAGCGTATGCCGAGCGGTCGAGGAGCAGTAGGAGTCCATTCCTGCCGCCCGCGGAAAGAAGAGTCACCTGTTTGCATGCAGTTATTTGATGGGCTTTGACCTTTTGGGCTTTAGGTTACCTCCAGCAGAAGGAAATGCAAGCAAGTCACCTCGCGCGGCAAGAAAGCCTCTCTTGGCTGGTTCTCTCCGGGAGCCGAGAATCCGAGCCGTGCCTCACCGCTTTGTAAACAAGATCATCCAGGGCGACAGTCTCAAAATCCTGCCGCAGTTCCCAGCGGAATCTATCGATCTTCTCCTCACCGACCCGCCCTACGGCATGCGCTACCGCTCCCGTGCCGGGAGCCGCGCGATCGTTGGCGACGGCGATCTCTCCTGGTTCCGGCCCGTGATCCGGGAGTGCTACCGGGTCCTGCGGCTAAACACCCACGCCTATCTCTTCTGCAACGAGTACGGACTCGCAACCTTCCGCGCGGAGATGTCCTCCGCCGGGTTCAAGGTGAACCGGCTGCTCGTGTGGGTCAAGGACCAGCACACGGCCGGCGACCTCGGGGGCAACTATGCGAACCGCAGCGAGTACCTGCTCTTCGGGCACAAGGGCCGCCGTTTCCTCAACGGTCACCGGGACGCCAACGTCCTCTTCTTCCGACGCGCCGGCCGGAAGCGGGACCACCCCACCGAGAAGCCGGAGGACATGCTGCGGTACCTCATCGCGAAGAGCAGCGCTCCCGGCGAGCTCGTGCTCGATCCCTTCGCCGGCTCCGGTACGACCTGCCGGGCGGCGAAGGATCTCGGGCGCCGTTATCTCGGGATCGAGATCGATCCGACGTATGCGGAGATCGCGCGGCGGCGAATGAAGGCCGTCAGATCACGTTCACGTCCCGGAACTGGACCCGGAAACCCTGGGCTACGACCTCCACGAGGGAGAGATGAGGCAGCTTCAGCGCCAGGCCCTTGAAGCGCAGGCCGAAGCGCGTGGGCACGCCGCTCGGGACGTGCATGTACAGGTTGTTCTCGAAGGCGGCCTCCCGATCGCCGAAAATGCGGCTGCTCTGGAGGTAGGGCGTGCCGTCGTCGGCGATGAGACGGGATTCCGAAGAGATTCGTAGCTCGCGGTCCGGGGCATCGTTTCTGACGACGATCCAGCAGTAAATGTCGGTGCTCTGGCGCCGGCAGGCGTCCAGGGTGAAGACGTAGTTCTCGATCGCCTGTACCCGCGGGTCGGCGGAGGGCTCTGCGCGAGCGGGAGTTGCCGGCGGGAGACCGCTGCTCTTGGGGACCGCTCCCGATCCCGGCTGCCCTCGCTCTCTGCGCGCCGCGGCGAGCTCCGCGCTCAAGGACGCGATGCGATTCTGATCCCTCGTGTGGTCGGCTTCGAGAGTCTGGATGCGGGCTTCGAGGTCTTGGCGCTTATCCTCGGAGTGCCCCTTCTGGATGCCGACCACGATCGTGGTCGCGGCGCCGATGGCCGCCACAAGGATTGCCGCCCAAAAGCTCCACACATGCGGTCGCCCGCTCGGGGGATCGTCCTTCCCTGCCATGAGCTGGCCCTCCAAGAGCTGACGAGCCGAGAAGATAGCGGGAAGCGCTCGCGCGCGTCAAGAACGGCGAAGATAAATAAGGCAGCTCTCCGCCTGCGGCAAGAAAGACCTCCTTGGCGGCTCGCTTCTGGTCGCTACTCTTTCTGCATGCCTTTCACCCGCGCCGTCTTCGATCACCACTCAACCGCCTTGGGCTACCACCGCCGGCTTCCTTCGCGCATCCGCACCTACCTCATGGAGACCCGCGGACTCTCGGAGGACGTGATCTGCCGCTACCTCTTGGGCTGGAATGGCTTCCGCATCACGATCCCGATAAAGAGCCGCGACGGTACGATCGTCTCCTTCCGCCTGGCCCGCGACCCCGAGGACAGCACCAGCCCCAAGATGCTCTCGACTCCTGGCAGCCGGGTTACCCTCTACGGCCAAGAGATTTTCCGCGATCAGCCGGAGCGCATCGTGATCTGCGAGGGCGAGTTTGACCGCCTGGTGCTTGAGACCCATGGCTTCCACGGGGTGACTTCGACCGGCGGCGCTGGCGCCTTCCCCGAGGAATGGGCGCGCTTCTTCTTCGGGATTCCCGAGGTCTACGTCTGCTTCGACCTGGACGAGGCCGGCAGGCAGGGCGCCGAGCGCGTGGCCCGCTTTATCCAGCACGCGCGGATCGTGACCTTGCCCGCCGAGGTGGGCGAGAAGGGCGACCTCACCGATTACTTCGTCCGCCTGAAGCACACAGCCGCCGACTTTGAGGCACTCTTGCGCCATGCCGAGCCGCTCTCCGAGGAGCGGATCGAAAAGAGCAAGCCTCCGTCTCCCTATCCGGCGCTCTCTCCCCGCGGGTACAAGCGCGTCCAGGGCGCGAAGAAGATGGTGGGGATCGCCGAGGTGGTCGGTGCCTACGTAAAGCTCCAACCCGCCGGCCGGGTTCTCATGGGCCGCTGTCCTTTCCACGAGGACCGCCGGCCCTCGCTTGCGATCTTCCCTCTCACCAATACCTACCACTGCTTCGCCTGTGGCGCCCACGGCGACCAGATATCTTTCCTCAAGGCCAAGGAGGGCTTGGGCTTCTTTGCGGCACTCGACCGATTGGAAAAATGGCGGAAGGTATGAACGGGGAGGAAGAGCAGAAGAAGGAGCGGGGTATACCCACTGCCGGCGCCGTTCTCCCCGGAGGCGTTGTGGTCGAGATGGTCTACGACCGCGAGAAGGGCGAGACCGCCTTCGTCCGCTACGAAGCCGGGAGCTGGACTACGGAGCCTTCGATCGAGACCGCCGCCGACAGGCTCGTACCCATGAGTCCCAAGAACAACCTCCTCGTGCATGAGGTAGTGCTCCTGCCCTCCGCTCCCGAGGAGTACGGGACAGACGGCGAGCTGCTCCTTGCCGTGCGCGAATTCATCCACCGCTATGTGGATCTCTCTCCGGCGTTCGAGGAACTCTCTGCCTCCTACGTCCTTTTCACCTGGCTCTACGATGCCTTCGAGGAGTTGCCGTACCTCCGCGTCCGCGGCGACTACGGCTCGGGCAAGAGCCGCTTCCTCCTCGCGGTCGGCTCCCTCTGCTACAAGCCGATCTTCGCCTCGGGCACCTCCACTGTTTCGCCCATCTTCCGCATCCTCGACGCCTTCCGGGGGACCCTGATTGTCGATGAGGCAGACTTCCGGCTCTCCGACGAGAAGGCCGAGGTGGTCAAGATCCTGAATAACGGCAATGCCAGGGGCTTCCCGGTTCTGCGAAGCGAAGCCACCTCCCGGCGCGAGTTCGACCCGCGGGCCTACGCGGTCTTCGGCCCCAAGCTCGTCGCCACCCGCGGCTTCTTCGAGGACAAGGCGCTTGAGAGCCGGTGCCTGACCGAAGAGATGGGCGGCCGGCCTTTGCGCGAGGACATACCGCTCAACCTGCCGCCGGCCCTGGCAGAAGAGGCGAGGCTGCTCAGAAACAAACTTCTGCTCTTCCGCTTCCGCAACCGGACGCGACCGCGCGATCTTACCGCCGCCGCGGATCGGCAGCTCGAGCCCCGGCTGGCACAGATCCTTTCGCCCCTTATGGCGACGATCGAGGATGAGGAGGCAAGAGAGCGCCTCCGCGATCTTGCCCGCGGCTTCGAGCGGCAGCTCGTCGCCGACCGGGGCATGGAGACCGAGGCGCAGCTCCTCGAAGTCATCCGCGATCTCCGGGCCGCCGAGACCCCGCTCTCAGTCAAAGAGATCACCGCCCTTTTTGCCGATCGCCACGAGAACGACTACGACCGCAAGGTCTCTCCGAAGTGGGTGGGCTACCTTCTGCGCCGCAAGCTCGGCCTTCATCCTGAGAAGCGCCACGGCGGCATCTTCGTGATCCCGGACTCGGACAGAGCGATCCTCACCCGGCTCTTTGAGAAGTATGGCGTGCCGACCGAGGACATGGGGGACGTGGAGGACATGAAAGCCCCCGCGGAGCAGGGCTGAGCTATGCGGCGCAATGGCCTGCGGTGATCTACCTCTCATCTCTCTCATACCCGGCCAACATCCCCAACGTCCTGATATCCCCGCAGAGCCTCAATCAGCTTGCGGTAGCATTGACAACTTGAGCATATTTCGGTATAATATTAGTGTGCTTAAAGGTGTGAGCTGTTTGCCGGCAGCAGGATAGACCTCTCAGCCCTCTTCCGGTCTTTCTCTGCCCCGCGAACTTTCCGCCCGCGGAAAGTTTCGCTCTCTCCACACGACCTCGCCCGCCGCTTATTCTTTTTGCCATGACGAATATCCACGGACGGCCACTCAATTTTTATCTGCGCTCCTATCGCCGGCACGCGCACCTCAGCCAGGAGGAGCTGGCGCACCTTTTGGGCGCCGCAACCGCCGCCAAGGTGTCGCGCTATGAATCCGGGAACCGTATCCCCTCCCTTCAGACCGGACTCGCCTACGAGGCGGCGCTTGGCGTTCCCGTTTCCAAGCTCTTCCGCGGCACCTACGAGGAGATCCGGGAGTTGGTCGAAGAGCGCCGCCGCAAGATGAGAGCTGAGAAGGAGCGACGGCAAGCGAAGCTCGGTGCTGCAATTCACTCTGTTGCCTGAGATGAGAACCCTGCCGCCGGATACAACGATCCTCGCAATTGATCCCACCAGAAAGGGTTTTGCCTTCGCCGTCCTTGAAACTCCGAGCTTCCTCGTCGATTGGGGTATGAAGAATGCCCGCGCGAAGAGCGGCGATCTCCGCCGGAAGGTGGATGATCTCCTCTCACGCTACAAGCCTGCCCTGCTCGTCGTCGAAGATCTTGCCGCGCGTGGCTGCCGGCGCCGGAAGCGGGCACGCAGGGAGATCAAGTCGATCGAGCGCCTTGCCCGGAGGCGCGTGCGGATGGCGCGCGTCGCCCGCCTCGCGGTCCAGAATGCTTTCGCGCCGGGGCAAAGCAAGTACGAGGTGGCGTTGAAGCTCGCGGAACTCTTCCCGGTGCTCGCGCCCCGGCTGCCGAGGAGACGCAAAGCCTATACCACGGAAGACGCGCGGATGAACATCTTCGATGCACTCGGGTTTATAGCGGCGCTATTGGGCCGTGCAGAAGGGCAGTCTCCGAGGTGACCCTTTCCGGCAAAGACTGCCTCCTTTACGGGTGAGGCAGCGCTCGCGAAAATGGAGCGATGCCCGAGCACCTCTCCTTCTTCGGTCGTACCAATTTCCGCGGCAACCGCCGCCTCTTCGGCGTGCAGCGCGCCGACCGGCGAAGTCATATGTATGTGATCGGAAAGACCGGCACCGGCAAGTCCACACTTCTTGAGACGCTTCTGCGCCAGGATATCGGCAATGGCGACGGCTGCGCGGTCGTGGACCCGCACGGCGATCTCGTGGAGCGGTTGCATTCCTGGATTCCCGACCGGCGTCGATCGGAGGTGGTGCTCTTCAACCCGGCCGCCGGCGATGGCATCGGCTTCAACCCGCTCGCCGCTGTCCCTCCCGCCAAGCGCTCGCTTGCTGTTGCCGGCCTTGTGGAAGTGTTCAAGAAGACCTGGCTCGACTCCTGGGGGCCAAGGGTGGAGCATCTTCTACGCAATGCTCTCTTCGCGCTCCTCGAACAGCCGGAGGCGTCCCTTAGCGACATCGGTCGTCTCCTGCATGATCCCGGCTATCGTGAGCGGGCCGTGGAGCGGGTCACGAACAAGGCGGTGCGGTCCTTCTGGAAGGACGAGTACGAAGGGTACTCGAAGAGCCTGCGGGCTCTGGTCGTTGCGCCCTTGGAAAACAAGCTCGGAGCCTTCCTCACCGATCCCAAGATGCGGTCTGTCTTGGCGGAAGGCAGGCAGAGCCTCGATCTCCGGCGCATCATAGACGAGGGGCAGGTGCTCCTCGTGAATCTCTCCAAGGGCAGGCTCGGCGAAGGGCCGGCCATGCTCCTCGGGTCCCTTCTTGTCGCACACATCTCCTTGCATGGCCTGGCGCGAGCGGAGCTGCCGGAGGAGCGCCGCCGGGACTTCTTCCTCTATCTCGATGAGTTCCAGACCTTCGCCACCAAGAACCTGACCGCCATGCTCTCGGAACTCAGAAAGTACCGGGTCTCCCTTGTCCTCGCCAATCAGTACCTGGACCAGCTCGACCCGGAGATCCGGCATGCGATCCTCGGGAACGTAGGGACGCTCATCACCTTCCGGGTGGGGCCGACCGATGCCCGGATATTGGCGCAGGAGTTCGCCCCAGAGTTCGAGGCTTCCGATCTCACCAACCTCCCAAACCACGAGATCTATGTGCGGCTCATGGTGGACGGGTCAGTGACGCGGCCCTTCAGCGGCGAGACGGTGAAGCTGTAGAGAGTAGTCTACTGCGGCTATCTTACTGGTGCGCCTTTTGAGCCTTGGGCGGTGCGATCTTAAGAAGCTTTCCCCTCAGCGCGGTGACCTCGGGGTCCGATGGGCAAAGACCAAATGCTTTGTTAATGCTTTCCCGTGCGGCTGGCTTTAGCCCAAGGCCATCGAACGCCCTCGCCTGTTCAACAAGAGCGTCCTCATCAGTCGGGTTAATCCTCAATGCTACGCCCAAAGCGTCCAGCGCTTCCTGATATCTCTTAAGCTTGTTGAGAACCTGACCCTTGTCGAACCAAGCATCTCCGTAGTCGGGGCTGAGCTGTATGGCCGTATCGAACGCGACAAGCGCGTTGTCAAAATCGCCGCCGATCTGCATTGCGTCGCCGAGGTTGTTCCACGCCTCGGGGTCCTTTGGACTCACGCTAATCATATGCTCATAAATCGCTTTGGCCTCATTAAGGCGCTTCAACCGCTTCAGCGCCGTCCCTCGGTTCAGCAGCGCATCCGCGTGATCTGGTTTTAGGCGGAGCGCCGCGTCGGCGGCTTTCAGTCCGTCCTCTGGCCGTTTCAAACTTACATAAATTACGGCGAGGTTGTTCCAATAATTGGGGTTACGTGGTTCGGCCTTGAGGGCTACTCGCAAGGCGGCGATGGCATCTTCAAGAAAGGGCTTCGCCTTTTCCATTTGGCACGCGAGAACGAGGCGCTGGCCCATCAGGATCAAGACGGCCCCTGTCTCACCCCACCCAACCGCGCTCGCTGGATCGTCATTCGTGGCGTCTTTGCATGCAGCGCGTGCGAGGTCCAGGCGACTCAGATAGCGGAGGGACCGGCATCTGAGCGCCGATGCATCGCCAAAATGAGGCAGGATAGCGAGCGCCGTGTTCGCCTCATGGAGCGCGTCGGTATGTCTCTTAAGCCGAGATAAGGCGATTCCTTTGTAGAGGTGAGTCTCAGCGATCACGCGCTCAAGCTTGCTCATCTCAATCAGCGCTTTGTCGAAGAGGTCGCGCGCCTCCTCGAGCTTGTTTTGAGCGAGAGCGCTTTGCGCGAGCGCCCAAGGATCAACCTCCTTGGTGAGCGCGACGCCCCGTGCTACGGCGTCGAGATCAGGGGTAATGCGAA
Organism: Thermoanaerobaculia bacterium; assembly: GCA_035544895.1. Taxonomy (GTDB): domain Bacteria; phylum Acidobacteriota; class Thermoanaerobaculia; order Multivoradales; family UBA5704; genus JASLEW01. The sequence continues at coordinate 57,599 of DASZZM010000043.1, forward strand.
CGCCACCATACTCTCTGTTGAATACTTTGAGGGCTTCGAGATCGTGCGACGAAAGCCGGGGAGGAGGTTCGAGAAAAGCAGTGACCACTAGGATGCAACAGTATGCACCACCGAGAATGCGCAGTGCCGTGCGAGACGACTCAGCGCTGCTGAAGCTCAGCAGGAACAAGAAAAAGGTGATGACGGCACTCACCGCCGTCAGGACGTATTTCCATCGTGCCATACGTTGAAGTGCGAGGGGAGTGAGCCAGTCATACACAGGAGAGGTGAAGAGCAGCAGGGATACCCCAAAGAGGATCACAACGACGAGAAGAGCGAGCAGGCGACGACTTGTTCTCACCGCCTTTACGAACCGCACGGCTTCTGCTTGAAGCAACGCCGGCATGCGTCGGGTGGTAGCCCAAAGCACGCGGATGATCCTCAGCGGCGCGGCCAAGAGGCGCCGCGGTGTGCGCGGGCCGCTCGGCGGCGGCACATTGCTCTGATCGTGTTCAGTCATCACTTCGCCTTTCCGGTATCGCCTTGCCAGATCAGATAATCAGTGGTAGAAGATGGAGAGTCCATTCTGACCTAGAGCCTCCAATCGAGGAGGCAGGAGACAGAGCTTCCAGCTTGGGCTGGGGCGCTGTCACTCTGCTTCGCGAAAGGAGGCGCATCATGAGTGATTCTACTGCCCGGAGTGCACTGGATGCCCAGAGCCGGCATTGTTCGTGTTGCGGGCAGCGGCTCGATGCCGAACGCCGCTTGCGATGGGTGAACGTCCTCGCGGCGACACTCATCGTGGTCAACCTGATCATCGCCCTGATCGACAGGTTGATCCAGAACTGAGAGGCGAAGCGGCGCGAAGTGGTTCATACCTGTATAGAAACAAGTCGGCCCCGGAGGATCTTCGGGGCCTGTCTGTCTTCTTTAAGATATTCCTGTCCTCCATCGCCACAACCTAGCATACCAAGAGGAAGTTGACCCAAGAGCCACGTCGAGAAGCCCTGTCCGCACCAGGGAGGGCGTCAAGAGATCTGCGGCTAGACCTCCACGCCGAGGCGCTACGCGATGCTCCGGCTTCTTGCGACCTACGGCAACGAGATCTCTACCTTCCATCTCCCGGAAGGCGACGCCTGCCTGAGTCCGTCTAATGGTGGAGGAGGCGGTGGCGCGGCCCCGTTCAGCGGGGAGACGGTGAAGCTGTAGGAGGGCCACGCGGGTCCGGTCAGGGTACCCGCACTACCTCTGCGCCATCTGAACCTGGTACTTCGCTGCCTCGTCTCTTCGACCCAAATCCAGATAGAAGGCGCGAACTCTCTTCGTGGCCTCGCGCGTCTGGAACGAATGCTCGCCGTTGATCCTTCGCAGGTCGGACAGGGAACGCAATAGCAGTCGCTCTGCCCCCTGCGTTTCCCCAAGCTTCCCGAGTGCAGCCCCGATCAAGCTGTCGGCGGCTGCAAGTCTCCAACTATCTGGCGGTAGCTTTGCCGCCATAGTCGCTCGTGCTTGCCGCGCTTCGGATAGCGCGCGTCGACCGTCGCCTTCGGCGAGGAGAAGCCTGGCCTCGGCGATCCGGGCATATCCTGCAAGCCAGGCGGCTGGGCCTACCACTGACTTCGAGAGCGAGACTGCCTCGGTAGCGAAAGGACGGGCCTTCGTAAGGTCGCCTGTCAGCATGTAGAGACCCGCCAAATTGATCAAGGCGTTCACTGCCTCTATGCACTTCCCGCCGGCGATGCCACGCGATACCTGAAGGGCCTCTCGAAACTGCACCTCAGCCGTGCGCAAATCGCCTCGATCCCTCGCGACGCTCCCAAGATTGCCGAGGAGCCCGGCCACAGGCCGGCTGTTTCTTCCGAGAAGCGCCGTAAAGAGCGCAAGCGCCTCCTCGTAGCGCGTTTGTGATTCGTTGTATCTGCCCTCCTCCTCATACAGAAACGCCAGATTATTCAACGTGACGCCTATGTTGGGATGACCCTTGGGCAGCGTGGCCCGTTGCGCGGCAAGCACCTCACGGAGCATGGGCTCGGCCTGGTCGTACTGGCGCAGCTGTACTAAGGCCGATGCTAGCTGGTTGCGAGTCATTAGTAGCTCGGCATGAGTCGGCGGGAGCCTCTTTTGCAGAATGGTCAAGGCTTGCCGGAACTGCTCGACCGCGTCCGCAAACTGCCCCTGTGTCGCAGCGAGGGCCGCGAGATTGTGGAGGGTAATCGCGCAGACACGACTCTCCGGCCCGAGCGTTGCACGCTCGACATCGAGCGCGCGCAGAAATAACGTGCGGGCTCCCGCATAGTCGCCGCGCTTGTAGAGCAGGGTGCCGAGTGTGTCCATGATCATGCCGACGTGGGGATTCCGCGGATCGGGCAGTTTCTCGGCATACGCGAGCGCTTGTCGGAGGAACGCCTCGGCATCGGCATCTCGATCCTTGAGGTCAAAGCTCCTTCCCAGACCGAGAAGCGAGGACGCGATCTCTAGGAAGCTGCCAGGTGCGCCACGGAGCAGGGTGAGAGCGGTTTCGGAGAGTTGGCGGGCCGACTCATGGTCGCCGAGGTTGAGCTGGTTTGCGGCGCGGGCCAGAAGGATGCGTGCATGAAGCGTCGGGTCGCCTTGGCTCGGGAGCTTACTGACAATCGCTTCGGCCTCGCTCAGCACGGCCTCAGATTCCTTGAAGCGGCCCAGGTCTGTGAGAACTCCTCCGAAGCGCTGGAGGGTTTCGGCAAGAGCTTGGTCCCGCGGTCCGCGGCGCTGGAAGGCCAGGGCTCTCGCAAGAAGCTCCTGCCCTCTCACGTCGTTCCCGCGGGCCGCAAAGATTTCGCCAAGGACGCTTTGGAGCGACGCCTTGAGATCAGGCTGGTTATGCAAGCTGGTTTCAATGCTGCGGGTGGACTGATCCAGCATCTCGTCCACCGATGCCTCGGGAGCGCCGCTCGGGTCGAAGGGGTTCGTCCGGCGAAGAAGATCGACCACGAACCGGTTGACCTGGCGGGTACGCTCGGCCTGGGCCGAAGCGTGTCGTTCGCCGAGGACGGCGCGCCGGTATTCGCGCAGCCATATGCCGAGCGACCCAAGGATGAGCAGGACGAAGACCGCTGCGACCACGGCCGCGCTGCGCCGCCGCTTGAGGAGCCTTGAGAGGCGGTAGAGGCGCGCATTGCCGCGCGCCAGAACTGGCCGGTCGACGAGATGGCGTTCGATATCGGCGGCGAGGTCCGGGGCTGATTGATACCGCTCGCCCGGCACTTTGCAGAGTGCTTTCTGGGTAACCGCGTCGAGATCGCCGCGGAGCTGCCGCGCGAGATCGGCGGCGTTCTTTGCCGGAGGCGTCGAGGAGATGCGCGGCTCCCCATCGCTGGTCGTCGTGACCGTCTCGCTCGGAAGGTTCGGCGCCTCATGCAAGATGGCGTCGCGCAACTCGCTCACCGACCGTGCTCGCCGGTACGGCAGCCGGCCCGTAAGTAGTACCGCGAGAAGCACCCCGAGGGAGTAGACGTCGCTCAGGGTGGTGGTCTCTTCATGCCCGACCTGCTCCGGGCTTGCGAAGGGCAAGGTGATGGGCGAGATCTCGCCAGGCGCGACGCCCCCGTCGACCTCCCGCGCGATCCCGAAGTCGAGAAGCTTCAGCTCACCAGTTGAGGTGACCAGGATGTTCTCGGGCTTCAGGTCGCAGTGAATGACGCCGCGCTGGTGCGCGTAGCCCACCGCAGCGCAAATCTTCTGGACGAGGCGGAGGCGATCCGGCAGCGTGAGTGCACGGTGGTCGACGAAGGCGGTGATGGGCTCGCCGTCGATGAACTCGAAGACGAAGTACGGCAGGCCCTCCGCGGTTTCGCCGCTGTCGTGGAAGGTCACGATCGCAGGGTGTGACAGGCCGGCGAGGCGCTTGTCCTGGGAGATCGCAGCGGTGCGCGAGAAGAGCACCTTGATCGCCACCCGGCGGTCGTTGTTCTTCGTATCTCGCGCCTCGTAGACCGCACCCATGCCACCCCGGCCGACGCAGCGTGCGATCGTGAAGTGGTCAATGCGGTCGCCTTCCGCGTAGTCTGGTTCGTCCCGGCGGTCGGACAGGCCGAGAAGGCTCGCGAGGGAGGAAGTGGGCAGAACTGGCGCATTGAGGAGCGCCTCGATCTCCCTCCGTAGCTCGGCATCGGCCCCACAGGCACCCTCGAGGAAACGTTCCCGCTCGCTCGGCGCAACCGCGATCGCCTCCTCGAAGATGCGTTTGACTTCAAGCCAGCGTTCAAATCGCGGCATCTTCAGCCTTTCCGATCAATTGTCAAGAGGTGGGCCAGCAGCCGCCGGGCGATCTCCCACTGGCTCCGTAGCTTCCTGCGGGAGATGCCGAGGAGTTCGGCGGTCTCCCGCTCGCTCCGCCCGTCGAAAACTCGGAGCCGAATGAGCGTCGCGAGCTCCGGGTCCTCTGCTTCGATCCGAGCCAGGATCTCGAAGACCTCGACCAACTCCGGCCCCTCGCGCTCCTCGGGGATCTGTACGCTTTCAGGATCGACGTGTTTGGCGTGGCCGCCCCGGATCTGAGCCCCTTCTCGGCGCAGGTGGCTTACCGCGACGCTCCGAATCGCCTTATGTGCATAGGCGAAAAACTGCTGACGGCTGCCCAGGTCGGGGTGACGCTCCGCAAGATCGAGATACAGCTCGTGGAGGAGCACAGTGGGCGTCAGGGAGTCGCGGGGCGGCAGCTTGCCGAGCCGCCGCTCGCACATGCGGTACAGGGTGCTGTGGAGCAGCCCGAAGAGCTGGTCGAGGCCCTCGCGGTTCCCTTCGCGCAGCAGGCGCAAGGGCTCGGCGATGGAGAGATCCTCTTCAGCCATAAACGCTTTCGCCGCGCTCTTTAGCACCTTCACCCTGAAGCAGATTGAAAGACTATACCACTCCTCATCTCACCCGATGCTGTAAGCGCAAATGAGAGGTGGAGTGGTTCCAGGCCGGCGGGCCGCGCTCCCGAGATGGACCCGCCCACATCCGCCTGGCTGGACCAAAACGCCCGTTCCTTGCGCCTGTATGTCCAGGGAGGAGCATGTGGCGCCGCCGATCCGCACCTTGGAACTCACCCTTTGGCTCCGGTGCGGTGTCTTCCCTTGCCGAGGTTCCCCAACCGCGGTACGCGGCTTGCCCGGACCAAAACGCTCATCGTTTGCGCTTATAACTGAGTAGAGGCAGGCAGGCGGTGCTTGAGAAGCAGGTGGACGATCTCTTCGGTATGTTAAACTGAATGCGAAAGGACTATCCATGACCCCCGACCGATTCGTGACCACATCCCGATCGCGGAAGCATCTCTATGGCGCCGCCGTCCTTGCACTTCTGATCCTGGGCAGCGTCGCGGCCATCGCGACAGCGCCGCGGGATCTCACCTGGAGCGTTCCGAGCGCGACACCTACCGTGGTGGCCGGCAACGCTCCGACCACGACGACGGTCTCTCTGACCGCAGTGAACACTCTGCCCAATGCAGTGGTCCGTGTCTCACCATCTCTCGCAGGGCTGGTCTCTGTGTCTCCTTCGGACCTCTCCACGCTCCCGAAAGGGCGGACCGTCACGTTGACGCTCACCTCAAGCGCGCCCGCGTCCAGCACGCCCGGCGTCGTCCAGGGCTCTATCCAGATAGAAAAGGAGAATCCGAATCACCAGCCATACGGCACTCCGCTGCCGGTGAACCTGCATATCACTTGGCCCGCTGTCACAACTCAAGGCGTAACTCTCACCTATCCACCAACCTGGACCTTGGATCAGCAGTCCCCGAGCCTCGGCGGGCCAGTCGAGGTGCGCACTTTTGCACAATACGCGCACGGAGGTGTTCGTCCGCATGGAGGCGCGACGATCGACGTCACCCGCACGCCTCTACCTCAAGAGCCCCTCGCCACCACGATCGCAGCGGACCTCAGCGGTGCGACCATCGATGCCACCAGTAACCAGCAGGTTGCGGGGGCGTCCGCGACGCGCGTCTCATATCACGATAGCTACACACCCGTATCGCAGGAGAGCGGGGTAACCGTCTATGTTCCGGTTGGCGTCTTCCTCTACAAGCTCTCCCTAGAATATGACCAGGGCGACCCCAACGAAGCGACCCTGCTTGCCACGTTCAACAACCTTCTGAACGCCGTGACTCTAGCAGCCAGCTAGAGCGAGGAGGACTCCGTGCGCATCCACGTTGTGGCCGCGAAAGCCACCAGCTTCCTTTTGTTTGCAGCACTGGTAACGCCTTGCTGCGTCGCAGCGCCCTGCATTACTGCGAGCCAGCTTCAAGGGGAGCTTCAAAACAGTGCTTCTTGGCTCGCCTCGCCGATGGCAGGAGATCCGAGCGTCGTCTCGGCCCTCATGAGCGCCGCCAGGTCTTACATGGTTGATCCCCGGCTTCTTCTGGCGATAGCCCGTCAGGAAACGAGCTATGGCGCCGAGATCTGTGGTGCCTTCAATGCATGGAACTGGTTCTACTGCGCGGCGCTTGGCACCTGCCCATACGCCATGCGCTGCGTGGACTCTCCGTTCGCCTCCTGGGAGGCAGGCGCACAGACTGTGACCCGAAGCCTAAAGAACGGCTATTTCCACAACGGTAAGACGACGATTGCCGCCATCGGCGAGGCGTACTGCCCCGAAAACGGCTGCGATACGTGGGTGAGTAACGTGACCTCGATCTACACCGCCTTGGGCGGTGATCCGGCTAATCTTGCCTTCTCTCCTTCATGTGGGGCTCAGCCGACTTTCGCATCAAGGCTCGATCTGCCGACTGGAGTTGAGCCACTGAGCCTTGTGGTCCGCGATCTGGACGGCGACGGCAAGGCCGACATCGCCGTCACCATATATAACCATGGGAATGGCGACCACCTCACGATTTTCCGAAACACTGGCTCTCCCGGTCATTTGCAGTTTGATCCGCTTCCGGTCGATGTCCCCGTGGGCGGCGGCCCCGAGGGCCTCGCCGTGGGCGATTTGAACAACGACGGCAAACCCGATCTCGTGACCGCCAACGCCGGTAGCAGCTCCATTACCGTCCTCCGCAACTTCAGCACGCCGGGCTTCATGGACTTCGAGCCGGTGCCCCTCTCTCTTCCCTCTCCGCCGACGCCGCACCGGGTCGTGATTGCGGACTTCGACGGCGATGGCCTGCCCGACATCATCGTCACCTCGAACAACGGGCGCATCGTCTCGGTCTTCCACCACGGTCCAGACCCGAACACCATCAGCTTCGACTACCGGATGGATTTCGGGGTCTCGGACTACTTGAACGACCTTGCCGTCGCGGACATCGACGGCGATCAGAAGCCGGACCTGATCGTACCGCTCACGGATAACGGCCAGTTTACGCTCTACCAGAACACGAGTACTGCGGGACAGGTGAGCGCCACCGCCCTGCCTCCGGTTTCGACCGGAGGGGTGCCGACGAGAGGCGTCGCAGTCGGCGATCTGAACAACAACCACCACCTGGACATCGTGGTCGCGACACCTGGCGGCGTGGGAATCTTCGAGAACCACAGCACTCCTGGCGTCTTCGTCCTGCCGCGAACCGATGTGCCGACGGGCACGAACCCGGACCAGGTTGCAATTGGCGACCTCGACAAGGACGGCTTCCTCGATGTGGTCGTGGCCAATCCGAGCGACAATACGCTGACCGTGCTCCACAACACGACCGGAAGCGTCGGCGCGCCCATCCAACTCACGCTGCTTACGACCACTATCCAAACAGGCTCGACACCGCTTGGCTTGGCCATCGGTGACCTGGACGGTGATGGCTGGCCGGACATCGTTGTCGCAAATCACGAAGGGGCGAGCGTCTCCATCATTCTGAACACCACGGGGCAGCACCAGTGACGCGCCGGGCCGCAGGTGGACAGGTCGGAAAATGTGCCGGACTCCATTTTACAGCCGGTCGTGATCCAGGCCAGGCGCTAGCGGCAGCCACCGACTATGCGCCTGGCAGGCGGTCTGACTTTTGGTATATACTCAGGTCAAAGAGGATACGGCAATGAGAAAAGTCGTCATCGGTCTCGCAGTCTTCTTCGCGGCGGTCGCCGCCGTGGCGGAGCTTCCCGCACTGCGCCAATCCGAGCGCTCCCCTGCCGTGCCATTCCTGACCTTCTATCCCTCGGCTGCTCCTCGCACGCCAGGGGTCGCGCCTTTGAATACGCAGGTTTGGAGTGTGGCGCGGCCCATCTCGCAGCTTCGCCTAGCACTCCTTTCCACACCCAACAATGGGTCCGAGACATTCCTACACATTCTCCAGATCGGTCAGCCCTTTCCGCCTTCAGTTGCGGCGGTAAAGACGCTGCCAGAGCCTGCTATCCGAGCTGCGACCCTCCCAGATGGGAGTGTTCTCGTAATCGCCGACACCGATCCCGGGCCGGATCGCTCGTTCGCCTCGTCCCTCTTCCGCCTTGCGCCGGGTGCTCCCACGGTTCTTCTTGCTAACCATGTGGTCTGGGCTTCTCGCCCTCTCGTGACACCGGACGGGCGAGTCTTCATCGCGCGGGGCAGCACTGGCCCTCCGGTCCCACGGGGCATCCGGGTCGATTCTCTCTTGATCGACGAAGTGAACCCGCAAAGCGGAAGCACAAGAACCGTGTGGTCAGATAACGGCTATGTCGCCTTTCTTGCAGGCTCCTTCGCAAACAACCTGATTCTTTATAACATAGGCCCGTCGGGGGCTCGGGTATTACTAGTAAATGAGGATACCGGCCGTGAGAAGGTCATCCTGCCGTCTTTGCCAGCCGGCAATAGCTTCTCCGTGTCTCGGTCGGGTGATCTGGTGTTTGTGGACGCAGACTCCTCCAAAACGCATTGGGTGGTAGAGCGACTCAATCTGATATCAGGGAAACTGGACCAACTGCATGAATCAGTTTCATCACAGCTTATCCCCTATGAATGGCCGCAGGGGGGAATAACCTTGAACGATCCTGCAAGACCCGTAGAAGGTCCGCTTGCAACATCTGCCTCTGGACGGCGCGATCTGATCGACATTCAAGCGGTCACAGCCGATGGTAGCTTTGCGGTCGCCTTTGCCGAGGGGAGTTCATCTCTCCCAGGCGTAGTGCTACTCGATCCTTTGGGCACCGAAGTCACTCAAGTCCAGACACCTGAGAATCTCCCAATTACTGTGGCGGGGTTCGTTCGATGAGAGCCCATCTCCGCTGCGTGCTGGTAGCAAGCCTTAGCTTCTCCGCGACACCAGCTGTGGCCGTCCCCTGTGGATGTTATCAGAATACCTGCGCTCAGGGTCCCGTCAACGGGACGAACCCATCGAGCACAGGATGGAATGAGATCTTTCAAACGGTAGCTCAAGGTCCAAGCGCGTGGGGCACATCCGGCCCGGCAGTCGCTCCACTCACAAGCGGCTGTAACCAGCCGCAGCCTCCGGCACAAGTCGCACCCGTGTTTCCTTGCGAGCTTCTCCGGGCCATTGCGATGCAGGAGTCCGGCTGGACACAGTTCTGCGTGGCTGATTGCCAACCACCACGACCCGCGCAGACGCTCATTAGGAGCGACGACTGTGGAACTGGTGCCTTTCAGATTACCTATGGCATGGGTCCCAGCGACCCGAATCCTGCGCCAGCATGGTACCGCAATCGTGTGACTGGCGAACCGCTCTACAATGCAGCTACCGCGGCGCTCTTCCTGCGGGATAACTGGCAGAGCACGAGATGCGTCGGAGACAACCAACCAAAGGTGATAGAGGATTGGTACTCGGCCGTTTGGAGATATGGCCCGAATCAAGCAACCGCTGCGAACAACCCGAACAACCCGAATCTGCCGATCGGGAGACGTGTCTATAATCCGAATGTTCCGCACTCGACGGCTGGATGGACTTACCAAGAGCTGATTTGGGGGTGGATGGAGAACCCACCGCCTGGTTCTAATACCTGGCCCTCGGTGGCACCTGCCTATCCGGCTCTCGTCGATATCCCATGGAGCGATTACAACACGCCTCCAAAGATACCGGAACCTCACTGCGCGAGCCCAACGGCCTGTACAACCACTCGGCAGACCCATGTGTCCACCTGTCTCGGATCAGGAGGCACTGGCACCATTCAGGTCAAGGCGACGCTCGATGGCTCGCCGTGGCCAAGTATGTCTTCGGGCACGCTAGCGTGGCAATTGGGTGGCACGACAAGCCAAAGCGGCAACAGTGTCCCCGCGACCCTAAGCGGCGAGCCGCCGGGTGGCTACACAATTTACTATACGAGCGGAGGTCCCACCGGAGCGCCGCCCACAACCATAACGCCGCCGGCCAGCCAACTCCTCACCGCTGGCGGGACCATTACCTGGACCTTCAACTTCAGGAGCGGCGTATGCGGGCCGGCAGGCGGCCGAATCGGCGTTGATTGCACGCCGCCGCCGACCTGCTACACCCTCACTGTCGCGCGAAACGATCCGAACGGCGGCGCATTGCCAACCGCATCGCCGGCAAACAGCTCCGGGTGCGGAGTGGGTCAGTACGTGGCTGGCGAGAACATCCAGCTCACTGCCTATCCCGCGAGCGGGTGGAGCATCGGCGGCTGGAATGGCACGCAGAATGACGCCAGTACCTCCACGACGAACTCCTTGGTCATGCCGGCGACGGCAGCCTACGTGAACGTGAACTACATTTATTCGCCGCCGGTAGGCGGCGTGCGCGTAGATGGCACGCTCGATGGGCAGCCGTGGAGTGGTCCGGTGAACTTCCATTTCCAGGGACCGATGCAGTTCAGTGGATACTGGCTAACGAGCCTTTACCAGGGAGTGCCTGCGGGTTACTACGCCATGTACTGGGACGGCGGTACACCGCCTGGCGCGAACATCACGGGTATTACTCCAAGTTCGTATCAGTATCTCCCGCCGAATGGCGGGATTGCGTTCACATTCAACTTCTCGACTCCGGCGGGTTATCCGGTTGACGTTGCGACGGGCACGGCCGATAGTATTACGCAGACGAGTGCGGTCCTGCACGGCGTTGCGAATCCAAACGGCGCAGCAACGAACGCATTCTTTTGGTACGGGATCTTCCCGTATCTAGACAGTAGGTCGCCATCGGTCGCACTTGGATCGAGCAAGACCGACCAGCCGTACGCAGCTCAGGTAAGTGGTCTTACCTGCGGTACGCAATACTACTTCAGCGCCGACGCCGCCAATGCGCTCGGAGAATCGACTGGCGCAGCTGTGCCCTTCACTACTGCTAACTGCTCGCCAGCCAGCAGCGCTTTCTATACCCTTTCTCCTTGTCGCCTCGTAGACACCCGCATACCGGGCGAAGGACCAGCGATCTCAAGCGGCGAGGGTCGCGTAATGACTATTGGCGGCACATGCGGTATTCCGGCTACTGCGACGGCCGTGTCCTTAAACCTCACGGTTGTAAACCCTGGCGGAGCGGGTTATCTCGCGCTAACGCCTCAATTAGGAGCGCCGTCCGATATTGCGACCATAAACTTCCGTGCAGGACAGGTGCGCGCAAACAATACAGTTATGAGCTTGAATCAGGGCTTGATGTTGGTGTTCTGCTACATTCCTTCGGGTGGGAGTGTGGATTACATCCTCGACGTGAACGGATATTTCCAGTAAGCCGGCCGATTAGCTTCGCACGAAGCGGCGGAGGCAGAACTATGGGCAAGCCGCAAGTGGAAGGCCACTGGCACACCCTGATCGAGGGGTTTGCCACCTCATCCCTGGACTTCTATGAACTCGTGAAGGCCGGCATCGCGAGACGGGAGATCCCCGACCTCAAGATCTCCCAGGTGGAGTGGAAGGAGAGCGGTCTCGGGTCCGGGAAGCGCAGCTACCTACGGGTCAGCCGCGAGGGCCTGAACTTCGACATCTGCGCCGCCCCCTTCGGCAAGGGGTATTTCTTCTCCTGGTGGCTCGCCCGCATCCCCCGTATCCTCCTCGACTTCGCCTTTATCTTCGCCTGCTTCTTCGCCTGGTGGCTCATCGCCCTCGTCTTGGTCTCCATGAAGGGCGAAGGGGGCCAGGGCGGGTGCAGCGTGATCTTCACACCCTTCGTGTTCCTGGCGATGCTCCTCGGGCTTGGCTTCTACATCCGCTACGGGGATACCGGCCATGAGCCCACGGTCCTTTCCATGCCCATCACCGGCTGGCTCTACGGCTTCATCTTCCGCCCGCAGACCTACTTCAACGAGGACACCGCGATCATGTTCCGGGAGTCGGTCCATGCCGCGGTCCTTGAGGCCATAGATCAGGTCACGACCGCGCAAGGGCTCCGTGCACTCTCCGAGGAAGAACGGAAGCTGCCGGCTTTGAGGCCGGCCCCAAAGTCAACGCCGGATATCCACCTGCACCTGACGTAAGCTCTTCGGTGTGCAGAGCCTTGCCGAGCGGCTGACCGAGCAGTTCTACGCCTGGGAACTCCGGGGCCGGGGCTGGCAGGAGTTCGACTACTCGGTAGCACTTGAGCCGCCCTTCCGGCCATTCCCCGGATACTTTCTCCCGCCCATCAGGGATGACGGGCATAGGCCATCCTTCCTCGGCCGCCTCATCGCGCCGTCCCGGCCGGTGGAGGAAACACCCGAGATCGAGGAGCCCGAGGCGGAGACCTTCGACGTAGACGAGCCCTTGATCGAGTGCGTCGTCTCCCTGCCAAGGGAGGCGGAGGTAAGGGCCGAGAGCGCCGAGCGCTTTCTCTTGGCCCTCTCCGGCGCCGAGCTACCGCTCGCCTTCGAGGTCGTGGGCCTTCACGACCAGCTCCGGGTGCAGCTCCTCTCTCGCTCCTCTGATGCGGGACTCCTCGCAAACCAGCTCCGCACCTTTTTCCCGGAGGTCTCGATCGCCGGGGAGCCCGAGGGCCTCCGCCAGATTTGGAAGCGCACGCCCGGCGAAACTGTCCTCGTACACTTCGGCTTGGCCCGCGAATTCATGCTGCCGCTCGCGTCCTTCCGCTCCCTCGATCCTGATCCCTTGCTGCCGCTCTTTGGTGCCATGGCGGAACTGGAACCCGAAGAGGCGGCCTTGGTGCAGGTGATCTTTGAGCGCGTCCGGGAAGAGTGGGCCGCGAGCGTCATGTCCGCCGTTCACTCGCCCCGCGGCGAGCCTTTCTTCGCCGACTATCCCGAACTCACGAAGGCGGCCAAGGAGAAAATCTCCCGTCCGCTCTTTGCCGCCTGTCTCCGGGTCGCCGCGAAGAGCGCCGACCGGACCGGCGCCTGGCGGATCGTGCGCGACCTCGCCGGTGCATTGACTCACTTTGGGAGTCCAATCGCGAACGAACTCCTGCCGCTCGCCACCGAGGAGGGCGAGGAAGCAAGAGAGCAAATCTTCGAGAGGGTCAGCCGTCGGCCGGGCATGATCCTTGGCTCTGACGAGCTGGCCGCCTTCGCGCATCTCCCGAGCGCATCCGTCCGGGTGCCGAAGCTCCTCAGAGAGATCCGGCGCTCAAAGGCGGCACCGGCCATCTCGCAAGGAGCGGGCATTCTCCTCGGCGAGAACGTTCATCATGGGAAGACTCTTGCCGTGCGGCTGCCAAGTGATTTGAGGCTCCGGCATCTCCATGTGATCGGCGCCTCGGGCTCCGGCAAGTCCACGCTGCTCATCGATCTCATTAGTCAGGACATCGAAGAGGGCCGGGGGGTGGGAGTGCTCGATCCCCACGGCGATCTTGTGGATGAGATCGCGGGCCGCATCCCCGAGAAGCGTCTTGCGGACGCCATCCTTTTCGATCCTGCGGACACTGGTTTCCCGGTTGCCTGGAACATCCTCGAAGCCCACTCTGAGCTTGAGCGCACTTTGCTCTCCTCGGATCTCGTAGGGATCTTCCGCCGCTTCTCGACTTCGTGGGGCGACCAGATGACCTCGGTCCTCGGGAACGCGGTCTTGGTGCTGCTTGAGAATCCGGGCTCGACCTTGCTTGATCTCAGGGAGTTCCTCGTGGACCGCGAGACCCGCGAGCAATTGCTTGCCGCGGTCGATGATCCATACCTCCTCTCATACTTCCGCCACGAGTTCCAGCTTGCGGCCGGGAAGAGCGTAGGCGCGATCCTCACCCGTCTCGATGGCTTCCTGCGCTCGAAGACGGTGCGCCAGATCGTAGGGGCGAGAGAGAGCCGCCTCGACCTGCGCGCCGTCGTGGACCAGGGCAACATCTTTCTCGCCCGTCTCTCGCAGGGCGCAATCGGCGAGGAGAATGCCGCCCTCCTCGGAAGCCTCCTCGTCTCCAAGTTCCACCAGATCACGATGAGCCGCCAGGAGGTGAAGCGAGAAGAGCGTAGACCCTTCTTCCTCTATGCGGATGAGTGCCAGGAGGTTGCGACCGCTTCAATGGCCCAACTCCTTGCCGGTGCGAGGAAGTACGGCCTGGGACTCATCCTCGCCCATCAGGATCTCCGGCAGCTCGAAGGCAAAGCCCCGGAGGTTGCCTCCGCTCTTCTCGGGAACGCCGGCACCCGCATCGCCTTCCGGGTGGGCGACCGGGATGCCAAAGCCCTTTCCGAAGGTCTCTCCTTCTTCGGCCCGGCCGACCTCATGAGCCTCCGGGTGGGCGAGGCCATCGCCCGGATCGACAACTCCCAAGGGGACTGCAACCTGAAGACGCACCTTCTGCCGGCCGTTGGCGTGGGAGTCGCGAGCAAACGGCGCGAGGCGATCACCGCCCGCTCGCGCGAGCGCTATGCCGTTCGGCGGGAGGAGCCGCCGAGAGCGGAGCCGGAGCGCGAAGAGCCAACGTCTGAGGTAGCTGAGCCCGAACCGTGGCGGACGCCCGAGGTAGCGCTACCCGCCCCGCCATCGCCGCCACCGACCCGTGAGCGCCGCCCATCGCCAGCCGCTCCGGCGCCTCTCGGCCGCGGTGGGCCAGAGCACCAGTACCTCCAAGAACTCGTGAAGCGGTGGGCGGAAGCCAAAGGCTACCGGGCGACGGTGGAGGAGCCCTTGCCCTCCGGCGGCAAGGTGGACGTGGCCCTGCGCCGAGAGGACCACACCCTGGCCTGCGAGATCTCGGTCACGACGACCGCCGAGCATGAGATCGGGAACGTGGAGAAGTGCCTGGCGGCTGGCTTCGATGAAGTGGTCCTCTTGTCCTTGCATCGAGGTACACTCGGGAAGGTGCGGGAGGCGGTGGAGGCCAAGGTGGAGGAGAAGGACCGAGGCCGCCTCCACTTTATGAGCCCGGAGGAGTTCTTCACCTTCCTCGATGCGCCGGAGCCGGCCGCCACGGAGACGACTGTAGGCGGGTACAAGGTCAAAGTGAAGTACCGGCCGGCTGAGGGCGAAGCGGCCACAAGGAAGAGCAAGGCGGTCTCGGAGATACTCTTGAAGAGCCTGAAGCGGATGAAAGACAAGGAGTAGACGAACACCGAGCAATGCTACGCGGCGATGAGTAAGTCAGGCGATATCTTGGTCGTCACCTCGATTGGCCTGGAAGAGCAGCGCGCTCTTGCGGAGCGCTACCTCGTGCCTCACGCTTTGGAAGCCGAGATCCTCTCCGAGAGCGAAAGCATAAGGCGGAGCGGGGTTACCCATTTCGTGGCGTCGCTCTCGGAGATCGTTGAGCTGACCATCCATTCGGCCCCGGCGTTCAGCGCTCTTACCGTCGGGTTTTCTCTGAGCTTTGGCCTGACCCTCGGCAAGCTGTTCGGGAAGGTGGTCGAAACCGGCGCAAGCGAGCTCGGCAAGGATCTCTATCACTGGTTCAAGGAGCTCGTGCAGGGCGCGATCCGTAAGAGCAAACACAGCAACCTGGAGAGGCGCCTTCCTGAGCCGAGACCCGAAATCCGCTTCACTCTGAACACGGTGCTCTATGAAGGCTCGCCCACCCCGGTCGAACTGCGCATTCACGTCTTGCACGAATTTGGCCGGTGGCAGCAGGACACGAAGACCTACGTTGACAACGGCGTGTCTGACGAGATCGTACTCGGCCGGCTAAGAGAACTGGCGGCCGTCATCCTGCCGCTTACGAGCGAACTCCTGGAGGAGCGGCGGGCTGGCAAGGAACTCCCTGACCACGTGCTGATACAGACCCTTCTAGAGCCCGACCAGCCCGATCGCTACGAGTGGAGCGTAGGGTTAGGGTTCCACACCCACCTCTTCGTCGGCCAGGACCAGAGCTTCAATGTTCGCTCTGATGCGGGTGCGCTTGACGAGGCGAAGATCCGGCGCGTCTATCGGCGCGTCCGCAGACAAGCGGATCGCGCCCGGCGCAGGGGCTCGGTCGCGGCTCCTTCCCCTTGAGCGCCAGCGACCCGCCGCAGCCGCCTCGGAGGGCACTCCCGGCGCCTCGGCGCCAGCCGACTACCACCTCAGCGCCGGATCGAGGTACGCTCGAAGAGCGCCGAGGTTTTCGCGGCGCCGAGGAGTGAGCGATATGCACCATGGCCCCGTACCCGAGAAGCTGAAGCGATCCTCCGCTATGCCCGATCGGCGTGAGGAAAGCGCCCCGGCTCTAGAGACCTCCAAGCGCGTCGCGATCTGGATCAGGGTCTCGACCGAGGACCAGGCCAAGGGCGAGAGCCCCGAGCACCACGAGCACCGCGCCCGGGCCTACGCCGAGATCCGCGGGTGGGAAGTGGTGACCCTCTATAACCTGGCCGGCGTCTCCGGCAAAGCGGTCATGGCCCACCCCGAAGCCCGCCGGATGATGGAGGACGTGAAGGCGGGAAGGATCTCGGGCCTCATCTTCTCCAAGCTCGCAAGGCTTGCCCGGAACACCAAGGAACTCCTGGACTTCGCGGAGTTCTTCAGTAGCCAGGGCGCCGACCTCATCTCCCTTGAGGAGTCCATCGACACCTCGACCCCTGCCGGCCGCTTCTTCTACACCATGATCGCCGGCATGGCCTCTTGGGAGCGGGAGGAGATCGCGAGCCGCGTGGCCGCCTCGGTCCCGGTGCGGGCGAAGCTCGGCAAGCCCTTGGGCGGGGCCGCGCCCTTCGGCTACCGCTGGCACGAGAAGCGCCTCGTGCCCGACCCCGAGGAGGCACCCATCCGGCGCCTGATGTATGAGCTGTATATAGAGCACGGCCGGCTCCTCACGGTGGCCCGCGTCCTCACGGAGCGGGGATACCGCACGCGCGGCGGCGGCAAGTTCTCGGATACGACCGTGGAGCGCCTGATCCGCGACCCCACCGCCAAGGGTGAGCGCCGCGCCAACTACACGAAGAGCCGCGGCGAGGGGCGTGGGTGGAACCTGAAGCCCGCCCATGAGTGGGTGACCTCGGAGGTGGAGGCGGTGGTCCCCGAGGAGATCTGGAACGCGGCCAACTCTCTCCTCACGGAGAAGCGCCGGGGCAAGACGAGGACCGCCAGAAGGCCGGTCCACCTCTTCGCCGGGCTCACCTTCTGCCACTGCGGCGGCAGGATGTACGTGCCCTCGAACACCCCGAAGTACATCTGCCGGGAGTGCCGGAACAAGGTACCCCAGGTGGACCTAGAGCGGGTCTTCCAGGAACAGCTCAAAGTCTTCTTCCTCTCCCCCGCGGAGGTGTCCGCCGCCCTCCAAGTGACCGACCATGAGGTACAGGCCAAGGAGGAACTTCTCGAAACACTCCGGCGGGAGGCAGTCCGCCTCAAGGCCGAAGCCGATGAGGTCTACCAGCTCTACCTGGCCCACGAGATCAACGCCCGTGGGTTCGGGGAGCGGAACACCCCCGTAGAGGAGCGCAGGGTGGCTCTCGAAGAGGAGATTCCCCGTCTTCAAGGGGAGATCGACTTCCTGAAGATCCAGCACCTCTCCGAGGAACAGCTCGTCAGCGAAGCGGAAGACCTGTATACCCGATGGGATAACCTGCCCGAGGAAGACCGCCGCTCCCTCATTCAGGCCATCGTGGAGCGGGTGACCGTTGGCCGAGACGAGATCGAGATCTCCCTCTCCTACCTGCCGCGGACACCCCCGCCTCCTTCACCCCCGCCTCTTAAGATCGTGGCAACTGATCCCCACAACCCCAGGGATTCATAGCGGCAAGCAAGGCGAAGCGGGCGGGGAACTGTAGGCGGGCGCGGGCGCGCACCACGCTGACCTGGCCTTCCTCGAGAGGCTGGCGCAGGGCTTCGAGCGTGTCGCGCCGGAACTCGGGCAGCTCGTCGAGGAAGAGGACGCCGTTGTGGGCCAGGCTCACTTCGCCAGGCCGCGGGATGCCGCCCCCGCCGATCATGCCGGCGGTGCTGGTGCCGGGGTGAGGGCTGCGGAAGGGGCGGCGATGCACCAGGCCGTCGGGCGGCTCCTCGGCCACCAGAGAGTGGATCTTGGTGACGGCGATCGATTCTTCCAGCGTGAGGGGAGGGAGCAGGCCGGGAAGGCGGCGAGCGAGCATCGTCTTGCCCGAGCCCGGGGGGCCGAGGAAGAGCAGGTTGTGACCGCCCGCGGCGGCGACTTCGAGTGCCCGCTTGGCGCTCTCCTGTCCGCGCACCTCCTCGAGGTCGGGGACCGGGAGGCCGGGGCCGTCGGAGGTGAATGGCGCCGGCGCGACGGCGTCGAGAAGCCGGTGCTCGAGCAGGTGCTCGACCGCCTCGCCCAGGCTGCGCACCGCGATCACCCGCACGGCGCCCAGGGCCGCAGCCTCCGGCGCGTTGGCGGCCGGCAGCAGGATCTCGAAGACGCCCAGGCGCTGTCCCAGGGCGGCGATGGCGAGGCCGCCGCGCACCGACCGGATGGCGCCGTCGAGGCCGAGCTCGCCGCAGAACAGCCGGCCGGCCAGCGCCTCCTGCGGCAGGTGCCCGGAGGCGGCGAGCAGGGCCAGGGCGATCGCCAGATCGAGGTGGTTGCCCTGCTTGCGCAGGTCGGCCGGGGCCAGGTTGATCACCACCACGCGCGGTGGCAGGTCGAAGCCGCAGTTCTTCACCGCCGCGCGCACCCGCTCGCGGCTCTCGCGCACCGCCGCGTCGGGCAGCCCCACGATCTGCATCTGCGGCAGCCCGTTGTGGATGTCGACCTCCACCTCCACGGGACGAGCCTCGACTCCCCAGGGCGTGGCGGCGGCGCTGCGCGCGAGCATCCGTAGGAAATAGACGGAAAGTGGCTCGGCGAAGCGCAACCGGCCTCCGCAAGCACCTTACTTTTTAGCTGCCATCGGTGCGTCAGCTGCGGCCGAGACTGCGGCAAGCTGTGCGACTACTACGAGTGCGACGACGGCACCCAGCGCGTCTTCTGCGGCAGCTGCAATTGCATCGAGCAGTGCGTCGTCTCCTGACGCGCCGTCGAATGCCGGGACTGCCCGCGCAAGGACGAGACTCTCTGCTGCGAGGGGGAGGGGATCGAGGGGTTGCGGGGGCGATCCGATAGACGCCTTGAGTAGGCCTCGATCGCTACATCGCAGCGCCGTTTCATCTCTCGATTTTGCGCGGTGGCGGGAAACGTGCTTTGCTCGCGGCGGCGGAAGCTCTCTTGAGACTCCTCGTGGTCGCGACCAAGGCGCCCTGGCCGCCCATCGACGGCGGGCGGTTGCTGCTTGCCCACACGCTCGCCGGGCTGGCGGCGGCGGGGCTGCGCCCCACCCTGGTGGCGCCGGTCGATGCCGCGCGCTTCGACCTCGCGGCGGTCGCGGCGGCTCTCGACCGCTGGTGCGAGCCACGCCTGGTCGCCGCGCGCCTGCCGGGGCGGCTGGGAACGCTGCTGCGCGCCCTGCCGCGCCGGCGCGGGCTGCCGCTGACCGTCGCCCGTCACTCCTCGCCGGCGGTGCGCGCCGAGGTCGAGCGCCTGCTCGCCACGCGGCCTTTCGACCTGGTGCACGCCGAGCAGCTCCAAGCGCTGCCGCAGGCGGAGCCGGCACGAGCCCGCCGCCTGCCGGTGGTGCTGCGGGCACAGAACGTCGAAAGCGATCTCTGGGCTGGCGCGGCGCGCGGCCGCCTGGCGGCCCGGGAAGCCCGGCTGCTCGCCGCCTGGGAAGGCGAGGCCGTGGCCAGCGCCGCGGCGACCCTGGCCCTGACCCGCCAGGACGCCGAGCGGCTGGGCGCCCTGGCCGAGGCGTTCCTGCAGCGCGCCGCAGGGGCGCTGCCGCCATGGCGCGCCGGGAGCGCGCTACCGCCATTCCAACCGGGGCGCGTACGGGTGGTGTCGGCTCCGTTCCCGGAGCAACTCGATCCGGGAGAGCCGGTCCTCTCCGGCTCGCCGCCCGTGGTGGTGCTGGCCAGCCTGGGCTGGCCACCCAATCAGGACGCCGCCGCCTGGTTCACCGGCGAGGTCTGGCCGGTCGTGCGCGCCGCCTTGCCCGGCGCCGAGCTGCACCTCTTTGGAATCCAGCCAAGGACCCAAGCCGGGATCAGGGCAGGGGAGGGGAGGAGAGTGGCTGGCGGCGCCGGAATCACCAGGCACGAGCTCGCGGAGGACAGCGCGCCCGCTTTCGCCCGCGGATCGATCCATGCCGTGCCGCTGCGCCTCGGCTCCGGGTTGCGGATGAAGATTCTCGAAGCCTGGGCCCGCGGCGTGCCTGTCCTGGCGACGCCCCAAGCGGCAGCCGGCCTCGAGGCGGCCGACGGGCAGGAGGTGCTTCTGGCTCGCGATGCCGCCGGCTTTGCCGCCGCCCTCGCCCGCCTTCACCACGAACCCGCTCTCGCCGCCACCCTGATCGCCGGCGGCCGCGCTGCCCTGCGCCGCGATCACGACCCCTCGTGCATCGCCCGCCAGCTCGTCGCCATCTACGACGAAATCTCGAATCGCCGTACTGCCTAGCAGAAAGCTGAGCAAGCCAGGGGAGGGGGCGTTCCCTCCCCCCCCGGTGAGCTTCTCTCAGCGTTCCGTGCTCAGATGCCCCGCCCTGCGCTCGTCGGGATCGGTGCCGTGACCCTCGTAGAGGTGGAGCACGTCGCCGGTGGCGCCGTCGGCCAGCTTGCGGCCGGCGTCGAGCCAGACGCAGCGCGAGCAGTTCTCACGGATGGCCGCCGCGCTGTGCGAAACCATCAGGATGGTCGAGCCGGCATCGTGGAAGCGCCGCAAGCGCTGCTCGCACTTGCCGGTGAACGAGGCGTCCCCGACCGCCAGCACCTCGTCGAGCAGCAGAATGTCCGGCAGCCAGGCGGTGGCGACCGAGAAACCCAACCGTGCAAGCATGCCCGAGGAGTAATTGCGGATGGGCGCACGGACGAAATCGCCCAGGCCGCTGAAGTCGACGATCTCGTCGATCGCGTCGGCGACCTCCCGGCGCGAGTGGCCGAGCAGCAGGCCGTTGAGGTAGATGTTCTCGAAGCCGGTCAGCTCGTGGTCGAAGCCGGTGCCGAGCTCGAGAATCGGCGCCAGAGTACCGCTGATCGCCGCCCGGCCCCGGGTCGGCTTGAGCACCTGGCAGATGACCTTGAGGAGAGTGCTCTTCCCGGCGCCGTTGCGCCCGACGACGCCGACGGTCTCGCCGGGATGCACGGTGAGCTCGATGTCGCGCAGCGCCCAGAGCTGCTCGTAGGCGAGCGCTCCCTTGAGGAAGTGGATGGCGTACTCCTTGAGAGAAGGGATGCGCTGCTTGGCCAGCCGATAGCACAGCGACACGCCTGCGAGCTCGATCCTCGGCTGCGCCGAGGTCCTGGAACGGGCTGCCGGCGGCGGCGGGGCCGTGGCGCTCACTCCCATCTCCGGCCCCGCCCGCTCGAGCGGCGATGGCTCAGACATAGAAGGGGATCCGGTCGCTGCTGCGCCGGAACGAGAAGGCGCCGACCGCCAGGGCCAGGGCGGCGATGACGACGCACACCGTCAGGTGCTCGAGGGGAGGGATCTTGCCGTACTGGATGGGATCGCGGAAGACCTCGAGGATCGAGCGCGCCGGATTGAAACGCACCACCCAGCGCACGTTCTCCGGCAGGATCTTCATCGGGTAGATGACCGGCGTCAGGTAAAAGAGAACGGTCAGGAACACTCCGATCAATTCGACGACGTCGCTGAAGAAGACGGCCAGCGGCGAGAGCAAGAGGCCGGCGCCGAGGGTGAAGAGCGCCGCCAGCAGGATCGAGACCGGCAGGAAGAGCAGCGCCAGGGAGAGGCCGTGCTGCTTAACGAGCAGGAGCAGCAGCATCGGCACCAGGGCAAACAACAGGTTGACCACTCCCGAGATCACGGTGGCGAGCGGAAAGACGGCCTTGGGCACTGGCAGCTTCTGCAGCAGGTGCGCGCTGCCGCGCAGGCTGTTCATCGAGGCGACGATGCTCTGCGAGAAGAAGTTCCAGAACAGGATGCCGGCCAGCGCATAGATGGGGTAGTTGGCCAGATCGCTGCGGAACAGGTTGTTGAACACGGTATAGAAGACGAGCATCATCAGCAGCGGCTGCAACATGGTCCACAGGAAGCCGATCGCCGACCTCCGGTAACGCACCTTCAGCTCGCGCGCCACCAGGGTGAGGATCAGGTCGCGGTAGCGGAAGATCTCTCTCATCTGCTGCCGGGCCGCCTCCATCGGCCGATACGGGAGAAGCGCGAGCGGGACGAACGGAGGAGAATAGCAGATTGCAAGAAGCGCGCTCTCCGCGCCGGACGATTCAGCTCTCGCCGTCCTCCCTGGCGCCGGCGAGCCGCGCCTCGACCGCCTCGACCGCCTTGACCGCCTTGACCGCAGCCAGGGCACGGGTAAAGGTGGCGCTCTCGGCCCGGAACCGGACACGCCTGGACGGCGGTACCCACGGCGCCGCCAGCGCGCGGGCGAGCAGGCGCAGGCGGGCGCCGCCGGCGAGGGCGCGGGCCGCCCGCCGCGCCCAACGCTCTCCGCGCCACTTCCGCGCCCAGCGCAGCAGGTCGGTCCACAGCAGCTCCGGGTGCTGGCCGCGCCCCTGCCCGCCTGGGCCTGCGCTCCCGGCGGCGCCGCCGATCGTCGCGCCATGGTGGTGCAGCACCGCGAAGTCGGCCAGCACCGCCACCTGCCACCCGGCCTGGCGCAGCCGCAGGCAGAGGTCGAGGTCCTGGGCGTAGAAGAGGAAGCGCTCGTCGAAGGGCCCCACCTCCCGCCACGCGGCGCGCCGGATGGCCATCGCCGCCCCGCTCACCCAGTCGACCCTGGCCGTGCCGCGCGCGGCGCTGGCCGGCCGCCAGCGGCGGTACCCGGGGATGCGCCCGAGCGCCCCCGGAAAGCCGCTGGCCAGCGCCAGCAGCCAGGCGAGCGTCGGCTTCCGGCCGCCGCTCCATTGCGGTGTGCCGTCGGGGTAGCGCAGCGCGGCCCCCGCCGCTCCCAGCCGCGGCTCGGCGGCGAAGTGCGCGAGCATGGCGCGCAGGGAGGCGCCAGAGACTTCGGTGTCGCTGTTGAGCAGGAGGAGCACTTCGCCGCCCGCCTGCGTCAGGCCGCGGTTGGCGGCGCGCGTGAAGCCGGCCGGCTCGGCGAGGCGCAGCAGCCTCACCTCGGCGTAGCCGGCCGCTACCGCCTCGGCGGTGCCGTCGTTGCCGCCGTCGTCGACGAGGACCGTCTCGAGGCCCACGAGGTCGCCGCCGGCGGCGCTCGCCCTGCGCAGCGAGTCGAGACAGGCAAGGGTCAGGCCGCGGGTGTTGCGGGTGGGAATGACCACCGACAGCGGCCGGCGCCCGGCCATGGGCTCGACTAGCCTCACGCCATGAGCGCGGCCAGGCGCGCGCTGATGCGGCGGGCGGCATCTTGCCAGGTCCAGCGCCGCGCGATCTCGCTGGCCGCGGCGTGACCGCGGCGCCGTGCCTCGTCGCGGTCCTCGAAGATCTCGCGCAGGAGCTGCCGGAGATGCTCCGGATCGGGGTCGGCCCACGAAAAGCCGGCGTAATACGGGCACTTCGACAAGGCCGGCACGGTGCCCCGGCAGCGCAGCATGTAGGCGATTCCCTGGTGCGCGAACTGCCGGTGCGCGCCCCAGTCGGTGACGATCGCGGGTAGCCCGCAAGCCATGGCCTCCATCAGCGGCATGTTCCATCCTTCGCCGCGGCTGCTCGCCACGTAGGCATCGGCCGAGCGGTAAAGGGAGCCGAGCTGGTAGTGCGGGAACTCGACGTTGAACATGTAGGAGATCTTGCCTCCGGATTGGCGTAAGCCGAGGTTGCGGATCTCGGTCTTGACGCTCACCGTGGGGTCGCGATTGATGACCTTGCAGAGCAGCCGCACCGGCTCGTCCACCGAGAATTCCTGACTGAACGCCTGCAGCAGCATGCCCGGGTCCTTGCGCTCTCCCCACTCGAAAATGGACAGGAAGACGAACTCGCCCATCGGGTTCGGATGGGCCGCGATGCGCGGGTGGAAGTGGTCGATGTCGACTCCGAGCGGCATCACATGGATCGGCCGCTCGAGCCCGCAGCGGAGAAAGCCGTCGCGGTTGAAGTCGGACGGCACCCAGACCTCATCCATGCGGTTGGCCTGACCCACCCAATCGCGCGGAAAACCGTCGACCTCCAGCATGGTGTAGCCGATGCGGTGACGGCCCTTGCCGCGCCGGAAGACGTCTCCCTGGCCGTAGACCACGCCGACTTCGGGCTGGCGGCGCAGCTTGCGGAGGCGGATTACGTCCAGGCGATAGTCGCCGCTTGCCTCCGGCTCGCGCGGCGGGAAGACGGTTTTCGGCCCGTAGATGTAGCGGTAGGCCACCCGCACGCCTTCGACGTCGAGCGCGCGCAGCAGCGCCCGGCAGCTCGTGGCATAGCCGGTGGGGAAGTTCATGATGGACTGCCAGAGCGCCTCGTGATGATAACGCCGGCGTAAGGTCTCGGCCCATTTCCGGCGGAAGACCTCGCGGCTGGCGCGCAGGAGGCGGTCGAGCCGGTCGGGCTCGTGGCGCGTCGAGCCGTGCTCGTCGTGGATCAGGGTCACCTCGCCGCACAGCAGCGTCTTCCAGCCGGCTTGCCGGGCGCGCAGGCAATAGTCGCTGTCCTCGAAGTAGGACTCGAAGTCGAGCGCCAGGCCGCCGATCGCGTCGATGACCTCGCGCCTGAGATAGGCGCAGGCGAAGACCACGCCTTCGACCTCGCGCGTCCGGGTGTACTGGCCGACGTCGGTTTCGAGCGATCCGATCTGCTGGCCGCGCAGCGTGTCGGCCATCATGTAGGTCCCGGCATGCAGCAGGCGGCCGTCGGGCAGCACCATGCGGCATCCGGCCACGCCGACATCGGCGGCCGAGTAGGCGCAGCTGCGCAGCCGCACGAGCCAGTCGGACTGGGTGAACTCGATGTCGTTGTTGATCAGCACCACGTCGGAGCCCGGCGCCGCCGCGGCGATGCCGGCGTTGTTGCCGCGCACGAAGCCGACATTGCGTGGCAGCCGCACGGTGCGCACCCAGCACAGCTCGGCCAGGCGCTCCGGCGTCTCGTCGTCGGAGCCGTTGTCGACCACCAGGACTTCGGCCTTGCCGAGGTCGGTGGCGCGCAGAGTCTCCAGGCAGCGGCGGGTCAGGTCCCAGCGGTTCCAGGCCAGGATGACCAGGGCGGTCTTGCGCTGGCCGTCGGCGCTCAAGGCAGGGGCTTGGCGATGCGGTCTACGCCGGCCGGCTCCACCTGGGCCAGCGAGGCCCAGAGGTCTTCGAGGGTCTCGCGCACGTCTTCCTGGGTTAGGTCGGTGGTCTCCTGCCAGAAGACCGGCTCGAAAGCCCCTAAGGGCAGCGGCGGCAGGCCGGCCGCCAGGCGTTCGATGGCGATCAGGTCTCGCTTGCAGGCGTGGCGCTGAAGCAGCCGCAGGTCGCGCGAGCGCTGATCGAGGGCCGCTTCCAAGGCGGCGATCCGGGCCTCCAGGCGGGCGATCAGCAGTGTCTCTTCGGAGCTCGCCGGCACGACCTCTTGCGTCTCACCAGGCGCGTCCGAGCGGACGGCGCAGAAGCTGGGCCACCGCCCAGACGCGGGAGCGCTGAACGGCGTGGTAGAAGGTGGTCAAGGAGGCGAGCTCGTTGCGCAGAGCATGGATGATGCCGCTCGATGCGCGCGCCGCCGGCAGGGGCGCGTACGTCTCGTCGCCGATCAGCAGGCGGCCCAGCCGGTCGGCTCGTTCCCGCGCTTCCACGGCCCGCAAGGTCCGCTCGAGCCCTTCGCCGTCCAGGCGGCCGAGGAGCCGCGCCGTGTCGACCGCGCCCTCTTCCGCAACCGGGGACCTCCTGGCGTCGTCGAGCATGGGCGGAAACTATACACCAGCCAAGCACCAGCCAAGCCGCTCCCCGCCGATCCCCGGCAAGCAGAGAGCCGCCGTCACTTTCGGCCGGTCCTGCCGGCCCCGGGCCGCCGGCCGGCCTGCCCGCACGGCAAGCGGTGGGGAACCGCTTGGCATCGTGCGTAACATTTCACCCCGCCGACCCGCCTGATATGACGTCGGCGGCCGCAGGCGATTAGACCGCGGCAGCGCTTTCTGATGTAAGATGCGGTCGATATCGCGACTTGGCTCTCGGCAGACTCGCTGTCCAAACAACTTGAAGTTAAGAGGGAGGTTTACAAAGAAATGAAAAAGGGAATGCGAATTACTTTTCTCTGCTCCATCGTGGCGCTCGTGACGCTCCTCGGCGCCTCGGCGGCCCAGGCGCAGGCGACCAGGACCTGGGTCTCCGGCGTGGGCGACGACGCCAACCCGTGCAGCCGGACGGCACCCTGCAAGACCTTTGCGGGAGCCTACTCGAAGACCGCGGTCGGGGGCGAGATCGACGTCCTCGATCCGGGCGGCTTTGGCGCCGTCACCATCAGCAAATCGCTCTCGATCGAGGCCGAAGGAACGATCGCCGGCGTCCTGGTGAGCGGGACCAACGGCATCGTCGTGCAGGGCGGCTCGAATGTCGTCCTTCGCGGCTTGACCATCGAGGGTCTCGGCACCGGTCTCGCTGGGGTCAAGTTCACCGCCGGCGGCTCCCTGTTCATCGAGAACTGCACGATCAACAACTTCACCACCTTCGGAGTCGACTTCGAGCCGAACCAGGCGACCAACTCGTTCCTTTCGATCAAGAACACGTCAATTCGCAACAACCTGGGCGCCAACAGCGGCGGGGTCCTGGTCAAGCCCGTCGGCGGCGGTGCGGTCAACGGAATACTCGACCGGGTCCGCATCGAGAACAACCAGGTCGGTCTTCGTGTCGAGACCGGCTCCAAGGTGTCGGTGCGCGACAGCCAGATGAGCAACAACGTCGGCAACGGGGTGATTGCCGTGTCCGGCGAGATCAACCTCGAGGACACCGAGGTCTCCAACAACCAGGGCAATGGCCTGTTCGCCAGCAACGGCACGATCCGGATCTCGAACGTCTCGATCGTCAGCAACAACGGCGCCTCCCTCATCACGGCCGGGAGCGGCTCCGTCCTTTCCTTCATCAACAACCGCATCAAGGGGAACGTCGGAGGGGACAACGCCCCGAGCGCTACCCAGGTTCAGCAGTAACGGAGGCCCCGTCCTCGAGCCCCGGCGCGGCGCCCCAGGCTCTGAGGCGCCCGCCGCGGCGGCCTACCGCTGGCGTCGCGCCTCCTGGTCAGGCCCCTACCAGGCGCGGTCCGATCTCAGGGAGCCGCTGGCTCCGGGGCAAGCGGCCACGGTCTGGATCCCGGTCATCGCGCCCGATGAGCCGGGCGACTACCAACTGCAGTTCGATCTCGTCGAGGAGGGGGTCGCCTGGTTCGCGGCCAAGGGAGCCGCGCCGCTCGTCCTGGCGGCCCGCGTCAAGACGCCTTGACTCGCGGGCAGCCCCGAGCAGCGCGCCCCGATGGAGACGATGGAGAAAATGGAGATGCCCGCCCGATGCCGTACCGTCGTTCGTTGCTGATCGGGCTGTGCTTGTGCGTGGTCTGCCTGGCCGCCTATCTCGCCAACCGCAGGCTCTACCCGGCGGCGGGGGATGTCATGCACACCCGCCTGATCCCTTTTGCCCTGCTCGGCTGGGGAACGCTGACACTCGATCCGTTCCGGAGCGAGCTCACGGCCCAGGGACCTCTGGACTACTTCGTCCAGGACCGCGGCGGCTCCCTGGTCTCCTTGTTCCCGGTGGGAGCGGCCGTGGTCGCGCTGCCGGTCTACATTCCCTGCTACCTCTGGCTCCGCGCCCGCGGACACGACTCGTCCCTCTATCTGTACAAGGCCGGCGCGGTCGCCGAGAAACTGGCGGCGTCGGCGATCGCAGCGCTCTCCGTGGGGATCCTCTTCCTCATCCTCTGCCGGCGCGTGAGCGCCTGGACGGCAGCGGCCATCGCGCTCGCCTTCGGCCTCGGCACCAGCATGTGGACCATCGGCAGCCAGAACCTCTGGCAGCACGGTCCCGGAGTGCTCTGCCTTCTCCTTGGCATGCTCGCGCTCGACCGGCCCCGCGGCGACGGTGCGCACGTGGCGGCGGGACTCTTTCTCGGGATGGCCGTTGCCGTCCGGCCGCAGAACGGGCTGTTCCTGGCCGCTGCCGCGGTGTACCTCTGGGTCCGCGGTGAAAGCCGCGGGCACAGCCTGCGCGCGGTCCTCGGCCTTGCCCTTGGCGGCTTGCTGCCGCTGGCCGCGATGATCGCTTATAATCTGCGTTACTATCACCTGCTGCTTGGCAGCTACGGTCTGTACGGCCAGGGGTTGTTCACGCGCTACATCCTGCCGACGCGCCTCTTGCAAGGTTTTTCAGGTTTGCTGTTGAGCCCGAATCGCGGCCTGCTCATGTTCTCGCCGGTCGTCGTGCTGGGGTTGTGGGGCATGGCCCGTGCGTTTCGCCGCTGGCGGAGCGAGCCCCTTGTCGCCGCATTCTCCGGCGCGGCCCTGGCTTATGCGCTCTTGCACGCCAGCTGGACGAACTGGTGGGGAGGTTGGTGCTTCGGCCCCAGATACCTGACCGAGACCCTGCCCGCGCTGGCTCTGGCCTCGAGCCTCGTCGTGCCGGGCCTTTCAGCCCGGGGCAGAGCGGCCGCCTTGCTGCTGCTGGTGTGGTCGGTCCTGGTCCAGCTCGCCGGGGCGTTCTGCTATCCGGCCTCGAGCTGGGACGCCCGGATGATGCCGCGCACGGAAGCGCAGCTCTGGGACTTCCGGCACCTCGAAGTCGTCGAGGATTTCGAGACATGGTTGGCGCAGCGCGACCGGCGTCTTGCTCCCAGGGCCGTGCCGTTGCCGGGCTCCGCTTTCAAGGTCGAATGGCAAGGGCTCGAATGGCGGATGCCCGAGATGACCACTCGCACCCTGCAGCCGAGGGAGAGACTGGCGAGCTGGGTCGGCTTCAGGAACATGGGTGACCACGTCTGGCCCGACCCCGCGGCAACCGATGCGGCGCGTTCCGGGGCCTACGCCGTCCGCCTCACCTATCGCTGGCGCCGCGGCGACTCCTGGATAGGAGCTTACGAAGGGCGGGCCGACCTCAGGGAGCCGCTGCCTCCGGGCCAGGCGACGACCGTGCAGATCGTCATCGTCGCGCCTGCCGAACAGGGGAGCTATGGTCTGCAGTTCGACTTGATCCAGGAAGGCGTTTCCACGTTCGAGGCGAAGGGGGCCCGCACGTTCGTGGTCCCGGTGCGCGTCAGTGGACCCTGAGGCCGCCACTCGCGGTGTTTCCCGACCTGCCCATGCCGCCCGCCAAGCCTGACGACCTTGCCGCGAGGCCCGATCCCTCGCTGGCCTGGGTAGCGCCGCTGCTCTTGTGTCTGGGAGTGGCGTTGCGGGTCGCCCTGGCGTTCCCGACCTACAAGTACCAGGCCGATGCCGACGAGATCCTACGGGGACTGTGCGCTTTCAGGATCATGCGCTGGGAGCACCCTGTCTTTTATGTTGCCGAGCGCCTCGGGTCGGTGGCGGGGTACCTGACCGCGCTGCTCTTCTGGATCTTCGGCGTCTCCCGCGCGTCGCTCGCCGCGGGACCGGTCGTCACCGGCGCGTTGACGCTCGGCGTCTGGTATCTCTTCTTGCAGGAGGCGCTGGGGCGGCGGTTGGCGCTGTTCGCGTTGCCTTTTGCGGTTTTCCCCGCGCCCGCCTTCTTGCACTTTACCACCCAGCCCAACACCTACCCCGAGATCGTTTTCCTGTGCGCGGCCGCGCTCTGGCTGGCCGCCCGCCTGGCGCGCGGCGACCGGTCGCCGTGGACGGTCTGCGCATTCGGGCTCTCCGTCGGCCTTGCCTGGTGGGCCTCGTTGCTGTCGTTGGGATGTACCTTTCCCGCCCTGATCTGGGTGGCCTGGCGCCGCCGCGATCTGCTGCGACCCCACGCCGCCGCCCGGTTCACCGCCGGTTTCGTGCTCGGGGCGCTGCCCTGGCTCGCCTACAACGTCCGCCATCCATTGAGCTCCTTGCGGGGCACGGCCCTCATCCGGCCCTCTTCGGGACTGGCAGCCATGCTGGACAACGCCCGCTTCCTCGCGGCCGACAATCTGCGCGAGCTGATCGCGAGCGTGAAGAACTACGAGCTGGGAGCGAACCCGGTCACCCACGCGCTCCAGAAACCGGTGCTGGCCATGGTTCTGCTGGCCGTCTTCGCCTCGCTGGTGGTCTTTCCCCTCCGGCGGCTAGGCCGGGGAAGGCAGGAACTCGAGCGCGAGGCCGCGAGACCGGAGGTCAACGCTCTGCCGCTGCTCGCCCTGATCGCGGTGCTGGCGCCGCTCCTCGTCATTGCAAGCGTGGCCGGCGCGGACCGCAGCGTGACGGTGGTGCGCTACCTCCTGCCGCTCTATCTCATCATCCCGGCGCTACTCGCGCCACCGCTCGCGGCCCTCGCCGCCCGCTCGCGCGCGGCCGCCGCCGCCGGCACCGCGGCGATCCTCGTGTTCAATCTGGCCGCCGCACCCCTGCCCGGGACCGCGAAACGACAGCTGCTGGCCGACCGCGCCGTGCATGACCAGCAGCTGCTCGCGCTCCTGGAAACCCAACGCGTCGGTGCGGTCGCCGGCAGCTTCTGGCGGGTCTATCCCATCAACTTCTTGTCGCGGGAGCGCATCCGGGCCATCCCGATGCAGCAGGAAGACGATTACTATCGGGTTGCCGAGCGGCTTCCCGCCTCGCCGCTGCGCTGGGCGCTGGTCGCCGCGAACGAGCAGGAGCTCTCGGCGTGGGCCGCGCATGCCAAGCTGCAAGGATCGAGCAGGTGCGTCGCCGCCGATTACTGCGTCTTCCTGCCGGACCCGAATCCCCCTGGCGCGTCCCCTGCCCAGTTCAATCTCCGGCTCAGAGCGGCGTATTTCCAGCCGCCGGTCCCCAGCCCGTGAACCCTCCGGCGGCGGGCATGTCTCCGGCCGCACCTCGCTACCGCGAGTCCGCGCTACCGGGATACGCTAAGATGGCGCCCACGCGATCTTCTGCCGCGGGACGCAGGTGGAAGCCGGGCGGAGCGCCGCCGTCCGATGCCAGACCATGACCACCGAACGGACTGTCGAGATCCCCTGGGCCCTCACGCAGCTGCCCCAGGAGGGGCGGATCCTCGACGTCGGCAGCAGCGGGGCCGGCTACCTCGGCGCCATACAGCAGGCCGGGCGTGAGCTTCACTGCCTCGACCCCCGTCCCCTCGACCCTCGCGAGAGCTTGCTGCCTTCCGGCGCGGTCTTCCACCAGGAGAGCCTGATCGGCAACGACCTGCCGCGCGCCTTCTTCGACGCGGCGCTCGCGGTATCGACGATCGAGCACATCGGGCTCCCGTGCTACGGCCAGGAACCCTTCCCGGATGGCGACAAGCTCGCCCTCGCCGAGATCGGAAAGCTGCTCAAGCCGGGAGCTCCGGCGATCGCGACCGTCCCCGTCGGCCAGAGCAAGCTCGCTTCCTGGTATCGTCAATACAGCGCTGCCGACCTGCACCGGCTCTTCGTGGATTGGCACTATCACGTCGAATACTGGGGATATGACGGCGGCCGCTACCGGCCGATCGAGGAAAGCGACCTGCCGCGCTACGACTACCGCGACCGCCACGACGGCGCAGCCGGCGCCGGCGCCGTCGCCTGCATCGTGGCATGGCGCCGCCTCTGACCGCCGGCCGCCCTCCATGCGCATAGGCATCGACTACCGCCTGCTCAGCCCTGGGAGAGTGATCCTCAACCGCGGGATGGGGCGCTACACCCAGCAGCAGCTGCGGGAGGTGCTGCGCCTGGACAGCCGCAACGAGTACATCCTCGTCTGCCGGCCTGACCACGACATCCGCGCCCTGCTGCCCGAGATCGCCGCGGCGCCCAACGCGAGCATGCGGACGTTGCCCGAGTCGTTGGCCTGTCCCGGCGACGGCGCCACCATGGACGGAAGCCTGCGCCGCGCCGCCGAGCTGCAGGACTGGCTGGCCGGCGAGCGGCTCGACCTGTTCCACGCCACCACCCCGTTTCTCTTCGTGGAGCCGATGCTCTGCCGCTTCGACGCGTGTCCCCTGATCGCCACCCACTACGACTTGATCCCGCTCGTCTACCCGAGCCACTATCTGGCCTCGCCGGCGGTCATGCAACAGTACCTGTGGGTGGCACAGGGGCTGCGCCACGCCGATCGCCTGATCGCCATCTCTCATTTCGTGCGCCGCGAGGCCGTTGCCTACCTGGGCGCTTCTCCGGCGCGTATCGACGTGGCCTACCCGGTGGCCGATCCCTGCTTCAAGCATCTCCCGGTGGCGGAGGTGGAGCGCAGCCTCGAGGAGCTGCGCCGGCGCGGCGGCTTCGCGGGCGAGTTCCTGCTCACCGTGTCGCACAGCCACCACTCGAAGAACCTGTCCACCTTGCTGCGCGGTTATTCCCTCCTGCCGCCGGAGTGGCGGAAGCGGTACCCGCTCGTGGTGGCCTGCGATCTCCACGTCGAGGGCTATCGCCTGGTCGAGTCCTGGGCGCGGGAGCTGCACATCGAGCGCGATCTGGTATTCACCGGCTTCACCTCGGATGAGGAGCTGGTGGCGCTGTTCAACGCCGCCTTCGCCGTCCTTCACGCCTCGCGGTACGAGGGCTTCGGCCTGCCGGCCCTCGAGGCGATGAAATGCGGTGCGGCGGTGGTCGCCAGCCGAGCCGCGGCGCTGCCCGAGGTGGTGGGTGACGCGGGCCTGCTGGTCGACCCCGACGACCCGGTTGCCTTCGCCGGAGCGATCGACCGGCTGAGCCGCGATCGCGGCTTGCGCCAGGCGCTGCGCGAAGCGGCGCTCGAGCGCGCCGCGAGCTTCGCTTCGGAAACCCTCGGCCGGGCGACTCTCGAGGCCTACCAGCGGACGGTCGAGGCCGCCGCCGAGACGGCGCGGCGGCCGTCCGCGCGGCCGCGCCTGGCGCTGTGGACGCCGCTGCCGCCCCAGGAGAGCGGCATCGCCGACTACAGCGCGGAGCTCCTGCCCGCGCTCGCCGAGTGGGCCGACGTCGAGGTGTTCGTCGACGGCGGTTTCCTGCCCGCGGCCGACCTGCTCGATCGCTGGCCGGTGTTTCACCACGCCGCCTTCGCGCGCCGCCAGCGGCGGCTCCCCTACGATCTCGTCATCTACCAGATGGGTGCCTCGCCTTTCCATGTCTTCATCGCGGAAGCGCTGCGGCGCTGGCCCGGCCTGGTCGTGCTGCACGACCTCACCTGGAGCCAGCAGCTCTACTACTCGCTGAGCTACGTCACGGGGCGTTACGAGCCGTTTCGGCGCCTCCTGGCGGCACAGGAAGGCGAGGAAGCGCTGGCGGAGCTCATACGGATCGAGAGCCTGGAGCCCGCGGCGCGCTTGCCGCAGATCGAGGCGTTCCTGAACCGGCATTACATGCTGCAGGAAGTGATCGATGCCAGCCGCGCGCAGATCGTCCACTTGCCGCGGGCCAAGCAGGAGCTGGAGGAGCGCTATGCCGGAGCGCGAGTCCGCGTCGTGCCGATGGGAGTCAAGGACCCGCTGTGGAGCCTCGATGGCACGATATCCGAGATGCGCAGAGAGGCCGGCTTCACCGCGGGCGAGTTCGTGATCGGGGCGTTCGGCATCGCGGATCCGGTGAAGCGTCTCGAGTCCGCCGTGCGGGCGACGGCCCGGCTCGCGGCGCTGGCGGCGCTCCCGGAGACAGTGCCGCATGCTCGGCTGCTGATCGTGGGCGGGTTCATCGACCCCGGCTATCGAGGGCGGCTCGAAGCGCTGGCCGCCGAGCTCGGCGTCGCCGATCGGGTGCGTCTCACGGGAAGGGTGCCCGAAGAAGAGTTCAACCGTCTTCTGCTCGCCTGCGACGTGGTGGTCAACTTGCGCTTCCCCTTCCGCAAGCAGATGTCGGCGACCTTGCTGCGCGCCGCGGCGGCGGGGAAGCCGATCGTGGTCACCGACGTGCCGGAATGGGATTGCCTGCCCGCGAGCTTCTGCTTCCGCGTACCCGCCGACGAGAGCGAGGAGGCGGCGCTAGCCGGCGTCCTGGGGCGCCTCGCCGGAGACGGCGAGCTGGCCCGGCGGATGGCGCAAGCCGCTCGCGACTTCTATCTCGCGGAAGCGACGCTCGAGCGCATGTCGAGAAACTATCGGGGCGTCGTGGAAGAGTTGGTGGGCCGCACTTTCTCGGAGCCTATGCCCATGCCAGGAGCAGACCTGCCGAGCGGCCCGC
Source organism: Thermoanaerobaculia bacterium (assembly GCA_035544895.1). Taxonomy (GTDB): domain Bacteria; phylum Acidobacteriota; class Thermoanaerobaculia; order Multivoradales; family UBA5704; genus JASLEW01. The sequence continues at coordinate 91,809 of DASZZM010000043.1, forward strand.
TGGGTTACAACAAGGTCTGCGAGGTAGAGGACTTCGCCCGCCCCGAGCTCAGCGCGGCGCAGCGCGAGCTCTATCCGGATCTCTTCGGAATTCCTGGGGCGATCGCCGGCGGCGCGGCGCGCCGGCGCAAGGCGTGGGAAGCGGCGCTGTGCCTGCGGGCGCTGCGCGACTTCGGGGTGCTGCGTCCGGACGCGAGCCTGCTCGGCGCCGGCGCCGGCGCCGGTCCTCTTGCCTTCCATCTCACCATGCATGCCGGCCGGGTTTTCGCGACCGACCTCTATCTGGCGCCTGGCACGCTCTCCGGCGCCTCGCCGCTGATGCTCACCGAGCCCGAGAAGCTGGCAACCGTTTCTTTCGACCGCCGCAAGCTGGTCGTTCAGCACATGGATGGGCGGGTGCTCGACTATCCCGAGGACAGCTTCGACGGCGTCTTCTCGCTGAGCACCGTCGAACATCTCGAGGACCTGCGCGCGGCGGCCGCCGCGGCCTTCGAGCTCGGCCGGGTGCTCAAGCCAGGAGGCATCCTCGCGCTGAGCACCGACTACCTCGTCGCGGGCCCGCCGGGAGCCCGCGGCTGGCGCGGCAACCTCCTGTTCGATACGCCGGCGCTGGCGCGTTACATCGTCGAGGCGAGCGGCCTCGTGCCGGTAGACGAGCCGCGGCTCGCGGTCTCGGAGCTCACCTTGACCGGATCCCGGCCCCTCAACGAGGCCGATGAAGGGACCGCGGGCGGGCCCGAGGCGCAGTCCTTGTTGTCGACCCGGCATGGGCAGGTGTTCGGATCGGTGCTGCTGGTGTTGCGCAAGACAGACCGTTACCCGATGAGCAATAACGCCTGGGCGGCGCCCACGCCTGAGATGCGGGCGCAGGTCCAACGCGCGGCGGCGGAGCTCGGAGACCGGCTGCTGGCGCTGCGCTCGGCGCCCCGCGCCCGGCAGCAGGCGCCCCCTGCGCGGCCCCCGCTTCCCCTGCCCGCGGACGAGAGCGGGGTCTCCGATCGGCCTCCCGCCCCATTGGACGACCGGCAGGTCGCGATCGCCGCCCGCTTCGCGCAGTGGAACGAGATTCGCGCCCGCCATGGCCTGAAAGAGGAGGCGAGCGGCCCGCTGCCGCGGCGTGTGATCGGCTTCCTGGGCCGCACGGCAGGACGGGTGCGCGATCTTGGAACGGCCTGGGACCTCGAGCGCGACGTGCTGCGCGGACTGATCGACGAGCAGGTCACCCTCGGCCGCCGCCTGCACCTCCTGGAGACCCCCCCTGTGCGCGAGGAGCTGCGAGCGCAGCTGGCGCGGCTCTGGGACGAAGCGGTCGGTCTACGCGAGGAGATCGCCGGGTTGCGCGACGAGGCCGCGCGCCGCCTGACCGGACTCGAGGGCGAGCGCGAGCAGGCCGCTCTCGAGCGCGCGGATGCGCGCCGGCGGATCGATGAGCTGCGCATGCACGCCGCGGCACTGGAGGAGCGTGCCGCGAGAGGCCTCGGCCGGCAGCAAGTGCTGGAGATCGTGCGCGAACAGCTCGCGCCTTGGAAAGAGCGCCTGGCCGGCCTTGCGCCGCTGCGGCGGACAGCGGACTCGCAGGTCGGCGGCGAGCGGGCGCCACTCCAGCGCCCGGGCGCGGAGCCGGCGGGCAACGGGGGCTCGCGGCTCGCGCCGGACGGCTTGCCCGCGATCCTCGGGATCTTGGAGCGCGAGCTCCCTCGCCTGGAGCACAGCCGGGCGGTCGACGTCTCGATTCAAGATGTGGCTGCCGAGGACCTCCTGTTTGCCGCCCACCGCTACTTCGGCGGCCGGATGGCGGCTGCCGGCATCGAGTACCGCTCCCCGAACGACCTCTGGCTCCACGTCGACTTCACCGCCGATCGGACGCGCCCGATCCTGCTCGACAACGCCGCGGCACGTCTCGCGAGGGGCGGGTACTTCGTCCTCGTTACCGGCCCGCCGACGTTTACGCCCGGCACGCATGAGGCGCTGCGCCTGGCCCGCTCGATCGACCTGCCCGGTGGCGTCCGGGCCCTGGCCTGGGAAAGGCTCTGAGCCCGCGGCCCTTGGAAACACCGTCAAGCCATCGCTGCGAGCCCCGCGAGCGCCCGGCGGGTTCGAGCCGCCGGCGCCGGGCTGTGGCCGCGCTGGCTGCTGTGAGCGCGCTCGCCGTGGTGGTCCTCGGCGTGGCCTTCCGGGTGGTCCGCGGTGGGGTGCCTCACGATGTGATCCTGGTGTCGATCGACACTCTGCGCGCCGACCACCTGGGCTGCTACGGCTACCGCCGGCCGACCACGCCCCACATCGACCGTTTCCGCCGCGATGCCGTGCTCTTCAGCGAGGCCATCGCGCATTCCTCCTCGACGCTGGTATCCCACGCCTCGATCATGACCTCGTTGTTGCCGCAGCAGCATGGCGCCTCGCACGGCGAAAAGATCGCGCTCGCAGAACAATGGCCGACGCTGGCCGAGATCCTCAGGCGGCAGGGCTTCCGCACGGTCTCGTTCAACGAGGGGGGGCTGATCGCCGCCGAGTTCGGCATCGGCCACGGTTTCGAGGTCTACCATTCGTCGACGCGCTATGTCTTCTCGGATGTGGTGGACCAGGCGATCGGCTGGATGCGGGGCCAGCCAAGTGCGCGGCCGCTGTTCTTGTTCCTGCACACCTATGAGGTGCACCACCCCTACAGGCCGCCTCCCGCCGACCTGGCGGTGATGGAGACGGGCTACGCCGGACCCCTGCCCGCCGGGGGGACCGAGATGGATGTCCTCACCGCCATAAACGACGGCCGCCTGCGCATCGATGGGCGCGACCTGGCCCACATCGTGGCGACCTACGACGGCGATATTCACGCCATGGATCGCGCCTTCGGCCGGCTGACTGCCTTCCTCGAGGAACAAGGCCGCTACGAGCACGCGCTGATCGTCTTCACCTCCGACCACGGCGAGGAGTTTGCCGAGCACGGCAAAGTGGGATGGCATTCCCACACCCTCTACGACGAGCTTCTCCGCGTGCCGTTGCTGATCAAGTTTCCCCACGCGGCGCGGGCCGGCGAGACGGTGGCCGCGCAGGTACGGGGCATCGACATCGCGCCCACCGTGCTGGCGGCGCTTGGCATCCCGGCCCCGGGAACGTTTCGCGGCGCCGACCTCATGCCACTCGTGCTCGGCAGGCCGGAGGCCCCCCGCCTGGTGGTCAGCCGCCGCGACGCCTCGACCAGCACCTCGATCCGCTCCCGGCGGTGGAAGCTCTATGACGGCCGGCTGTTGGACCTTGCCGCCGACTCCGGCGAGAAGGTGGACGTCGCCGCGGCGCACCCGCGGATTGCCGCAGCCCTCGCTCAGCAGCTCGCCGCCCTGGCCGCCGAAGACCCGGCCGCCGGCAGGGGCCCGTGGGTCGAGCTGAGCGCGGAGGCGCAGGCCCGCCTGCGCGCTCTCGGCTACGTGCGGTAGCGCCGCTCCTGCTTGGCACGAAGGTTGCGTGGAAGAGCGGGCGCGGCAGGCGCCAGGCCACGGTGCAAGGTCGATTGCCCGGCGCAAACGATAAATGCTAGTATAGAGAAACGCGTATGGGCGTGGCGACCGACAAGAGAGCTGAGGTCGAGACCTCAGCCTGCGGGATTGACTAGCGCCCTATCCGGAGCATAGCTTCGGGTAGGGCCGAGGAGAGGCTCAAGGTGCGAGATCCTTACAACCGAAAGGAGATTCTTATGTCGAGGCGAGCTTGCTGCTCTCCGCTTGGTTCTGCCTTCGCCCTGCTCGGGCTGGTAGCGGCGAGCGCGGCATTTTTCCCCCAGGCCGCGCAGGCCCAGGCCGGCCCCTTCCAGTTCCACGCGGTGACTCCGTGCCGGGTCGTCGATACGCGCAACCCGAATGGAACCAATGGTGGCCCTTCGCTCACGCAGCCCGGTACTCGCCAGCGGACCTTCCAGGTCCAGGGCAACTGCGGCGTGCCATCAGGTGCCACGGCGGTGACAATTAACGTCACTATTGCGAATCCGGCCATGACCGGTCCCTCGGGTGGGGGCTTCCTGACCGTCTATCCTTCGAACGCGTCGCTGCCGAACGTCTCCACCATCAACTTTCTCAACGCGGACAACGCTCTCGCCAATGGCGCGATCGTTCCGCTGGCGAACCAGGCGGGCGACCTGAACGTCTGGCTGGGTGGTATCGGCAAGGTGGATGTGATTCTCGACGTCACCGGCTACTTCCAGTAGGCACCAGGGCCCGGACGGAGGAGTGCAGGGACTGCCGAGCGGTTGCGCCGGCCGGCCTCGGAGGTGATCCAGCGTTGCTCTCCCGGCTACCCCGGGACCGCTCGACGGGCCTGAGGGTGTCGCCCGAGGTGACACGCACCTGGATCGAGAGTCTCGGTGCACCTTTCTCCGCGAACCAGGTGACCCTTTCCTGCTCGAGCTCGAACTGCAGATCGTAGGTGTCTGGTGCAGCCGGGGCGATGACCGGGATCAAGACAGTGGTCGCCTGTCGCGGCTCGAGCGGCTCCCTGAGATCGCTCGGAGCGCTGTAGGGACCTGCCCACGCGCCGCGGCGCCAGCGGAATCGAAGGCGGACCGCATACGCTCCCGAGCGTGCCGGGTCGACCGCCGCGGGATCCGGCCAGGCGCGATCCCCGATATTGCGGAAAGTGATCCTCGCGACCACGCGCTCTGTCGCCTTCATGGTGCGAGGGACGGTCGCAGCCTGCCACTCCACCTTGAACGCGGAGTCGGGCAGAAGGGCGGCCGGTGGAGGACCGGCGCGGGCGGCTTCAGGGGGCGGAGGATTCCGCCGCGCCAGCCAGGTCTGAAAGTCCTCGAGCAGCATGACGTGGCGGAAGTCCCAGCTGCTGCGTCGAGCCGACAACGGTGCCATCCGCGCGTGCCACATGGATGCTGGATAGCAGATGACGCCGTCGAGCTCGACCAGGACCGACCAGGCGACGAGGATCAGGGCGCCCACTCTGCCCCAGGGCGCCAGCTTTGGCACGGTCAGGCTCGCGGCCAACGCCAGGACCGGCAAGGTCTCGGTCAGGTACCTCGGGCCGAAGCTGCCGCCACCGTCCCAGGTCTTCGTGCTGGCGTGGATGAAGAGGAAGAGAACGGCCGCGCCGCAAAACGAGGCCAGCAGCGGCTCGGTCCGCCAGCGGCGAAGTGCCTGGGCCATGCCCCAAAACCCCAGGATCACCACTGGTGAAAACACCAGAAGCCCCCGGTTTGGGCTGAGCAGCAGTCCCAGGACTCCGTCAAGGATCGCCGGCTGGAAGTTGACCGTGAGCTCTCGGTAGCCTCCCAGGAAGTTGCCGTAATAGTGGAAGTTGTAGGCAAGAGTCGCCGCCAGGGGCAACAGGCTACCGAGCGCCAGCCACAGGACCGAGTGCACCTTCCTGGCGCGGTCCTCGCCGGCCAGCCACAGGTAGACAGCGCCGGCGACCAGGAAGACCGCATTCTGCGGCCGCACGGCGGAGGCCAACCCAAGAAAGAACCCGGCTGCCACGCTCGCGCCAGGGTGGCGGGGCCTCACGAGGCTCCACAGACCCAGCAGAATACAGAGCACACCAGGGCCATGCTGCCAGAGCAATTGGCTGCTCAGCGCCCACATGCCGGTGCCCAAACCGAAGGCAAGAGCGTTTGCGGTCGCATTCGGGGCGCTCAGGCGCTGGCGGAGGATCGCGAAGAGGACGGCAACCGCGAGCGCGGCGATGACCGCGGCCGCCAGTTTCTCGACCACCGCGCTGACCTGGAACAGCTCACTGGGCGTGTCGCGCCCCCGGGCGCGAAGCAAGAGGTAACAGGGGAGATAGACCGGCAGCGCGACAGCCGCAGTCCCGATCGGATAAAAGGAGACGATCGTACCCTGCCTCTCTCGCCAGTACCAGCGCACCGGCTGGGCGGTGAGGTTGCCGCGAAACGGTTCGAGGGTCAAAGTGCCCCAGCCGAGGAGTGAGAAGGGGATCAGGCGGTTGGGAACGTCGTCCCCGCCCGGCGACATGATGCGGCCGTTCGCCAGGTACGCGCCCAGGCAGATCAGGCACAGGCATGATCCAAGCAGCCAAGAGCGGGTGGTCGACACGGGCGCAAGCTACTGCCGGGGGGCTGGCAGGTCAACCCCCGGATTCCTGGGCGCGCTCCATGTCAAGGCAGGGTCTGGCGACGGACCAGGGCGGCGGACTCATTTCCTGGAGAGGAAGGGGAGCCCAGCCCCAAAGTAGGCGGCCTGCAGGTTCTGCAGGACCTGGGTGGGAGGCTGGCCTGGGGCCGGATCGCGGCGAACCAGGAACAGGCTGTAGAGTGGAGGGACCCTGATCTTCTCGCCCGCGAGGCGGGCATGGCGTACCCATGCATCGATCTCGGCCGGCTGCAGCGAGAGAAGGGCCCAATCGATCGGGTTGGCTGGCAACTTCGCCGCCTCCCCGTAGAAATCAGCCCCCTCGACGGGGATGCCGAGAATCTTCTCGCCCGAAAGGAAGTTGATCGGGTACACCTTCCAGTAGCCACCGGTAACGGCTGCGACGTGGTGTTGGCTCAGAGTTGCGAGGAGGCGCCGATCGCCGGCCGCATTGGCGGCCCAGAGCAGACGCGACCTCGTCCAGGGGAAGAGCGTTCCAGCGAGGCTGAACGCCAGGACGAGCGCAGTGATGGCCGCCGCCAGCCAACGCCATCGCGCGGCGATCGTCACGAGAACGAGCGCCAGCCCAGCCGGAAGGACCAGCGCGATCGGAAGCACGTAGCGGACCGTGAGCACGCGGTGCGCTCCGGCCTCGGAGATCATGGTGATGGCGAAAGTCGTGAGCGGCACCATCGCCAACAGAAAGGGAATGCCTCCACAGGCCGTCTCCGCCTCGCCACTCGGCCACCTGCCGCGCCACCAGGATAGCGGTGCGACCAACAAGAACAGCAAGGCGAGGCAGCTTATTGCGAGCACGGGGAGGCGCAGCGCCGCTGCCACCCGGTTGGGGGGATTGAAGTCGTTTTCGGGATCCGGTGCCGCGACCAGATCAGGGAGATCGTGGGTGAGGAAGTGGCGGCCGTTGTCGAGCATTAAGTCGATCTTGGCGGGACGCGCTCCGAAGTTGCCGTGGAAGCTGCCCAGGGGGTGGCGGATGTTGAAGGCGATCCACGGCGAGGCGCCGAGCAAGAAGCCCGCGACGAGGAGAGGGGTGAAAGCGCGGTCGCGTCTCAGCGTGCGGTGGTAAAACAGCCAGAACAGGCCAGGGATAGTGCACTCGAGAGTCTGAAACGAATTCCAGAAACCGAGGCCGATCACCAGTCCGAGTCCCAAGGCTGTTGGCCTGCCTCCAGTGCCGTGCGCCAGTCGACAGGCGAGCCAGAGCGTGGTGGCGCAGAACAGCAAGTTCTCGGGAGAACCATTCGGCATGTAAGTCCAGAAAGTGAAGGCAGGCCAGGGCAGGGCGGCGAAAAGCAGCGCAATCACGGCGGCTCTTCGCTTCAGCGCCTGGCGCAAGAAGAGCCACCAGACAACTAGCGTTAGCGCATTGACTACTACCGGCTGCGCGGCAAGAGTGCTCCGGGAGCAGCCGAATACTCGGAACAGCAAGGCAAGCTCATAGCTCACCAGCGACCCGAGGCGCACACCCACGTGGAATGCGAGGTGCTCCCCGCGCAGAACCTTGAAGGCGCCGAGGGCGCCCAGCATGCAGTCGGCGTCGAAAGTGTACTTGTGGCTGGGGAACGCCGCCAGGAAGCGGAGCAGCACTCCCGTTGCGAGCAAGGACGGCACCAAGACCCGCCCGCCGAGTCCCGGCGCCGGACCGGGGTGCGAGATAGCGGGGGCCGGCGGAGAGAGCATCAAGAAGAGCGCGGACCGTTGCCCAACGGGGTCGTGCGGCTCACGTTTGGAAGCGGCTGCGCGCTGCCGTGTCCTACTTGAAATAGCCGTTGACGTCGATGACCAGATGCACGGTTCCGCTGGCGCGCACGAAAGCGTTGGCAGTCGTGATCCCGTTGGCGTCGAGTTCCAGGATGGCGTTGTTGGCACGCACCTGTCCGGCGCTGTTCCAGTTTGTCGTGCTGACCTGAAGCGGCAGACAGCCGGGCGAGAGGCGGACGTAGCCTGGACCGGTCCCGCCGGCGACGGTGACGTTGGCCGACACCGCCTTGGCGGCAGCAGGGATGTTGCACTGCCCGGTCATCACGAAATCGCGGAGGTCTCCGTTGGCCAGAGCCGGAAGGCCATAGCGCCCCGCGGTGTTGAGGCGGGTGTCCACCACTCGGCATGGCGGCACCGTGAAGAAGCTCGCGGCCGGGGAGCTGGCGGCGGGGCAAGCCGCGTGGCAGGTCGTGCCGGTGCCGTCGGCGACGCCCAGGCGGTCCGCGGTATGGTGGAAGTTGCCCCAGGGCGGCGTAGAGGTGCAGCCGATCGGGTTCCAGACGTGGATGACCAGGTCGGTGCCCGAGGGGAAAGGCTCGGCCGAGATGACCAGCACCTCGATCTGGTTGCCGGCCCCGTCGATCTCGAGATCGCCGACCGCGACGTTGTCCACCGACGTCTGGGCGGCAAAGGAATACTTCTGGGGCAGTGTATGAGGGCTGGTCTCGGTGAGCTGGACTCCCTTGGAAGTGAACACCGCGACCTCGCCGTTCGTGGGTACGAGGACGTTGAGCTCCGTGCCGCTGCCCAGCATGTCGGCCACGACCGGCTCGCCGGCGGAGAGGGTGCTGCCGAAGAAATCCTTGGGCTGCGTCTTCCACATCAGGCTGCCGTCACCCTTGAAGGCGTAGACGTGAGGGGTTTGCGACGGCCCGCTGTTGTCGTCGGTGACGATGACGTCGGCGACCCCGTCGCCGTCGAGGTCGGCGATCGCCGGCGTCGAGTCGACCTGCCCGTCCACCGCGACCGGCCAGCCGGCCACCGCCGTACCGTCGGCGTTCCAGGCGTAGACCGCGTGGGTCGGAGTGCCCGGTTGGGAGGGAGGGCCCCAGAAGCGGCCGGTGCCGTGGATGATCTTCGGCCGGCCGTCGCCGTTGATGTCGGCGACCACCGGCGAGCTGCTGACCACCTGGTCGATGCACTTCGGCCAGCCGGCGAGGCGCGAGCCGTCGTAGCGCAAGACGTTCAGGCAGCCGCCAGGAGGGTTGGTGAAGTAGGCGTCGCTGCCGATGATGATCTCGAGCTTGCCGTCGCCGAGCAGGTCGAAGAGGACCGGCGAAGAGAAGACGGTGTCGAGGACGTCGACCGGCCAGCCGGGCTTAGCGTTGCCGGTGGCGCCGTCGACCGCGTAGACATGGTGGTCGAGGCCGCCCCAGACGACCTCCGCGTGACCGTCGCCGTCGATGTCGCCGATGGCCGGAGTCGACTGGACCGGATCGTGCTCGAAGCCGTCGGGACCCACGAAGCTGCCGGCAGGCGGCAGCCCCGCGGCTCCTCCCGGCACGTCCCAGAGCATCGTGCCGTCGCGCCTGTAGGCACGGATGCCGCCCGGCTTGTTGGTCTGCGACGTCGAGCCGTAGCCGACCACGATCTCCGGGATGCCGTCGCCGTTGAGGTCGCCGACCGCGGGGCTGGAATAGGCGTGGGAAGGCAGCGTCTGGGGCCAACCGGGAGCCAGTCCCCAGGTACCGTCGTTGTTGTGCTTGACGACGAACAGCTCACCGCTGCGGGTGGCGAAGACGATCGAGCGGAAGCCGGGCGTGAGCCCGAGGTCGGCCATGACCGGTTTGCTTCCCACGATCGTCCCGTGGCCCGGGAACTTGAGCGGAAAGCCGGTCTTGTAAGGGGGAAGCAGAGGCTGCTGCGCGCTCGCCAGATGGCAGACCGCGAGCCCGATCGTCAGCGCCGCCAGAACAATGAGCCGGCGCGATCCCGGAGAGAACTGAAGGGTCAAGGAATCCTCCATAGCCTTCCAGCTATGTTAGCACATGGAGGCGTCAATCCTCGAGCCGGCGGATCATCGGGGGTGCACGACACCAGAGTTACGAGAGGATGCCCACGAGCTGGAATCGCGGCTTCCTTACGGTTATAATAACCGTAAGGAGGAAAACAACCGCCCATGAACGACACCTCAGATGCCACCAGCCGTGCCCGTCAGATCAGCGACCGGATCGCCCAGCCCAGGCCGATGCGTCGCGGTTCGCTGTCGGAGCGCTATGTGAAGTGCAGCAAACCGGGCTGCCCCTGCGCGGAGCGTGCCGAGGCCCGA
>DASZZM010000044.1:0-143964 GCA_035544895.1 Thermoanaerobaculia bacterium
CAACGCGCGACGGATCACCTCGACGAGCTGTGGCGGGAGGTGGGAGAGATTGCCGAGGGTCTGATGCTTGACCTTGCCACCCTCGCGATAAGTGCGGCGCAGGAGGTGGGTCTGGTAGGTCTTGCCCTTATAGGTGCGAGACGTGGTGGCTACGTGAACGGCTTCGCCGCGTCGTGCCATGGCATGATTATAGAGTGCAGGAGCAGAAAATCAAGCCCTCTTCTCGATCAATTTAGTGGCTACAATTCAGACGCCTAGACGGCATTAAGTCTCAATTTCTCATGGGCTTACCTCAGATTTGCCCGAGGAACTTCGGGCTAGCCGCGGTGGCCGACCCAGGCTTCTTCGGCTTGTAGGGCGCGCAGCTTGACGGGGCGGACTTTGCGGTAGACCTCGGCCGGACGGCATTCGACGCCGTCGACGGCGAGCAGGGCGGAGACCGGGATGCCGAACCAGGCCTCGTTCTTCTCCAGGTAGGGCCGGATCAGGTCCCAGTCCGCCTTGCCGAGCTCGGCAAACTCGCCGCCGTTGAGCTGGGAGGCCTCGAGGCGGCCGAAGGGATCGCGGATGTAGAGCGCGCCGCCGGAGGCGAGGGAGAACAGGTTGCTGCCGGGGTAGGGGTTGTCGAGCTCGCGCAGGCGGCCGCGGGAATCGAAACCAACCCCGTTCAAGATCACGAAGCCTCCCCCCTTCAGGGGGTCCCCGGCCATGAAGGACTCTGCCAGGTAGTCCAGGCAGGTGCCGTTGATCACTACCCGCGGCGAGCCGACCGCGTTGATCATCGGGCGGCCCGCGGCGCTCCCCAGCACGTACGCCTCGCCCCCCTTGGCGCCGTAGCCGAATGCCTGCCCCACGTCGCCGTGCACCACCAGGAGGCCGCTCTTCCAGATCTGGGCCACCTGGTCCTGCGCATCGCCGTGCGCGTGCAGCTCGATGCCGTCGCCGCCCGAAGCGAGATAGTCGCCGAACGAGCCGTAGACGTCGATGCGCACGCCCTCGGTGGCAGGACCGAAGCCGCAGCCGAGAAAGCGATGGCCGCGCGTGTTGGCCACCAGGAAGCGCCGCCAGCCGTGGCGATACAGGGCCACCAGCTCGTTGGCGGCCGAGCCCTCTCCCTCGATCGCGTAACGGCGCGCGTCGAGCACGATGGTCTGATCGGCGGCGTCGGGCCGCGGCTGTCCGGCGGCGCCGCCTGCCGGCCCGGCGTGCACCTGGAAGGCCGGGGTTGGCCGCCGCTCCAGGTCGGCGAGCACGCCGGCCAGGCAGGCGTCGAGCCGCGACAGCCAGCGGCTGCGCCGCAGCCGGCCAGGGTCGTAGCGCCGGTCGAGCAGCAGGGTGAGCAGCTCGAGCACCGCCACCTCCCGCCCCGGCACCCGCGCCTCGAGCGCCAGCTCGTCGAGGAACGACGAGGCTTGCTGCCAGCTCCAGCGGCGCAAGGCGGCCAGCACCTGAGTAAGCGGCGGAAATGGGCCCGTCTCCTGCGTTGCGCTCCGCGCCGGGAAGGGACCCGGCGCATCTGAACGGTCGGACGCCCTCAACGTACTTCGGTCGTACGCCTCGGGCGTGGCCGACCTTCGCGCCATCGATTTAGGCAAGCCCGCTGCTGCGGGCTTTTTGGAGCCAGACCCATTTGCGACCTGCGGGGAGTGCCGGCAATCGCGGGAGCGCCGGCCGCCGCTTCGCCAAGCGAACCCGGAGCCGCCGTTGGGAAAGGCCAGCGTCGCCGTGTCGCCGCCCGTGGGCGAGGCGACGGCGGCGCCGAACTTGTCGGTCACCACCAATTCGCGGCCGCCCTCGGGCCGCTGCCGCAGGGTGAAGACGAAAGCTCCGCCGTCGGTATGGCTGCCGCCGCGCGCCACCCAGTAGCGGTCGGGCCGGCCCCAGAAACGCGGATCCGCCGCCGCCAGGCTCTCCAGCACCGCGTCGATGACTTGTTTCTCCGAGGCGCAGAAGGCGATGTTGGCCGCCCCGCGCTGCACGGCGAAAACCTGGGGCCGCAGCATGCTGGTGTCGGTGACGCCGATCAGGCGCCAGGCGTCGCGGCCGCTCTCGGCGATGATGAAGAACCACGGGCCGTCAGGCGAGCCGTGGATGTGCGTGGTCTGCAGGGCGCGGTAGACCTCCTGCTTGGCGGCCGGCAACACGGCGAAGTCGCGCTCGGTGGTAGGGGCAAGCGACTCGATCACGTACTCCAGCGGATAGCCGTAGGTGCGCCGGTGCAGGTCGAAGACCAGCGCCGCCACCTCGGTGTCGGTCATGAACAGCGGCCGGATCTGCCGCTGGGCCAGGTAGTCGCAGATCGACTGGTAGTTGGCGAAATCGCCGTTGTGCACCAGAGCCTCGTTCAACCCGACGAAGGGGTGGGCGCCGCCGGGATGCCAGACCTTCCCCTTGGTCGGGTAGCGATGGTGGCCGATCCAGACGTGCGCCGTCATGTCCTCCAGCCCGTAGAAGCGGACGACGTCCTCGGCGTACCCCACCATCTTGAGCACCAGCAGGTCCTTGGCGTGGCACTGGACGTAGGCCAGGTTGCCGCGCTCCCCTGCATACAGCTCGCGATTGAGGCGGAACGAGCTCTGATAGACCAGCTCATCCTCGAGGGCGCGGCGGTCCGGGAAGTCCCCCTCGGCGAGATCGCCGCCGGCCAGGAAACGCTCGATCGCCGCCGCGCGCGGCCGCGCCCAGTAGAGCACCACGTCGGGCGGCCGCACCTCCAGACCGAGCGCCGCGTGACCGGAGACCGCCGGCGCGAGCTCGCGGGCGTCGTCGATCTCGAAAACCGGCTCCAGGAACCGCCGCTCGACCTCGGCGCGCACGCCGGCGTCGAGATAGGCGATGCCCAGCAGATAGTCCTCCCGCAGCACCCGCGGGGTGGTGCCGAGCTGCGCGGCGTCCAGCCCCACCATCGCCACTCCTCCACCCTTGCCGTTGCCGCGGTTGCGCATCTGGGCGAGCGCGTGCATCAGGTGCCGCCCGGCGACCGGCACGTCGCAGGCCAGACCGACCACACCGCATCCCCCCTCGGCCGCCGGCGAGGTGTCGAGGCGGAGATCTCCGGCGTCCTGCCACAGGCGGCGCCTGGCGCGCTCGAGCTTGGCTGGGAGATTCGTCCGCGGCGGCATCAGGCGACCTCTCCGGTTTCGGCCGGCCGGTAGCGCAGCAGGTCGGTGCGCCCGCGCAGGTCGCGGACGCTGCGCAGGCCCAGGCGGCGAAGGATCGCTCGCAGCTCCCCCTGGATGGCGCGGAAGAGGTTGTCCAGCCGGGCGGCTCCCCACTCCGGCTGCAGCCACTCCTTGAGCTCGGGGTCGGTCGTCGTCAGGCCGAAGGTGCAGCCGCGGCCGCGCTCGCAGTTCGAGCAGCGCGTGCAACCCAGGGCCACCAGCTCGGTGGTGGCGAGCACCGCTCCGTCGGCACCCAGGGCGATGATCTTGGCGATATCCCAGGCGGTGCGGATGCCGCCGCTCGCCATCAGGGTGACGCGGTCGCGGATACCCTCCTTGACCAGGTGCTTGTGCACCTTCGGCACGGCCAGCTCGATGGGCATGGCGATGTTTTTCTTGGCGATCTCGGGCGCCGCGCCGGTGCCGCCGTACGCTCCATCCAGGTGCAGGATGTGGGCGCCCGCGTAATAGGAGCCGACCGCCACCATGTCCACATCGGCAGGAGTCGAGACCTTGACCGAGATCAGCGCCCGCGGGTTGATCGTCTTGATCCAGTCGACGTGCTTCTTGTGATCTTCCACCGAGTAGACGGAGTGGAACGGGAAGGGCGAGAAGAGACTCACCCAGGGGACCGAGCCGCGCATCTTGGCCACCGCGGTAGTGCTCTTGTCTCCCAGCAGGTGGCCGCCGAGGCCTGGCTTGGCTCCCTGCGCGTACTTGAACTCGACGATGGGCGCGTACTGGATGGTGCGCTCCTCGACCCCGAAGAGGCCGGTCGCCACCTGAGTGATGATGTTGTCCTTGTACGGGACCAGCGCCTCGGGATACCCGCCTTCGCCGGTGCACATGTAGGTGCTCCAGCGCGCCGCCGCGATGGCGCGGGCGAGCATCACCTGCTCGGAGACCGAGCCGTAGGACATGCCGCCGCCATAGAACGGCACCGGTATCGTGATCTCCGCCCCCGAGCCGCGGCGGTTGAGGGCAATCGAAGTGTCTTCCGCCGCCATCGCCGAGGTATTCGCCGCCGGCTCCGGGAGGAGCTCGAAGTCCAGGCGGTCGAAGCCGCCGCCCGAGCGCCCGACCCGATATTCCAGGCCGCCGGTTGGGACCTGGCCGGTTTCGGCCATGTACCAGGTGGCGAGGATCAGTTCCGGCGTCCAGCGCGCGTCTCCCAGCGCGGGAGGCAGCTCGCGCCGGCCATGCGCCAGGGCCGAGAAGCCCTGGTGAAGGTAGTGCGTGACCTTGCCGATCAGCTCCGGGGAAGCGCCGCGCGCCGTGGGGTCAGTCATGGAGCCCGTGCTCCGCGCGATGTCCTCCGGGGTCCGACCACCCCGCGATTTCGCCGAAGGCCTCCGCCTCCAGGTCATGCTGGAACATCGCCCTGCCCAGCTCGCCGCGCAGCCGGCGCACCTCACGCAGCCCCATCGCGCCCATCACTTCCAGCAGCTGATCGCGCCATGCGGCGCAGAGGTTCTTCAGCCGCTGGGTACCCCAGCCGACGGTCATTCCGGAAGGCACCTCGACACGCGCCGTCGCGCGGCTGGCAAACCGGCCAAGCGGACGGCACTGCAAGGCGAGCAGGGCGGCGGTATCGAGCGCCACGGCATCGAGCCCGGCGATGATCGCCTTGGGAACGTGCTCGGCGGCCACGATCCCGCCGCTGCCGAGCAGGGTCGCCTGATCGCGCACCCCGGCCTCGACCAGCGCGCGGTTGGCCTCGATCAACAGGTCGAGGACGAAACCCCCGGCCTCCCCCCGGCCGTGGTAGTCGGCCTCCAAATGGAAGGTACGCGCTCCGGCGGCAAACGCGTCCAGCAGCCGCCCGCGCCAGCCCGCGGCGAACGGCAGCCGCACGGCGACGACTGTCTCCGGCAGCAACCGGGCGAGGGCCGCGAAGGCGTCCGGCTCCCAGCCGGCGAGCTCGACCATCTGGGGCGCCGAGGCGGCGTCGGCCGCGAGCTCGGCGAGGTCGTCGCCGATCTCGCCGGGGCCGATCAGCGGAGCGAGCTGAGGTCCGGCCAGGCCGCAGCGGCGCAGGGTCGCGAGCGGCAGGACCGCCAGCGTCTCCAGCTCGGCCGCCGCGCGGGCCCAGATCGCTGCGAGGTCATGAAGCCGCGAGCCGGCGCTCCCCTTCCGCGCGGCCGCCAGCAGCGAGTCGGGCAGCAGATCGAACAGCAGCGGCATTTGCAGCGTGAAGGTGCGCGGCGGCGGCGCTGCCAGCGAGCCGTCCTCCGCGAGCTGGAGATGGGTCGAACGCGCGCCGATGTCGACCACGGTCGAGATGAGCTCGCGGCCGTGGATGCCGTCTCGAGTCGGGCGGACGATCTCGGACATATCCGTCCACATGCCATCCCACCCGGCTCCGCCGAAGCGCCCGCGATAGCCCTGGCCCTTGACCGGTACGCTCCCCTTGCTCGCCTCGTAGAAGATCGTCTCGACCTGGCGCGGCGTGCAGTAGTCGTCGCCCAACCGGCGCAGCGCCGGGTTGGGAAGGATGCGCACGACGTCGGGATGCTGGATGGTGCACCGCAGGCAGCCCACGCAACGCTCGGCCCGCGGGCTGAAGCCGCCCACGGGCCCCGAGAAGACGCCGTAGATACAAGGCCGGTTGAGCACCACGTCCCACCTGCCCCAGTAACGGAAGAGCTCGGTGAGCAACAGCCTGGCAAGCCGGAACTTGTTCACCTGCACCAGGAAGCGGTGCGGCAACGGCCTCAGGTCGGGGGTCGCGGCGGTGGCAATATGGTAGCGGTGATAGTAGGCGCTCGCAGGCCGGACGCGGCGCGGCGCACGGCGCGAGGCGATGCGATCATCGGCCGCCGCCGCCGGGAACGGCGCGGGGACAGGCACCAGTGCGGCCGCGCCGGCCGGTGCCAGGGACCCTGCCGGGGATGCACTCAGGCCCGCCGCGCGCATTTCCCAGCCACTCCCCGATTCCTGCCCATGGCATTCGTCGCGCAATGCAGTCCCTCTGCCGCTAGCACGGCGCGCCGGCCGCGGCTTTCCCGGCGATGAGATACACGAACTCTCGCCCCGCAAGCAAGCGCAGGCGATCGAGCCCGGCCCAAGCTCACCCCCGCTCACCGCCCTCCGGCGGGACGGCGGGACGGCGGGACGGCTGATCATCCTCTTGAAGACTCCTGGGCCCTTGAAACGATACCAAGTGTAGTCCTACCTGTCAAGCTTGGATACAATATCTAGTGGTCCCCGCCTAGATCCGGCAGCTGTCGATAGCCTCTTGGTCGATCCGGCGGACCACGGCCGGCTGTATGCCGCGACGTTTTGCCTGCGGCGTGGTAACCGGCCGCTGTCCCGGCGCCTCGCGGCTGCGGATCGGTCGGTCGCCAGGCGACTTGGCAGGTGTAGACTCCGCGCCGGGCCGGCCATGCGGGCGATGTCGCGCGCAGGGCTGCGTGCTTTTGCAACCACGACGACGACGTACCGAACGGGCCGCGGGTCGCTATAGGCCGCGGCGAGCCGGTATAGGCGAAAGGGCAGCCTGTGGATTCCACAGCCTTACTCGGATCTTCGCTCTGGGCGCTGCTCAGAAACAAGCTGCGCAGCTTGCTCACCGTTTTGGGCATCACCATCGGCATCGCGGCCGTCATCTGCGTGGTGGCGATCGGCAAGGCAGGCCAGGCGAGAGTCGAGCAGCAGCTCAACAATCTGGGCGACAACTTCGTCTGGATCGAGGCCGGGGGGCGCGCGGTAAACGGCGTGCGCACCGGCCCACGCGGCACGAAGACCCTGATCCTGGGCGACGCCGTCGCGATCAAGAACCAGATCCCTCTGATCAAGAATGTCTCGGCGAACGTCGACGCCTCGATCCAGATCATCTACGGCAACCAGAACTGGTTTACGACCTACCGTGGCGTCTCGCCCGAGTATTTCGACATCAAGCGCTGGGTCGTCGATCAGGGCGCGGTTTTCTCGCCGGACGACGTCGATCGGGCCGCCGACGTGTGCGTCATCGGCCGCACGGTGCGCGACCAGCTCTTCGGCGTCGAAGATCCGATCGGCAAGGTCGTTCGCCTGCGCACCCTGCCGTGCAAGGTCGTGGCGACTCTCAAGCCCAAAGGGCTCTCGGTCTCGGGGCAGGACCAGGACGACACGATCATCCTTCCCTATACCACCGCACAGAAGAAGCTCAAGGGGGTCAACTGGCTCGACGACATCCTCTGCTCGGCTGTCTCCCAGAACGTCGTCAAGCTCGCGGGTCAGCAAGCGGCGGCGCTGTTGCGCGAAAGACATCACCTGCGTGCGGAGGAGGAGGACGACTTCAATATCCGCAATCCGGAGGACGTCATCCAGGCGCAGATCGAGGCCAGCCACACGCTCACCATGCTGCTGGTGGCGATCGCGTCGATCTCGCTCGTGGTCGGCGGGATCGGCATCATGAACGTAATGCTGGTGTCGGTCACCGAGCGTACACGCGAGATCGGCGTTCGCGTGGCGGTGGGAGCGACCGAGGAAGCGATCCAGCTCCAGTTCCTCGGCGAGTCCGTCATGCTGAGCATGGTCGGTGGCGCAGCGGGCGTGCTGGTCGGGATCGCGGGATCGTTCTTCCTCGGCCGAACCCTCGGGTGGCCGATGCAGATGTCGGTCCAGTCGGTGCTGCTCGCCGCGCTCTTCTCGATCGCGGTCGGCGTGTTCTTCGGTTACTACCCAGCGCGCAAGGCCTCCTTGCTCGACCCGATCGAGGCCCTGCGCTATGAGTGAGGCCGCCGCGGCGGCGGCGGCGAGCGGAGGGCCGAAGCGTCGCAGGAGGTGGCTCTTGCTCGCCGGCGTCGCCTTGCTGGCCGCGCTCGCGGGAGCGTTGCTCCTCCGCCGCGGCGATCAGCTCCGGCATCTTGCGGCGAAGGTGCAGCAGGGCGAGATCCGCGATGCGGTCGATTCGACCGGCACGGTCAACGCGGTGATCACCGTGCAGGTCGGCTCGCAAGTCTCGGGAACCGTCGCCCAGCTCAACGCGGACTTCAACTCGCGCGTACGCAAGGGCGACGTGATCGCGCTGATCGATCCGCAGCTCTTCGAGGGGGCCCTGCGGCAGGCCGCCGCCGACCTCGACAACGCGCGGGCAAGCGTGGTGGCGGCGCAAGCCAACCTTGCCAAGGCCGAAGCGGCGCTGGCGCAGACGAAGGCCGACTATGACCGCACGGCAGCCCTGGTGAAGACGAGCATCGGGACGCAGCAGGCGCTGGACCTCGCGCAAGCCAACTACGCGGCGGCGAAGGCGTCGGTCGGGGGCGCCGCGGCAAACATCGCGCAAGCCAGGGCGCAGGTCGGCCAGAAGCAAGCCGCCGTGGCGGTGGCCCGTACCAATCTCTTGTACACCGTGATCCGTTCCCCGATCGACGGGATCGTGGTGGCGCGCAACGTCGACGTGGGCCAGACCGTCGCGGCCTCGCTCCAGGCGCCGACCATCTTCACCATCGCGCAGGACCTGACGAAAATGCGGGTCTACGCCAAGGTGGACGAATCCGACGTCGGCCGGATCAAGATGGGACAGGGCGTGACGTTCAAGGTCGACGCATTCCCCAAGGAGCTGTTCCGGGGCGTCGTGAGTCAGGTCCGGATGAGTCCCACGACCGTGCAGAACGTGGTCACCTACGACGCGATCATCGAGTTCGCGAACCCGGACCTGAAGCTTTTCCCGGGAATGACGGCCTACGTGACGATCCCAGTGGCGACTGCCGAGAACGTGGTCAAGATCCCCAACGCCGCGCTGCGTTACAAGCCTCCGATGCCCCCGGAGGCGGTGCGCGCGCTCTATGCCAAGTTCGGCATCGACGAGGGGGCGCAGGCCGAGACGACCCCGGCCACCGGCGGCGGCGCAGGCGCTCCTGGGCCAGGCGGTGTCGGAGTCGGCGCGCGGCGGCCGGCGGCTCGGGAGAGCGCGGTGGTCTGGAAGCTGCTCGCCGGCGGCACACTCGAGCCGGTCAAGATCACTCTTGGCATCACCGATCACACCTACACCGAAGTCACCGCGGTGGTGGTCGGCGCCCTCCGGCCGGGC
This sequence comes from Thermoanaerobaculia bacterium, assembly GCA_035544895.1. Lineage (GTDB taxonomy): Bacteria > Acidobacteriota > Thermoanaerobaculia > Multivoradales > UBA5704 > JASLEW01. Next base: position 9,178 of record DASZZM010000044.1, read on the forward strand.
GACGACGTCGTGACCGCCTCGGTGACGTCGAAGACCCTGCCGCCCGGGACGCAAGGGATTCGGCGGTGACACCGCAGGACGCCGACCCGGTCATCCGCGTCGACGAGGTCCACAAGTACTACGAATTGGGCGAAACGCGGGTGCACGCGCTGCGCGGGGTCAGCGTCGCGGTGGACCCGGGCGGTTTCGTCGCAGTCATGGGAGCGAGCGGCAGCGGCAAGTCCACCCTGATGAACATCCTGGGCTGCCTCGACCGGCCGAGCTCCGGCAGGTATCTGCTCGAAGGCACCGACGTGTCCGGCCTCGACAAACGGCAGCTGGCGACGATCCGCAACAGCAAGCTCGGCTTCGTCTTCCAGGGCTTCAACCTCCTGCCGCGCACCACGGCGCTCGAAAACGCGCTGCTCCCGACCCTCTATGCCCCGATCGCCAAGCCGGAGCGCGCGAAGAGAGCCCGCCAGGCGCTCGAGCTGGTAGGGCTCGCCGACCGCGCCGGCCACTTCCCGTCGCAGCTCTCGGGTGGACAGCAGCAGCGAGTGGCGATCGCGCGCGCCCTGGTCAACCACCCGTCCATCCTGCTGGCGGACGAGCCGACCGGCAACCTCGACAGCCGAACGGCGGTCGAGATCATGGAAGTCCTCCAGGAACTGAACGAGCGCGGATTGACGATCGTGCTGGTCACCCACGAGCATGACATCGCGCAGTTCGCCAAACGCGTGATCGTCTTCCGCGACGGCAGGATCCGCAAGGACGAAGCGGTGCTCGATCCCCCACGGGCGCACGACGTGCTGGAAACCTTGCCGACGCTCGAGGATTGAGTACTCCGCTTTCGCCTACTACCCGGCGGCCTGTATCGGCTGAATCGGCCGCTAGACGTGCCCGGCCCATACGGAGTCCGCAAGGTACCTGATGCTTTCGACCTGCTGGCGGCGCTGCATCCCTTGCGGATCGATGTCGCCGAAGAGCTCGTCGACGAAATGCTTGTGATACCTCGACAGGTAGAGCAGCGTGTAGCCGTCGAACAGGGCCAGTGAAAAATCGCGCGGCAGCGTACGCTTGCTGAACCATTCGGACTTGGCTTGCAGCGCGAGCTCCCGTGCCTCTTGCTGGGTGAGGCCGCTCTTGACGTCGTAGTCGACCACCATCTGGATGTCCGCCTCGGGGTCCGGTTTCAGGGTCACGCCGAACTGTTCCGGGAACATATGCACATAGGAGCCGCGCGGCAGCACGAAGGCGTTGAGGCCGATGGTGAAGATGTAGGGCTCGTGCTCGCGGATGAAGTCGAGCGTGGCTTCCGCCTCCTCCCGGGTCTCGGTGGGGAACCCGACAATCAAGGACAGGTAGGTCCCGATCCCGGCACTCGCGACATTGATCAGGGCGTCGCTCATGTAACGCCGCAACGTCCCCTTCATCATGATCTTGAGGACCCTTTCGTGCGCCGACTCCATGCCGAAGAACATGTGCCGGCAACCGGCCTCATACATCAGCTCGCAGGTTTCCTGATCGAAACCCTTGTCGAGCCTCGCCTCGCACATCCAGCGGACGTCCAACCCCTCTTCGAGTATCCGCTGCGAGAGCTTGCGCAGGTGCGGCGGCGAATGCGTGTCATCGGCAATGAACAGGAAGAAATCGCTGTCGGCTCCTCTCTGCGCCGCATTGTGCTCCGTCAGCGTCCTGATGTCCTCGATGATGAGATCGATGTTGCGGCGGCGATATCCGAGGTCCTTCTGGTGCTTCGACACGACGCAGAAGGCGCACCCGGCATAACACCCACGGGAGCTCTGGTACAGGTAGATCGAATCCGGGGCCTGGTAGGGATGCGAGAAAAGGTTGCCGAAATCGGGCGGAGCGAGGGAGTCGATGTCCTCCATCTGCATGGGCCCGCGCACCGTCTTGCCGCCGACCTGGACGGCGATGTTGTTGACCTGGGTCAGGGACGCGGGATCGCGGTTGACCGCAAGCTTCGATGCGAGCTGGGCGAGCGCCGTCTCTCCTTCGTTGACGACGAAAGAGTCGGCGTACTCGAGCATCAAGCGCGCCCCTGCCTGGTGGTTGGCCATGAAGGAGACGAAGCCGCCGCCGAGCACCACGTGACACTTGAAACCTTCCCGCTTGATTCGCCGCACCAGCGCCAGCGCCGGAATGAGCTGGCTCTGGTAGGTGACCGAGATGCCGAACAGGCCGGGGTCGTAGCGCGCCAGCCAGTCGAGAACGACGTGATCGTAATAGTCCATGAAGGGATTGAGATCGTACCGCTCGACCGCTTCCCGGATCTCCCAGGACCGGGTGTAGTTCACCTCGGGCGTCGAGTACACGCCGGCCCCGACGACGGTCGGATAGAAAGCCCCGTTGACCAGGTTATAGGCCGTGCCGAGGACCCGCCGCGCCCAGCACATCCGGCCCGGGTTGTAGAATTCCTCCTGCCGCAAGATCCTTTTTGCCTCGGCGACTTCGGAGCTCGTCCGGTCCGCGGTGCGCAGCGAGCTCTCGAGGATCTGGCACGCCGCCTTTTCCCGCTCGTTCAGCGCCGGCTTGCCGCCCAGCGCGGCCAGGCTCTGAGCGCCGCGTTGCGCGGAACGGTCGAGAAAGCTCTTGGTCAGCAGGTAGTCGATGCCCTCGATACTCAGATCGCGCTCCTCGACCTGCTCGAATCCATGACGTTTCAAGAATCCGGTGAGGACAGGTAACGAGGAGTAAGGATGGATATTGTCGGCGGCGACCGGCGGCGTGACCAGGGCGATTCTCATGGCACTATCCTCGCCTGACCCCCCCAAGCCCTGTCGAGGCTCGCGGCTTGGGGATGAAATCTCTGGACCTGAGCATATCATGATATCGTATCCGGCCGGGAGTGCATGGAGGTGCATGGATTTTCGGAGATCGCAAGCCCATGAACGGCATCGTTGTCGTGATCGTAGCCCTCCTCGTCGTTCTGGTGGTCGGTTTCGGCGCCCGCCGCCTGTCCACCGCACACGCCGCGTCCCCGCCGCTCCCCGACTCGCTTGCCGAGCAGCGAATTGCCGCCTATCTGCAGGCGGTCAACAGTGGCAAGACCGAGGAGCTGCGCGAGCTCCTGGCCACCCACTTCGACCCCAAGGCGCTGCGGGCGATACCGATCGAGACGCGGATCGGCAACCTCAAACGGCTCGCGGCCGAGGCCGGCAGGCTCGAGCTCGTTTCGCTGACGCCGGTCAAGAAGCGCGAGATCGTGGCGGTGGTGAAGAGGGTAGGGAGCGATGCCCGCTTCAGCCTGACTTTCTTCTTCGCGCCTGGCAAAGAGCGCCGCCTGGTTGGCGCGCGCATCCAGCGCATCGAAGACGACTCCGCGGCGCCGTCACCGGAGCTTGCGGGCGGACCGCTGAGCGTCGCCGGCGCACGCCAGGCGATCGAGGCCGATCTCGCTCGGCTCGTCGAGCAAGACCGGTTCTCAGGTGCGGTCCTGGCCGCCCACAAGGGCGCCACGCTCTTCGCGCATGCCTACGGCTTCGCGGACCGCGAGCGCAAGCTATCCAACACCCTCGATACCAAGTTCAACCTGGGCTCGATCAACAAGGACTTCACCAAGCTCGCGATCGCCCAGCTTGCCGAGGGAGGCAAGCTCTCGCTCTCCGAGCGCCTGGTCCATTACCTCCCGGATTATCCCAATCCCGAGGTGGCCAGGAGGGTCACGATCGAGCAGCTCGCCAGCCACACCTCCGGCCTGGGCGACATCTTCACCGAACGCTTCTCCGCCCTGCGGCACGAGCTGACATCTCTCCCCGCCTACCTCGAGCTCTTCGCCGACGAACCTCTCGCCTTCGCGCCGGGAACGAAATCGAGGTACTCGAACGCTGGTTACGTCGTGCTCGGATTGGTGATCGAGCGGGTATCGGGGGTCGACTACTACAGCTACGTGCGCCAACACATCTACGCGCCGGCCGGCATGAAGGACACCGACTCCTCTTCGCTCGCCGAGGCCGTTCCCAACCGCGCCATCGGCTACACCGGCGGCGAGGAGAACGGTTCGGGCAAGGCCGGTCGCCCCAACGACGACCTCCTGCCGGCGCGCGGCAGCTCGGCGGGGGGCGGCTACTCGACGGTCGGCGACCTGGCTCGTTTCGCGCAGGCGCTCTCCGAGAACCGGCTGGCGAGCCCGGAATGGACATACTGGGTAGGCGGCGGTCCCGTTCCCGTACCGGGAACTGCGGCGGCCGCGCCCCCTCCCATCAGCTTCGGCATCGCCGGCGGCAGCCCCGGCGAGAACGCCCTGCTCGAGCTCGGGCGGGACCGCAGCCTCGTCGTCGTGCTCTCGAACTACGATCCGCCCAGCGCGGAGCAGGTCGGCAAACGCATTCGCACCATCATCGGCCGGATCCAGGGCTGAGCCTGAGAAAGGCGGGTTAGAACGCGTCCTTCTGCTCGAGCTGCTGGAAGAGCTGTTGCACGCTCTGGTCCGAGAAGTCGCCGCCCAGCCGCTCGATCAGCTCGAACATCATGCCCGACCCCTGGTCCCGGTGCGAGAAGATCTGGCGCAGGCCGGGACCGGAGATGATCGTGGTGTCGTCGGTTCGAGTTGGATTCGGGTAGGTGGGGCTGCCCCACCCGCTACAGGTAGAAGTGCACCTCGCGGGCCGCTCGTGACCGGCCCTCCCCACCGCGGCCTCCCGCGCCGCGCCCGACGTTGAATCTGCACTCGGGAACAAATAGCATCAGCATCAGCATTGGGGAGCAGTCCTGGATCGACATCGGTGGATGAGAGGGAAGAGCTAGCTGGCGATCGCTATCGGTTGAGACGAATCTCCGGTCGCTTCGTAAAGCTGAGGGTGGTGGCTCGGGTCCGGCTGCCGGCGCGTCGGAGGTCAAAGGCCCTCGGGCGACAGGCTGCGCCCCGACATGGGTCTCCCAGGGCACCGTTGATGAGAGAACGCCCCACGAAAGGACGGTCGTGAGGTTGTGAAAGAGCTGTCTACAGCGAAGAACGTCGAGGACGTCTATCCCCTCTCCCCCATGCAGGAGGGGATGCTGTTTCACAGCCTGTACGCGCCGGGCTCGGGCGTCTACATCACCCAGCTCGCCTGCAACCTCGAGGGTCTCCGGGTCGCCCCCTTCGAGCGTGCCTGGCAGGCGGTCCTCGACCGCCATCCCATCCTGCGCACCGCCTTCGTCTGGAGGAACACGCCGCGCTTGATGCAGGTCGTGGGCCGGCGGGTCGGCGTCCCCATCGAGCACCAGGACTGGCGCGCCCTGACGCCCGCCGAGCAGGCCGAGCGGTGGCTGGAGCACGTGCGGACCGACCGCGGGCGTGACTTCGACTTCGGCAAGGCGCCGCTGCTGCGCCTCTCCCTGGTGCGCCTGGGGGAGGAGACCTACAAGCTGCTCTGGACCTGCCACCACATCCTGCTCGATGGCTGGTGCGTTGCGCTCGTCTTGCGCGAGGTCTTCGCGCTCTACCAGGTGCTGGGCGACGGCGCCGACCGACAGGCGGCCGGCATCCTCGGACCGGTCCGGCCCTTCCGCAACTACATCGCCTGGTTGCAGCGCCAAGATCGCGCGGCCGCCGAGAGCTTCTGGCGGCGGACGCTCCAGGGTTTCGCCACGCCCACCCTCGTCGAGGCGGGCGGGGCGCCCGAGGCCGCGGGGTCCCCCGATGGCTACGGCCGGGAGCGCCGCTGGCTGGACGGCACGGCGACCGCCGCGGCCGAGGCGCTGGCGCGGCGCCACGGCCTGACGCTCAACACCCTCACCCTGGGAGCGTGGGCGCTCCTGCTGGGCCGCTACAGCGGCGAGCCGGAGGTCCTCTTTGGCACGGTCGCCTCCGGGCGTCCTGCCGAGCTGCCGGGGGTCGAGGAGACGGTCGGACCCTTCCTCAACACCCTACCCCTGCGGGTCCCCATCGACGCGGCGGCGGCCGTCGTCGCCTGGTTGCGTTCCATCCAGGACCTCCAGGTCGAGATGCGGCGCTTCGAGCACCTGCCGCTCGCCGATCTCCAGAAGTGGAGCGACGTGCCGGCCGGCCGGCCGCTCTTCGACAGCGTCCTCGCCTTCGAGAACTATCCCCGGCCGGAGTCGGCCCTGGCGCGCGTCCCCGGCCTGACCGTGCGCGACGTCTGGTCCGACGAGCAGACCAACTTCCCGTTGAGCATTTCCTTCGCTCCCCAGGGCGGGCGCCTGCTGGTCAGCCTCATCTACGAGCGGCCGCGCTTCGAGCGCACGTCCGTCGCGCGCCTGCTCGCCCACCTGGCGACGCTGTTCGGCCGGATGGCTGCCGGACCGGAGCCGCGCCTGGCGGACCTGTCGCCTCTCGACGAGGTCGAGCGTCACCAGCTCACCGTCGAATGGCAAGACACGCACGACGCGCAGCGCCTTGCGCCTGCCCATCGGCTCTTCTCCGCCCAGGCCGACCGCACGCCCGATGCCGTGGCCGTGGCCGATCGCGAGCGGCAGGTGACCTACCGCGAGCTGGATCGCCGGGCGAGCGCCCTGGCGCGCCACCTGCGGCGGCTTGGGGCGGGACCGGAACAAGTGGTCGGCCTCTGCCTGGACCGCTCCGTCGCCTTCGTCGAGGCGATCCTCGCGGTGTGGAAGGCCGGCGCGGCCTATCTGCCTCTCGATCCCGCGCTGCCGGCCGAGCGGCTCGCCTTCCTGCTCGCCGACAGCGGCGTGCCGCTGCTGCTCGCCGACACCCGCACGGCCGCTGCCCTGCCCGCGCACGGCGCCCGCGTCCTGTGTCTGGATACCGACGCGGCGGCGATTGCGGCGGAGAGCGCCGAGCGCCTGGACGATCCTTGCCCTCTCGAGCGGCTCGCCTACCTGATCTACACCTCCGGCACGACCGGACGTCCGAACGCGGTGATGGTCGAGCACGGGAGCCTCGCCAACGTGCTGCTCGCGTGCCGCGCGCTCAGCGGCCTGGAAGAGGGCGGCGCGATGCTTCACCTCGCCTCCTTCTCCTTCGACATCTCCCTCTTCGAGCTTTTCTTGCCCCTGCTCGCCGGCGGTCGGTCCGTCCTTCTGGGGCACGACGAGGTCCTCGAGGTGCCGCGGCTCGCCGCCAGCCTCCAGGAAGTCGCGGCAGTCCATGCCGTGCCCAGCCTGATGCGCCGGCTGGTCGACGCCCTGCGCCGGCAGGGCTCCCCCGCCGCACGCCGCGGGCCTTCGCGCTTCTTCACCGGCGGCGACGCCGTGCCCGCCGACCTGCTCGCCGATCTCCGCGCGCTCTTCCCCGCGGCGCGGATCGCGGTCCTCTACGGGCCGACCGAGGGCACGATCGTCGGCTCCGCCTACCCGCTGGCCATGGCCGGGACGCCGGCCCGCCGGGTGATCGGCCGTGCGCTCGCCAACGTCGAGCTGCGGGTGGTGGACGCGCGGCTCGACACGGTGCCGCTGGGGATCGCCGGGGAGCTGTTGATCGGCGGTGCCGCGGTGGCGCGCGGCTATCTCGGGCGCGACGAGCTGACGCGGCAGCGCTTCGTCCGCCTCGACGGCCGCCGGTTCTATCGCAGCGGCGACCGCGCCCGCTGGCTTCCCGACGGGAACCTCGAGTTCCTCGGACGGGTCGACGACCAGGTCAAGATCCACGGCTTCCGCGTCGAGCCGGGGGAGATCGAGGCCGTGCTGCGCGAGCACCCGGCGGTGGCCGCGGCTGCCGTCGTGGCGCTGACGGCGAACGGCGCACCGAGTCTCGCCGCCTACGTGGTGGCGGCGGGCGCGGCCGCGCCGTCGCTGGCCGAGCTGCGCGCGCACCTGGAAGGCAAGCTCCCGCGCTACATGGTGCCCGCCTCCTTCCACCTCTTGCCGGCGCTGCCGCTGACCGCGCACGGCAAGGTCGACCGCCGGGCGCTGGCCGGCCTGGACAGCGCGGCGCGGCTGGCCCCGAGCGCGGGCTACGCCGCGCCCCGGAACGCGGGCGAGCAGGCGCTGGCCGCGATCTGGTCGGAAGTGCTCAAGGTCCCCGCGCCGGGCATCCACGACAACTTCTTCGAGCTCGGGGGCGACTCGATCTTGAGCATCCAGATCGTCGCGCGCGCCCAGCGCATCGGTCTGCGTCTGACGCCGCGCGACCTGTTCGAGCACCCGACGCTTGCCAAGCTGGGCGCGATCGCGGAGGCCGCCGCCGGCACGGGGCCGGCACCGCGGGCGGCGCAGGGGTTGATCACCGGCGCGCTGCCCCTGACCCCGGTGCAGCGGCGGTTCCTGGCCGGCAAGCGGCCGGCGCCGCACCATTTCAACCTGCCGTTGCTGCTCGCGGTGAGCGCGGATGTCGGGCCGGCGGTTTTGCGGCGGGCGGTGCGGCAGCTTGCGCTGCATCACGATGGGCTGCGCCTGCGGGTGCGGCGGGGCGCGAGGGGATGGGAGGCAGAGATCGCCGGCATGGAGGCGCTGCCGCGCCTGGCCGAGGTGGACCTCGCCCACCTGCCGGGAGGGCGCCGCCGGGCGGCGCTGGAAGAGGCCGCGGCGGCGCTCGAGGCGAGCCTCGATCTGGCGCGCGGGCCGCTGCTGCGGGCGGTGTTTTTCAGCTCGTCCCCCGCTCCCCCTCCGGCCGGGGGGGAGGGGGACGCCCCCGCCCACTCTCTCGGGCCACATGGCCTGGTTCCTGACGCGGGCCGGCCGGGGCGGCTGCTGCTGGTGGCGCATCACCTGCTGGTGGACGGGGTGTCGTGGCGCATCCTGCTCGAGGACCTGGAGAGCGCCTGCCGGCAGCTTGCCGCCGGCGAGGCGGTGCGCTTGCCGGCCAAGACGACGTCGTTGCGCGAGTGGGCCGAGCGGCTGGTGGAGCACGCCGGTTCGGCGGCGCTTCAGGCCGAGCGGGAATGGTGGGGGGCGGCGCTCGGCGGGGCGCGGTCGCGCCTGCCGGCGGACGGCCGGCGGGGGGTGGGGCGGGTGGGCGCGGCGCGCAGCCTGACGGTGCAGCTGGGCGAGGCGGAGACGCGGGCGCTGCTGGGCGCGGCGCCGGCGGCGTACCGGGCGCGCACGCAGGAAGTGCTGCTCGCCGCGCTGGCCCTGGCGGTGGCGCGGTGGAGCGGTCAGGGCGAGGTGCGGGTAGAGGTCGAGGGGCACGGTCGCGAGGCGGGTCTGTTTGCCGGAGTGGACCTGTCGCGGACGGTGGGCTGGCTGACCGCGGTCTACCCGGTGGTGCTCGCAACCGGTGGGGTGGAGGACGATCCCGGGGCGCTGCTCAAGCGGGTCAAGGAGGGTCTGCGCGCGGTGCCGGGCGGCGGCCTGGGCTACGGCGTGCTGCGCGAGCTGGCGGCGGCGGGCGGCGGCGAGCTGGCGGCGGGCGGCGGTGGCGCGGCGGCGGAGCCGGAGATCGGGTTCAACTACCTGGGCCAGCTCGACCTGGCGCTGCCGGCGTCGTCGCCGTTTGCACCGGCGCAGGAGTCGGCCGGGCCGGCGGTTGCCCGGTCGGCGCGGCGCGGGCACCTGCTGGAGGTCACGACGAGCGTGGTGGGAGGGCGGCTGCGCACGACCTGGACTTATGGTGCGAAGGCGCACCGGGCGGCGACGATCGAGGCGGTGGCGGCGGGATACCAGGAGGCGCTGCGGGCGATTCTCGCCCACTGCCTGTCGCCAGAGGCCGGGGGAGCGACGCCCGCGGACTTTCCGCTGGCGCGCCTGTCGCAGGACGCCGTCGACCGGCTTGTGGGCAAGGGCGCGGAGGCGCGCAACGTCGAGGACGTCTACCCCCTGTCCCCTCTGCAGCAGGGGCTCCTCTTCCACTCGCTCTATGCGCCCGACGAGGGCGCCTACGTCACCCAGATGCTCTGCGAGCTGCTGGGCGACCTCGACCTGCCGGCCTTCCGGCGGGCCTGGCAGCAGGTGATGGAGCGCCACGCCGTGCTGCGCACCGACCTCGCCTGGGAGGGGCTCGCGCGGCCGCTCCAGGTGGTGCGCCGAGCGGTGCCGGTGCCGGTCGAGGTAGAGGACTGGCGGCAGTTTCCGGAGGCCGAACGGCAGGCCCGGCTCGCCGAGCTCCTGCGCGAGGACCGGCGGCGCGGCTTCGAGATGGCGTGCGCGCCGCTCATGCGGGTGCACCTGCTGCGCCTGGAGGACCGGGTGCACGCCTGCCTGTGGAGCAGCCATCACGTCCTGCTCGACGGCTGGTGCCTGTCGCTGCTGCTCAAGGAGTTCCTGACCTGCTACGACGCGTTCCCGGCCGGCGGGACCCCGTCCCTGCCGCGCCCCCGCCCCTATCGCGACTACATCGCCTGGCTGGAACGGCAGGACCGCGCCGCCGCCGAGCCCTACTGGCGGCGCGAGCTCGCCGGCTATGTCGAGCCCGCCCGCCTCGCGACCAGCGCCCGCGGCGCGGCGGGCGAGGCGGGCTTCGGCGAGAGCCAGGCCGCGCTCTCTCCCGGCCAGACGGCGCGGCTCCAGGCCGCGGCGCGCCGCCGGCACCTGACCCTCAACACCCTGGTGATGGGAGCCTGGTCGCTCTGGCTGGCCCGCTACTGCGGCGCCGACGACGTCGTCTTCGGCACGACCGTCGCTGGCCGACCCGCCGAGCTGCCGGGGGTCGAGTCGATGGTCGGCCTGTTCATCAACACGCTGCCGGTGCGCGTCCGGGTTCCCGCCGCCGGCGCGCTGCCATCCTGGCTGGGCACGTTGCAGGACCGCCAGCTCGAGCTGCGGCAGCACGAGCACACGCCGCTGGCCGACATCCAGCGCTGGAGCCCGCTGCCCGCGGGCCAGGGCCTGTTCGAGACCCTGTTCGTCTTCGAGAATTACCCGGTCGACCGCGCCGTCGGCGGCGGCGCGAGCCTCGGCCTGCGCGGCCTCCGCTCGTTCGAGAGGACCACTTTCCCGCTCACCCTGGCCGCGCTGCCCGGGGAGCGGCTGATTTTCAAGGCCCTCCATGACGGCCGCCGCTTCGACGCGGTCTCGATCCGGCGGGCGCTGTCGCACCTCGAAACCCTGCTCGACGCGATGGTCGCCACGCCCGAGGCGCGCCTGGGCGACCTGCCGTTGCTGGCCGAGGCAGAGCGCCACCAGGTAACCGTCGAGTGGAACGACACCGCCGAGCCCTACCCGGCCGCGGGCCTGGCAGCGCTGTTCGAGGCGCAGGTCGACCGCACGCCCGATGCCCTGGCCGTCTCCTTCGCGGACGGCCGCTTGACCTACCGCGACCTGGACCGGCTGGCGAACCGGGTGGGGCGGGCCCTGCGCCGCCTGGGCGTGGGACCGGACGTGCCGGTCGGCCTCTGCGTCGAGCCCGCGGCCGCCCTGCCGGCCGCCCTGCTCGGCATCCTCAAGGCGGGCGGGGCGTACGTGCCGCTCGATCCCTCCTATCCGGCCGAGCGGCTGGCCTTCATGATCGCCGACGCGGGCCTGGCGGTGGCGCTGGCCCAGGAATCCCTGGCGTCGCGGCTGCCGCGTCGCGACGGGCTCGCGGTCGTGGCGCTGGAGCCGCTGCTTGCCGAGACCTCGGCGGCCGGGGCGCGGCGCCTGGGGCAGCGGGTCCCCGCCGAGTGCCTGGCCTACGTCACCTACACCTCGGGCTCGACGGGCCGCCCGAAAGGGATCGGGATTGCGCAGCTGGCGGTCTGCCGGCTGGTCCACGGCACGGGCTACCTGCCCTTCGCCGCCGGCGAGCGCTTCGCGCAGCTATCGAGCATCACCTTCGACGCGGCGACCTTCGAGATCTGGGGGGCGCTGCTGCATGGAGCAGCCTTGGTCGGGGTGCCGCGCGACGTCGCGCTGTCGCCGGAGAAGCTCGCCGCGCACCTGGCCGCGCACCGGATCACGGCGCTGTTCCTGACCACGGCGCTGTTCAACCAGGTGGTGCAGGAGGCGCCGGGCGGGTTCGCGCCGCTGCGCCACCTGCTGTTCGGCGGCGAGGCGGTGGACCCGGAGCGGGTGCGCGAGGCCCTGGCCCAGGACTTTGCCGGACGCCTGCTGCATGTCTACGGCCCCACCGAGAGCACGACCTATGCGACCTGGTTCCACGTCCACGCGGTCGCGGCCGGAGCCGCGACGGTGCCGATCGGCAGGCCGCTGGCCAATACCCGGGCCCACGTGCTGGACCGGGACCTCAGGCCGGTGCCCCCGGGAGTGGCCGGCGAGCTCTGCCTGGGCGGTGACGGCCTGGCGCGCGGGTACTTCGCGCGGCCGGAGCTGACGGCGGAGACCTTCGTGCCCGACCCGCTGGCCGCCGCGCCGGGCGAGCGGCTCTACCGCACCGGGGACCTGGTCCGTTCCCTCCCCGACGGCTGCATCGAGTTCCTGGGGCGGCTCGACTTCCAGGTCAAGGTGCGCGGCTTCCGCGTCGAGCTGGGGGAGATCGAAAGCGAGCTGCGCCGCCTCGCGGGGGTGAGCGAGGCGGTGGTGACGGTGCGCGAGGCCGGCTCCGACGACCGCCGGCTGGTCGGCTACGTGGTGCTGGGGCAAGACGCCCCCACGGTCGCCGAGCTGCGGGCGCGCCTGCGCGAGAGGCTGCCGGAGCACATGCTGCCTGCCTTCCTCGTGCCGCTCGCCGCCCTGCCGCTCAGCCCGGTGGGCAAGGTGGACCGGCAGGCGCTGCCGGCGCCCGAGGGCGCGGTGGAGCAGGAGATCTACACCGCGCCGCGCAGCGCCGTCGAGCAGACGCTGGCGAAGGTCTGGGCGGAGGTGCTCAAGCTCGAGCGGGTCGGGGTGCACGACAACTACTTCGCCCTCGGCGGCGACTCGATCCTGAGCATCCAGATCGTGTCGCGGGCGCGGCGGGCGGGCCTCGCGATCACGCCGCGCCAAGTCTTCGAGCAGCAGACCGTGGCGGCCCTGGCGGAGGTGACGGCGCCGGCGGGCGCGCTCGCCGCCGAGCAGGGAGCGGCCGCCGGACCGGCGCCGCTGACCCCGATCCAACGCTGGTTCTTCGCTCAGAAGCCCGCCGCGCCGCACCACTTCAATCAGAGCCTGCTCTTCACCGCGTGGCCGGAGCCGCGCGGCGAGCTGGCCGCGGCGGTCGCCAGCCTGGTCCGGCACCACGACGCCCTCCGCCTGCGCTTCGTCCGGGAGAAAGAGGGGTGGCGCCAGGAGCACGCCGCGACCGTGGACGAGGCGCCCTGCGCCTGGATCGACCTGTCGGCCCTGCCCGGCGCGTCGCGCGGCACCGCCCTCACCGCGGCCGCCGCGGACCTCCAGGCGAGCCTCGATTTCGCGCGCCCCCCTCTGCTGCGCGTCGCCCAGTTCCTCTACGGCGCGGGAGAGCCGTCCCGGGTGCTGCTGCTCTGCCATCACCTGGTGATCGACGGCGTGTCCTGGCGCATCCTGCTCGAGGATCTGGAGAGCGCCCGGCGGCAGCTCGCGGCCGGCCGGCGGGTGGAGCTGCCGGCCAAGACCACCTCGTTCCAGCGCTGGGCCGAGCTGCTGGCCGAGCACGCCGCGCAGGGCGGGGCGGCGGACGAGCTGGACTACTGGCGCGGGGTGCTGGCGGCGCCGGCAGGGCGTCTGCCGGTCGAGCCCGGAGCGGGCTCGCGGCGGCCCCTGCGGATGGCGGCGACGCGCACGGTGAGCATGGCGCTGCCCGTGGCCGAGACGCGGGCGTTGTTGCAGGAGGTGCCCGCGGTCTACCGTAGCGAGATCAACGACGCGCTGCTGGCGGCCCTGGCGCAGGCGCTGGTGGAGTGGACGGGCGAACCGGTCGTGCGCGTGGAGGTCGAGGGACACGGGCGCGAGGAGCTGTTTGCCGGCGTGGACCTGTCGCGGACGGTGGGGTGGTTTACCTCGATCTACCCGGTGGTCTTGGACCTACGGGAGGCGGCGGGTCCGGGGGGCGTGCTCAAGCGGGTCAAGGAGAGCCTGCGGCAGGTGCCGCGGCGGGGCATCGGCTACGGGCTGCTGCGCTGGCTGGGCACCGGGCTGGAGGAGGCGGCGGGAGCCGGCGCCGCGGCGGCAGAGGTGGGCTTCAACTACCTGGGCCAGCTCGATCAGGAGATGGTGGCGGGCGCCGGGCTGCAGCCAGCCGGGGAGGCGGCAGGCCCGGCTGTCAGCGGGGAGGCCGAGCGGCCCCACCTGCTGGACGTGACGGCGAGCGTTTCCGGCGGGGAGCTCCTGTTCACCTGGTTTTACGGCGGCGAGCAGTGCCCGCCAGCGACGATCGAGGCGCTGGCCGAGAGGTGCCTGGCGGCGCTGCGCGAGCTGGTGGCGCACTGCCGGACGGCGGCGGCCGGCGGCTACACGCCGTCGGACTTTCCGCTGGCCGGGCTCGACCAGGCGGCGCTCGACGCCTGGCTGGGCAACCGGCGGGGAATCGAAGACGTCTACCCGCTGTCGCCGGCCCAGCACGGCATGCTGTTCCACAGCATCTACGCTCCGGAAGAGGGTCTGTACGTCAACCAGATCGTCTGCGAGGTGGGCAGCGAGCTGGATGAGACGGCGTTTCGCGCCGCCTGGCAGGAGGTGGTGGACCGCCACCCGGTGCTGCGCACGAGCTTTCACTGGCAGAAGCTTGCGCGGCCGTTGCAGGCGGTGCACCAGCGGGCCGAGATCCCGGTGGAGAGGCAGGACTGGAGCAAGCTGCCGGAGGGCGAGTGCGAGCGGCGCTTGCAGCGGCTGCTGCGGCGCGACCGGGCGCGGGGATTTGCCATGAAACAGGCGCCGCTGCTGCGCCTGGCGCTGGTGCGCATGCCGGGCGGGGGGTACCTGTTCGTCTGGACCAGCCATCACATCCTGCTCGACGGGTGGTGCCTGTCGTTGCTGTTCCGCGAGGTGTTGGGGTTTTACGCTGCGCGGCGGGAGGGCCGGGCGCTGGTGCTGGCGCGGCCGCGGCCGTACCGGGACTACATCGCATGGTTGGAAAAGCAGGAAGCAGGCGGGGCCGAGGAGTACTGGCGGGGTGCGCTGGCAGGCTTCAGCACGCCGTCGCGGCTGGCTTCGGGGTTGGCGGCGGCGGCGGGCGGGGAGAAGGGTCCGGGGCAGTGCAGCGTGCTGCTTTCCGCGGCGGTGGCGGCGGAGCTGCAGGGCCTGGTGCGGCGGCACGGGTTGACGCTCAACACGCTGATGCAGGGGGCGTTTGCCCTGTGGCTAGGGCGTTGCAGCGGACAGGAGGACGTGGTGTTCGGGACGGTGGTCTCTGGGCGTCCGGCGGAGCTGGCGGGCGTCGAGGAGATGATCGGCCTGTTCATCAACACGCTGCCGGTGCGAGCCCGGGCCGGGGCGGACGAGGAGCTGCTGCCCTGGCTGCGCGGGTTACAGGAGCGGCTGGTCGAGCTGCGGCAGCACGAGCACACGCCGCTCTCCGACATCCAGCGCTGGAGCGATCTGCCCGCCGGGACGGCGCTGTTCGACGCTCTGTTCGTCTTCGAAAACTACCCGTTCGATCCAGCGGTGCGCGCCGAGGGGCAGCACCTCCAGGTGCGTCCGCGGCAGGTGGTGGAGACGCACAACTATCCGTTCTCGCTCGCCGTCCTGCCCGGCGCGGCGCCCCGGCTCGCGCCGCGGCTCGAGCTGACCTACGACCGGTCGCGGTGTGATGCGCCGGCGGCGGCGCGGGCGCTCGGTCACTACGTGCGGCTGCTCGCCGGCATGGCCGCGGCGGCTCCGGGAGTACGGCTGGGCGAGCTGTCGGGGCTGTCGGCGAGCGAGCGGCACCAGCTCCTGGCCGAGTGGAGCGACACGCGGCGAGACTGGCCGCCGGGGCTGGTGCCCGAGCTGTTCGGCGAACAGGCGGCGCGCCACGCCGACGCCGTGGCGCTGGTCGCCGCGCAGGAGGTGGTCAGCTACGGCGAGCTCGACCGCCGCGCGGCCCGGCTTGCCGGGCGGCTGCGCGCCGCGGGCGTGGGCCGGGAGGTGGTGGTCGGGTTGTACCTGGAGCGGCCCGTGGATATGGTGGTGGGCATCTTCGCCGTCTGGAAGGCGGGAGGGGCCTACCTGCCGCTCGAGCCGTCGCTGCCGCGCGAGCGGCTGGAGTTCGAGCTGGCCGACAGCGCGGCGACGGTGCTGGTGAGCCGGCCGGAGCTGGCCGGCGCGCTGCGCCACGCAGGGCGCACGGTGCTGCTGCCGGGAGGGGGGCCGGCGGGTGCGGCGCGGGAGGTCGAGGCGGCGGCCGACCTGGCGGGCACGGCGGCGGAGGTGCGGGCGGAGGACCTTGCCTACCTGATCTATACCTCGGGCACGACCGGGCGGCCCAAGGCCGTGCTGGTCGAGCATGGCGGCCTGTCCAACCTGATGCGCGCCAGCCGCGAGCGCTGCGCCTGGCGGGCGGGCGACGGGATGCTGCAGCTCGCCGCGTTCTCGTTCGACATCTCGCTGTTCGAGCTGCTGCTGCCGTTGCTCGGGGGCGGGCGGGTGGTGCTGGTGGAACGCCGGCAGATGTTGGACCTGTCCTTCCTGCAGGAGCGCCTGGAGGAGGTGGCGGGGGTGCATGGTGTGCCGAGCCTGCTGCGCCAGCTCCTCGACTCCTTGCGGCAGAGCGTCGCGGCGGGCGGCCGTTACCCGGAGCTCGCGCACATCTTTACCGGCGGCGACCGGGTGCCGGGCGAGCTGCTGGCCGAGCTGCGCGGGGCCTTTCCGCGCGCCGAGATCCACGTTCTGTACGGGCCGACCGAGGGCACGGTGCTGGCCTCGTGGCACCGCCTGGCGGCGGGCGCCGCGGCGCGCGGCTCGATCGGCCGGCCGCTGGCCAACGTCGGGGTGCGCCTGCTCGACGGGCGGGGGGAACCGGTGCCGGTGGGGGTGGTGGGCGAGCTGTGCATCACCGGTTCGGGCGTGGCGCGAGGCTACCTGGGGCGCGACGAGCTGACGCGGGAGAGGTTCGTGGCGGCGTCGGGGGAGCGGATGTTCCGCACCGGCGACCTGGCGCGCTGGCGCCCGGACGGAAGCCTGGAGTTCGTGGGGCGCAACGACGACCAGGTCAAGGTGCGCGGCTACCGGGTGGAGCTGGGTGAGATCGAAGCGGTCCTGGCCGCGCATCCGGCGGTGCGGGAGACGGCCGTGGTGGTGCGCGAGGACGGCCCCGGCGAGCGGCGGCTGGTGGCCTACGTGGTGGCGGAGGAGGGAGTGGCGCCGGTGGTCGAGGAGCTGCGCCGGCACCTGGGCCAGAAGCTGCCGGACTACATGGTGCCGGCGGCGTTCGTCTTCCTGCCGGCGCTGCCGTTGACCGCGGTGGGCAAGGTGGACCGGCGTGCGCTGCCGGCGCCGGAGACGGGCCGGCCGGACCTCGAGCGGGCCTACCTGGCGCCGCGCAGCGCGGTCGAACAGCAGCTCGCGGCGATCTGGGCGGAGGTGCTCAAGGTGGAGCGGGTGGGGGTGGAGGACAACTTCTTCGCCCTGGGCGGGGATTCGATCCTGAGCATCCAGATCGCGTCGCGGGCGGGCCGCTCGGGGCTGACCGTGAGCCCGCAGCAGATCTTCGAGCATCCGACGGTCGGGGCGCTGGCGGCCGTCGTGGGCTCGGGCGCACCGGCCGAGGCCGAGCAAGGCGTGGTGGTTGGCCCGGCGCCGCTGACTCCCATCCAGCGTTGGTTCTTCGCCCAGGACATTCCGCAACCGCATCACTCCAACCTGTCCCTGCAGCTCGAGGCAGGCGGGACGAGCCCCGCGCTCCTGGCGACGGGGCTGGCGCACCTGCTCGCGCACCACGATGCGCTGCGGCTGCGCTTCGTCGCCGCTGGTGGCGGCTGGCACCAGGAGCAGGCGGGAGTGGATGGGCCCGTGCCGCTGGTGAAGGTGGACCTGTCCGGGTTGCCCGAGGCGCTGCGGGGAGCCGCGCTCGGCGGCGCGGCGACGCGGGTACAGGCGAGCCTGGACCTGGCGCGCGGTCCGCTGCTGCGCGCCGCCTGGTTCGACCTGGGCGATGCGCGGGCCGGCGAAGACAAGAGCGCGGCGGCAAGGTTGCTCCTGGCCGTTCACCACCTGGTGATCGACGGGGTGTCGTGGCGGGTGCTGCTCGAGGACCTCGAGACGGCGTGCGGCCAGTTGCGGCGCGGCGAGCCGGTGCGCCTGCCGGCCAAGACGACGTCGTTCAAGCGCTGGGCCGAGCTGCTGGCCGAGCATGTCGCGCGCGGCGGGGCGGCGGGCGAGCTGGACTACTGGCGCGCAGTGCTGGCGGCGCCGGCGGGACGGCTGCCGGTCGAGCACAGGGCGGGCTCCAACCTGGCCTGGGCGACACGTACGGTGAGCGTGGCGCTGCCCGCGGCCGAGACGCGGGCGCTGTTGCAGGAGGTGCCGGCGGTCTACCGCAGCGAGATCAACGACGCCCTGCTGGCGGCCCTGGCGCAGGTGCTGGCGGAGTGGACGGGCGAGCCGGTGGTGCGGGTGGAGGTCGAGGGCCACGGGCGCGAGGAGCTGTTCGACGGCGTGGACCTGTCGCGGACGGTGGGCTGGTTCACCTCCCTCTACCCGGTGGTCTTGGACCTGCGAGAGGCGGCGGGACCGGGGGGCGTGCTCAAGCGGGTCAAGGAGAGCCTGCGGCAGGTGCCACGGCGGGGCATCGGCTACGGCTTGCTGCGCTGGCTGGGCACGGGGCTGGAGGAGGCGGCGGGAGCCGGCGCCGCGGGGGCGGAGGTGGGCTTCAACTACCTGGGCCAGCTCGACCAGGCGGTTGCGGCGGGCGCCGGGCTGCGGCCGGCGGCGGAAGCGGCGGGCCGGGCGACGAATGCGCAAGCCCCGCGGCCGCACCTGCTGGACCTGACCGCGAGCGTCGCGGGTGGGCAGTTGCGCGCGGCCTGGTTCTACAGCGGCGAGCAGTATTCGCGGGCGACGATCGAGGCGCTGGCGGAGAGGTATCTCGCGGCGCTGCGCGAGCTGGTGGCGCACTGCCGGACGCCGTCGGCCGGCGGCTACACGCCGGCGGATTTTCCCCTGGCGGGGCTGGACCAGGCGGCGCTCGACGCCTGGCTGGGCAACCGGCGCGGGATCGAAGACGTCTACCCGCTGTCGCCCCTCCAGCAGGGCATGCTGTTCCACACTCTGTACGCGCCGCACGTGGGGACCTACGTGGTGCAGAGGATCTGCGAGATCGAGGGAGATCTCGACGTGGCGGCCTTCAGACGAGCCTGGCAGGAGGTGGTGGACCGCCACCCGGTGCTGCGCACTGGTTTCCACTGGCAGGACCTCGCGCAGCCGCTGCAGGCGGTGGCGGAACGGGTGGAGATCCAGGTCGCGGAAGAGGACCTGCGGGACCTGCCGGAGGAGCAGCGAAGCGAGCGCGTGACGGCCCACCTGGCGGCGGACAGGCGGAGGGATTTCGCCCTGGGGCAGCCGCCGCTGATGCGCCTGGCGCTGCTGCGCACCGGCGAGCGGCGCCATCACTGGGTGTGGAGCTCTCATCACCTGGTCCTCGACGGCTGGTGCATGTCGCTGCTCTTCGACGAAGCGCTCCGCTTCTACGCCGCCTTCGCCGCGGGCCGCGACCTCCGGCTGCCCCGCCCCCGCCCCTATCGCGATTACATCGCCTGGATGGAGCGGCAGGACCGCGCCGCGGCCGAGTCGTTCTGGCGCCGCGTCCTGGCCGGCTTCACCGCCCCGACCGAGCTGCCGCTGGCGTGCGAGCCGGGCGGCCTCCCCGGCGCGCCGGAGAGGCGGCGGCTGGAGAGCGCCGCCGTCCCGGCCGGCGTGCAGGCGGCCCTCCGCGCCCTGGGCCGGCGCCGCCGGCTCACCCTCAACACCCTGGTCGAGGGAGCCTGGGCGATCCTCCTCGCGCGCTATGCCGGCGGGCCGGGCGAAGTGCTCTTCGGGGTCACCGTCTCCGGCCGCCCGGCCGAGCTGCCGGGGGTCGAGACGATGGTCGGCCTGTTCGTCAACACCCTGCCGCGGCGCATCGAGGTGCCGGACGGCGAGCCGCTGCTGCCCTGGCTGGCGCGCCTCCAGGAGCGGCACCTCGAGCTGCGGCAGTACGAATCGACCCCGCTCGCCGACATCCAGCGCTGGAGCGAGGTGTCGGGCGCGCCGCTGTTCGCGAGCATCTTCTCCTTCGAGAACTACCCGATGGACGGCGAGGCGCTCGCCCGCCATCCAACCGGCCTCGCGATCGTCCACGCCACGGGCGCCGAGGCGACCGATTACCCCATCGACCTCGCGGTGACGCTCGGCCGCGAGCTCACCCTCGTCCTGGGCTCCGACCGCGCCCGGCTCGACGGCGCCATCGCCGGCCGCCTGCTGCACAATCTCGGCGAGCTGCTCGCCGGTCTCGCCGCGGACCCGGAGCGGCGGATCGGCGACCTCGATCCCCTGGCCGCCGCCGAGCGCCAGCAGATCCTGGTCGACTGGAACCGGACGGCGGCGCCCTTCCCCGCCGACCGCTGCCTGCACGAGCTGTTCGCCGAGCGCGCGGCTGCCGCGCCCGAGGCCCCGGCCCTGCTCGCGCCGGACGAGGAGCTGAGCTTCGGCGAGCTCGACCGGCGCAGCAACAAGCTGGCCCACCGCCTGCGCGCCCTGGGGGTGGGGGCGGAAACCGTGGTCGGCCTGTGCGTCGAGCGGTCGGCCGGCCTGGCCGTCGGCCTGCTCGGCATCCTCAAGGCGGGCGGCGCCTGGCTGCCCCTCGACCCCGCCTACCCCAGCGAGCGCCTGGCCTTCATGGTCGAGGACGCGCGGGCGCCGGTCCTGCTCACCGAGGAGCGGCTGCTCTCCCGGCTCGGCGCGGCCGCGGGCGCGCGCACCCTCTGCCTCGATGCGGCCGGGCCGGCGCTCGCGGGCGAGAGCGCCGCCGCCCCGGCGCCGGTCGCGGCCGCGAGCAACGTCGCATACGCCATCTACACCTCGGGTTCCACGGGGCGGCCGAAGAGCGCCCTGGTCGAGCACCGCGCGCTGGTCAACTACTCGCTGGAGATGGTCCGCCGGCTCGGCCTGGGGCCCGGCGACCGCATCCTGCAGTTCGCCTCCCCGGCCTTCGACGTGCTGGTCGAGGAGCTGTTCCCGGCCTGGCTGGCGGGAGGGGCGGTCGTCCTGCCGGGCCAGGACCTGCTGCTCTCGGTCGCGGAGCTGCGGCGGGTGATCGCCGCGCACGGAGTCACCGGGCTCGAGCTGCCCGCCGCCTACTGGCAGGAATGGGTGCGCGAGCTGGCGCAGGACGGCGGGATGCCGCCCTCCGTCCGCTTCGTGATCGTCGGCGCGGAGAAGCCGAGCGCGGCGCGGGTGGAAACCTGGCAGGGCTTCGGCGTACCGCTGATCCACGTCTTCGGGCTGACCGAGACCGCCGTCACCTCGACCCTGTACGCCCTGCCGCGCGGCGCCGCGGGCGCGGCGCTCGACCTGCCCATCGGGCGGCCGATCGCCAACACCGCGCTCTATCTGCTCGGCCGCGACCTGCGGCCGGTGCCGCTCGGGGTGGCGGGCGAGCTCTACATCGGCGGCGCCGGGGTGGGCCGCGGCTACCTCCACCGGCCGCGCCTGACCGCCGAGCGCTTCGTTCCCGACCCCTTCTCCGCGGCCGCGGGAGCGCGCCTCTACCGCACCGGGGACCTGGCGCGCTACCGGCCGGACGGCAACCTGGAGTTCCTCGGGCGCATCGACCACCAGTTGAAGATCCGCGGCTTCCGCGTCGAGCCGGGGGAGATCGAGGCGGCGCTGCGCCGGCATCCCGCGGTCCGCGACGCGGTGGTCGATGCCCCGGCGGCCCCGGGCGGCAGCCGGCGGCTGGTGGCCTACGTGGTCGCGGCCGGCGCGGCGCCGCCCGCGGCGGGCGAGCTGCGCGCCCACCTCGCACGGCGGCTGCCCGAGCCCATGGTGCCCGCGGCCTTCGTCTTCCTCGACGCCCTGCCGCTCACCCCCAACGGCAAAGTCGACCGCCGCGCCCTGCCCGCGCTCGACGGCGCCGGCCCGCGCGAAGGCCAGTACGCCGCGCCGCGCAGCGCGGTGGAGCAGGCCCTGGCGGGAATCTGGGCAGAGGTTCTGGGGGTCGAGCGCGTGGGGATCGACGACGACTACTTCGCCCTGGGCGGCGACTCCATCCTGAGCCTACAGGTGACCTCGCGGGCGCAGCGGGCGGGGATCGCCATCACCCCGCGCCAGCTCTTCGAGCACCCCACGGTCGCCCGGCTCGCCGCGGTGGCCGGCCTGGCGGCGGCCGCGGCCGCCGCCGCGGGGAGCGACGAGGCGGGTCCGGTCAGCGGGCCGGTCGAGCTCACGCCCATCCAGGGGTGGTTTTTCGCGCAGGACTTCGCCGACCCCCACCACTTCAACCTGCCGCTGCTGCTCGAACCCCGCGCCGCGCTGGCGGCGCCGGCCTTGGCGCGCATCCTGGTGCGACTCGTCGCCCGCCACGAGGCCCTGCGCCTGCGCTTCCAGCGCGACGAGAGCGGCTGGCGCCAGCACGCCGCCGCCCCCGACGGCGCGGCGGCGCCGCTCTCCGCCCTCGACCTCTCGGCGCTGCCGGAGGCGGCGCGGCCCGGCGCGCTGGCGCGGGCCGGCGCGGCGCTCCAGGCGAGCCTCGACCTCGCCCGCGGGCCGCTCCTGCGCGCCGCCCTCTTCACCAGCGGGGAGGAGCGGCCGCAGCGCCTGCTCCTGGTGGGGCACCACCTGGCCCTCGACGCGGTCTCCTGGCGGATCCTGGTCGAGGACCTCGCCCACGGTCTCGAACGGCGGCGCGACGGCGGCGAGATCGACCTGCCGCCCAGGACCGCCTCGTTGCAGCGCTGGGCCGAGCGGCTGAGCGAATATGCGCGCTCGCCGGAGGTGGAGGCCGAGCTGGCCTGGTGGACGGCCGAAGCGCGCTCGCAGGTGGCGCCTCTGCCGGTCGACTTCCCGGGCGGCGACGGCTCGCGGGGCAGCTCGCGCAACCTCCAGGAGTCGCTTTCGGCCGCCGACACCCAGGCGCTTCTCCAGGAGGTCCCCAAGGCCGCCCGCGTCACGGTCCAGGAAGCGTTGCTCGCCGCACTGGGCCTCGCCCTCGCGGGCTGGAGCGGCGAACGGCTCCTGCTGGTCGACGTCGAAGGGCACGGGCGGCAGAGCCCCTTTGCGGACCTCGACGTCTCCCGCACGGTCGGCTGGTTCACCGCCCTCTACCCGGTGCTCGTCGATCTGCGCGGCGGCGACGGCGCCGTCGCCGCCCTGCAGGCGGTCAAGGAGCAGCTCCGGTCGGTCCCCGGAGGCGGCCTCGGCCATGGCCTGCTGCGCTATCTCGGCGCCGCCGCCAGCCGGCACCGCCTCGCCGCGCTGCCCGCCTCCCCGGTTCTCTTCAATTACCTCGGCCAGATCGGCCAGGGGCTGCCCGCGGACCTGCCGTTCACCCTGGCGCGGGACCCGGTCGGCCCGGCGCAGAGCGGGCGCGCCCGGCGCACCCACCTGCTCGAGCTCAACGCCGACGTCGCCGGCGGCCGCCTGCGCCTGACCTGGACGTACGGCGCGGGCCTCCACCGGCGTACGACCGTCGCGGCGCTCGCCGGCGGGATGATCGCGGCCCTGCGGGCGCTGATCGCCGCCTGCCGCGCCGGCGAGGCGGCCGGCTACACCCCCACCGACTTCCCGCTCGCCGCCCGCGCCGGGCTTCGGCCGGCGCAGCTCGCGCGCCTGGCGGCGGGCCGCCGCCCGCTCGCCGACGTCTACCCGCTGTCGCCGCTGCAGAAGGGCATGCTCTTCGACCTCCTCTACCAGCCCCGGGCCGGCCTCTACCTCGGCCAGCTCGTCTGCGAGCTGCACGGCGACCTCGACGTTGCGGCCTTCCGGACCGCCTGGCAGCGGGTCGTCGACCGCCACCAGGCGCTGCGTACCTCGTTCCACTGGGAGGAACAGGACGAGCCGCTGCAGGTGGTGGAGCAGGCGATGCCCCTGCCGCTCACGGTCGAGGACTGGCGGGGCCTGGCGGAGGCGGAGCAGCGCGAACGGTTGGCCCTGGCGGTAGAAGCCGAACGCGAGCGCGGGTTCGTCCTCTCCACCCTCCCCCTGCTCCGCCTGGTCCTGGCGCGCCGGCGTGACCGCGTCCACCAGCTCGTCCTGACCTTCCTGCAGATCCTGATCGACGGCTGGAGCCTTCCCCTGCTCTTCCAGGAAGGGCTCGACGCCTACGCCGCGCTGCGCCGCGGCGAGGAGCCGCACGCGGCCCCGGTCCGCGAGTACCGGGACTACATCGCCTGGCTCGCGGCCCAGGACCGGCGGCGGGCGGAGGCGTTCTGGCGGCGCATCCTCGGCGATCCCGCGGCGCCGACGCCGCTGCCCGCCCCCGATCGGCAGTGGAGCGGGCGCGTCGAGGGCGGCTACGCCCAGCAGTCGCTGCTGCTCGACGCCGGGGCGACCAGCGCGCTGCGCGCCTTCGCCCGCGGCCACCAGTTGACGCAGAACACCCTCGTCCAGGGCGCCTGGGCGCTGCTGCTCGCGCGCGCGAGCAGCGAGCACGCGGTGACCTTCGGGGTGGTGGTGGCAGGCCGTCCGCCGGAGCTCGCGGGCGCCGACGCCATGGTGGGCCTGTTCATCAACACCCTGCCGGCGCGCGTGCCGGTGCCGCCCGCGGCGCCGCTCGTGCCCTGGCTGCGCGGCCTCCAGGACCGGGCGGTGGAGCTGCGCGAGTACGAGCACACGCCGCTCGCCGACATCCAGCGCTGGAGCGGGACCGCTTCCGGGCAGCCGCTGTTCGACACCATTCTGGTGTTCGAGAACTACCCGGTGGCCGAGTCGCTGCGCGCGCCGCGCGGCGGCCTCGAGGTGCGCGCCCTGCGCACCTCCGAGAAGGCCGCCTTTCCGCTCAGCCTGGCGGCCCGCCCGGGCGATCGCTTCGCCCTCGTCGTCTCCTGCTACCGGCAGGTCTACGACGACGCCAGCGCCGTCCGCCTGGCGCGCCAGCTCGCGGCCCTGCTGGCGGGGATGGCCGCCAACGCGGCGGCGCCTCTTGCCGCGCTCCCGCTGCTCGGCGCGGCCGAGCGCCACCAGCTCCTCGTCGAGTGGAGCGACAGCGCGGCAGCACCCGCCGCGCGGCCTCTTCCCGAGCGCTGGGACGAGCAGGTCGCGCTGCGCCCGCAGGCGGTGGCGGTGCGGGCGCGCGACGCGAGCTTGACCTACGCCGAGCTCGACCGCCGCGCTAACCGCCTCGCCTGCTGCCTGCGCCGCCTCGGGGTCGGGCCGGAGGTCGCGGTTGGCGTCTGCCTCGAGCGCTCGCCGGAGGCCATCGCCGCCGCCCTGGCGGTGTGGAAGGCCGGCGGCGCCTATGTCCCGCTCGACCCTGCCTACCCGGCGGAGCGCCTGCGCTGCATGCTGGAGGAGGCGGGCGTGGCGGTCCTGGTCACCCGGCTGGCCGAGGCCGTGCGCCTGCCGCACCCCGCCGCGACCGGCGGGCCGCGGCGGGTGCTCCTCGACGCCGACGCCGGCGCCATCGCCGCACAGAGCGCCGCCGCCCCGGCGGGCGGCCCGGCGCCGTCCGATCTCGCCTACCTCATCTTCACCTCGGGGTCGACGGGCCGGCCGAAGGCGGTCGAGGTCGAGCACGGGAGCCTCGCCAACACCCTGCTCTGCAATCTCGACCGCTTCGGCTTCGGCCCGGGCGAAGCGATGCCGGCGCTCGCCGCCTTCTCCTTCGACATCTCGCTCTTCGAGTGCTTCGGCCCGCTGCTGGCCGGCGGCACCGTGCTGCTGCTCGACCGCCAGGAGATCCTCGATCCGGCCGTGCTCGCCGCCCTGCTCGAGCGGGTGACCGTACTCCACGCCGTTCCCAGCCTGATGCGGCAGATCGTCGAGCTGGCGGAAGCCCGCGGCACCCGTGGCGACGGGCCCGCCGGCCCGCGCGCGCTCTTCGTCGGCGGCGACACGGTACCGGCCGAGCTTCTGGCTCGCATGCGCCGCGCCTTCCCCGCGGCACGGATCACCGTGCTCTACGGGCCCACCGAGGCGAGCATCGTCTGCGCCGCCCACCCGCTGCCGGCGGACGGCGGAGCGGAGCGCAGCCTGATCGGCCGCCCCCTGGCCAACGCCGCCCTCCGCCTGCTCGGCCGCGACGGCGGCGAGCTGCCGGTCGGCGTGCCGGGCGAGATCTGGATCACCGGCCCTGGCGTCGCGCGTGGCTACCGCGGGCGTCCGGAGCTGACCGCCGAGCGCTTCGCCGCCGCCGGCGGCGGCGGGCGCGCCTACCGGACCGGCGATCTCGCCCGCTGGCTGCCGGACGGCACCCTCGAGTTTCTCGGCCGCACCGACCAGCAGGTCAAGATCCGCGGCTTCCGCATCGAGCCGGGAGAGATCGAGGCGGCCCTGCTCGGCCACCCCGGGGTGCGCGAGGCAGCCGTCCAGGCGCGGAGCGGCGCCCGCCACCCGGCCGGGGAGCGCCGCCTGGTCGGCTGGTTCACCCCGGTGGAGGAGCCCGGACCCGCCGCCGCCGAGCTGCGCGCCTGGCTCGGCGAGCGCCTTCCGGACCACATGGTGCCGGCCGTCCTGGTGCCCGTCGCCGCCCTGCCCCGCCTGCCCAACGGCAAGCTCGACCGCCGCGCCCTGTTCGAGCCGGACGAGGAGCCGCAGGCCGGCGGCGGCGCGGCGGGTGTCGCGGCGGCCCCGCGCACCGCCGTCGAGGAGACCCTGGTGGCGATCTGGCGCGAGGTGCTGAGGGTCGAGCGGGTCGGGATTCACGACGATTTCTTCGCGCTCGGCGGCGACTCGATCCTGAGCATCCAGCTCGTCGCTCGCGCCAACCAGGCGGGGATCCGCATCACCCCCCGGCAGGTCTTCGAGCTGCGCTCGATCGCCGCGCTGGCGGCGGCCGCGGGCTCGGCGCCGGCGGTGCGGGCGGAGCAGGGGTTGGTCGAGGGACCGGTGCTCTTGACCCCGATCCAGAGCCGGTTTTTCGAGCTGGCCGCGGCCGATCCGCACCACGCCAACTTCTCCCTCCTGCTCGAGCCGCGCCTGGCCGTGCCGGCCGAGCGGATGGCCGGGCTCCTCGCGCGGGCGGTGCGCCGCCTGTTCTTCCATCACGATGCCCTGCGCCTGCGCTTCGCGCACGCTGCCGCAACGGGCTGGCGGCAGGTCAACGCCGGGCCGGAGGCGGTCGCCCCCCTATCGTGCGTCGACCTCTCGGCGCTCGCCACGGAGCGCCGGCACCGGGCCCTGGCCGGCGCCCTCGCGGCGGCCCAGGGCAGCCTCGAGCTGACCGCCGCGCCGCTCGCGCGGGCAGTCTTTTTCGTGCTGGGCGACGGCGACCCCGGCCGCCTGCTGCTCGCGCTGCATCACCTGCTGGTGGACGGCGTCTCCTGGCGCATCCTGCTCGACGACCTGGCCACCGCGGTCCGGCAGCTCGCGCGCGGCGAGGAGGTCCGCCTGCCCGCCAAGACGACCTCGTTCAAGAGCTGGGCGCAGCGGCTAACCGAGCACGCCCGCGGCCGCACCGGCGAGCTGGCCTGCTGGCTGTCCGCGGCGCGGCGGCAGGTCGCGCCCCTGCCCGTCGATGGCACGGCCGGCGACGACACCGTGGCCTCGGCCCGCACCGTCGCGGTCGAGCTTGCGCCGGAGGAGACGGCGGCCCTGCTGCGCGCCGTCCCCGAGACCTACCGGACCGAGATCGGCGATGCGCTGCTCACCGCCCTGGCCCGCGCCTTGACCGGGTGGACCGGCCAGCCGGCCGCGCTGGTCGAGGTCGAGGGGCACGGGCGCGAAGAGCTCTTCCCCGACGTCGACCTGTCGCGCACCGTCGGCTGGTTCACCGCCTCCTACCCGGTCCTCCTCGCTCCCGGGCAAGGGGGGCCGGGCGAGGCCCTCAGCGCCATCAAGGAGCAGCTCCGCGCCATCCCCGGCCACGGCATCGGTTACGGCCTGCTGCGCTACGCCGCCGGCGGCGAGGAGGCGGCCGAGCTGCGCCGGCTCCCCGCCGCCGAGGTGAGCTTCAACTACCTCGGCCAGCTCGACCAGGCGCTGGCGGCGGACGCGGCCTTCGTCCCGGCGCGCGAGCCGGCGGGGCCGGCGCAGAGCCCGCGCGCGCGCCGCGAGCACCTCCTGGCGGTCGGCGCCCGCGTCCTCGCCGGCCGACTGCGCATCGACTGGACCTATAGCGCGAACCGCCACCGCCGCGCCACCGTCGAGCAGCTCGCAGCCGCCTGCGCCGCCGAGCTGCGGGCGCTGATCGCCCACTGCCTGGCCCCCGGGACGGGGGTGCACACCCCGTCCGACTTCCCCCTCGCCCGGCTCGGCCAGGAAGAGCTCGATCAGCTCCTCGCCGGGCTTCCCACCGCCCTGCCGCCAATTCCGCGCCACCGGGTGGTGGAGGACATCTACCCCCTGACCCCGATGCAGCAGGGGATGCTCTTCCACACCCTCTACGCGCCATCCTCGGAGGAGTACTTCGAGCAGCTCAGCCCGGTGCTCTACGGCGACCTCGACGCCGCGGCCTTCCGCCGTGCCTGGCAGCGGGTGGTGGACCGCCACCCCGTGCTGCGCACCGCGGTGGTCTGGCAGGGGCTCGACCGCGCCTTCCAGGTGGTCTTCACGCGCGCCGAGCTGCCCTGGCGGGAGGAGGACTGGCGTGGCCTGTCCGAGCCCGAGCGGCGCCGGCGCCTCGCTGCCGAGCTGCGCGCCGACCGCCGGCGCGGCTTCGAGCTGGCGCGCGCCCCGCTTCTCCGCCTGGCGCTGATCCGCCTGCGCGACGACGCCTGGCAGGTGGTCTGGAGCCACCACCACATGCTGCTCGACGCCTGGTGCCGGCCGCTGGTCTTTCAAGAGGTCCTGGCCTTCTACGAGGCCGGGCGGGAGGGCCGCGAGGCCGATCTGCCGCGGCCGCGGCCCTACCGCGACTATCTCGCCTGGCTGGCGCGCCAGGACCTCGCCGCGGCCGAAGAGTTCTGGCGCCGCACCCTCGCGGGCTTCACCGCGCCGACCCCGTTCGGCATCGACCGCCCCGCCGGCGGTGCGGCGCCGGAGGACCCCTATGCCCGCCTGCCGCGCCCGCTCTCGCCGGCGCTCACCGCCGCCGTCGAGGCGGCCGCCCGGCGCCACCAGGTGACGCCGAGCACCCTGGTCCAGGCGGCGTGGTCGCTGCTGCTCGCCCGCTACGCCGGCACCGGCGACGTTCTCTTCGGGCTCGTCGTCTCCGGGCGTCCCCCCGAGCTCCCCGGGGTCGAAGGCATGATCGGCATGTTCATCAACACCCTGCCGGTGCGCGTCGCCGTGCCCGCCGGCGTGCGCCTGGGCGCCTGGCTCGCCGGGCTGCAGGCCCGGCAGCTCGAGCTGCGCCAGTACGAGCACACGCCGCTGGTCGAGGCGCAGAAGTGGAGCGAGCTGCCGGCCGGGACGCGGCTGTTCGAGAGCCTGGTCGTCTTCCTCAACAGCCGGCGCGACGCGGCGCTGCTCGCCCCCGGGGGGAACCTGCGCATCGGCGAGCTGCGCGTCGCCGAGCGCACCGAGTTCCCGCTCACCTTCATCGGCGAGCTGCGGCGAAAGCTCGCGCTCGAGCTGCAGTACGACCGCCGCCGCTGCGAGCCGGTGGCCGTCGAACGCATGCTCGCCCACCTCGAGAACCTGCTCGCCGGGCTGGCGGCGGCGGGCGGCGGGACGGAGCTCGGGGCGCTCCCCTTGCTCGCCGCCGCCGAGCGGCATCAGCTCGTGGTGGAGTGGGGGGACACCGCCGCCCCGGCGCCGGAAGGGGCGACGCTTCACGGGCTCTTCGCGGCGCAAGCGGCGCGCACCCCGGACGCCGTGGCGCTCCTCTGCACGGCGGGTCCGCTGAGCTACCGGGACCTCGCGGTTCGCGCCGGCCGGGTGGCCAGCCGCCTGCGCGCCCTGGGGATCGGAGCGGAGGACCGGGTAGGGCTCTACGCCGGCCGCTCGGCGGCGCTGGCGGAAGGCATCCTGGGCATCCTCGCGGCCGGCGCCGCCTACGTGCCCCTCGACCCGACCCATCCCGCCGAGCGCCTCGACTTCCTCGCCGCCGACGCCGCGCTGGCGGCGCTCCTGGTCGAGGATGGGCTGGCCGGCGGACCGTCCGCCCCGGGCGTGCCGCGTCTGCCGCTCGCCGCCGGGCTTGCCTCCTCCGCGGCCGCCGCACCGCCTGGCGCGGCCGTTTCCGCCGCCGCCTTGTCCGCCCCGCCCGCGGCCGCCTCCGCCGCGGCCGCTCCTGCCCTGCCGGACAATGCCGCCTACGTCATCTATACCTCGGGCTCGACCGGGCGCCCGAAGGGCGTCGTCGTCGCCCATACCCAGGTCGTCGCCTACGCGCTGGAGATGGTGCGCAAGCTGCGCCTGCGCGCCGACGATCGCGTCCTGCAGTTCGCCGCGCTCGGCTTCGACGTGGTGGTCGAAGAGCTGTTCCCGGCCTGGCTCGCCGGCGCGGCGGTGGTGCTCCATGAGCGCGACCTGCTGCTCTCGGTAGGCGAATTGGAAGCGGTGCTCGCGGCGCATGGGGTCACCGGCGTCGAGCTGCCCGCCGCCTACTGGCGGGAGTGGGTCGACGAGCTGGCGGCGAGCGGCCGGCGCCCGCCGCCGTCGCTGCGCTGGCTCATCGTCGGCGCGGAAAAGCCCGCCGCCGACCGGGTGGCCGCGTGGCAGCGCCTGGGAGTGCCGCTGATCCACGTCTTCGGCTTGACCGAGACCACGGTTACCTCGACGCTGCATCGCCCGCCGGCAGGGGACGACGCGCCGGCCGCCTGCGATCTGCCCATCGGCCGGCCCGTCGCCAACACCCGCACCTACGTCCTCGACCGCGCGGGGCGGCCGGCGCCGGCGGGGATCGCCGGCGAGCTGCACGTCGGCGGCGACCTGCTCGCCCGGGGTTATCACGCGCGGCCCGATCTCACGGCGGAGCGCTTCCTGCCCGACCCCTTCGCCGCCGCGCCGGGCCGGCGTCTCTACCGCACCGGCGACCTGGTGCGCCAGCGCTGGCAGGGTGAGCTCGACTTCCTCGGCCGCCTCGACGACCAGGTCAAGGTGCGGGGGTTCCGCGTCGAGCCGGGCGAGGTCGAGGCGGCGCTCCTCGCCCTCGGCGCCGGCGTGCGCCAGGCGGCGGTCGTCGCCGCGCCGTCTCCCGGCGGCGGCAGCCGCCTGGTGGCCTGCGTGGTGGCGGAGCGCGGCCGCGACCCGGACGCCGCGGCGCTGCGCGCCGGGCTCGGTCGTCGCCTGCCCGAGGCGATGGTGCCCGCGAGCTTCGTCTTCCTGCCGGAGCTGCCGCTGACGCCCCACGGCAAGGTGGACCGGCGCGCCCTCGCCCGGTTGACCGCGGAGTCGGCCGCCGCCGAGCCGCGGGGATACGTCGCGCCGCGCAACGCCCTGGAGGAGCTGCTGGCGGGCATCTGGGCGGCGGCGCTCGGCGTCGAGCGGGTCGGCATCGACGACAACTTCTTCGCGCTGGGCGGCGACTCGATCCTCTCCATCCAGGTCACGTCGCGCGCCCTCCGCGCCGGGGTGCGCGTGACCCCGCGGAAGATCTTCGAGCATCCGACGGTGGCGGCGCTCGCCCGCGTGGCGGGGAGCGCTCGATCGGCGGTGGCCGCCGAACAGGGCGCGGTGGCCGGGCCGGTGCCGCTCACGCCCATCCAGCACTGGTTCTTCGCCGCCGCGCCGGAGGACCCGCATCACTTCAACCTGCCCGTGCTGCTCGACGTCCAAGCCCGCTGGACGCCGGCGCAGATGGCCCGGGCGCTCGACGCCCTGTTCGTCCACCACGACGCCCTGCGCCTGCGCTTCGCGCGCGGCGCGGCGCCAGGGCTTGCGGAGGGAGATCCGATACCGCCGTGGCGGCAGTGGGGGGCCGAGCCCGCCGGGGGGATGCCCTTCGCCGTGGTGGATCTCGCGGCGATCCCCGGGCCAGCGCGGGGCCCGGCCCTGGCGCGGGTGGGCGCCGCCCTGCAGGCGTCTTTCGACCTGGCGCGCGGGCCGCTCGCACGCGCCGCCCTCTTCGACCTCGGCCCGGCCGGGCGCCGCCTGCTGCTCGCCTGCCATCACCTGGTGGTCGATGCCGTGTCGTTGCGCATCCTGGCCGAGGACCTGGCCGCGGCCTGCGACCTGCTGGCGCGCGGCGAGGAGCCCGCCCTGACGCCCAAGACCACCTCGTTCCGCTACTGGTCCGAGCGGCTCGTCGAGCGCAGCCGTTCGGCGGACGTCGCGGCCGAGATGGAGCACTGGCTCGACGAGCGCTGGGCCGAGATCGCGCCGCTGCCGCTCGACCACCCCGCGGGGCGAGACGTCGAGGCGTCCGCCCGCTCGCTCGCCGTGGCGCTCGGCGAAGAGGAGACGCGGGCGCTCCTCGCCGAGGCCCCCCGCGCCTACCGCATGCAGGTTCAGGAAGTCCTGCTCACCGCCCTGGCGCAGAGCGTCGCGGCCTGGACGTCCGATGCCCGGCTGCTCGTCGACCTCGAAGGGCACGGGCGCGAAGAGGACCTCTTCCCCGGGGTCGACCTGTCGCGCACGGTCGGCTGGTTTGCGACCCTCTACCCGGTGCTGCTCGACCTGCGCGGGCTCTCCTCGCCCGGGCCAGCGCTCAAGGCGGTCAAGGAGCAGCTTCGCGCCGTGCCAGGGCGCGGCCTCGGTTACGGCCTCCTCCGCTTCCTGCGCGGCGACGAGCTCGGCGCCCGCCTGCAGGCGCGGCGCCGGCCGGAGGTGCTGTTCGGCTACTTCGGCCAGCTCGATCGCGACGCGGGCAAGGACGGGGCGCTCCCCCTGGCGCTGGCGCGAGAGCCCATCGGTCCGACGCAAAGCGGCCGCGCCCGGCGCAGCCACCGGCTGGAGGTCAACGCCGACGTCCAGGGGCGGCGGCTGCGGGTGGCGTGGGGGTACAGCGCCAACCTGCACGACCGCTCGACCATCGAGCGCCTGGCCGAGACCTTCCTCGCCGCGCTGCGCGGCCTGATCGATCACTGCCGCTCGCCCGAGGCCGGCGGCTATACGCCCGCGGACTTCCCGCTTGCCGGGCTCGACCAGGAGCAGCTCGACAAGCTGCTTGCGGGGCGGCGCGACGTCGAGGACCTCTACCCCCTCTCGCCGCTGCAGCAGGGGATGCTCTTCCACGCCCTGTTCGCCCCTGAGGCAGGCGTCTACCTGGGGCAGTTGATCTGCGAGCTCCAGGGCCCCCTGGAGCCGGTTGCGTTCCAGCGCGCCTGGCAGCAGGTGGTGGACCGCCACACGGCGCTGCGCACCTCGTTCCGCTGGCAGGACCTCACGGCGCCGCTCCAGGTCGTCCACGCGGCGGCCAGGCTCGCCTGGGACCTGCCGGACTGGCGGGGGCTGTCCGCCGCGGAGCAGCGCGAGCGTCTCGCCGAGCACCTCGCCGAGGACCGCCGGCGCGGCTTCGACCTCACCCGGGCGCCGCTGATGCGCCTGCTGCTCGCCCGCACCGGCGACGAGACCCACCAGCTCGTCTGGAGCTTCCACCAGGTCCTGGTCGACGGCTGGAGCCTGCCGGTGGTCTTCCGCGAGGGCTTCGCGCTCTACCAGGCGGCGCTGGCCGGCCGCGCGCTGGCGCTGCCGCCCAGCCCCCCGTACCGCGACTACGCCGCCTGGCTCGCGCGCCAGGACCGCCGGCGCGCCGAAGCCTACTGGCGCGGGGTCCTGGCCGGCTTCGCGAGCCCCACCCCGCTCGCGGCCGACCGCGACGCCGCGCCGGAGCCGGGCGAGGAGCACGTCTGGCGCGAGCGCGTCCTCCGGCTCTCCGCCGCCGCCACCGCGCTCCTCCAGGGCGCCGCGCGGCGGCACGAGCTCACCCTCAACAGCGTGATCCAGGGCGTCTGGGCCCTGCTGCTCTCGCGCTACAGCGGCGAGGAGGACGTGGTCTTCGGCGCCACCGTCTCCGGCCGGCCGGCCGAGCTGCCGGAGATCGAATCGATGGTCGGGCTGTTCATCAACACCCTGCCGGTGCGCCTCGCGCTGCCCCCTGGCGCCGCCGTCCTCCCCTGGCTGCGCGCCCTCCAGGACCGGCAGGCCGAGCTCCGCCAGTACGAGTACACGGCGCTGTCGGACATCCAGAAGTGGAGCGAGATCCCGGCGGGCCGGCGCCTGTTCGACAGCCTGCTGGTGGTCGAGAACTACCCGCTGGAGGAGGGCCTGCGGGAGCAGGGCGGCGGCAGCCTGCGGGTGACGGGCGTGCGGACGGCGGAGAAGTCGAACTTCCCGCTGACCGCGGTGGCGATGCCGGGCCGCGAGCTGGCGCTGAGCGTCGCCTGGTACCGCGAGCGCTTCACCGACGCACGGATCGAGCGGCTCCTCGCCCACCTCGGCGTGCTGCTCGCCGAGCTGCTCGCCGCGCCGGAGAGGACCCTGGGCGAGGTGCCGCTGCTCGCCGCGGCCGAGCGCCATCAACTGGCCTGCGAGTGGAGCGGCGCGGATGCAGCCGCCCCGGCCGAGGGCCCCTGCGTGCACCAGCTCCTCGCCGCCTGGGCGCGTGAGGAACCCGCCGCCCCCGCCCTGCTGTTCGAGGGGCGGACCCTGACCCGCGGCGAGGTGGACGGCCGCGCCGCCCGCCTGGCGGCCCACCTGCGCGCGCGCGGCGTGGGCCCGGAGGTGCCGGTGGCGGTCTGCCTGGACCGTTCCCCGGAGCTGGTCGTGGCGGCTTTGGCGATCTGGAAGGCAGGCGGCGTCTACCTGCCGCTCGACCCCACCTACCCGCGCGAGAGGCTGGCCTTCATGCTGGCGGACGCGGCGGCGCCGCTGCTCGTGACCGACAGCCGCCTGGCCGCGGCGCTTCCCGCGCCGCTGCCGCCGGCAACGGCGGTCCTGCACCTCGACGCCGAACGCGCGGCCATCGCCGCCCGCGGCGACGCCGGGTCCGGCCGCGAGGTCGGCCGCGGCGCTCTCGCCTACCTGATCTACACCTCGGGCAGCAGCGGGCGGCCGAAGGCGGTGGGCGTCGAGCACGGCAGCCTCGCCGCGGTCGTGGCGGCGAGCGGCGAGCGCTTCGCCTTCACCCCCGCCGATCGCATGCTGCACCTCGCCTCCTTCGCCTTCGACATCTCGCTGTTCGAGCTGCTGGTGCCCTTGACCCACGGGGGCGCGGCGCTGCTGCTGAGCCGCGGGGAGGTGGTCGATCTCGGCGCGCTCGCCGCGGCGATCCGGCGGGTGACCGTGCTCCACGCCGTCCCCAGCCTGATGCGCCAGATCGCCGGCTTCCTGCGCGCCGGCGGCGGCGAGCCCCCCCGGCTGCGCCGGGTCTTCGTCGGCGGCGAGGCGGTCGCGCCCGACCTGCTCGCCGAGCTCGTGGAAACCTTCCCCGGCGCCGCCGTTACCGTGCTCTACGGGCCCACCGAGGCGACCCTCGTCTGTGCCAGCCACGACGTGCCAGCGGAGGCGGTTCCCGCCTTCGCGGTCCTCGGCCGGCCGCTGCCCTGCGCCGCCCTCCGCCTCGTCGACCGCCGCGGCCGCCCGGTCCCCGCCGGCGTGCCGGGGGAGGTCTGGATCGGCGGCGCGGGGGTCGCCCGCGGCTACCTCGGCCGCGCCGAGCTGACGGCGGAGAGGTTCGCCGCCGGCGCGGCGGGCGAGCGCTTCTACCGCAGCGGCGACCTCGCCCGCTACCGCCCGGACGGCGTGCTCGAGTTCCTCGGCCGCGCCGACCAGCAGGTCAAGGTCCGCGGCTTCCGCATCGAGCTCGGCGAGATCGAGGCCGTGCTCGCCCGCCATCCGGCGGTGCGCGAGGCGGTGGTCCTGGCGCGGCAGGACGGCAGCGCGCCCGCGGCCGGCGGCGACCGGCGGCTGGTGGCCTACGTGGTCGCGGCCGGAGAACCGGCCCCGACCACCAGCGAGCTGCATCGCTTTGCCCAGGAGAGCCTGCCCGACCACATGGTGCCCGCGCTCTTCGTCGTCCTCGCGGCGCTGCCGCTGCTGCCCACCGGCAAGGTGGACCGCGCCGCGCTCCCCGCGCCGGGCGGGGAGCGCCCCGAGCTGGAGAAGGCCTACGTCGCCCCGGGCGGCGAGGTCGAGGAAAAGCTGGCGGCGATCTGGTGCGAGGTGCTGCGCCTGGACCGCGTCGGCGTCGACGACAACTTCTTCGAGCTGGGCGGCGACTCGCTGCTGAGCATCCAGATCGTGGCCAAGGCCAACCAGCTCGGCCTGCGGCTCACCCCCCGGCAGCTCTTCGAGAACCCGACCATCGCCCGGCTCGCCACCGTGGTCGGCGCGGCGCCGCAGGTCCACGCCGAGCAGGGGTTGGTCGCTGGCCCGGTCCCCTTGACGCCGATCCAGCACCGCTTCTTCGCCGACAACGCCGAGGCGCCCCACCAAGGCAACCAGTCGCACCTGCTCGAGGTGCGCGAGCCGCTCGCGCCGCGCTGGCTCGCGGCCGCTCTCCAGCACCTGCCACGCCACCACGATGCGCTGCGCCTGTGCTACCGCCCGACCGCCGCCGGCTGGGAGCAGAGGAGTCCCCGGGAGGGCGACCCCCTGCACCTTTACCGGGTGGATCTCGCGGCGCTCCCCGAGGCGGCGCGGCGCGGCGCCCTCGCAGCCGCGGCGGCGCGCGTGCAGGCGAGCCTCGACCTCGTCCGCGGGCCGCGCCTGCGCGCCGTCCAGCTCGACCTCGGCCCCGGCCAGGCGCCCCGCCTGCTGGTGGTCATCCACCACCTGCTCGTCGACGGCGTCTCCTGGCCGATCCTGCTCGAGGACCTGGTGACCGCCTATCGCCAGCTCGCCGCCGGCCGCGCGGTCGAGCTGCCGGCGAAGACGACTTCGTTCAAGGAGTGGGCCGACCGGCTGGTCCAGCACGCCCGCTCCGGCGCCCTCGACGGGGAGCTCGCCTTCTGGCTCGCCGCGCCGCGCAGCGAGGTTCCCCGCCTGCCGGTCGATTTCCCCGGCGGCGTCAACTCCCTCGCCTCGATCGCCGCGGTGGCGGTGGAGCTGGGCGAGGAGGAGACCCAGGCGCTGCTCAGAGAGGTCCCCAAGGCGTACCAGACGCGGAGCGACGAGGTGCTGCTCGCCGCGCTCGCCCTGGCCGGCGCGGAGTGGACCGGCCCGGGACCCGTCCTGGTGGACCTCGAGGGGCATGGCCGCGAGGAGCTCTTCCCCGACGTCGACCTGTCGCGCACCGTCGGCTGGTTCACCGCGCTCTACCCGGTGCTGCTCGACGTGCGCGCGGCGGCGGAGCTGGGCAGCGCTCTCAAGGGGATCAAGGAGCAGTTGCGTGCGGTCCCCAACCGCGGCATCGGCTACGGCCTGTTGCGCTACCTGCACGGCGACGAGGCGGTGCGCGCGCGGCTCGCCGCCCTGCCCGCCGCCGAGTTGAGCTTCAATTTCATGGGGCAGCTCGACAACCTCGAGCGGGGGGGCTCGGGAGCCTCGCCCTTCGCCCTCGCCCGCGAAGCCATGGGGAGTCCGCAGAGCCCGGCGGCGCGGCGCGCCTACCTCGTCGAGATCGACGGCCGGGTCGCGGGCGGCAAGCTGCGGGTGGACTGGGTGTTCAGCCGCAACCTGCACCGGCGCGAGACGATCGAACGGCTGGCGGACGCCTTCGTTGCGGCGCTGCGCCGCATCATCGCCCACTGCCTGTCGCCCGAGGCGGGGGGCTACACGCCCTCGGACTTCCCGTTGATGGACTTCAGCCAGGGTGAGCTCGACGATCTGCTGGCACAAGAGCAAGAAGACGAGCACTGAATGGAAACGACGTCGCGGGACCTGGACCGATCGCGGTGAGCAAGAAACGGCCGATCGAGGACATCTATCCCCTCTCGCCCATGCAGCAGGGGATGCTGTTCCATACCCTCTTCGACCCGCGCTCCGAGGAATACCTCGAGCAGTTGAGCTCGACGTTCTACGGCGACCTCGACCTCGCGGCGTTCAGGCGCGCCTGGCAGAAGACCATGAACCGCCACCCGGTGCTGCGCACCGCCGTGGTCTGGGAGCGCCGCGACGACCCCTTCCAGGTGGTCTACAAGCAGGTGACCCTGCCCTGGGACGAGCAGGACTGGCGCCACCTGCCCGCCGCCGAGCAGCGGCGAGCGCTCGAGCGCTACCTGCGGGAGCAGCGGGCGCGCGGCTTCAAGCTCTCCGAGCCGCCGCTGATGCGCATCGGCGTCATCCGCCTGGCCGACGAGGCGCACGAGGTGGTCTGGAGCCACCACCACATGCTGCTCGACGCCTGGTGCCGCCCCCTGGTGCTGCGCGAGGTCTTCACCTTCTACGAAGCCTCCCGGCAGGGCCGCGAGGTCGAGCTGGAGAGCCCGCGCCCCTACCGCGACTACATCGCCTGGCTGCAGGCGCAGGACCTCGCCAAGGCCGAGGAGTTCTGGCGCGGCGCGCTCGCCGGGTTCACCGCGCCCACCCCCCTGACCGTGGGCGGCCCCACGCCTGGCAACGGCGACGGCGTGCCCGCCAGGGAGACCTACGCCAAGCGGGAGCTGCGGGTGCCGGCGGCGGCGAGCGCCGCGCTCGAACTCCTGGCGCGGCGGCACGAGGTCACCCTCAACGTCGTCGTGCAGGGGGCCTGGGCCGTGCTCCTGTCGCGCTACAGCGGGTCGCACGACGTGGTCTTCGGCACCGTCGTCTCGGGGCGGCCGGCCGATCTGCTCGGGGTCGACGCGATGGTCGGCCTGTTCATCAACACGCTGCCGGTGCGCGCCCAGGTGGCGCCGGATTCGCCGGTCATGCCCTGGCTCAAGGGGCTGCAGGAACGCCAGCTCGAGCTGCTGCGCTTCGAGTACAGCCCGCTCGTCCAGATCCAGAAATGGAGCCCGCTGGCCCCCGGCCAGCCGCTGTTCGAGAGCCTGCTCATCTTCCAGAACGCCGCGGTCGACCAGCCGCTGCGGCAGCAGAGCCTGAGCCTGCGCATCGGCGAGATCCGGGTCGCCGAGCGGGCCAACTACCCCATCACCCTGGTGGCCGAGCAGGGCCGAGAGCTCGGCCTGCACGTCGAGTACGACGGCCGGCGCTTCGACCCGCCGGCCATTGCCGCGCTGCTCGGCCACCTGCGCGCCCTGCTCGAAGGCATCGCCGCCGGAGGACCCGACCGCCGGCTCGGAGAGCTGCCGCTCCTCGGCGCGGCCGAGCGCCACCAGTTGCTGGTCGAATGGAACGACACCGCGGCCCCCTATCCGCGGGAGACCTCGATCCACGCGCTGATCGAAGAGCGGGTGGAGCGGACGCCCGGGGCCACGGCGCTGGTCTTCCGCGGCGCGGCGCTCTCCTACCGGGAGCTCGACCGGCGGGCCAACCAGCTCGCCCACCATCTGCGCTCGCTGGGCGTGCGGCCGGAGTCGCGGGTGGGGCTGTGCGTCGAACGCTCGCCCGACATGGCGGTCGGCATCCTCGGGGTGCTCAAGGCGGGCGGCGCCTACGTGCCCCTGGACCCGGCCTACCCCAAGGAGCGGCTGGCCTACATGCTGGAGGACGCCGGGGTCGAGGTGCTGCTGACCCAGCGGCGCCTGCGCGAGCGCCTGCCGGCGCATCGGGCGCGCACCGTCGACCTCGACGAGCGGGAGGACGGCGGCGGCGCGATCGCCCGCCGTCCGCAGGCGCGCCCGCGGCCCTGGGCGACGGCGGAAAACCTCGCCTACGTCATCTACACCTCGGGCTCGACCGGGCGGCCCAAGGGGGCGCTGATCCCCCACCGGCCGCTGGTCAACTACAGCCTGGAGATGGCGCGCCAGCTCGCCCTGCGCCCGGAAGACCGCGTCCTGCAGTTCGCCTCCCTCTCTTTCGACGTGGTGGTCGAGGAGCTGTTCCCCGCCTGGCTCGCCGGCGCGGCGGTCGTGGTGCCGCAGGTCGACCTGCTGCTCGCGACCGCGGACCTCGAGCGGGTGATCCGCGACGAGCGGGTGACGGCGCTCGAGCTGCCGGCGGCCTTCTGGCACGAGTGGGTCGTCGACCTCGACATCGCCCGCGCCGCGGCGCCCGCGACTCTGCGCTTCCTGATCGTCGGCTCGGAGAAGCCCCGCGCCGACCGCCTGGCCGCCTGGGGCCGGCTCGGAGTGCCGCTGATCTACGTCTTCGGCTTGACCGAGACGACGGTCACCTCGACCCTCCACCGCGCCTGCCTCGCGCCCGAGGCGGCGGCGCAGGACCTCGACCTGCCGATCGGCCGCCCGGTGGCCAACACCACTCTCCACGTGCTCGACCCGCACGGGGAGCCCCTGCCCTGCCGGGTGCCCGGCGAGCTCGCGATCGGCGGCGCGGGACTCGCCCGCGGCTATCACGGCAGACCCGAGCTGACCGCCGAGCGCTTCGTCCCCGACCCCTTCGCCGCCGTGCCGGGGGCGCGGCTCTACCGCACCGGCGACCTGGCGCGCTATCGCGCCGACGGCAGCCTCGAGTTCCTCGGGCGCATCGACCACCAGGTCAAGGTGCGCGGCTTCCGCGTCGAGCTGGGCGAGATCGAGGCCCACCTGGCCCGCCACCCCGGCCTGCGCCAGGCGGTGGTGATGGCGCGGCCGGCGGAGGCGGGCAACCGGCTGGTGGCCTACGTCGTGCCCGCCAACGGCGCGGTCGACGGCGGCGAGCTGCGCCGCTACCTGCTGGCCAGCCTTCCCGACCACATGGTGCCCGCCAGCTTCGTCTCCCTGCCGGAGCTGCCGCTCACCGCCCACGGCAAGATCGACCGCAAGGCCCTGGCCGAGGCCGAGACGCCGCCGGCCGAGCGCGAGCGCCCGTTCGTGCCGCCGCGCACCGCGATGGAGGAGCTGCTCGCCGGCGTCTGGGCCGAGGTCCTCGGCCTGCCGCGGGTGAGCGTCGAGGACAACTTCTTCGAGCTCGGCGGCGACTCGATCCTCTCCATCCAGGCCACCTCCCGGGCCCACCGCCTGGGGGTGCGGCTGACCCCGCGGCAGATCTTCGAGAACCCGACGGTGGCGCGCCTGGCCAGGGTGGCCAACAGCGCTCCCGCCGTCGTCGCCGAGCAGGGGCCGGTGACCGGGCCCGTGCCGCTGACCCCGATCCAGCGCTGGTTCTTCGCCCAGGAGCTCGCGGACCCACAGCACTTCAACCTGCCGGTGCTCCTGGAGCTGAAGCGGCCGTTGGCGGCGGGCCCTCTCGGCCGCGTGCTGCGGCGGCTGCTGGCGCATCACGATGCGCTGCGGCTGCGCTTCGTCCGGCAGGACGGTGAGTGGCGCCAGAGCAACGCGCCTCCCGCGGACGGCTGGCCGCTCGCCGCCCTCGACCTCTCCGCCCTGCCGCCCGCGGCGCAGCCGGCCACCCTCTCCCGGGCGGCGGCCGCGCTCCAGACCGCGCTCGATCTTTCCGCCGGGCCGCTGCTGCGGGTCGCCCTGTTCGAGCTCGGGGCGGGGCGGGCGGGGCGGCTGCTGCTCGCCGGGCACCACCTGGTCGTCGACACCGTGTCGCTGCAGATCCTGGCCACCGACCTCGCCGCCGCCTACGACCAGGCGAGCCGCGGCGAGCCCCCCGATCTGCCGCCCAAGACCACCTCGTTCAAGGAGTGGGCCGAGCGCCTGGCGGCGCACGCGCGCTCCGCCGCCCTGGCGGAGGAGGCCCGCTACTGGCTGCTCGCGGCGCGCTCGGAGGTTGCCCCCCTGCCGTGCGACACCCCGGCAGGGGACAACCGCGAAGGATCGGCGCGCGTCTTGACCGTCGCCTTCAGCGAGCAGGAGACGCGGGCGCTGCTCGAGGACCTGCAGCGCACCTACCGGATGCGCATCGACGAGGCGCTCCTCGCCGCCCTCGCCCTGAGCTTTGCGCCCTTGAC
Source organism: Thermoanaerobaculia bacterium (assembly GCA_035544895.1). Taxonomy (GTDB): domain Bacteria; phylum Acidobacteriota; class Thermoanaerobaculia; order Multivoradales; family UBA5704; genus JASLEW01. The sequence goes on from DASZZM010000044.1 coordinate 50,564, forward strand.
GGGTGCGGCCCTGCTGCTCGCCGACCTGGAGGGGCACGGCAGGGAAGAGAGCCTGGTCGGCGACGGCGTCGACCTGTCGCGGACCGTGGGCTGGTTTTCCAGCCTCTACCCGGTGCTGCTCGACCTGCGCGGCGCGTCCAGCCCCGGCGGCGTCCTCAAGTCCGCCAAAGAGCAGCTCCGGGCGGTCCCCAGCCGCGGCTTCGGCTACGGCCTGCTGCGCTGGCTGCGCGGCGGCGAGCTCGGCGACTCCCTGGGCGCCCTGCCGCCGGCGCAGGTGCTGTTCAACTACGTGGGGCAGCTCGACCAGGGACTCCCCCCGGGGCTCCCCTTCGCCCTGGCGCGCGAAGGGGTCGGCGAGACGCAGAGCCCGCGGGCGCGGCGCAGCCACCTGCTGGAGATCAATGCCGCCGTCGCGGCGGGCCGGCTCGAGGTCTCCTGGGGGTACGGCGCGAACCTGCACCGCCGCTCGACCATCGCCGGGCTGGCCGAGCGCTTCGCCGCCGAGCTCCGCGCCCTGATCGCCCACTGCCAGCAGCCCGGCGCGGGCGCCTTGACCCCCGCCGACTTCCCCCTGGCCGGCCTCGACCAGACGGCGCTCGACGACCTGCTGCGCGGCGACCGCTCGGTCGCCGACGTCTACCCTCTGTCGCCGCTCCAGCAGGGGATGCTGTTCCACGCCCTCTTCGCGCCCGAGGAAGGGGTCTACGTCGGGCAGCTCAAGACCGACCTGCTCGGCCAGCTCGACGTGGCGTCGTTCCGCCGCGCCTGGCAGCGGGTGCTCGACCGCCACGGCGCGCTGCGTACCTCTTTCCGCTGGGAAGGGCTGGAGCGGCCGCTCCAGGTGGTGCACCAGGGGATCGAGCTGCCCTGGCGGGAGCTCGACTGGAGCGAGCTGCCGGCCGCCGAGCAGGGGCGGCGGCTCGCCGAGTACCTGCGCGCCGACCGGGCGCGCGGCCTGGCGCTCGCCAAGGCGCCGCTCCTCCATCTCCTTTTGGTCCGTAAGGGACCCGAGCACCACCTGCTGGTCTGGACCTTCCACCAGATCCTGATGGACGGCTGGAGCCTGCCGCTGCTCTTCCAGGAGGGGTTCGCGCTCTACGAAGCCTACCGCGCCGGCCGCGAGCCGGTCCTGCGCGAGGGGCGGCCGTACGGCGACTACATCGCCTGGCTGCTGCGCCAGGACCGGTCCAAGGCCGAGGCGTACTGGCGCCGTACCCTGGAGGGATTCACCGCGCCGACCCCCCTGGGCGTCGACCGCACCCCCGACCCCGCCGCCGAGGGTTTGCGCGGGCATGCCGAGCACGACGTGCGCTTCCCGGCCGACGCCACCAGCCGGCTCAAGGCGACCGCCCGCCGCCACCAGCTCACCTTGAGCACGGTCGTCCAGGGCGCCTGGTCGCTGCTGCTCGCCCGCTATGGCGGCGCCGACGAGGTCGTCTTCGGCTCCACGGTCTCGGGACGGCCGCCCGAGCTCGACGGGGTCGAAGAGATGGTGGGGCTGTTCATCAACACCCTGCCCGTGCGGGTGGCGGTCCCCCTGCGCGCGCCGGTCGCAGGCTGGCTGCAAGGCATCCAGGACCGCCAGGCCGAGCTGCGCCAGTACGAGTACTCGTCGCTCGCCGACATCCACAAGTGGAGCCAGGTGCCGGCCGAGCAGCCGCTGTTCGAGAGCATCCTGGTGTTCGAGAACTATCCGCTGGGCGAGGCCAGCCCGGGCCAGGACCGGGAGCGCGGGAGCCTGGAGGTCCGCAACGCCGAGACCGCCGAGAAATCGAACTTCCCGCTCACCGTGGTCGCCATGCCCGACCGTGAGCTGATCGTCAGCGTCGCCTACTACCTCGACCGCTTCGACCGCGTCACCGCGACCCGGCTGCTCGGGCACCTGCGCGCCCTGCTCGCGGCTCTGCTGCTCGATCCCGAGCGGCCGGCCGGCGAGGTCCCGATCCTGGCCGAGAGCGAGCGCCACCAGCTCGCGCGGGAGTGGAACGACACGGCCAGCGAGCGGCCCTTGCCCGCGGTCCACGAGCTGTTCGCGGCGCGCGCCGCCGCGAGCCCGCTGGCGGTGGCCGTTGCCGCGGGCGGCACGGAGCTGACCTTCGCGGCGCTCGAGGCGCGGGCGAACCGGATCGCCCACCGCTTGCGCGGCCTGGGGGCGGGGCCGGAGACGGTGGTCGGGGTCTGCCTGGAACGCTCCGCCGACCTGGTGGCGGGCCTGCTCGGCGTGCTCAAGTCCGGCGCCGCCTACCTCCCCCTCGATCCCGGGCTGCCCGCCGAGCGCCTGGCCTTCATGCTCGACGAGGTCGGCCCACGGGTCGTGGTCACCGACCGGGCCTCCGCCTCCGCCCTGCCCGCCCCGGCCGCCGGCGCCGGCAGCGGCGAGCGGCTCGTCCTCGACGCCGATGCGGCCCTGGCCGGCGAAGGCGGAGAGATCGCCCCTCCCGTGGCGCCGGGCGGCGACCTGGCGTACCTGATCTACACCTCGGGGTCGACGGGCCGGCCCAAGGCGGTGATGGTCGAGCACCGCGGCCTGGCCAACATCCTGCTCGCCTGCCAGCGGCGCTTCGCCTTGACGCCGGACGACGTGATGCTCGCCCTGGCGCCCTTCTCGTTCGACATCTCGCTGTTCGAGCTGCTCGCTCCGCTGCTTGCCGGCGGCCGGACGGTGGTGCTGCGGCGCGACGAGGTGCTCGCCATGGAGCCCCTGGTCGAGAGCCTGGCCGGCGCCACCCTGCTGCACGCCGTCCCCAGCCTGATGCGCCAGCTCGTCGACTGGCTCGCCGAGCACGGCGCCGCCGGGCGGTGCGCCGCGCTGCGCGGCATCTTCGTGGGCGGCGACCTGGTGCCGCCGGCGCTCCTGGCCGACCTCGGCAAGACCTTCCCGCAAGCCCGGGTGGTGGTGCTCTACGGCCCGACCGAGGGGACCATCCTCGCCTCGAGTCTCGCCGTGCCGGCCGGCGCGACGGTGCCGGGCCACTGGATCGGCAGGCCCTTCGCCAACGTCACCCTCCACCTGCTCGACCGCCACGGCCGGCGGGCCGCGCCCGGGGCGCCGGGCGAGATCCACCTCGGCGGCGCCGGCGTCGCCCGCGGCTACCTCGGCCGCCCGGAGCTGACCGCCGAGCGGTTCATCCCCGCCGCCGCCGGCGGCCGCCTCTACCGCACCGGCGACCTGGCGCGGACGCTCCCCGACGGCGGCCTGGAGTTCCTCGGCCGCGCCGACCACCAGGTCAAGATCCGCGGCTTCCGCATCGAGCTGGGGGAGGTGGAGTCCGTGCTCGCGCGCCACGAGCTGGTGGCGCAGGCGGTTGCCGTGCTGCGCGAAGACGCGCCCGGGCAGAAGAGGCTGGTGGCCTACTGCGTCCCCAAGCCGGGGATCCTGCCGCCCCAGGTCTCCCTGCGCGCCCATCCGGTCGCCTACCGCCGGCGGGTGCAGACCCGCCCGTGGCCGGCCGAAACCCCGGAGCGGCGGCCCCGCCACCGGGTGGAGCTCGCGGGCGAGCTGCGCCGCTTCCTGCAAGAGCGCCTGCCCGACTACATGGTGCCGGCGGCGTTCGTGATCCTGCGCAGCCTGCCGCTCGGGCCCAGCGGCAAGGTCGACCGCCGGGCGCTGCCCGCCCCAGGCGCCGATCGCGCGGCCGCCGGCAAGGGCTACGAGGCGCCGCGCACGCCGGTCGAAGAGAAGCTGGCCGCCATCTGGGCCGAGGTCCTCGGGGTCAAGCAGGTCGGCCTGCACGACAACTTCTTCCAGCTCGGCGGCGACTCGATCCTCTCCATCCAGGCGGTATCCAAGGCCAAGCAGGCCGGCATCCCCATCACCGCCCGGCAGCTTTTCCGCCACCCCACGGTGGCCGGGCTCGCCGCCGTGGCCGGCACCGCCCCGCTGGTCGAGAGCGAGCAGGGGGTGGTCGAGGGGCCGGTCCCCTTGACCCCGATCCAGCGCCGCTTCTTCGCGGCGGCGCCGCCGGCGCCGCACCACTTCAACCAGGCGCAGCTCCTGGAAGCGCAGCAGGCGCTGCGTCCGGAGCTGCTGGCCCGCGCCGTCGCCGCCCTGGTCGCGCAGCACGACGGGCTGCGCCTGCGCTTCACCCGCGACGAGCAGGGATGGCGGCAGCACAACGCCGGGCTCACCGGTCCCGACTCCTTCGCCTGGATCGACCAGTCGGCGCTGCCGCCGGCGGCGCAGAGCCCGGCCATCGAGGCCGCCGCCGCGGCGCTGCAGACGAGCCTCGACCTCGGCTCGGGACCGCTCCTCCGCGTGGTCCATTTCGACCTCGGGCCGGCGCGGCCGGGCCGCCTCTTCCTGGTCGTCCACCACCTGGCGGTCGACCGCGTGTCCTGGAGCTTCCTGCAGGAGGACCTCCAAGCCGCCTACGAGCAGATTTCCCAGGGCAAGAGAGTCGAGCTGCCACCCAAGACGACCTCCTTCAAGCAGTGGGCCGAAAAGCTCGCCGCGCACGCCGGCTCGGGGGCGGTCGACGGCGAGCTGGACTACTGGCTGGCCGAGGCGCGGCAGCGCGTCACGCCGCTGCCCCTGGATCATCCGGCCGGAGCGAACGGCGAGCTGTCGTCGCGCCAGGTGACGCGCTCGTTCACGCCCGAGCGCACGGAGGTCCTGCTGCGCGAGGCGGCGGCCGTCTACCGCACCCAGGTGCCGGAGCTCCTCCTCGCCGCCCTGCTCGAAGCGCTGTCGCGCTGGTGCGGCTCCCGCCTGCTGCTCTGCGACCTCGAGGGGCACGGCCGCGAAGAGATCTTCCCCGACGTCGACCTCGCGCGCACCGTGGGCTGGTTCACCACCCTCTACCCGGTGCTCCTCGACGGGCGGCAGGCGGCCGATCCCGGCGCGCTGCTCAAGGCGGTCAAGGAGCAGTATCGCGCGGTGCCCAACCGCGGAATCGGTTACGGCCTGCTGCGCTACCTCCACCCCGATGCCGCGGTCGCTGCCCGCCTCGCCGCCCTGCCGCAAGCCGAGATCAGCTTCAACTTCCGCGGCCACTTCGACCAGGCGGCGGCCGCGCCCGGGGCGTCGCCCTTCAAGCTGGCCCGCGAGGCGAGCGGCCGGCCGCAGAGCCTGGCGGGCCGGCGCAGCCACGTGCTCGAGGTGAGCGGCCGGGTGGCCGGCGGCCGGCTGATCATGGAGTGGGGCTACAGCGCCAACCTCCACGAAAGCGCCAGCATCGAGCGCCTGGCCGACCAGTTCCTCGCCGCCCTCGACGGGCTCGTCGATCACTGCTTGTCGCCCGAGGCGGGCGGCTACACCCCCTCGGACTTCCCCCTCGCCCGCCTCACCCAGGAGCAGCTCGACCGGGTGGCGGGCAAGGACCGCTCGATCGACGATGTCTACCCGCTCGCCCCGCTCCAGGAGGGGCTGCTCTTCCACACCGTCTACGCTCCCGGCGGCGGGCTCTACGTCACCCAGATGAGCTGCGAGCTGGTGGGCAGCCTCGACCGCGAGGCCTTCGCGCGCGCCTGGCAGACCATGATCGACCGCAACCCGATCTTCCGCACCAGCTTCGTCTGGGACGAGCTCGACCGGCCGGTGCAGATCGTGCGCCGCGGCGTCAAGGTCGCGGTCGAGGAGCAGGACTGGCGCGCGCTGCCGGAAGGCGAGCAGCAGGCGCGGTGGCTGGACTACCTGGCCGCCGACCGCCGCCGCGGCTTCGCCATCGCCCAGGCGCCGCTCATGCGCCTCGCCCTGCTGCGCCTGGCCGACGACCTCTGGCGCTGCGTCTGGAGCTCCCATCACGCCCTCTCCGACGGCTGGAGCCTGGCGCTGATCTTCGGCGAGGTGTTCGCCGCCTACGAGGCCGGCCGCCGCGGGCGCGAGGCCGCGCTGCCGCGCCGCCCGCCGTACCGCGACTACATCGCCTGGCTGCAGCAACAGGACCTGGCCAAGGCCGAAGCCTTCTGGCGCGGCTACCTCGCGGGCTTCTCTTCGCCGACCCCCCTGGCCTTCGACGCGGTGGGCGAGCGGACGGTGGCCGGCGCCGACTACCTCGAGCTGCGCACGAGCCTGCCGGCGGCGGCGACCGCGGCCCTGCAGGCGCTGGCGCGCCGCGAGAAGATCACGCTCAACATCCTTGTGCAGGGGGCGTGGGCGCTCCTGCTCCACCGCTGGAGCGGCGAGGACGACGTGGTCTTCGGCACCGTGGTCTCGGGCCGTCCGGCCGACATCGCCGGCGTCGACACCATGATCGGCCTGTTCATCAACACCCTGCCGGTGCGCGTCCGTCTCGCGCCCGGCGAGGCGCTGCTCCCCTGGTTGAAGCGCCTCCACGACCGGCAGTCGGAGCTGCAGCAGTACGAGTACACGCCGCTCGCCGAGATCCGGCGCTGGAGCGAGGTGGCCGGCGGCGCGCCGCTGTTTGCCAGCATGATGGCCTTCGAGAGCTTCCCCGCCGAGCGCGCGGGGGGCGGCGGCGGCGGGCCGCGCGAGCCCGGCGCGCTCCAGGTGCGCAACCTGCAGAGCGCCGAGAAGTCGAGCTACCCGCTCAACCTGGCGGCGGCGCCGCGCGACGCGATGACTCTCGCCCTGGCCTTCTACCGCGATCGCTTCGACGACGCGACCATCGCCCGCATGCTGCGCCACCTGGAGACCCTGCTCGCGGCCATCGCCGAGGATGCGCAGCGCCGGCTGGGCAACCTGCCGCTGCTGACCGCGGGCGAGCGCCAGCAGCTCGCCCTGGAGTGGAACGACACTGCGGCTTCGGGCCGGGCGCCGCTCCTGCTCGAGCTGTTCGCGGCACAGGCGGCGCGGGCGCCCGCGGCGGTCGCGCTCGCCGCCGGGGAGCGCCTGCTGACCTATGGCGAGCTCGACCGGCGGTCCAACCGCCTGGCGCGCGCCCTCGCCGCCCTGGGGGCGGGCCCGGAGGTCAAGGTCGGCCTGGCGGTCGAGAGGTCGCCGGAGATGGTGATCGGCCTGCTCGGCATCCTCAAGGCCGGCGCTGCCTACGTGCCGCTCGACTCCGCCCAGCCCGCCGAGCGCCTGGCCTTCATCCTGGCCGACTCCGCTCTGCCGCTGCTGCTCACCACCGCGCGCCCGGGCCCTCCCCTGCCCGCGCACCGCGCCCGCGTCGTCGCGCTGGACGCCGGCTGGCCGGAGGTGGCGGCCTGTGCCGACGGCCCCCTGGCGGCGGCGGCCGGCCCCGAGCAGCTCGCCTACGTCATCTACACCTCCGGCTCGACCGGGCAGCCAAAGGGTGTCCTGGTGCCCCACCGCGGCCTGGGCAGCCTGGCGGCGGCGCAGTGCGCGGCCTTCGCGGCCGGCGCCGCGAGCCGGGTCTTGCAGTTCGCCTCGCTCGGCTTCGACGCCTCGATCGCCGAGATCGCCGTGGCCCTGGCCGCGGGCGCGACCCTGGTCCTCGCGGCGGCCGAGGAGCTGGCGCCGGGGCCGGACCTCGCGGCCCTGCTGCGCGACCGCGCGGTCACCCACGCCACCTTGCCGCCCTCGGTCCTCGCCCTGCTGCCGCTCCCCGAGGCGGTGGAGCTGCCGGCGCTCGCCACCCTGATCGTGGCGGGCGAGGCGGTCCCGGCCGAGCTCGCGGCGGCCTGGAGCAGGGGCCGGCGGCTGGTCAACGCCTATGGTCCGACGGAGACGACGGTGTGCGCCTCGCTCGGCCCCCTGGCGGCGGACGGCGGCAGGCCGCCGATCGGCCGCCCCCTGCCACGCACCCGCGTCGACCTGCTCGACCGCCACCTGCGGCCGGTCCCCGCGGGCGCGGCGGGCGAGCTGCACGTGGCCGGGATCGGGCTGGCACGCGGCTACCTCGACCGCCCGGAGCTGACCGCCGAGCGGTTCATCCCCGACCCCTTCGGCGCCTCCGGCGAGCGGCTGTACAAGACCGGCGACCTGGCGCGACGCCGCGCCGACGGCCGGCTGGAGTTCCTTGGCCGCATCGACCGCCAGGTCAAGGTGCGGGGCTTCCGCGTCGAGCTGGGGGAGGTCGAGGCCGTGCTCGCCGCCTACCCGGGGGTGCGGCAGGCGGCGGTCGTGGTGCACGACGCCGCGCCGCGGGCGGGCGTGCCGTCCGACCGGCGCCTGGTCGCCTACCTGGTGGCCGAGGCCGCCCCGGACACCGGCGCGCTGCGCTCGTTCCTCGCCGCCAAGCTGCCGGAACCGATGGTCCCGGCGGCGTTCGTCACCCTGCCGGCGCTGCCGCTTGCGCCGAGCGGCAAGATCGACTTTCGGGCGCTGCCCAAGCCGGAACAGGTGCGGCCGGACCTCGCGGCGGGCTTCACCGCGCCGCGCACGCCGACCGAGGAGCTGCTCGCCGGCATCTGGGCCGAGGTCCTGCGCGTCGACCGGGTCGGGGCGTACGACGACTTCTTCGCGCTCGGCGGCCACTCGCTGCTCGCCGCCCAGGTCATCTCCCGGGTGCGCAAGGCCTTCCAGGTGGAGGTGCCGTTGCGCGCGCTGTTCGACGAGCCGACGGTGGCGGGCCTGGCGAACCGGGTCGAGGTGGCGCTGCGGGCGGGCCAGGGGCTGGAGGCGCCGCCGCTCGTGCCGGTGCCGCGCGCCGGCGCCCTGCCCCTCTCCTTCGCCCAGCAGCGGCTCTGGTTCATCGACCAGCTCGCGCCCGGCAGCCCGCTCTACAACATCCCCCTGGCGGTGCGCATCGAGGGCGACCTCGACGTCGCGGCCCTGGGGCGGAGCCTGGGCGAGATCGTCCGCCGCCACGAGGTCCTGCGCACCTCGTTCGTCGCCGTCGACGGCGCGCCGGTCCAGGTCGTCGACCGGCCGCGGCCACTCCCCCTGCCGGTCGTCGACCTGGCGGCGCTGCCCGCCGCGGCGCGGCCGCGCGAAGGGCGCCGGCTCGCGGCCCTCCTGGTCGGCCTCCCCTTCGCCCTCGCCCGCGGGCCGCTGCTGCGCGCCTGCCTGCTGCGCGCCGCGGCCGCCGACTGCGCGCTCGTCCTCGCCATGCATCACATCGCGAGCGACGGCTGGTCGGTCGGGGTGATGGCGCGGGAGATCTCGCTGCTCTACAAGGCGTTTTCCGCCGGCCGCCCGTCGCCGCTCCCCGAGCTGCCGGTGCAGTACGCCGACTTCGCCGCCTGGCAGCGCCGCTGGCTCGGCGCCGAGGTCCTGGAAACGCAGCTCGCCTACTGGCGGCGCCAGCTCGCCGGCCTGCCGCCGGCCCTGGACCTGCCCGCCGACCGGCCGCGCCCGGCGCAGCCGACGGCGCGCGGCGCGACGCTCCCCCTGCGCTTCTCGCCCGAGCTTTCGGCGGCGGTCAAGGCGCTGGCGCGGCGCGAGGGCATGACGCTGTTCATGACCCTGCTCGCCGCCTTCCAGGCGCTGCTCTCCCGCCACACCGGGCAGGAGGACCTCGCCGTCGGCTCGCCCGTCGCCGGCCGCAACCGCCAGGAGATCGAGCCGCTGATCGGCTTTTTCGTCAACACCCTGGTGCTGCGCGGCGACCTCGGCGGCGATCCCACCTTCCGTGAGCTGCTCGGGCGGGTGCGTGAAACGGCGCTCGGCGCCCAGGCGCATCAAGACCTCCCCTTCGAGCGGCTGGTCGAGGAGCTGCAACCGGAGCGCAGCTTGACCCGCTCGCCCCTGTTCCAGGCGATGGTGGTCGTCCAGGCCGGCGGCGGCGGGGCGGCGGGCGAGCCGCTCGCCCTGCCTGGCCTGCGGCTCACCCTGCTCGAAGGGGAGGGGCGCACGGCCAAGTTCGATCTCACCCTGGAGCTGGTCGAGGGCAAGAACGAGATCTCCGGGTCGCTCGAATACAGCACCGACCTGTTCGACCGGCCGACCGCGCTCCGCCTGGCCGCCCACCTGCGCACCCTGCTCGCCGGGATCGCCGCCGCGCCCGGCGAACGCCTCTCGGCGCTGCCGCTGCTCGACCCGGCCGAGCGCCACCAGCTCCTCGTCGCCTGGAACGACACCGCGACCGGCTATCCGCGGGACTCCTGCATCCACGAGCTGTTTGCCGCCCAGGCGGAGCGCCGCCCGGACGCCGTGGCGCTCGCCTGGGACGGCGGAAGCTGGACCTACCGCGAGCTCAACGCCCGCGCCAACCGGCTCGCCCATCACCTGCTGGCGCTCGGGGTCGGCCCCGAGTCCCTGGTGGCGGTGGCGATGGAGCGATCGGCCGGCCAGGTTGCCGCTCTCCTCGCCGTGCTCAAGGCCGGGGGCGCCTACCTGCCGCTCGATCCCGCCCATCCCCGCGCCCGCCTGGAGCTGCTGCTCGCCGCCGCGCCGGTTGCGGCCGTCCTCGCCGAGCGGCGCACGGCCGCGAGCCTGCCGGCCACGGCGGCGCCGGCCGTGCTGCTCGACGCCGCCTGGCCGGACCTCGCCCGCGAGAGCGAGCGCGACCCGCCGCGCGCCGCGCTGCCCGGCAACCTCGCCTACCTGATGTACACCTCCGGGTCCACCGGCCAGCCGAAGGGGGTGGCCGTGGTGCACCGCGCGGTGGTGCGCCTGGTGCGCGAGACCGGCTTCGCCGACCTCTCGGCCACGCAGGTGTTCCTGCACCTCGCGCCCGCGGTCTTCGACGCCGCGACCCTGGAGCTGTGGGGACCGCTGCTCAACGGCGGCCGCCTGGTGCTCGCGCCCGCCGGCCAGCCCAGCCTCGAAGAGCTGGGGCAGGCCATCGCCCGCCACGGCGTCACCATCCTGTGGCTCACCGCCGGCCTCTTCCACCTGGTGGCCGACGAGCGGCCGGACGACCTCGCGGCGCTCTCCCAGCTCCTGGCCGGCGGCGACGTGCTCTCGCCCGCGCACGTCGCCAAGGTCCTCGCCGCCGCCCCCGGCCTGCGCCTGATCAACGGCTACGGGCCGACCGAGAACACCACCTTCACCTGCTGCCACGCCGTGGACCGCCTCGCCGGCGCGGGCCGCCCGGTTCCCCTCGGACGGCCGATCGCCAACACCCGCGTCTTCGTCGCCGACCGCCGCCTGCAGCCGGTCCCCGTGGGGGTGGCCGGCGAGCTGTGCGCCGGCGGCGACGGCCTGGCGCGCGGCTATTTCGGCCAGCCCGCCCTGACCGCCGCGAGCTTCGTCCCCGATCCGTTTGCCGGCGAGCCCGGGGCGCGCCTCTACCGCACCGGCGACCGCGTCCGCCTGCTTGCCCAGGGGAGAATCGAGTTCCTCGGCCGCCTCGACGAGCAGGTCAAGATCCGCGGTTTTCGCATCGAGGTGGGCGAGGTCGAGGCGGCCCTGGCGGCCCACCCCGACGTCCAGGAGGCGGTGGTCCTCGCCGCCCCCGCGCCGGCCGCCCCCGCGCCGGCCGCCGGCGCGGCGGCCGCGGCCGGCGAGAAGCGGCTCCTGGCCTTCGTCACCGCCGCTCCGGGGGCGCGGCCGACGCCGGCCGGGCTGGCCGCCGACCTCGCGCGGAAGCTGCCCGACTACCTGGTGCCCGCCGCGATCGCCGTCGTCGAGACGCTGCCGCTGACCCCCAACGGCAAGGTCGACCGCCGGGCGCTCGCCGCCGCCGCCACCAGCCAGGGCCCCGGGACGCTCGCCGGCCAGGCGGCCGAGGCGGTGCCGCCGCGCACCCCGGTCGAGCAGCTCGTGGCCGACGTCTGGGCGGAAGTGCTCGGGGTGCCGCGGGTGGGCGTCCACGACGACTTCTTCAAGCTCGGCGGCCACTCCCTGGTGGCGACCCAGGTCATGTCGCGCCTCGGCAAGGCGCTGGGCCTGGCGATTCCCCTGCGCGCCCTCTTCGAGGAGCCGACCGTGGCCGGCCTGGCCCGGGCGATCGAACGGCTGCAGAAGGCCGGCCAGGGCACGCCGCCGCCGCCGCTCGTGCGCGTGCCCCGCGACCGGCCGCTGCCGCTGTCGTTCGCCCAGCAACGGCTCTGGTTCCTCGACCAGCTCGACCCCGGAAGCCCGGCCTACAACATCCCCTACGGCCTGCGCGTCGAAGGCGAGCTGAAGGTGGCGGCGCTGGCCCGCACCTTCGCCGAGGTGGTGCGGCGCCACGAGGCGCTGCGCACCAGCTTCGCCGGCGCCGGCGACGAGCCGTTGCAGGTGGTCCATGCGCCCGCGCCGCTGCCGCTGCCGCTCGTCGACCTGTCGGCCCTGCCCGCCGCGCTGCGCCTGCCCCACGCCCTCCGCCTCTTCGCCGCGGAGGCCGGGCGGCCGTTCGACCTCGCGCGCGGCCCGCTCCTGCGCCTCCGCCTGCTGCGCCTCGGCGAGCGCGACCACGCGGCGTTGCTCAACGTCCACCACGCGGTCAGCGACGGCTGGTCGATGGGCATCCTGGTGCGCGAGGTGGCAGCGCTCTACGGGGCGCTGACCCAGGGCCGCCCGTCGCCCCTGCCCGAGCTGCCGATCCAGTACCCGGACTTCGCCTGCTGGCAGCGGCAGTGGCTCGCCGGCGAGGTGCTGGCGGCCGAGCTGGCCTACTGGCGGCGGCAGCTCGGCGGCGCTCCAGCTCTGCTCGAGCTGCCCACCGACCGCCCGCGCCCGGCCCTGCCGGCGCCGCACGGCGCGGAGCACCGCTTCACGGTCGACCCGGAAGCGGCCGCGGCCCTTCAGGCCCTGCGCCAGAGCGAACGGGTGACGCTCTTCATGGCCGTTCTCGCCGGCTTCTTCGCGGTGCTCGCCCGGCACAGCGGCCGCAGGGACCTGAGCGTCGGCACCCCGATCGCCGGCCGGCACCACCTGGAGACCGAGAACCTCATCGGCTTTTTCGTCAACACCCTGGTGATCCGCATCGACCTGGGCGGCGACCCCTCCTTCGGCCAGCTCCTCGGGCGCGTGCGGGAGGTAACCCTCGAGGCGCACGCGCACCAGGACCTCCCCTTCGAGAAGCTGGTCGAGGAGCTGCAGCCGGAGCGCAGCGTGAGCCACACGCCGCTCTTCCAGGTCATGCTGACCGTACAGAACGTGCCGCCGCGCGGCCCGGCGATGTCGGGGCTCGTGCTGACCCCGCTCGAGGCCGGCAACCCGGCCGCCAAGTTCGACCTGCTGCTGTCGCTCGACGAGACCGCCGCGGGCCTGGCCGGGTTCTGCCAGTACCGCACCGAGCTGTACGACCGCACGACGATCGTGCGCCTGGAGGGGCAGCTCAGGAGGCTCCTCGGCCGCGCCGCCGCCGAGCCGGAGCGGCGGCTGTCCGAGCTGTCGCTGCTCGCCGCGGCCGAGAGGCAGCAGCTCCTGGTCGAGTGGAACGACTCGGCCGCCCGCGAAGCGCGCGCTCTCCCGCCGGTCCACGAGCTGTTCGCCGCCCAGGCCGGGCGCACGCCCGACGCCGTGGCGGTGGTCTTTGCCGGCGAGTGGCTGACCTACGCGGAGCTCGACCGGCGGGCCAATCGCCTGGCGCGCCGGCTGCGGCGGCGCGGCGTGGGGCCGGAGGTGCGCGTGGCGCTCTGCCTGGAGCGCTCCTGCGCCATGGTCGTCGCGCTGCTCGGCGTGCTCAAGGCGGGCGGCGCCTACGTCCCCCTGGACCCCGACTACCCGCGCGATCGCCTGGCCTTCATGCTCGCCGACAGCGGCGCGGCGCTGCTGCTCACCGAGGAGCGGCTGGCCGGGAGTCTGCCCGAGCACGGCTTGCCGGTGCTCCGCCTCGACGCCGGGGGGGATCGCCCGGCTGGCGCGGACGTGGGCGGCGCCGCGGCGGAGGCGGCGAGGGAGCCGCAGGCGCTGGCCGCGCGCCTCGCCTACGTCATCTATACCTCCGGCTCGACCGGCCGGCCCAAGGGCGTGATGGTGACCCATCAGGGCCTGTCCAACCAGATGGGCTGGATGCTCGCCGCCTTCCCCATGGACGGCGACGACCGGTTGCTGCACAAGACGCAGTTCAGCTTCGACGCCTCGGTGTGGGAGCTCTACGCCCCGCTGCTCAGCGGCGGACGGCTGGTCGTCGCCCTTCCCGGCGGGCACCGGGACAGCGAGTACTTGGTGCGGGTGATCGCCGAGGAGGCGGTCACCGTCCTCCAGGTGGTGCCCACGATGTTGCAGATGCTGCTCCGCGAGCCGGGGTTCCCGGGGCGCACGACCCTGCGCCGCGTCTTCTGCGGCGGCGAGGCGCTCTCCCCCGAGCTCGCCGGCCGCTTCTTCGCCGCCCGCTCCGGCGCCGCGGCAGGCCCCGCCCTCGTCAACCTCTACGGCCCGGCCGAGTGCACGGTGCAGACGGTGGCCGGCGTGTGCACGCCGGACAGCCTGGCGCGCGGCTCGGCGCCGATCGGCGCTCCCATCGCCAACACCCGCCTCTATCCGCTCGGCGACGGACGCGAGCCGGTGCCCATCGGCGCCCCCGGGGAGCTGCACATCGGCGGCGCCGCCGTGGGCCGCGGCTATCTCGGCGACCCGGCGCTGACCGCCGAGAGCTTCCTCCCCGATCCCTTCGCCGCGGACCCCGGCGGCCGCCTCTACCGCACCGGCGACCTGGTGCGGGCGCGGCCCGACGGCAGGCTCGACTTTCTCGGCCGCGTCGACCAGCAGGTCAAGGTGCGCGGCTTCCGCATCGAGCCGGGGGAGATCGAGAGCGCGCTGGCCACCCATCCCGCGGTGGCCGAGGCCGTGGTGCTGGCGCGCCGGGAAGAGGCGGGCGCGGCGCGGCTGGTCGCCTACCTGGTGCCCAGGCCCGGGATGCGCGCCGTCCCCGGCGAGCTGCGCTCGCACCTCAAGGGGCGGGTGCCCGACTACATGGTGCCCGCCGAGTTCGTCGCGCTCGCCGCCCTGCCGCTCACCACGAGCGGCAAGCTCGACCGCGGCGCCCTCCCGGCGCCTGCTCCCGCCGGCGGCGACGGCGAGGCCGGCGCCGGGGCGCCGCGCACGCCGACCGAGGAGCTGCTGGCCGGCATCTGGGCGGAGGTGCTGGGCCGCGAGCGGGTGGGCATCCACGACGACTTCTTCGCGCTCGGCGGCCATTCGCTGCTCGCCACCCAGGCGATCTCGCGCCTCCGCCAGGCGCTCGGCGTGGAGCTGCCGCTGCGCGCACTGTTCGAGGAGCCGACCGTGGCCGGGCTCGCGGTCGCCGTCGACCGGGCCAAGCGGTCGCAGGCCGGTCCGCCGCCGCCGCCCATCGAGCGGGTGCCGCGCGACGGCGCGCCGCCCCCTTCCTTCGCGCAGCAGCGGCTCTGGTTCATCGACCAGCTCGAGCCCGGGAGCCCGGCCTACAACCTCCCCCAGGGGCTGCGGGTCGAGGGGCGGCTCGACACCGCTCTCCTGGCGCGCTGCCTCGCCGAGATCGTGCGCCGCCACGAGGCGCTGCGCACGACCTTCGCCCAGGTGGACGGCAACCCGCTGCAGGTGATCCACGCCGAGATGGCCCTGCCGCTCGCCACCGTGGACCTCACGGCCCTGCCCGAGCAAGAGCGGCGGCGGCTGGTGCGCCGCCTGGCGGGCAGGGAGGCGCAACGGCCGTTCGACCTCGGCCGCGGCCCGCTGCTGCGCATCACGCTGCTGCGCCTCGCCGCCGAGGAGCACGCGGCGCTCTTCACCATGCACCACATCGTCAGCGATGGCTGGTCGATGGGCATCCTCGTCCGCGAGGTGGCGGCGCTGTACTCGGCCTTCGCGCAGGGCAAGCCGTCGCCACTCCCCGAGCTGCCCATCCAGTACGCCGACTTCGCCCACTGGCAGCGGCGCTGGCTCGCCGGCGAGGTGCTGGCGGCCGAGGCCGACTACTGGCGGCGCCAGCTCGCCGGCGCCCCCGCGGCGCTCGACCTGCCGCACGATCGGCCCCGCCCGCCGGTCCCGACGCCGCGCGGCGCCACGCGGCGGCTCGCGCTGCCCGACGAGCTCGCCGCCGCGGTCCTCGCCCTCGCGCGCCGCGAGCGGGTGACCCTGTTCATGACCTTCCTCGCCGTTCTCCAGGCGCTCCTGGCGCGCTACGCCGGCAGCGACGACGTGAGCGTCGGCACCCCGATCGCCGGCCGCAACCGCATCGAGACCGAGCGCCTGATCGGCTTCTTCGTCAACACCCTGGTGCTGCGCACCGACCTGTCGGGCGACCCCTCCTTCCGCGAGCTGCTGCGGCGCGTGCGCGAGACCACCCTGGATGCGCATGCCCACCAGGACCTGCCCTTCGAGAAGCTGGTCGAGGAGCTGCAGCCGGAGCGCAGCCTCGCCCACTCGCCGTTCTTCCAGGTCCTGTTCGCGCTGCAGAACACGCCGCGCGAGGGCCTCGAGCTGCCGGGCCTGAAGCTCCGCCCGCTCGAGCACGACGGCGGGACGGTGGCGAAGTTCGAGCTCACCCTGGCCCTCGACGAGTCGGCCGGCAGGCTCGCCGGGGCCCTGGACTACAGCACCGACTTGTTCGATGCCACGACCGCCGCCCGCCTGGCGGCGCACCTCGAGGGCCTGCTGCGGGCGGTCGTCGCCGACCCCGACCGGCGGCTCGCCGATCTCCCGCTGCTCGGCGCGGCCGAACGCCACCAGGCGCTGGTCGCCTGGAACGACACCGGCGCACCGGTGGCCGCGGCGACCATTCACGGGCTCGTCGCCGCCCAGGTCGAGCGCACTCCCGACGCCGTGGCGGTGGTCGCCGGCGGCGAGACCCTGACCTACCGCGAGCTCGGCCAGCGGGCGGGCCGGCTGGCGCGGCACCTGCTCACCCTGGGCGTCGGGCCGGAAGTGCCGGTCGGGGTCTACCTGCCGCGCCGCGCCGACCTGGTCGCCGCCCTGCTCGCCGTCCTCGAGGCCGGGGGCGCCTACCTGCCGCTCGATCCCGCCTACTCCTGGCAACGCCTGGCCTTCCAGGTGGCCGACGTCGGCGCGCCCGTGCTGCTGACCACCGGCGAGCTGGCGGCCGCGCTGCCCGCGCTCCCGGCCCGCCTGGTGTTGCTCGACGGCGAGCCCGGCGCCACTGCCGAGGAGGCGGCGGCGCTGCCTGGCGCCGGGCCGAGTGCCGGGCCGGCCGCCGGGCCGGGCAACCTCGCCTACGTCATCTACACCTCCGGCTCGACCGGCCAGCCGAAGGGGGTGGCCATCGAGCACCGCAGCGCCGCCGCCCTGCTCACCTGGGCGCGCGACGTCTTCCCCGCCGCACACCTGGCCGGCGTGCTCGCCGCGACCTCGATCAACTTCGACCTCTCGGTCTTCGAGCTGTTCGCGCCGCTCGCCTGGGGCGGCCGGGTGATCCTCGCCGACAACGCCTTGCACTTGCCCACCCTGGCCGCGGCGTCCGCGGTCACCCTGGTCAACACCGTCCCTTCGGCGGCGGCCGAGCTGGTGCGCGGCGACGGCCTGCCCCCCGCGGTGCGCTGCGTCAACCTGGCCGGCGAGGCCCTGCCCGGCCCCCTGGTCGAGGCGCTCTACCAGCGGCCCGGCATCGAGCAGGTCTGGAACCTCTACGGCCCCACCGAGGACACCACCTACTCGACCGCCTGGCGCGTGCCGCGGGGCGAGCGCAACCCGGCCATCGGCTTCCCCCTGGCCGGCGGCCGCGCCCATCTCCTCGACCCCCTGCTCCGGCCGGTGCCCCTGGGCGCCCGCGGCGAGCTGTGCCTGGGCGGCGCAGGTCTCGCCCGCGGCTACCTCGGCCGCCCGGAGCAGACCGCCGAGCGCTTCGTGCCGGACCCGTTCGCCGCGCACCCCGGCGAGCGCCTCTACCGCACCGGCGACCTGGCCCGCCGTCGCGGCGACGGCAGCCTGGAGTTCCTCGGCCGCCTCGACCACCAGCTCAAGCTGCGCGGCTTCCGCATCGAGCCGGGGGAGATCGAGGCCTGCCTCGCCGCCCATCCGGCGGTGCGCGAGGCGGTGGTGGTGGCGCGCGACGACGGCGGCGCGGCCGGCCGGCGCCTGGTGGCCTACGTCACCCCGGCCGCGGCGCCGGCCGATGAGCTGCGCGCCCACCTGCGCGCCGGCCTGCCGGACTACATGGTGCCGGCCGAGATCGTCGCGCTCGAGTCCCTCCCCCTGACGCCCACCGGCAAGGTCGATCGCCGCGCCCTGCCGGCGCCCGCGGTGGACGGCCCTGCTGCGGCCGGCGCGGCCGGCGCGGCAGCGCCCCGCACCCCGGCCGAGGAGCTGATGGCCGGCCTCTTCGCCGCCGTCCTCGGGGTCGCCAAGGTGGGCATCCACGACAACTTCTTCGACCGCGGCGGGCACTCGCTGCTGGCGACGCAGCTCCTGTCGCGCCTGCGCAAGACGTTCGAAGTCGAGCTGCCCCTGCGCGCCCTCTTCGAGCACCCCACGGTGGCCGGCCTGGTGGCCGCGGTCGAGCAGGCGCGGCGGGCCGGCAAGGGCTTGCAGGCGCCGCCCATGGTGCGCGTGCCGCGCGACGGCGCGCTGCCTCTTTCCTTCTCGCAGCAGCGCCTCTGGTTCCTCGACCTGCTCGAGCCCGGGAGCCCGGCCTACAACATTCCGCAGGCGGTGCGGGTCAGCGGGCCGCTGCAGATCCCCGTCCTGGCGCGCGGCCTGGGCGAGATCGTGCGCCGCCACGAGGCGCTGTGCACCACCTTCTCGAGCGTCGACGGCGAGCCGGTGCAGGCGATCCACCCACCGCCCGCGCCGCGGCTGCCCGTCGTCGACCTGGGGGCGCTGGACGAGGCGCGGCGCCTGGCCGTTGCGCGGCGCCTCTTTGCCGCGGAGGCGCGGCGGCCTTTCGACCTGGCGCGCGGCCCGCTCCTGCGCACCGCCCTGCTGCGCCTCGCCGACGGCGACCACGTGGTGCTGCTCGACATGCATCACATTGTCAGCGACGGCTGGTCCATGGGGCTGTTCATGCGCGAGGTCACGGCGCTCTACGCCGCCTTCGCCAACGGCCGGCCTTCGCCGCTGCCGGAGCTGCCGCTCCAGTACGCCGACTTCGCTCACTGGCAGCGGGGGTGGCTCCAGGGCGAGGTGCTGGCCGCGGAGCTCGACTACTGGCGCGCGCGCCTGGACGGCGCCCCGGCCCTGCTCGAGCTGCCGACCGACCGACCCCGCCCGGCGCTCCAGACCCCGAACGGCCGGGAGCAGTCGTTCACCCTGCCCGACGACCTCACCGCGGCGCTCCAGGGCCTCGCCCGGCAGCACCGGGCGACACTGTTCATGACCCTGCTGGCCGCCTTCCAGGGCCTGCTCGCGGCCTGGTCGGGCAGCGACGAAGTGTGCGTCGGCACCCCGATCGCCGGGCGCAACCACCTGGAGACCGAGACCCTGATCGGGTTCTTCGTCAACACCCTGGTGCTGCGCACCGACCTCGCGGGGGAGCCGAGCTTTGCCCAGCTCTTGGCGCGCGTGCGCGAGAGCACCCTCGATGCTCACGACCACCAGGAGGTGCCGTTCGAAAAGCTGGTCGAGGAGCTGCGCCCGGAGCGGAGCCTGGCCCATTCGCCCGTCTTCCAGGTGACCTTCTCGCTGCAGAACGCGCCGCCGCCGACCCTCGAGCTGTCGGGCCTGCGGCTGAGCCCGCTCACCGTCGAGGGCGAGCGCCGGCCGGTCAAGTTCGACCTGACGGTTGCCATGGAGGAGGCCGGCGACCGCCTGCGGGGGGCCGCCGAGTACAACACCGACCTCTTCGACGGCGCGACGATCCTCCGCCTGCTCGGCCACTTCGCGACGCTGCTGCGCGGCATCGCCGCCGCGCCCGAGCGGCCGCTCGCGGACCTGCCGCTCCTCGCCGCGGCGGAGACCCATCAGCTTTGCTGGGGCTGGAACGACACCGGGGCGGGCGCGGCGGACGGCGCCCTGCTGCCGCAACGCATCGAGCTCCAGGCGGCGCAGTGCCCCGACGCCGTGGCGGTCGCCGCGCTGGACGGCGCTCTCACCTACGGGGAGCTCGAGCGGCGCTCCGCCGCCCTCGCCCGCCGCCTGCGGGCGCGCGGCGTCGGCGCGGAGAGCGTGGTCGGGGTGTGCATGGAGCGGAGCTGCGAGATGCTGGTGGCGCTGCTCGCGGTGCTGCGCGCCGGCGGCGCCTACCTCCCGCTGGATCCCGCCAATCCGCCCGAGCGCCTGGCCTGGATCGTGGGCGACGCCGCGGCCCGCGTCGTGCTCACCGAGCGGCACCGGCGCGGGAGCCTTGCCGGCGCCGGCGCCGAGCTGCTCTGCGTCGAGCGGGACGGCGACGGCACGGCGGCGGCGGGGGCCGCCGGCGGCGCCCTCGCAGCGCCGCGCCTCGCCGCCTCGAACCTGGCCTACGTCATCTATACCTCGGGCACCACGGGGCGGCCGAAGGGGGTGGCGGTCGCCCATGGCAGCCTGCTCGATCTCGTGGAATGGCACCTGGCGCGCTACGCGGTCCTGGCGCGCGACCGCGCCACCCAGATCGCCGGCCCGGCCTTCGACGCCGTGGTCTGGGAGATCTGGCCGTACCTCGCCGCCGGCGCGAGCGTCCACCTGCCGGGCGAGGAGGTCCGGCTCGCCGCCCCGGCGCTGCGCGACTGGCTGCGCGCCGAGGCGATCACTCTGTGTTTCCTGCCCACGCCGCTGGCCGAGGCGCTGCTCGACGAGGCCGGACTCGAAGAGCTGCCGCTGCGCGCCCTGCTCACCGGCGGCGACCAGCTCCGCCGGCGGCCGCGCCCCGGCCTCCCCTTCACCCTGGTCAACCACTACGGGCCCACCGAGAGCACCGTGGTGGCAACCTGCGGCGCGGTGGCTCCGGGCGCGGAGGGGGCGCCGCTGCCCGCGATCGGCCGCCCGGTGGACGGCGCGCGCGCCTACGTCGTGCGCCGCGATCTCCGGCCGGCCCCTCTGGGGGTGGCCGGAGAGCTCCTCCTCGGCGGGCGCGGCCTGGCGCGCGGCTATCTCGGCGACCTGGCCTTGACCGCCGAGCGCTTCGTGCCCGACCCGGGCGGCGGCGAGCCGGGAGGCCGCCTCTACCGCAGCGGCGACCGCGTCCGATTCCTGCCCGACGGCCGCCTCGAGTTCCTCGGCCGCCTCGACCAGCAGATCAAGCTGCGCGGCCTGCGCATCGAGCCGGGAGAGATCGAGGCGGCCCTCGGCGCGCAGCCCGCGGTGCGCGAGTGCGCGGTCGTCTTGCGCGCCGACGGCGGGGAGCAGCGCCTGGTGGCCTACGTGGTGCTCGCGCCCGAGGCCGCCGCGGCCGAAAAGGAGACCCTGGACGCCCTCCGCGCCGCCCTCGCACGCAGCCTGCCCGAGTACATGGTGCCGGCCGCCTTCGTCGCCCTCGGCGCCTTGCCGCTCACCCGCAACGGCAAGCTCGACCGCCGCGCCCTCCCCGCTCCCGAGGCGGCGGGCGCGGCAGCGCGCCGGCAGATGGCGCCGCGCGACCCGCTCGAGCGCGACCTCCTGGAGCTGTGGCAGAAGCTGCTGCCCGGTCGCGAGATCGGCGTCACCGACAGCTTCTTCGAGCTGGGCGGCCACTCCCTGCTCGCCGTCCGCCTGATGGCCGGCATCGAGAACCTGACCGGCCGGAAGCTGCCGCTTTCGCTGCTCTTCCAGAGCCCGACCATCGAACGGCTCGCCCAGGCCGTGCGCAGCGGCGATGCCGCGCGGCCGCAGCCTTCGCTGGTGCCGCTGCAAGCCTCCGGTTCGCGGCCCCCCATGTACTGGGTCCATCCCGCGTCGGGAAACCTTTTCTTCTACGCCGCCCTGGCGCGCCTGCTCGGCGCGGACCGCCCCCTCCATGGCCTGCAATCGCAGGGTCTCGACGGCCTCGACGCGCCCTTCACCGCGATCGCGGACATGGCGGCCCACTACGTCTCCGAGGTCCGCGCCTTCCAGCCGGCGGGACCCTACTGGCTGGGCGGCTGGTCGATGGGCGGCCTGGTCGCCTACGAGATGGCGCGCCAGCTCCGCGAGCAGGGGCACGAGGTGGCGTTTCTCGCCCTGCTCGACGCCCGGGTCCCCACCCGGCTCGACCGCCAGGCGACCCGCGACCACGTCGCCCTGCTCGAGCAGTTCGCCCTCGACTTCGGCCTGAACCTCGCGCTGCTCGGCGTGCCCTGGGACGACGTGCTCCAGCTCTCGACCCACGACCAGCTCCGGCTCATCCTGGAGCAAGCGCAAAAGGCCGGGCTGGTGCCGCCGGAGATCGGGCTGCCGCAGGTGGCGCGGCTGTTCGAGGTCTTCCGCGCCAACACCGGGGCGCTGGGCAAGTACGAGCCGCGCCCCTACCCGGGGAGGATCGAGCTGTTCAAGGCCACCGACCCCCTCCCCCAGATCCCCTTGCACCCGAAGGCCAGCCGGGCGAGGCGGGCCGCGGCGCGGGCGCGCCGGCTCTACGAGGCCGCCCGGCAGCGGGCGTGGGCCGCCCTGCACCCGGCCCTGGGATGGGACCGGCTCGCCGCCGGCGGCGTCGCGGTCCACGCCGTCCCCGGGCACCACTTCACCATCCTGCGCCCGCCCCATGTCGAAGCGCTGGCACGGCAGCTCGCCGAACGCCTGGACCGTG
The DNA here is from genome assembly GCA_035544895.1 of Thermoanaerobaculia bacterium. GTDB lineage: Bacteria > Acidobacteriota > Thermoanaerobaculia > Multivoradales > UBA5704 > JASLEW01. The sequence continues at coordinate 72,793 of DASZZM010000044.1, forward strand.
TTGAAAAGGAGCCCTCGCGATGAAACTCATCTCCGTGCTGCGGCGCTATTCGCCGGCATCCCTGCTGCTCGCGGCGATGCTCTGCGGCGGCCTGAGCGGCGCCGCCGGCACCGGCCTGCTCTACCTGATCAATCGCGCCCTCGACCTGCCGCGGCCGGCGGGTTCGCCGCGGCTGGTGTGGAGCTTTGTTGCCCTCTGCCTGGTCGTGCCGGTCGCCCGCGTGACCTCCGCCCTGATCGTCGCCACCCTCGGCCTGCGCGCCGCCTGCGAGCTGCGCTTCGACCTGACCCGCCGCATCCTCGCGGCGCCGCTGCGCCGCCTCGAGGAGCTGGGGCCGCACCGCCTCATGGTGGCGCTGACCGACGACATCGCCTCGATCACCGGCGCCCTCGGGCAGGTCCCCGGCATGTTCACCAACGCCGCCGTGGTCGTCTGCTCGCTGGTGTACCTCGGCACGCTGTCCTGGAAGATCCTGCTCGTCGTCCTCGCCTTCCTCGTTTTCGGCGTCGGGACCTACCAGCTACCGCTGCTCGCCGCGGTTCGCCGCCAGAGGCTCGCGCGCGAGATGGAGGACGAGATGTTCGCGCACTTCCGCGGCGTGACCCAGGGCACCAAGGAGCTCAAGATCCGCCGCGCGCGCCGCGCGGCGTTCCTCGCGGGGATGCGGGAGACGCTAATCGCCTTCCGCGATCTGCAGCTCGGCGTGACCCGCATCTTCGTCGCCGCGGCGAGCTGGGGGAGCCTCCTGTTCTTCGTCGCGGTGGGGATCATCCTCTTCGTCGTCCCCGCCTACGTGCCGGTCGGCCGCCAGGTGGCGATCGCCTACGTGATGGTGATCCTCTACATGATGCAGCCGCTCCAGCTCCTGCTCAACGTCATGCCCATGCTGGTGCAGGCCAACGTGGCGGTGCAGAAGGTCGAGCGGCTGGGGATCTCGCTGCTCGAGATCGCCGAGGATGCCGGCCCCGCCGAGCTGCCGCCGCCGGCCGCCGACTGGCAGCGGCTCGAGCTGGCCGGGGTCTCCCACACCTACCGCCAAGGCGAGGACGGCGTCTTCACCCTCGGTCCCGTGGACCTCACCTTCCACCGCGGCGAGGTGGTCTTCCTGGCGGGCGGCAACGGCAGCGGCAAGACCACCCTGGCCAAGCTGATCCTCGGGCTCTACCCTCCCGACACCGGCGAGATCCGGCTCGACGGCCAACCGGTCACGGCCGAAAACCGCGAGGCGCACCGCCAGCGGTTCTCGGTGGTGTTCTCCGATTTCTTCCTGTTCGAAAGCCTGCTGGGGATCGATGCGCCGGACCTCGACGAGCAAGCGCGCGTCTACCTCGAGCGGCTGCACCTGCGGCACAAGGTGCGGGTCCAGGGCGGCAGGCTGTCGACCACCGAGCTGTCGCAAGGGCAGCGCAAGCGCCTCGCCCTGTTGACCGCCTACCTGGAGGACAGCCCGATCTTCCTGTTCGACGAGTGGGCGGCGGACCAGGATCCCGAGTTCAAGAAGGTCTTCTATCACCAGCTCCTTCCCGAGCTCAAACGGCGCGGCAAGACCGTCATCGCCATCAGCCACGACGACAGCTTCTACGCGGTCGGCGACCGCGTGATCAAGCTCGTCGACGGGAAAGTGGAGCTCGACCGTGCGAGCGTCGAGACCCAGTACGCCACTGCCTGACGGCAGTGCAAGGAGAGATGGACATGTCGAGAATCATTCTGCAACCCGAAGACGTGGCCGCGGTGCGGAGGCTCGGGCGCGAGGTCGCGGCCGGTATCGACTCGGTGGAAGACGAGACCTTCCTGCGCGACGCGCCGCTCTGGGCCCACGAGCTGCCGCGCGCGCTGCGCCGGGAGCTCAACGAGTTCAAGCTGCGCGAGCCGGCGTCGGGGTACTGCATCGTCTCCGGCTACACGGTCGACCAGGCGAAGATCGGGCCCACGCCGGCGCACTGGAAGCACAAGAAAGGCCGCTCCGGGGCGCTGGAGGAAGAGGTCCTGCTGGTCCTACTCGGCTCGCTGCTCGGCGACTGCATCGGCTGGGCGACGCAGCAGGACGGCACCGTCGTGCACGACATCCTGCCCATCCAGGGCCACCAGGGCGAGCAGCTCGGCAGCGGCAGCGAACAGCTCCTGTGGTGGCACACCGAGGATGCCTTCCACCCCTATCGCGGCGACTATCTCGGCATGATGTGCCTGCGCAACCCGGACGCGGTCGCCACCACCTATGCCTCGCTCGAGGGCCTGGCGCTCGCCGAGGAGCATCTCGACCTGCTGTTCTCCCCGCACTACACGATCCGGCCCGACGAATCCCACTTGCGGAAGAACCGCGCGAACCCGGCCGCGGCCGAGGGCCAGCTCGGCGCCTCCTACGACCAGATCGAGCGGATGAGCACCCGGCCGGAAAAGATCGCCGTGCTCCATGGCGACCAGCGCGCGCCCTACATCCGGATCGATCCCTACTTCATGGACCTGGTCGAGGACAATCCACCGGCCCAGGCGGCCCTCGACGCCTTGATCGCCTTCATCGAGAGCCGCCTCGAGGAGCTGGCCTTCGAGCCCGGCGAGCTCTGTTTCATCGACAACTTCAAGGCCGTGCACGGCCGCCAGCCGTTCAAGGCGCGCTTCGACGGCACCGACCGCTGGCTCAAGCGCGTCAACATCGCGCGCGACCTGCGCAAGTCGCGAACGGCGAGGGCGCGCGCCGATTCCCGTATCATCCAATGATGAGAGAGGGACGCCGCGTGCAACGCAAGATCTGGCTGCTGGCCCTCATCCTGGCGCAGGCTGCCTGCCGGGCCTCGGAGACGGCGCAGCCGCGCGGGCCGGTGCCCATCGCACCCGATCCCGCGCCGCGGGTCTCCGACCTCACCCTCGAGCAAGTGATCGCCAAGGCCCTGGCCGCCCGCGGCGGGGAAGAGAAGCTCAGGGCGGTCAAGGCGGTGAAGATGACCGGCACCATGACCACCCGCGAGGTCAGCGCCGGCCCCACGACCTTGCTCGTCGCCCCCAGGCGCTACTTGCGGCGCATCGTCCAGGGCGCGAGCGGCGCGCTGATCAACGCCGTCGACGGAGCGGCGGCGTGGGAGGTCAGCCCGCGCAACGGCATCGTCAAACCCACGCCCATGTCCGCGCCGGACGCGGCCCGCTTCCGCCGTCTCGCCGACCCGCAGGGTCCGCTTCTCGACTGGCAGGCGAAGGGCAACAAGGTCGGCCTCGTCGGCAAGCTGTCCTGGCAGGGGCAAGAGGTCTACAAGCTCGAGCTGACCTACGCCGACGGCGGGGTCAACCACCTCTACCTCGACGCGCAGAGCTTCCTGCCGGTGCGCATGGTGAGCAGCCTCTACGTTCCGCCGCTGGGCAAGGACATCCCGGTCGAGTACGTCTACCGCGACTTCCGGGAGGTGGCGGGGGTGAAGTGGCCGTTCGTCGAGGAGGGGCGCGCGCCCGACGTCGACTTCAAGCAGGCGATCGTCTGGCAGAGGATCGAGGTCAACCCGCCCATCGACGACGCGGCCTTCAGCATGGAACGAAAATCCGGGCGATGACTTTGAGAGGGTGGGGCGGCTGGCGGAGGGCGCTACGAGAGATGGACGAAAGGAGTCGTTCTTGAGTTTTCTCGCGCAGGACGTGCGCTTTGCCCTGAGGACTCTGGCCAAGAGCCCGGGATTCAGCCTCGTCGCGGTGCTCGCCCTGGCGCTCGGCATCGGGGCGAACACCGCGGTCTTCAGCGTCATCGATGCGGTGCTGCTGCGCCCGCTTCCCTACGGCGATTCGGACGCGCTGGTGCGGGTGACGCAGATCCTGCCGTCGCAGCGCGGCAGCGGCGGAGCGGCGGGACCGGGCGGCGGGCCGACCTCCCCCGCCAACTTCGTGGACTGGCAGAACCAGAACCACGTCTTCGCGGACATGGCGGCCTTCTCGACCGTAGCTTTCAACGTCACCGGCCAGGACGAGCCCGAGCGGGTGCTGGGCGCCCGCGTCACCCCGAACCTCTTCGACGTGTTGAAGGTAAAACCTCTCGCCGGCCGCACCTTCGTCGTCGACGACGGCCGGCCCGAGGCCGAGCCGGTCGCGGTGGTGAGCCAGGGCTTCAGCAAGAGCCACTTCGGCGGCGACCGCCAGGCGGTCGGCCGCCTGTTGCGGCTCGACGGCACGGTCTACCACCTGGTCGGCGTGACAGTCCCCGGCTTCACCTTCGGCCGCGACGCGCAGGTCTGGGTCCCCCTGGTGTTCTCGCCGAGCGATCTCGCCAACCGCGGCACGCTGTCGCTCGGCGCGATCGCCCGGCTGAAGCCGGGGGCCACGGTGGAGCGGGCGAAGCAGGACCTGGGCAGGGTCAGCCGCGCGATCCAGGAGCTGGCCCCGGGGATGGGCGATCCCTGGGAGGTGTCGGTGGTCACCCTCAAGGAGCAGGCGGTGGGCAACTTCCGCAAGACCCTCCTCATCCTGCTCGGGGCGGTCGGCTGCGTCCTTCTGGTGGCCTGTGCCAACGTCGCCAACCTCCTGCTCGCCCGCGCCGCCGAGCGCGGGCGCGAGATCGCGGTGCGCACAGCGCTCGGCGCCAGCCGCGGCCGGCTGATCCGCCAGATGCTCACCGAGAGCGTCGTGCTCGGCCTGCTCGGCGGCCTGCTCGGGCTGTTGCTCGCCTATTGGTCGATCGGGCTGATCATCCGCTTCAACCCCGGCAACATCCCGCGCCTGGACGGACTCGGCCTGGACGCCCGGATCCTCGCCTTCACGCTGGCGATCTCGGTCGCGACCGGCCTCGTCTTCGGCCTGCTGCCAGCCCTCCAGGTGTCGTCGAGCGACGTCTTCCGCCCGCTCAAGGAGGGCGGCTCCCAGGCCTCGGCCGAGCGCCATCGCTACCACGTCCGCAACCTGCTGGTGATCTCGGAGGTCGCGCTGGCGTTGGTCTTGCTGATCGGCGCCGGCCTGATGGTGCGCAGCTTCCAGTCCTTGCTGGCCGTCGATCCCGGCTTCAACCCGGCGGACGTGCTGACCCTGCGCATGTCCCTGCCGCAGCGCAAGTACCCCGACCCGCACCAGCGCCAGGCCTTCTTCCAGGAGGTGCTGGCGCGCGTCCGGGCGCTGCCGGAGGTGCGGCTGGCGGGCCTGGTGACGACGCTGCCCCTGGAGGGCGGGGAGCTCCGGGAGATGATCCTCATCGCGGGGCGTCCCATGCCCCCCGGCGAGCCGCCCAACGGCGGCCTGGACGTGGTGACGCCCGACTATTTCCGGACGATGGGGATCACCGTCCTCAAGGGCCGCGGCTTCACCGAGCGCGACCGTGAAGACGCCCCGCCGGTGGTGATCCTCGACGAGGCCATGGCGCGCCGCTACTGGCCCGACGAGGACCCGCTCGGCAAGCGCCTGATGATCCCCGGGGTCAAGCCGGTCTACCGCGAGATCGTGGGGGTGGTCCGCGGGCTCAAGTTCTATGGCCTCGACTCCGACCGCCGGCCGACCCTGTACGTCCCCCTGCTCCAGTTCGGCGGCGAGCGCTCCATGGCGATCGCGGTCAAGACGCAGTCCGATCCGCTGCGCATGGCGGCCACCTTGCGCAGGACCGTCTGGGAGGTGGACCGCGACCAGACCACCTCCGCCCCCCTCACCATGGAGCAGCTCCTCACCCGCTCGGTCGCCCAGCGGCGCTTCAACACCGGGATGATCGAGATGTTTGCCGCCCTGGCCCTGATCCTGGCGGTGGTGGGCATCCACGGCGTCCTCTCCTACTCGGTCGCCCGGCGGACCCAGGAGATCGGCATCCGGATGGCCCTCGGGGCCGAGGGGCGGCTGGTGCTGCGCTCGATCCTCGGGCAGGCGATGGGCATGGTCGGCAGCGGCGTGGCGCTGGGCATCGCCGCCGCCTTCGCCCTCACCCGCCTCCTCGGCAGCCTGCTCTACGGCGTCAGCGCCCTCGACCTGCTCACCTACGCCGGCATGTCGTTGCTCCTCTCCGCCGTCGCCATGCTCGCCAGCTACCTGCCCGCCCGCCGCGCCACCCGCGTCGATCCCCTGGTCGCCCTCCGCTACGAATGACCGCGCGCCCGGCGCCTCGTCAAAGCCTGTGGCTGGCAGGCCGGCTCCGGAGAGGGTTGCGCGGCTACTGCGCGCGCTCGATGCTGTTGACCTGGACGGTGGGGGCCTGCTGGCAGGGGGAGCCCTCCGCCGACACCCCCTCGAGGGTCACCTTGTCGCCGGTCTTGAAGCCCTTGAGGTCGCCGACCAGGGTGAAGACCTGCCCTTTGAGGTTGCGGAACGCCTGGCACTTCTTCCCGTCGGCGATCAGGGAGCCGGTCATGTGGTACATCCGCACCTGCATCCCGCCCTTGGCGCCGGCTCCGGGAGAGGCCTTGCCGCCGGTATCGGTGACGATGTCGAGCTGCGGCGTGCCGCTGGGCTGCGGCTCCTCCTTGGCCGCGGCCTTCACCGTGAGCTTCTCGACCTTGGCGACCTGGATGGTGGGGCCGTCCAGGCACTTGGTGTGTTTGGCTTCCTTGCCGCTGACCTGGATCTGATCGCCGTTCGCCAGGGCATTGAGCTTGCCCAGCAGGGCGAACTTGTGCCCGTTGCTGTCGGTCAGGATCCGGCAGTCCCCCTGGATCGTCAGGGTGCCCGCCGCCTTGATCGTTCCGCTCGGCGCCGGTGCGGCGACCGCGGGTAGGGCCAGCGCGACCGCGAGCGCCGGCACCAGGAGAAGCGGGTTGTTACGACTCATCTGCGGACTCCTTTCGTCGAGTTCGTCAAAACACGGATGCAGATTCTAGTACAAAGCTCTCACCCGGCCGGCTGCCCCGCGCTGGCGCGGTTTTCACCAAGAACGGTGCGCGGCAGCCGAAAATCGTGCCTCGTGGGCCACTAGTCCTGGCCGAACATGTCGAAGATGAGATCGAAGTTCTGCAGGTACTCCCGCCAGCCGGCCGACAGCTTGTAGAGGCTCGGGTCGAAGGGCTCGGCGGGGTCGTCCACCTTGCGGCGCAGGTAGGCGAAGAGGGCCTTCTGCTCGTCGGTGGCCTCGGCGACCGCGGCGAAAGGCTCTTGGCTCTTGTTGCGCCACAGCTCGGGGTTGACGGTCTTCGCCATCGCCGCGACGCGCTCGTCGTCGCCCCCCACGACGCCGCACTCGGCGTCGAGGAACCGGCCGAGCCGGCGGCACTGCTCCTCGGGGTTTTGCAGCAGCTCCTCGTAAGGGACGAACAGGGTCTTTCGCTCGCCCCGGCAGTGCTCGAGGATGGAGAGCATGAAGTGCTGCCAGCGCAGCAGGAACATGGCGACGATGCGGATGCCGCCGCCGCGCAACGCCGGCGGCAGGAACATCTTCTCGAAGGAGAGCGCCGAGTCGTACGGGTTGCGCACCGGGATGATGTAGACGGGGTCGCGCCAGATCCTCTCCCAGAATCCCAGGCAGAGGCTCAGGTACGGCTCCTTCCAGAGCCACGGCTTGCCCGCGGACTCCATCTCCGCCACCAGCCGCAGGGCGCGCGCCCGGATTGCCGGGTCGTCGGCCAGCTCGGTCAGCCGCCGGTCCATGTCGGGGTGGCAGTTGGGCAGGCCGGTCGCGTCCATCAGCTCCCCGAGCAGGTCCTGCATTGGCGTGTACTCCCAGAAGCCCTGCGGGTTCTGCGGGTTGGCCTGCACCAGTTGGGTGAGATCGCCGGCATGGGCACCCCACTTCCAGATCAGCTCGGAGACCAGCGAGGTGCCGCTGCGGTCCACGCCCAAGACGATCAGGGAGCGCGGCGTCGGGTCGGGTTCGTGGCTTGCTGGTTGCGGCATGGCGGCGGCTCCCTCCGGCTCGAATCCGCGGACGCGTGAGTGTAGTATACGCAGGTCGACTTGTGGGCATCGGCTGCGATCGTGGGTTGGGTGCGATCTCGGACCTGGTTGAATGTCAGGCACGCGTTTCTGATGAGCCGTTCGTCGCGTCTCTTTCCTGCCACCGTCTTGCCCTCTTCACGGACCGCCTCGTGAACAGGGCGGCCTCCTCCTTCCCGGAGGTCCTGCGGGCGCGGGCGCGCGAACATCCGCGGCGGACGGCGTTCACCTTCCTGCTCGACGGGGAGGCCGAGGCCGAGAGCCTGACCTACGGCGAGCTCGACGCGCGCGCATGCCTCATCGCCGCCGGCCTGCGCGGCGCGGCGGGGCGCGGCGGCCGCGCCCTGCTGCTCTATCCGCCCGGCCTCGAGCTCATCTGCGCCTTCCTGGGCTGCCTCTATGCCGGGGTAACGGCCGTTCCCGCCTACCCGCCGCGCGTCAACCGCGGCGCCTCGCGCCTGCGCGCCATCCTGCTCGACGCGCTGCCGCATGTGGTCTTGACCGCGAGCGACTCTCTCTCCCGCGGCCAGGGGATGGTCGCTTCATGCGGCGGCGGCGGGCCGGCCGCCGGGCCGCGCTGGATCGCGACCGACGGCCTCGACGCCGCCCTCGCCGCGGCCTGGGAGGAGGAGGCGGTGGATCCCGGGTCGCCGGCCTTCCTGCAGTACACCTCGGGCTCGACCGCCACGCCCCGCGGCGTCGTCGTCACCCACGCCAACCTGCTGCACAACGAGCGGCTCATCGCGCGATCCTTCGCGCAGTCCGCCGACTCGGTGGTGGTGGGCTGGCTGCCGCTCTACCACGATATGGGGCTGATCGGCAACGTCCTCCAGCCGCTCTACCTGGGGGCGCGCTGCGTGCTGATGTCCCCGCTCGCCTTCCTGCAGAGGCCGCGGCGCTGGCTGCAGGCGATCAGCCGCTACCGCGGCACGACGAGCGGCGGTCCGAGCTTCGCCTACGACCTGTGCGTGCGCAAGATCGGCGCGGTTGACCGTGCCGGCCTCGACCTGGCGAGCTGGACGGTGGCGTTCAACGGGTCCGAGCCGGTGCGCGCCGACGTCATGGAGCGCTTCGCCGCGGCCTTCGCCCCGTGCGGCTTCCGGCCGCAAGCCTTCTATCCCTGCTATGGCCTCGCCGAGGCGACCCTGTTCGTCACCGGCGGCCGCAAGGACGACCCCCCGATCATCCGCGCCTTCGACGGCGCCGCGCTCGCCGCCGGGCGCGTCGCGCCCGCTCCGGCGGGGGTGCCCGGGCGCCGCCTGGTCGGCTGCGGGCAGGCCGCCGGGGACTGCCGGCTGGCCGTCGTCGACCCCGAGACCGGCCAGCCCTGTCCGGCGGGACGGGTGGGTGAGATCTGGGTCTCGGGCCGGAGCGTCGCCGCCGGCTACTGGAACCGGCCGGAAGAGTCGCGCCGGGCGTTCGGCGCCACCCTGGCAGGGCGAAGCTGGCTGCGCACCGGCGATCTCGGCTTCCTCGCGGGCGGCGAGCTGTTCATCGCCGGCCGCATCAAGGATCTGATCATCCTGCGCGGCCGCAACCACTACCCCCAGGACGTCGAGCTCGCCGCCGAAGCCGCGCACCCCGCCTTGCGGCCGGGCTGCTCTGCCGCCTTCGCGGTCGAGCCGGAGGGCGAGAGCGGCGAGGAGCGCCTGGTAGTGGTCTGCGAGATCGACCGCCGCCGCGAGGGCGAGACGGCAGCGGCGGCGGCGGCGGTCCGCCAGGCCATCGCCGAGGACCAGGAGATCGCGGGCGAAGTGGTGCTGGTGCGGGCGGGGACCATCCCCAAGACCTCGAGCGGCAAGATCCAGCGCTACGCCTGCCGCCAGGCCTACCTGGCGGGCGAGCTGGCGGTGGTCGGCCATGGCGGCGACCTGGAGGAGCCGGCGGGCGCCACGGCCGCGGCGCCGGCCGGCGGCGCGGAGGGCCCGCTCCTGGGCTGCCTCGCTGGCCTGGCGGCGCGCGCCCTCCACCCATTCGCGCCGGCCGCCGGCGCGATCGATCCGCACCGTTCGCTCTCCACCTTTGGGCTCGACTCGCTGGCCGCGGTCGACTTCGCCAACGGTATCGCGGCCGAAGTCGGAGTCTCGCTCGATCTCTCCTTCCTGCTCGCCGGACCCAGCCTGGCGGAGGTTGCCGCCGCGGTCGCGCGGGAGCTCGCGGCCGCGGGCGGCGAGGGCGCGGCCGCGGCGCGGCGCTCGTCCGGCCGGGCGGCTCGCGCCGCCGCGGCCGCGAGCGGCGGCGAGGGCGAGCTTCCCCTCTCGCCCGGCCAGCGCGGACTCTGGCTCGCCGGCCGCCTGGCGGGGGAGAGCCCGATTCACCACATCGCGGTCGCGGCGCGCATCGCCCCCGCCCCTGCCGGCCTGGATGCCGCCGCCCTGGCGCGCGCCTTTCAGGCGCTGGCCGACCGCCACCCGGCGCTGCGCACCACGTTCGGCGCGCGGGAGGGGCAGCCGTGGCAGCGGGTGCACGCGCGCCTCGCGGTGGGCTTTCGGCGCGAAGACGCCCGCGCCTGGTCCGAGACGCTGCTCGGCCAACGCCTGCGCGAGGAGGCGTGGCGCCCCTTCGACCTCGCCTCAGGGCCCCTCCTGCGCGTCGCCCTTTTCGCCAGGCCCGCGGGGGAAGAGGTCCTCGTCCTCGCGGTGCATCACCTGGTGGCCGACTTCTGGTCCCTGGCGGTGCTCGCCGCGGAGCTTGCCGCGCTCTATCGGCGCGAGGCCGGCGGCGCGGCGACGGAGCTGCCGCCGCTCGCCGGCGACTACGCCGACTACCTGCGCTGGCAGGCGGAGGCGCTGGCGGGGCCGGCCGGCGAGCGGCTCTGGGCCTACTGGCGCGAGCGCCTTTCCGGAGAGCTGCCGGCGCTCGATCTGGCCGGCGATCGGCCGCGCCCGGCGGTCCAGGGGCATGCGGCGGGGACGGTCGCCCGCCGGCTCGGCGGCGCGGTCGCGGACGGGGTACGGTCCCTCGCCCGCGCCCAGGGCGCGACCCTGTTCATGACGCTCCTGGCCGCCTTCCAGGCGCTGCTCCACCGCTACACGGCGCAAGAGGACCTGCTGGTGGGGGCGCCGTCGGCGGGACGCGGCCGGCCGGAGCTGGCGGGGCTGGTCGGCTACCTGGTCAACCCCCTGGTGTTGCGCGCCGACCTCTCCGGCGAGCCGGCCGCCGCCGAGCTGCTCGCGCGGACGCGGCAGTCCGTGCTCGCCGCCTTCGCCCACCAGGACTTCCCCTTCCCGCTCCTCGTCGAGCGCCTGCGGCCGGCCCGCGATGCCGCCTTCTCCCCCCTGTTCCAGACGATGTTCGTGCTGCAGCGCTCGCACCTTGCCGGTCTCGAGGACCTCGGGGCCTTCGCCCTGGGCGAGCCCGGCGCCGGCGTCGAGCTCGCCGGGCTCAGGCTCTCGCCCCTCCGCCTCGACCCGCCGGCGACCGAGTTCGATCTCACCCTGGCCATGGCCGAGACCGCGGCGGAAGGCGGCGCTCTCGCCGCCTCGCTCCACTACCGCGCCGAGCTGTTCGACCCGGTCACGGCAGAGCGGATGCTGGCGCACTTCGCGCTGCTCCTGGCCGGCATGGCGGAGCGGCCCGAGACCGCCGTCGGGGCGCTGCCGCTGCTCGCCGCGAGCGAGCGCGAGCAGCTCATCCGCGAGTGGCAGGAGGCCGGCGTCGGCGCCGCGGCCGGCCTCCTGGTCCAGCAACTGTTCGCGGCGCAGGTCGAGCGCACGCCGGAGGCCACCGCCGTAGTCGCCGGCCTCGACCGCCTGACCTACCGCGAGCTGGAGCGCCGGGCCGGCGCGCTCGCCTGGCGCCTGCGAGCCCTGGGCGTCGGGCCCGAGACGCGGGTCGGCGTGCTCCTCACCCGCTCCGCCGAGATGGTGATCGCGCTCCTCGCCGTGCTCGAAGCGGGCGGCGCCTACGTGCCGCTCGACCCGGCCCATCCGGCGGAGCGGCTGGCCTGGACGATGGCCGACGCCGGCATCGCGGCGCTCCTCGCCGAGCCGGCGACGGCCGGCCGGCTCGCCGGCTCGGCGCCCGGGCGACGCCCCTTCGCCACGCTCTTGCTGGCCCGGGGCGGCGCGGACCTCGCGGCGGCGGGCGCAGCCGTGCCGCCGGCCGCGCTGCCCGCCAACCTCGCCTGGGTGATCTACACCTCGGGCTCCACGGGCCGGCCGAAGGGCGTGGCCATCGAGCACCGCAGCGCGGTCGCCCTGCTCCACTGGGCGCGCGCGGTCTTCCCGGCGGCGGACCTCGCCGGGGTGCTGGCGTCCACCTCGATTGCCTTCGACCTCTCGGTCTTCGAGATCTTCGTGCCGCTGTCCTGGGGCGGCACGGTGATCCTGGCCGCCAACGCCCTGGAGCTGCCGGTGCTCCCCGCCGCGGCCGCGGTGACCCTGGTCAACACCGTGCCCTCGGCCATGGGCGAGCTGCTGCGAAGCGGGCTGCCGGCCGGGGTCCGCACGGTGAACCTGGCAGGCGAGGCGCTCCCCGGATCGCTCGCCGCGGCCATCCACGCGATGGGGACGGTGCGGCGGCTGTTCAACCTCTACGGCCCGACCGAGGACACCACCTACTCGACGGTCGCCGCGCTCGCGCCGGGGGCGCCGCGCGAGCCCGTCATCGGCCGCCCGATCGCCGGCACCGGCGCCTGGCTGCTGGACCGCCGCGGCGAGCTGGTGCCGCGCGGCGTGCCCGGCGAGATCCACCTGGGGGGCGAGGGGCTGGCGCGCGGCTACCTGGGGCGGCCGGACCTGACCGCCGAGCGCTTCGTCCCCGACCCCTGCTCCGGCCGGCCCGGCAGCCGCCTGTACCGCACCGGCGACCTGGCCCGCCTGGTCGCGCTGCCCTCCGGCGAGACGGCGCTCGACTACCTGGGGCGCATCGATCACCAGGTCAAGATCCGCGGCCATCGCATCGAGCTGGGGGAGGTCGAGGCGGCCCTGCGCACCCTGCCGGGGGTGCGGGAGGCGGCCGTGCTGGCGCGCACCGACTTCGGCGAGCGGCGCCTGGTGGCCTTCCTGGCGCCGGCGGGGCCGGCGCCGGCGGCGTTCCGCTCCGCCCTCGCCGGCAAGCTGCCGGAGGCCATGATCCCGGCGGCCTGCGAGGCGCTCGCCTCCCTTCCCATCACCGCCACCGGCAAGGTGGACCGCCGCGCCCTGGCCCGCCGGCCTCCCCCGCCGCTGGTGCCGGCGGCCGCGCCGCCGGCGGCGCCGCGCAACGCCGTCGAGGAGGTCCTCGCCGGGATCTTCGCCGAGGTCCTGGGCCGCGAGGCGGTCGGGGTCGACGACGATTTCTTCGCGCTCGGCGGGCACTCGCTGCTCGCCTCGCGCGTGGCGTCGCGGGTGCGCCGGGCGTTCGCCGTGGAGATCCCGCTGCGCCGCCTCTTCGAGCGGCCCACGGTGGCGCGGCTGGCAAGCTGCCTGGGCGCCGCGCCGGCGGCGGCACGGCCGGCGCTCGCCAGGGTGCCGCCCGACCGCGAGCTGCCCCTCTCCTTCGGGCAGGAGCGGCTCTGGTTCCTGGCGCAGCTCGAGCCCGGCAGCGCCGCCTACAACGTGCCCCAGGCGGCCCTGCTCACCGGGCGCCTGGAGGTGGCGGCCCTCGCCAGCGCCCTGGCCGAGATCGTCCGCCGCCACGAGGTCCTGCGCACGACCTTCGCGGCGTCCGCGGCAGGACCGGTCCAGCGCATCGGCCTCCCCGGCGCCGTGGAGCTGCCGGTGGTCGACCTCTCGGCTCTCGCCGCGCCCGCCCGCCGCGCGGCGGCGCGGCGCCTCGCCCAGGAGGAGGCGGCGCGCCCCTTCGACCTCGCCCGCGGCCCTCTCCTGCGCGCCCGGCTGCTGCGCCTGGGCGCGGCCGAGCACGCCGCCCTGCTGACCCTGCACCACATCGCGAGTGACGGCTGGTCGATGGGCGTGCTGGTGCGCGAGCTGTCGGTCCTCTACCGGGCGGCGCTCGCGCGGCAGGCGTCGCCGCTGCCCGAGCCGCCCGTCCAGTACGCCGATTGGAGCGCCTGGCAGCGGCAGTGGCTCGCGGGCGAGGTGCTGGAGGCGGAGCTCGCGGTCTGGCGCCGGCGGCTGGCCGGCGCCTCGGCGGTGCTCGATCTGCCCGCCGACCGGCCGCGCCCGGCGGTCCAGAGCTACCGCGGCGCGGCCCTGCCGGTCGAGCTGCCCGCGGAGCTGACCGCGGCGCTCCGGCGGCGCGCCAGGGCGGCCGACGCCACGCTCTTCATGGCGCTGCTCGCCGGCTTCCAGGCGCTGCTCTCCCGCCACTCCGGGACGACCGACCTGTGCGTCGGCACGCCGGTCGCCGGCCGCACGCGCGTCGAGACTGAGGGGCTGATCGGCTTCTTCGTCAACTCCCTGGTGCTGCGTGGCGATCTCGCCGGCGACCCCGGCTTCGACGAGTTGCTCGCCCGCACCCGCGAGGCCGCCCTGGAGGCCGATGCCCACCAGGAGCTGCCGTTCGAGCGCCTGGTCGAAGCGCTGCAGCCGCGGCGCAGCCTCGCCCACGCGCCCCTCTTCCAGGTCCTGTTCGCCTTCCAGAACGCGCCGGCCGGCGAGCTCGACCTGCCCGGGCTCTCCTGCCGCCTGCTCGAGGCCGACCGCCGCGCCTCGCAGCTCGACCTCACCCTGACCCTGGCCGAGGCGGCCGGCGGGCTGCGCGGCCGCTGCGAGTACGACACCAGCCTGTTCGACGGCGTGCGCATCGCGCGGCTGGCGGGCCAGCTCCAGGCCTTGCTCGCCGCCGCGGTGGCCGAGCCCGCCCGCCCGCTGGCCGATCTGCCGCTGCTCTCCGCGGCCGAGCGCCAGCGGCTGCTCGTCGAGCTGAACGACACGGCGAGCCCGCCGCCCGACCAGGACCTCACCCTCTATGCGCGCTTCGCGGCGCAGGCCGAGCGGACGCCGGAGCGCGTCGCGCTGGTCGTTGCGGAGGAGCGCACCACCTACCGCGAGCTCGCCCGGCGGGCGCGTCTCCTGGGGCAGCGCCTGCGCGCGCTGGGCGTCGGCCCGGAGGCGCGGGTCGGGGTCTTCCTCGATCGCTCCGGCGACCTCGTCACCGCGCTGCTCGGCGTCCACGCCGCCGGCGCCGCCTACGTGCCGCTGGATCCGGCCTACCCGGCCGAGCGCCTCGGCTTCATGGCGCACGACGCCGGCCTGGCGGCGATCGTGGCCGCCGAGCCGCTGCTGCCGCTGCTGCCCGAGGCGGCCCTCGCCGGCGGGCACCTCCCCGTCGTCTTCCCGAGCGCCCTCGCCGGGGAGGGCGGGGAGAGCGCCGCGGCGGCCGCCGCCGCCGCGGCCGCGGGGCCGGACAACCTGGCCTACCTGATCTACACCTCGGGCTCGACGGGCCGCCCCAAGGCGGTGGCCATCGAGCACCGCAGCGCGGTCGCGCTGCTCGACTGGGCGGCGGCGGAATGGAGCGACGGCGAGACCGCGGCGGTGCTCGCCTCGACCTCGATCTCGTTCGACCTCTCGGTGTTCGAGATCTTCGTGCCGCTCTGCCGCGGCGGCACGGTGGTGCTCGCCGACCACGTCTTGGAGCTGCCGGCGCTTCCCGCCGCCGCGGTCACCCTGGTCAACACCGTGCCCTCGGCGCTCGCCGAGCTGGTGCGCGGCGAGCGCTGGCCCACGGAAGTGCGCTCGGTCAACCTGGCCGGCGAACCGCTGCCGCGCGCCCTGGCCGAGCAGCTCTTCGCCCTGGGGGTCGAGCGGGTCAGGAACCTCTACGGCCCCTCCGAGGACACGACCTACTCGCTCCTCACCCGCATCGCGCGAGCGAGCGCGGCAGCGCCGGCGATCGGCCGGCCCATCGCCGGCACTCGCGCCTACCTGCTGGACCGGCGCGGCGCGCCGCTGCCCGCGGGCGTGCCGGGCGAGCTCTACCTGGGCGGCGCCGGCCTGGCGCGCGGCTATCTCGGGCGGCCCGAGCTGACCGCCGAGCGCTTCGTGCCCGATCCCTTCGCCGGCGAGCCGGGCGGCCGCCTCTACCGCACCGGGGACCTGGCGCGCCACCTGCCCGACGGGCAGCTCGACTTCCTCGGGCGCATCGACCACCAGGTCAAGGTCCGCGGCTTCCGCATCGAGCTCGGGGAGATCGAGGCGGCGCTTGCCGCCCACCCCGCGGTCGGCGAGGCCGTCGCCGCCGCCGAGGACGCCGCCGGGGAGGCCGGCTCGCCCGCCGACCGGCGGCTGGTCGCCTGGGTGGTCGCCGCGGAGGGAAGCGCCGCCGCGCCGGCGGCCGAGGAGCTGCGCGCCTTCCTGTCCGCCAGGCTGCCCGCCCACATGGTGCCTGAGGTCTTCGTCTCCCTCGCCGCCTTGCCGCTGACTCCCAACGGCAAGCTCGACCGCCGGGCGCTGCCGCGGCCGGCGTGGAGGGCCGCGCCCGCGGGCGACCTTGCGGCGCCGCGCACCCCGATCGAACAGGCGCTGGCGGGGATCTGGGCCGACGTCCTCGACGCCACGCGGGTGGGGGTGCACGACGACTTCTTCGCGCTCGGCGGCCATTCGCTGCTGGCGGCGCGGGTGGTGGCGCGGCTGCGCCACGCCCTGGGCGTCGACCTCCCGCTGCGCGCCCTCTTCGAGGCCCCGACGCTGGCCGGGCTCGCGGCGGTGGTCGAGGCGGCGTTGCGCGAGGCGCGGGGCGTCTCGCTGCCGGCGCTCGAGCCGGCGCCGCGCGACGGGGCGCTGCCGCTCTCCTACGCCCAGCAGCGCCTCTGGTTCCTCGCCCAGCTCGACCCGGCGAGCCCGGCCTACAACATCGCCCAGGCGGTTCGCGTCGCCGGCCCGCTGCGCCTGCCGGCGCTCGCCCGCGGCCTGGGCGAGGTGGTGCGCCGGCACGAGGCGCTGCGCACCACCTTCGCCGACGCGGCCGGCGAGCCGGTGCAGGTGATCGGCGGCGCGGCGACCGCGGCGCTGCCGGTCGTCGACCTGGGCGGCCTGCCTGCCGCGGCCGGACGGGCGGAGGCGCGGCGCCTGGCGGCGGCCGAGGCGCGGCGGCCGTTCGACCTCGCGCGCGGTCCGCTCTGGCGCGCCACGGTGCTGCGTCTCGACTCCCCGGCCGGCCCGGCGGGCGGGCAGGGCGGGGAGCACACCATCCTCTTCACCCTGCACCACATCGTCAGCGACGGCTGGTCGATGGGGGTCCTGGTGCGCGAGGTTGCGGAGCTCTACGCCGCGTTCAGCCAGGGGCGGGAGTCGCCGCTGCCCGCGCTGCCGGTCCAGTACGCCGACTACGCGCGGTGGCAGCGGCGCTGGCTCGCGGCCGGGGCGCTCGAGCGGCAGCTCGCCTGGTGGCGCGAGCAGCTCGCGGACGCGCCGGCCCTGCTCGCGCTGCCCACCGACCGCCCGCGCCCGGCGGTGCAGGCGTTCCGCGGCGCCACCCTGCGCTTCCTGCTGCCGGCCGCGCTCGCCGCCGGCGTCCGCGCCCTCGGCCGCCGCCAGGGAGCGACGCAGTTCATGACCCTGGCGGCGCTCTTCCAGTCCCTGCTCGCGCGCCACGCGGGGTGCGACGACGTCAGCGTCGGCGTGCCGGTCGCCGGCCGGCACCAGGTCGAGACCGAGGGCCTGATCGGCTTCTTCGTCAACACCCTGGTCCTGCGCACCAGCCTCGCGGGCACGCCGGATGTCGCCGCCCTGGTCCGCCGGGTGCGCGAGGCCACGCTCGGCGCCTACGCCCACCAGGACCTGCCGTTCGAGCGCCTGGTCGAGGAGCTGCGGCCCGAGCGCAGCCTCGCCCACACGCCGCTCTACCAGGTCCTCCTCACCCTGCAGAACGCGCTGCGCCCGGTGTTCGCCCTGGCGGAGCTGACGCTCGAGGTGCACGACCTCGACAGCGCGGCGGTCAAGGGGGACCTCGCGCTGTCGCTGGCCGACGCCGAGGCGGGCCTCGCCGGCCGCCTGAGCTACGACGCCGACCTCTTCGACCCGACGACGATGGCCCGCTTCGCCGGCCACTTCGCCAACCTGCTGGGGGCCGCCGCGGCCGACCCGGGCCGGCGGGTCGACGAGCTGCCGCTCCTCGCCGCGGCCGAGCGCGCCCAGCTCGCCGGCGAGTGGAACGACACGGCCGTGGCCGCCGGCGCAGAGGCCGTGCCGGTGCACAAGCGCTTCGCCGCCTGGGCGGCGCTCCGCCCGGGGGCCCCGGCCCTGGTCTGCGAGGAGCGGCGTTTCACCTACCGCGAGCTGGCGCAGCGGGCCGGCCGTCTCGCCCGCCGGTTGCGCGCCGCCGGAGTCGGACCGGAGGTGCCGGTCGGGATCATGGCCGAGCGCTCGGCGGAGACGGTCATCGGCCTCCTTGCCGTCCTCGCGGCGGGAGGCGCCTACGTGCCGCTCGACCCGTCCTCGCCGTCCGAGCGGCTGGCCTTCTACCTCGCGGAGACCGGCGCGCGCGCTGTGCTCACCACGGCCCGGCTCGCCGCGAAGCTGCCGGCGCTGGCGCCGCGGGTCATCCGGCTCGACGACCCGGACACGGGGCCGGAGGGGGACGAGGGGCCGCGGGCGGCGGGGCCGCACGGACTTCAGCTCGCCGCGGAGCAGGACCTCGCGGCGGCCGCCCCGCCGGTTGCGCCCGCAAACCTCGCCTATGTGATCTTCACCTCCGGCTCGACCGGCCGGCCCAAGGGGGTCGCCGTCGAGCACCGGCAGCTCGCCGGCTACGTGCGCGGCGTCGTCGACCGCCTCGGGCTCGGCGAGAGCGCGAGCTTCGCCATGGTCTCGACCCCGGCCGCCGATCTCGGCCACACGGCGCTCTTCCCCGCGCTGGCGACGGGCGGCTGCCTGCACGTGATCGCCGAGGAGCGGACCGCCGACGCCGAAGCCTTCGCCGACTACGTCGAGCGCCACGCGATCGACTGCCTGAAGATCGTCCCCTCCCACCTGGCGGCGCTCCTCGCTACCGCACGGCCCGACCGGGCGATGCCGCGCAAGCACCTGGTGCTGGGCGGCGAGGCGTCGACCCTCGACGAGGTCGAGCGGCTGCGGGCGCTCGCCCCGGGCTGCCGCATCTTCAACCACTACGGGCCGACCGAGACGACGGTGGGAGTGATCGCCCACGCGGTGCGGCCGGCGCCGGCGGCCGGCGAGCGGCACGCCGCCACCCTGCCGCTCGGCCGGCCCCTGCCCGCGGCCCGCGTCTACGTCGTCGATGCCGCGGCGCAGCTCGTGCCGGTCGGGGTGGCCGGCGAGCTGCTCATCGGCGGCGCCGGCCTGGCCCGCGGTTATCTCAACCGTCCCGGCCTGACCGCGGAGCGCTTCGTTCCCGACCCGTTCTCCGGCGAGCCGGGGCAGCGGCTGTACCGCAGCGGCGACCTGGCCCGCCTGCGGGCCGACGGCGAAGTCGAGCTGCTCGGGCGCATCGATCGGCAGGTCAAGATCCGTGGCTTCCGCGTCGAGCCGGGAGAGGTCGTGGCCGCTCTCGCCCGCCATCCGGCGGTGCGCGAGGCGGTGGTGCTCGCCCCCGGCGACGGCGCGGCGGGGCGCCGGCTCGTCGCCTTCCTGGTGCCGGCGGGCGAGGAGCTGCCGGCCGCGGCCCCGCTCCGCGCCGTGCTGCGCGAGACCCTCCCCGACTACATGATCCCGTCCTCGTTCGTGTGGCTGCCGGCGCTGCCGCTCACCGCCAACGGCAAGGTCGACCAGCGCGCCCTGCTCGCCCTGGCACCCGTTCCCGGCGGGGCCGGTGACGGCGGCGAGGACGGTGGGGCGGCGCCGCGCACCCCGGCCGAGGAGCTGCTGGCCGCGATCTGGCGCGACCTGCTGGGCTGCGCGAGCATCGGCGTCGACCAGGACTTCTTCGCGCTCGGCGGCCACTCGCTGCTGGCGACCCGCCTGGTCTCCCGGCTGCGCCGCGACTTCCGGCTCGAGCTGCCGCTGCGCGCGGTGTTCGAGGCGCCGACCCTGGCCGCCCTGGCGGCGCGGCTGACCCTGGCGCGGCAGGGAACCGCGGCGGCGCCGCCGCTCGCCGCCGGGCCGCGCAATGGAGACCTGCCGCTCTCTTTCGCCCAGGAGCGCCTCTGGTTCCTCGCCCGGCTCGATCCCGGCTCGCCGGCCTACAACCTGCCCTACTTTGCACGGGTCCGCGGGCCGCTCGACGCCCGCCTTCTCGCGCGCGCTCTCGGCGCCGTGGCCGGCCGGCACGAGGTGCTGCGCGCCACCTATCCCGAGGTCGCGGGTCGCCCGGTCGCGCGGCGCGCCGCCGCGCCCGGGCCGCGGCTCGCCCTGGTCGACCTCGCCGCTCTTCCCGCGGCGGGCGCGGCCGCCGAGGAGGGCCGGCTGGCGCTGGCCGAAGCCTGCCGCCCGTTCGACCTCGAGCGCGACCTCCCGTGGCGCGCGACCGTGCTGCGGCACGCCGCCGCGGGGGAAGGCACGGGCGGCGGCGCGGGCGGCCACACCGTGCTCCTCGCCCTGCACCACATCGCCTCCGACGCCTGGTCGCGCGGGGTCCTCGCCGCCGAGCTTGCGGCCCTCTACACCGCCTACGTCGAGAACGCCCAGCCGGCCCTCCCCGAGCTGCCGGTGCAGTACGCCGACTGGGCGCGCTGGCAGCGCGAGTGGCTCCAGGGCGAGGCGCTCGCCGCCGAGCTGGCCTTCTGGACCGAGCGGCTGGGCGCGGGCCCGCCGCCGCTCGCGCTTCCCACCGACCGGCCGCGCCCCGCCGTGCGCGGCGGCCGCGGCGGAACCCAGCCGATCGCCCTGCCGGCGGACCTCGAGCGCGGCCTGCGGCGGCTGGCGCGGCGCCACGGGGCGACCCTCTTCATGCTGCTGCTCGCCGGCTTCGAGGGCCTGCTCGCCCGCCTCGCCGGCCAGGAACGCTTCGCCGTCGGCTCGCCGGTGGCCAACCGCCATCGCCCCGAGACCGAGCGCCTCATCGGCTGCTTCGTCAATACCCTGGTCCTGGCGGCGGACCTCGCCGGGCGGCCCGGCTTCGGCGAGCTGCTCGCCCGCGTCCGCGACGGCGCGCTCGACGCCTACGGCCACCAGGACCTGCCGTTCGAGAAGCTGGTCGAGGCCCTGGCACCGCATAGGGGCGCGGCGCCGCCCCTCGTCCAGGCGCTCCTCCAGCTCCAGAACGAGCCGCCGCTGCCGCGCCTGGCTTTCGCGGGGCTCGAGTGGAGCGCGCTCGCCTGTCACAACGGCACGGCCAAGCTCGACCTGGCGCTGACCCTGTGGGAGGGCGACGGCGGCCTCGCCGGCACGCTCGAGTACGACGCCGAGCTGTTCGACGCGGCGACCGCGGCGCGGCTCTGCGGCCGCTTCGCCGCCCTGCTCGCCGCCGCGGCGGCGGACCCCGCGCGGCCGGTCGGGCTCCTGCCCCTGTGGAGCGCCGAGGAGGAAGGCCAGCTCGCGGCGTGGAACCGGACCGCCTGCGACTACCCGCGCGACCACACCGTCGACGCGCTCTTCGCCGCGCAGGCGGCGGCCACGCCGGACGCGGTCGCCCTGGTCTGCGGCGGCGAGCAGTTGAGCTACCGCGAGCTCGATCGGCGGGCGAACCGCCTGGCTCACCGCCTGCGCGCCCTGGGCATCCGGCCCGAGACCCCGGTGGCCCTCTGTCTGGAGCGCGGCCTCGCGCTGGTGGTCGCGACGCTCGCCGTCCTCAAGGCCGGCGGCGTCTACGTGCCGCTCGATCCGCGCCACCCCAGGCCCCGCCTGGCCCTGATGCTCGCCGACGCCGGGGCCGCCGCCCTGCTCACCACCACGGTGCTGCGCGAGGAGCTGCCGGAGGCGCCGGGCCTGCCCGTGCTCTGCCTCGAGCCCGCGGCCGAGGGCGGCGCCGCCGCGGACGCGCACCCCCCCGCGCCGCTCGGCGACCCCGACCACCTGGCCTACGTCATGTACACCTCGGGCTCGACCGGCGAGCCCAAGGGGGTCGGCATTGCGCACCGCGGCATCGTGCGGCTGTGCCGCGCGGCGGCGGGCGCCGCCTGCGCGCGCCTGGCGCCCGACGAGGTCTTCCTCCAGCTCGCGCCGCCCTCTTTCGACGCCGCCACTTTCGAGATCTGGGGGGCCCTGCTCAACGGGGCGCGCCTGGCGATCGCGCCGCCCGGCGTGCTCTCGCTCGCCGAGATCGCCGAGGAGATCGCCGCGCACGGCGTCACCACCCTGTGGCTGACCGCGGGCCTCTTCCACCAGATGGTCGAGCAGCAGTTGCCGCGCCTCGGCGGAGTGCGCCAGCTCTTGGCGGGCGGCGACGTGCTCTCGCCGCCGCACGCGTGCAAGCTGCTCGCCGCCCACCCCGCAACCCGCCTGATCAACGGCTACGGTCCGACCGAGAACACGACCTTCACCGCCTGCCACCCGCTGGCCGGGCCGGAGGCGGTCGGCGCCGCGGTGGCGCTGGGCCGGCCGATCGCCAACACCCGCGTCTACGTCCTCGACCGCGAGGACCAGCCGCTGCCGCCGGGCATCGCCGGCGAGCTGTGCGCCGGCGGCGACGGCCTGGCGCGCGGCTACTTCCGCCGGCCGGATCTGACCGCCGAGCACTTCGTCCCCGCTCCCGCCGGCGCTGGCGAGCCGCCGGGGGCGCGGCTCTACCGCACCGGCGACCTCGCCCGCTGGCGCGCTGACGGCACGCTCGAGTTCCTCGGGCGGCTCGACGCGCAGGTCAAGGTGCGCGGCTTCCGCGTCGAGCCCGGCGAGGTCGAGGCGGTCCTGCTCGTCCATCCGGCGGTGCGCCAGGCGGCGGTCGTGGCGCAAGCGGCGGGGGGCGACAAGCGCCTGCTGGGCTTCGTGGTCGGCGCGCCGGATCTCGCCCCCGCGGCCCTGCGGAGCTGGCTGGGCGAGCGGCTCCCCGACTACCTGGTGCCCGCGCGGCTGGTGCGGCTCGCCGCCCTGCCGCTCGGGCCCAGCGGCAAGGTCGACCGCCGCGCCCTGCTCGACCTGCCGGAGACCGCCGCGCTGGCGGGCGAGGAGCGGGCGCCGTGCGGGCCGCACGAGGAGATGGTGGCGGCGATCTGGGCCGAGCTGCTCGGTCTGCCGCGGGTCGGGGCAGACGGCGACTTCTTCGCGCTGGGTGGCCACTCGCTCCTCGCCACCCAGGCAGTGTCGCGGCTGCGCGACGCCTTCGGCGTCGAGCTGCCGCTGCGCGCCCTGTTCGCCAACCCGACCCCGGCGCGGCTGGCCGCCGCCCTGGCCGGCCTGCGCGGGGCGGAGCATCCGGCGCCGCCGCTCCTGCCCGTCCCCCGCGCCGCCGGTCGAGCCGGGCTGCCGCCCTCCTTCGCGCAGCGCCGCCTCTGGTTCCTCGACCAGCTCGAGCCGGGGAGCGCGGCCTACAACATCCCGCAGGCGGTGCGCCTGGCCGGCCGCCTCGACCCGCCCGCGCTCGCCGCCGCGCTCGGCGAGATCGTGCGCCGCCACGAGGCCCTGCGCACCACCTTCGCGGTGCACGATGGCGAGCCGGTGCAGGTGATCGGGCCGCCGGGCGCCGTCGCCCTGCCGCTCGTCGATCTTTCGCGCCTGCCGCCCGCGGCCGCGGCGGAGGCCGCCGCGGGGCTCGCCGCGGCGGAGGCCGGCCGCCCCTTCGCGCTCGCCGCCGGCCCATTGCTGCGGGCGCGCCTGCTCCGCCTGGGCGAGAGCGAGCACGTCGCGCTGCTCACCCTGCATCACATCGTCGCCGACGGCTGGTCGATGGGGGTGCTGCTGCGCGAGCTGGCTCTCCTGCTCGCCGCCCGCACGGCCGGCCGGCCGGCGCCGCTGCCGCCCCTGGCCGTGCAGTACGCCGACTACGCCGCCTGGCAGCGCGCCTGGCTCGCCGGCGAAGGCCCACGCGGCGCGCTCGCCTACTGGCGGGGACGGCTGGCCGGCGCTCCCACCCTGTTGCCGCTGCCGCTCGACCGCCCGCGGCCGGCCGTGCGCTCGTCGCGCGGCGCGGTCCGTGCCCTGCGCCTGGACGCGGCGCTGACCGGTAACCTGCAGGCGTTCGGCCGCGCGCACTCCGCCACCCTGTTCATGACCCTGCTGGCCGCCTTCGCCGCCCTTCTCTCGCGCCACACCCACGCCACCGACGTGGTCGTGGGGACGCCGGTCGCGGGGCGCGGCCGGCGCGAGACCGAAGGGTTGATCGGGCTCTTCGTCAACACCCTGGCGCTACGCTGCGATCTTTCCGGAGCGCCTTGCTTCCGCGCGCTGCTCGCGCGGGTGCGCGACGCGACGCTCGCCGACTTCGAGCGCCAGGACCTCCCCTTCGAGCAGGTCGTCGAGGAGCTGCAACCCGAACGCGACCTCGGCTTCTCCCTGCTCTTCCAGGTCCTCTTCGCGCTGCAGAACGTTCCGCTCGGTCCGCTCTCCCTCCCCGCCCTGGAGATGCGCCCGCTGTCGCCCGCCGAGCGGGCGGCGAAGGTCGACCTGAGCCTGGCGTTGTGGGAGGCGGGAGAGGGACTGGAGGGCGCCGCCGTCTACGCCACGGAGCTCTTCGATGGCACGACCGTCGATCGCCTGCTCGGCCATTTCGCGGTCCTCCTCGCCGGCATCGCCGCCGACTCCTCCCGCGCCCTCGCCGATCTGCCGCTGCTCGCACCCGCCGAGGCCCACCAGGTCGCGGTCGAGTGGAGCGATACCGCGCTGGCGTGGAGCGATACCGCGGCCGAATGGAGCGCCGCGGCGTCCGCGTCGAGCCCTGCCGCAGCCGCGGGGAGCGCTGCCGCGGCCGAGCGCGCGCCCGCGCCGGTCCACCGCCTGGTTGCTCGCCAGGCCGCGCTCACCCCTGAAGCGCCGGCGGTCGTCGCCGGCGGCGAGGTCGTGACCTACGGCGCGCTCGACCGCCAGGTGCGGCTGCTCGCCGCCCGCCTGCGCGCCACGGGCGTGGGCCGCGGGGTGCCGGTCGCGATCTGCCTGGAGCGTTCGCCCGAGGCGGTCGTCGCACTCCTCGCGGTATGGAGGGCGGGCGGCTTCCATCTCCCCCTCGACCTGGCGCTGCCCGCCGAGCGGCTGGCCTTCATGCTCGCCGACGGCCGCCCGGCGGCGCTGCTCGTCGAGGGCGGGCTGCCGGCGAAGCTGTCCGCCTGGGACGGCCCGGTGATCGAGGTGAACGGCGCGGCCGGCCCTGGCGCCGGCGCCGCCGCCGAGCCGCCGGCCGGAGAGCCGGCCGCGCCAGCCGAGGGCGGCGCCGGTCCGGGCGACCTGGCCTACGCGATCTACACCTCGGGGAGCACGGGGCGGCCCAAGGCGGTCCTGGTCGAGCATGGGAGTCTCGCCAACCTGCTGCTCGGCGCCGGGCGCCGCTTCGCCATCGCCGCCTCCGACCGCATGCTGGCGCTTGCCTCGCTCGCCTTCGACGTCTCCTTGTTCGAGCTCTTCTCCCCCCTGCTCGCCGGCGGCACCGTCGAGCTGCTCTCCCGCGACGAGGCGCTCGACCCGGCGGCGCTGCTGGCGGGCTGCGCCCGCGCCACCCGTGTGCACGGCGTGCCGAGCCTGCTGGCCGACCTCGCCGAGCACGCGCGGGCGGAGCGGGCGGAGCGGGCGGAGGCGGGGGCCGCGGAGCGCGGCGGCCTGCGCACTATCTTCACCGGCGGCGACCGGGTGCCGGGCGCCTTGCTCGCCGCGCTGCGCGACGCCTTCCCCGGCGCCGAGCTGGCCGTCCTCTACGGGCCGACCGAAGGCACCATCCTGAGCACCGGCCGCCTGGTGCGCGAGGACCGTCCGGCCGGCGAGCGGATCGGCCGTCCGTTCGCCAACGTGCGCCTGCGTCTGGCCGCGCCGGACGGCGGGGAGGTTCCAATCGGCGTCGCCGGCGAGCTGTGGATCGGCGGCGCCGGGGTGGCCCGCGGCTACCTCGGCCGCCCGGCGCTGACCGCCGAGCGCTTCCTCCCGGCCGCCGGCGGCCGCTGGTACCGCAGCGGCGACCTCGCGCGCTTCCGGGCGGACGGCGAGCTCGAGTTCCTCGGCCGCGTCGACGACCAGGTGAAGATGCGCGGCGTGCGCGTCGAGCTCGGGGAGGTCGAGAGCGTGCTCGCCGCCCACCCGGCCGTCGCGCAGGCGGCCGTGGTGCTCGACGCGGCGGCGGGCGAGCCGCGGCTGGTGGCCTTCTACGTGCCCGCCGGCGCGGTGGCGACCACCGCCGAGCTGCGCCGGCACCTGGCGGAGAGCCTTCCCGAGACGATGCTCCCCGCCGCCTGCGTGGCGCTCGCCGCCCTGCCGCTGACCCCGCTCGGCAAGGTCGACCGCCGGGCGCTCGTCCGCCGCGCAGCGGAGACTGCCGCGGAGACTGCCGCGCCAGGGCCGGCGGCGCCGCGCACCGCGATCGAAGAGGTCGTCGCCGCGGTGTGGAGCGAGGTCCTGGGGCGCGCGCCGATCGGCGCCGGCGACAACTTCTTCGACCTCGGCGGCCACTCGTTGCTGGCCAGCCGCGCCATTGCCCGCCTGCGCGCCGTCTTCGCCTGCGAGCTGCCGCTGCGCCGCATCTTCGAGCAGCCGACCGTGGGCGGGCTCGCCGCCGCCATCGCGGCGTTCGTGGCGCCCGCAGCCGCGCCGGCGCCGCCGCTGCGGGCGCGGCGGCGGATGCCCGCGACTCCGCTCTCCTTTGCGCAGCAGCGTCTGTGGTTCCTGCACCAGATGGAGCCGCGCAGCCCGGCCTACAACCTGCCCCAGGCGTTGCACGTCCGCGGCGGCCTGCGCCCTGCCCTGCTCGCCGCGAGCCTGGGCGAGGTGGTGCGCCGCCACGAGGCGCTGCGCACGCGCTTCCCGGTCGTCGACCGCGAGCCCGTCCAGGTGATCGCCGCCCTCGCGGCGCTCGCCCTTCCCCTGGCCGATCTCTCCGCCCTGCCGCCGGAGCGGGCCGCCGCGGCCGCCCGCCGGCTCGCCGCCGACGACGGCGAGCGCCCCTTCGACCTCGCCGCCGGCCCGCTGCTGCGCGCCCTGCTCGTGCGCCTGGGGCGGGAGGAGCACGCGCTCCTCCTCACCCTCCACCACATCGTCGCCGACGGCTGGTCGATGGCCGTGCTGATCCAGGAGACCGCGGCCCTCTACGCGGCGTTCGCGGCCGGCCGGCCGTCGCCGCTCGCCGCGTTGCCGGTCCAGTACTCCGACTACGCCCTCTGGCAGCGCGCCTGGCTGTCTGGGGAGGTGCTGGCCGAGGAGATCGCCCACTGGCGGCGGACCCTCGCCGGGGTGCCGGCGCTGGAGCTGCCGACCGACCGGCCGCGGCCGGCGGTCCAGAGCTTCCGCGGCGGCGCGTGCCGCTTCGTCCTCGGCCGCGACCTGGCACGGACGCTCGCCGCCCTGGCGCGCGGGGAGGCGGCGACCCTGTTCATGGTGCTCCTGGCGTCGTTCCAGGCCCTGCTCGGGCGGCACGCGGGGCAGGACGACTTCGCGGTCGGTTCGCCGATCGCCAACCGCTCGCGGCCCGAGATCGAGGGGCTGATCGGCCTGTTCCTCAATACCCTGGTGCTACGCGCCGACCTCGCCGGCGACCCTGCCTTCGCCGGCCTCCTGGCACGGGTGCGCGAGCGCGCGCTCGCCGCCTATGCCCACCAGGACCTGCCGTTCGAGAAAGTGGTCGAGGAGCTGCAGCCGGTGCGCGACCTCTCCCGCCCGCCCCTCTTCCAGGTCCTGCTGGTGCTGCAGAACGCGCCCGCCGCGATCCTCGAGCTGCCCGGCCTCACCCTGACCGCGCTCGCGGTCGAGGCGGGCACGGCCAAGCTCGACGTGAGCCTCTCGCTGGTCGAGGACGGCGAGGGCCTGAGCGGCAGCCTGCGCTACAACCGCGACCTCTTCGACGCGCCGACCATCGAGCGCCTGCTCGGCCACTGGCACACCCTGCTCGCCGCCGCGGCGGCGGCGCCCGGGCGGCGCCTCTCCGCCCTGCCCCTGCTCTCCGCCGGCGAAGAGCAGCAGCTCCGGGAATGGAACGCGACCGCCGCCGTCTACCCGCTCGCACGCTGCCTCCACGAATGGATCGAGGAGCAGGTCGAGCGCACGCCGGACGCCGCTGCCGTCACCTGCGCGGGCGAGACGCTCAGCTACCGCGCGCTCGACGACGCCGCCAACCGCATCGCCGGCCGCCTGCAGAGTCTCGGGGCCGGACCGGAGGTGCCGGTCGGGATCTGCCTCGAGCGCTCGCTCGCGCTCGCGGCGGGCCTGCTCGGCATCCTCAAGGCCGGTGCCCCCTACGTGCCCCTCGATCCCTCCTATCCGACCGAGCGGCTGGCCGCCATGCTCGACGACGCGCAGGTGCCCGTCCTGCTCACCGTCGAGCGACTCGCGGGCGCAGCCGGAGCGGCGGCGGAGCGCCGCCTCACCCTCGACGGCGACTGGTGGCGGCGGGGCCCGACCAGGGCGGCCGCGGAGCGCCGGCCGAGCGCCGCGTGCCCCGAAAGCCTCGCCTACGTCATCTTCACCTCGGGCTCGACCGGCCGCCCCAAGGGGGCGATGAACACGCACCGGGCGATCGCGAACCGGCTCCTCTGGATGCAGGAGGCACTCGGGCTCACCGCCGCCGACGCGGTGCTCCAGAAGACGCCGGTGAGCTTCGACGTCTCGGTCTGGGAGCTGTTCTGGCCCCTCATGGCGGGGGCGCGCCTGGTCATGGCGCGGCCGGGCGGGCACCAGGACCCTGGCTACCTCGCCCGCACCATCGCCGAGGAGGGGATCACCACGGTGCACTTCGTCCCCTCGCTGCTCCAGGTCTTCGTCGAAGCGGCGGGCGTCGAGCACTGCTCGGCCCTGCGCCGCGTCGTGTGCAGCGGCGAGGCGCTCCCCCATGAGCTTCTGCAGCGCTTCTTCGCCAGGCTGCGGGCACCGCTCTACAACCTCTATGGCCCGACCGAGGCGGCGGTGGACGTCACCTGGTGGCCCTGCGCGGCGGCGGACCGCCACCCGGCCGTGCCGATCGGGCGGCCGATCGCCAACACCACGATCCACCTGCTCGACCACAACCTGCGCCAGGTCCCGGCGGGAGCGGCCGGCGAGCTCTACATCGGCGGCGTCAATCTCGCCCGCGGCTACCTGCGCCGCCCGGACCTCACCGCCGAGAAGTTCCTGCCCGACCCGTGGAGCGGCGAGCCCGGCGCGCGGCTCTATCGCACCGGCGACCTGGCGCGCCGGCGCCCGGATGGAGCCATCGAGTTTTTGGGCCGCGCCGACCACCAGGTCAAGATCCGCGGCCTGCGCGTCGAGCTGGGGGAGATCGAGGCCGCCCTCGCCCGGCAGCCGGCGGTGCGCGAGGCGGTGGTCGTGGCGCTCGGCGAGGAGCGGCAGGGCCGGGCGGTGCGCGATCTGCGCCTGGTGGCCTATGTGGTGCCGCGCGCCGGCGCGCGGCCCGAGCTTGCCGCGCTGCGCGCCGCGCTCGCGGCGGCGCTTCCCGAGTACATGCTGCCGTCGGCGCTGGTGGTCCTCGACGCCTTGCCGCTCAACCCCAGCGGCAAAGTGGACCGGCGGGCGCTGCCGGCCCCGCAACCCGCGGCCCCCGCGCCGGGCGGCGCGGCGCCGCGCGGCGCGCTCGAGACCTTCCTCGCCGGGCTCTGGCGCGAGGTCCTGGGCTTGCCGGAGGTGGGCGTCCACGACAACTTCTTTGCCCTCGGCGGCAACTCGATCAGCGGCGCCATCCTGGTCAACCGCCTGCAGCAGACGCTCGCCGAGATCGTCCACGTCGTCGTCATCTTCGACGCGCCGACCATCGCCGCCCTGGCGGCCCACCTGGCGCGCGAGCACCCGCGGGCGGTGGCCAGGATCTGGGGGAGCGCGGCCCCAGCGGCGGCCGCCGCGGCCGCAGTGTCCGCAGCGACCGCTGCGGGGCGCCGGATCGGGCGCCGCGAGGTCGAGGACTTCCACCGCCTGGTCCCCCCTCACGCCCCCGCGCCGCTCGCCGGCAAGAACCCGTCCGCCGTTTTCGTGCTGTCGCCGCCGCGCTCCGGCTCGACCCTGCTGCGGGTTATGCTCGCCGGCCACCCGCTGCTCTTCGCGCCGCCGGAGCTCGAGCTGCTGGGCTTCGCCACCCTGGCCGAGCGCCACGCCGCCTTTCCGGGCCGTGACGGCTTCTGGCTCGAAGGGGCGCTGCGCGCGATCATGGAGGTGCGCGCCTGCGGTCCCGAGGAGGCGCGCCGGACCGTCGCCGACCTCGAGGCCGCGGGGACCTCCACGCAGCGCTTCTATGGCCTCCTCCAGGAGTGGATCGGCAGCCGCACGCTGGTCGACAAGACGCCCTCCTACGCCCTCTCTTTCGCCGTGCTCCGCCGCGCCGAGGAGATGTTCGCGGAACCGCGCTACCTGCACCTGGTCCGCCATCCCAACGGCATGATCCGCTCCTTCGTCGAGGCCCGGCTCGATCAGCTCTTCTTCCGCCGCCCGCACCCGTTCTCGCGTCGCGACCTCGCGGAGCTCGTCTGGGTGGCGAGCCACGAAAACATCGGCAAGCTCCTGGCCGGCGTGCCGGCGGAGCGCCAGCATCGCGTCCACTACGAGGAGCTGGTGCGCGCTCCCCGCGCCGCCCTCACTCGCATCTGCGCCTTCCTCGGCCTGCCCTACGACCCCGCCATGGAGGAGCCCTACGCGGAACGGGCCAGTGGGGCGCGAATGACCGACGGCCTGTATGCCGAGTCGCGGATGCTCGGCGACGTCAAGTTCCTCTCCCATGCCGGCGTCGATGCCGCGGCGGCCGAGCGCTGGCGCCAGGAGCTCTCTGAGGACGAGCTGGGCGAGGCGACGCTCGAGGTCGCCGCCGTCCTGGGCATCGCCATCGCTCCGCCGGCCGCCGCGCCGGCCGGCGCGGCGTGGCTGCCGCTCGTCCGCCGCTCCTTGCCGGCCGGCGAGCCGGCGCCGCTCTCCTTTGCCCAGGAGCGCCTCTGGTTCCTCGATCAGCTCGAGCCGGGCCTGCCGGTCTACAACATCGCGCTCGTCCTCGAGCTCGCCGGCCGGCTCGACGCCGGCGCCTTGGCGCGCGGCCTCGCCGAAGTGGTGCGGCGCCACGACGTGCTGCGCACGGTCTTCCGCGCCACCCTCGGCCGGCCGGCGCAGGTGGTCCTGCCGCCGGGCGAGGTCGCCCTGCCGCGCATCGACCTCGCGGGTCTGACCGCGCAGGCCGCGCAGGCCGCGGAGCGCGCCCGCGCGGAGGCGCGGCGCATCTCCGCGCAGGAGGCGCGCCGCCCCTTCGACCTCGCGCGCGGACCGCTCCTGCGTGCCGCCCTGCTGTCGCTGGGCGGCGGCGAGCACCTGGCCCTCCTCACCCTGCACCACATCGTCGCCGACGGCTGGTCGCTGGGCGTCCTGGTGCGCGAGATGAAGCTGCTCTACGAGGCGTTCCTCGCCGGGCGCCCGTCGCCGCTGCCGGATCTCCCGGTCCAGTACCTGGACTTCGCGGCCTGGCAGCGCGAGCTGCTGGCGGGCGGGACCATGGAGGCGGGGCTCGCGCACTGGCGGGAGCGATGCGGCGCCCCCGGCACGGCGCTGGAGCTGCCCACCGACCGGCCACGCCCGGCGGTCAAGCGCTACCGCGGCGCGGCCTTCTCGTTCGCCTGGCCGGCGGCGCTGGCCGCCCGCCTCGACGAAGTCGGCCGCCGCCACGGCACGACCCTGTTCATGACCCTGGCGGCGGCGCTCCAGGCGCTGCTCTACCGCTCGGCCGGCCTGGCCGAGGTCGCCGAGCGCGAGCACGTGCACCTGGGGACCCCGGTCGCCGGGCGCACGCGGGCGGAGACCGAGGGGATGATCGGCCTGTTCGTCAACACCCTGGTGCTGCGCTCGAACCTGGCCGGCGACCCCGCATTCGAGCAGCTCCTGGCGCAGGTGCGAGCCGTGGTGCTCGACGCCCTTGCCCACCAGGAGGTGCCGTTCGAGAAGCTCGTCGACGCCGTGACCGAGGAGCGCAGCCTCGCCCGCACGCCGCTCTTCCAGGTGCTCTTCGCCCTGCAGAACGCGCCGGTCGAAGAGCTCTCGGCCCCCGGCTTGCGCCTGCGCGCCACGCCGGCCGAGAGCCGCACGGCGAAGTTCGATCTCGCTCTCACCCTGGCCGAGGGCGAGTCCGGGCTGCGCGGCACGGTCGAGTACGACACCGACCTGTTCGACGCCGTCTCGATGGCCCGCCTGGTGCGGCACTTCGCGGCGCTGCTCGACGGCGTGGCCGCGGGCGGCGGCGCGGCGCGGCGGCTCGCCGATCTGCCCCTGCTCGCCGCGGCCGAGCGCCACCAGCTCGCCGTCGAATGGGCGGGCGCCGCCGCCGACCGGGCGGGGGCGGCCGAGGCGTGCGTGCACCGCCTGTTCGCCGCGCAGGCGGCGGTTCGGCCGCAGGCGGTAGCGCTGGCGATGGGGGACGAGCGGCTGACCTATGGCGAGCTCGAGCGGCGGGCGAACCGCCTGGCCAACCGCCTGCGCCGCCTGGCGGTGGGGCCGGAGGTGCCGGTCGGGGTGTGCCTGCCGCGCTCCTTCGACCTGGTGGTCGCCCTGCTCGCCGTGCTCAAGGCCGGCGGCGCCTACGTGCCGCTCGATCCCGGCGACCCGCCCGAGCGCCTGGGGGCGCTGCTGCGCGACACCGCTGCGCCGCTGGTCCTCGCCGCGCCGGAGCTGCGCGCCGCGCTGGCGGCCGCGGGCGCGGCGGTCCTCTGCCTCGACCGCGCGGCCGGGCTGGCGGCCGAGAGCGACGCCGCCCCGGAGGTGGCCGTCGCTCCTGACGGCCTCGCCTACCTGATGTACACCTCCGGCTCGACCGGCGCGCCCAAGGGGGTCGCCGTCCTCCACCGCGGCATCGTGCGGCTGGTGCGCGAGACCGGCTACGCCGACTTCGGCGCGGACCAGGTCTTCCTGCAGCTCGCTCCCTGCGCCTTCGACGCCTCGACCCTGGAGATCTGGGGCCCACTGCTCAACGGCGGCCGGCTGGTGCTCGCGCCGCCGGGCGCGGTCTCCCCGGAGGAGCTGGGGGAGCTGCTGGCAGTCCACTCGGTCACCACCCTGTGGCTGACCGCCGGCTTCTTCCACCAGGTGGTCGAGGACGCCCTCGCGCGGCTCGCGCCGCTGCGCCAGCTCCTCGCCGGCGGCGACGTGCTCTCGGTCCCGCACGTCCGCCGCGTGCTCGCCGGGCTGCCGGGGACGCGGCTGATCAACGGCTACGGCCCGACCGAGAACACCACCTTCACCTGCTGCCAGGCGCTCAGCGCCGGCGACGCGGTCGGCGCCTCCGTGCCGCTCGGGCGCCCGATCGCCAACACCACGGTCCGCCTGCTCGACCGCGGCGGCGCGCCCGTGCCGGCGGGTGTGCCGGGCGAGCTGTCGATCGGCGGCGCCGGGCTCGCCCGCTGCTACTTCAACCGTCCGGACCTGACGGCTGAACGCTTCGTGCCCGATCCGCTGGCCGCGGCCGGGCAGGCGGGGGGGCGCCTGTACCGCACCGGCGACCTCGCCCGCTGGCTCGGCGACGGGCGGCTCGAGTTCCTGGGCCGCCTCGACCACCAGGTCAAGATCCGCGGCTTCCGCGTCGAGCTCGGCGAGGTGGAGGCCGCCCTCGCCCGGCATCCGGCGGTGCGCCAGGCCGCCGTCGTGGCGCGCGGCGAGGGGACCGAGCGGCGGCTGGTCGCCTACGTGGTCGCGGCCGGCGAGACCGCCCCGACCGTCTCCGCGCTGCGCACCGATCTCGCGGCTCGCCTGCCCGCCTACATGGTCCCTGCCGCGTTCGTGTTCCTCGATGCCCTGCCGCTCACCGCGCACGGCAAGGTCGAGCGCCGCGCCCTGCCCGACCCGGGCGGCGCGCGGCCCAGCCTGGCCTCCGCGCTCGCGCCGCCGTCCGGCGCGGTCGAAGAACGCCTGGCGGGCATCTGGGCGGAGGTGCTGCGCCTCGACCAGGTGGGGGCGCACGACGACTTCTTTGCCCTGGGCGGGGACTCGATCCTGAGCATCCAGATCGTCGCCCGCGCCCGCGAGGCGGGGATCGGGATCACCCCCAAGCAGATGTTCCAGCACCCGACGGTGGCGGAGCTGGCCGCGGTGGCGAGCGTGGCGCGGCCGGAGGCGGCAGCGGCGGCGGCGCAGGGGCCGGTCACCGGCCCGGTGCCGCTCACCCCGATCCAGCGCTGGTTCTTCGCCGCTGAGCGCAGCGAGCCGTGGCATTTCAACCAGGCGGTGCTTCTCGCGGCGGGCCGCGACCTCGCGCCGCCGCTGCTGGCGCGGGCCCTCGGCCACCTGCTCGCCCATCACGACGCGCTGCGCTGCCGGTTTTCCGCCGCGGGCTCCGGCTGGCGGCAGGTCATCGCGCCGCCCGGGGGGCCGCCGCCCCTTGCCGCCCTCGACCTCTCCGGGCTGCCGGCCGCGCTGCGCCGCGGCGCCCTGGAGCGGGCGGCGGCGCGGCTCCAGGCCAGCCTCGACCTCGCCCGCGGACCCCTGCTGCGCGCGGCCTGCTTCGATCTCGGCGAGGGCGAGCCGCGGCGGCTGCTGCTCATCGCCCATCACCTGGTGGTCGACGGGATTTCATGGCGCATCCTGCTGGTCGACCTGGACGGCGCGTGCCAGCGGCTGCTGCGCGGCGCGCCGGTCGCCCTGCCGGCCAAGACCAGCTCGTTCAAGGACTGGGCCGAACGCCTGGTGGAGCATGCCGGCTCGCCGGCGCTCGCCGCCGAGCTGCCGTTCTGGCGCGCGGCGCTCGGCAGCGCGGGCCGCCCTTTGCCGCGCGACCTGCCGGCGGGCCGCAACACGGCGGCGGCGGCGCGGACGGTGTCCGTGGCGCTCGGCGAGGACGAGACCCGGGCGCTCCTCCACGACGTCCCGCCGGTCTACCGCACCGAGATCAACGACATCCTGCTGACCGCGCTGGCGCAGGCCTTCGCCGCCTGGACCGGCGGCCGCGCCGTGGCGGTGGATCTCGAAGGGCACGGCCGGGAGGAGATCCTCGCCGGGCTCGACCTGTCGCGCACGGTGGGCTGGTTCACCACCGTCTTCCCGGCCGCGCTCGACCTCGGCGAGGACGGCGGGCCGGGCGAAGCGCTCAAGCGGATCAAGGAGCAGTTGCGGCGCGTGCCCGGGCGCGGGATCGGCTACGGTTTGCTGCGCTACCTGTCGGCCGAGGGGAGCGGCGGCCTCGCTTCCCTGCCGCGGCCCGAGGTGGGCTTCAACTACCTCGGGCAGATCGACCTGGGCCTGCCCGCCGCGCCTCTGTTCCAGCCGGCCGCGGAGCGCGCCGGAGCGGCGGCCAGCCCGGGCTCGGCGCGCGCCCATCTCCTGGAGGTCAACGCCAACATCGCCTCCGGGCGCCTCGCGGTCAGCTTCGTCTACAGCGGCGAGGTCCACCTGCAGGGGACCATCGAGCGCCTCGCCGCGAGCTACCTCGAGGCGTTGCGCGGCCTGATCGCCCACTGCCAGTCGCCCGGGGCGGGCGGCGTCACCGAGTCGGACTTCCCGCTGGCGCATCTCGCCGCGGACGAGCTGGAGAGCGCCCTCCTGGAGGTCGATTTCCAGGAGAGGCTGCACTGAGCCATAGCGAGCCAGATCACGATCACCGCGTCCCGGCCCTTGCCCCGCGAGCCCACGCCGGCGAGGAGCGCAGCATGCCACTGTTGCCGCGGAAATCGCCGCCCTGACGCCCGAGCAGCGGGCCCTGCTCACCCGCCCTCGCCCACCCGCATCGCTCGAGGCGGCGGCCAGGACGAACTAGGCGGCCAGGAAGTAGTCGATGGGTTGGACAAACATCGCCGCCGCCGAGGATACCAAGTATTGCCTCGTCTCTTAAAGACGGTCATGGGCGCTGCGGCAGCGCTTGAGCAGGCGAGCCTCTCCGAGACGCTCTGCACAAGCGCCGAACGCGGCGGTGGGGCCGCGCCACAACAGCTCCTCCACGTCACGGAAGAGATGCGCATCGGTCCGCAAAGTCGCCAGATCCTTGAAGAGGAGGGCCAAACCGCGGCTCTCTCCCAGTACGGCAGGCGGGAAGTCCTGGAGGATGCCGTGCCGGTTCAGCAACCGTGCCGCCGTGATCGGACCGATCCCTGGAATGCCAGGATATCCGTCGGCGGCGTCACCGACGAGGGCGAGGAAATCGGGAATCAATTCCGGTTCCACCCCGAACTTATCGCGGACTCCCTGCGCGTTGCGGATCTGCTTGCCTCGGCGATCGACCTGGACGACGC
Source organism: Thermoanaerobaculia bacterium (assembly GCA_035544895.1). Lineage (GTDB taxonomy): Bacteria > Acidobacteriota > Thermoanaerobaculia > Multivoradales > UBA5704 > JASLEW01. The sequence continues at coordinate 108,611 of DASZZM010000044.1, forward strand.
GGTCGCCGCGGACGCATTGGGCGAGGTCCTTGTCGGGTGTCCAGATGCAGACCTTCTGCACGCCTTCGTCGGCGGCGGCGCCTTGAGCAGCGGAGGCTAGCCCGTCGTCCGCTTCAAGCTCGGTCATTGGCCAAACCGCCACTCCCATGGCGCCGAGCGCTTCTTCCAGCGGGTGGAACTGCGCGAGGAGCGCCCGGTCGATGCCGATCGCCGTCTTGTAGCTGGGCCAGAGACGGTTGCGGAACGACTCGATGACGTGATCGGTTGCCACGCCGATATGAGTTGCCCCCGTTTCGATCATCTGAAGCACCGTTTGAAGGACGCCGATCACGGCGCCGAAGGGCGGGTCTGTGCCCTTGTTGAATCGGCGCAGTCCGTAGAAGTGGCGGAACAGCTCGTACGTGCCGTCGACGAGATGAACGATCATGGAGTGGTCTGCGGCGTCATGAAAAAACGATCAGGCGGGCGCTCCGGGCCACACCCAGCCGAATCGTGATCGAGGGTCATGGTACACCCGATGCCGTAGGCAGTCGCTAGGACACTAGAGGAGTCCATTCCATCCACTACCGAGCATGCGCGTAGGGCCGGCCTTGCCTTCTGTTTGTGACTTGGCCTTGCTATATTTGTACGAGCGTTAGCGACAACCCCGAATACCCCAAGCACTGCAAGGGAATCATGGCCGAGAGCTCACCCGACATCGTCATCGTCGAGCGGAGACTCGAGCTTTCCGAACTGGCCCGGCTCGTCCACCTCTTCTTCGGCGACATGGTCAAGTACGTGATCGACGTCGAGCGCCGGATCGCCGCCTTGGGCGGGCAGCTGCACGCGGATGCCGAGCAGCTGCTCCTTGCGGCCGGAAGCCAGCAGGCCGATCTCTGGGGCGCCAACTACTACCCCGGCAGGACACCGGAGGAGTGCATCGAGTACACGGCCCTCATCAACATCCGCCCAGCCCACGGCAACCGGAGCATGCTCATCGGAGACGCGGCAATTCGCGCGCGGGTCCGCGAGATCACCTTTGCTCTCATCGGTAGCGGGGAGGCTCTGCCATGACCCAGCACGCCTCTCTGTCTCCCGGCCGGTGGTCGGCCTTCAGCCTCGACCAGCAGATCCTGATGATCGGCAACGAGATGAACCGGGCGATGCGGCTCCTGCGCCCGGCGGACCGTGCGAGCCTGTTGCTCGCCTACGAACGGGTGCTGCGTTTGGTGGATCTGACCGTGGAGGTGCAAACCCGCCCCGCATTGCGCCGCGAGCTCCTGCGCTGGCGGGACCTGATCGCGGAACTCTACACCCGCCCCGAGCCGGATCCCGCCGCGCACGCGGTCGCCTTCCGCACCCTGCTCCTCTTCACTCCCGAAGCGGCGCGACAGATACCCTTCGTCCTGGCCAACCGGTGAACGGCGACCACTCTCAAGAGCGTCCGGCACTCGTTCCGCAACGCCCGGCGTGCCAGCAGAGCTGAGCCCTGTGGCCGCCGAGTCCGTTGGCTCGACGCCACTACCAGATGTGCGTGGTCAGCCATGCGCTGGCGCAGCTGTGCGGCCAGCGGATCAGCGAGCAGCGTACGCTCCGCCTGGGGTGAGCACGTCCACGAGGTTGGTGGACAGGCGCCGGAGGGCACTCACGGTGAGGCACACTACCTCGCCATTCGCCATCGCTCTTCGCGACGGTCATCAGGGGGCTCGGCGCCGCGGGCCTGAGCGCCCGAAAGGACCGATTGACGATGCTTGGCCGCTCGCCCATACCGGAACCGGCTCGCTTCGGAAGAGGAGTCTCGAGGATGCCGACCAAACAAAGAACTCTTCAGATCTCCGACGAGCTCGACAGGGAGATTTCTCAGGAATCGGCCGACCGGGATAAGACCTGGTCGGATCTTGCCACGGAGCTCCTCGACGAGGCTATCCGGATGCGTCGCGCGCCGGGAGTGGTCTTCGCCGATGGCCCCACCGGACGCCGTGCCGTCGTGGCGGGGACGGGTCTGGACGTTTGGGAAGTCGTCGCCACCTGGCGGGCCTGCTCCGGGGACTTTGACCAGCTCCGCAGGAACTACGAGTGGCTCACCGAGCCGCAGCTCCGGGCTGCTCTCGCCTACTACAAGCTCTACCCCGGTGAGATCGACGCGCGCCTAACTCGGGAGGCGGAGTGGACTCCGGAGCGGATCAGGGTCGAGTTGCCATTTGCGCGCCCGCGCACCCGTTGACTTTTTCGCCACATACCCTTCCTCTTCGACGAGGACTTAAACCCGCGGGTGCGGCTCGGTCGATCTCTGCGCCGGGGTGGCCGCCCGCTTGTGGCCGGGGGTAGCGGGAGAGCCGGCCGGGCCCGGGCGCCCGTCGAGACGAGGGCCAAGCCGATTCGAGGCGCGCATGGGGCGGGGAACGGCTAGGAGCCTCCGGCCGGCGGGGCGCCGCCGCATCCCCTGAACCGCAGAATGACGCGCCGCACGCATGCCGTGAGCTCCTCGGAACTCCACACCTGCGGCTACCAAGATGGCTGATTTCGACCGTTCGCGCGGAAACCGCAAAAGGTGTACGGAAAGTGTACGGGACCATCCGAGAGCAGGAAGGAACCTCTCGATCACCCTCGTAAATCACTGATTCTTCAGTAGATCTAGTCGGGACGCCGGGATTTGAACCCGGGACCCCCTGAACCCCATTTAGTTTTGCGCCATTGCCAAATAACGGCGATCTTTAGCATGTGATGCCATAAGTGACTTTGAATTAGCATCTTGTGGCTCCGTGGCTCTGGCGGGCATTGCCATCCTTTACGGTTTTCGTGCGACCAGGGAGTGTCCCAGATGTGTCCCAGAGAGAGCTAGCATGCCGAAGCTCAAGACACTTGCTCGCGACCAGCTCGGTCAGGCCGCCGCCGAACTCGAAGGCCCGCACGTGCGAGCCGATCCAGTCCGACAGTCCCTGGCTCCACGTCGCCTCCGCGAAGGTGTAGCTGCTCGCGCCCCACACCGCCACGAAAACCTGCGCCTCCCGCACCTCCCCGGTCCCGGCGTCCACCACCGGCACCGTGGCGCCGCAGTAGTCCACGAACAGCTTCTCGCCGGGCCGGTGCACCTGGCGCATGCACAGGTCCAGCTTCCCTCGCCAGGCCGCGTACAGCTCGCAGAAACGGCTGTACTGGTAACCCTCCGCCTGCCGCTCCCGGTACTCCTGCCCACACCAGGCTCAGCGTCACGCTCTTGAGCTTCAGCTCCTCATGGACGTGCACCCAGTCCACCGCCGGTCGCTCGCGCCGCGTCGGTCGCCGCGCCGGCGGATAGAGTCGTCGCTCGAGCTCCTCGCCGCTCCAACTCTCCCACCCCGCTTCCAGCAGGCCAGCCCTCTGCGCCCGCGCCAGGTAGTCCGCTACGCTCGCCCTCGCGACACCGCACACCCGACCGGCCTGCCGCTGGCTCAAACCGCACACCAGAAGCAGCCGCAACACCTCCTGAATTTTCCTCATGCTGAGTCTCCGTGCCGGCATCTCTCTCCCTTCGTCGTGAAGGACGAGGATGCCACAGCGTCGGAGCCCGTCTCGTCGCTCGTTCCGACCGGAAGCCGGCCACCCTTCCGATCGATGCCGGCCACCCCTCCGACAACCACCCAAAAGTGGCCGCCCTCGCGTCGGAAAGGGTGGCCGCCTTCATCCCGGAACGGTGGCCGCCTTCACGTCGGAATCCCTGGCCGGCTTCGCTCGGAATACGCAAGCTGGGGATCTCTTCGCAGCCGAGAGGCAGGAGGCGGGCCAGGGTGGTGACGCGCTGGTCCAGGGCGCGGTGGGTGGGCTCCTGGAGGCGCTCGTCGAGGCGGGGTTGTCCGGCAAGAAGGAGCAGGAAGGGGCTGTGGCGATCGAAGTCAGCGATGGTCAAGAGCCGGAGATCCTCGAGCGAGTCGTCGGGCAGCGCGTGGGCCTCGTCGATGACGAGCAGGTGGCGGCGCTCATCGGCGAGGAGCTTGTGAGCCAGAGCGTGGGCGGTTTCGCTGCGCGAGCGGGCGGGAGTGAGGCCGAGGCTGCGGGCGAGCACGTTGATCAAGCCGAAGGGTCCGGTGGTGGTGTGGGCGAGGTAGTGGACGGCCCACTGGGGTTTGGCGAGGAGCTGATCGGCGAGCTCGGAGAGCAGCACGCTCTTGCCGCAGCCGGGCTCGGCGATGAGCACAGCGAGGCCGTCGAGGTCGACGGTGAAGCGCAGGCGTTGGAAGGCTTCCTCGAAGCCGCGGTGGCGCAGGACGGCGGCTTTGGGGGTGAGGCGCCCAAAGGGGTGATGGATGAAGCCGTAGTGGTCGAGCAGCTGGCTCATTTGTTCTCCTTGGACTTCCAGTGGGCGAGCACGAGGGTTTTCAGGGCATGGAGAGCAACGCGGGGGTGGCGTCCGCGGCCGTGGAGTCGCACGGCGTGCTCGCAGGCGATGTCTCGCGGACCAAGAAGAGCTCGCGGAGCAGATCGGGGTCGAGCAGCTTGGGGACGACGCCGGCGACGGCCTCGGCCGGGGCGGTGCCGAGCGCGGACGATCGTCTTGTCCAAGGACGAGACCACGGGCCAGGTGGTGTGGAACCACGCCGTTGACGTCGGCCAGGGCGAGGGCTGGCAGCTCCAGCTCGGCGGCCCGCTCGATCAGGTCCTCGGGCAGCGAGGCGCCGTCGAGGAACGAGAAGGCCGACGCCGCATGCAGCTCGGCGTAGGGAGGATGCGCCGCAGCCATGGTGGGCTCAGGGTAGGCGAAAATAGGACGTAAGTCAAGTAAGACCCCCTTCGGGTACTGGGGTAGATCCCCCACTACCCCGTACCCGTGTTGAGAAGGCACGATTTTGAAATGCCATGACTATATGCATATCATCACATATTGCTATATTTAAGATGTTCTGTTGTTATTTGTTCTCACGTTCTATACGCTGTAGCGGGTCTCTGTTTCTACACCAGGTAGACAACCTTGCCCATAAGAGTGGGGAGCCATGAGAGCTGTCATTCTCGCCGCCGGTCCCGGAACGGCAAAGTTTCCGCTTGCCAACTATCTTCCGAAGTTGGCGCTCCCGATGGCGAACAAGCCGCTCCTCCACCATACCTTGCATTATCTCAAGGCGGGCGGGATCGACGAGGTGGCGGTCCTTTCGTCCGAGCACTGTGCGGCACTCCGGGCGCTGATCGAAAAGCTACAGGGCAATGAAGCTCTCGGTTTCCAGATCTCCTCTTTCGCCCAACAATATCCCAGAGGTACCGCCGGCTCTCTCAAGGATCTCGCGGATTGGCTACGGGAAGCGCCCTTTCTGGTCCTCTCCTCCAATGTCTTCCTCGCTAGCTTGGACCTCGCGAAGCTCGCCGCGTTTCACGTCGATCGGAAAGCGGGAATAACCGTAGTCGTCGAAACCTCCCCGCCGGGATGCGACTGCCTCGAGAACGTCCAAGTCGACGATCAGGGCCGAGTCGATCGCTGCATGGTGCTGCACCGTTCCCGCGACCGCCGTGGACCACGGCACCGGTCGAACGACGGTCTGTCACGTCCGCCGGCACCGGCTCTCGGGGAGCGTCGCCATCCCTTGTGGGCCTCCGGGCTGTACATGATAGACCCGCTGGCGCTCGATCACATACCGTCGAACGGTTACATGGACATCAAAGAACAGCTCATTCCGGCCCTTCACGCCAAGGATATTCCGGTCCTCGCCTATCTACAGCAACATCCTCTGCGAAGAGTCGACGACATCCGCGCCTACTTCGAGCTCCATAGGGACGTCCTCATGGGCAAGGAAGGAGACTTGGACTTCCTGCTCCGCGGTATGCAAGAAACCTTGCCAAACGTCTGGGCCGGGCAGCAGGGTACCGAGATCCCCGCAAGCTTTCAGGCCGCCGGCCCGGTCCTCATCGGCGACCGGTGCAGGATCGGCGATCGCGTTCGGGTCACAGGGCCCACGAGCCTCGCCGAAGGCGTGCAACTCGGGAGCGACGTGGTGATGGAGGAGTGCGTCATCGGTCCAGGAGTAAAGATCGGGAATGGGACGACCTTGCGCAGAAGCCTGCTGGTCTCCGGCTGCAGCATCGATGCCGGGACGACGATCGAGGATGAGGTGATATTCGAGGCGCCGGAACCGCGGCGGTACCAGCAACTGCTATCAGAAGGTCAGGACGACGGAGTCCGCGTCAACTCCGCCAGCCACTCGCTCCAAGCGGTCAAGCGCACCGCCTACCTGGCCGCCAAGCGGGCCCTGGACGTCGTCGTTTCCGCCGTGTCCCTGCTGCTCTTTCTACCGCTCTTCGCCTTGATAGCCGCGGCCATCAAGTTGGACAGCGGAGGACCGGTCTTCTATGTCCAGCGGCGCTGCGGCAGGGATGGCCGCGACTTCCCGATGTACAAGTTCAGGACGATGGTCGTCGAGGCCGGGTGTCTGCACCAGACCCTGATCGCCCATAAGGATATCGACGGACCGATGTTCAAGATGCGCAACGATCCCAGGGTCACGCGCGTGGGCAGGTTTCTGCGGCGTAGTAGCCTCGACGAACTGCCCCAGCTCCTGAATACGCTCCGCGGCGAGATGAGCCTGGTGGGGCCACGCCCCCTGATCATGGAGGAGATGGAGTTTGCCCCCCACTGGCGGGACCTCCGGCTGCAGGTCAGGCCGGGCATTACCGGGCTTTGGCAGGTCAACGGCCGCGATAGCGTATCATTCCACGACTGGATCAAGAATGACATCTACTATGTCATGCACAGCTCCTTGGCGATGGACCTCAAGATCCTTCTACGTACGTTCAAAGTCCTGCGGTGCGGCAACGTCCAGGAGGTAAAGGATAAGACATGAGATGGGCGCCCTTCTCGCTGCTGGCATGGATTGCGCTCGCCGGCTGCACCGGCAATCCTGCTCCCTTCAGCCCGCCGGCACCCGCACCGGCATTGCCGGCGCCGCCGGTTGCGGCGGCCGAGCGGAGCGATTACGTTCTGCAGCCGGGAGATACGGTGCAGATCAAATTCTTCTACAATCCCGAGCTCGACGACCTGCTGCCGATTCGGCCCGACGGCAAGATCTCCCTCCAGCTTGTGGGCGAGGTCAAGGCTTCCGGCATGACGCCCGCCGGCCTGAGCGATCTGTTGCAGAAGCGATATGGCAAAACGCTTCGCAACCCGCAGGTCGCGGTGATGGTCAAGGAGTTTGGCGGCCGCAAGATCTACGTCGGCGGCGAGGTCCAGGCGCCGGGAATCATTCGGCCGGCGGGCGATGTCACGGCACTGCAGGCCATCTTCGAGGCAGGAGGGTTCAAGAGCACGGCGCAGCCGGCGAACGTCGTGATCCTGCGCTACCAGGGCGGCCCGCAGCCCCTATTCCTGGTGGTTGACCTGAGAGTGGACGCCGCGAGGCGGACTGCCGGGGGGGACACCCTGCTCGAACCCCACGACATCGTATTCGTGCCCAAGAGCCGGGTGGCGAGGATGGACCAGTTCGTCGACCAGTACATCCGCCAACTCACCCCGATGACCCTCTCGCTGGGAGTCAGCTATGTGTTCGGTACCGCCGTCATCCACTGATCTGCCCTCGCAGGGTCGCTCCGGCCGCGAGGGTGGCGCGCTTGGAGGGAAGCGATGACCGTGATCGAAGAGGTTCGCGGCTTCCTCGCTCAGGAGCTCGGCATCGACGGCGCCCAAGAGATCGATCCCGACCTGGGCCTGGTGCAAAAAGGCCTCATCGATTCAATCGAGCTGATGCAGGTCGTCGCCTTTCTCGAGACGAGATTCGGCATCCGGATCGAGGACACCGAGATACTCCCAGTCAATCTCCGCAGTCTCTCGGCCATGGCTGCGTTCATCGAGCAAAAGCTGAGCGCGAGCGCCGCGGCGCTGCAGTCCCCCGGTGCCCGCTGATCCACACGTCGAGGAGCGCCGAGGGGCGGCCCTGTGGCTCCTGGCCAACGGCCTGGCCATGCTCGCGGCGCGCCTCCTCCCTCCGCTGTTCGCCTTCGGGATCAACGTCGGTATCGGACGGGTCCTGGGCGCCGAGACCCTCGGCGTCTACATCCATCTCGTGGCTCTCCTGCTGATCTTCCAGACGCTCGCCACCGCCGGGATTCCCCTCCTCCTCACGCGCGAGATCTCGGCCCGGCCGGAAGAAACGGCCACATACCTCTCGCGAGCGCGGTCCTTCGCTCTTGCCTGCGGGACCCTCTCGACCTTGGGTTTCACTACCTACGCGGTGTGGCTGCTGCCGGGCTCCAGCTTGCTGCCCGCCTTGCTGTTGGCGACCACTCTGCCGCCTTCAGCCTTCATGGCGATCCAGGAAGCGTACTTCATGGCACGCCGGGCGCACCACTGGCTGACCCTGGTGACCCTGGCCGAGAACGCCCTCAAGCTGGGGCTTGCCGTCGCCACCTTCGTCCTCGGCGGTGGCATCCTGGGGCTCTGTGCCAGCATCGCCGTCGCCCGCCTGGCCGCCCTCGGTCTGGGGAGCCGCATGATGCGAGCGGAAGGCGCCAGCGGCGCCTTCCGGCCCAGGCTCTCGGAAGTCCTGGGGTTTGGCCGGATCGCGGCACCTTTCGCGGCGATGATGACCTTGTCGATGCTCTACTTCCGGCTGGACATTCTCCTCGTCGAAAGGGTGCTGGGCGAGCGCGCGACGGGGATCTACGGCGCGGCGCTGACCCTCTACTCCGCCGCGTTGCTCCTCCCCAGCAGTGCCATGTCCGCGATCTATCCCCGGCTCGCTTCCCTGTTCCGCAACTCGCCCGACGGCTATGCTCGGGCGGCGAGGCTCTCGGCCCGGCTCCTCGGGCTGGCGATCACTCCCGTCGCGCTCGCCCTGATCTACTTCGCCGGACCGATCCTCCGGCTGTCGTACGGCCACCGCTTTGCCGCCGCCGCTCCGATCCTCCGCCTGCTCGCCGCCTCCCTCCCTCTCCACGCCATCAATGGCGCCCTCGGCCAGGCCTTGCAGGCCGGTCACTTCCAGAGGGCCATGCTCCGCGTCGTGGTCGTGGGAGTCGTCGCCAACGGGGCGTTCAACCTCGCGCTCTTGCCTCGGCTCGGCATCGAGGGAGCGGCCCTGGCGGTCTTCGCCTCCGCCACGGTGGTGGTCATCGGGGCGTGCATCTGTTTCCACCGACAGGTGGCACGGTTCGCCCTGAGCGCGCGCACGGTCCTCTCGGCGTTCGCGGCGCTCGGTCCAGCGATGCTGGTCCTCGTCTCCCCACGCTGGCAGGCTCTCGGTCTCGCAATGGCGGCGCTCATCTGGCTGGCGGCGGTCGTTTCCGAGGGGTTCCGGCACCGGACGAACCTCGCAGCGGCGAGTCACGTCGAGCCTCTGCCGCGCTCCCTGGCTGCCCGATGAAGATCGCGGTCGTCCACCCTTATCCGGTCGGGCGTCGTGGCGTGGGCGGGATCACCCGTCTCCACGCCCTCGTCAAGCACCTCGCGCCGGCGCACCGCGTCACCGTCCTTGCCCACGCCTCCCCCGATCCCGAAAGCGACGCGCAGGCGGTCCGTGATCTTGCCGAGATCGGCGTCGCACAGCGCCTCTTCCCCCTGCCGGTTCCCAGCCTGCGGCAGCGGCTCCGCTGGGCCATCGACCCCGTGCCCTACTGTGTCGGCCGCAATCGGAATCCCGCGCTGGAGAAGGCCCTTCAGGCCCTGGAGATGGAGCTGGGCCTGGACGTGGTCCACGTCGAGTTCGCCTACCTTGCCCCCCTCCTCGACGGCATCGGCCCGGGCCCCGCGCAGGTGCTCGCGGAGCAGGAGACGATGTCGCTGGCCGTCGAGCGGCTGCGCCAGGTCCGCGGCAAGAGCCTCTACGAGCGTTACGCCAGGCTGGAGAGGCGCAAAGTGCGATGCTTCGAACGCTCGACCCTGCCGCGGTTCGACCGGATATACGGCATCACCCCGGTCGAGGCAGGCCGCCTGGCCGAGGTGGTGGGGAAGCCGGTCGAGGTGCTGTCGCACATCGTCTGCACCGAGGCGTTCACGCCGCCTGCCGAAGAGCCGCGGGAGCCGGCCGTGCTCTTCGTGGGCAACTTCGCCCACCGTCCCAACCTCCACGGGCTCGCCTGGTTCGTGGATCGGGTCTGGCCCGCGATCGCCGGCGCAGTACCCGACGCCAGGCTCGACGTGGTCGGGCCGGGGCTGGAAGGGTTGCCGCCGCGGCGCCTGGAGCGGCCCCGGGTGCGCCTCCACGGCCACGTCGAAGACCTGCCTGCCAGGTACCGGGCGGCAACGGTGTTCGTCAACCCCATCCTCTCGGGAGGCGGCATGCGAGGCAAGGTGCTCGAGGCCTTCGCCTCCGGGAGGCCGGTGGTCTCCACCCCTCTCGGCATGGAAGGGATCGGCGCCAAGGCCGGGACCCACCATCTTGTGGCGGACGGCCCCGCGGACTTCGGTCAGGCGGTAACGACCTATCTCCGCAACCCCGACCTCGGAAAGGCCCACGGCACGGCCGCCCGCGAGCTCGCCGTGCGGCTCTACCGGCCCGCCGTGGTCTTCCCCCGCCTTGAAGCAGGCTATGCGGCGGTCGTTGCCGAGCGCCGCAGCGGCTCGAGGATGGCTTCATGACCGCACCCCGCCTTGCCGTGCAGATCGTTACCTGGAACAGCGCGGACTCGATCGATGAGTGTCTCGACAGCGTCGCCGCCCAGACCTCCCCTCCCGCGGAGGTCGTGGTCGTGGACAACGCCTCGGAAGACGGCTCGGCCGATCGTGTGGCCGCCTGGTTCTCGCGCAGGCTCACCGGGACGCTGCTGCGGGAGAGCGTGAACCGGGGCTTCAGCGGCGGGCAGAACCGAGCTCTCGCGCTCACCAGGAGCGACTGGGTGCTGTTCCTCAATCCGGATGCGGTCCTGCCCTCCGACTTCATCGCGCAGACGATGTCGCGGATCGCCGGGCTGAGCGCCGACGTCGGCAGCGTCGCGCCTCGCATCCTGCGGCCGGACGGCCGTATCGATTCGACCGGCCTCGTGCTCGACCGTTTCCGGCGCGCCTACGACCGGGGGAGAGGGGAGCTCGTGACCGCGCGCTATGCCACCGAGGAGGATGTCCTCGGGTGCACCGGCGCGGTGGCCCTTCATCGGCGCGCGATGCTCGACGACGTCGCCCTCGACGGCAAGCCCCTGGACGAGGTGCTCTTTGCCTACTACGAGGATCTGGACCTTTCCTGGCGCGCGCGTCTCCGGGGCTGGCGCTGCCGCTACATCCCGTCTCTCGTCGCCGTGCACCGCCGGGCCGGGCGCAATGCCCTGCGCAGCCTGCCGGGGTGCTCGTCGAGCGTGAAAGAGCAGGCGCTCACCGTGCGCAACCGGCTTCTCGTCCTGGTCAAGTGCGAGCGTCTCGGAGACTGCGCCACGGCTCTTCCCGGCATGATCCTCTTCGAGCTTGCGCGTGTCGCCTACCTCGCCCTCCGCGCCCCAGGCGCCCTTCGCGGCTATGCCCAGGCGCTGGCAGCGCTCCCGGCGGCGCTGCGCGACCGCCGGAGAATCCTGAGCACAGCCGCCCCGGGCAGTCCGAGAGCTCCGGCGCGGTGAGAGTCCTTCACGTCATCGACAAGTCTTTCCTCGGTGGAGGACAGACCGCCGTGGGCCACCTGCTCACGGGCTTCCGCGGCTCCGAGGTCGAGAGTTGGCTCGCCTGCCGCGACGGAGGTCCGCTGATCGACGTTGCCCGGGAGCTCCAGGTTCCGGTCTACCGGGTCGGATTCGACAAGCGCTTCCGCCCCGGCCCGGCGCGGGCGGTGGCCGCCCTGGTCGCCGGCTCGGCAATCGACCTGGTCCATGCCCACGGGCTCGTGGCCACGACCTACTGCACGCTGGCCCGCGCCTTCGGCTCCCTCCGCGTCCCTCTCCTCTATCATCAACACGGATTTCACGACCACAACTACGGCCGGCTCACCCACCCGCTGCGCACGGCGGCAGAGCGGGCCGTCTGCCGCCGCGCCGATCGCGTCATCGCCGTGTCGAGCGCGGACGCCGTCCGCCTCGCGGCGGAAGCCTACGTGAATCGTGATCGGATCGAGCTGATCCCCTATGGGCTCCCGGCGCCCGCGGCGGCGGCGGAAGAGGTGGAGCTCGCGCGCGACGGCATTGGACTACCGCGAGGCCGGCCGGTGGTGGGGCTGGTCGGCCGTCTTCACCCGCAGAAGGGGATCGACGTGTTCCTCGCGGCCGCGGCCAGGGTGGCCGGTCAGGTCCCAGAAGCGCTGTTCGTCGTCGTCGGGACCGGCGCCGCCGAGGCACCTCTGCGGGAGCTCGCTCAGGCCCTCGGGCTCGCCCGGTCCCTCCGTTGGGCCGGCGGCAGACCGGCAGCGGCCTTCCTCCCCCTGCTGGACATCGCCGTGCTCGCCTCGCACTGGGAGGGTCTGCCCCTTGTCCTCCTGGAGTACATGGCGAGCGGCCGGTCGATCGTCACCACCGACGTGCCGGGCTGCCTCGACGCGGTGGGGCCGCAGGAGGCGGAGATCGTGCCCCGCGGGGACCCCGCGGCCATGGCGGAGGCCATCCTGCGCCTCCTCCGGTCCCCCGCGCTGGCGGCCGCGCACGGACAGGCGGCGCGCCGGCGTTTCGAGCAGCACTTCACCCTCACCGCGATGGTCTCGCGCTTCGCGGCCGTTTACCGGGGGCTCCTCCGGTGAGGGACGCCCGCCGCCCGGCGTTGAGAGCCTTCTGCGCCTGCCTGGCGATGCTTCCAGATGGGTGCGCGCGCGGCCGGCCCTCCGCCCCAGGGCCGCAGAGGACCGCGGCCCTGGTGGAGATCGACGCCGCGCGGGTCGAGCGGCAGCTCAACCCCTTGCTCTTCGGCATGCACATCGAGTGGGTCCAAGATGGTCAACACCTGCTCGATCCCGCGCTCCCGGAGCTGCGGCCCGCGGTGCTCGGCCTCCTGCGGCCCTTGAGGATCCCACTGTTCCGCTTTCCCGGCGGAATCCACGCCGACTACTACGACTGGCGTCTGGGCGTGGGCCCTCCCCAGGAACGCGGGGAGAGCCGCAACGTGTTCACCGGCAAGCGCGAGCGACACCGCTTCGGGACCCCCGAGCTCCTGCAGCTCCTGGAGGCCACCGGTGGGGAAGCCCTGATCACGGCGAACTACGGAACCGGCACGGCCGGCGAGGCGGCGGCCTGGGCCCGCTACTTCGCCTCAGCGGGAGTCTCGCCGCGCTTCTGGGAGATCGGCAATGAGATCTACCTGAGCGGGCCGAGAACGGAAGGCCCGAACGGCAGGCGGATCTACCACCCACCCGAGCAGTACGCCCGCGATTTCACCCGTTACCGCGACGAGATCCGGGACGTGCTCCCGCGCGCCCAGGTCGGAATCATCGCTTACTCCGACCAGGGTGCCTTCCCGCTCGCACCTCCCGAGAGCCGAGGTTGGTCCGAGCGCATGCTGCGCGTCCTCACCGGCCGCGCGGACTTCGTCGCCGTGCACACCGCCTATGCGCCGGTGATCCTCGACGACTCCGTCGACCTCGCCGACCGGGAGGTGAGGCTCCAGGTCTACCGGAGTCTCTACTCTGCCGCCCTACAGGCGCGGGACGGCATCCTCGCCGTGGCACGTGCCGTCGACCGTCTGTCGCCCGGGAACCGCGGCATCCCCATCGCGGTGACGGAGCTCGGTCCGCTCTTCGGCATCAGCGCGAGACCGGATCGCCATGCCGCCTACGTGGACCAGACCCGCACTCTCGCCGCGGCCCTCTACGTCGCCTCCGTCCTTGACGTTCTGATCGGAGAACCGCGGGTCGAGATCGCCTGCTACACCAACCCGACCCACCCGTGGTACGGCAGCCTCATCACCGACACCAGGGAGGGACTGGTGAAAACTCCGACCTACCACCTCTATGCCCTGTACCGCTCGCGCTTCGCGCGCCAGATCGTCTGGAGCAAGGTGGCCTCTCCGAGTTTCGATGCTCCCGGCGTGGGGCTCGTTCGAGCCCGGACGCGGATCCCCGACCTCATCGTCCGGGCGAGCGTCGACGACCGCGGACGGAAGCTGACGGCGATGCTCGTCAACCGCAGCGAAACGCGGACGCTCGCCGCCACGCTCGAGCTTCAGCACTTCACCCCTCGGACGGTGGATTGCCGGATCCTCGCCGCCCCCTCTCCCGCGGCCATCAACGGCCGCGGGCTCACGCGCTCGACGCTCTCTGGCGGGCGGGAGATTGCGCCGCGCCCGTTTCCCTGCGCCGCCGGCCGGCCGATCCGTCTCGATCTGCCGCCCAGCTCCATTTTGAGCCTGGTGGCGGAGCGATGAGGCGCTGAACGATGAAGGAATAAGCCCATGGCTATTGGACTAACTCTGTGCCCGAGCCTATATTCGATCAAGAGATGCCCGGCTCAGGATGGTTTCCCGTGTCTGCCTTGAAGATCCTCGCGGTCACGGTCGGCGCGCTGCTGCTCGCCCCGGCGACCTCCCGCGCCGGGTCGGCGACCTGCGGCAACGCCGTGCTCGACCCCGGCGAGGCCCGTGACGACGGCAGCCGAGCGGGCGGAGATTGCTGCTCCCCCCTATGCTCGCTGCTCGAAAGGAAGGACGTTCATTCCTCCGTCCTCCAGTGGGAGGAGCTCGGGCCGTTCACGATCGGCGGCCGGGTGACAGCGCTGGCGCTCGATCCGCGCGATGCGCGGCGGCTCTTTGCCGGCACTCCTGCCGGAGGAGTCTGGCGCAGTGACGATGGCGGCCTCCACTGGCTGGGAGTCGCGACCTGGCTCGCTGGCGTGCCCATCAGCGCCCTCGCGGTCGCCCCTGACGATGGCGCGGTCGTGATCGCCGGCACGGGCGGAGTCACCGACGGGGGCACCGTCTCTCCGGGGCTCGGCGTCATCCGGAGCGCCGACGGCGGTGCAAGCTGGGCGATGGCGGTTACGGGCGAGCCGCCCGCCTACGTGGCGGCGATCCTCATCTGGGCCGAAGAGCCCCAACGCGTCCTCGCCGCCACGGACCGGGGAATCCTGCTGTCGTCGGACGGGGGGCGCACCTTCCAGCAGGCCCGCCGCGGCAACGCGGTCTCCTCGCTGGTCCGCGACCCCTTCGACCAGAACGCCGTCTATGCCTCCAGCCGCACCGGTCTGCTCTGGAGCTCCGACCGCGGTCTCTCCTGGTCGCTGCGCTCGAGCTGGCCCTTGCTCAGCACCGACGCCTACGGCGCAGGCACGACGGCGCTCTCCCTTTCGGGGCTGACGCCGGGCCTGCTCTACGCCACCGTCCAGGTGATGGCGACCTTCGACCGGACGGCACGATCGCTCCTGCTGCGCTCGAGCGACGGGGGCCGAACCTTCGAAGAGATTCCCACCGCGCCGCCGTTCTGCCCGGCTCCCGACTCCTGCGGCTTCGCCCAGGCCCTGCTCATCGACTCCGGCAACGACGGCCGCCTCCTGCTCGGCGGTGACGCGCTCTACGCCTCTACGGACCGGGGCGAGACCTGGACCGTCCTGGGAACGGCGACGGGTGTGCACACGCTCGTTCCGGCCCCTGGGCGAGGATACGCTGCCGGGGCTTCCGGCGTGGCGCGGATCGACGCCGCCTGGACGACGGCCTCGCCTCGCAACGAGGGTCTGGCGATCACCTCGATCGTCAGCCTCGACGCCTCGCGGCAACGCCCGCCGCGCCTGCTCGCCGGCACGGCCGACTCGGGCTCGATCCTGGGCCAGGGAGAGGCGCCGTCCTGGACCGTCATCTTCGGAGGGCAAAAGCCGGCGGGCACCGCGAGGTTCGATCCGTTCGTCCGAGAGCGCTTGTACGTCTCCCGCTCGCGCGGGAGATTCTTCCGCTCCGACGATGGCGGCGGGAGCTTCCACTCGATCCTCCAGGGCCTCGACACCTCTCAGGTCACTGCCGATCCCGCACCGCTCGAGCCCAGCCCGCTTCTGCCCGGTACGCTGTTCGCGGGCCGGCTGCAGCTCTTCCGCTCGGATTCGGCGGGGGACTCCTGGATCCCTTACCGCCCCCCTGGCAACCCCGAGGTGTACGGCATCGCTCCGTCGCCCGTCCATGCGGACCGCCTCTACTTCTCGCTGACGAGCGGTGCGACGCTCTACAAGGCCGACGGGATCTTCACCGAGGGCTTGGAGATCTCCTCCGCACCCAGCCTGCGGGTCACCTCGATCCTGCTCGACCCCAAGGCGGAGAACGTCCTCTATACCACCCTCACCGACACGGCAGCGCTTACCGGGCGCGTCTTCAAGTCGTACGACTTCGGGCGCCACTGGGAGGACGTAACCCCCCCGGGGCTGCCCGCCGCCAACGGCATCGTGAAGGACCCCTTTGGCGCCCTCTACGTGGCCACGGCTGCCGGCGTCTTGCGGTCCGCCAACGACGGTTTCACGTGGTCCGAGTTCGGAACCGGGTTGACAGGCTACGGGGTCACCTCCCTGCGCATGAACGGTGACCTGCTGTTCGCGGGGACGAGCGGACGCGGAGTCTTCCGCATGCAGCTCAAGGAGTGGGTCTCGATCGACAGCATCCCCCCCGGCGGCCGCTTCCTCGTGGACGGCAAGCTGGTGACGGGCCCCTACCTCGCCGTCTGGCTCCCCGGCTCCGCTCACCGGGTCGAGCCGTATCTCGTTCAGACCGCGGGGACGCACCGGGAGTTTGTCTCGTGGAGCGACGGAGGAGCCGCCTCGCACCTCGTCAGGGTGAGAGGGGGCAACCTCTCCCTCACCGCCGCGATCCGGGAGTTTCACCACCTCGAGGTCACGGCCCGGCCACAGGCCGGTGGTGCGCTGCTCGCCGTTCCTCCCTCGGCGGACGGGTTCTATCCGTCCGGGACCCTCGTCTTCCTCGTCGCCGCCCCGGCCCCCGACCAGCGGCTCGCCGGCTTCGGCGGCGACCTCAATAGCGCCCAGGACGGCCTGGGAGTCGTCGTCATGAACCAGCCACGCTCGGTCGAGGCGCGCTTCGAGCCCCTGGTCGTCAACCTCTACACGGATCCCCCGGGCCTCGGCCTGACGATCGACGGCCAGACCGCCACCGCTCCGGCCTCGTACCGGTGGAGCGCCGGATCGCGGCATCTCGTCGCGGTCCCGGAGACGGTCGGCCCGGCCCCTGGCGATACCAGCCTGCTGGCCTTCGACGGCTGGAGCGACCTCCTCGGCCGGGAGCATGAGGTCGCCGTCCTTCGGGACACCTTCCTGACCGATTTCACGGCACACTTCATCCACACCGTGACCGCGCTCGAGATCGCGCCTGGCGCGGCCCGCGTCCTGCGCACGCGGGGCACTCGAGACACGGCGCGGATCGCCGCCCTCGGGGTACGTCCGAACCCCGGCGGAAGCGCTCCCGAGATCATCCAGGTGCTCCGTGGGACGGTCGACGGCGAGCTGATCACCGAGTTGGCCCTGGCGCCCGCGGCGAGCCGGGAGGTCATCCATTCTTTCGTGACCGCAGCCGGGGGAGCCCGAACCCGGCTGGTCGTCTACAACCCCGACCCGGCTGAGGCCGTCGCCTCCCTCCTCCTGCGTAACGCTGCCGGAGTGCCGCTGGTGGCGAGGAGCGACGCCTTGCGGGTCCCCCCGGGCGGGCAGGTCGTGGCCGATCTCGAGGACCTGCTCGCTCTTCCGCCCGACTACGAGGGGCTGCTCACGATGATCGCAGACCGGCCGCTCGCCGCCTCGATCCAGTCCGTTCGCAGCAACCTCCGGCCGTCGACCTTCCTCGACCCGCTCCTGCTCGTTCCCTTCCTCGACGGAGATCGCGGGGTGCCTTCCGATCCGCGTGTGCAGGCCCTCGTCCTCACGGCCGACACCGAGCATCGGCTGCTACTGGCCAACCCCGGCTCGGACGCCCTTTGGGGCTCACTGCAGATCCTCGACGAGACGGGCGTTCCTCTGGCCGTCGACAGCGGGGCCCAGCCGCCACCCGGCTACACCCTTCCCGCCGGAGGATACCTCTTGCTCGGCCTCCACTTCGCCAACGCCGGAGGGCCCGGCACCAAAACCGCCCAGGTGCGAATCACCCCCGGCCCCGGCCAGAACGCCCCTCTCGTCCAGCTCACCGAGGAGCGGGTCGTGGGCACATCGATCGCCGGCCCGATCGCGCTGCCGCGAACAGTCCCTCCCTCGCGCACGGTGACCCACTTCCTGGCCCCCGTCGACTGGACGAAGCGGGAAACCGGCGTCGTCCTCACGAACAGAGGCGCCGCGAACCAGGCGGTGCAGCTTTCGCTCCGCGGGCTGGACGGGGTCGAGCTCGCGGCTGCCACGGTGGCGGTCCCCGGCGCCGGACAGGTCGTCGTCTGGGCCCGACAGACCTTTCCTCAGCTTCCGGACTCCTCTCGCGGAGTCCTGCTGGGGACCTGCTCCGCGCCCCTGGAGGCGGTGGGCCTCTTTTGGAAGGCCAACGGGCGGGGCGAGGACATCGTCGCGGGGTTCCCCCTGCTCGACGGCGCCGCGACGCCGGCACCGCAGCCTTGGAACCTCCCCTTCACCGTCGATGGCGACTCCTGGTCCGCGGAGTGGTGGTTCTTCAATCCGTCGCCCGCGGCGAGCACCGTGCCGCTTGCCTTCAGCGGACCGCAAGGCGAACGCCGCTACCTGCCGATGGAGGTCCCATGATCCCGCCGATCGTTCCCGCGGGACGGCGGGCGCGGCCTGCCGCGGCCTGGCTCGCCGCATGCCTGTTACTGCTCGGCTTCCTGCCGTCGCCGCTTTCCGCCGCGGATCCGGCCCCCTTCGGGAGCTCCATCGCGGTCGACTTCAGCGCCATTCAGCGGGCCATCCCCGCTCTCCTCTTCGGCCAGAACCTGCAGCCGATCGATCGGGGGGAGGGGATCATCGGCGCCGACGGCTCGGTCGACGCCGAGATCCTCGGCCTGGCGGGGGAGGCCAGGGTCACCTCTCTGCGCTATCCGGCGGGCACCGCCGCCGACTACTTCCACTGGTGGCAGGCGGTCGGCCTGCATTCCCGGCGTCCCCAGCAGTCGACCGGCTACCTGGGCTCATTCTACTCACCCGTGGCGGGACCGGACGAGTTCATCCGGATTGCCATCGCCTTGCGCGCCGTGCCCTTCATCACCGCCAACACCGGGACGGGGAGCGCCGACGAGGCCGCCGCCCTCGCCCGGTTCTTCAAGGCTCGCGGCTTCCCGGTGGTCTTCTGGGAGGTGGGCAATGAGATCTACTTCGAGGGGGTGGGCGAGGGGGGCCTGGTGGGCCTCCCCCCCAACGTCTACGCCAACCGGGTGATTCAGTACGCCGCGGCGATCCGCCAGGAGATGCCCGCCGCCAAGGTCTTCGCCGCCGCCGTCATCGGCCCGGAGGAGTCCGACAGCTACTGGAACGCGGTGGTGCTGGGCCTGGCCGGGTCTTTCATCGACGGGATCAGCGTCCACAACGCCTATTTCCCCCTCTACGGCTATCGGCCCGATCGCACGGTCCCTCCAGACGAGGTCCTCTATCGCGCCATGCTCGGGGCGACCGCGGCGGTCGATCGGTCCCTGGGCGTGCTCGAAAGGCAGCTCGATCGCCTGGGCCGCCTCATACCGATCTTCATCACGGAGTACGAAGGCATCTTCTTTCCGGATCCCACGATCGAGGATCCCGCCCTCACCGTGAGACGAAACCCGACGTTGGCCTGCGCGCTGTTCGACGCCAGCGTGCTGCAGATCCTCATCCGGCACGAACGGGTGCAGGGCGCGCATCACATGTCCCTGGCCGGGGAGCGGTTCGGCAGCCTGGTCGGGGTCGACCAGGGAGTGCGGTTTCGCAATCCCCAGTTCTACGTCCACCACGAGTACGCGAAAGAAGCCGGCAACCTCCTTGTGAAATCCGTCGTCGAGCCCGGTAACGCCGTGTTCGACTCCGAGCCGATCCGCCTGCTCTCTCCGCAGCACAACGTCCCGATGCTCGATGCGATCGCGACCCGCGATCCGGGGGACACGAACTACGCGCTCTTCGTCGTGAACCGGAGCCTGGATCAGCCGGTAAGCGCGATGATCTCCACCAACCTGCCGGCCGGCGTGACGGGGACTCTCTCGGTCCTCTCTGGACCGTCCTACGCGGCACGCAACAACGCGGCGAACCCACAGCGGGTCGCCTTGACGACCGCGGCGTTTGCCGGCGGAGGCGCGTTCACGTACTCGTTTCCGCCGGCGTCGCTCACCATCTTCCGATGGCACCGTTGAGCCTGCGCCAGGGGCCCGCCGCCACCGGTGCACCGGGCGCCAGGGCGCGCCCGGGCCCTTCCCCCGCGCTCGCGGCCATGGCCTCCGCCTCGCCGCGGCGGTTGCGAATCGCTCTCTACTATCCGTGGCTCTACCTCACGAGTGGCGCCGAGCGGACCATTCTCGAGATCGCGCGGAGCAGCCGCCACTCGATCACCGTCTTCACCAATGAGTACCAGCCGCAATCGACCTTCCCCGAGTTGCGGGACGTCGACGTCCGGGTCCTCGATCCGGTTCCTGTCGAGCGCTCGCTGCGCGCGGTGGCCCGGGCGGCCGTCCGTATCCTCAGGCAGAGGATCGACCTTTCCGGATTCGACGCGCTGGTCATCGTTTCTGAGGGACTGGGCGACCTAATGGCGCTGCGCCACGGCAAGATCCCGGCATTCTGCCTCTGCCTCACCCCGCTGCGCATCGCCTTCGATCCGATCTATCGCAGGGTCGACCTGGACCGGCGCGGCCCCGCCGTGCGCCTGCCGATCCTCCTCGGCGCCATGCTCTTCCGCGTCGTCGACCGCCTGGCATGGCGCCGTTACCGCCGCGTCTTTCCCATCAGCGCCGAGGTGGGCCGGCGCATCCTGGCGGGCAGGCTCGCCCCGCCCGAGAGACTACAGATCCTCCATCCCGGGGTGGATCTCACGGCCTATGCTCCCTCGCGGCTGGCGGACCGGACCTTCTTCCTGCCGGGGAGGATCATGTGGACCAAGAACCTGGAGCTGGGCATCGCCGCCTTTCGCCTCTTCCTTTCCCGCCTTGCCGACCCCGCGGGCTGGCGGCTGCGGATCGCCGGGATCGTGGACCGCAAGAGTGAACCCTATCTGCAACGCCTGCGCCGGATGGCCGGGGAAGATCCTGCCATCGAGTTCCTCGTCCACCCGAGCGACGTGCAGATGCGGGAGGAATATCGGACCTGCTTCGCGACCCTCTTCACCGCCTTCAACGAGGACTGGGGGCTGGTGATCCTCGAGTCCATGGCTTCGCGCAAGCCGGTGATCGCGACCAACCGCGGCGGCCCCCTCGAGATCGTCCGGCACGAGTCGAACGGGCTCCTCGCCTCCCCGGACCCGGCGTCGTTCGCGGCGGCGATGCAGCGCCTCGCGTCCGACGCGGCCTTGCGCGAGCGGCTCGCCGACCGGGGACCGGAGACCGCGGCCCGTTTCGGCTGGCTTCCCTTTGTCGCGCGCCTCGACGCGGCGATCGCGGCCGACCTCCCTTTGGCAGCCGGAGCAGCAGTCCCGGAGGCGCT
Organism: Thermoanaerobaculia bacterium; assembly: GCA_035544895.1. Lineage (GTDB taxonomy): Bacteria > Acidobacteriota > Thermoanaerobaculia > Multivoradales > UBA5704 > JASLEW01. Next base: position 129,953 of record DASZZM010000044.1, read on the forward strand.
CCATGGCTGAAGCCTCGACCCCGCACGAGAGCCGCCGCTTCTCGGCGTCCGCCGGCGAGGGACTGCGCAAGGTTTTCGTTTACCGCCGCGGGCTGTTTCTCGGCGTCTCGGTGACCACGTTTCTCTTCGTGCAGATCCTCGCCTTCTTCTGGCCAGGGACCTTTGCCGCCCGGGCAGCGCTCCTGGTCCAGCAGACCCGGGTCGCGGCCCGCCTGTCCGCAGCTTCCAGAGAGCCCGCCGTCACCGTGAAGACCGGGGCCGTCCCGGAGGAAGAGGTCAATTCCGAGATCGCGGTGCTCACCAGCCGCGAGGTGCTCGCCGCCACCGTCCGCGCGACCGGTCTCGACCGGGCTCCTTCGCGCTGGTACCTGCGCGCGCTCTACGCTCCGCTGCGCGTCTACGAAAACCTCTACGCGAGCTTTCACGGCCTTCCTCCCCCCGATCCCGGCGACCGCGCCATCCGTAGCCTGGGGGACAGCCTCTCCGCCGAGCGCCTCAAGAATTCCGATATCCTCGTGGTCACCGTCGAGGCCGGGGATCCGCACCTGGCGAAGGTCGTCCTCGACCAGCTCCTCAAGCACTATCTCCTCCACCACCTTGAGGTCCACGGCGCCGGCGACGTCCTGCCTTTCTTCAACCGTCAGGCCTCGGTGCTCTCCCGGGAGCTTGCGCAGCACGAGGAGGACCTCGCGAACCTGCGCCATCGGCTCGGAGCGGTGGACCTGGCCGCCGAGCGTGAGTCTCAGCTCGCGATGGACGTCAAGCTGCGCGAGGAGGACGCCATGCTGGGCCGGCGCCAGGTCGAACTGGACGGCCAGATCGCCACCTATGACCGCGCCCTCGCTGCGGCGGCCCAGTCGCGAGAGAGGTCTCAGACCCTGCCGGCGGATCCGACGTTGCAGGATTTCAAGTCGCAAGTCCTGCGGCTCGAGCTCGAGCAGATCCGCCTGGAGTCTCGCTATCGAGACGATTCTCCGCTGGTGGCCGAGAACCGCGCCAAGCTCGACGTCGCCCGCCACGCCCTGGAGGAAGAGCGGCGAAACGTGCTGGAGCACAGCCCAAACCTCATCGAAATGGACCGCGAGCGCGCCAAGTGCCTTGCCGAGCGGGCCGGCATCGAGGAGCGGCGGGCGGCGCTCGCCGATCAGCTGCGACGATCCCACGCCCGCCTGATGGAGCTGGACGGAAAGACCACGGAGTCGAGCCGGCTCCAGCGGCTGATTCGCGCCGCGGAGGAGAAGTACATGATGTACCTCGCTCGTGGCGAAGAGGCGCGCATCGACTCCGCCCTCGACCAACACCGTTTCGCCAACATCTCGATCGTCCAGCAGCCCGCCGCCTCGCTGTCCCCGGTGCGGCCGAAAAAACTGGTGGTCCTCCTCACCTCGGTGGTGGGTGGTATCCTCGCGGGCGTGTTGACCTGCCTCGGCTTGGAGCTGCGGGCCGTAGGGCTCGGCGGCCTCCTCGCCGCCCTCACAACGGAACCGGTCCCATGACCTCCGGCATCTCGCACCCCGATCTCTCCGGCGCCGCCGCACCCGGCGACAGCTCCGCGCTCGGTCACGCGGCGCGGGTTCACGTGCGGTCGGGGCTCACGGACCGCGCGCGCTATCTCGCGCGCAACCTGTTGCTCTTCGGCGCAAATCGCGTGATCGGCCAGTTACCGGGGCACGCACTGAGGCTCGCCTACTACCGGCGCGCCCTCGGCTGGAGGATCGGAGAGCGGACGAGCATCCACCATGGTCTCAAGATCTTCGGCGGACGCGGCCGGGTGACGCTCGGCAATCGCAGCACCTTTCAGATGGACTGCCTAATCGTGGGCGCAGGCATGGACGACCTCGTGGTCGGTGACAACGTGGCGATCGCCTACCGCGTCAACCTACTCCTGGGGAGCCACGACATCTTCTCCCCCACCTTCAACGGGATCACCGGACCGATCATGATCGAGGATCGCGTCTTCGTGGGCACCGGCGCCACGATTCTCCTCGGCGTCACGTTGGGAGAGGGGACCGTCGTGACGGCCGGGTCCGTGGTCTCCAAGAGCACCCCCCCTTTTTCCATCGTGCGCGGCAATCCGGCGAGCGTCGTCGGACGGCGCCCGCGCAACCTCGATTTCTCGGCCGAGCACTTCTGGGCCTTTCACTGAGCGCCCGCTGACAAGGAAGTCATGGACTTCGAATTCACCCCTGAACAGGTCGATTTGAGGCTGGCCGTCGTTGAGTTCGCCCGGCGGGAGCTCAACGCCGGCCTCGTCGAGCAAGAGCGCAGTGGCCTCTTCTGTCGGGAAAAATGGGAGAAGGCAGCCCGCTTCGGCCTGCTCGGCCTCCCCCTTCCCGAAGCCTATGGAGGCGCAGCCTGCGACCTGCTCACCACGGTCCACGCCATGGAGGGCCTGGGCTACGGCTGCCGTGACAACGGCCTCGTCTTTGCCATGAACGCGCACATTTGGAGCGCCGAGGTTCCGATCTTGCGCTTCGGCACGGAGGAGCAGAAAGAACGCTACCTGCCAAGGCTCGTCAGCGGCGAGTGGATCGCCGTCCACGCCATCACCGAGGAAGGGTCGGGCTCCGATGCTTTCAACCTCGCCGCCACCGCGATCCGTCGTGGCGATCGCTACGTCCTCAACGGCTCCAAGGTCTTCATAACGAACGCCCCTGTCGCCGACCTGATCCTGTTCTTCGCGACCGTGGACCGCGCCAGCGGCCCCGACGGCATCTCGGCCTTTCTCGTCGAGCGGACGACCCCGGGCCTCGCGGTGACCGGCGGCTTCGAGAAGATGGGACTGCGCACGGCCCCCATGGGTCAGGTCTTCCTCGACGACTGCGAAGTCCTCGAGGGGCAGCGGCTCGGTGGCGAAGGGGCCGGAGCGGCGATCTTCAACGCCTCGATGGACTATGAGCGCGCCTGTATCCTCGCCGCCGGCGTGGGCACCCTCGAACGCCAGCTCGAGGACTGCATCGAACGCGCCCGGACCTGGAAGCGGTTCGGAAAGCCCATCGGCAAATTCCAGTCGATCTCGAACAAGGTCGCGGACATGAAGGTGCGGCTCGAGACGGCGCGCCTCCTCCTCTACAAGGCGGCGTGGCTCAAGGCGGCGGGCCAACGGGCGAGCATGGAGTCCGCGATGGCGAAGCTCTACGTCAGCGAGTGCATGGTGCAGTCGGGCCTCGACGCGATCCAGATCTTCGGCGGCTACGGCTACATGGCGGACTATGGGATCGAACGCGACCTGCGGGATGCGATCGGCGGTACGATCTACTCCGGCACGTCCGAGATCCAGCGCATGATCGTCGCCCGTCACCTTGGCCTCTGATCGGCATGCCTCTCTCCCTCTCGCACCTCCTCGCCCGCGCTGCGCGGCTCCATCCCGGGCGGCCCGCGCTGTCGAGCCCCGGAGCGGCGCCGCTCAGCTACGCCGAGCTCGACCGCGAGAGCGCGAGGATCGCCGCCGCCCTGGCCGGATGCGGCGTCCGCCGCGGCGACCGGGTCGGCCTGGCGGTACCGAAGTGCCCGCAAGCCGTCGTCGCGCTCTGGGGAGTGCTGCGCGCGGGTGCGGCCTACGTGCCGCTCGACCCTGGAGCGCCGTCGGCCCGCGCGGCCTACATCGCGGCAGACTGCCGGATGGCGGCAATCCTCGCCTCGAGCGAGCTGTGCGCGACAATCGCAGCGATCCGCGAGGCGGTGCCCGAGATCCGCGTCGTCCAGGTCCACGGGCCGGGCGATCCCGCGGACATGGAGGCGCTCTCCCCCGCGGCCCTCTCCGGCGCGGCAGCCGATCCCCTCTCCAACCGCCCGTACGCCAATGCGCGAGACCTCGCCTACATCCTCTACACCTCGGGGTCGACAGGTGCCCCCAAGGGCGTGATGGTCTCCCACGGCGCGGCACTCTCCTTCGTGGAGTGGGCGGCCTGGCGCTTCGATCTTCATCCTTCGGACGTCCTCTCCAGCCACGCCCCCCTCCACTTCGATCTTTCGACGTTCGATCTCTTTGCCGCCGCGTCCGCGGGGGCCCATGTCGTCGTCCTCGACGAAGAGACGGTCCGGTTCCCGATGTCCTCCGCGGAGGCGCTCGAAGCGGCGGGGATAACCATCTGGTACTCGGTGCCCGGCGCCCTGCGACGGATGCTGCGGATGGGAGGGCTGGGGCGCCGCAGGCCGCGGTCGCTCCGGACCGTGTTGTTCGCCGGGGAGAGCTACCCCGCCGACGAGTTGCGGGACCTCCAGACGGCCCTCCCGGGGTGTTCCCTGTTCAACCTCTACGGCCCCACGGAGACCAATGTCTGCACCTATTGGGAGGTTCCTCCCGCGGGCACCTGGGCGCACTCCTCGATCCCCATCGGGATCGACTGCGAGAATTGCGAGGGCCTGGTGGTCGACCCGGACCTCAAGCCGGTGCCCGACGGGACCGCCGGCGAATTGCTCGTCCGGGGCGGGACCTTGATGGAGGGCTACTGGGGGGACAACCGGCGCACCAGCGCCGCCTTCTTGCCGGACTTCCTTCACCCGCACCTCTCCGATCGATTCTACCGGACAGGCGACATCGTCAGCCGGCAGCCCGACGGCACGTACGCCTTTCATGGCCGCCGCGACCACCAGGTCAAGGTCCGCGGCTATCGCGTGGAGCTGGGTGAGGTGGAAGCCGCCTTGCACCGTGTACCGGGCGTCGTCGAGGCCGCCGTGGTGGCCATCGAACGCCCCTTGGACGCGGAGCCCCATACGGTGCTCGTCGCCTTCGTCGTCGGGCGCGACAGGGAGTCCGCCCAACCCGTCGCGACCCACCGGCTGCGCCGGGACCTCGCCGCTTTCCTGCCCAAGTACATGGAGCCCACGGAGTACGTCTGGCTCCCCTGCCTTCCCACCACCGCCACGGGAAAGGTGGACCGGTTGGCGTTGAGCGCGGCTGCCAAGGGCGAGCCCCGGTTCGCGCCCTGATCGTTCGCTCTCCCCGGTTCCCCGCCGGCAGCTATGCTCCCCGGTGCGCGCGGAACAGGCCCAGGCCCGCGGCCGCGAGCAGGAGCGACAGGACGACCATTCCCGTGCCCCCGAGGGCCGGGATATCGACCGACTCCACTCCGCTGACCGAGAAGCAGAGATCGTGCTGGGGAGCAGGGAGGCCACACACTGCCGCGGTATCCCAGCTCGGGCACGTGGGGACGAGGCCGTTCGGGTCTTGAACCTGGAACGGATAACCCGCACTGCTGGCTCTCTCGAACCAGAACCATTGGCCGTTCGTGGCGGCGTTCTGGTTCGCGATCACCGACAGCCAATAGGTCCCCGGGCCGAGATGACAGGGCGGGGTCAAGGTGAGGACGAAATTGGGGGAGCCGAGCCCGCCGGCGGGGACGAGCGCCGGCGAGCTGCAGACGAGCACGCCCGGGGCACCCCCGGGAGAGCCGGAAGAACCGGCGGGGTTGTTGGCATAGACGAGCACGTCCACGCTCTGCGCCATCGCCCCGGCCTTGGGGAAGAACCCCGAGACCATGACCGTCTGGAGAGTCCAGCTGCGGCTCGCCGGCACCTGAAAATCGTCCGCGCTCTGCAATAGGGCTCCGCCGAGGTTGGTGAAGCGTTGGCTCGCCGTGCTGGAAGCCGAGCAACCGGTGGACTGATCCACCAGGAGCATGCCCGCGCCCGCCCTGATCGGAGGCGTAGGTGCATCTCCCACCGCCCCCGGCCGTACCGCGGCGTGCAGCGGGTGGAGGGGCGCGGCCGCCGCGATGGTCAGGCCGCAGACGAGGGCGAAAGAGCGTCGCCTGGAACGAGCAATCATGACTCCCTCCTTAGTTGGTGCCGCCCGGTGGGCGACCCTCGAAGCATGAAACAGGTCTAGGTAGCAGGCGATCGAGGACTACTTACAGCGTCTATTGGATCTCCCCCCTCAACCCCTCGATCCCCTTCCCTCCCCTCCGGGGGGGAAGGGGACGCCCCCTCCCGGCCCGCTGCGTAGGAGAGTTTCGTTCTAGCTCCCACCGGCTGGCGCCGACCCCGAGGGATGAAACCGGTCTCGGCAGCAGGCGGTGGAGGACTACTTACAGCGTCTATCGGATCTCCCCCCGCAACCCCTCGATCCCCTTCCCTCCCCTCCGGGGAAGGGGACGCCCCCTCCCTGGCCGCCGCACCGGCGCGGCCTCCAACACGAGCCTCTCGCCCAGCCCTCCAGCCTCGAGGGCAGCCACCAGCGGCGCGAAAGCGAGTCGAGAGAGAGCGGTGGCACTCCGTTTCACCCCTCGCGGGGGCTTGAAGCCGGAGACGTCACGCACTGCGGCGGGAGGTCCGGCAGCGAGGGGCCGCGAGTCGTTTCGCGGCCGCATCACCCCGGGCAGGAGCCGCACCGTGTCCAGCGCGGTCCGCAGGGTCCAGAGCGATTCCCACAGGGTGTACACACGCACGACGCGGAGCCCGGCCCATTCCACCAGGCCCCGCAGGGTCGCGGGCGTGTAATGGAAGACGTGCTGCTCGGGTCGGAGGTCACGCCAGCGGGGCCCATGGGTCCGTGAGGCCAGGGAAGCGAAGTTGGGAACCTCGATGAGCAGCCGCCGCTCGACGCGTCGCTCCACCACGTCACGGAGGAAGGCCAACGGGTCGTGGACGTGCTCGAGGACGTGGTGCAGCGTCACGACGTCGAAGGTTTCCCGCGGCGGCAGGGCCTCGAGCGAGGGTGCGATGGAGACGCCGAGATCGTTCTCGGCCCGCTGCCGGGCAAAATCCGCGATCTCGACCCCGGCGATCTCCCATCCCCGCTCTCGGGCGTGTGCCAGGAAACGCCCGGTGGCACAACCGATGTCGAGGAGCCTGCCGCGGAGCCCCTGCCTCTCGAGGCGATCGAGCTCGGCACCGAAGCGCGCCGCATCCAGAGCGCGCGCAAACGGGGAGTCGAAAGCATAGCCACCCTCCCCTCGACCGGTGAAATACTGCTCGTCGTAGGTATAGCCCGGTGTGCAGTCCGTCGCGACCAGGCCGCAACGGGCGCAACGCCGCAGCGCTCCACCGTAGAGCGCGGCCCAGGGCCCGTGCTCCGCCGTCTCGGCACTCGCCCCCAGGCAGGGTTGCGGCCGGGCTCGCGGGCTGCGCGGCGCCAGCGGTGCGGTCATGGAGCCTCCGGCGGGCGGAGCACCGCACCCCGCCGCACCGTCCGCAGAGATCCGCGCAGAGATCCGAAGAGCAGGCCGATATCGACCCACACGACGGAGCGCAGGGGCTCCAACCGATGGCTGAAGTCGGTGAGCTGCGAGAAGAGGAAGCCGGAGAGGGCGGCGACGATGCCGAGAGCGAACCACTGGAGCGACGGTTCTTCCAGGCTGGTCAGGCGTCGCCAGGCGATGGCGAGCATGAGGCCCCAGAGCGCGAGGAACAGGAGCAGTCCGGGGAGCCCCGACTCCGCGGCCTCCAGCAGGTAGAGATTGTGGACCACGGCGGGGAAATACCGTCTGACGTCGTGGGGGTCATAGGCGGCCATTGCCGGGATGAAGTTGTTGAGCCCCACGCCCACGAAGGGATGGGCAGCGATCATGCGCAATGCGATCCCGTTGAGCTCGAAGCGCACGCGGAGATTCCCTTCCCTGCTGGCCGCAAAGCGCTGCACAATGAGCGGTCCGAAGAGCAGGCTGACCAACGCGAGAACGGCGAGACCGGTACCGAGCGAGCGGCGGAGGGCTCGGAGGTCGAGCAGCCCGCACCGCCATGCCAGGACGACGAGGAGCACCATGGCCAGGGCCGATGAGATCCAGGCTCCGCGCGAGAGGGTGAGCACGAGCCCCGAAAGACCGAACGCCACGGCGCAGCCGAGGCCGATGCGTAGCCGCGAGCGCGTCCCATAGACGCCGGCGACAAGAATCGGCAACCCGAGGAGAAGAGAGTCGGCATAGACGATGGGGTGGTCGAAGAGACCGGCGGGGCGGATCCGCTGCTCGCCGCCCTCGAAGGACTCGAGCACTAGGGCGGCTGGACCTCGCCCGAGCCCGAGCCCCAGGGACCGGCCGGTGATGGCCTGGGCCCAAGCGAAAGACGAGTGCAGCGTCAGCTGAGCGGCGAGCACGATGAGGATGGGGGCGAGGTACGTTCGGCGGAACAGGGCCGCGGCGCAAAAGGCGAGGAGCAGGGCATGGACCGCGGAGGCCATTTCGAAGGCCGCGAGGTCCCGGCGTGGCGCGCCGAGAGAGGAGAGCGCGTACCATGCCAGCAAGAGCCCGTACACGAAGATCAGCGACCGCGGGAGGGGACGCGGGCTGCCGTGGCTCCGCCACCCCAGCACCACCGAGGGCAACAGGCAGAGCATGAGCAGATCGGCCGCGGCAACGCGCAGTCCAGGCCAGCCTCCGACATGGTCGCGATAGCCCAGGTACTTGTCGATGGGCAGGCTCACCAGCGCAAGGGACGAGAGGTAGACGACGCTGATCCAGCGGCGCCGCGCGAAGACGAGAACGGCGGCCAGCGCCGCGACGGCGGTGAGGGCCAAGAGGGTCAGAAGCGCCATGGGCAGCTGCTGGAACGTCGCGGTGGCGAGCACCACCGCGACCAGCAGCCCGAGCGCCAGGACCGCGCTGCCCGGCGGCGGCGCCACGACCCGGGGAGCAGGTGGCGAGGGCGGCTTCAGAGGGGTTTCCATGCCGGTTCCCGGGGCGCGCGGCGAGATCGCCATCGGGGCCCCTCAAGTGACCGGGACGACGAGCGGGGCCCCCCTACCGATCGAGAGCATCCATGAGGTAGAGCAGGCCGGAGCTGATCGAGCCAGGCGAGAGTAGATGGAAACCGCCTTGAAGGTAGAGCGCGACGTCCTCCGCGAATGGCGGCGATTGTGGAGCATCGCACGGGGCCATGACCTCGATGGTCACCGGATGGCCGGCATCGCTACGGCGTATCGACCAGAGGAGCTCCTGGTCCGGCGGCACCACATTGTCGGAGCCGGCGGCGACGATCAGCGTCGGAGCCGACTGCGCCGGGACGCCGGGGATTGGAGAGCGCGCGTCGTAGTCGGCATCCGAGCAGCCGGGGTGCCCACAGATGATGCGATCGAAGGTGTCGGCGAGGTCCGGACCACCCGTCGTCCAGGGCCTGGCGCTGCCGTCGCAAAGCCTCTCCGTGGCAGGCGCCCAGCGCGTCCGGTGGTACTCGATGAGGGCCTTCCAGTCGGTGGGTGGCACGTAGGCCACCACGGCACGCAAATTCGGGATCATCGGTGCCGCGCGGAGCGCCACGCAGCCGCCGATCGATCCCCCGACCAGACCGACCCGTTCGGGATCGGTCACCTCCAGAGAACGCAGCATCACAACGGCCGCCGCGACGTCGTCGGCCTCGCCAAGGCAGAGCTCGGGAGAGCCCTGCCCACCGTCCTGCCCACGATACGAGGGTATGAAGGCGGTGCGTCCGTGGAGCTGCGCCCAGCGGAAGCAGGTATCGAGCATGGCGCCGCTGGGATCGTCGAAGATCCCGCCGAGGCCGCCGTGCAGGTGGACGACCGCCGAGTGGCGTGCTCCGTCGTCGGGATAGCAGAGCACTCCGCCCACGGTCAGGCCCGACGAGGTATAGGCGATCAGGTCCACGGCCACTCCGTATCCCCTGAGCATGGACGCGCGCGCCACGAGGCTACCGTTGCCCGAAACGGCGGCCGCAGCGAGGCTCGGCGTGAGGTGATCGGTCTTCACCTTCCGTAGCGGCGCTGTGGTCCGGCTGCCGCATGCTTCTCCGAGCCGGCGGTGGAACCATTTCTCCGCGGCCGTGCCTCCGGCCCTGCTGAGTGGAACCACGCGGCAGACGCCGCGGTCCAGGCTTTCGAGGACCCTATCCCCACGGGCGTGGAGAGGATCCCCGGACGCCGGCAGGGCGGCAGCCGCCGCGAGAGCGAAAGTCACCAACCAAGTACAGCGCATTGCGAAAGTATAGGTCGGCGGCGCCGACGTTTCAACGTTCTCTGGACTTCGCCATATCTACATTAGATTACACCTTGTTCGGCTCCATGGCGCGCTGGAGACGCCGACGGCGGCGCGGGCCGCGGCATCACGCTCGCCACTCTTGCGGTGAGCGCGATCGCTCTCCGGCGCCTGCCTCGCGCCTGAAGCGATCGAACGCTCGCCTCCAACCGGCGGGCCTGCCCTCCGTCAAGGGGAAAGTTGCTCTTGGCGGCGAAGCGCAAGATGCTGAGGCGTTGGAGGACGGGGTCCGTGAGGAGCCATTCTCGCCGGACCTCTCCTCGAGGGCCGCGAGCCACCCGGTCGATCTCGACCGTCACTCGCGGGCCGGGTCCGGCCGGCTTGCCGCGCCATAACCGCATCGATGTCGCGTCAGCGGAGCGGATCTGGGGCTCCTCGACGATCCGCCCGCTTGCCACGACACCTGCCGGTTTCCCGCCTCTTCCCTTCGCGCGCCAGATGAAAACTCGATCGCCGACCCTCATACTGCGTCCAGCCTGGCGGACGAGCCAGGTGAACTTCTCGTGGCTCGCCTGGCTCAGGTATCCATCGACGTCAAAGCGGTCACGCAGCGGGCCGCCGCACTCGCCCCGCTCCGCGCGGAGCTGCGGGCTCTCCGCCAGAAGGGTCCCGAGAGCGGGCTCCTCGCCCTCTGGCTCCGCCAGGTCGCCGCCGACCACGAGCGGCTGGCCCCCTACTTCCAGCGCCAGGCTGAGACGGAGTTGCTCGAACGGGTCTACGTCCAACTCGAGCTCCGCACCGAGACCGGACGTGCGGCCGGCCCGGAGCCTACGTCTGCGCGGCCGGACCATCCACTCGGCCTTCGTGAGGTGCTCGGCCTCGACCGCGCCGCCCATCCCTGGGTCACCGGTCGCTGGGTGGTGCTCGGCGACCCGGGCGCCGGCAAGACCACGCTCCTGCGCGATCTGTCGGCCACCCTGGCGCGCCAGCCGGATCGCACGTGGGTGCCCCTCTACGAGTCGCTCCCCCGCCTGGTGCGGGAGGGTCGCTCGCTGCTCGACCGGGTCGTCCGCCGCCTTGGCTTGCCGGCCTCCCTCTGGGAACCTGGATCAAGCTCGCTAGTGTCCCAGATGTGTCCCAGGAGGAGCTCCCCTCCCCCGCCTCGACCCACGCGCGGCTCAAGGTCGCCTACCAGTCGCAAGGCGATCTCCTCGTGCCCACAATCCGCATCGCCGGCCTCTGGCTGGAGGCCCTCGGTTTCTGGACCGGCCGCCGCGTCCTCCTGGAGGCTAGGGATCGGCGGGCTCAGTTTTCTCAAACACCGATGGCGCTTTCATCTGCTTGACTGGTTGTATCTGGCCGCCGGGCTCGTCGTCTTCGTATACTACCTACTTTCCGAGAACCCGACGCAGTCAGCTATCTTAGCTACCGCGACAGACGTTCTCGGCTATGGGTCGACGATCCGAAAGGGTTGGGCGGAGCCGGACAAGGATAGCGCGACATCGTTCGCGCTCAACAGTGCAAAGTTCGTTCCGGCCCTCTTCGCCTTGGAGTCATACTCCCTCGCAACCTGGCTGTATCCCGGAACGTTAGTAGTGGTAAACGGGTTCGTTGCCGTGATGCTCGTTTGGCGTCGACAGCAACTCGCCTCGCGTTCTCGCTAAACCATGTGGAGCCACCGCCGCTGACCGCATCGCCGGCGCCGCGCCGGACCGCCAGGGTCGTTGCCGACGTCTGTCCGGTCGACGACGGGATGAGGCTGCCTCCGTGGGGAGCCCGGCTGCGCGTCGAGATGCCCGAGAGCGTTGCTTGCGGCGAGGTCTTGCGTGCTACGGTCGTGGCCGATAACGTCGGCGGCTTGACTTGCGCCGCGAGCGCTCGCGCGGATTCGAGCCCGGCTTCGCGCCCGACCCCTACCGCCCCGACGGCAGGCGGCCGGAGTCGGCCCCGCCCTTCAGGAAGCAAGCGACAGACCACCACCGGTCGCACCCGCAATGGTGGACACTTGTCCCGAGGATCGTTGAGGCAGGGTCCCCGGGGTCGGTCGTTGAATTCAGAATAGCGTCGGGGCCGGGGCGTGAAATGGCTGCCACGCAAATGCTTGACACCTGGTCCAGGGGACGAGATCCGCGAGGACCAGCCCGGTCGCGGGCCTGGCCCGGGAGGCGCGATCTTCCCAAGGTACCGCTATCTTGAAGACCTGAGCTCGCGTCCCGGGGTGTCCAGTTATTTGCTGGACACTACACTAGCGGCCAGAATTCTGAGGTCTCTGAAGGAAGGAGGCGCGCGGCCCGTGCCATGAAGGGCGTCGAGCCGTTTCGCCGATTTGTCTCCTCCGTCTCAGCACTGCCAAGTCGCTCTGTCCGCCGTTTGTCCCTTGGCTTGAGGTTTGCCCAAAGGTGTCCCAGGGCAATTTCTACAGCAGGGCCAAGCTCCAGCGTGGCACCGTAAATCTCTCATTTTTAATAACTTATGGTCGGGACGCCGGGATTTGAACCCGGGACCCCCTGAACCCCATTCAGGTACGCTACCAGACTGCGCCACGTCCCGACCGGAAAAGAGAGCTGTCAAGAAGATTGCGACTCGAGAAGGGCAAGGATCTCGCGGGCTTCCTGCAGCGCCTTCTTGATTCCCGAGCGCAGCCTTTGTATCTGCTGCGCGGCTGCCGTGTCAAGCGCGTCTTGGGGAGTCGGCAGGCCGCCGGCGGTGCGGCCTGGGGGCGCGGAGGCAGCTCCGGGTCCCGCGCCTGCCGCGGGAGACGGGAGTGCGGCCGGGGCTGGGCCGGGCGCGGGTTCGGCGAGTGGAACCGTAGAGGATCCGGCTGGGCCTGGCTCGGGGACCGGAGCCGGCCAAGGGCCGGCGGACGCGGACGAAGGGGGCGGCCGGCGCGGGACCGCCGGTGTCGTGCGAGTGGGGCCGCCGGGCGCGGCGGATGTCTCGGCTGGCGAATCGAGCGCCGCGGGCGCGGGCGTGGCGCCGGCAGGCGGGCGGTGGGCCGCGGCCGACGCTCGCCGGCTGGCTGCCGCGGGATTCGACCTTGCCGGGGCTGCCTCGGCGGAGGGGGACGCCTGAGGAGCCGCCTCGGAAGTCAGCGCGCCGAGAGCGGCCGCAGAGCTAGCCCCACCCGGAGCCGCCGTGGGGACGGGCGCGTCACCGGCGGCCGCGGAAGGGGCCGCGCCGGAGGCTGCCTCGTCGCGCGCCTCGGAGCCGCCGGCCGCCGACGCGGCAGCACCGGGAGGGCCGACGGCCGGCATGCCGAGAGGCAAGGGTGGGTTCAACTCGGCGGTAAACAGCGCGGGCTCGCCGAGGCTGCCGCTGGCGAGCTCGGCTTCGAGCTTCTTCTTGGCGCCGGCGATGGTGTAGCCCTCGTCGTAGAGGAGCTCCTTGATGCGCCGGATGACGTCGATCTCTTTCTCGCTGTAGACGCGCTGGCCGGAGCGGCTCTTGCTCGGGTTGAGGGCCGGAAACTCGGTTTCCCAGTAGCGCAGGACATAGGGCTGGATGCCCAGCGCCTTGCAGGCTTCGCCGATCTTGTAGTAGAGCCGCTTCTGGACCCGAGCCTTGGGCGCCATTCAGGCTACTCTTGCTCCAGCCGCACCGGAAGCGCGACGCCCTTGAGGCGCCGCGCCGGCCGAAAGCTCAGCCCGCGATGGGGTGGGATGAAGATCTTCTCCCCGCTCACCGGGTTGACGCCCGCGCGGCCCGGCCGGTTGGTGATCTCGAAGGTGCCGAAGTTCTTGATGCGGACGGTCCGCCCCTCACGCAGCGAGCTCTTGACGGTGGTGAAGATGGCGTCCACGATCTCGGCCGCCTCGCCCTTGGTGAGCCCGCCGTGGCGGTCGTAGACCACGTCGACCAGGTCGGCCTTGGTCATCCCGGGACGCTCGAAGGTGGGCTTTTTGGCAGCCATGGGCTAGCAGCCGAATATCGTTTCGCCTGGGACGAAAACAGTAGAGAGACGAGTATATAGGAGATCCGCGCGCGGCGACAGGGGTGTGACGCGGCGGGGTGCACGACATAGATCTGCTGGGTGGGGGCGTAACGTTACGGCAGGGGAGGAGATCGGGTACTATCTGACAGCCTTAGAAGCTGTCAGATAAGGAGAACCCGATGCCAAAGCGACCAGCGCTCGAGGAGTTGGAGAAG
>DASZZM010000045.1:0-11242 GCA_035544895.1 Thermoanaerobaculia bacterium
CTCGATTTCGGCCTTGCTGCCGATCTGGTGGTCCGGGATCCGAAACTTTCTCAGAAGCAGCGTCGACAACTCACTCCTCTCTATGCCGTCGCAAGAGCCTCGGTTTGCTTGAAACGACGGCTTCTACCACGGGCTGCTAGCCCTCGCGCGTTCCGACTCCACGGGCGCGCGGGCGCGCTACGAGGAGGCTCTGCCGCTCTCTCGGCGGGTGGGTGACGTGCGCGGCGAGGCCAACTGCATCCAGGGTCTCGGCGACATCGCTCTTCGGCGCTCCGACTATGAAGCCGCGCGGGCGCGCTACGAGGGGGCTCTGCCGCTCTCTCGCCGGGTGGGCGACGTGCTCGGCGAGGCCCACTGCATCCAGGGCCTCGGCGACATTGCTGTTGCGTGCTCCGACCTCGAGGGCGCGCCGACGCCGAAACGGGCTACGTTCTGTTCGATGCGCTCAGCCGCGCCGTGTTTACAGACACCCCAGCCAGCGAACCGGCCTGCTCGGAGTGCGGCACCAGCCCGCAGAGCCGATTCGCGCTCGGGGACGCTCGACGGCTCCCCGTGCGGATGACACCTCGAGCGGCGCAACCCTCAGCCTGAAGCAGTCGTGCCGCGGGCAGTGCCTCTGAACTATTTACTGCGGGATCACTTGCAAGATGAAGTCAGCAGGTACCACGATAGAGTAACCGGAGTTCGAGATAGTGTGATTCGTCCAACCGTGAGTGATTTCGGTCCATGTCTCAACGAAAGGCACAAATTCGCTGACTAGACCAATGATCCGGAATTCTCGATCGAGACCAACGGCGTGTACTTCCAGCACTGGGCCACCACTATTGCCGGGGTAGACGGGGCAGTCAATGACAATCGACTGTAGTGCCGGGTTTATACCTGCAATGATACCTTTCCGGAGAAGCGGTCTATCGGGGTCGAGCTGAGGCAGGTCGGCGAGACCTAGAGATCGCGGATAGCCGAAAACATATACGTCGTTCGCAACGAGCACGTCGGAGAGTTTCTTTAAATTAGCGATCGACGCGCCCAGGATTCCTGAGCTGGCCTTGGCAATCATCGTAACACCATCGAATGGTCGCAGCTTTCCCTCTTGTATTGTCCCGAGCTTGATGAGAACCACGTCGCGGGTCGCGTGCCAATAGACGACGCCCGCTGTCTTCAGGGCGACAAGATCGAGAACAAACCTATTCCTGCCGCTGTCATTAAGATCGCGGCCAAAGGACAGAACAGTAACGGAGTTCGAACGTAACTTAGGCGGATCCCCCGTTAGCAGTAGGTGCTTCGAGGTCACTAAGTATGTTGCGCCAGTCGTGTTTAGAAAGAACCCTGACCCAGCACCGTCGCCTTCGAGGACAAGTGACGCGGGATAAGCCAAGTTATCATCTGGGATCGCTCTTTGGGCAGCCACGGTACCAGTGGCGATCATTGCGAGAGTGGCAGACAGAAGTACGCGCTTCATCTCTCCTCCCTTCCGGAGTAACCTCAAACAGAGGTCGTCAAGTTGGTGGTCGGTTAGTTGTTCCAATCGAGAAGGTGGGCGGCAAGCAATGCAAGCGAATTAGTAGTAGTGGGCAGAGAGAGTTTGCCTTCCACGCGAATGGTATAGAAGACCCTCAGCGCGATGTCGGCTTCGCCCTTCTAGGGTCTTGTCTCGCAGCTCACTTTCACGTGTCGACACCTCGCCCTCCTCTCTTGGATAAGCATCTAGTTATTCTACCGCACGCAGGACGCCACTCGCGCCTTCATCGACGCAGAGCCCGCTCAAGGTCGAAGGCGGCGCGCGACGAACTCCTCAATTCTTGGCGGCAGTGCCATTCCAGATTCGGTAACTACCAGTCCCCGTAAACCCAAGCCCAGCCAATCGTGAAACACAAGCCTAAATCTGAATGTGTTTGGATCAATATCCGAGGGTTCGCGAGACACGAGCACCTGCTCCTTAAGCATCAGACTGATAACCTTCGCATCAGAGAGTAGGAGCATAACCAGACGCTCGTCGTTCGACGCTATAACATATGCGTCCGTTATAGGACGTTGCCACGTGTAACCTTCCGTCTGTACAAACCGCCCAAGTTTCCAGTAAGTACCCCGTCGGAAGGCGATATCGGCCGGCCTTATCGTGTCAGGCCAGGTCGGGGCTAATTTCGAAACGGGCTGGCCCGGCGCTCGTACCCAGTCACTGGGAACCGCCAAGTGAGTATCGAAGGGTTCACCGATAAGCATCCAGTCAGACCCGTACGTATACGGTTTAATCGTAGGATGGAGATAGTTGATAAACAGCTCATCGAGGATGCTTGCTAACGTCGAGTAAGCGGTTGGATCAACTAGTATAATACGGTCGCCGTGCGGATAGCGACCAATTCTGACCGTCGTAAACTCTTTTGGGTTAATGTTCACAGCGCCGCCGTCAGGCATCTCAAGATGACGTGGAGTCGCAGCTGTTGGCAGGACCGTCCGAAGGCGCGTCAGCGCCGCGTCTAGGCCGAGCCGACAGAGGTCAACAGCTTGATACGCGCGCAGCCTGAAAGGCAGCGGCGTGTCGTCGAGAAGGACGGGAATGATGAGTTTGCCGAGCTCGAGCGCCAGATTCCACTCGGCCGCCACTTCTTGTGATTTGGTCGAATGCTCAGATACGAGAACCACGAGCTGATCGCACTGGGCAATCGCCGCCTCGATACTCGCCTGCCAGTTGGACCCCGGCTCAATATCCAGCTTGTCAATCCAGAGGACACAGCGCTGCTCGACCAACGCCCTATGCAGGGTAAGCGCAGAATCAGAGTCTCTGTCCGCGTAACAGAGAAAGGTCGTCATTGCGTACCGCCGCAAATCGATTCTCGCGTCTCATCCAGGCTAACCCGGCGTAGCCGGAATCGAATAGGATATCATAGAGGCCTGTGATCCCCGACCTTCCTTGGTGAAGTGACTCTCCCCCCGCTCCATGGTTCCTTCTGGACGGTCAAACCCGCGGGGGGGTCAATGAGATCGTGTTGGCCACCCACACAGAAGGGCTCCGTACGATCGTTCGCCCACTCAGCGACTTGTATCTCGAGGGCTAGGAGTGGGCTAGGAGTTCTTGGGCCAGGGTTACAGCCTGTTGAGTCCGCGGGAGATCCTTCGCTCACACTCGTGCCACCGGTCGGCGTGTGTGGGCTATTGAAGGCTCGGGAAGCCCTGGCCCGTTGGTCGCTCCCCTTGGCGACAGGAACAACCTGGCCGCCGCTTGACCCCCATTGAGCGGTCCCCCACTGGCACTTGACCGCGGCGGCCGCGGGCGCAACGGCGTGTGCCGCGACCGTGCGGACTTGGCTTGTAGTCTCCGTTTTGCTGGCGGTTGGGCCAGTTCGTGGTCAGGCGTACGAAACTACCGTCAAGCGACTTGGAATTGGTGATTGACAGTTCGAGAACTGGTTCCTTACGATGCCGTCGGGCAAGGAAGCTTGGAGGGGACCCGCGATGGCGAGCGTGCCGAGGATGGTGGGGGTGGAGGGGGAGGAGGATCTGGGGCGGCGGTACCGGGAGGGGTTGGCGCGGGCGCTGGGGGAGGGGGTGATGCGGGGGCTGGGGGATCCGGACGTGACGGAAGTGTATGTCAATCCGTCGGGGCGGGTGTACTTCGACACGCGGTCGGAAGGGCGGCGGGAGAGCGGGGAGGAGATGGGGCCGGAGCAGGTGCTGCGCTTCCTCCATCTGGTGGCGAGCGGGCTGGCGACGGTGCTGACGACGGCGCGGCCGCTGCTGCAGGCGGAGCTGCCGCGGCAGGGTTTTGCGGGGGCGCGGGTGCAGGGATTCGTGCCGCCGGTGGCGGCGGCGCCGTGCTTCAACATCCGGAAGCCCCCGGCGGTCATCTACACGCTCGACGAGTACGTGGCGGCGGGGAGCCTGGCGCGGGCGCACCAGACGGCGCTCGGGGCGGCGGTGCTGGCGCGGAAGAACCTCCTGGTCGTCGGGGGGACCTCGAGCGGCAAGACGACGCTTGCCAACGCTCTGCTGCACGAGATCACGACGGCCTTCCCGCGGGAGCGGATCGTGATCCTGGAAGACACGGTCGAGCTCCAGTGCGCGGCGCCGGACCACCTGGCGCTGCGCACCAGCGACACGCTCAAGCTCAAGGACCTGGTCAAGGCGGCGCTGCGGACCTCGCCCGACCGCATCGTGGTCGGCGAGGTGCGCGACGAGGCGGCGCTCGACCTACTCGACGCCTGGGAGACCGGGCACCCGGGCGGGTGCGCGACCCTCCATGCCGAAGACGCCCTGGGGGCGCTCCACCGCCTCGACCGGCTGGCGCAGCGCAACAACGTGGGGCCGCAGCCGCACCTGGTGGGCTCGGCCATCGATCTCATCGTGGTGATCGCCGGCGGCAGCCGCGGCCGGCGGGTCACCGAGCTGGTCAAGGTCGGGGGCTTCGAGGGCGACTCCTACCGGCTGACCGCGATCAGCGCCACCTGAACAGGCCAACGGCAGACCGGGAGACCGACCATGCGGCGGCGGCAACTGGCATACCTTCTCGCTTTTTTCGGCTGGCTGGCGCTCGCCGGCGCGGCGCAGGCCGGCACCGGCGGCAGCGACCTGCCGTGGAACCACCCGCTCCAGGTGGTGGTCGACAACCTGACCGGACCGACGGCCAAGACCGTGGCGGCGCTGGCCTTCGTCATCGGCGGGGCGATGTGGGCCTTCACCAGCCACGAGCAGGGCGCCAAGCGCTTCGGCCAGGCGCTGTTCGGGGTGGCGATCGTGCTGGGCGCGGTCAACCTGGTCGACGCGCTGGGCTTCCAGGGGGCGACGTTCTAGGTGCGGGTCCACAACCCCATCCACGCGGCGCTGGTGCGGCCGGTGCTCTACGCCGGGGTGGCGCCGCAGTTCCTCTTCGTCGAGGCCGCGGCGGTGTTCCTGCTGCTCTTCGAGGCCGGCCTGCACGTGCTGACGATCGGGCTGGCGATCTTCTACTGCGCGGTCTTCCATCCGCTGGCGGTGTACCTGTGCGGCCGCGATCCGCTGATCGCCGACCTCTACGTGCGCAGCCTGCGCGGCGCGGATTTCTATGCCGCGGCCCCGGGGCTCGGGGCGCGGGTGCCGGCGGCCGATCCGGCGCTGCCGGGGCGCGGGTGAGGCGCGGGGCGATGGACCTTTCGGGCACGACTCTGGGTTTCTTGGCCGGCGCCGGGGCGCTGCGGCTGGCCGAGGGGCTGCGCGAGCACCGCCGGGAGCCCGCGGGGGTGGCGGACCTCCTGGGGTGGCTGCACCTGGTCGGGCCGGCGACGGTGCTGCAGAAAAACGGGTCGTTTCTGACCGGGTGGCGCTACCGCGGGCCGGACCTGGCGGCGGCCACGGCCGAGGAGCTCAACCACCTGGCGAGCCAGCTCAACGACGCGCTGCTCCCCTACGGCGACGGCTGGATGTTCCACGTCGACTTCATCCGGCGGCCGGCGCTGGGCTACGCGCCCCAGGGCGCCTTCCCCGACCCGCTGACCCGGCTGATCGATGGCGAGCGGCGGGCGGCCTACGAGAGCTCGCGGGCGCATTTCGTCAGCGAGAGCGTGCTCTGCGCCACCTACCTGCCGCCGCGCGAGCTCTACTCGCGGCTGGCGCGCCTCTTCGTCTCGGGGCTGCCCCGCGGCGAGGCTGCGTGGAGCGCGGTGCACGCGGCTTTCGAGGCCGAGGTCGGCCAGCTCGAACGCCGTCTGTCGAGCCCGCTCAAGATCGCGCGCCTGGGGGGAGACGAGCTCCTCGCCCACCTGCACGGGTGCCTCACCGGGCTCGACCATCCGGTCAAGTCCCCGCCGGGCGGCGCCTACCTCGACGCTCTCCTGGCCGACCAGCAGCTCCTCGGCGGCTGGCGGCCGCAGATCGGGCGGCTGGCGCTGCGCCTGGTCGCGGTGCACGGGTTTCCGCACCAGTCGTTTTCGGGGATCCTCGACTTCTTGGGCGGCCTGGGGTTTGCCTTCCGCGCCTCGCACCGCATCATCCCGCTCGGGCAAGCGGCGGCGGCGCGGCAGATCGGCCGGGTGCGTCTGTCGTGGTTCAAGAAGCGGCGGGGCGCGGCCTCCTGGCTGCGCGAGCTGACCGGCGACAAGAAGGACCGGTCGGCGGCGCGCGAGCGCGACGACGAGCTCTTTCTGGACCAGGACGCCGCCGGCATGGCGGCCGACGCGGCGCAGGCGGCGGGCGAAAACGCCGCCGGCCGGGTGCGGTTCTGCCTGTACACGCCGGTCGTCGTGGTCGCCGAGGCCGACCCGGCGCGCGCCGACCACAACGCCGCCGAGGTGGTCAAGGCGCTCAACGACCGGGGCTTTGCGGCGCGGGTCGAAGACGTCAACGCGCTCGAGGCCTTTCGCGGCAGCCTGCCGGGGCACGGCTACGCCAACCTGCGGCGGCCGGTGGTCTCGACGCGCAACCTCGCCGACCTCCTTCCGGCGACCAGCATCTGGCCCGGGCTGCGGCACAACCCCTCGCCTCTCTTTCCGCGCGACAGCCCGGCGCTGCTGTGGGCGGCGACGACCGGGGCCACGCCCTTCTGGCTGAACCTCCACGACGACGACGTCGGGCACACGCTGGTGGTGGGCCCGACCGGGGCGGGCAAGAGCACCCTCCTCAACCTGCTCATCGCCCAGTTCCTGCGCTACCCGCGGGCGCAGGTGTTCAGCTTCGACGTCGGCTACTCGGGGTGGCTGCTGGCGCGGGCGGCCGGGGCGCGCCACTACGACCTGGTCAACGAGCGGGTGCGCCTGCAGCCGCTGGCCGGGGTGGACCGGCCGGGCGAGCGGCTGTGGGCGCTCGAGTGGCTGGAGACGGTGCTCGCGGTCAACCGGGTGGCGGTCGCCCCGGCGGCGCGCCAGGCGCTGGATGCGGCGCTGCAGCTGCTGGCCGGCGAGCCGCGCGAGCACCGGCGGATCTCGGACTTCCTGCCGCAGCTCCAGGACCGCGAGCTGGTGGCGGCGCTTGCGCCCTACGCCGAGGGCAGCCTGCGGCATCTGCTCGATGCCGGCAGCGACGATCTGGCCGAGGACGGAGGGAGCTACCAGGTCTTCGAGCTCAAGCGCCTGATCGACATGGACGACCGGGTGCTGCTGCCGGTGCTGCTGACCCTCTTCCACCGCGTCGAGCAGCGCCTGGAGGCGGGGCGGCCCTCGCTCCTGGTCATCGAGGAGGCCTGGCTGCCGCTGATGAAGAGCGCCTTTGCGGCGCGCATCAAGCAGTGGCTGCTGACCCTGAGAAAGCAGAACGCGGCGGTGGTGCTCGCGACCCAGAGCCTGGCGCAGCTCTGGGAGAGCCCCAACCGGCACGTCCTGGTCGAGAGCTGCCCGACCAAGATCCTGCTGCCCAACGCCGAGGCGGCCTCGCCCGGGCACAGCGGGCTGTACCACGACCTGGGATTGAACCAGACCGAGATCGAGCTGATCGCGCGGGCGCGCCGGAAGCGGGACTACTTCGTCAAGAGCCCGCGCGGCTCGCGCCTCTTCGAGATCGGCCTGGGGCCGGTGGCGCTCGCCTTCGTCGGCACGCCCGAGGGGATGACGCCGGCCGACGCGATGAGCGAGGCGCGGGCGCTGATCGCGGCCCATGGCGAGGCGTGGCCGCGCGAGTGGCTGCGGCGGCGCGGGCTGGCGGCACAGGCCGAGGCGTGGGCGGCGGGGGCAGAGAGCGCGGGCGCAGCGGGCGCGCAGGCCGGCCCACCCGACGCGGGTGCGGAGCCTGGAGGAGGGCGCAGGCTGCCGGCTCCGGCTGACGAAACGGGGCGGGCCGACGCCGGCACGCCGCCCTCCCCCACTGCCCACTCGCCGATCTCCCCGACTCCACCCTCAACGATGTCGTCGATTCCACCTGGAGACAACCATGCCCATGGAGCGTTGTTCCCGCGTGTCTTGGCTGCGCCGCCTCGCCCTGACGCTTGCCGTTAGCGCGGCGATCCTGGCCTGGGGCGCGGTGCCGGCCGGGGCGCAGTTCCCGGTCACCGACGTGGCGCACATCGGAGTCAACGCGTACTGGCACTACGCGCACTACGTGCAGTTTGCCTACCAGATCTACCAGCAGTACCTGCAGCTCGCCAACCAGTACGCGCAGATCCGCTACCAGCTCCAGGCCCTGCGCAAGCTGGCCGACCCGAACTGGCGCAACCTGGCCGGCCTGCTCGCCGAGCTCGACGCGGTGGTGCGCTCGGGGCGGGCGCTCGGCTACACGCTGGCCAACGCCGAGGCCGAGTTCCGCGTCACCTTCCCGGGCTGGCGGACGTGGAGCGGCCCGGAGGCCTACCAGCTGCAGACCGAGCGCGCCCTCGACACCATGCGCGCCGGGCTCGGCGCGGTGGCGCGGCAGGGGCAGAGCCTGGCGGCCGGCGAGCAGACGCTGGCGGCGATCCGCGGCCAGATGGCTGGCACCGTGGGCCACCAGCAGGCGCTCGAGCACCTCGCGACCCTGGCCGGCTTCCAGGCGCAAGAGGAGCTGCTGGCGCGCCAGTCGCTGGCGGTGAGCGCCAACCTCCAGGCGGTGGCCAACGCCTACTGGCTCAACCGCGAGGCGCAGTCGCAGGCGACGTTTGCGCTGGTCACGACCGAGACGGCCCTGGCCGGGGAGCGCAACGGCTCGCCGGGGTGGACGTTCCTGCCCAAGTGGTGGCCTTTCTACTAGGAGACGGAGAGCTCATGCTCAGCAGAGTGGGTGGCGGCGCGGGGGCGCCGACGGAAATGGGGCGCGGCGCGGTATTGGAGTCACGGGCGGCATGGGCGGCGGGGGCGGCGCTGGCGGTGCTGGCAGCGATATCGGCGCTGCTGCTGGCGGTGGGCGGCTGCGCGCCCGATCCACAGCGGATCGCCGACGGCACGGACCCGCTGGCGGCGCTGGCGGTGCCGGCGGCCTCGCGGGTCTACGACCTGGCTTTCTGGGCGCGCGAGGAGCGGGCGGCGAGCCGGCGGTGGCGGAGCGCGCTGGCCTACTGCCGCGGGCGGTCGGAGGAGACCCATCCCAACTGCAGGAACGTGCGGCTCGCGGCCTGGTGGGAGGCGCCGCCGCCGCTGCCGCCGTTGCCAAACGTGCAGACGCTGCGGGAGCTGGCGCCGCCGAGGAGACCGGGCGGGCCGCAGGCGCCGGGCGGGCTGGGTAGAGCGACGCCGGGCGGTGGACCCGCTGCCGGCGGGCAGCGAAATACGGGGCGGGGCGGGCGAAGAGGAGAGGGGCTGTGAGAAACGAGCAACCGCGCCGGCGCCGGGCAAGGAGGCAGGACGGATGGCGAACGACGAAGAGCTGCCGGGCGATGCGGCGCGGCGCGGCGGATGGGGTGCCGGAGAGGGGGCCGCGCCACCCGGCAGGGGCTGGGTGGCAGGCGCCCGAGGGCCGGGCCTGCGCCGAATGGGGGGCGCCTGAGGGTCGAGCGCGAGGAGAGCGCTCGTGCGACGCGCCGCCGCGGAGCGGCGGCCAGGTAGACAAGAAAGCAGACGGGCGGCCGGACCGGCCGGCGAGAAAAGGGGTTGGCGGTGGCGGGCCGGGGGGCGGATTGACCCTGCTGCGGCGGACTACCGGAGGTCGGGGCGAGCGGCGAGGCACGGAGCCGAGCGGCCGCACCGGCGAGACAGGGGCGGTGGGAGGCGGGCGGGCGGCGGGAGGAGCGGGCGGACGACAGGCGGCGCGTGCGCTGTTGGCCGCAGGGGCGGCGGTGGCTCTCGCTCTGCTGGTGCCGGCGGCGGCGGGGGCGCAGGCGCCGCAGGGGGGCATCCTCGACCAGATCGTGGGCGACTACCAGGGGGCCTCGGCGGGGTGGCTCGAGCGCATCGTGCCGGTGGCGCAGCGGACGTTTGCGGTGCTCGCGGCGCTCGAGTTCGCGGTGTCGGGGATCTGGTGGGCGCTGGGGCGCGAGGCGCTCGACGCGGCGCTCGCGGGACTGCTCAAGAAGTTCATGGTGCTCGCCTTCCTCTACGCGCTGATCAGCGCCTTCCCGCTGTGGGTGCCGGCGATCACCGCGGGGTTCGAGGCGGCCGGGCAGGCGGCGGCGGGAAGCAGCGCGGTCAACCCCTCGCAGCTCTTGGACCTCGGGATCGTCATCAGCTCCAACATGCTGCAGAGCTACAGCGCGCTCGGGCTCCTCACCAACCCGGCCGGGACGCTGCTCGCCACCGCGAGCGCGCTGCTGGTCTTCCTCGCCTACGTGGCGATCGCGGCGCGCATCTGCCTGGTGCTGGTCGAGACCTACCTGGTGCTGACCGGGGGGTGCCTGTTCCTGGGCTTTGCGGGGTGCCGCATCACCGCGCCGTTTGCCGAGGGGTACCTGCTCTACGCCGTCCAGGTGGGGGTCAAGATCTACCTCATCTACCTGCTGGCGGCGGTGGGCGCCGGGCTGTCGCGGCAGTGGGCGCTGCTGCAGTTCGGGCCGCAGGGGCAGGCGGCGCCGTCGCTCGCGCTGGGGCTGCAGGTGCTGGGCGGGGCGCTCATTTTCTGCCTGCTGGTGTGGCGGATTCCGAGCGCGGTCGCCTCGCGGCTGACCCAGGGCGCTTCGCTGCGGCTGGGGGAGGCGCTGCGCTGAGGCGCGGCGGCGGGCACGGGTGAGCGCCGAGCCCAATCCCTACCTCGCCGCGCGGCAGGAGTTCGCCAGCGCGTTCGGCGACCTCGCCAAGGGCAAGCGCAACTGGCAGCTCTGCGCTTTCGGGTTGCTCGCGCTGCTCGGCGGCGTGCTCGCGGCCTACGTGCGGCTGGCGAGCGAGGCGCGCATCACGCCCTACGTGGTCGAGGTCGACCGGCTGGGACAGGCGCTGGCTTTCGGGCCGGCCGAGCGGCTGCGCGCGCCGGAGAGCCGGCTGGTGGTCTATGAGCTCGGGCGCTTCATCCGCGACCTGCGGCTGGTGTCCTCGGATTTCACGGCACAAAAAGAGCTGCTGTTCGGCGCCTACGCGTGCGTCGCCGGGCCGGCGCGGGCGACGCTCGACGCGTATTTCGCCAACCCGGCGCACGACCCGCGGGTGCTCGGGCGGAGCCTGACCCGGCAGGTGCAGGTGACCTCGGTCCTGCAGGTGCCGCGGTCGGAGACCTGGAAGGTCGCCTGGCGGGAGACCGAGCAGCCGCGTTTTGCCGGGCCGGCGCGGACGACGGCGTGGGAAGCCTACCTGCAGGTCAAGAGCAGTCCGCCGCACACGACGGAGGCCGTGATGGCGAATCCGCTTGGGATTTTCGTGACCGAGATCAACTGGACGCAAGTTGCCACAGGAGACGCGAGATGACGATCGGGGTGGGGGTTGTCGCGTTGGTGTTGTCGATGACGGCGCAG
>DASZZM010000046.1:0-135835 GCA_035544895.1 Thermoanaerobaculia bacterium
GACCCACAGTGGAGGCTGCCGGTGCCGCTTGCGCTTGCCCATCGCCATGCTTGGAGTCCTCCAGAAGCTGCCTCCAAGTTTACCGGCCCTCGACCGCTAACTCAAGATGTTTAAACCACTTTCACCACGGGCTGCTAGGGGACCTGGGCCTAGCGCACGCGAGCTTGGGCGAGGTCGAAAAGGCCCTCGAGTACTACGAGCAGGGATTGGTGATCGCTCGCGAGATCGGGGACCGCCAAGGGGAAGGCACCGCTCTGGTGAACCTTGGCCTAGCGTACGCGAGCTTGGGCGAGGTCGAAAAGGCCCTTGAGTACTACGAGCAGGGATTGGTGATCGCTCGCGAGATCGGGGACCGCCTAGGCGAAGGCAACGCTCTGGGCAACCTCGGCCTGGCGTACGCCGACTTGGGCGAGATTGAAAGGGCGATCGGGTACTCCGAGCGGTGGCTGAAGATCTCCCGCGAGATCGGGAACCGCCAAGGGGAAGGCACCGCTCTGGTGAACCTTGGCATGGCGTACGCAAGCTTGGGCGAGGCGGAGAAGGCCATTGCATTGCTTGAGCAGGCGCTGGCAATCGGGCTGTCGATCAAGAGCCCTGAGATGACTCGGTTTTCCTCGGAGGCGTTGGAACAGCTGCGCCGGGGAGGAATAGTTTGAGCGATGCGGCGCTCTCTGCCACACAGCCTGTAATATCGGGGGGACTCCTCAGGCAGGGTCACAGAAAGTCCTCCTGGCGAAGCCTGTGGTCCTGCCGGGCAACCCGAACCGTGACTTTAAGTATCGATGCATCCCAGCGACCTGATGATGGCGGCCGATGTTGGTTTGTCGAGCCATCGCGCCTCGTATCGAACTGGCGGTCTCATGACATGGCGACAAACCCCACGCGCCAAGTTTCGGCCCGCAACGCCGACGACCGAAGCCAGGCTGGCTGGCGATCGCGTCGTGTTCGTCGCTGCCGACCCCAGTAGGTCGAAGACCGGCGAGATCTACTCCGGCTCATCACCGGGATCGGGGCGAGTATCGGGCACCTTGGCCAGCACGGCAAGGAATTTCTCGCGGCTGCCGCGCTTGGCCCTCTGATCGAGATAATCGACCGTCATCAGGGCGGCCATCTTCTCGGCGACGGCGCTGCTGATGAGCTGATTGATCGAGATTCCCTCTTGCCTGGCCAGCTCGCGAATCCGCTTGTGAAGCGAGTCCGGAAGCCTGAGGCTGAGCGTGCTCATCGAGCTATCTCCAAGAGACGAAGGAATTCCTTGGGTGAATCGATTCGGACCCCGAACCCTTCTGCTCCCCTGAAATCTCGTCGATTGTGGGTAACGATACCCTCGCAGCCCGCGGCGAAGGCCAGCTCGAGAACCATGTCATCTTTGGATCAGGGAGCTGAGGGCGCCACAGGAAGAAGATGTCCTGGCGGTGGGCTATTTTGCAGATGTAATCCAAGAAGTCACCGATCTCCCGGTCGAGGAAGCGACCTGCGTGAACGAAGCGGGCGAAGCTATCTTCGTACTCGATGACCAGCGGAACGGAGATGGCGATCTCGAACCGCCCGGAATCCTGGGACGCGTCAGGCCGGAGTACGGGCGCCTTCCCGCTCGGCATGGGGAGCTGGAATGCCGCGGAGCAGGCCCGCAATACTGAGGTCTTCGTCGATCTCGGGCCAATGAATGCCCGTTCCACCTCCCAGCAGCTCCCACTGGTTGCGCTGGGCTTCAGAGGCATGGAGGAGCCGCGGGAACCACGCGAGGGGAACCGCGATCCTCCGGCCGTCCGTCAGCGAGACGACAAGCTCATCCTGGGTCACCTGGACCGCCAACGCGCGAGCGCTGGCCTCAATCGCTGAAGAACTCATTCCATGCCTCCACGAACTGCTGCCGGTTTTCCATGACGAGCCTCGACAAGGCTCGCAGCTCAGCGGCTGAGAAACCTCCCGAGACGGCAAGAGCCACGGGATCGAGCCAGAACTTTGCGACCTTTGACTCTTGCTGTACATGGACGTGAGGCGGCTCGTTGCCTTCGTTGCTGTAGAAGAAGAAGCGGAAGGGTCCGATCCTGGCGACAGTGGGCAAGAGCGCTCCCCCTCTCGGAGCGGATTGTAGCAGGCCATCTATGGAATATCGTCCGGCGCCCGGCGCCGGTGCGTTGATCGCACGGCAGCGGGTCTCAGAACGCGGTGACGTCGGCGCTGCCGCAGAGGTTGCCGGCGGAGTTGTGATAGGTGCGGGCCGCGCCCGTGGCGGTGTCGGTCACCGTGAGGGTGTACTCGACGTCGGTCAACGCTCCATAGAAGAGCCAGAAGTGGCTGTTGACCGGGGTGCCGTCCAGGACCTTGACCGCGAGCTCCAGGCTGCCGGCGCTCCAGAACCAGAAGAACCCTGAGCCATCGCTCTGCGGCACGGCATAGCCGTTGCCGGCTCCGCCGTCGTGCGGGGTGCGCCAGGCGACCTCGGCCCGGAACCGTCCGCCGAGGAGGCAGAGAGCCTGCGGCCCGGCGCTGCAAGAGACCGCGGTCGAGGACGGCGGCGCCGGCATCGACCCAGGGAGGGCGGCGGCCCGCACCGGCGGCTGGCGCGCGGCCAGACCGTCCGCGGCGGGGGCGGATTTTCCACCGGCAATCGTCGCCAGGGATCGGGCGGCGATCCCGCCAGGGCCGGCAATCCCCGGCGCCCGGAGCCCATCCGACGCGATGGCGGGCGGCGAGGCCGTTGGAGAGAGAAAGGCGCCGACGTCGGCGCTGCCGCACAGGGTGCCGGCGGGGTTGTGATAGGTCTTCGTGACGCCCGTCTTGGTATCGGTGACGGTGAGCCAGTACTCGACGTCCGACAGCGCGCCGTAGAACACCCAGAAGCTCTGGTTCACGGCGTGACCGTCGAGAACCTTGACGATCAGCTCGACGTCGTCGGGGCTGAAGAACCAGAAGAGGCCCGACTGGTCGCCGGCTCCGCTCGCCGCGGGGGGCGGGAGGGCGTGGCCTTCGAGCCGCGCGCCGCTGCCGAAGGGGTCCTGGAAACGCACCGAGACGGCGAAGCGGCCGCCCGCCAGACACAGCTTCGTCTCGTCCGCAAGGCAGGAGACGCCGGTCAGCGCGCCGCGATCGGCGGCCCACAGCTCCGCGCCGTGGGCATCGTCGGCCGCCTGGAAGAAGACACGGCTGCCGGCGGCGGTGAACTCCTGGAGCGCCCCGGCGGCGCTTGGGACGCTCCAGGTGCCGGCGGGAGTGCCGTCGCTGCGCCAGAGAGAGTGCGCGTTGGGAGGGTCGAACCGCTCGAACAGGAGCACGCCGTCCACCACCCTGAGCAGGAACTGCAGCCCTTGGTGCGCAGGGGCGACGAAGCTGGCGGCGCCCGAGCCAGGGTCGAGCCGCCAGAGGCCGTAGCTGCCGGCAAGATCGCTGGCGACGAAGACCAGCGCCTGGCCCAGGGCGGCGGCAGGCTGGGCGTCGAAGAGCCTCGGATCGGCGATCCTGGCAGTGCCGGCGGGCGTGCCGTCGGTCTGCCAGAGGTCGCTCGGCCCGGGCGAGATTCCCAAGGAACCTGCCGGCCAGATACTGAAGAAAGCGCGCTGGCCCGCCGCAATCGGCTGAGAGATCGCGCCGTTCGAGCCCGGTCCATCCAAGAGGAGTTGGGTCCCCGGCGCCGTGCCGTCGCTCACCCAGACTCCAGAGGTGTTGCGTAAGTAGGAGTCAGGGTAGTCGCAGGTAACCGCGAAGACGAACTTCCCGCCAACCTCCGCAAAGGCGGAGAAATGGGCATACGTGTAGTCCGGACAGACCGTGACGAGCGAGGCGGACCCGCCAGGCACGCCATTGCTCCTCCGCAGGGTGCCGCCGTAGCCGCCGAAGCCGCTGACGAGATAGAGCAAGCCGCCGTCCGGCGCTGCCAGCGGGGCTGGATACTGGTGACAGTCGAAGCGGATGGAGTCGCACACGTCGTCGAGCTTCACGGTGCCCGCCGCCGTGCCATCGGTCCGCCACAAGGCTTCGGCGGTACCCGACGCGACGATGAAATAGAGGGCGCCGCCCAGCCGCACCGTGGGGCGGACGAGCGGGTGAAGACAGGGCCACTCGACGTCGCTGATCGCGCAGAGCGGGCAGATCTCCCGCAGCAGAGTCACGACGCGGGTCGCGGTATCGAAGGCGTAGAGCGCGCGCCCGCCGGCCGGGTCGTTGGCGACGAGAAGGAGAGCGTCTCGATAGCTCCCGAGAATCGTCGGGAACGAGCCGCACCCGCCCGGGCAGATGTCGGCCGTCAGCACCGTTCCCTCGGCCGTGCCGTCGCTGGTCCATAGCTCCTGGCCATGAACGAGATCGTTGGCCGTGAAGTAGAGCCGCCCCGCGACCTCGGTGAGCTGGCTCGGCAGCGAGCCCGGGTTGAAGGGTGCGGGCGGAGGCAGACCGATTGAGGGAACCCCGCAGGTATAGACGCGCGACGCATTGACGGGCTCGATGTCCTTGACCAGATAGGGAAGTGACGATAAGGAGTGGGCGGGCAGCGCAGATCCGGCCGCCACGGCGATCCATGCGACATGGACAACGGATCTGAACCGGCGCATAAGAGCGACCTCCCATCTGCAAGACGAGCGACCGCTATGCTACTACAACATACCGGAGCTGGCAACTCCTGGCCGGCGGCCGCGGCGGTCCGTCCCAGGCGGCGCCAAGTCTCGCGGGCGGGACGGCTTCACTTCACGATCGGCAGCTCCAGGGTGCTGGGGTGGGCGGCGTCGTGGTAGATGGTGATGTGGGCGATGTGGGCGTCGGCGCCGGATTCGGTGGCGACGGGCTTGCCGCTGTTGTAGTTCTTCTCGGAGAAGATCGAGTTGGGGGTGCCGAGGAGGAGGCGCAGGCGGCTGCCCTTGGCGATGCGGCGGGAAAACCAGGTGAAACCCTTGAAATCGTAGCGCTCGATGGCGCCGGCGGGGACCAGCTTCTCGCGCGCCAGGGAGTCGCGGTAGCGGGCGCGCAGCTGTTGGCCGGCGAGCGCCACGCTGGTGCCGTCGGCGAGGATCTCATAGAGGGTCAGCGTGAAGTCGGTGTCCGGCACGTCGAGGGACATCCAGATGCTCGCCTTGACGGCGCCGGAGACCTCGGTGGGCTCGGCGAACGGTCCGCTCTGGTAGACGACGCCGTCGCCGGCGAGCCCCAGCGCCGCGCTCTGATCGGTCAGGTAGTTCTTGATCTCCCGCTCCTGCTCCAACTCCCCCGGCCGCAGGTCGCGGGGATCGTAGACATAGTGGTCGGGCGGCGCGGGTCGGGGCTCGGCGGCAAGGCTCCCCGAGTGAAAGACGTCGTTGGCCTCGCCGCCGCGCGAGGTCAGGTAGAGGGTCCGCCGCTCGGCGGCGACGGCGGCGAAGTCGTCGGCGTACTTCCAGCTCTCCGCCCCCGGCCCCACCACGTAGTAAGCGACCCGTTTCTTCAGGAAGTCCGGCCGCGGGCCATCCTTGAGCGTCCAGTCGTACCACTGCTTGTGGAGCTGGTTGAGATCGACCATGCCGGCGTCGCCGAGCTCGAGGCCGCCGACCTGCTTGGCGGGGGTGCGGGTGCCCGCGTGGTCCCAGGGACCGATGATCAAGTAGTGCCGGCCGCGGGCTGAGTCGCTGCCATATTTCATGTGGTCGCGGTAGTAGGAGAGCGCCCCGGGCTGGTCGCCGTCGAAGTGGCCGGTGATCGTAAGGATGGGGATGTCGAGCCGCCGGTACTGCTCGGGGGTGGGCGTCAGTGCCTGCCAGTACTCGTCCGCCGCGGGGTGGGCCAGCCAGGCCTGAAAGGTCGGGCTGGGATTGCCGGCGATCCGGTCGAGCGTGTTGAAAGGAGCCTGGCGGCGGTACAGCTCGAGGAACTTCCGCTTCCAGAAGGAGGACTCGCCGAACAGCTTGCCGTTGGGGGTGACGCCGCTGGTGAAGGTCAACCACTGGATGTCATAGGAGTAGAAGATGCCGCCGAAGAAGGGGAAATCCACGCCGGCGTGCGCCGAGGCGGCCGGCACGATGGTGGCGAGGTGAGGCGGCAGCTCTTTGGCGGTGGCCCACTGATCGAACCCGGCGTAAGATCCGCCCCACATCGCTACCTTGCCGTTCGACCAGGGCTGCCGCGCCAGGAACTCGACCGCGTCGTAGCCGTCGTGTGCCTCCTGGCGGAACGGATCGAAGCTGCCGCCCGAGTTGCCGCGGCCGCGCACGTCCACCAGCACGAAGACGTAGCCGCGGCGCGCGAAGTAGAGCGCGCGATCGTGGTAGCTGTCCCCGATGTAGGGAGTCAGGGTGAAGACGACCGGCAGCGGTTGGGCCTGCGCCGCCGGCTTGTACACCGTGCCGTTGAGGCTCACGCCGTCGCGCAACGGGATCTTCAGCCCCCAGATGAGGTCGACGTCGTCCGCGTCGGCGGCGGGGACTGGGTCCCCAGCCAATTGATCGGAACGCGCTGGGTCCCTGCCCAATTGATCGGAACGCGCTGGGTCCCTGCCCAGCGCGGGGTGAGAAAGCGCCGCCAGGAAGCCGAGGCACAGCGCAGCGCAACCTTGCCATCGTTTCCGCATCGATCGCAGCCTCCAGGAGACCTGGCGTACTTTAGCGACCCGCGGGCAAGCGTGTCCAGCGGGCCGTTTGCCCGCGCCGGCAGGGCCGGCAACGCCCCCCGGCCTACGGCGGAAAAACCGCTTCGAAAGCTCCCGCGAGTGCGGGCAAGACGAAGAGATGGCCGGGGTCGGCGGGGTGAGGGACGATCCTGGCGATGTCGCTGATCCCGCGGCGTTGCAGGCCGCGGTTGAGGGGAGCCCAGGTGACGCCGCCGTCGCCGCTGCGCTGGACGCCGGAGCTGAAGGTGCCGGCGTAGAGGGTGGCGGAATCGAAGGGATCCACCACCAGGCTGGTCGTGTAGGGGTCGGGCGTCGGCAGGCGCTGCCAGTGGCCGCCGTCGTCGGTTGTCTTGAAGATGGCGTCGGTCTGCGCGTAGTAGAGAGTGCCGGGCTGACGGGGGTCGAGGGCCAGCGCCGACACCTGCCTCAGGAAAAGCTGCCAGGTGAGGCCGCCGTCCAGGCTGCGGTAGATCCTGGTCTCGGCTCCTCGGGGAAGATTGAAATTGCCTTCATCCGAGACGATCAGGTACACGACTTCCGGGCGGGCGGGATCCGGCACCAGCTCGCCGCCGGACCGGTAGATCCCCGGCTCCTCACGCTGGAGAGTCGTCGTCCAGGTCGCGCCGCCGTCGGCACTTCTGTCGACGCCGCCCTCGGCGGCCAGCAGGGTCGTGCGTCCGAGGAGAGCCAGGCTGCCCCCGCGTCCGGTCAGCACCTTCCGCCAGGTCGCGCCCCCGTCGCGGCTCTCGAGGACGCGATCGGGCTCGGCGGCATAGATGTGGGCGGGATCGGCTGGATCGAAAGCGAGATCGGGGACCGACCAACCCGCCTCCGGGCCCAAGGCGTCCGCGAACCTCTCCCAGCTCCGCCCGCCGTCGCCGCTGCGCCATAGACCGGGCCGGTCGTCGTCGAGGGTGGCGAACACTTCTCCCGGATCGCCGGGGCGGAACTTGAGCATGACCGTCCTCGCCGACGTCCGGTCGCGCTCGAGGGCTTGCGACCACCGGCGGCCCCGGTTGCGGCTGCGAAACACGCCGAGCGTGGTCGCGCCGTAGACCGTGCCGCCGGCGCCGACGGCAATCGGGCCCATCAGCTCCCCGGCCAGCCCGCGCACGCTGGTCACCCAGCTCTGCCCGGCGTCGTCGCTGCGTGCCACGCCTCCGGCGGAGTCCGCGGTGTAGACCCTGCCCGGAACGAAGGGGTCGGCCACCAGCGATAGCGCAACCCACTGATCGGGGTAAACGGCAGGGTCCCAACTGGCCCCGCCGTCGGTGCTGCGGAACAACCCGAACTGGGCGAGGACGAGCACCACCGGCGGGCGCGCCGGAACGACGGCCAGGAGCCGCGTGCCGCCGGCGTTGCCGGCCAGCGGCGTCACGTCCGACCAGCTCGCGCCGCCGTCGGCGCTCTTGAGCAGGCCGCCGCTGCCGCCCGCAAATGGGATGGCGAAGCCGACGTAGAGAGTCCGTGGATCGGTCGGATCCGGCGCCACCGCCGTGATGGAGCCCGCCGCGTCGAGGATTGACACCCAGCTGTCGCCACCGTCCAGGCTGCGATAGAGCTTGTTGCGAGGAAAGCAACAGTCGGAAACCGCGTAGAGGACTGTTCTCCTCCCGGGGCCCAAGACGAACGAGCGAACGTAGTCGGAGGGGCTGGCGGACAAGCTCAGCGGCTCCCAGTGGCGTCCCGCATCCCGGCTGCGATACAGATAACCCGGACCTCCGGCATACAGGGTCGAGGGAGCGGCGGGATCGACGGCGACCGACCGGGCCCCTCCGCCGCCCATACCGAGCGCCGACCAGACCCAGGAGTCGCCGCCGTCGCGGCTCGCATACAGGCCGGCGCTCTCGGTCGAGGCATAGATGACGCCCGGAGTCCGCGGGTCGGCGGCCAGGCCGGTCACCGGCCCTCCCACGGGTCCGAACGGCGTCCAGCGATTGACTCCGGCCGGGACTGGTTGCGCGGCGAGCGCGCAAAGGATGACGAGGGCCGAGGTCAATCTCCAGCGCATGGCTGATCTTTATACGATTGCGCGCCGGGTCTCGTTTGGTCGCTCTAGTGCTGGAAGGCGTAGGAGGTCTTGAGGAAGAGGGTGCGGCTGGTGGGCAGCAGGCGGGAGGTGTCGGCCAGCGCGCTCTCGTCGTCGTAGCCGACGAAGAGGACGGTCTGCCAGTTGATGCGGTAGCCGAAGAGGGCCGAGAGCGAGCGCGCCTCGGCGCGCGGACCGACCGGGGCAAGGTAGAGGCTGGGGTTGCGCCGGACCCTGACGTCCTGGCCGATCAGGCGCACGAAGGCGCGCGCGGTGAAGAAGTAGTTGACCCGCACCCTGCCCACTTCGGCGGTGAACAGCCGGCCGCCGCGGCCTCCGGCGGTCACGTCGAGCCAGTCGACCGTGGCGCGCAGGTCGAGGCTGATGCGATCGGCCGGGCGCAGGGTCACTTCGGCGGCGACCAGACCGCCGCGGCCGGGGCGCACGTTGTCGAAGTCGATCTCCTGGCCGACGAAGCCGTTGAGCCCTACGAAGGAGAGCACGCGCGAGGGGTTCATATTGAAGTTGTAGGCGAGCTGGCGGCGGGTGAACAGGCGGTTTTGCACCCGCACCCGGTCGTCGTTCCAGTCGAGCTCGCCGTAGCTGTTCCACATGCCGTTGACCCCGATGCCGGGCTGCAGCCGGCGCAACAGCAGCTCGCCGCCCTGGCCGGTGGTGTAGTGGCCGCCGAAGAACGGACGGACGCGGTTGGCCGGCGAGTGCTCGGGGTAGAAGGTGTATCCCAAGTTGCCGATCAGGTCGCGGAACCCGACCTGCGGCACGAAGCCGTCGTCGGCGCGGAAGCGGTCGCCCAGGTCCTTGACCTCGAGAGTGCCGTCCCAAGTGCGCAGAGTGTGGTTCCAGGCCAGGTCGTAAGCATGCGCGCTCAGGTGCTGCCCGGCCAGGACCGGGCTCAGGTCGGGGCGGTGGGGATTCTGGGTATCGGAGAAGAGAAGCTGCCCGGTCACCGCGTCGGTGCCGCTCGGCCGCCATTGGAAGTCAGGCCCCAGCACGCGGTTGTGTCCTCCACCGGCGATCTCGCGGTCGGTGACCAGCACGCTGGCGAAGGAGGTCCCGGCGTCGTAGCGCGCCCGGCCGATCGCGACGCGGGAGCCGAAGTCCTGGTTGACCAGGCTCGACGACTGCGGGCCGGGCAGGACGAGGCTGCCGCCGCCGCGGTCCTCGGTGGCCAAGAAGGTGTAGCTGGTGCCGGCGAGCTGACCGGTGGCGCGGCCGCCCCAGCGCGGCGAGGTGATGGTGCGGGTATAGACCGCCTGGATGGGAGTCGAGAACAGGTCCAAGCCCTCGAGGAAGAAGGGACGTTTCTCCGGGTAGAACAGGGCGAAGCGCTGGTTGGCCGAGATCTGCGCCACGTCCGACTCGACCTGCGAGAAGTCGGGGTTGATGGTGGCGTCGATGGCGTTGTTGGCGTTCGGCGTCCACTTGGCGTCGATCCCGCCGTCGGCCCGCCGCCGCGTACCGCCGAGCGGACCGACGGTGCCGGCCCCGCCCACCGGCAGCTGCTCGCTCTTGCCGGTGACGTACGGCGCCGCCACCACGTGCCCGCCCTTGGGCAGCCCGGCGAGGCCGGTGAGCGGGTTGGAGTGGCAGATGAAGCAGTTCGAGCCGCGCGGCAGCTTGGCGCTGAACATCTGCACGCGGAAATTGCGCGGCCGGACGCGGTAGAGCAGGATGCCCCAGGTCTGGACGTCGGACGCGTTGTAGCGCAGGGAGGAGAACGGCACCCGCATCTCGAGCACCCAGCCGCGGGGACCGATGCGCGTGGCCGAGTCCCAGTAGACGTCGTAGGAGGGGTCCTCGTTGCCGGTGGCGTCGTTGGTGATCGCGTCGTACTGCACGTTGCGCGCGTTGGCCAGCAGCAGCACGGCGGTCTTGCCGTCGTGCTTGGCGTCGACGACGATGCCGCCGTAGTCGCTGGCGCCGCCGATGTTGTCGCGTTCGCCGAACGGCGCGCGGATGCTCGCCGGGTCCGGGTCGAGGAAGTCGAAGGCGGCGTAGAGGTAGCGGTCGTCGTAGGTCAGGTAGGCGACCGTCTCGACGCTCGGCGGGATGTTGTCGCCCGGATTGGTCTCGTAAAAAGTCGTGACCTTGGTCGCCCCTTGCCACCCCGGATCGGAGAGATCGCCGTCGATCTGGATCGGGCCGGTGGCCCGCGTGATGTGGATCTCGGGTGACGCCGGCTCGCCGGCGGCGGCCGGCGCGGCACACCCCGGCAGGGCGAAGGCGAGACCGAGGCACACGAACGCGATGGCGCCAAGGCAGCCCGGGCGTTGAGAGCGCATCGCCCCGAAGTACGTGGCGCGCCGCCGCGAAGTTTCGTCGGCGGCGGCGCCAGTTACGACGGAGGTCGGGGCGTGCCTGGAGACGCCGGCACGCTCGCCACCGCGGCGAGGAACTCCCGTACGGCGTCGTAGAGATCCTTGGGCTGCTCGAGCCAGGGAAAGTGTCCGGACCGCTCGACGATGCGCAGCCGCGATCCGCGCAGCAGGCCGTGGATCTCGAGCGCGACCGATTCCGGCACGGGGTCCTGGCGGGCGGCGACGACGAGGGCCGGGAGCTGGAGCTTCCGGAGGCCCGGCCGCAGGTCGTAGGCGTTCTTTTCCAGGTCCGCGATCAGCAGGCGGTTGACCGCCGAAGTGTAGCCCTCCGGGCGCAGCAGCGCGATGAACGGCCAGGCGTTCTTGCGCGAGAAGAAATAGGCCGGGGTGCGCGCCCTCAGGCTCTCGTAGGCGGCGCGCCGCGGATCGGCCTGGCGCTGCGCGGGATCACGCCAGAAGTCGAGCGCCTCGTGGTCGCCCGAGAGCAGGCGGGCCTCGATATTGGCGCCAAACGGCGCGAAGAACTCGACCGTCGGGCCGCCCGAGCACACCAGGATGAGCGCCTTGACCGACTCCGGGTGCGCGACCGCGTAGGCCATCCCCAGCATGCCGCCCCACGAGTGGCCGAGGACCGTCCACCTCCCCAGCCCGAGATGGCGGCGCAAGATCTCGAGGTCCTCGACCGCCAGCTGGAGAGTGAGCGTCGAGGCGTCGAGCTTCTCCAGGGTCGAGCGGCCGGTGCCGCGCTGGTCGAGGAGCACCGTGCGGAAGCCGGACGCCAGCTCCTGCGCCACCGGAGTCATGTAGTCGGAGGAGAAGCCTGGGCCGCCGGAGAGCACCAGGACCGGTTCCCCCTGGCCGCGCTCGTAGTAATGCAATGTGACCCCGGGCGCGGCGACGCTGCCCTCGGTGGCGCGGACGGCCGCCGGCGGCGCGGCCGCCACCTGCGCCGCTGCCTGCGCCGCTGCCTGCGCTGTCTGAGCCATGAGCGCGGCGGCCAAAGCGCCGGCGATCCGGCGCGGGGGGGTAAAAACGCCGGCGATCCGGCGCGCGGCGGTCGAGAGACGGCGCAAGGACGCTGGATTCGGCATAAAGCCTCCTTGGTAGGGGTGGCTCGCGCGATTCTAGCCCAAGCTCCCCGAACCTCGGAACAGCCCGGTCTCCTCCCGGGCCATGAGCTTGTATCTAGCGCGCTTGCCGGATGTCTTGCAGGCGGACCGGCTGGGTGGTGTAGTTCTCGAGGTCGATCCACTTCCCGTCGGGGCTGGCCTGGATCTTGGCCGCGATCGACATCTTGCCCTCGCCGAGGATCTCTGAGCCGGGGTCCGCGACGCGTCCTAAATGGCGCGCGCCGGGACGGCGCGCCAGGTAGTTTTCTCGGCGAAACAAGCGGTCCGCTTCGGACGTAGAATGAGTGGAGTCTCGAGACCCAGGAGGTTGCGCCGTGGAAAGACTGCTGGCCGATCTGCGCTTTGCCGTCCGCATGCTGCTCAAGAGGCCGGGATTCACCGTGGTGGCGGTGCTGTCGCTGGGGCTGGGGATCGGCGCCAATTCCACGATCTTCAGCCTGGTCAACGCCATTCTGTGGCGCATGCCGGCGGTCGCCGACCCCGCGCGAGTGGTCGCGCTCTACACCCAGGACAAGCTGAACCCGGGGCTGGGCCTGGCGCCGACTTCGCATCTCAATTGGAAGGACTACCGCGAGCAGGCGCGGTCGTTTTCCGGCATCCTCGGCTACGACTGGACCGGGATGAGCGTCGCGGTGTCGAGCGGCGAGGCGAGCTTGGTGGTGGGCCAGCTGGTGTCGGAAAACTACTTCGACCTGCTGGGCGTGCGCGCGGCGCACGGCCGGACCTTCACGCTCGAGGAGGGGAGCAAGCCGGGGGGCCATCCGGTAGCGGTCCTCTCCTACCAGTTCTGGCAGCAGCGGATGGGCGGCGACGCCGCGGCGGTCGGCCGCACCATCCGGATCAACGGCGGCCCGTTCACGGTGGTCGGAGTCGCACCCGAGAGCTTCACCGGCATCGAGTCCGGCGTGCGGCCGGAGCTATGGGTGCCGATGGCGATGAACCGCCAGATCCGGCGGGACGCCGAGTTCAACTGGTACGACCAGAGGCGCGGCCTGTTCGTCTTCGCTCTCGGCCGCCTGCGCCCCGGGGTGACGCTCTCCGCCGCCCAGGCGGAGATCACCAGCCTCGCCCGCCACCTCGAACGGGAGTACCTGAACGACAACAAGGGGCGGACCATCGTGCTGAAGCCGCTGGGACAGGCGACGGTGCCGCCGCCGGTGCGCGCCGGAGCGGAGAGCGCCTCCCTGCTGCTCGCGAGCATCGTCGGATTGGTGCTCCTGATCGCTTGCGCCAACGTCGCCAACCTGCTGCTGGCGCGCGCCTCGGCGCGCCGCCGCGAGATCGCCATCCGCCTGGCGCAGGGCGCGCGGCGCGGCCGCCTGCTCCGCCAGCTGCTGACCGAGAGCCTGGTGCTGGCGCTGCTCGGCGGCGCCTGCGGGCTGCTCTTGATGGTGTGGGCACGCCGGGCGCTGCTCGCCTTCCTGACCACCCTTCCTTTCGGGGCGACGGTGTCGCTCGACCTGGGCATCGACGGGCGGGTGCTCGCCTTCACGCTCGGGATCTCGCTTGCCACCGGCTTCGTCTTCGGCCTGGTGCCGGCGCTGCAGAGCTCGCGCCCGGAGCTGGTCGGGGACCTCAAGAACCAGACCGCGGCCGGGCGGCGCGGCGGGCGGGGCATGGGGCTGCGCGGCGCGCTGGTGGCCGGCCAGGTGGGCCTGTCGCTGCTGGCGCTGGTGGCGGCCGGCCTGTTCGTGCGCAGCCTCGCAGCGGCGCAGAAGATCGACCCGGGCTTCGACACTCGCCGCCTGCTCGTCATGTCGTTCGACGCCGGCCTCTACGGGTTGGACAAGGCGCACGGCGAGCAGCTCTTCGAGGCGGTGCGCCAGAGGGTGAGGGCACTGCCGGGCGTCGAGGCCATGGCCCTGGCCCAGGCCGGCCCTCTGCAAGGCGCCCCGCTGCGCTCGGTGTTCCTGGAAGGGCGGGAGGACCAGAGCAACGGGGTCTTCGTGACCGTCGATCCGGTCGATCCCGACTTCTTCCGCACGGTCGGGGTGCCGATCGTCGCCGGCCGCGGCTTCACCACGGCCGACCGCGCCGGGTCGCTGCCGGTGGTGGTGGTCAACCGCACCATGGCCGAGAAGTTCTGGCCCCGCCAGGACCCGATCGGCAAGCGGTTCCACTTCCACAGCAAGCCGATGGTCGAGGTGGTGGGAGTGGCCCGGGACGCCAAGTACAACTCGGTCGCGGAAGACCCGGTGCCCTACGTCTACCAGCCGCTGGCCCAGGAATACGTCTCCGGCGTCACCCTGGTCGTGCGCACCGGCGGCGATCCGGGCGCGCTGCTGCCCAGCGCCGAACGGCAGGTGCGCGAGCTCGCTCCCGGGATGCCGCTGGTCGCCGCGGGGACGATGGAGAGCCAGCTCGCCGCTTCGTTGTGGCCGCCGCGTTTCGCCGCCTCGCTGCTCGCCCTCTTCGGCGTCCTGGCGCTGGCGCTGTCCACGGTCGGACTTTACGGCGTGATGTCGTTTTCGGTCGCCCAGCGCTCGCGCGACATCGGCATCCGCATGGCGCTCGGCGCGCAGCGGCGGACGGTCCTGCGCATGGTGCTGGCGCAAGGGATGACCCTGGTGGCCATCGGGCTGGCAGGCGGGCTGGGGCTGGCTTTCGCGGTCAGCCGGCTGGCCCGGAGCCTGTTGATCGGCATCAGTCCGACCGATCCGATCGCCTTCGTAGTCACCCCGGTTCTGCTGGCGGCCGTGGCGTTCGTCTCCACCTACGCCCCGGCCCGGCGCGCGACCGACGTCGATCCGGTGGTCGTGCTGCGCTACGAATGAAGGCGGCGGCCCTCAGACTTCCGGCCCTCGGCGTGATCCTGGCCATCGCGATCACGACGTCGTCCTCTGGCGGTGGGCTTACAAGGAATTCCAGAGGTGCAAGGTGGCATAGGCGCGCCACGGCCGCCAGCGCTCGGCGACCGAGGCGAGCTCGCGCGGGCCGGGCCTGCGGCCGGACGGGTGGTGCAGGGCCAAAGCCTTCCTGACGCCCAGGTCGCCGAGAGGGAAGGCGTCGCGGTCGCCCAGCGCCCGCATGGCCACGTAACCCGCGGTCCACGGCCCGATGCCGGGCAGGGCGCGCAGCGCGGCGGACGTTGCGGACGTTGCGGCGGCCGCCGGCGATCCCGCCGCCGCGGCGAGTCCCACAAGATCGAGTGCGCCCGCGGCCACCGCGCGGGCCGCCCCGTGGATCGCCCGGGTCTTCGCCCCGGTGAGGCCGACGGCTTGCAACCGCGCCGGGGGGACGGCGGCCAGCGCCGCGGGGCCAGGGAAGAGACGGAGCTCCCGGCCGCCGAGGCCCGGGGCCGGCTCGCCGAAGTCGCGCACCAGGCGGCCGGCGATGGTGCGCGCGCCGGCGACGCTGACCTGCTGGCCGAGGATGGCGCGCACCAGGCCTTCGAAAGGGTCGGTGTAGACCGGCAGGCGGATCCCCGGCCGGCGCGCCAGCGACGCTCGCAGGCAGGGGTCGGCGCGCAGCGCGGCGACGAGCTCGGCTACTGGCGCCTCGAGGTCGAACATCCGGACGATCGCCCGCGCCGCCGCGGCCGCGTCGAGGCCGCCGGCGACGCACACCAGCAGCCCGCGGTCCTCTCCCGCGCCGGTCGCGCGAGGCCGGCCGGCGCTCCCGGCCTTCCGGTCGGGCCGGCCGGGCCGGCCGCGCGCCAGCCGCACACTGATCGCGCCGCGCAGGCCGGCGAAGCGCACGCTCCGGCGGTACTCCCCGGCGGCGAGGTCGACCTCCTCCACTCCCGGCACGGCCCGCGGGGCCAGGAATTCGAGCATCCACGAAAAATCGAACAATGACGGGGCGGCAACGAGAATGCGCCGGCTCGGCATCGCGGTCGGAAGGGTGCCAGGATGAGACGGCAGTGGGACGTGGCGGGTGGTGGGCTACGGCGCCGGGAAGGCGCCCTGGAGCCTTCCCGGCTGGCCCGGCTGATTTCTATCGGCGCCGGCGCTTACTTCTTCTGGCAGGCGCCCTCGTGCTCGACGTTCACTCCATTCTTGGCGGCGTAGCAGGCGCCGGGGTAGGTCTTTTTGTTGCAGCCACAGACCGCCGGGGCTCCCTGCTCCGAGCACAGCTTGGGCTTGACCGTGCAGCGGCCTTCGCCCTTGCAGTCGCCGGTCTTCTTGGCGCAGTACTCTTTCGGCAGGGCGCACTCACGGTTGGTCTTGCACGCCTTGCCTGCCGCCGCCGGATCGGCCGGAGCGGTCGCGGCCGGCGGCGCGGTGCCGCCGCCCTGGGCATCGAGCTCGGCCACCAGCGAGAGGTCGGCTCCCTGCTCCACGTCCCCCGCGGCGCAGTCTTCCGACAAGATCGCCGAGAGATCCAGCGTCTCGGCCATCGCCCTGCGCTCTCCTCCCCAGCAGACCAGCGCCAGGACCACGAGCGAACCGACCAGAACCAACGACCTGGGACATCGCGAGTGCATCGCGCACCTCCATGAAGAAGACCGCGGCCTCGAGCCGCCCGCGGCGCATGACTCCGCCGGCCCGCTGTCCGCCGGCGCGCCCGGCGAGTCGTTCAGCGGCGGCATCAGAGATTTTGCAGACCCATATCACCGCGCCGAGCCAAGGATCAACAGAGACATAGCCATGAGTCGATGGAGGGGCCGTGAGGTGAGGCACGGCGGCCGGCCAGAACGAAACCGGGTCCGCCAGGGCTCGGCGTGAGCTTCGTCGTGCCGATCCGGCGCTGCTACAGTAGCTGCCTCGTATGACAGCGGAGCTCACGGTGATCCTGGTGGTGGGCGAACGGCGCGAGCGGGCGGCAAGGGCGCTGGCGTCGCTGCTCGCCCAGGGAGCGGTCGAGCGGCTGGAGGTGCTGGTGCTCGACTGCGCTCCGGGCAACCCGCCGCCGCTGCCCGGCAGCGGGCACCCCGGCGTGCGCTGGGTGGTGCTGGCGGAATCGACCCGGTTTGCCGCCGCCAAGGCCTTGGGCGTCCGCATGGCGAGAGCGCCGGTGGTGGCCTTCCTGGAAGAGCACTGCAGGGTGGCGGCGGGATGGGCCGAGGCGCTGATCGCCGCGCACCGCGGAGGCTGGGCGGGGGTCGGCCCCGAGATGCACAACGCCAATCCAGGCTCGCCGGGCAGCCGGGTGGTGGCGCTGATGAATTATCACCCGTGGCTGCCGCCGGCGCAGCGCGGCGAGCACGACATGCTGCCGGGCCACAACGCCTCGTTCAAGAGGGAGCTGCTGCTCGGCTACGGGGCCGAGCTCGAAAGGCTGCTCGGGGCCGAGATCGTCCTGCACACCAGGCTGCGCCAGGACGGCCACCGCCTGCTGCTCGAGCCCGCGGCCAGGCTCTTCCACCTCAACGACGGCCGGCTCGGCAGCGCCCTGCGCGGCTTCTACCTGTTCCACCGCTGCTATGGCCCCTTGCGCGCCGAGGTCTTCGCCTGGACGGCGGCGCGGCGGCTGCTCTATGTCGCGGCCACGCCGCTGATCCCGCTCTACTTCGTCGTCCGCCTATTGTTCGTGCTGGCGCGGCGGCGGCCGCGGCTGCTGGGGGCGGCCGTGGCGGCAAGCCCCTGGATGCTGGCCGCGCAGACGGCGAGCGCGCTGGGCCAGGCGGCCGGTCTGCTGCTCGGACTGGGCGATGCGGAGGCGGCCTTCACTCTCTACGAGCTGAATCAAGATCGCGGACCGGATAGCGGCGCGCAGGCGCAGGCGGAGGCCTGAAGCGTGCGCGACGGCTCCCCTCCGGCGGTCGCGGTCGTTCTCCCGGCCTTCCGTTCGCAGACGACGATCGCGGGATGCCTGGAGGCCTTGGCGGCGCAGACCTTCCGCCCAGTCGAGGTCGTGGTCGTCGACAGCAGCCCGGACGACGACACCGAGCGGATCGTGTGCGGGCGCTTTCCATGGGTGCGCTACCGGCGCAGCGAGGAGCGGCTGCTCCCCCATGCGGCGCGCAACCTCGGCGTGCAACTGGCGCGCTCCGATCTGCTGGTCTTCACCGATCCCGACGTGTATGCCCATCGCGAATGGCTGGCGCGCCTGGTCGCCGCTTACCAGGCGACCGGAGAGGTGGTCGTAGGGGCGATCGCCTGCTTCGGCAACCGCTGGCTGGACCGCGGCATCCACCTGTGCAAGTTCAGCAAATGGCTGCCGGCGGCACGACCACGCCGCGTGGACATGAGCCCGACCGCCAACATGCTGGTCAGCCGGCGCGACCTCGCCGCGGCGGGAGGTTTTCCGGGCGGCGAGCTGCTCGGCGACGTGACGCTCTCCCGCCGGCTGGTGGCGTGCGGCAAGCAACTCTGGTTCGAGCCTGCCGCGGTGGTCGAGCACCATCACCTCGACGGCGTGCGGAGCTTTCTCGCCGAACGCTACGAGCGCGGCCGCATGTTCGCCGAGCTGCGCTGCGGCTGGCTGGCCGAGCGCCGCGCGGAGCTCGGCGGCTACCTGCTGGCAACCGCGCTGCCTGTCCGGCTGGCGAGGATCCTCGGGCTGGTGGCGGTGCACAGCCGCAGAGGCGGACAGATGACGTCCTACCTCGCGACGTTTCCGATCGTCCTGGCCGGGCATACGGCCTCGCTCGCCGGCGAGGCGGATGTCTACGCCCGCCGCCTGCTCTCCCGGCGGCGCGCCGGTTGGCGGGCCTCGCCGCGCTCAGCCCGGCAGGGGACGCCGTCTCGGCTGGCCTTTGGCCACCAGCGAGAGGATCTGGCCCTGTTGCTCGCCGATCGAGATCAGGCGGTGGCCGGCGCGCTCGCACCAGATCGGCATGTCCTCCAGGATGGCGGGGTCGTCGCCCACGATTTCGAGGAGGTCGCCGGGCGCGAGCCTCTTCATCTCCCGGGCGGCCAGCAGGATCGGTAGCGGGCAGAGAGTTCCCCTGACGTCGAGCCGATGGGGTCCGGCGGGCGGCTGGGGCATGGATGGTGTGGGCTCGCTTCCTCTATAGAATATATGCGGAATGCGGCGAGAAGAGCTCCGGGGGGCGCGCGCAAGTTTCTTTCTAGTCGTCGTTGGCGCCGTGCTGGCGGGGGTCTGCGCTCCTGGCGCGGCCGCGGCCTGGACGCCGAGGACGCAGCTGACGATTGCGCGCGAGGCGGGGCGCCTCGCCCCTCCGGACCTCGCCCGGCAGATCGAGCGGCGGCGCGCCGCCTACGCCGCGGGAGTGTTGGCGCCTTTTGACGATAGCGATCCGGCGCGCCACGTGAAGGGCCCCCCCCCCGACAGCGCGGGAGAGCTGGACGGGGTGCTGCTCGGCGAGGTCGCGGCGGCAATCGCCGCCATCCGCGCGCACCGCCCGTTCGACGAAGTGGTGCGGCGCCTGGGCACGGTGTCACACTACGT
This sequence comes from Thermoanaerobaculia bacterium, assembly GCA_035544895.1. GTDB lineage: Bacteria > Acidobacteriota > Thermoanaerobaculia > Multivoradales > UBA5704 > JASLEW01. Next base: position 19,366 of record DASZZM010000046.1, read on the forward strand.
GGCCGACGCCAACAACCCGCTGGCGGCGGCGCAACAGGAACCGGAGCTGGGCCGATACTTTGGCGACTACTGGCGATATGTGGAGGGCGCCGAGCCAAGGTTCCCGCTGATCTTCTATGGTATCGACTCCGGTCTCGAGCAGACGCCCGACCTCTCTCCGCTGGTCGGCCGTGCGTTGGGCCGCGGGCGCGCCCTGGCGCCGCTGGTGGCCGAGGAGTACCGCAGGATCGGCTTCGCATCGGGGATTGGCCGCTTCGACGACCGCTCGACCGCGTTCGGCGTCGCTTCTCTCGCGTTCAGCCACGCGGTGACCGACGTGGCCCTGGTGCTGCGCTATATTTGGCTCCAGGCCGGGGGCGCCGACGAGCGCAGCGGTCTGCCGGCCGGGGGGACGCGCCTCCTGCTGCTGCCGCGCTCCGAGCACGTCCGCTAGTGCCCACCAGCCGCCACGCGCCACGAGATCCGTCTCCGTGACCGAGTCGCGCTGAACCTCTTCGCGATCACGTCGCCTCTCGACAGGAGCTCCGCCACCATGCTGCCGGCACGCCGCGCCCTGGTTTCCGTCTCCGACAAGACCGGCCTCGAAGACTTGACCCGAGGGCTCGACCGCCTGGGGATCGAGATCGTCTCGACGGGCGGAACCCTGGCTTTCCTGCGCGACCGCGGGTTGCCCGCGGTGGCGGTGGCGGAGGTGACCGGCTTTCCGGAGATCCTCGACGGCCGGGTCAAGACGCTCCACCCGCGTATCCACGGCGGCATCCTGGCCAGCCGTTCGGTGGCGGCCCATGCCGAGCAGCTCGCGGAACACGGCATCGAGCGCATCGACCTGGTGGTGGTGAACCTCTACCCTTTCCGCGAGACCGCGGCCGCGCCGGACACCGCCTTCGCGCAGGTGATCGAGCAGATCGACATCGGCGGGCCGGCGATGGTGCGGGCGGCGGCGAAGAACTTCGGCGGCGTCGCGGTGGTGGTCGACCCTGCCGACTACCCGCGCGTCCTGGCGGCGCTCGAGGAAGGCGAAGGGGTGGTCTCCGAACCGCTGCGGCGGCGGCTCGCGGTCAAGGCTTTTCGCCATACCCAGAGCTACGACGCCGCCATCGCCGAATGGCTCGCCCGCCACGAGGGCACCGCGCCCGGGGACGGGGAGGCAACGGCTAAGACGAATCCGCCTGCGCCACGGGCGGGGGCGTCCCCTTCTCCCCCGCCGGCCGCCGGGCCGGGACCTGGCGGCTCCGAAAAACCGGCCTTCCCGGCAGCTCTGAGCCTCCAGCTCACGCGGGAGATGGAGCTGCGCTACGGCGAGAACCCGCATCAGCCGGCGGCGGTCTACGCGGTCGCGGGCTCGGCAGGGGGCGGGCAGGCGAGCGGTCGGGCAGGTGGGCCGGAAGGCGAGGGCGAGGGCCTCGGGCGCGGAGCGGGCTGGTTCCGCGTCGAAGGGGGCGGCGCCCTTGGCGGGTTCCGCCAGCTCGGCGGCAAGGAGCTGTCGTGGAACAACCTCCTGGACGCGGACGCGGCGCGCAAGATGGCGGCGCTGTTCGCGGAGCCGGCCGTGGTGATCGTCAAGCACAACAACCCTTGCGGCGTCGGACGCGGCGGCGACCTGGTGGAGGCATACGCCCGCGCGCTGGCCACCGACCCGGACTCCGCCTTTGGCTCTGTCGTCGCGCTCAACCGCCCGGCCGACGGCCGGCTGGCCGAGGCGCTGGCGGGGCTGTTCGTCGAGGTGCTGATCGCCCCCGACTTCGACGCCGAGGCGCGGCGGCGTTTCGGCGAGAAGAAGAACCTGCGCCTGGTGCAGTGCCCTCCGTACCGTCCCGCCAGCGGCGAGATCGAGCTGCGCGCCATCGCCGGCGGTTTTCTGGCGCAGCCGCCCGATGCCCTGGCCGACGATCCGGCGGGCTGGACCGTGGCGACGCGGCGCCAGCCCAGCGACGGCGAGCGTCGCGCCCTCGACTTCGCGTGGCGGGTGGTGCGCTACGTGAAGTCGAACGCCATCGTGATCGCCAGCGGCGATCAGACGGTGGGAATCGGCGCCGGGCAGATGAGCCGCGTCGACTCGTGCCGGCTGGCGATCGGCAAAGCCCGGCTCCCGGTGGCGGGCTCGGCCGCCGCTTCGGACGCGTTCTTTCCCTTCCGCGACGGCCTCGACGTGCTGGCCGAGGCAGGGGTGACCGCGGTAGTGCAACCCGGCGGCAGCAAGCGCGACGACGAGGTCGTGGCCGCCGCCGCCGAGCACGGAATGACTATGATCATCACGGGGATCCGGCATTTCAGGCATTGAGGCGCGCGGGAATGACCATGACTACAGATCCAAGACCCACGCGCCTGGCGCGGTGCCTGCTCGGCGGCTTGTTGCTGCTGGGGGCGGCGGCAGGGTCCGCGCCGGCGCTGGCCGCGGCGGCGGCCGCGAAGGCTTCCGGTCCCGATCCCTGGGCGATGCTGCAGAGCGTGCGGCGCAGCCTGGCTGATGCCGGTCCCACCGGAGCCTCCTTCACCCAGGTCTACATCCCGGCCGGCTTCAAGTCCGGAGAGAAGGAGACCGGCCAGCTGGCCCTGGCCCTTCCCGACTGCCTGCGCTGGGACTACCAGGAGCCCTATCCCAAGGGGTTCCTGCTCTGCGGCGAGGTCGTCCACTCCTGGAACCCGGAAGACAAGACCGGGCGCCGCTACCGCATCGACCGCAAGAACGAGCCCGGGCTCGACCTTCTGCTGCTCGGCGTCGACGACCTCAAGAGCCGTTACGGGGCGGCCAGCCGCGCCGGCGACGGCGGGCGCATCGAGATCGCCCTGTCGCCCAAGGGCAAAGTCGCCGAGCTGACCGACGCCATGCTCGTCGTCGATCCGGCCTCCGATCGCGTGGTGGCCGTCTCCTACCACGACCGCGAGGGCAACCTCACGCGCTTCGAGATCGACGGCTACAAACCCCTGCCCCGCCAGGGCCAGTTCTCTCCGCCTTCCGACATCCGCTGGGAAGAGCAGCGGTAGCGGCTCTCGCCGACAGGCCCTACCGGCTTGCCCACGATCTCGCCAGCGGCGACTTCCGTCACGCTGACGACATCGACCGCGGCATCGTCAACATCGTCGTCGGCTTCGCGCCGCTCGAGCCGGCCGAATTCGTGCTCATCCGCATCGAGCAGCTCGTGGGGCAGCCCCGGCCCGACTGCTAGAGCCTGGCGCTTCTGTATAATGGGCCGCCGAGGGGGCAAGCCAGGTGTTCGTGCCCCTGATCGCAAAGCGTAAATCACTGAGAGAGCATGGCCGCCGACAACTCCTTCGATGTCGTCTCGCACGTGGATCTGCAAGAGGTACGCAACGCCGTCGGCCAGGCCGGAAAAGAGATCGCCACGCGCTACGACCTCAAGAAGGCGGCTGCCGAGCTGCGCCTCGAAGGCGAAGAGATCGTCCTCGGGGCGGGCGACGAGTTCTCTCTCGGCCAGGCCCTGGAGGTGCTCAAGGGCAAGCTGGTGCGCCGCGGCGTTCAGCTCAAGTCGCTGCGCTACGGCAAGGTCGAGCCGGCGAGCGGCGGGCGGGTGAGGCAACGAATCACCCTGCAGCAGGGCATCCCGCAGGAGACGGCCAAGAAGCTGGTGGCCGAGATCAAGCGCAACAAGCTGAAGGTCCAGGCGGCCATCCAGGGAGACAGCGTGCGCGTCTCGGGAAAGAATCGCGACGACCTGCAGAGCGTTATCGCCGTGCTCAAAGCACTCGACGTGGACGTCCCTCTCACTTTCACCAACTACCGCTCGGCGTGAGAAATCCACCGCCAGCCCCGCACGGGCACCCTGCCGCGTGCGCGCCGGCTTCCCTCCGGCCCTGGGTCGTGATCCTTGCGCTGGCGGGTTTGGGGGGACTCGTGGGCGCCGGCGCCGCGCCGCTCGCCGCGGGGCCCTACCAGGCGGGCGAGCACGTGCAGTTCACCGGAATCGTCTCTGACGCCGAGGGGCGGCCACTCGCCGGGGTGCACGTGGCAGTGGAAGCGTCACGCAGCTACTTCAGCCTGCGCGAGCTGCGGCGGGCGGAGAAGGACACCCGGCGGGTGAGCGCCGTCACCAACAACCTGGGCGAGTACGCGATCGACTGGCCGTGGGACGGCTATTACAACCGATTCGAGGTGGTGGCCGGCGTGCCGGTGCGCAAGGGCAGGCAGGAGCGCCTGGAAGTCCTCGAGCGAAGCTCGGTCACCGAGCGCGTTTTCGCCGGCAGTCCGGTGATTTCGGCGCTGGTTATCAAGAACCGCGCCTTCGTCGAGAAGCTGCGCGAGTTTGTGGCTTCGATCGCGAGCGCCGACGAACGGCGCGTCTACGAGGACATGGGGACACCCGACGACGTCAAGCGCATCAACTACGCCGGCATGCCGGCGCACTCCGAGGCGTCGTGGTGGTACTTCGACACCGGCAAGGTCTATCGCTTCCGCGACGGCCGCTTGCAGCAAGTGGACAACTTCGATCCGGTGCGGCGGTTCTGATTCCCGCGCGGCGATAAGGACCGACCGGGTGCCCAACCAACCGCTCGTCGATTCCCAGGCCGGCGACCGCTCCGCGGCGACCAGCCGCTTTCTCGACCTGATCGCCGGCAAGCTGCTGGCGGCCGAAGAGCTCTTCCGCGGCCAGCTCGACTCGGACGTGCCTTTCATCCATGAGGCCGGCGCCTACATCTGGCAAGGCGGCGGCAAGCGGCTGCGCCCGGCGCTGCTGCTGCTGACCGCCCGCCTGCTCGGCCACGATTCGGAGGAAGAGGTCACTTACGCGGTGGTCGTCGAGTTCATCCACAACGCCACCCTCATCCACGACGACATCATCGATCACGCGCACCTTCGCCGCGGCCAGGCGACCCTCAACAGCCTGTGGGGCAACAACTTGACCGTGCTGCTTGGCGACTGGATCTACACCAAGGCCATGCAGATGGCGCTCTCGCACGGTCAGCTCGAAGTGGTTCAGAGCCTCTGCGCGGCGACCCTCAAGATGACCGAAGGCGAGCTGCTGGCCCTGGAACGGCTAGGGGCGGTCGACCTCACGGTGGAGGAGTATTTCGCCATCATCGACCGCAAAACCGCGCACTTGTTCGCCGCCGCTTGCGCGCTCCCCAGCCTGATCCCGCCGCAACGCCCCGAGGCGGGGCAGGTCCTCGGGCGCTTCGGACGCGCCCTCGGCACCTGCTTTCAGCTCATCGACGACCTGCTCGATTTCACCGCGCGCGAGAGCGAGCTCGGTAAGCCCGTGCTCTCCGACCTCAAGGAAGGCAAGCTCACTTTGCCGCTCATCTTGCTGCTGCCTCGGGTCAAGGCGGCCGAGCGGCGGTTGATCGAGACCGTGCTCGCCGACCGCGGTTTCGCCAGGGTGGCAGCGCAGCAGGTGCTCGAGCTGGTGCACCGCGAAGGCACTCTCGGGGAGACCGCCGAGATGGCCGAGACGTTCGCGGCGCGGGCGCAGCAGGAGCTACAGTTCTTTCCGCCCAGCGACGCCCGCGAGGCCCTGGAGTTTGCGCCGGACTTCATCCTCCACCGGCGTGCGTAGCGGCGGCGGCGCGATTCCGAAAACCCCCCTGCTGACATTGCCGAGATTGCCGAGGCGACCGAGCTGGCCGGGGTCGCTGAGCTGGCTGCGCTGGCTGGGCTGGCTGAGATCGCCGAGCTCGGGCGCGGCCACCAATCCCGCGGCCGCTCGCGGCTCGACCGAGTAGACGCGGGCCGCCAGCGGCCCCTCGATGCCGGCGACCAGGGCGTAGCGGAACCGGCGCGGGGCGGCGTCGAGCCATTCGCGGCCGCCGGGCAGGAGCAGCACCGCCGCGGCCGGCGGCTGGCGCGGCAGCGCCGCCACCAGAGGCAGCGGCGGCCCCTGTGAGGGGACCGGCGGCCCCCGTGAGGGAACCCGCTCCGAGACCCGCGGCGCGGCCGCCAGGATGGCAGACGGAGCGGCCCATTGCCGCGGTCCGGCGAACAGCAGGGCGACGCGCAGGCGGTCGGGCGGCGGCAGGCGGTCCGGATCGATGCCCGCCATGTCCGCCGCCCCCGCCGAATAGCCGGGCTCGAGGACCAGGTATCCTTCGACCTCGCGTCCCCAGTCGAAGAGCACGATTGCCGTGCCGGCCGTGCTGAGCGCCGGTCCGCCGGAAGCGGCGGGCGGATAGGGGGAGGAGGTGCGCGCGGCGAGCGGGCGGCTCCCTCCCGTCAGCTCGGCGAAAAGCGGCCGCCGCGGACCCGGAGCGGGCCGTCCCCAGCGTCCGATGGGCGGCAGCCCCCAGACCTGGGCAGCCTCCCCTAAGGCCTCGGGCGATCCGGCAAGCGGCAGCCACCCGCGAACGAGCCCCAGGCGGTGACGGCGGAAGATGCGCCATCTTCCGTCGGTCACGACCAGCGGCTTGCCGCTCGTCTCGTCGCCGAGGCTCGCCAGGAAGCCGCCGAGCCCGCGGCCGCTGCGCAGCTCGGCGAGCAGGCGATTGCCTCCCGGCAGGAGCAGCGGACCGACCTCGTAGCTGTCCAGCGCGGCGCCCGGCCGGTAGCGGCCGGCGCCAACTCTCTTGCCGTTGAGGTAGAGAACGTACTCTTCGTCGGCGAGCGCCAGCAATCGCGCGCGCGCCGGCGGCCGCGCCGGGAGCTCGAAGTCGACCGCCGCGTAAAAGGCCAGCGGCGCGGGGTTGCGCCGGTCCTGCGCCGCCCAGATCCACTGCGCCGGCCCGGTCGGCAAGCTCAGCCGCGCGGCCAGCCGGGACATCTCCCGGCCAAGCAGCGCGACCGCCGCCACGAGGCCGAAAGCCAGCGGGAAAATGACCTCCCAGCGCCGGCGGCGCGTCCCCCAGCGCTGCCCCCAGCGGGGCCGTGAAGCCGGGATGGACTCCGGCGCCGAGGCCGAGGCGGGCTCGGCCGCTGGGTCTGCGCGCCGGCGCGAAGCGCTCGGGGCGGGCGGGCCGTCCGGCGAGGTGGGTCGGTTCACGTGCCTGAATCTAGCACCGGCCCAATCCTAGTGTCCCGCTCGGCAAATCCGCACACAATCGCTTTGGTCTGCCTTCGCGCCAACGCCCTCGTACAGCTTGGACGCAAGGAGGAAGCGCGCGAAGCGCCGGCCGAGGCCGACGATCTCTCGGATCTGCGCAGACGCATCATGCGCCGCCCGCCGCTCACAAGCCCGTAACCGCCTCGGGCGAGGGGCACCAATATAAGAGATCAGCTCAGGAAGAGTACCTTCAAACCGAAGTCCCCGGCGCAAGCCGCCAGCGTCCTATCGGCAGTGGCCAGGGGGATTCCCAATGCCGACGCGACGGCCACGTGCAGCCCGTCGAGGCTGGAAAGCGGAGACTTGAACTGAGCGATCCAGTCCCGTGCGCGACGAAAATGATGCCGTTCTACAGGCAAGAGCCTGTAGTAGGAACCCTCGATGTGCGAGTGGAACGCCTCCTTGATCCGCTCGGCGTTCGGGCGACTCAGCTCGTCGCGGCGCACCTTCCGCGCGAGGGCCGAAGTTAGCTCGACCTCGCAAAGATCGCTGATCACCGGCCGGGCCAGCGACACGATAAGCGCTTCGCACCGCTCGCTCAGGGGTTCAGGTGCATAGTAAGGGACCAGCACACTGGTATCGAGATAGAGGCTCAGAAGCGCTCCTCTCGCCTGGCAGCGGCAAGCTCCTCTCCGACGGTGCCCCCTTGCAGCTGGATAGATCCGCGGAAATCCGCCAAGACCGGCAGCCGCTTCGCATCGTCCCCGGCGGGGACTAGGCGCGCGACCGACTTGCCACGGCGAACGACGACGATCTCTTCGCCAGCCGCGACGTCGTCTAGCAGCGCTCGGAGCTGTTCCCGCGCCTCCCTGACGCTTACTTTGCGCATCGGCCTCCCCTTCCGTACATCAGAAGTGTACACATTCTCGCCGGCGCCTGCAACGCCGCTGGCCCCCCGACTACGGCCCGCCGGGACCCGGTTGCCGTCTTCTGGTGATGGGAAGCGCTGCGCCTCGACGCCGAAGAACGGGCCGTTGCTGCTCTGCCGCTGGTCACCGGCTAGCCCAGGCCGGGCGAGACGGGCTTGCCGGTGTCGCCGGCGAGGCCGAGGCGCTGCCAGCGGCCGGCCGGGCCATCGCCGCGCGAGAGCAGGCGCACCCGTATGGCACCCGCGGCATCGCGCAGCGGGAGATCGATCTCCCGCGTCGCCCGCAGGCGGTCCCAGGGGCTCGGCGACCAGTAGAAGCGGCGGATGGGAGTGCCGTCCCGGCGCTCGGCGGTGAGCTCGAAGCGTTGCCCCCGACGAGGCGCCACGGGCGGCACGAAGGCGCCCACCAGGCGGTCGCCGCGCCGGACCTTGGCCGCCAGGTAGACGATGGAGTTGCCCCACTGCAGCAGATCGCGCCCGGCGGCGCGCGCGCTTCCCGCGGGCAGGATCGGAGAGACCGACCCGCCGAGCACTTCCGGCGTCCCGCGCTGCCACGATTCGAAAGACAGCTCGATCGGCACGCGCCCGACCGGGATGTCTTCGGGGAGCCGCAGTCGGAAGGGGCGAGCCAGCGGCAGCCGGCCGAGATCGCGGTCGCCGGAGCGCACGCGCACCGCGCTCTCCGCGCCTGGAGCCAGGGCGGCGAGCTCCAGGGTCAGCATGCGGGCGACTTCCTCGCCCAGGTAGATCAGCTCGATCCGGGAGGCGGGCGCGGCGGGAACGAGCACCAGGCGCCCGGCGTTCTTCCTGGCCGCCCAGCCCGGGCCGAAGCGGTTGGGCTCGCGGCTCGACGGCGGCGCCAGGACGCCGCTTTCCGCCAGCACCTCGGGGGCACGGCCGTCGCCGAGCAGCGGACGCACGGCAGGCTCTTGGCCGCACCCGGCCCACAGCGCGGCGAGAAGGAGGAGGAGGGCAGGGGCCGGCCGGCGTGACGAGCGCCCGGGAGAGGTCGTGGCGGTAACGTGGCGATCCATGGTCGGTGCAGAGGTGCCGGCGCCGTATGAACCCGGGTGGCCGTGCGGGCGTATGGGAGGGTAACCGTCACGGCCGCCGAATGCCAAGCCCGTGAGGAGCTGGCGCTGCTCAGGTACGTGGCGGAGCGGGGCGCGGTCACGGTCGGCCACTGACCCCTCCCTGGCTCGCCCGCCGGCGCTGCATGGCGCGCGGACCCTGCCTGCCCGCCGCCGAGCCGCGGCGCGCTGCCGGCCGGACCCGCGCCGCTCCGCCTCAGACGCAGCAGGCGCGGGCGGTGGCGAAGCGAGCCGCCGCCTGCAGGGTGGCGGGCGGGTTGCCGCAGGTCGGTTGACACGAGGTCTGACAGGTGTTCACGTCGGTCTGCCCGCCGGAGATGGCGGGACCGTCGAGCAGGCGCAACGACTCGAGGCGCAGGGTCAGCTTGGGCAGTCTCTTCTTCATGTGGATCTCCAGTGGCTTTCGCCAGGTGGGACGGCGCGTCCATTGGCGCCCTCCATGAGATAAGAGTGCTCCCCGGCGCCGCGGCGTGCCCTCCGCGGGAAGTGATGCCTTCTAACCGCCGCCGCGGTGACTCAACCTCAACTGTGAAAACAGTACTCGGGGCAGGTGTCTCCGCAGCAGCAGCAGACCGCGCACTTGACAGCCTCACGGTTGCAAGCCTGGATGCACGCTGTGTACGCAGGATCACCCGGCGGCGGACAGGACTGGTAACAGTCGTCTCGTCCAGGATGATAGCAGCCGCAATCATCCCCCGAGCAGGCAAGGGCCCGAGGCGGGCTTGACAAGAAGGCGAGCAGGACGAGACCGAGCATCGCAAGAACGGCGAGAGACTTGGCTTTCATGAATCCTCCTGTCAAAAGGATAGTTTTAGCATAGTACCAGACAGGATTTTGGAAGCAAGCTTCCAGAGGTAGTGCTCTCGAGCCGCGGCGTCTGGTACCCCCACTACAAGGGCCACGTTTGACACTCCGGGCCGGATCGCTTACATTGGGATGTGCGCCCTGGTGCGTCCGTCTCATCTCCCTCTCGATCTGGCGGCTTGGGTATCGGTATCGTGGGTGCCATCCCGGCGCGCTATGCCTCGACACGGCTGCCCGGAAAGCCCCTGCTGCAGATCGCGGGCCGGCCGATGATCGAGCACGTCTACACGCGGGTGGCGAGGGCGCGCGGCCTCTCGCGGGTGGTGGTGCTCACCGACGACGAGCGCATCGCGCGGGTGGTCGAGATGTTCGGCGGCGACTGGGAGATGACCCCTGCCGAGTGCCTCACCGGCACCGACCGCATCGCCTACGCGGCGCGCCGCTGGCGCAAGGCGGCGGCGGTGATCAACGTGCAGGGCGACGAGCCGCTGATCGATCCGGAAGCCGTGTCGGCCATTGCGGCGCACCTTGCCGCCCATCCGGAAGACCCGGTGGTCACCCTGGCGGCGGAGGCGACTGCCGAGGAGGTCGACGACCCCAACGCCGTCAAAGTGGTCGCCGACCGCCAGGGACGGGCCCTCTACTTCAGCCGCTCTCCGATCCCCTACAGCAGGCAGCCCGGAGGCGCCACGCCGCGCCTGCACCTCGGGGTCTACGGCTATCAGCGGGACGCCCTGCTGCGCCTCTCCGACCTGCCGCCCACGCCCCTGGAGCGCAGCGAAGCGCTCGAGCAGCTGCGGGCCCTCGAGCACGGCATTCCGATCCGCGTGCTGGCCGCCGAGCGGGGCTCGCCATCGGTGGACACGCGCGAGGACCTGGAGCGAGTGGAGCGCCTGCTCGCAGGCGGTGGCAACTAAGGAGAGCGACCCATGGCGACCAAGTACATCTTCATCACCGGCGGCGTGGTGTCCTCTCTCGGCAAGGGAGTGGCCGCGGCCTCGGTCGGGGCGATCCTCGAGGCCAGGGGCTTCTCGGTCACCCTGATGAAGTTCGATCCTTACGTCAACGTCGATCCCGGCACCATGTCCCCATACCAGCACGGCGAGGTCTTCGTCACCGACGACGGGGCAGAGACCGACCTCGACCTCGGCCACTATGAGCGTTTCACCCACGCCCGCACCAGCAAGCGCCACAACTACACGACCGGCAGGATCTACGCGACGGTGATCGACAAGGAGCGGCGCGGCGACTACCTGGGCAAGACCGTGCAGGTGATCCCGCACATCACCGACGAGATCAAGGAGGCGATGCGCCGCGTGGCCGAAGGCTGCGACGTGGTGATCGTCGAGATCGGCGGCACGGCCGGCGACATCGAGTCACTTCCCTTCCTCGAGGCCATCCGCCAGTTCCGCCAGGAGCTCGGGCGGGGCAACGCCGTCAACATCCATCTGACGCTGGTGCCCTACATCGCCGCCGCCGACGAGCTCAAGACCAAGCCCACCCAGCACTCGGTGCGCGAGCTGCGCGAGATCGGCATCTCGGCCGACGTCCTGCTCTGCCGCGTCGACCGGCCGCTGCCGAGGGAGATGAAGAAGAAGATCGCGCTGTTCTGCAACGTCGATCCGCGGCAGGTGATCGAGGCCCGGGACGTGCCGACCACCTACGAAGTCCCGCTCATGTTCTCCGCCGAAGGGCTCGACGACCTGCTTTTGGAGCAGCTCAACTTGCCCCACTACGACCGCGACCTCAGCCGCTGGGAGAGCCTGGTGTCGCGGGTCAAGCACCCCAAGCACCGTGTGCGCATCGGCATGGTGGGCAAGTACGTGGAGTTCCCCGACGCCTACAAGAGCCTCAACGAGGCGTTGACCCACGGCGGCATCGCCAACGAGACCGCCGTGGAGGTCGCCTACGTCAACGCCGAAGAGCTCGAAGGCGACAGCTGGCCGCGCGAGATGTTCGAGGTCGATGCCCTGCTGGTGCCGATCGGCTTCGGTCACCGCGGCACCGAAGGCAAGATCCGGGCGATCCGCTACGCCCGCGAGCACAAGGTGCCTTTCTTCGGCATCTGCCTGGGGTTGCAGTGCATGGTCATCGAGCTCGCCCGCAACGTCTGCGGCATCCGGAGCGCGACCTCCTCGGAGTTCGACCCCGAAACCGAGCACGCCGTCATCTACAAGCTGCGCGACCTCCTCGGGGTGGAAGCCCTGGGCGGCACCATGCGGCTCGGCGCCTACCCCTGCCGCCTGCAAGAGGGCACTCTGGCCCGCCGCATCTACGGCACGGCCGAGATCAGCGAGCGCCACCGCCACCGCTACGAGGTCAACCAGAAGTACCTGGCAACGCTCACCGAGCACGGGCTGGTGGTATCCGGGCTGTCGCCGGACGGCAAGTTCGTCGAGATGGTCGAGCTGGCGGACCACCCCTGGTACCTGGGCTGCCAGTTCCATCCCGAGTACAAATCCAAGCCGACCGAGCCACATCCGCTCTTCGTGTCCTATATCGCGGCCGCCCTGGCCGAGCGCGCTCGGCGCGAGCGCGCGGAGACCTGGGCCGGGCGGCGGCCCGCGGCCGCGGCGCCGGCCGAGATGCGGGTGGAGGGGTGATGGCGCCGGCGCCCGTCGAGCTGGCGCCGGGGGTGATCGTCGGCGGCGGCGGAGTCCTGCCGGTCGTCGCCGGCCCCTGCGTGATCGAGAGCGAGGAGCTGGCGCTGACCTGCGCGCGGACCCTGGCCGCCATGGCGCGCCGCCTGGAGATGCCGCTGGTCTTCAAGTCGTCGTTCGACAAGGCCAATCGCAGCTCGATCGCGAGCTTTCGCGGCCCCGGGTTGCGCGAGGGGCTGCGCATCCTCGCCAAAGTGAAGGCCGAGACCGGGCTGCCGCTGCTCACCGACGTCCACGAGCCGCGGCAGTGCGCGCCCGCGGCGGAGGTCTGCGAGGTGCTGCAGATCCCCGCTTTCCTGTGCCGGCAGACCGACCTGGTGGTGGCGGCCGCCGCCACCGGCCGCGCGGTCAACGTCAAGAAGGGGCAGTTCGCCGCCCCCGAAGACATGCGCCAGGTGGTCGACAAGGCCCGCGGCACCGGCAACGAGCGGGTGACGATCACCGAGCGGGGCACGAGCTTCGGCTACCACAACCTGGTCGTCGACATGCGCAGCTTCGCCTTGCTCCACGACCTCGGAATCGTGGTGATCTATGACGTCACCCACTCGCTGCAGCTGCCCGGCGGCGGCGAGGAGAGCGGCGGCGAGCGCCGTTTCGCCGAGCCGCTGGCACGGGCCGCGGTCGCCGCCGGGGCCGACGGGGTCTTCCTCGAGGTTCACCCGGACCCGGCGCGGGCCCTCTCCGACCGCGCCGTCCAGCTCGACCCGGTGCGCGCCGAGGCACTGCTGCGCTCGCTCGCCTCGCTCAAGCGCGGCATGGCTTCGATGGCCGCGATGACCGCGGAGACGGCCGCCGCGCCGGTCCCGGAGGTGCGGGCATGAACGCCGTCCGCCAGCCGCAGTCGCCGCCGGCGCGGCGGGTCCGCCTGCCGCGGGAGGTGGCGGCGGAAGTGCTGGCGACCGAGGCGGCGGCGATCCAGGGCTTGCTGCCACAGCTCGACGAGCGGTTCGACCGCGCCGTCGCCATGCTCAAGGCGACCGCGGGACGCGTCGTCTGCACCGGCATGGGCAAGAGCGGCCTGATCATGAAGAAAGTGGCCGCGACCCTGTCTTCGACCGGCACGCCGGCGCTCTTTCTCCACCCGGCCGAGGCGGTGCACGGCGACCTCGGCATGATCGTCAGCGGCGACGCGGTGCTCGCCGCCTCTTATTCGGGCGGCACCGAGGAGCTGCTGCGCCTGGTAGAGACCTTGAAGCGTCTCGGCGTGCCCCTGCTGGCCATGACCGGCAATCCCGCCTCGCCCCTGGCCCGCCATGCCGACCTCCACCTGCCGGTGGCGATCGACCGCGAGGCCTGCCCGCTCAACCTTGCCCCCACCGCCTCGACCACCGCCATCCTGGCGCTCGGCGATGCTCTCGCCATGGCGCTGCTCGAGGCGCGCGGCTTCACCAGCGAGGACTTCGCCCTGCTGCACCCCGCCGGCCAGCTGGGCAAGCGGCTTCTCCGGGTCGAGCAGCTCATGCACGCGGGTGAAGCGATGCCGCACGTCTCGGTCACCACCCCGATGCGCGAGGCAATCTACGAGATGTCGCGCAAGGGGCTCGGCATCACCGCGGTCACCCGCGGCCAGGAGCTCGTGCTGGCGGGTTGCGTCTCGGACGGCGACCTGCGGCGGCTGCTCGCCGCCGACGAAGGGCTGCTGCACCGCACCGCCGGCGAGTGCATGAACCCGCGGCCGCGCACCATTCCGGGCCACGAGCTGGCCGCCGCCGCGCTCAAGACGATGGAAGACCACCGCATCACATCGCTGTTCATCTGCGACGGCCAGGGGCGGCTGCAGGGCGTGGTGCACCTGCACGACCTGTGGGGGTTGGAGCTTTTTTGAGCGGTGAGAGCGACGACTTCAACCGGCGCGCCCGCGGCCTCGAGTGGCTGCTGTTCGACGTCGACGGGGTGTTCACCGACGGCCGCCTGGTCTACGGCGCCGACGGCGAGCAGTGGAAAGTCTTCGACGTGCGCGACGGGATGGCCGTCGAGCTGGCGCGGCGGGCGGGTCTCAAGGTCGGCATCCTGTCGGGCCGGATGAGCCAGGCGCTCGAGAACCGGGCGCGCGAGATCGGCGTGGACGTCCTCCTCATGGACCGCTCCGACAAGGCCGCCGGCTTTGCCGAGTTCCTGGCGGCGGCGCATACCGAGCCGGGGCGAGTCGCCTACCTGGGAGACGACCTGGTGGACCTGCCGGTGATCGTGCGTTGCGCCCTCTCCTTTGCTCCCGCCGATGCCGCCCTCGAGGTGCGCGAGCGGGTCGACCGCGTGCTGGAGCGCCCCGGCGGCCGGGCGGCCGTGCGCGAGATGGTCGAGCTGGTGCTGCGCGCCCGCGGCGACTGGGACGGCCTGCTGGCGCGCTATCTCGAGGGCGGCGCATGACGCCGGACCGCTCTGCCGTGTCGATCTCTCTCGCCCCGCCCCGTCGACGGCGCCCCTTCCGTCGGGCAGCGGGCCGCGGCCGCCTGCGCACGCCGCTGCTGGCCTCCGCCTTCCGCGCCCTGGCGGCCGTGCTCGGCCCGCTCTCCTGGGCGGCGGCGCAGCGCTGCGGGCGGGTGATCGGAGGGCTGTGCTGGGTGGCCTGCCGCCGCCACCGCCGGCGCTCGCTCGAGGCGCTCACGGTCGCCTTTCCACGGCTCTCGCCGGCCGGGCGCCGGCGGCTCGGGCGCGCCTGCTTCCGCCATCTCGGCATGATGCTGGCCGAGGGGCTCCACCTGCTCTCCCGCGACTGCGCCGAGATCGGCGCGGTGGTCGACGTCGAGGGCTGGGAGCACATCGACCTGGTGCGCGCCAGCGGCCGGCCGCTCATCCTGATCACCGGCCACTGCGGCAACTGGGAACTGCTGGGCGCGGCTTTCAACTGCCGCGGCCTGGGGATGGCCGTGGTGGCGCGCCCGCTGGACGAGCCCGATTTCCAGGAGATGGTGGCGGGCTTCCGCGCGCGCTTCGGCACCCGCGCCATCGAGCGCGGCCGCGAGGGGGCCGCCCGCCAGCTCCTGACCACGCTGCGCCGCGGCGGCGTGCTGGGCATGCTGATCGACCAGGACACGCGAGTGGACGGAGTCTGGGTACCCTTCTTCGGGCGGCCGGCGTTCACCCCCGTGGGCGCGGTCAAGATCGCCTTGCGCCAGGGCGCCGCGGTGATCCCGACCTTCATCGAGCGGCTGCCCGACGGCCGGCACCGCGTCCGCGTGCTGGCGCCGGTCGCGCTGCCGGACGATCCGCGCGAGGCCACTGCCCTGCTCACCCGGGCCATCGAGGAGCAGGTGCGGCGCGTCCCGGAGCAGTGGGTGTGGATGCATCGCCGCTGGCGCCGCCAGCCGCCGGCGGATCGGGCCGAGGCGGGAGAAAGTGGCGAGGGTGGCGGGGACCAGGCCGCGGAGGCAATGCAGACCGTCGCGAGCGCGGGCTCCGCGGGCGAGGGCGGCGGCCATGAGGGCAGGCCGAGAGTCGTGCGCGCGGACGCGGCAGCCAGGAGCGGCGGTGACGAAGGTCTGCGTTGATGGTATTTTCTGGGCATGGAAACTCGCGTGAGAAGGCGCTTCACCGTCGAAGAGTATCTGGCTCTCGAGCGCCAGTCGGAGACGCGCAACGAGTACCTCGACGGCGAGATTTTCGAGATGACCGGCGCGAGCCGGCCGCACAGCTTCATCTCCGGCAGCGTCTTCGTGGCCTTGCATCGCCAGCTCAGGGGTCGCCCCTGCGAAGTCCACGCCCACGACATGCGTTTGCGGGTCGCCGCCACCAACCTTTACACCTATCCAGACGTGTTCGTCGTCTGCGGCGAGCCGCAGCTCGATGACGCATATGCAGACACCCTTCTCAACCCCACCCTTATCGTCGAGGTGCTTTCCAAGTCGACCGAAAAGTACGACCGCGGAGAGAAATTCACCCATTATCAGAAGCTTGCTTCGCTCGCCGAATACTTCTTGATCGCCCAGGATCGTGTCCACGTCGAGCACTTCGTGCGCCAAGCCGGCGCGGAAGCCGGCAGGAGCCTCCAAGGCATGGGATGGCTGTTTACCGAAACCGATCGGATCGAGGATGAGCTGGATCTGCGCTCCATCGGCTGCACGCTGGCTCTGGCCGAGATCTACGAACGCGTAATCGGCGGCGCCTCCGCGTCATGACTGGGGCCTGGGGGAGGCGGGGCCGGACCGCCGGCGTGGCGGCGGCGTGCGTCGTGGCGCTCCTGGCCGCGGGGTGCCGGCGCACGGGGGCGGGGCACGGCCGCCCGTGGGTGCGGCTCGACCTCTGGGCGACCAAGCCCGAAGTCGAGATCGAGCAGGCCGACAGCGGCAGGCGGCCGTTCAACCGCCGCATCTCGTTTCTCGGCGCCGACGAGGTGCGCGACCTCGCCAAGGTGCCGGCGGCCCAGCTGGCCGCCTTTCCCAGGCAGACCTCGGGGCAGGTCCGCGCCCTCGAGCAAGTGGGCGGCACGCGCCTGAAGTGGCACGTGCGCCTCGACGAGGAAGCCTACGTCTCGTTCACTCCCCTGGGTCAGGAAGGGGGCTGCACCTGCTCGTACCGGTTCGGCATCCGCGACAGCCACGGCGGGATCCATGAGCTGTTCAAGGCCGAGGCCG
This sequence comes from Thermoanaerobaculia bacterium, assembly GCA_035544895.1. Taxonomy (GTDB): domain Bacteria; phylum Acidobacteriota; class Thermoanaerobaculia; order Multivoradales; family UBA5704; genus JASLEW01. Next base: position 36,349 of record DASZZM010000046.1, read on the forward strand.
CACCGGTGTCACGGTTCGCTCCGCAGGTCCAGGAGGTCGACCTCGCGGAGTGGGCGGGGACCGAGGTCGACATCCTCATGCAGATCGACCGGCCGCCCGACGTGGTTGCCGGCCGGCCCTTCCCGTCCGTGCTGTGGGGGAGCCCGGCGCTCTACGGCCGCGGCGAGCTTCCCGCCGCGGCGCGGCGCGACCGCCCGAACGTCTTGCTGATCGGCATCGATACGCTGCGCGCCGACCGGCTGGGAGCGTGGGGCCGCAAGCCCAGCCTCACGCCTTCGCTCGACCGCCTGGCGGCGGAGAGCGACGTCTGGCTGAACGCGTTCTCGACCTTCAACGCGACCAATCCCAGCTTCGTCTCGATCATGACCGGGCTCTACGGCAAGGACCACGGGGTCTACGACCTGCGGACCGCGCTGCCGCCGGGCGCCGCGACGCTGGCCGAGCGCCTGGCCGGCGCCGGCTACGAGACCATGGCGGTCATCTCCGTCCGCCATCTCAAGAACGCGGGGCTGGCGCCGGGCTTTGCCGAGGTCACCCGCGCCGAGGAGCACTTCGCCGGCGAGCTGGCGGTCGATCAGACGCTCGACTGGCTCGCCGGCCAGCTCGGCAGCCCGCGGCCCTTCTTCGTCTGGCTGCACCTGTTCGATCCGCATCCGCCGCACACGCCGCCGCGGCCCTACGCCGAGGGCATGCGCCCGGCGGAGGCGGCGGGTCTGGCGCCGGTGCGCGCCTGGGTCCCTTTCCGGGCGCCCGGACCGCGCGACTTCGCCGAGCCGATCCTGGGGGCGAACCGCGACCTCTACGACGGTCAGGTCGCCTACCTCGACCGCCAGGTCGGCCGCCTGCTCGACGCGCTGGAAAGCCGCGGGGTGCTCGACAGCACCGTGGTGGCGGTGGTCGCCGACCATGGCGAGAGCCTGGGCGAGCACGGCGTGCGCTACCGCCACGTCGGGCTGCACGACACCACGACCCACGTGCCGCTGATGATCCGCTGGCCCCGCGCGGAGCGCCGCGAGCCCGGCAAGGGAGGGAGGCGCTTCTCCGCCCTGGTGCAGACGATCGATCTGTTCCCGTCCCTGCTCGCGGCGGCCGGGGTCGCGGTCCCGCCGCAGGACGGCATCGACCTGCGGCAGAAGGGCGGCAGCCGGCCGGGCCAGGGGGAGGGCCGGCGCGTCGTCTTTGCCGAGCACTCGGGCAAGCTCGGGGCGATGGCGCGCACGCGCGACTTCCACTACATCGTCAGCCAGGGCAACACCGACGTCTTTCCCGACGGCGCCTCGCTGTATGACCTCGAGGCCGACGCGCTGGAGACCCAGAACCTCGCCGGCCGCGGGCTGCCCGCCGAGCGCGAGCTGGCCGGCCTGCTGCAGCGCTGGCTGGCCCAGCGCCGCACGCGCGCCGCCGAGCCGCGGACCGCCCCCCTCAGCCAGGAAGACGCCGACCGCCTCAAGGCGCTGGGCTACGCCGGTGGCAAGGGCGGCGGGGGGTAGCGTCCCCGGCTCTTCGCGGCGAGGGCTCGGTGAGAGGCGGTACCTACCCCGCGGCGGCCGCGGTTTCCTGGGCGCGGCGCTTGCGGAGTTGGGAAATTGCGGCGGCGGCGATGCCCAGCAGATAGAGCAGGAGCGCCGGCAGGGCGAACAGGCACATGTTGAGCACGTCGGGGGTGGGCGTGATGATCGCCGCCGCGATGAAGATGATCACCACCGCGTAGCGATAGTGGCGCAGCAGGAAGCCAGGAGTCACCAAGCCGATCTCGCAGATCACGAAGATCAGGATTGGCAGCTCGAAGATCAGTCCCAGGCCGAGGAGCAAGGCCAGCAACAGCCCGAAATAGCGTTCGATCGTGATGACCGGCTGGAAGCCCCCGCCCAGCTTGAGCAAGTATTGCAGCGCGGCCGGGAAAACGCCGTAATAGGCGAAAGCCCCGCCGGCGAGAAAGAACAGCGTGCCGAAGAAGACGAAAGGCAAGATGTAGCGGCGCTCGCGGAGGTACAGACCCGGCGCGATGAAACGCCAGATCTGGAAAAGAATGAACGGCGTCGTCGCGAACACCGCCGCCAGCGCCGCCACTTTGAAATAGAGGATGAACGGATCGACGACTCCGGTGTAGGCGAGCTTCGTGCCGGGAGGCAGCTGATTGAGGATCGGCCGCTCGAGAAAGGCAAAGATCTTCTCCTTGAACTCCCAGCACGGGAAGAACGCGACGGCGACGAAGACGAGCGACCAGAGGATGCGCTTGCGCAGCTCCTCCAGGTGCTCGATCAGCGACATCCTGGGCAGCTCTTCCTGACTTGGAGGCGGAGCGAGGCGCTCGGGCGCGGGACTCATCGTACTGGTCGGCAGGCAGGGACGGGGCCGCCGGCGGCCACTACCGAGGTTCCACGGGCCGCGGGTCCGCGAAACCCACGGTCCCCTGCTCCGGCACTGCCGCGGGCACAGCTCCGATCGGCTCGCCGAAGGGGTCCGGCCAGGCGCCGGCGTCGGCGGGCTCGGTGCCGGCGGCGGCCTCCCCGCCGGCTATTGATTCCGAGCCGTTTGCGGCGGGCTCGGGGTCGGGGGCGGCTCCGTAGGGTTGCAGCGGCACGTAGGGGGGCGCCTCCCCGCCGTCAGCCGGGGAGGACCCCGCCGGGGCCGCGACCGCCGCGGGTGTCGCGATGGCCGCGGGCGCTGGCACGGTTTCCGCGGGAACGCGCGCCAGGTGCGGCGCGGCCGGCGGGTTGTGCTCGGCGAGCGCCAGCTCGGCGTTGAGCGAGCGCTTGAGCTCGTTGGACGCCTTGCGGAACTCCGCCAGCCCCTTGCCCAGCGTGCGTCCGATCTCGGGCAGGCGCTTGGGTCCGAAGATCAGCAGCGCCAACACCATGATGAACAAGATATCCGATAGGCCCAGCGCGCCGAACATACGACCTCCAGGCCGCCATCATCGGGCCACCCCGGCAGCAAAGTCAAGCCGGCAACGGTTAAACGGTTAGCCCGCAGAGCCTCGAGAGGGCGGGGGCCTCCCGTACGAAGTCGGGCCTTAGAACTCGAAGCCTTTGTGCGCGAGAGGGCGGGGGCGTCCCCTTCCCCCCCGGAGGGGAGGGAAGGGGATCGAGGGGTTGCGGGGGGCGATCCGCTAGATCTGAGGCCGCCATCGCCAGTTAGCGAGCGCCGTTTCATACCTCGGGCCGACCGGCGACGCCAACTAGAATGATGTTAAACTGCGGGGTCATGAGACGTTCCTGGCGCATCGTGGCGATCCTCTTGTTCGCTCTCGCCTTGGTGGTTGGGGGGATGCTCGGCAACCGGCTCCTGGCCCTGACCGACCAGACGCGGGACTCACTCCGCCTCTACACCGACCTCGTCAAGATCGCCCACGAGCGCTACGGCGCCGACGTGACCTACCGCGATCTCGTTTACGCCTCCATCCAGGGCGTGATCCGCACCCTCGATCCGCACAGCACCTTCCTCGTCGCCGAGGACTACCAGGGCCTGCGCGAGAAGCAGCAGACCAGCTATTACGGCCTCGGCATCCTGGTGGGAGTGCGCAACGGCCTGCTCACCGTCATCTCTCCCCTGGAGGGGACGCCCGGGGCCCGGCTGGGTATCCAGCCCGGCGACGTGATCAGCTCCATCGAGGGCGAGCCCACCGAGACCATGACCCTCGACGAGGCAGTGGGCAAGCTCAAGGGGCCCAAAGGCACCGTGGTCAAGATCACCATCTCGCGGCGCGGCCTCGAAAAGCCGATCGAGATGTCGGTGACCCGCGCCGAGATCCCGCAGACCACGGTGCGCCTGGCCTACCTGATGACGCCGACGACCGGTTACATCCAGGTCAGCGAGTTCGCCCGCGGCACGGGCGCCGAGGTGGCCGAGGCGATCGACAAGCTCAAGGCCCAGGGCATGAAGCAGCTCCTCGTCGACCTGCGCAACAACGGCGGCGGCCTGCTCGACCCGGCGGTCGAGATGTCGGAGGAGCTGCTGCCCGAGGGGAGCACGATCGTCGAGTGTCGTGGCCGCACCCGCGACGCCTTCCAGGCCTTCAAAGTGGGCAGCCGGCGCTCCCATCTCGAAATGCCCGTCGTGGTGCTGGTCAACGAGGGCACCGCTTCGGCCTCCGAGATCGTCGCGGGAGCCGTGCAGGACCACGACCGCGGGCTCATCGTCGGTTCGCCGAGCTGGGGCAAGGGCCTGGTGCAGACCGTCTACAACCTGTCCTACGGCACCGGCCTCGCCCTGACCACCGCCAAGTACTACACGCCTTCCGGCCGTCTCATCCAGCGCGACTACAGCTCCTACTATGATTACTATACGCACACCGACGCGGGCTCGCCGGAGATCACCGGCAAGAAGATCGCCGACAATCAGATCTTCCACACCGATCTCGGGCGCAAAGTCTACGGCAGCGGCGGGATCACTCCGGACGTCGTCATCGAGGACGAAAAGCTCTCCGCCTCCGAGCAGTTCCTGCTCGCCCGCAACGCCTTCGCCAACTTCGCGGTGGATTACAGCCGCCAGCACAAGGTGACGGCGCCCGACTGGAAGCCGTCGCCCGAGGCGGGAGACGAGTTCCGCAAGTGGCTGATCCACGAGTCGATCGCCTCCAAGCAGGAAGTGGATGACGCCTTGGAGAGCCCGGAGACACGCAACTACGCGCTGCTCGAGATCCGCGCCGAAATGCTCAACATCGCGTTCGGCCAGGAGGCCAGGCACCGCGTCATTGCCGGAGGCGACAAGCAGGTCCAGACCGCCCTGGGGCAGTTCGATCGCGCCGCCGACCTCCTCGCCCAGCGCCGCGCCCTCGACAAGTCGGCCACCAAGCGCGCCTCGGCCCGCGCCCGATAGAGACGGTCCTTCGAGAAGCCTTCAACGGTACGGGGGATCGCTGTTCACGCTCAGTGCGCGACCCACCTGGTCCGGTGAGAAGAGTCTTGAGGATTCCTCCGACCTCACTCCTCTGAATTCAGGTCGATCTCGGAGAAATAATCGGGCCGGACGAGGACTTCGCGCGGCTTGCTGCCTTGCGGCGGGCCGAGCAGGCCTTCGCGCTCCATCATGTCGATCAGGCGGGCCGCGCGCGAGAATCCGATGCGCATGCGGCGTTGCAGGAAGCTGGCCGAAGCCTGGCGCTCCGCCACCACCAGGCGCGCTGCCTCGGAGTAGAGCTCGTCGTCGTTCTCGCCGCCCTCGCCGCCGTACCCTTCCGACTCGTCGCGGTCGCGCAGCACCTCGGGGTCGAGGTCGGGCCTGCCCTGCTTCTTGAGCCAGCGCACCAGCGCGGCGGTCTCCTGCTCGGAGACATAGGCGCCGTGTAGGCGGGTGAGGCGCGAGGTGCCGGGGGGCATCAGCAACATGTCCCCCCTGCCCAGCAGCTTCTCCGAGCCGACCTGGTCGAGGATGGTGCGCGAGTCGTGGCGGCTGGCGGTGGCGTAGGCGACGCGGCACGGGAAGTTGGCCTTGATCGTGCCGGTCAACACGTCGACCGAAGGGCGCTGGGTGGCGACGATCAGGTGGATGCCCACGGCGCGCGCCATCTGGGCCAGGCGGGCGATCGAGGTCTCGACCTCCGAGGAGGAGACCATCATCAAGTCGGCCAGCTCGTCGATGACCACCACGTAGTAGGGCAGCGGCTTGAGATCCGCGGCGGTGAACGGGCTCTCCGCCTCGTCGCTCAGCGCCAGGCGCTTGCGCACCTCCGGATCGCAGATCGCCCGGTTGTAGTAGGCGATCGAGCGCACGTGCACCTCGGCCAGCAGACGGTAACGGCGCTCCATCTCGGCCACCGCCCAGCGCAGGGCGTTGGCGGCCTTCTTGGGGTCGACGACCACCTCGGCCTTGAGGTGCGGGATGTCGCCGTAGACCCCGAGCTCGATGCGCTTGGGGTCGATGAAAATGAACTGGACCTCCTCGCGCGTCGCCTTGTAGAGGATCGAGGTGATCATGCTCTGCAAGCCGACGCTCTTGCCGGCGCCGGTCGCACCAGCCACCAGCAAGTGCGGCATGGCGGCCAGGTCGGCATAGTAGGGCTCGCCGTAGATGGTGGTTCCGAGCGCCACGGTGAGCACCGAAGGCGACTTGCGGAAGCGCTCGTCGGCGAGCAGGGATCCGAGGCGAATGATGCTGCGCTCGCGGTTCGGCACTTCGAGGCCGAGAGTGGAGCGGCCCGGCATGCGGTCGATGCGCACCGACTCTGCCTTGAGTGCCAGTGCCAGGTCGTCCTGAAGGTTGACGATGTGGCTGACCTTGACCCCCGGGGCCGGCTGGAACTCGAAGACCGTGATCACCGGGCCGGGGCTGATCGCCTCGATCGTGCCTTCGACGCCGAACTCGGCGCAGCGGCGGCGGATCGCCTCGCCCAGGCGGACGAGCTCGGCCTCTTCCACCTGGTTCCTGCCCTCCGCCATCTGCAGCAGGTTGATCGGCGGCAGGGTGCCGGGCTTCACCTCCCCGGAGAAAGGAAGCTCTCGTTGCGGCAGGGCTTGCGGGCGCGCGCGAGCGCCCCCCGCCGGACCCGGGGAGCCGCCCGGGCTTGCCGAGGAGCGTAAGGCACCGGTCAAGGCATCGGGGCCGGCGTGCGGCCCCGGCCGCACCGCCTCCCGGATGGCGTGGAACTCCTCGTCTTCCTGCAGCTCAGTGGCGCTCACCCGGCGCACCGCATAGTCGCTCTGGCCGCGGCGCTCGCTGACCCGCAGCGGCAGATCGAGCCGCGCCCCCGCGCCGGCGAGCGGGCCCGCCAGGCCGGGAAGTGCCGGGGTCGAGCTGGCTGCGGGGGCTGCGGGGGGCCCGCCCACCCCCGCGAGCGAGGCCAGCGCCGGGCCTCGCCCCCCCAGGGCCGGGTCAGGGTCATCGCGGCGCCGTCTTTCCTCCTTCTCTTCGACGACCCGCTGGAGGTGCTTGGTGATGACGCGGCGCCGGGCCCGCTCCTTCTCGCGGCGCTCGCGGCGCCGGGCGCGTGCCAGCGTGTGGTCCTGCCAGAGCTGGCGCAGGCGCGCGCGCCAGGCGGCCAGCGTCTGGCCGAGGGTGGACTGCACCACCAGGGCCGTACCGAAGGCCGCCGCCGCCACCAGCACCACCAGCGAGCCGGCGAGATTGAAGCGCTCCTCGAGAAGGCTCACCACGACGGAGCCGGCGGCGCCGCCGGCCGAGATCGCCTCGCCCCGCCATGCCACCGTCGCGAGCGAGAGCTGGCAGAGCCCGGGCAGCGCCGCCAGCAGCAACAGCGAGCCCAAGCCCCGCCCCACGACGCGGGCCGCCCCGCGCCGCCGCAGCCGGCGCCAGCCCGCGACCAGCAGGAACACCGGGACCAGGAAGCAGGTGAGGCCCAAGAAGCCGAAGGCGAGGGCCGACACCTGGGCTCCCGCCGGACCGATCCAATTGCGCGAGCCAGCGCCACTTGCCGAAGACGTCGCGTTCGGCGAGCCGTCGAGCGGGACCGGCTGGGGGGGCGAAGCGGGGATCTCCAGCGCCGTGGTGCGATGGAAGAGGCTGGGATCGCCGGGCTGATAGGTGGCAAAGCTCAGGGCCAGGAGCACTCCCAGGCTGAGCAGCAGGAGCCCGACGAGCTCGTTGCCTTTCTCGGGCGAGAGAGCCGGACGCGTCTTGCGCTTGCTGGCAGGAGTGATCGCGATGGACATTTGGATCGGGGGGATTGGGCGATTGAGGGAGTCTGGGCGGTCCTGGGCCTCGGGCGCCGCTTCAGGCGCTCCTGGTTTCGAGGGTTGTCATCTCGCCTCAGGCATGAGATTCTGGATGAAAGATCCCTTGCTAAGTAGCGTCGAAGTCTAGCACATCGGGCTTCCGAGCGGGTTCCTCGTATACTCTGCCACATGGAGGTGGACGGGCTTCCCGGAGGCGACCTGATCCGGCAGGGGATCGAGGATCTCGCGCGCGGCATGGAGTCGATCCCGGCCCTGCTCGTCTCGATCGGCGCTTCGCGCCTGCGCCGTGCCGGTGTGGCCGTGCCCGAGGCAGTGCTGGACTCGCCCGAGCATCGCCTGTACCACCTGCTCTGGACCTCCGACCCCGACGGCGCGCACTCGCGCTACAACGCGCTCATCCGCAGGCTCGTCAGCTACGAGCGGGCGGCCGAATGCGCCGGCCCGTAGACGCGGAGCGCGTCCGGCGCTTCATGCGCGCGCTCGGCGCCGAGGCGGCGCAAGACGCCCGTGCCTACTTCACCAGCGGGGCGACGGCCGTCCTGCTGGGATGGAGACCGAGAGCAGGCGCTGGGCTAGGGCTCGCCGCTGTCTTGGTAGAGGGCCAGAAAATCGGCCAGGCCGAGCTGCTCGGCGCGGCAGGCGGGGGGGAAGCCCAGGGCGGCGAGGACGGCGGCGGCGCGCTCCCGGCCCCAGCCGGCGGCCAGCGCGTTGCGCAGCGTCTTGCGGCGCTGCGCAAAGGCCAGGCGCACTATGGCGATGAAGCCGTCCATGCGCTCGGCGGGCAGCGGCGGGGGATGCAGCTCGAAGCCCACGAAGGCCCCCTCGACTTTCGGCGGCGGATGGAAGCTGCCGCGGCGGACGCGTGCGAGCAGACGGGGACGGGCATAGGCGGCGACGAGGACGCTCAACGAGCCGTAGGCGGGGGCGCCGGGCGAGGCGACCAGGCGCTCGGCAACCTCTCTCTGCACCAGGAAAGCGGCGCGCGGCACCCGCGCATGGTTGGGCAGCAACCGCTCGACGAGCGCCGTGGCGATGCCGTACGGCAGATTGCCGGCCGCCAGGGTCGGCGCCGGCAGGTGTCCCCAGGAGATGTCCAGGGCGTCCCCCAGGATGATCGACAGGCCGCGGGCGGGCCGGTCGCGGCGTAGCGCGAATGCCCAGCGCGGATCGAGCTCCCAGCCGGCGACCCGGGCGCCGGCCGCCAGCAGCTCGGCCGTCAGCACACCGCCTCCTGGGCCGACCTCGACGACCCGCTGGCCCGCCAAGGGCTGATCGGGGCGCCCGGCCGGTGGCCGCGGGCCGGCCAAAAAGTCGATGACCGGGCGGCAGAGCGCGCCCTCCCGGAGGTGGTGCTGTCCCAGCGCCTTTTTGAGCGGCGGCCCGCGCACCGCCAGACCCTAGCAGAGAAGGATCAGAAGAGAACTCCTGCCGCGAGTGGGCGGGGGCGTCCCCTTCCCCCCCGGAGGGGAGGGAAGGGGATCGAGGGGTTGCGGGGGGCGATCCAATAGATGCTTCGAGTAGTCCTTCACCGCCAAGCCGCAGAGCTGTTTCTCGGAGTCGGCACAGCCAGTGGAGGCTAGTGCCGAAATGGCCGGTTAGAAACGCCTCCTCGGCCCTGAGATAGGGCCTTGGCCGCCTGCTGTCCGGCCGGCGCTCCGTGGCACCCCACTTGCAGCCCGGCCTGGATCGAGGGGTCGATGGAGCCGAGTGTAGCCACCCTGAGCCAGGAGGTCGAGCGCGAAACCTTGACTCTCAAACGGGTCGAGGCCGAGCTGCGCAAGGTGATCGTCGGGCAGGACTACCTGCTCGACCGCCTGCTGGTCGGATTGCTGGCGCGCGGCCACGTGCTCATCGAGGGCGTCCCGGGGCTGGCCAAGACCCTCGCCGCCAAGACCCTGGCGCAGACCCTGGCACTGCATTTCCAGCGCATCCAGTTCACTCCCGACCTGCTGCCGGCCGACCTCATCGGCACGCTCATCTTCGACCAGCGCACCGCGGAATTCACGCCACGGCGCGGTCCGGTCTTCACCCATCTCCTCCTCGCCGACGAGATCAATCGCGCGCCCGCCAAAGTGCAATCGGCCCTGCTCGAGGCCATGGAAGAGCGCCAGGTCACCCTGGGCGACCGCAGCCATCCCCTACCCGAGCCTTTCATGGTCCTCGCCACCCAGAACCCGATCGAGCAGGAGGGAACCTATCCGCTGGCCGAGGCGCAGGTGGACCGCTTCATGATGAAGCTCAAAGTCGGCTACCCGTCGCGCGCCGAAGAGGCCGAGATCCTCGACCGCATGCTGGTCGAGCGCAACGTCCTGGCGAGCCCCGTGCTCGACCGCGAGCAACTGCTCACGCTGCGTGCGGTGGCCGATGCCGTCTACCTCGACAAGAAGCTGCGCGGCTACATCCTCGACCTGGTGGCGGCGACGCGTGAGCCGCGGGCCGCGGGCCTGGCGGACATCGCGGACCTGATCGCTTTCGGCGCCTCGCCGCGCGCCACCCTGTTCCTCGCCCGCGCCGCCAAGGCGCTGGCCCTGGTGCGCGGGCGCGGCTACGTCATCCCCGAGGACGTCAAGGAGGTGGCGCCCGACATCCTGCGCCACCGCATCATTCCCACCTACGAAGCGGAAGCCGAAGAGATCTCGTCAGAGGCCCTGATCGCCAAGCTGCTCGATCGCGTCGAGGTGCCTTAACCGAGGCGAAAGCGAGCGTCCCCGGTGTTCGGTTTCCTGTTGCCGCGCCAGCGCAAGGGCCTCCAGGGCGGGGCGCGGCCCGCTGCCGGCGCGCCGCCCGGACACGCCGCGGGGCACGCGGCCGCAAAGCCGGCCCTGCCCTTCGAGCTGATGCGCAAGGTGCGGCGCATCGAGATCGCCACCAATCGGCTGGTCGACCAGGGGGTGGCGGGCGACTACCACTCGGTATTCAAGGGCCGCGGCATGGAGTTCGCCGAGGTCCGCCCCTACCAGCCTGGCGACGACCTGCGCACCGTCGACTGGAACGTCAGCGCGCGGATGGGACATCCTTTCGTCAAGAAATATGTCGAGGAGCGCGACCTCACGGTGTTTCTGGTGGTCGACGTGTCGGGCAGCTTGAGCTTCGGCTCGCGCGCCATCCTCAAGCGCGAGCTGGCGGCCGAGATCGCGGCCCTGCTCGCCTTCGCCGCGGTGCGCAACCAGGACCGCGTCGGCGCCGCCCTGGTGAGCGACCGCCTCGAGCTGTTCCTCGAGCCGCGCCGCCGGCGCAACCAGGTGCTGCGGCTGGTGCGCGAGATCCTGGAGCGGCCGGCGCGCGGACAGACCGACCTCGAGCGCGGGCTCGCGGCCGTGCTGGCGACGCTCAAGCGGCGCTCGGTGCTGTTCGTCATCTCCGATTTCCTGGACAGCCCGTGCACGCGCGCCATCAAGGCGGCGGCGGCACGCCACGACCTCATCCTGGTCGAGATCGTCGATCCCAGGGACCAGGAGCTGCCGCCGGTGGGGCCGGTGGTGTTGCGCGACGCGGAGACGGGGCGGACCGCGCTGGTCGACGGGCGCCGGAGCGCTCGCCGGCACGCGGCGCGGCGGCGGCGCGAGCGCGAAGAGCTCGGCCGCCTCGCCAAGCGTCTCGGCGTCGACCGTTTGCAACTGAGGACCGACCGCCCGTACCTGGCAACGGTGCTCGGTTTCTTCGAAGCCCGCCAGCGGAAGCTGCGCCGATGAGAGGATCCGGCCGGGCGGCCGCCGCCCTGGCGCTCCTGGTCCTGCTCGTTCGTTTCGCGGCGGCTGCGCCTGGGGGCGCGGCGGCTGCGCCGCGGGGCGCGGCGGCGGCACCGGGGCGCGCGGCCGCCCCACCCGGCGGCGAGCCGCGTGTCGAGGTGGAGCTGCCGCGGGCGCAGCCGGCGGTTGGCGACAGGGTCGAAGCGGTGCTATTGCTCGAGGTTCCGGCGGCGGAGCTGGCCGGAGAGCCGCGCTTTCCGGCCTGGCGGGAAAGCTGGGGAGAGGCCGAGATCGTCGAGAAGGGCGAGCCGCGGCGCAGCAACCTCTTGGAGGGCGGGGCGGGCCCCCGGAAGGACAGCGGGTTCGCTCTCTATCGCCAGCGGCTGGTCCTGGCCGCCTTCCGGCCGGGCAGGATCGAGCTGCCGCGGGTGCCGGTGGCCGTTCCCGGGAAGTTGCGGACCGTCCAGGCCTTGACTCCCGCCGGACTGGCCCTCGTCGTACGCTCGGTGATCCCGCCGGGCGAGAAGAACCCGCGCCCGCGGCCCGCCGCGGGTCTCCGCCCATGGCCGCTCGGAGCGCCATTCGTGTGGAGCGCGGCAGCCCTCGCCCTCGCCTGCCTGGCCGGGACCTGGCTGCTGTGGCGCCGCCGGCGGGTCGACGCGGCGGCAAGCGAGGGGGCGGCGGGCTCGGAGGCAGCGCTCGACCCCCTGAGCGAGCTCCTGGCGGCGCTCGACCGCCTGGCGGGCGAGACGGCCGCCCTGCCGATGCACGTCCGCTTGAGCCATGCGCTACGCCGATTCCTGGGGCGCACGCTGTCCTTCCCGGCCCCCGAGAGCACGACCAGCGAGATCCACCGCCAGCTCGCGAGCCGCCGCGTCCCGGCGGCCCTGGCGCGCCCCACCGTGGACCTGCTGCGCGCCTGCGATCTGGTGAAGTTTGCGCGCCACGACGTGGACCCGGTGCGGGCCAGCGCTCGCCTCGACACCGCGCGGCAGCTGGCCCGCGGCCTCGAGACCCTGCTTCACCCGCCGGAGGCAGGATGACCGCCACGTTTCCCCACCTCGCCAATCCCGCCTGGCTGCTCCTGCTCCTGGCGCTGCCGCTGCTCGGCTGGCTGCATCATCGGCAAGGCGGGCTGGGCGCCCTCACCTACAGCCACCTGCCGGCCGATCTTGGGGGGGGGAGCCGCATCGGGGCCTGGCGGCTGCATCTGCCGTTCTACCTGCGGCTGACGGCGCTGGGCTGCCTGGTGGTGGCGCTCGCCCGGCCGCAGCTCGGCTATTCCTGGGAGGAGAGCCTCACCGAGGGTATCGACATCCAGGTCGTGCTCGACATCTCCGGCAGCATGGCGGCCGAGGACTTCCGGCCCAAGGACCGTCTGACCGTCGCCAAGCAGGTCGTTCGCGAGTTCGTTGCCGGGCGGACCGGCGACCGTATCGGCCTCACGGTCTTCTCGGGCACCGCCATGACCCGCGCGCCGCTGACCACGGATCGTCAGATGCTCGACCTGCTCATCCAGTCGGTCGAGCTCAACAGCCTGCCCGACGGCACCGCCATCGGAGTGGCGCTGGCGAGCGGCGCGGCGCGGTTGAAGGACAGCGCGGCGAAGAGCCGAATCATGGTCCTGGTCACCGACGGAGGCAACAACGCCGGCGAGATCGATCCGCTGTCCGCAGCGGCGCTGTGCCGAGGGGTGGGCATCAAGGTCTACACCGTCGGCGTCGGCACCGCCGGACGCGTGCCGGTGCCGTTCCCGATCCTCAACCCGGTGACCGGCCAGCGCGAGATACAGCGCGTGCTGATGAACGTGGCGGTCGACGAGGAGCTGCTGCGCCAGATTGCCCGCCGCACCGGCGGCCAGTACTACAAGGCAAGCAGCCAGGAGAGCCTGCGCCGGATCTTCGACGACATCGACCGGCTGGAGAAGACGCCGCTCAAGGTCAAGCGTTACGTCCGCTACCGCGAAGCCTTCACTCCGCTCGCCTGGGCAGGCCTGTCGCTGCTCCTGGCTCCTCTCGCCTTCGCCGCCGCAAGGATCACCGCCGAGCCATGATCTTCGCCGCGCCCCGCCTGCTCTGGCTCGCCGGCCTGGCGCCGCTGGCCGCCCTGGCCGCCGCCGTCCTGTGGCGCGGCCGCCTCGCCGCCGATGCGGCCTGGGCGGCACGCGGCCTGTGGAATCGCCTGCTCCCCACCTACCGGCCGGGCCGCCTGCGGCTGGCGGTGGCGTGCCTGGCGGTGGCGGTGCTCGGCTCCGCGCTGGCGCTCGCCCGGCCGCGCTGGGGAGGCGGCCAGCAGAAAGTCGAGCGGCGCGGGGTCGACGTGGTCTTTCTGGTCGACTCCTCGCTCTCCATGGCTGCCCCCGACGTGCCCCCGTCGCGGATGTTCGTGGCCAAGGCGCTGGTCCGGCGCATGACCCAGTCGATGCCCGGCAACCGGGTGGGGCTGGTGCAGACCGAGGGCGAGGGGCTGGTCCTCGCGCCGCTCACCCTGGACGGCGCGGTGCTCGACCTGCTCCTCGACACCGTCGAGCCCGGCTCCCTGCCGCGGCCCGGCACTGAGCTCGCGGCCGGCATCGATTCCGCTCTCCGCCTGTTCGGCCGTGAGAGCGAGAAGCACCGCGCCCTGGTGATCCTATCGGACGGCGAGGACCACGGCGGCGGCCTCGACTCCGCGCTCGCCAAGCTCAAGGAGAGCGGCGTGGTGGTCTATGCCCTGGGGATCGGCACCCCGGAGGGCTCGACGCTGCCCGTGCCGGGAGGCGCCAAGCGCGACGCCCACGGCAACATCGTGATCAGCCGCCTCCACGAAGAAGTGCTCGAGGCGCTCACCCGCGGCACCGGCGGCGACTACCTGCGGGCCGCGAGCGTCGCAACCGACCCGGCCCCGATCCTCGCCCGCCTCGATCGTCTGGAGAAGCGCTCGCTCGAGAGCGAGACGGTCGCCACTTTCGAGGAGCGCTTCCAACTCCCGCTCGGGCTGGCGGTCGCTTCTCTGCTGCTGATGCTCGCCACCGGACCCTTTGCGCCCTCTCCAGGCGAGGCCCGGCTGCCGCGGCTCGCCCCTTCTTCGGCGGCTGCCGCCCGGGGAGGCCGGCGATGAGGCCCCGATGAGGTCGAGAGCCCTTTCCGCGGTCCTCCTCGCCGGCTGGGCGGCCCTGCCCTTCTCGTTGCCGGCCTCATGGCCCCGGGCCTTGCGGCCGCATCTCCCGGTCTGGGCCGAGCGCTGGATGTACAACCCGCGCGAGCGCACCGCCGCCGCAATCGAGGCCTATCGCAAGGGTGACGGCGCGGGCGCCGCCGCCGCGGCCGACAGCGCGCTGCGTCTCGCTCCGAGCGCGCCGGAGGCGCGCGTCAATCCGAACACCGCGCCGGAGGCGCGCGTCAATCCAGGCAGCGCGCCGCTGGCGCGCCGGAACTCCGACACCGCGCCGCTGGCTCACTTCAACGCCGGCACCGCGCACCTGGCGGCCGGCGACAAACGCAAAGCCGTCGAGCACCTCCAGGAGGCGGCCAAGGAGGCCGGGCCGGAGCTGTCCGCCGCCGCCCACTACAACCTGGGGAACGCCAGGTTCGCCGCCGGCGACAACGGGGGCGCGGTCGAGGCCTACAAGCAGGCTTTGCGCGCCGATCCGGCCAACGCCGATGCCAAATTCAACCTCGAGCTCGCGCTGCGCGGGCAGCAGCAGGACCGCCTGCGCGCCAGGTCGCCGCGCGAAGGCAGCAAGGGCGACCGCTCCGGCGGCACGCAACCATCGGCGAGAGGCGCCGGCCGCGACGACCGCGCGGACACTCAACCCCGGCGCAGCGATGTCAGCGACCCTGGGCGTTCGCCGCGGGCCGGGCAGGGGCAAGCGCCGGGACCGCCGCAAGGTCCACCCGGTCAGGCATCCAGGCAGCCCGGCCAGCCCCTGCCCGGTTACCAGGACCAGCCGGAGATGAGCGCCCGCGAAGCCGCCGCAGTGCTCGCGGCGGTCGACAATCTGGAGCGCCAGCAGCGGCGCAACGTGGCGGCGCGCCTGGCGCGGCAGCGCGCCACCCGCGGGGAGGACTGGTGAGCGGTCGCCGCCTCGCCGCGTTCCTGGTGGCGGCGCTGGCGGCAGCGCCCGAGCTTGCGGCCGCGGCGGCGCTGCAGGTGCAAGTCAAGGCAACCCTCGAGCCCGAGGTGATCGGACTCGACGAGACGGCCACCTTCACCATCGAGGCGCAGGGCGGCGGGTTCGGCAGCTTGCGTTTCGAGCCCAGATTCACGCTCGACAACCTGGAGATCGCCGGCGAGCCCTCCCAGTTCGAGAACTTCAAGCTGGTCAACGGCGCGCTGTCGCGCTCCTACGGGCTGACCTGGCAGCTGCGGCCGCTTGCTCAGGGCCCGGCCCGCGTGCGGTCCATCGCGATCCGGCTCGCCGGCAAGGTGGCGACGCTGGCCGCCCATGAGATCCAGGTGCAGGAGCAGGCGGCGGCGGGCGGCGCAGCAGCCGGCCGGGGCTCGACCCTCCCTCGCGCCACCCCTCAGGATGACCCGCTCGATCTCTTCGGTCAGCTCTTTGGCGGCGGCGGGTCGCCGCCCGAGGCGCCGCGGCAGGAACCCGCCGCCTTTCTGCGGGCCGAGATCGAGCCCCCGCGGCCGGTTGCCGGCCAGCAGGTGCTCTACACTCTCTATCTCTATACACGGCAGGACGTGGCGGCGATCAATACCAGGTCCCTTCCGACCTTTCGCGGTTTCTGGGTGCGTGACCTCCCACAGCCGGAGCATCCGACTCCCGAGATGATGTCCCTGGGAGGCGCACGCTACGCGCGAGTGCCGCTGGCGCGCAAGGCGCTCTTCGCGCTGCGCCCGGGCCGGCACCCGCTCGAGGCGGCGGCGATGGACGTGGTGCTCGAGTCGGTCGAGCACGGCTTTTTCGCTTCCGCTCTCGCCCGCCCGGAGCAGCTCTATCTGCGCACGCCGGCAACAGTGGTCGAAGTCTTGCCGCTGCCGGCGGCCCCTCCCGGCTTCGCCGGCGCGGTGGGACAGCTGGTCCTCACCTCGGCGGTGCAGCCCGGCACCGTACGGCTGGGCGAGGGCGCGACGTTCACGGTGACGCTCTCCGGCACGGGCAATCTCCAGGGAGTGCCGTCGCCCCAGCTGACCGCGCCGCCGGGGCTGGCGATCTATCCGCCGCAGCAGCAGAGCGTGGACGGAGTGACCGGCACCGAGGTCGCGGGCAAGCACACCTGGACCTTCGTGGTAATCCCGCGGCGCCCGGGGCTCTACTCCCTGCACCCGGCCGCGATCACCTACTTCGACCCGGCGACCCGTGAATACCGGCTGGCCGCGGCGCCCCCGGTGACGTTCACCGCGTTGGGCGTCCCGGCGCGGCCGGGAGCCGATGGCGCCGAGCCGCGCTCCGTCCGCAGCGCCGCGGCGCCGGGAGTCCGCGGACGGGACGGCGCCCGGGCGGCGCGCTGGCCGCTCCTCCTCACCGGGCTGATCCTGGCCGCGGGGCTCGTGCTGGCGGCCGTGCTGGTGCGCCGGCGCGCGCTCCCGGGCACCAGACCAGCGCCCACGGCCGACGGGCAGTCCGCGGCCGACAGTCAGGCTGCGGCCGGCAGCCAGGCACCGGCCGATGACCAGGGCACGGGGGCCGCGCGCGGCGCCGTCAGCGTATCGAGGCGCGACCTCGAGCGGAGGCTTCGCGCCCTCGCCGCCGAGACGCGCCCCCGCCAGGCCGCTGCCGGCATCGAGGACGCCTGGCGAGGCTTCCTGGCGGCGCGCTGGGCCATTGCCGCCGAGACGCTGCCCGCCCGCTGGGGAGACCTCCTGGCGGCCCGCGGCGTCGAGCGCGGCACCGCCGGAGAGGTCGGCCGGCTGTCCCAGGACCTGCATTACCTGCGCTACGCGCCGCAGCTCTCCGCCACCGACACCTTGCGAGACGAGCTGCTCTCACGCAGCCGGAGCCTGCTGCGCAGGCTGCGCTGAGCAGCCGGCAGCCAGCCCCCAGCGGTCCCGCGGCTTTCCCCCTGCGCTGCGGTTCTGTTATCTTGCAGGTGCTGGCCATCGCCTGAGCCCCCCGGTTTCCGCCGGCGCGCACCGCACGGCGCCGTTCGGCGCATCCGGGTCTTACGCCACGCGGCTTGGCCCGGCTTACGGCCGGCCCGAGGTTTCGTGACCACCGACTTCCACTGCCTCGACCATGCCCACCTCGAGCGGTTCCTGGAGCGGCGGCGGGCGAAGGCGAGCTTTCCCCTCGAGCTCAGCCTGGCGGACAACCTGATCGAGGCCCTGCGGCGGGCCAACGGCTTCGTCCCCTCCGAGGCGGGGTCGATCCTGCTCGACAACCCCGCCGAGAAGAAAGCCGAGCGGCAGCGCAACAACCTGACCTTCATCGCCGCCTTCGGCGAGAAGTCCGATTGCCTGCTGGGCCAGACGATCCCTGCCGAACGGGGGATCGCCGGCCGCGTCTACCTGACCGGCGAGACCTATGTCACCCCGGACGCTCCCGCCGACCGTTTCTTCTATGGCGCGGTCGACGAGAAGACCAGCTACCAGACGCAATCCCTGATCGCCATTCCCATCCGCATCGAGCAGGAGGTCTGCGGCGTCCTCGAGCTGATCAACCGCCGCAACGCCAGCGGCTACAGCCGCGAGGACCGCAACCTGCTCGAGATTTTCGCCGGCTATATCTCGATATCGATCCAGAACGTGCTCGACGCGCGGCAGTCGCAAGAGATCGCCAAGCGCGACAACCTGACGGGATTGTTCAACGACCGCTACTTGCACGTCGCACTGGCCGAGGAGATCCTGCGCTGCCGCGACGACGACCATGACCTGGCTCTGCTCTTCCTCGACCTCGATTACTTCAAGCGGGTCAACGACACCCATGGCCATCTTGCCGGCAGCCAGGTCCTGCGCGAGGTGGGGCACATCCTGCGCCAGAAGCTTGCCGGCGCCGGCATCCCGGCCCGCTACGGCGGCGATGAGTTCGTCCTGCTGCTTCCGCGCTGCGACCTCGACCAGGCGATCGACGTCGCCGAGGAGATCCGCGCCAAGCTCGTCGAGACGACCTTCTCGTCGAAGCCCGGCGAGATCCAGCCCGAGGCCCTTAACCTCAAAGGGGTGACCTGCTCGATCGGCATCGCCACGTTCAGGCGCCACCTCACCGACGACCTGGCGCTCAACGAGAGCAAGAGCACGCTGCTGCGGCTTGCCGACGCGGCCATGTACGTGGCCAAGGAGACCGGCCGCAACCGCACCGCGGTAGCCGGCCACCTGGTGCGCCGGCGCGCCAACAGCCAGAACGCCACCTCCGAAAAGCTCTCCCGCCTGGTGGTGCCGGAAGTCTAGCCTGCTAGCCCGCCCGCCGGCTCCCGTGGTATAAGAGCGAAGACGCGAAGAGTGCAATCCGCCGCATGGGACACGCGCGCTCCTCTGATCGTCGCTTATCCCCGGACTGTTGATTGCTTTGGCCGCTGGAGGAACCATGAGCACCACTGTGCTTGATCAGACGCAGACCCGAATGACGGCCGCCGACTTCATCGCGCTGGAAGATCGCTACGGCGCGCACAACTACTTGCCGCTCGACGTCGTCGTCGCCCGCGCCGAGGGCGTATGGGTGTGGGACGTCGACGGCAAGAAGTACCTCGACTGCCTGGCCGCCTACTCGGCGGTCAACCAGGGACACTGCCACCCCGAGATCCAGAGGGCCCTGATCGCGCAGGTGCAGCGCGTGACCCTGGCTTCGCGCGCCTTCCGCAGCGACCAGCTCGGCCCCTTCTACCGGCAGATCTGCGAGCTGGCCGGCTTCGACAAGTTCCTGCCCATGAACACCGGAGCCGAAGCGGTCGAGACCGCGATCAAGGCGGCGCGCAAGTGGGGCTACACCGTCAAGGGCATCGCGCCGGATCAGGCCGAGATCATCGTCTTCGGGGATAACTTCCACGGCCGCACGATCTCCATCGTCAGCTTCTCGACCGAGCCGTCCTACCGGGCCGGATTCGGCCCCTTCACTCCGGGCTTCTCCGTCCTTCCCTACGGCGATGCGGACGCGGTTGCAGAAACCCTGGAGGCCGGCTCGGCCAACGTGGCCGCGGTGCTCGTCGAGCCCATCCAGGGCGAGGCCGGGATCGTCCTTCCGCCGGAAGGCTTCCTCACGCGGCTGCGCGAGCTCACCCGCCGGCACCACGCTTTGCTGATCGCGGACGAGATCCAGTCCGGACTGGGCCGCACCGGGAAGCTCTTCGCCTACCAGCACGAGGGCGTTCGGCCCGACATGGTGATCGTCGGCAAGGCGCTCTCCGGCGGCTTCTACCCGGTTTCCGGCATCCTCGCCGACGATCCGGTGATGGCGGTCTTCCAGCCGGGCCAGCATGGCTCGACCTACGGCGGCAACCCGCTGGCGGCCGCCGTCGGCCGCGCCGCCCTGCGCGTGCTAGTCGAGGAAAAGATGGTGGAAAACTCCGCGGCGCTCGGCCCTTACTTCCTCGAGCGGCTCCGCCGCATCCGGTCGCCTCACGTCAAGGTGGTCCGCGGCAAGGGCCTGTGGATCGGCATCGAGCTGCACCGCGAAGCGGGCGGCGCCCGCCGTTTCTGCGAGGCGCTGCAGCGCGAAGGCCTGCTGTGCAAGGAAACCCACGACCATGTCATCCGCATCGCCCCGCCCCTGGTCATCAAGCGGGAAGACATCGACTGGGCGATGGAGCGGATCGAGAAGGTGCTGACGACAGGCTAGCGGACGGCGGGCGGCAGCCAGGACTCGCCGCCGGGGTCGTGCATCTTCCAGTACTCGAGGCGGTCGCACTTGGCGAGACGGTAGAGCGTGCCATCGTCGCGTGCGAAGCGCAGGAGGCGATGAGGCAGCTGCTTCTCGAAGGTGTAGGCGAGATTCGAGGTGCCGGCGGTCAGGGCGATCTCGACGGCGCCGGCGGTGAGCAGCGCGGCGCCGGCGGTCAGGGACGGCACGGCGGTGCCGGCCGCGCCGCCCGGGGCGTCCACCACCCGCTTGCTGACGTGGTAGGTGGCCGGGGCAAGGTTGCCGAAGCGGCCGGCCAGGAGCGAAGGGAAAACCGACAGGGTGGCGGGCGGCGGGGCGTCGACGTAGTCGCGCAGCGAAGCGGGCAGCCCGTCCTCGGGAATGGCCTTTGCCGGCCAGGCCTGCGCGCGGTCCCCCTGGCCGTCGAAATACGAGCGGGTCTCGAGCCGGCCGCGCAAGAGCTCGGCGGTCGAGATCCCGCACGCCTCGGAGCTGGTCGCGACCGCCTTCTCCAGGGCCCCGGAATCGCGGCGCCAGAACATGCTCGCCATCTGGTGGTAGGTGTAGATGCCCGTGGGCACGTCGCGCAGGTGATTGAGCTTGAGGACCTCGAAGCCGCCCTGCTCGGGACGGCGCGGCGTGTCTGCCTTGACTTCGAGGTCCGCGTTCCAGGGCTCCTTGACGAGGACCAGCAGGGCGCGCCCGTCATAGCGATGGCCATAGTGCGCCCAGCTCACCTCGTAGGCGCAGAACTCGGCCTTGCCGTCGTCCCACAGGGCCGCGCGGCGCCAGCTCGAATCTCCCACCGCCGCCGGCCCGGCGGCGCCCGGCTGCCCGGCAGGGCTGGCGAGCGGCGCGGCGCTCACCCGAGGCTCTTCGGCGTCGGAGTGGATCCACCAGAAGGCAAGCGCCAGAAAGGGCAGCGCCGCCAGCGCTTTCCAGAAACTCTTCATGCCCGAGAACCCTCGTTCCTTGCCGACAGTATACCTCTCTTCGTTGGCGCCGCCGGTGGGCGGCCCCGAGGTATGGAACAGCGCTCGCTAACTGGCGATGGCGGCCTCCAATCTATCGGATCGCCCCCCGCAACCCCTCGATCCCCTTCCCTCCCCTCCGGGGGGGAAGGGGACGCCCCCGCCCCTGACGCACGGACCGCGCGCCCCGTGACCTTATCCGGCGGCCCTTCCCGTGGCCCCCCGTGGTAAATTGCGCGGTGTCGCCGTGGCGCGGGTCGCCGGCGCGCGACCCGCTGTGTGGGCGGGGAGACAAGGTGAGAACGCGAAGCACGGGAAAGCCTATCGACGTGGCGCCATACCTGCCCGACTTGCGGGCCTACCTCGAAGGGCTCGACGGGCTCGTGGCTGCCTGGATCTACGGCTCTTACGGGACGCCTCTCCAGACCCCGCTGAGCGATCTCGACTTGGCGCTGCTGTTTCGTCACGAACGGGTGCCGGACTTCGCGCAGACGCTTGGCCTCAATTCGGCGATCTCGGGACTCCTGCATGAAAACGACGTCTCGGTCGCCATCCTCAACCGCTTGCCCGTCGTCTTCCAGCACCGCGTACTGAAGACCGGGCGCCAGCTTCTCTGCCGCGAGCCAGAGGCACTGGCGGACTTCGTCGAGAACGTCCTAATACGGCATAGCGATTACGTCGTCGATCATGAGCGTTTCCTGGCCGACTATGACCGGGCGCTCGTTGAGCGGTATGCCCATGACCGCGGCTGACCTCGAAAAGGTCCGCGCCAAGCTGCAATTCATCCGCGAGGCAAGGCGACAGATCGAGCAGATCCGCGGCCGCGGTCGAGATTCCCTCCTGGCCGACCCGATCCTTCAAGCCGCCGCGCTGCGCAACCTCCAGGTCGGGATCGAGGCGATGCTCGACATCGCTCACGCCGTGATCGCGCGCGAGGGTCTCGGCCTCCCGGGCACTTACCGGGAGGCGATCGAGATCCTGCTTCGCCATCGCATACTGCCGGACGCGCATGCCGCAGCCTTCCTGAGCATGGCGAGCTTTCGCAACCGCCTGGTGCATCTCTACGACACCGTCGAACCCGCGGAAATCGCAAAGATCCTCGACCAGAACCTCGGCGATTTCACGGTATTCATCAGCGCCATTACCGAGCGTTACCTGGTATCAGCCAACGACCCTGGAGGACAACGACCATGATCCGTCAGCTCTTCCTGGCTGCTCTCGCCGTCGCCTTGGGGGCGAGCGGAGCGGCGGCTTCGGCCGACGAACGCTCCGACATGCGCAAGATGGCAGAGCAGCACAAGCACGACACCCCGGCCGCGAGCCCGGCGGCCACCGCCGAGCCGGCGAGGCCGGTCGACGCCGAGGAGGTCACCTACGGGGAGGCCGCGGGCAAACCGCTGCGCGGCTACCTGGCCCATCCGCGGGGGGCGCGCGGCGCGCTGCCGGCAATCGTGGTCATCCACGAGTGGTGGGGGCTCAACGACAACATCCGCGCCATGACCCGCCGCCTGGCCGGCGAAGGCTACCTGGCCCTGGCGGTCGATCTCTACGGTGGCGCCAAGGCCGACAACCCCGACGCGGCGATGAAGCTGATGTCGGCGGCCATGGAGAACAAGGCGCCGGTCGAAGAGAATCTGCGCCGCGCCGTTGCCCACCTGAAGACCCACGGGGCCCCCCGCATCGGGGTGATCGGCTGGTGCTTCGGCGGCGCCTGGTCGCTGCAGACGGCGCTCCTCGTGCCCGACCAGATCGACGCCGCGGTCGTCTATTACGGCCGCCCCGAGACCGACAAAGAGAAGCTCGCCCGCTTGCGCGCTCCGCTGCTGGGCCTCTTCGGAGTCGAGGACAAGGGCATCCCGGTCGCCGCCGTGCGGGAGATGGAGGGCACCCTCAAGCAACTCGGCAAGTCAGTCGACTTCCACTACTACGAAGGCGCCGGCCACGCCTTCGCCAACCCCTCCGGCACCAGCTACCGGGCCGAGGCAGCCGAGGACGCCTGGAAGCGAACGACAGGGTTTTTAAAGCAATATCTAAAAACTAAGGGATAGGACCGGCGCTAACTGCCGATGGTGGACTCCAATCTATCGGATCTCCCCCCGCAACCCCCACAGATCCCCTTCCCGGTTTTCGGAAGCCGCCGGGTCCCTACCCGGCGGCGGCCGGGGGGGAAGGGGACGCCCCCTCCCTCTCGCGCACGAACGAATCTCTTCTTAGCTCAGCTACTGACGGCGGGCGGGCCTAGCGGCCGGCGCGGTCGAGGGCGCGCTGCATGAGGATTTCCTGGCTGTCGCGCGGGGCGTCGCCGTTGGCGGGGGTGCGCTGGCGGTAGGTGCCGTCGGATTGCAGGTCCCAGGCCTTGACGTTGTCGGCGAGCTGGATGTCGAGGATGGTCTTGAGCTCTTCCTGCAGACGCGGGTCCTCCACCGGCACGATGGCCTCGACACGGTAGTCGAGGTTGCGCGACATCCAGTCGGCCGAACCGATGAAGATCTCGGGCTGGCCGGCGTTGGCGAAGTAGAAGATGCGGGCGTGCTCGAGGAAGCGCCCGACGATGCTGATGACGCGGATCGTCTCGCTATGCCCCGACAGCCCCGGGCGCAGGCGGCAGATGCCGCGCACGATCAGATCCATCTCCACCCCCGCCGCCGAGGCGGCGTACAGGGCCTCGACGATCTCGCGGTCTTCGAGCGAGTTCATCTGGGCGATGATGTGGCCGCCCCGGCCGTCCCGCTGGTGCTCTAGCTCGCGGGAGATCAGCTCGAGGAAGCGCTGGCGCATGTTGATCGGCGCCACCAGGAGCTTCTTGAAACGCGGCCGATGGATGTAGCCGGTCAGCATGTTGAAAAGCTGCGAGACGTCCTCGGCGATGTCTTCGCGGCAGGTGAACAGCCCGAGATCGGTGTAGAGCTTGGCCGTTTCGGGGTTGTAGTTGCCGGTTGCCAGGTGCACGTAACGGCGCAGGGCCCCCTTCTCGCGGCGCACCGCCAGGGCGACCTTGGCATGCGTCTTGAGACCGACCACGCCATAGGAGACGTGCGCACCGACCTTTTCCAGCGCCTCGGCCCACTCGATGTTGGCCGCTTCGTCGAAGCGCGCCTTGATCTCGACCGTGACCGCGATCTGCTTGCGCGCCTCGGCGGCGCGGATCAAGGCCTTCATGTTGGGCGAGTCGGCCGAGGTGCGGTAGAAAGTCTGCTTGATGGCGAAGACCGCCGGGTCGTCGGCCGCCGCCTCGATGAAGCGCTGCACGCTGGTGGAAAACGAGTCGTACGGGTGATGGACGAGCAGGTCGCCGGCGGCGATGGTGTTGAAGATCTCGCTCTGGTCTCCCGTGTCGGCCGCCAGCCGGGGATGGAAGACCGGCGCCCAGGGACGGTAGCGCAGCGACGGCAGCGGCGCCCCGGCGAGCTCCATGAGGTCGCGCAACCCGAGCGGCCCCTCCTCTTCGAAGACCTCCTGGGCGCTGATCTCGAGCTCCTCGCACAGGAGCTCGCGCATCCACGCCGGGCATCCCTTGGCGAGCTCCATACGCACCACGGTGGCAAAGCGCCGCTCGCGCAACTCCTCCTGGATTGCCTCGAGCAGGTCGTC
Organism: Thermoanaerobaculia bacterium; assembly: GCA_035544895.1. Classification (GTDB taxonomy): domain Bacteria; phylum Acidobacteriota; class Thermoanaerobaculia; order Multivoradales; family UBA5704; genus JASLEW01. The sequence goes on from DASZZM010000046.1 coordinate 60,959, forward strand.
TGCCGCCTCCTCGTTGCGCTGCACGTCGGAGTTGCGGGTCACCCGGAAGGGATGGGCATCGACGATCTCCATGCCCTCGAAGAGGCGCTCCAGATTGTGCGAGATCACCTCCTCCAAAGGCACGTAGCGCGGCGTCTTGCCGACCTGCACCCAGCGCGGCAGGATGTGCGGCGCCTTGACGCGGGCGAAATGGAGCTCGCCGTTGCCGGGCGGCCGCACCGACACCGCCAGCGACAGGCTGAGGTTCGAGATGAACGGGAAAGGGTGGGCCGGATCGACGGCCAGCGGAGTCAGGATGGGAAAGATCTTCTTTTCGAATTCCTCGTCGAGCTGGCGCCGCTCGGCCGCCTTGAGCTCGTCCCAGCGCAGGATTTCGAGGCCGTGGCGGCGCAGCTCGGGCAGCAGGCTGTCGTTGAACAGGCGGCGGCGGGCGGCCAGCATCGGGCGCACCGTGGCGTTGATCTCGGCGAGCTGCTGGCGCGGCGTGCGGCTGTCGGGCGGCAGCTCGCGCACGTTGCTCGCCAGTTGCTGCTTGAGCCCGCCGACCCGCTTCATGAAGAACTCGTCGAGGTTGGCGTCGAAGATGGCGATGAACTTCAGCCGCTCGAGCAGCGGGTTGGCCGGGTCCTCGGCCTCGTGCAGGACGCGGCGGTTGAACTCCAACCAGGACAGCTCGCGGTTGAGGAAGAGGGCCGCTGGATCCGGCGGCGTCGGGAGCAGCTCCAGGCCGAAGCCGCTCTTCTTGGGTTCGGACAAAGATAGCCTCCAGCGCGTCTGGCCGTGAACCGGGTGCCCGAAAGAAGGCACCTCGCGAAGGCGAAGAGTGTCGGGCATTCTCTCACACCCCGGCCCGCCGCTCCAGCCTTCCCGCCGTAGATGGGCACCCGTGCACAGCCCCTGCCAGTCAGCGGGCGGCCGGGCGACCCGGCCGGCGTGAAAAGCCCGCAAAGCGTTACGCCAAGGCTACTTGAACGTCACGCGCCGCCCGCCGATGTCACAGAAAACTGTGCAATTTCGCCCTACCATCTGAGCGCACCCTGGCGGGCGCCTGACGCGACCGGACGGGGGGTGCCGGGGGGAACGTCGATGGCCAAGGCCGACCTGCACGTCCATAGCAAGGCTTCCAACCGGCCGACCGAGTGGATCTTGCGCCAGTTCGGGGCGCCCGAGAGCTTTACCGAGCCGCGCGAGATCTACCGCGTCTGCCGCGAGCGCGGGATGGACTTCGTCACCATCAGCGATCACGACACCGTCAACGGCGCCCTGGAGATCGCCCACCTGCCGGGCACCTTCATCTCCGAGGAGATCACCGTCGAGTTCCCCGAGGACGGCTGCGAGATCCACTGCCTGGTCGCCGGCATCGACGAGCGGCAGCACCGCGGCATCCAGGAGCTGCGCCGCAACATCTATGAGCTGCGCGACTACCCTGTGCGGGCAGGAAATCGTTCACTCGATCGCTCATCCCCTCTACCGGGTCAACGACCGCCTCACCCTCGCGCACGTCGAGAAGCTCCTGGTCCTCTTCAACCGCTTCGAGTCGCTCAACGGCATGCACGACGGCCGCGCCAACGGGCTGGTGCGGACGATCTTCGGCTCCCTCACCCGCGAGATGGTCGAGGACATGGCCGAGCGCCATCGCCTCGCGCCCCTTGGACCGACACCATGGAAGAAGAGCTTTACCGGCGGCAGCGACGACCACGGCGGCCACTACATCGCGACCACCTTCACCGAGACGCCCGCGGCGGCCGGCGCCGCCGAGTACCTCGCGCACTTGCGGGCCGGCGGCCACCAGCCCGGCGGGGACAGCGGCGGCAGCCTGCGCTTGATGCTCAGCCTCTACACCATCGCGGACGACTACCATCGCCGGCAGTTCCCTTTCGGGCTAGGCAGCCGCAGGGATCCCTTCGCCGAGCTGCTGCGCCGCGTGGCGCGGACGCCCGGGTCGCAGCGGCCTCCCGGTGCTGCGCCGCGGCGCACCCGCCGCGGCCTCGCCACCGCGACGGGTCGGCGAGGAGGCCTGGCGATGTCACCGGCGACGGCTGCCCAGGCTGCTTTTGCCGCCGCCAACCGCGCCAGCCGGGAGCTTGCGACCGCGTTGTTCGAGGGCTTCTCCCGCATGGCGCGGCGGGGCCGCCTGTCCGCGGGCCTGGCGGCGGCGGCGGGCCAGCTCGCGCCCCTGGCGGCGGCCGCGGCGCCCTACCTGGTCGCCGCGCAGACCCAGCACAAGGACGACGACCTCCTCGCCGCGGCGGCGCTGCGCTTCCTCGGCCAGCGTCCGGTGTGGGCGGGCGGCAAGGGAGGCAAGAAGGCGTGGTTCACCGACACGCTCACCGACGTCAACGGGGTCGCCAGGACGATTCGCACCCTGGCGGCCCTGGCGCGCGAGCGCGGCCGCAACATCGCCGCCATCACCTGCGGCCGCGAGGCGCCGCCTCCCGAGCTCGCCGTGCACTGCTTCGAGCCGGTGGCCGAGCTGCCGATCCCCGGCTATGAAGTGCAGACGGTCGCCTTGCCGCCGTTTCTCGAGGTGCTCGAGCATTGCGAGCGCGAGCAGTACGGCGAGATCCTGATCAGCACTCCGGGACCGCTCGGGTTGCTCGGCCTCGCGGCCGGCAAGCTCCTGGGCATCCCGACGACCGGCATCTATCACACCGACTTCCCCCTCTACGTGCGCCACCTGGCCGGCAGCACGACCCTCGAAGAGATGACCTGGGCTTACATGCGCTTGGTTCTACGGCCAGATGGGCAGGGTCTTCGTGGCCAGCCGCAACTACCGCCGCCTGACGCGCGCCATGATCCGCCTCTTCGAGGACCCCGCGCTGGCAGCCGAGATGTCCGCCCGGGCCGTGGCCCACGCCCGCCGCCAGAGCTGGGACCTTCTCCTCGACCGCCTCTGGCAAGCCCCCCGCTCCCGCGGCTCCCACGGCGACCGCGTCGCGGATGCCGAGATGCCTTGGAAGTCAGAGCCGGCTCCCGCCGAGGCCCGCGACGGCAGTGAGCTCGCGCTCGTCGATTCCACGGGCGAGAGAAGGATTGCGTAGCTCGAGGCCCCTCCTGCGGGCGGTCAGCCCAGCTACAATTGCTGGCGTGGCGCGGTCGGCACTGGTGATCCAGCCGTTGATTTTCCCGGCGGGCAGCGCGGGGGCAGCGGCGGTGCGCGAGGCTGGCGGGCGCATCGCGGCCATCGACATCGGTTCGAACTCGATCCACATGATCGTCGTCGCCCCGCAGCCGGGCGGCGGCTACACCGTGCTCGGCCGGGAGCGCGAGATGGTGCGGCTGGGCAAGACCGCACTGGGGCTGGGCGCGCTCTCCGAGGCCGCGATCCGCGACGGCCTGGAGGCGCTGCTCAAGATGACCACGCTCGCCGCGCACAAGGGCGCCGACCGGGTGGTGGCGGTGGCGACCAGCGCGGTGCGCGAGGCGGCCAACGGCAAAGAGTTCCTGGCGCGCGTCAAGGCGCAGACCGGCCTGGGCGTGCAGCTGCTCTCCGGCATCGAGGAAGGCCGCCTCATCTACCGCGCGGTGCGCGAGGTCGTCGACCTGGGAGAGGGTCCCGCGGCCATCGTCGACGTGGGCGGCGGCAGCACCGAATGGATCGCCACCCGGGCCGGCGAGGTCGGACGCGTCACCAGCCTGCCGCTCGGCTCGCTGCGCTGCGCCGTGGAGCTGCGCGGCGATCCACCGAAGCCGGCGGCGATCGAGCGCCTGCGGCGCCGCATCGTCGAGCGCCTCGACGCGGGCCTGCCGCGCGCCGCGGTGACCCGCCTGGTGGCCACCTCCGGCACGGCGGTCTGCTGCGCCGACCTGGTGGATCTTTACGCCGGACGGCCCGAGACGGGCGGCGGCGGGCTGCGCGAGGTGCGCGCCAGGGACCTGGCCCAGGTTCTCCAGCGCGTGCGCGGCCTGAAGCGGCGCGAGCTGGCTGCCCTGCCGCCGGTGGGGGGACCGCGCTCGGACAGCCTGCTGGCCGGCCTCATCCTTCTGCAGGAGCTGGTCGACCACGCCGGCGTCGACCGCTTCCAGGTCAGCGACCGCGCGCTGCGCGAAGGGCTGGTGCTCGAGGCGCTCGGACAGCCGATCCCGGCCGCGCGTGAGCCCGAGGACCTGAGGCGCCGCGAGGTCATGCAGCTCGCGCAGCGCGCCGACACCGTCCTGCGCCACAGCACGCAGACGGCGCGGCTGGCGGTGCGCCTGTTCGACCTCACCGCCTCGGTGCACGGGCTGGGAGGCCGCGAGCGCGAGTGGCTGGAGTATGCCGCGCTGCTGCACGACATCGGCTACTCGATCCAGTACCGCAGCCATCACAAGCATGCCTACTACCTGATCGCCAATGCGACGCTCGACGCCTTCGACCAGCGCGAGGTCGAGATCGTGGCCCACGTCGCCCGCTACCACCGCGGCGCCAAGCCCAAGCGCCGCCACCCCACGATGGCGACTCTGCGGCCCTGGCAGCAGAGAACCATCCGCCAGCTCGCCGTGCTGCTGCGCATCGCCGACGCCCTGGACCGCACCCATGCCTCGCGGGTCGAAGAGGTCTACGCCGCGATCCGCTCCGGGCGCGTCACCATCGAGGTCATGTCGCGCTATGACGTCGAGCTCGAGCTGGCCGACGCGCGCGAGCACGCCGGCTACTTCGCCAAGGTCTTCGGCCAGAAGCTGGCGTTGCGCCAGGGGCTCGAGGTCGCCTCGTCGGGGTAACCGCCGGCGGTCTTAATCGGGCGCGCGGTCTTCATTTGGGCGCGCGGGTCCCTACCCGCGCTTCGCCCGCGCTTGGGCTAAATCCCTCCGTCACAAAGAGTTAACACAGGTTTCACCGGGCGTTGACACCGCGAGCTGTGGAAATCTTGCAACGCTCCCCGCGGCGGCAATGCGCCGGAACCTGGGCGCTTCCATGAATGGCTTTTGTTTTCAGATAGTTACGACGATTGCACAGAGGCATGTTCAAAGAGTGGAAAGAGGCCGAGAAAGCGGGTTTGCGCGGCTTTTCTGGCCCCTTTTCCACAGCTTTTCCTAGCGGGTCTGTGGAAGACGGCGTGCTAGCCTAGTGACCATGGCCAGAGAAAAGGTGCTGATCATCGAAGACGAGCCCGACATCGCCGAGGTCCTACAATACAATCTTGAAAAAGAGGGCTTCGATGTCGAAACCGCGCGGTGCGGCGACGCCGGTCTCGAAGCGGTCCGCAAAGAGGATCCCGACCTGATCCTCCTCGACCTGATGCTGCCGGGCGTCGACGGCCTCGAGCTGACTCGCATGCTCAAGCGCGACGCCGCCACGAGGCGGCTGCCGATCGTCATGTTGACCGCCCGCGGCGAAGAGGTCGACCGCATCGTCGGGCTGGAGCTCGGCGCCGACGACTACATCACCAAGCCATTCAGCCCGCGCGAGGTGGTGCTGCGCGTCAAGGCGGTGCTGCGCCGCTTCCAGCAGGAAGAGATCTCGTCCGAGCGCCTGGAGATCGGCGGGATCGAGCTCGACGTCTCCGGCCACCAGCTGCGCGTGCGCGCCAAGGAGGTGCCGCTGACGGCGACCGAGTTCCGCCTGCTGCGGCTGCTGATCGAGCGCGCCGGGCGCGTGCAGACGCGCGGCCAGCTGCTCTCCGACGTCTGGGGCTATGCCGAAGACATCGACAGCCGGACCGTCGACACCCACATCCGCCGGCTGCGCCGCAAGCTCGGTCCCGAGGCCGATCGCATCGAAACCGTCATCGGGGTCGGCTATCGGCTGAGATCCTGAGCGATTGAGCCCGCTCGGCCTGCCACCGAAGCTGCGGCTGACGCCGCTGTGGCCCGCGCTCGCCGCGGTCGCGACCGCCGGCGCCGCGCTCTGGTTCCTGCTGCCCGAGGTCCTGCGCGGGCGCCTGGCGGCGGCCCTGGCGCTCGCCATCGCCGCCGCCGCGGCGGTGTTCCTCCTCATCTCGCTGTGGCTCGACCGCCGGCTCTTCCGCCCTCTCGGCGTGTTGATCGGCGGCGCCGGCGAGCTGGCAAGCGGGCGGGCGCGGCGGGTCGAGGTGCCCGCCGAGGAAGAGCTGGCGGCCCTGGCGCGCGCCCTCAACCGGCTGGCCGAGACCGCCGAAGCGCAGTTTGCCGCGGTGCGCAACGAGCGCGACCACCTCAAGGAAATTCTCTCCAGCATGTCGGAAGGGGTGCTGGTGGTCGGCAGCGACGGCCGGGCCCTGCTCGCCAACCCGGCCTTCCGCCGGCTCTTCGACCTCGGCGACGAGATCAGCGGCAGGCCGGTGATCGAGCTGATTCGCCGCCCCGAGCTGGCGCGCATCATCCGTGACACCATCGTCGGGGGAGAGCCGCAAGGCGATCAGCTGGAGATCCGGATTCCCGAGCGGCGCACCTTGCTGCTCGCCTCCGCCGCCCTGGCCGGAGAGCGCGGCGCGGTCATCGTGGCCCGCGACACCACCGAGCTGACCCGCGTGGCCGACATGCGGCGGGACTTCGTCGCCAACGTCTCGCACGAGCTCAAGACGCCGCTGGCAGCGATCCGCGGCTATGCCGAGACGCTGCGCGATGGCGCGCTCGAAGAGGAGGCGACTGCCCGCCGCTTCACCGATCGCCTGATCTACCAGTGCGGGCGGCTGCAGGCCCTGCTCGACGACCTCTTGACCCTCTCGCGCCTGGAAGGCGTGTCGCCCGCGGATGAGCGCGGCCCGGTCGACCTTGCGGTGCTCGCCCGCCGCGCGGTCGAGCTGCTCTCCGCCGCCGCGAGCGAGAAGGGCATCCAGATCGAGCTCCACGAGGAGACGATGCCGGCGGTGCCGGGCGACGCCGACGGGCTCGAGCGCCTGCTGGTCAACCTGCTCGACAACGCCATCAAGTACAACCGCTCCGGGGGCCGCGTCGAGCTGCGCCTCGCCCGCGACGGATCCCAGGGCACGATCGAGGTCAGCGACACCGGCATCGGCATTCCGCAGGAGGCGCTGGCGCGGATCTTCGAGCGCTTCTACCGCGTCGACAAGGGGCGCGCGCGCGAAGAGGGCGGCACCGGCCTCGGCCTGGCCATCGTCAAGCACGTGGCGCAGTCGCACGGCGGCAGCGTCGAGGTCGAGAGCCGCATGGGCCGCGGCTCTGTGTTCCGCGTCCGCCTGCCCCTGGCCGACGAGGAGGTGAAGGCCGATCGTCACCTGGCCGCCGGCAAGATGTAACATCGGGGCTGTCGCGCGGCGCGCCGGCCGCTTTCGCCCCGGCGCGGGAGCCTGTAAGATCGCGCACTGACCGACGGGGAGCCGGCTTCTCATGGAACGACGCCTTGACCAAGACCTCGACCGCCTCCGGCAGATGCTGCTCAGGATGGCGGGGTTGGTCGAGAGCATGGTGGCGAAAGCGACCAAGGCGCTGCTCGACCGCGACCTGGCCCTGTGCGCGGAAGTGATCGCCGACGACCTCGAGGTCGACCAGCTCGAGATCGAGATCGACGAGTTCTGCTACAGCGTGCTGGCGCGCAAGCAGCCCGCCGCGGTCGATCTTCGTTTCCTGGTGGCGGTGATGAAGATCAACAACGACCTCGAGCGCATCGGCGACTCGGCGGTCAACATCGCGCAGTCGGTCGAGCAGCTCGGCAACCTACCGCCGCTCAAACCCTATATCGACCTCCCCCACCTCTCGGAGCTGGTGCAGACGATGGTGCGCCGGAGCATCGATGCCTTCGTGCAGCGCGACGCCGCCCTGGCGACCGAAGTGCTGGCCAGCGACGATCCGGTCGACGGGCTGTACAAGCAGATCTTCCGCGAGCTGCTGACCTACATGATCGAAGACCCGAGGACCGTGACGCGGGCCCTTCACCTGCTGCTGATCTCACGCAACCTCGAGCGCATCGCCGACCATGCCACCAACATCGCCGAGGACGTGATTTACTACGTCGAAGGGCGGGACGTCCGCCACTCGCTGAAGAAAACCCAACAGAAATAAGACCGTAGCACTCCCGAGTCACCCGGCTGCCTGGGTCGTGAGGTCACGCAGGCAGCCGGCGAAGTGGTGGGATTCGGGGTTGGGAAGGTCGAAGAGCCAGAGCTCGACGGGGAAGAGATCCTCGTTGCGGCGCTGGCCGACGAGCTCGAGGAGGCGGCCACGCACCGGAGCGTCGGCTCCCGAGAGGGCGAAACCGGGGAACAGAACGGACAGGTGCTTGCCGAACAGTTCTTCGCGGCTATAGCCGAAGATGCCGCTCACCGCGGGGTTGATATAGGTGAGGCTCCCGTGCTCGTTGGCGGTGAACAAGGCGCTCTTCATGCCGTCGAGGAGCGCGTAGATGCGGTCCTCGCTCAACCGCAAGGCCGCGGGCGAGACGCGGCCGGCCATGTCCTCGAGCGTGCCGATCAGCGCGCGGGGACTCCCCGCGGCGTCGCGCAGGAGCAGCGACCGGGCGGCGACCCGTACGAACGTCCCGTCGGCACGCTCCAGGCGCGCCTCGTAGGCGCAGGGCAGGCCGCTGCGCAGCGTCTCGAGGATCGAGCGCTCGGCCCGATCGAAGTCGTCGCGGTGGATCCGCTCGAGGAGGGTCTCGACGGAAGGCTCCAGCTTCTTGCCCTGGCAGCCGAGCAGCGCGTAGAGCCCGGGGTTCCATGTCGTCGTGGCGCTGGCAATGTCATGTTGCCAGACGCCGATCTCGCGATCCTGCCGCCGCACCTCCGCGCGCCCTCCCTGGTCCCGGTCCCGCACGCGCCTCTCGGTTCCGGGCCGCCCGGCAGCTCCCGCGAGCCACGCCGGAACGCGGTCCGCCGTGCGCCGCGGCCTGACACGGGTCGAGGTCAAGACGTCCTCGTGACCGCCGGGCTCGATTGCCAGTGTGTCGGCTGGGTCGTACATGAGAGCCTCCTCCCGATCCGCGGGCCGGCTGCTCTGCCGCAACCGGCTCTTGATGGACGAAGTCTCGCCGATCCGCCCCGGCGGCCGCGATCAGACTGAACCCGAAGTTCGTGTAGGAGTTCTCCGACGAACTTGGTGCGACTGGCACCTACGCGCATCAATCGGGTGGGGCGGGTGGGGCGGCCGGCGGGGCGGCCAACCGTCACGTCCAGGCGGGGCGGCGGCGGCCGGCGGCGGTGGCCTGCTCGAAGGCGAAGCCGAGCTGGAGGACACCCAGGTTGTCGGTGTGCCGGCCGACGATCTGGAGCCCGACCGGCAGGCCTTCGGCGGTGAATCCGGCAGGGACCGCAAGGGCGGGGCTGCCGGTTGCCGAGACATAGAAGCAGGAGCGCATCCAGTCGATGTAGCTTTCCATGGGCACTCCGTCGACCTCGGCGACCCACTGGCGATCGAGAGCGAAAGGCGGCACCTGGCTGGTCGGCAGGACGAAGAATTCGTAGCGGGTAAAGAACTCGCGAAGCCGGAAATAGAGCTCGGTGCGCAGGACCCCGGCGCGTGCCAGATCGGCCGGAGCAAGCCGCCTGCCGCGCTCGACCTCTTCCACGACGGTCTGCTTGACCAGCCTCAGCCGCTCCGCCGGCAGAGCTCCGAGGGCCATGTGAAAGAGGGCCGCGCGGATCGATCGGAAGGCCTCGTCGGCGCCGGTGAAATCGGGCTCCGCCTCCTCGACCTCGCAGCCGAGCGAGGCGAAGACTTTCCTCTGCTCATCCACCACGGCGCGCACGCGCGGATCGAAGGGCAGCCCGCCGAGGTCGCGGTACCACGCCACACGCGCGCCGCGGAAATCCCGCTCGAGGGGCTGGGCGAACTGCTCGCCCCGCTCCCGGGTCGAGATCGGCCAGCGCGACTCCGGCCCCGCCACCGCGCTGAGGAAGAGAGCCACATCAGCGACCGTCCGCGCCATCGGCCCTTCCACCGACAGGGTCGACCAGCCCGAGAGCGCCGGCCAGCACGGCGCCCACCCCGGCGACGGCCGCATCCCCACCACGTTGCAGAAGCTCGCCGGATTGCGCAGCGATCCGCCCATGTCGCTGCCGTCGGCCAGGGCGACCATCCCGCAGGCCAGCGCCACCGCCGCCCCGCCGCTGCTCCCGCCGCAGGTCTTCTCCAGGTCGTAGGGGTTGCGCGTCGCACCGAACACCTCGTTGAAGGTCTGCGACCCGGCCCCGAACTCGGGCGTATTGGTCTTGCCGAGCGCGATCGCGCCGGCCTGCCTCAGCCGCTCGACCAGGAAGGAATCCAGCGCGGGCACGAAGTCCTGGAACAGGCGCGAGCCGTAGGTGGTGCGCACCCCGGCCGTGTCCTGGAGGTCTTTGTGCGCCACGGGCAGCCCGTGCAGCGGACCCAGCGCCCTCCCGCGCGCCTGCTCCTCGTCCGCCGCGCGCGCCTGGGCGAGCGCGCGCTCGGCGGCGAGCGTCACGATCGCGTTGACTCGCGGATTGACCCGCTCGACCCGCGCCAGGTGCGCCTCCACCGCTTGCCGCGCCGAGAGCCGCCCGAGCCGGATCTGCGCCGCCATCTCGCGCGCGCTCAACAAGCAGATCTCGTCGTCGAACATTCTAGTCCCCACCGGCTGTGCCGACCCCGAGGTATGAAACAGCGCTCGCTAACTGGCGATGGTGGCCTCCAATCTATCGGATCTCCCCCCGCAACCCCCACGGATCCCCTTCCCGATTCTTCTGCGCCGCCGGGTCCCTGCCCGGCGGTGGCCGGGGGGGAAGGGGACGCCCCCTCCCTCTCGCGACGGGAGTTTCGTCTTAGTGTCCAGCCACCGCCGCGCCAGCGTATCCGCCCAGCGTATCCGTAGGGCCGGCGCGGGTCAAAGTCGCCCCGGACAGCCGGTCAGCGGTGTCCCAGTTCACACGGCGGTCACACGGAGTTCGAAAGTTGTTCACATCGCTGCCACAGGCGAACCGGATACTTGTTGGCGTACCGGGCGCGGCATGCCCGCGCGAGACGGCCCGCGGCGCGGGGAGCGCCGGCGGCCCTCTGACCTCGGCTTCTAAACCAAGTACCCACTGCTAAGGAGATTTCTCATGAGGTATCTGCGATCCGGGTTTCTCGGCCTCGCCGGCCTGCTGCTGGCGCTGGCCGCGGGAGGTGCGGCTCCGGCCGCCGCGGCGGACATCACGGGCGCGGGGGCGACGTTCCCCTACCCGGTCTACGCCAAGTGGGCCGACGCCTACAAGACGAAGACCGACATCGGCCTCAACTACCAGTCCATCGGCTCGGGCGGCGGCATCAAGCAGATCAAGGCGAAGACGGTCGACTTCGGCGCCAGCGACAAGCCGCTGGAGCCCAAGGAGCTCGGGGAGAGCGGGCTCATCCAGTTCCCGATGATCATGGGGGGAGTGGTGCCTGTGGTCAACGTCAAGGGCGTCGGAGCCGGCCAGCTCAAGCTCGACGGCCCGCTTCTCGCAGAGATCTACCTGGGCAAGGTCGCGAAGTGGAACGACCCGAAGATCCGCGCCCTCAACAAGGGCGTCAAGCTGCCCGACGCGGCGATCTCGGTGGTGCACCGCTCCGATGGCTCGGGGACCACCTTCATCTTCACCCACTACCTGTCCGAGGTGAGCCCCGAGTGGAAGCAGAAGGTTGGCGAGGAGGCCTCGGTCTCCTGGCCGGTCGGGGTCGGCGGCAAGGGTAACGAGGGGGTCGCCTCCTATGCCAGCCGTCTCCCGGGGGCGATCGGCTACGTGGAGTACGCCTATGCGCTGCAGAACAAGCTCGCCTACGTGGTGCTGAAGAACCGGGCCGGCAAGTTCGCGAAGCCGAGCAGCCAGAGCTTCCAGGCCGCGGCGGCCAACGCCGATTGGGCCAAGGCGCCCGGCTTCTACCTGTTGCTGACCAACCAGCCGGGGGCCGAGAGCTGGCCGATCACCGGCGCCAGCTTCATCCTGATCTATCGCGAGCAGGCCGATGCCGCCAAGGCCAAGCAGGTGCTCGACTTCTTCGACTGGGCCTACCACAACGGCGCCCAGTTGGCGGCCGCGCTAGACTATGTGCCGATGCCGGACAAGGTCATCAAGCTGGTCGAGCAGAACTGGAGCACCTCGATCAAGGCCAACGGCAAACCGGTGTGGACCGCGCACTGAATACGCGCCCGCGGGCGCGCTGGCACACCCTGGAGGACCGCCTCTTCCGCGGCACGACCCTCGCTTTCGCGGGGGTCGTCTTCGTCCTCCTCCTGGCCATTCTGCTGTCGCTGCTGCAGGGCAGCCTGCCGGCCCTCCAGAAGTTCGGCCTCCGCTTCCTGACCAGCCGGGAGTGGAACCCGGTGACCGAGCATTTCGGCGCCCTGGTCCAGATCTACGGCACGCTGGCGACCTCGGCCATCGCCATGCTCTTCGGCATCCCGGTCTCCTTCGGCATCGCGCTGTTCGTCACCGAGCTCTGCCCGCGCTGGCTGAAGCGCCCCCTGTCGACCGCCATCGAGCTGCTCGCCGCCATTCCCAGCATCATCTACGGCATGTGGGGGCTCTTCGTGCTCGCGCCGCTGCTCTCCGACCATGTCGAGCCCTGGCTGACCGACCACCTCGGCGGCGTGCCGCTGGCCGGCAGGCTGTTCCAGGGCCCGCCGCTGGGCATCGGAGTCTTGCCGGCGGGGCTGATCCTCGCCATCATGGTGATCCCGTTCATCTCGGCGGTGATGCGCGACGTCTTCGAGACGGTGCCGGCCGTCCTCAAGGAGTCCACTTACGCGCTCGGCGCGACCACCTGGGAAGTGGTGTGGAACATCGTGCTGCCCTACGCCAAGACGGGCGTGGCGGGCGGCATCATGCTCGGCCTGGGGCGGGCGCTCGGCGAAACCATGGCGGTGACCTTCGTCATCGGCAACGCGCACGAGCTCAACGGCTCGCTGCTCGCCCCCGGCAACACCATCTCCTCGAACCTCGCCAACGAGTTCACCGAGGCGGTCGGGGAGACCTATACCTCGTCGTTGATCAGCCTCGGGCTGATCCTCTTCATCATCACGTTCGTGGTTCTTGCGTTCTCGAAGCTGCTGCTGTTGCAGCTCGCGCGGCGGGAAGGGAAGCAGGCATGAGGGAGCGCCCCGACGATCGCGCCGCCGGGCTCGCGCTCTCGGGCACCGGGCTCGCCGGGGGAGCCTCCGGCCTCTTGCCCGGGGGCGGGTTCGCGCGCATGTTCGGCCGTTACCGGCGCCGCCGCCTGACCAACCTCGCGGCCCTCGGGCTGTCGGTGGCCACCATGGGGCTGGGCCTGTTCTGGCTGGTCTGGATCCTGTGGACCCTGGCGGCGCGCGGGATGGGCAGCCTGCGCTGGGCGGTCTTCACCCACCCGACGCCGCCGCCGGGAAGCAACGGCGGCCTGTCGAACGCCATCGCCGGCAGCCTCCTGATGACCGCCGCCGCCATCCTGGTGGCGACACCGGTCGGCATCCTGGCCGGCACCTACCTGGCGGAGTTCGGCCGCTCCGGATGGTTCGCCGCCGTGACCCGCTTCATCAACGACATCCTGCTCAGCGCCCCGTCGATCATCATCGGGCTCTTCATCTATACCGTGATGGTGGTGCGCATGGGGCACTTCTCGGGCTGGGCCGGGGCGATGGCGCTGGCGATCATCGCCATTCCCATCGTGGTGCGCACCACCGAGGACATGCTGCGGCTGGTTCCGGCCAGCCTGCGGGAGGCGGCGGCCGCCCTGGGCGCGCCGCAGTGGAAGGTAGTGGCCGCGATCGCCTACCGCGCGGCCAGGCCGGGCATCCTGACCGGGGTCCTGCTGGCGCTGGCGCGGGTGAGCGGAGAGACGGCGCCGCTGCTCTTTACCGCGCTCAACAACCAGTTCTCGAACCTCAACATGAACAGGCCGATCGCCAACCTGCCGGTGGTCATCTTCCAGTTCGCCATGAGCCCGTATGCGGACTGGCAGCACCTGGCATGGGCCGGAGCGCTGTTGATCACGCTCAGCGTCCTGGTCCTCAACATCGTCGCGCGCATCGCCTTCCGCCAGCAGAAAGCGGGGTGACGGACCCATGCCTTTTTCGCCCAGAGACTCCGAGCCGATGACCATGCAGCCGACGCCGGCGGCGGCCGAGGAGAGAGCCGAGCGCGAGGGAAGGGGCGGAGGCGGGAGCGGCGAGGGCGGCGAGCCTGTCCGCCAGGAGGTGCTGCTGCCGCGCGTCGAGGTGGCCCACGCGAGCCCCCCGGCGGCGGCTTTCGAGCCCAAGATCCTCGTCCGCAAGCTCAACTTCTATTACGGCAAGCACCGGGCCATCAAAGACATCGACATGACCATCGCGTCGCGCATGGTGACCGCTTTCATCGGCCCTTCGGGTTGCGGCAAGTCGACGCTGCTGCGGTCCTTCAACCGCATCTACCAGATGTATCCCAAGCAACGGGCGACGGGAGAGGTGATCCTGGACGGCGAGAACATCCTCGATCCCAAGCTCGACGTCAATTTGCTGCGCAAGAAGGTGGGGATGGTGTTCCAGGCGCCGACGCCCTTTCCGATGTCGATCCACGACAACATCGCTTTCGGCGTGCGCCTCTACGAGGACCTGCGCGGGACAGCGATGGACGAGTGCGTGGAATGGGCGCTGCGCAAGGCGGCGCTGTGGGACGAGGTCAAGGACAAGCTCAGGCAGACGGGGCGCAGCCTGTCGGGGGGCCAGCAGCAGAGGTTGTGCATCGCCCGCGCCATCGCCGTCAAGCCCGAGGTGCTGCTGCTCGACGAGCCCACGTCGGCGCTGGACCCGATCTCGACCGCCGCCATCGAAGAGCTGATCCAGGAGCTGGCCGAGGAGTACACGGTGGTCATCGTGACGCACAACTTGCAGCAGGCGGCGCGGGTCTCGGACTACATCGCGCTCCTCTACCTGGGCGAGGTCGTGGAGTTCAACGACACCAAGACGATGATCACGCGGCCGAGCAAGAAGCAGACCGAGGACTACATCACCGGCCGCTTCGGATAACCGCCCTCCCGAGCCGAGGGGTGGGGGGAAAGGACGGACGGACAAGGGGCGGGGCGCGGACGGGTCGCCGGGAGTCGTGAGCAGGTCGTTTGGCTGGCGGCTCGGGGGCGATTGAGATCGGGGCGATGGTGGTGGACCGCGCCGCCGCCAAACACGACCTGCTCACGACCCCCGGCGACCCTGCGGACCGTCTGGGCGGTCCGAACGGGTAAGAAACCCCCCAACCTCGGCTCCCCACCCACCCGGCGTTAGGGGAAGAGGCCTCACCGCACCGACCAACGATGCACTCCAGGACGCCGAGCCCTCGCCTCGATGTGCGGTCGTGATTGCTTCAACCAGTATGTAACAAAGATAGCAAATCTGGCGCCTACCTTGTCCGTAAGCGAACAGGCGGAGGCACTATGCCGCCGGGCTCGTTCGCGACGAAAGGAATCGACCATGGCTGACACCGAAAAGATCCCGGCCGCCCAGCCGGCCTTCGCCAACGCCCCTGACGAACGCGCCTTCAAGGCCGCTCGCACCCTTCCCACGGGCGCCGCGGCGCAGCCGGACCCCGCGAAGTTCGGCGTGGAGGGCTGTTGCCCCCGCGAGTACTGGGCGGTGATCGAGAGCGACGGCTCCCTGGCCCGTGGCCGCAACGTCGTGCGCACGGTGAAGCTGGGCACAGGCCAGTACGCGATCGTCTTCACCGCCGACGTTAGCAAAGGCGTCTACGTGGCCACCCTCGGGCCGTCGAGCATCGGCACGGCGCCTACCGGCCAGATCGGCGTGGCCACCCGCTGCTGCACGGACGGGCAGTCCTATCTCCCGTTCGAGCTCCTCGGCTCACCGAATGCCAACAATCACGCCGTCTGGGTGGACACCCACGACACGAACGGGAACAACAGCGACCGTCCCTTCCATTTGATCGTCTTGACCCACTGATCGGGTCCGGACCGTGCCGCCGGAGAGAACACCGCGTCCGGCGGCCGGTCCCTCTCCGGGCGGGCCGTCCCGACAAAGGTTCGTCTCTTCGGGCCGCCGGACCGCACGGCCAGCGATCCCTCCAACCCCGAGTCCTTCTTCATCACGCAGCTCCGCAAGGACCTGGTCCCCGAGTGGCAATACCAGAGCGCCAACGCGCTCTCCTGCCGCCGCGACCCGGACGGCCACCTCTCGTGCATGTCCGACCACCCCCACGGCTTCGACTGGTGCATCAACGCTCCCGCAATCGACGGCCGCGGCGTGGTCTACGCCGGCAGCGAGGACGGCAACCTCTACGCCATCGATCAGGGCGAGGGTGTGCGCGACAAGGTCTTCTTGCGGCTTGCGGTGGGCGCCGCCTACACGCCGCTGGCTATCGGACCGGACGGCAAGATCTACGCCGAGAACGACGGGACCCTTTTCGTCCTCGGGCAGCCGCCGACCGAGGGGGAGGGGAAGCCGGCCGGTAGGGGGGGGCCGGCGCTTCGGACCGGCATGGTCGGCAGGTTCGGGCAACCCTCGGTGCGGGGAGCCTGGCCTCATCCGCATCGTCCCCCCACCCTCGGCTCCCCTGGCCGGCTGGGCTCACAGAGGCAGGAACGAGATCCGATTCACCCCCTCCTCCGCTTCCATCGTCGCCCAGATGAGAAGAAGCCACTCTGCAGCGTCCGACACGGGCATGTGCTGAGGGACCAGCACTACACCGGCGCTTTGGCCGCCCTGTACGAACTCCGCAAAGTGCATGGGCATCGTCTTGCGGTCATGGCTGACCAGCACCCTGCCTGTCTTGGCAACGGCAGCCAGTACCTGGTCGTCCCGAAGACCGGCGAAGCCTGCATCGAAGGCGGTACGGAAGTCGACACCTGGCTCCTGGCGGGTCAGGGCCAGGACGATCGCAAGGTTGAGGTCAGCATCCGCCTGGAAGCGGATGCTCACGGCTGGCGCTGTCGTGCGTCGATGAGCTTCTGGTAGAACGCGGGGTCAGCGCGGCGATTGGCCTCCATGAGGCGCTCGTAATCGAGCCGTCCCTCATGAAGATAGGCATCTATCTCGGCGCGGTGCGCGAGGTAGAAGGCGATCGCGCCATAGACTTGCTCAAGGGTCAGCAGAGGGAATGACTGCGCGATACTCTCCGCCGTCTGACCGTTCAGGAAAGCATAAACAATCGAGTCAAGCGACACTCTCGTGTCGTTCACCCAGTAGCCGCCATCCCGCTGCGATACGTACCCTTCGCCCTTCATCCACTTGAGGATACACATTGTGCACCGGAAAAGCGACAGACCCCCTGGCGGGCCTGGTAGAGATCGTCGAGGGAGAGGTAGCGCTCATCTTCGGGACGGCTGAACCACTCCCGAGACGCGCGGGTGAGGGTCTTCTCTACGATTGCGACGGACATACGGGTCGGGTCGCGGGAGTGAACAGGGTGCGGTGGGGGACGGGGCACCTGCTCTGACTCCCGCGATCCGGCGGACCCTCTGCGCAGTCCGAACGGGAGAACCCCCACCCTCACCTCCCCACCCTCCGGCGTTGAGGAGGAAGACCCTCACCGCTCCGCTCGAGCCTGCTTGACAGCCCTCCGTACATCCGCCGGCTTCATGCCGGGCTTGGCGCGCCGAGTTCCTGGCACGCCGCACCAGATCGTTGAACTCATCCATGACAGGCGGCGCGATGGCCTTGAGGATGACGACGTCACGGTCCCCCCCACGACTACGAACTGGGCTCCTGCCTTGAGTCCGAGACGATCGCGAATCACCTGAAAGTTCGTAGCCGCCAGCCTGTCGATGCTCAACCACCTCGTTGACAAAACCTTGGAAGGCGAGAGCTCGAGGTGTACTGCCGGGGCGCGGGGCTGAAGATCGCGGTGCGCGACGACGAAGGGCATAGACCGGGTGTCGGGAAATGCCAAGGCTCGTGTATCCCTCAAAGGTTGTCTCGATCTTCGCCTTCCAGCTCGACCACGAAAACCTCCTCGCCCGGCCGCGAGTAGTTATGGTAATTATA
Source organism: Thermoanaerobaculia bacterium (assembly GCA_035544895.1). GTDB lineage: Bacteria > Acidobacteriota > Thermoanaerobaculia > Multivoradales > UBA5704 > JASLEW01. Next base: position 78,732 of record DASZZM010000046.1, read on the forward strand.
GACAAGTGCTTTCGCATAACAGAGCTGGACATTATCGTTCTCGCAGGCCACAAGACCAGCCGCGATAGTCGATAGTTTCGTATTCATAGGAGCGACAATAACATTATATCCGTCAGTCCTCTTCACTTGATCACTAATTTTGCGCCTCGCCGCAATTGGGTCTAGAGGTGAAAATGTGAACTCTCTCGCCCCCTCGTAAATAGCATGAACCTTCCAAAATCCGTGGTGGCCGATATCATCCGTACTAGGAAGGTCGCCTGTCCGGCCGTACCCCAATGAAATCTCAGTCGGCTCATACCTTCCAACGATATCAATCGTTCTCTGGTATTCTAGGCCGACCAAGACAATCAGGTGCAAAGCTCTTGATGGATAGACCCTGCCCGGAAAACCCAAAACCGACCGTATCTCTCCTACTCCCTTGCTCAGCCATTTGTTCTCCGGCCTGTCTCCTATCGAATACTCGGTCGCCTTGCTATACAGTAATGTCACATTAACACATTGTCTAGTAATATACAAAACGCGCAACAGCATCAAAAGTGACTCGTGCGTAAAGGTCGAAATATCAACCACAATCCGCTGCGAGGAATCGCGAGCTAGATCCGCTATCCCCCCGAACAAGGAATCACCAGTTTCTAACGGGTTGTCAGTGTTCAACCACGCCATCCTGCAGTTTGCCCCAAAGTGATCCCTCAAAGTAGCACCATGACCTTGATGGAGCTCCGCATGGTTAATGTTCTCACATATCACTACGCTGTCAAATACATCCGCAGCGAATTGCAATGGAATTGTCAACGACCGCTTTTCGAAGCTTGCTGAGCACACGAAGTGCCCCCCATGTCCGACAAGATTGGCGATGTTCTCAATTCCTACTCTGCGAAGCAACATGGGAACCTCCACTCTACTCAAAAAGATGCAACTGACCCTCGTCGAAGACCTTTCCAACTCCCGCTTTCTTGATTCGTCTCAATGCCTGATCCGGATTGGCGAGGCCCTCGCGAAGTTTGTCGCTAGTAACGAAAAGGTAGCCGGCAAATCCGGTAGGATCCAAAAAGAAATAAGGAGCCAATCGCCTTGTGAGAACGTAGAGAGGAGTACGACCTGTCCCGTCTTTGTTTCCTATCGTAGTCTCCTGAAAATATCCGAACCGCACCCCAAGTCGAAAAAGGGATCTTAGTTCGCTGTCGGGCTCATCCGAGAGCGCAACAGAGAAGACCCGGCGTTCTGAATCGTTCGAGATTAGCTTCTGATGGAATATACCGCCGAGAAGCTTAAGTAGATTATGCAGCTTCCATTTAAGATCGTCGGAACCATGGCCGGCTGCAAAAGAACCCGCTGCGCTCTGGTCACTAAACATCTTATCTAGCTCGCCGAACATGAGTTCTTCAGATTGCTGACGGAGTACCTGGTCTTGTATCGTTGGCCTTATGGCAATAATATGATTGGTCTGCGATCTAGCAACTTCCTCACTATACATAAGGGCGGCCGCGTCGAGGAAGAACCTTACAACACCTGATGACACGTGAACAAGTTGCTCAAACCCAGCATAGCTGTAACTGCTGCCCGCTTTTCGGGTGCCCTTCAAGCCAGCAATATACTTAGGCCGTGCATATCGAACTACATCATCGCTGGGACGGTGTCCTCGGCCCTCGCTCTTCCACGCCGCTTTGATCTCCGCGCCGATCCGGTTGATCTCATCCTCCTGAGCTTCGTCAGGGGGAAAGAAGTCCCGCGGAGTCCTTTCTATTCCAGATAACTCAAGACGCTTCCTTACAATCTCCTCGACCCGGCCAAGATACTTTCCCTTTGATGACGTGTAAATATCGTTCATATTGACCTCCGAATAGTCATGTGGGCTATCGATTCTCTGTCTGGATAGAGTATAGAAGCTCTTGTAATTTAATGCGGTTGAAACCTTAATACTAATAGAGGCGCTGGTCCTCGTGGAAATCCACGAGTTCAAAATGCGAGTCTGAATTTCATTCAGATAATCTCCGTCGTCAACCAAGAGGTAAACAGGGCCATGGGGAATAAATGAAAGTGATCGTAAATCTTCAACGAGAGGAACGAGAAGATCGAGGTAGCCACACAGCGCTCCTGTGTAGGGCAATAGCTTCGCTTGAAATGAGAGATTCTTGAGATATACGACTACGTCGTTATAGAGTTCGTCGCAGCAGGTTGCCATAGTCTTTAAAATATCAACCGACGATGCCCTCTCTGGAAGTCCGTCACGCAAGTTTGTAGCACCTGCCCGCCTAAGGCGGCCAAGAAAGCCGCGTCGATAGAATGTAAGTAGTTCGCGTCTCTCCATCGCGGAAAGGTGCCCGATATTCTGCGCCAAGGTAACGAAAAGCCGACAGGCCACAAACATTGCAAGAAAGTGCTCGTTGAGGAGCGCGTTTGCATAGGAATCTACAAGGCGCTGCAATTCTGTTATGTTAGGGTAGGTATTCTTAACAGAAACAAGAACTCCTAGGTAGGGAAGTTGGCTAAGTGCGGCGTGTCTAAGCATCCTCTGGCAGTCTGGTTGAAGATATCGAAACATCATACTTTTGCCAGTTCCTCTTGCTCCGTTGAGGATCGTGTGACCAGGCTCACGGATTTTGAAGAAGTCTGTGAACACATCGACAAAAAGGCCCAGAGTCTCATTGGCGCTGAGATCCTCAGGGGTCCTGACAGCGAAAGGATTTCGACTATCGGTAGCTTTCTCCATTTCATGAGTCTCCATCGAAATGTTCTTTGAGAGTACTGCCAGCCCACCTTATTTCTGGACAGAGCTCCCGGATACCGACAGGAGGCAAAGGGTAGCCAGTCTCCTGAAGTCGATAACCAATTTCTAGTTCACGCATGGGGTGCCTGTCGCTTGGATAGATTTCGATGGTCACCTTTATTGCATCGAACAAGGCCAATGGAACCAAGAAGCGCATGCAATAGATGCGTTCGCGGTGAAGCTTGATGGAGCGATCGTAGATCTCATCTAGCAAAAATACCTTTCGCCGCCCTTTGCCGAACTTCTTGCGTGCCTCGGAGCGAGTGAAATTGAAGCTTAGGCTGATAGTTCTAGTGTCAGAATATGCTCTGACAGATTGAAGACTCCTCGCGTACTGATGGTAAACCTCACTCTTCTGCGGAATTATTCCCAGCTTCAGGGAAAAGCGTGCGGCGCGCTGACTGTCGTCGGCGAGTTCATCGGCGAAGCGGAGTAGCGCCGCAAGCGCCTGCGGGCGAACCGCGAAGTGCAGAATCTCCTCCTCGGAGGTGAGGCGGCTAATGCTGTCTTCACCGGTGACTGCATTCCCCGTGTGAGCCTGCGCTATGCGGGTAATAGCACGAAGTTCTACAGTGTCGTCACCTAGGAGATCCGCGAATTTGGCCATGACTGTGTTGATATGTGAGCCGTGCTCCTTTCGTCCGAGAATGTTGCCAATGTCATGAAAATGAGCTGCCATCAGAAAGAGATAAACCTCGTATGGGTTCAGCTCCTCAATCCTTATTAGTGTCGCGGCGCGACGAAAGATCGTGCGAACATGGTCAGGTCCGTGGTCGGTAAGGTAACCATCTCCTCGTACGAGCGCTCCCTTCTCGACGTGCGGGTGTACCTCTCGGTTGAGATACTCAGCCACAGTTTGGTAGCGGAGCCAGTAGTCGACTCTGCCGTAGCCTGGAAACTCGCTGCTACTCTGTTGAGACAACCAGTGCTCCAGTTCTGTGAGTTCGGAGTCTTGAATCATGGTGATCTCATGCTTGGATCAGATCGTCAACTGAGCCAATCGCGCGAAGACCTCCGCAGCAAGCTTCGGCGGAACTGCGTTTCCTACCTGTTGCTGCTGGAATCCTATGGAACCCTTGAACTCGTAGTCATCCGGAAAGGACTGAAGTCTAGCAGCCTCTCGAACGGAGAGACCTCGCTGTTCTCTTGGGTGGATAAGCATATTTTTGCGATAGTTACCTATCACAATCGAGGGTTGCGAGGCATCAAGTCGATGATAAAGGCCTGTATGACAGTCGAAAGAATGATAGTTTGCCAATAGCGAACGGGGTATCGCCTCCCAGTTGCCTCCAGACGGGACGTGGCGAAAGCGTTCTAGTATTATCGGTCCATTGCGAGTGACTAAGTGATTGGGCGACGACGCTAGGTTCTTCCGTAGCAGCAGCGCATATTCCGAGTTTGCGGCCCGGCGGTAGGGCACCCAATTCGTGGACGCTCCATTCTGAAGGCGCGGTAGATCGGATAGAGCCTCTCTGACCGTCACTCTGTCGACAGGAGTCTCGTCGGCAAATGAAATTGTCAGCTTATGCCTTGAACCTACGAGGAAGAAGCGCTCTCGATGCTGAGGAACCCCAAAATTCGAGGCATTGAGTATGTTGAAGGTGAGGCGGTAGCCGAGCCGGTCAAGCTTGTCCGAGACCGCTTGGAGAAAGAAACCGTTTGCGGTTTCCCTCAGACCCTTGACATTCTCGAAGACTACCCAGTCTGGACGCAAATCGGCGACAATGCGCAGAAACTCCATGAATAGCCAGTTGACGGGATTAGTTTTATTGCGGGTTCGTTGATTGGAACAAGAGAATCCGCGACAGGGAGGTCCGCCGAATAGGACTGTGGCCGAGCTTCCTTTGAAGGCGGAGCGTAGAAGCGAGGAAGGCACCTCTTTGACGTCTGCTGTAATGACGGCCGTTGTGCGGTGATTGTATTGGTAGGTTAGAGCCGCCCATTTGTCGTTTTCGATGGCAACTTTTATATCGAGACCTGCCGAAGCGGCTCCGAGGCTGAGGCCGCCGGCGCCAGCAAAGAGGTCGATCGCAGCGATTGATGTTGCCATAATGGGAATCTCTACGAGACAGAATGGCAAAGGTCACTGCTAACATGTCTTATCTCACGCAACAGGCCTTCGACATCAGTGTCTAGTTGACATTCCCAGAGCACATGTACCTTCCAGCCCTGGGCTTCGAGAAGGATGCGGGTTTGCTCTCCGCGAGACCGCGTCCGTGCGAATTTGATAGTCCAATAGGCAGTGTTAGTCGCAGGCTGGAAGGAACGGCCGCAACCATGTTGATGCCAAAAACAACCGTTGACAAAGACGGCAAAACGTAATCTTGCGATGACGAGATCTGGCTTTCCGGGAAGTTCGGGACAATGGAGTCGATACCTGACTCCGGCGGAGTGAAGAATCCGGCGGACGTAGAGTTCAGGTGTGGTGTCGTCGGAGTGTATACGAGACATCAATCTGCTGCGCTCAGCCTTGCTGAGGTGGTCAGTCATGGCAGAGAAAGGCTATCGTATAAGCAGGGACGATACAACTGCGGTCCTGTCGATCGCAGACCTGGCAGAGCATGGTGGCATGGTGACCGGCTCTGAGGAAGTCGTTCCGAGAGATGGGTTGTCCTGCCACTTCCCCGCCGAGTCCCCTGCGGTTTGATGGCGTAGTGCGCATCGGCTCTGGGTCAGTGTAGTACGGCACAAGCCTCCCGCGGACCGGGGGAGGCGGCCGGCGGTGAGGACCGGGCGTCGTGGTCGGCAGGTGCTGACTCCTCGGAGGCCGAGCGAGCTCCTGGGCGGGGGTAAGGGGGTGATCGGGGTGATCCCTGCTGCCGTGAGCGGGTTGGTAGGAGTCTCGGGTCGTCCGCTCGGCGGACACGCGTGAGGCTCCGGCGGCGTCGTCTCAGGCCGCGCGCTGCCGGTCGGCCAGGAGGCCGCCGGTGGCGAGGAGGAGGCCGACGCCGATCAGGGTGAGGCCGAGGAGGGAGCGGGAGTGGTCGGGGGAGGCGGTGTGGGCGGCCTGGGCGATGAGGTGCGGGAGGCTGGCGTCGTGGGGGATGGTGAAGAGGCCGGCGGCGATGAGGAGGAAGCCGAGGGCGGCGGCGCGCAGGGAGGCGGGGGTGCGGTTGGGGCGGCCGAGGGCGCGGCCGACGAGGCTCTGGCTGTAGCCGTAGGAGAGATAGATGGACATGCCGAGGACCAGCCAGCCGATGAAGCGCCACCACGAGGAGGGCGGCAGGTAGACCATCAGGAAGATGCAGGAGAGCCCGCCCAGCAAGGGGAGGGGCCAGGCGCCGAAGGGCACGCGGAACGGACGCGGCCTCTCCGGGTCCTTGTAGCGCAGGACGATGATGCCGATGCACACCAGCAGGAAGGCGAAGAGGGTGCCGATGTTGGTCAGCTCCACCACCTCGTTGATGTTGAGCAGGCCGGCGAAGACCGCGACCGCGACGCCGGTGAGGATGGTGGTGATGTGGGGCGTGCGGTAGCGCGGGTGGACCTTCGCCGCCCATTGCGGCAGCAGGCCGTCGCGCGCCATGGAGAAGAAGATGCGCGGCTGGCCGAGCTGGAACACCACGAGGACCGAGGTGGTCGCAAAGACCGCGCCGAGCGAGATGACGAGGGCCGGCCATTTCATCCCCAGCCCGGTGAAGGCCGTGGCCAGCGGCTCGGCCGTGCCTAGCTGCCGCGACGGCAGCAAGCCGGTCAGGACCAGGGCGACTGCGATATAGATCAGGGTGCAGACGACCAGGCTTGAGATGATCGCGATCGGCATGTCGCGCTTCGGGTTGCGGGTCTCCTCGGCCGCCGTCGACACGGCATCGAAGCCGATGTAGGCGAAGAAGATGATGGCCGCCGCCGAGAAGATGCCGGTCCAGCCGTTGGGGGCGAACGGCCGCCAGTTGGCCGGCTTGACGTAGAAGGAGCCGAAGGCGACGAAGAAGACGATGATGGCCAGCTTGAGCGCCACCATCGAGGTGTTGAACCAGGCGCTTTCGCGGATGCCGATCACCAGCACCCAGGTGACCAGCATCACGATGACGAAGGCGGGCAGGTTGAAAACCAGGGGCACCCCGAGCAGCCGGGGCGCGGTGGCGAGCGCCCGGACGCCTTGCAGCACGGCGTCGCCGAGGGCGGCCGGATCGGTGTGCGCGGCCCGCGCCTGCGCCATCTGCGCCGCCGCTTGCAGGGCGGACCGGAGGTCGGTGCCCAGCCAGTCGGGGAAGACGATGCCGAAGCCGCGCAGAAGCTCCTGGAAGTAGCCGGACCAGGAGATGGCGACCGCTACGTTGCCCACCGCGTATTCGATGATCAGGTCCCAGCCGATGATCCAGCCGACGAGCTCGCCCAGGGTGGCGTAGGCGTAGGTGTAGGCGGAGCCCGAGATCGGCACCATCGAGGCGAACTCGGCGTAGCACAGGGCGGCAAAGCCGCAGGTGACGGCGGTGAGGATGAAGGAGATGAGCAGCGCCGGCCCGGCTCCCGGATGGTCGGCGCCGCCGGCGGCGGCCGTGCCGACGGTCGAAAAGATCCCGGCCCCGATGATGGCGCCGATCCCCAACATGGTGAGCTGGACCGGCCCAAGGGCCCTCTTGAGCGAGGTCTGGGACGCCTCGGCCGAGGCGAGGATCGACTGCAATGGCTTGGGTTGGAAGATTCCGCGCAGCACGTCCGCTGTCCAGCCCGGCCAGCCGGCTCGGGATCGGGTAGGCGGCCGCAGTCTGACACGGGGCCCCCGGGAGCGCAACGGCGGGCCATGCGGAGCCATGCGGAGGTGATACGATCCGGTCCACTCGTGCCGAACACCCGACTTCCGCCTCGCTCGCGTCTGCCAGCAGAGCCGGACGGAGCCTCGCCATGGCCGGTGGGCGGGTTGGTAAGATCTGGCATGGGTGGTGCAAGATAGGGCAAAAGGACGAGTGTCAGCTCGCGCGCCGAGCAAGGGGGGAGTCCCACTTGACAACCGCGGACCGCGGGGTAAACTGGCCCGCCAAGCTTGCGAGCGGGGGGTGCAAGGCGGCAGCATTGCGCGTCCGGGTTCAAGACCTTTTCCTGTCCCCCAGTTTCCTCCAGATCCCGGAACCAATTCGGAGACGGCGCCCTCTAATCGGGAAGAGGTGAATCCATGCATAGATCCGTGGTCTTTCCTGCCCTGGCGCTCCTGGCCCTGCCGGCCCTGGCCGGCTGCCAGAGGCTGCAGGCCCGCGTCGAGCTGAAGAAGGGCAACGCGCTCTACGCGCAGGAGCAGTACAGCCAGGCGCTCAAGTATTTCCAGAAGGGTCTCGAGCTGGACCCTGCGGACACCTTCGCCTGGCGCTCGGTGGGACTGACCGCCCTCGCCCTGTACCGCCCGGGTGACGACAGCCCGAAGAACATCTCTTACGGCCAGACCGCGATCAAGGGCTTCGAGAACTACCTGGCCGAGAACCCCGAGGACACCAAGGTCCAGGACTACCTGCTGTCGACCTACGTCAACACCAAGCAGTACGACAAGGCCAACGCCTACGTGACCAAGCTGGAGCAGGCGCACCCGGAGAACAAGGCGAAGTACGACAAGATCCGCGGGAACGTGCTCATCCAGGCCGGCAAGCTCGACGAGGCGACCAACCTGGCCCTCAGCATGCTCCGCCAGGAGCAGCCCGAAGCGCTCTATACCATCGCCGTGGCGGCCTGGGCCAAGGTCTACAACAACGCTCTGATCGACGCCGCCACACGGGCCAAGCTCGTCGACCTGGGCCTCAACGACATCCAGAAGGCGGTCGAGCTCAAACCCGACTACTACGACGCCATGTTCTACTACGGCCTGCTCTTACGCGAGAAGTCGAAGCTCGAGACCGACGGCAACGCGCGGTTGGCGGACATCAACAAGGCCCAGGAGTGGTTGCAGAAGGGCCTCGATCTGCGCAAGAAGGCGCAGCCTCCCGCACCTCCCGCCAAGGGGAAATAGGTGAGACGATGTTTGAAAACTCTCTGATCGATCTCGACAAGGGACGCTGGAGCCGCGGCATCAAGTGGGTGGTGCTGCCCACCGCCATCGTCATCCACCTGGTGGCGGCCGGCGCCTTGCTGTTCGCCCAGTACTGGAACGTTCCCGCGGTTCCGGAGCCGCCGATCAACGTGGTGTTCCTCAACGCCGCGCCGCCGCCGCCTCCGCCGCCTCCTCCGCCGCCGCCGCCACCGCCGCCGGCAGCGCCCAAGGTCGTGCCCAAGGAGGTGCCGGTCGTCCGGCCGACCGAGCCGGTGCAGCCGGTGGTCATACCCGAGAAGATCCCCGAGAAGGTCGAGACGCCTCCCGACACCGGCGTCGTGGGCGGCGTCGAGGGCGGGGTGCCGGGCGGCGTTGCCGGCGGGGTGCCGGGAGGCATTCCCGGCGGCGTGCCCGGCGGGGTGGTGGACGAGGCGCCGCTGCGCGTCGGAGGAGCCGTCTCCAAGCCGGAGAAGATCTACGCGCCGCCGCCGGTCTACACCGAGATGGCGCGCAAGGCGAGGCTGCAGGGAGTCGTCATCGTCGAGGCCATCATCGACGAGCGCGGCAACGTCGTCGACGCGCGCCTCATGAAGGGGATGCCGATGGGGCTCGACAAGGCCGCCATCGAAGCCGTGGAGAAGTGGAAGTTCAAGCCGGCAATGCTCCAGGGCAAGCCAGTGAAGGTGTACTACACGCTGACGGTGAATTTCCAGGTGCAGTAGCACGCCTGGCTACGATTGACTACGATTGATCAAGACAATGATAAGGAGAAGCGAATGGGCGGCCTAAGTCTAGTAACTATCTGGCAGGACATGACCATCATCAACAAGTTCGTGGTCGTCCTCCTGGTCGTGCTCTCGGTCTGGTCGCTTTACGTCTGCGTGGAGAGGCTCATCCTCTTCCGCAAGGCCAAGCGCCAGTCCCTCGAGTTCGCAAGGCTGTTCACCGATTTCATCAGGCGCGACAATCCGGACGGCGCCATCGACGCGGCGATGAAGTACCCGCAGAGCCACATCGCCCGCGTCGTCGCCGCCGGCATGCAGGCGTACAAGTACGAGAGCGGGAGCAGCCCGCTGACCGAGATCGAGATCGTCGAGGCCGCCTCGCGCGCCGTCGAGCGCGCCTCGCTGCTGACCGCCTCCGACTTCCGGCGCGGCATCGGCGGCCTGGCGACCATCGCCACGCTCACCCCCTTCATCGGCCTGTTCGGCACCGTCATCGGCATCATCAAGGCCTTCACCGGCATGGCGCTCAGCGGCTCGGGCGGCATCGGCGTGGTCTCGGCGGGTATCGCCGAGGCGCTGGTGTCGACCGCCTTCGGCCTCGGCGTCGCCATCCCGGCCGCCTGGATGTACAACTACTTCACCGGGCAGCTCGAGCGGCTGCAGGTCGAGATGTCGAACTCCGCGTCCGAGCTGGTCGATTTCTTCATGAAGAAGCAGAGGGGCCGCAATGTTGCCCAAGCACGTTAAGCCCAAGCTCGTCCCGCAGATCAACAGCCAGATCAACGTGACTCCGCTGGTGGACGTCTGCCTGGTGCTGCTGATCATCTTCATGGTGATCACGCCGATGCTGCAGAAAGGCATCGACGTCGCTCTGCCCGAGACCAAGCAGCCCGACAAGATGCCGGAGGGGAGCAAGGAGCTGAGCGTCTCGATCAAGCAGGACGGCAGCGTGTTCGTCAGCCAGAACTGGGTGCCGGACGACCGCCTGGCGGCCGCCCTCAAGGACGTCCACGACCAGACTCCGGACAAGAACGTGGTGATCAAGGGCGACCGCCGGCTCAAGTACAAGCGGGTGCGCGAGGTCATGCGCCTGCTCAACGAAGCCGGCTTCAGCCACGTCGGCCTGGTCACCGAGAAATACAAGAGCGGAGGGACTACCTAGTCCGGTAGTCCGGCGCGGGATCCCCTGGCGCGAAGCAAAGGAGTTGAGCCATGGCAATGAACGTCGAAGGCGGTGCGGGTGGAGTCAAGAGCGATATCAACATCACGCCCCTGGTCGACGTGGTGCTGGTGCTCCTGATCATTTTCATGGTGGCCGTCCCCCTGCTGCAGATGGGCTACCCGGTGCAGGTGCCTCCCAAGGTGCAGACCCAGAACCCCACGCCGGACCCCGACCAGGTCATCGTGCGCCTGGAGGCCGACGGCAGGGCCTACATCAACAAGCAGCCGTTCGACATGAACGAGTTCCCCGGCCGCCTGCGACAGGCGCTCCAGGGACGGCAGAACAAGGTGATCTTCTTTGCCGCCGACGGCGAGCTGCCCTACGACAAGGTAGCCGCGTTCATGGATATCTGCCGCAACAACGGCGCCGAGAAGCTCGGCATCGTCTTCGAGGACATGAAGCAAGGTCCCGCCCAGCAGCAAGCCGGGGGCACGCCGGCGCCGGGCGCCGCGCCCTAGCGACCTTGATGTCCCGGGCCGGGTTCCTACCCGGTGAGCAGGTGGCGGAGCCTGCCGAGCAGGAGGTTGACCGGGTTGGAGCGTGACAGGAACGGGAGCACGGGGGCGCGCCGCGTGCCCATCTCGCCCTGCAGGTCCAGCAGCTCGCGGTTGTCAGGCTCGATCTGCAAGCCATCCTCGAGTGCGCGCACCGCGGCGCGCCGATTGCCGGAGAGCAGCAGGGTGCGCGCCAGGTTGAGGTAGTTCTCGGCCTGATAGAACTCCAGCTTGACCGCGTGCTGGCAGAGCTTCAGCCCGTCTTGCACGCGATGCTCGCGCAGGGCGATCCCGTAGCCAAGATAAGAAAAAACCAACCCCGGCAGGGCACGTCCGCGCGGATCCTTCTCGGCGGCCTGGGCCAGGGCGGGCAACCCTACTTGCCAGTTGCCGCGCCGGCAGGCGTCGATGCCCTTGCGCACGGCTTCCGGCATCTCTCCCGGACCCCTGACAGGCACCCCAGGCGCGAAGCCCGGGGAGGCAGGACTTCCGGAGCGGGCAGAGGAAGGAGTAGGGTCTTTCAACATCGCCAAATCTACATAAAAGGACCGCTGGCTTCAAGATGGAGCCCGCGTGCTAGACTCGGTGACCGTTTGTCAAAGTCCCGGAGAGTCTCACCGGCGGCCGGTGAGAGAGCGCGGGCCTGGGTTGCTGCCATGAGCGATCAGCGGAAAGCCGAGCAGGAAGTCGACGAGCTGTCCGACCTGGCGAGGCGGCTCGCCGAGTCGGGGAAATACGAAGAGGCGGCCGAGCTGTTGCAGGTGGCGCTGCGCCTGGACAGTCAGAGCTTGAGCGTCAAGCTGGCCCTCGCTGAAGTCCGCAAGCAACAGCAACAACAAGGAGGAGGTGGCGTCCGCAGCCTGCGCGACATGCTGCGCGAGGGATTCCGGCGCAATGCCATCGACGGCGCCCACTTCCTCGGCCTGGCCCACCTCTATGCCGAGCGCGGCGAGAACTCGCGGGCGATCGAATGCGTGGAAATGGCCAAGGCCAAGCAGCTGGCCAATCCGGCCGACCACAAGCTGCACGGGCGCCTGCTGTTCCGCCGCAAGGACTTCGACGGAGCCGCCGCGGAGCTCGGCCGGGCGCTACGCCTCAACCCCTTCGACCGCGAGATCGCCGAGAGCCTCGGGCGCGCCGAGTACGAACGCAAGCAATTCGAGGCGGCGCTCGCCGCCACGGTGCACGCCTTTCTGCTGGTCAACGAGGGAGATGAGGAAGGGAGCCGCCGGCTGCGGCGGCGCATCCAGACGCTCAAGCAGATCCTCGGCTGGGGCAGCCGCGAGCTGGCCCAGGTCTTCCATGAGCGCCAGGAGCACGTGCACACCGCCTTCGACCGCCTGCAGTGGCATCGCGAACGGTTTCTCGAGCAGGGCGGCCTGGCGGTGGCAAGCGTGCTGGCCACGCCGGCCGAGCGCGAAGCGGTGGGCGGGCAGATCCAGCTCGCGGCGCGCCTGCGCCGCCAGAAGCTCTGGTCGCACCTCACCGACCAGCAAATCTTCGCCATCACCCAGGCCGTCCGCGAGGAGGTCCACGAGAGCGGCTCGCTGATCATCGCCCACCAGGGGCGGGGCCGCGACCTCTACCTGGTCGAGGGCGGCGAGATCCTGGTGCAGCGCACGACGGGCTATGGCACCTTCAGCCTCGGCAAGATCGAGCCGGGAAGCCTGTTCGGCGAGGGGAGCTACATCACCAGGCAAGAACGCTCCTCCGACGTGATCGCCTTGCAGCCGTGCCACCTCTTGCGTATCGAAGCCGCGGCGCTCGATGGCCTCATCGAGGCCAACCCCGACCTCGGAGTCCAACTCTACTGGAGCTTCTGGCACAGCCTGGCCAATAAGCTCCGCGCCACCAACGACCAGCTCAAGAGCTTCTTTTCCGCGGACGCTCTGCCCGAGAATTTCCTGCGCTTGCGCAAGCAGCGCTCCGGCATGACCGGCTCGGCGGTCAAGGTTGAGTCCAGCGACAAGATCCGCCTCTTCCGCGAGCAGGGCTTGTCAAGGCGCGAGCTGATGACGCTGGCCACCTTCTCCAAGGAAGAGCGCTTCGCCGCCGGCGCCTCTCTCTTCCAGGAAGGGGACGAGGGGGCCGAGATGTACGTGATCCTCGACGGCAAGGCGCTGATCAGCAAGTACATCCCCGGCGCGGGCGAGGAGGCGCTGGCGATCCTCGAGCGCGGCGAATTCTTCGGCGAGATGTCGCTGATCGACGGCGAGCCGCGCTCGGCCGATGCCAGGGCCTATGGCGGGCCGCTCACCGTGCTCACCCTGGATCAGGCGACCGTGCGTGAAGTCCTGGCCATGGACGCCAACGCCGCCCTGGAGTTCCTGCAGCTGCTCTGCCGCCTGGTGGCCAACCGCCTGCGCGAGATCGACGAGAAAGTAGTCGGCTGGCGCATTCTCGCCGGCGAGACGGCCTCGGCCTAGTCGGCGGGTTTGGGGAAGACGCGGCGCCACCAGCGCTGGAGGGGGGAGTGGCCGCGGAGGTCGGCTTCGGCTTCGAGCTGGTCGAGGGGGGCGGGCAGGATGGCGAGGCGGCCTTTCTGCATCTGGAGGAGGAAGAGGTCCATCTCGCGGCCGCGGGTGCGTGGGTCGCCGGAGAAGGCTTCGCCGACCGAGGTCTTGCCGTCGAAGCGGCCGTAGAAGTCGCGGGCGCGGGCCGGCATCCGTTTCTGCTCTTCGGGAGACGGCTCCACCACCCAGACCGGAAAGCACCTTTCGAGCAGGTCGAGCGGCACGGCCATGTGGCGGTGGGCGACCAGGACTTGCTCCTCGGTCGCCTGCTCGAGCAGCAGGTCGAAGACGCTCATCTCGTGGGTGCCCCGCTCGACCGGCTCCCCCACCGACTCGATGTCGAGCACGGCTTCGACCGCCAGCCGGTAGGCGCCCGAGAGGAAGCGGAAATACGAGCCGCGGATGACCTTGTAGAGGTCCGCCAGCGTCCGCCTGCCGTCGAGCTCGCGGGCGATGCGCAACTCGACGGGCGCGAGGCCCGTCCCCGGCCAGTTGTGGCCGCGGCGCAGGACCATGTTGTCGTGAATGAAGAGCTTGCGTATGCGGCGGTACTCGTCGAGCCAGCGCGTGCCCTCCATGACCAGGCCCATGGAATGGATCGGCTCGGGCAGAATCTCCTCTTCTTGCGGCATGTCGGCCTGGAAATAGAAGACGCCGCGATCCCACAGGAAGAGATCGCAGATGACGTCTTCGATCTGGGCGCGCAGCGTGCTCTGCACGACCTCAGGGGCGAGGAGGCCGAGCTCGCGCAGGGCGGTTCCCAGCCGCACGTTCTTGGCGGTGCAGTGGGTGAGCGCCCCGAAGAGCTGCTCCTGGTCCAGGTAGCCGTTGAGCAGGAGGTGCTGGCCGTAGAACTCGGCCGGGTCGTTCGACAGGCAGGCGATGACCTCCCCTTCGTGGAAGTAGATCCGCTTCTCGCGTTCGCTCCTGCGGATCACCAGGGCCCCGGTGCGCCGGTCGTTGCGGGCCCACTGCAGGAGGTCGCTCAACGGAAACGAGGTGAGCCGCCCCGAGAACTCCATAGGTGCTGGGGGATTGTAGCCCGGTCCTGGCCTGCCAGCCCAGGCCTGTCCCCATCCATCGCCTGGACCGGCGCCGCCGCGGATCGCACCGATCGTCTAGCGGCTGACGCCGGTCCGCTCTCTCGCTTATGCTTGCAGGCATGCGACGCGCCATTCTTGTCCCTCCCGCTCTGCTCGCCCTTCTCGTCTTCCCCCAGCTCGCGTCCGCCGCACGGCTACCCTGTCAGCCTTGTGCCGGGGTGCGCATCGAAAGCGGAGATACCCAGCCATCGGCCGGCCAGCCGGTGACCGCCGCGGCGGCGCTGCCCGGGCAGCCGGCAACCGTCGCGGGTCCTCTGGAAAACCTTCCGAACCTTCTGCGGGCAGCGCGGCTGCAGCCTGGGAGTCCGCTCTTCGTGGCCTGGGAGGTCGTGCTGGCACCGGGCTCGCCGGCGGCGCCGGCTGCGGCCGCCGCGGCGGCCGCAGCCAGGGCGATCGCCGGAGCGGGGGCTACGCCCTGGCTGTCGCTGGAGTTTCGCACGCCGGCGCCGCTGCCGGCCAACAGCGCCAGGTTGCAGGAGGAGCTGCAAGCGGCGGCGGCGGTGGCGGCCGCGGCGCCGGAGAGCGCCTACTTCCAGGTGGTCTGGCGGCCCGAAGGGGGGACGGGCCAGAGCTTCGACGCGGCCGACTACGCTTTTCTGCTCAAGCGCGCCGCCGTCGCCATCGCTGGCGCGCGGCCGCAGGCGCGGGTCGCCACCGATGCCCTGCCGGCCAATCCGGAGGCGCTCGGCGCGTTCTATGCCCAGGAGGTCAGCGCTTACCTGGAGGTGGTGGCGTTGCGGCCGGCCGAGCAGCCAGAGCTCGCGGCGGCGATCCAGAGCTTGCAGAAACTCGACCCGGGGCGGCCGCTGGCGCTCGATTCGCTCCCCTACCCGGCCGACCCGGGCGGCACCCTGGCCGAGGCCGCCAGGCGCACGGCGCAAGGGGTCGACCTGACCCTGTTCCGCAGCGCGGAAGTCGACGCGGCCAGGCTGTCGCCGCTGGCGCTGCTCGCCCGCGAGTTCGCGGGCGACCTCTCCTATGACCCGAGCGGGGCTCCCGGCGGCGCCGCGGAAGCCTGGACGTTCGTGCGCGGCAAGGACCTGGCGCTGCGGGTGATCGCGGTCTCTCCCGCGGCGCCCGGCGATGTGGCTCCCGGCGACCTGGTGCTGCGTTTTGCCGATCCCAGCCTGCGGCGCCCCACCCGGTTCCCGTTCAGCGCGGGGCGGGCCGCCCCACCGGCCGGGCGGCTGGTCGAGGGCGGCCTCGAGATCCGCCTTCCCAACCCCGGCCCGGTGGAGGTTCTCGGCCTCGAGCGGGCGACCGCCGCCGAGCGGCGGGGCGTGGCCGAGCGGGTCAACGTCGCATCGCAGCACGAGATGGAGGTCGAGGAGATCCTCAAGCGCCTGCAAGCGTTCGAGGACGGCCAGAGCCGGCGGCTCGACAACTACCAGGCCCTCAACACCACCCACCTGCGCTTCCAGCCCTCGGCGGGCGCGGAGGGCATCGAAGCGACGCTCGAAGGACCTTTCTTCTGGAGCCCCGAGAGCGGCGCCGACTGGGCCTGGGAAACGCTCTACATCAACGGGGTGCGGTGGCGCAACAAGACCCTTCCCGAGATCCCGCTGATCCAACCAGAGAAGGCCGCCGCCCTGCCGCTCGAAATCCATTTCACCAAGGAATACCGCTACCGCCTGCGCGGCACCGACCGGGTCGACGGCCGCGACGCCTGGGTGGTCGACTTCTCGCCCGCGGTGCCGGCATCCGCCGGTCTCAAGCTCTACCAGGGCAGCGTCTGGATCGATCGCCAGGTCGATGCCCGCCTGCGCACCCGCGCCGTCCAGGTGGGCCTGCAAGGCGAGGTCATCTCCAACGAGGAGACGCTCATCTACACGCCGGTGGACGCCGGCGGCAACCCTGCCCCCTGGTCGCGCGAGAGCTTCGTGCTGCCGCTTCGGCTGCTCGCCCAGCAGACCCTCTCCATCCTCAATCAGGCCACGGTCGTCGACCGCGAGACCGTGCTGACCTCGGTGCGCATCAACGGCCCCGACTTTGCCGCGCAGAAGAAGAAGATCGAAGACTCGGAAGTCACCATGGTGCGCGACACCGACAAGGGCCTGCGCTACCTGGTCAAGGACAAGGCCGGGGAGAGGGTGGTCAAGGAGAAGTTCGCCACCAGCAAGCTGTTTGCCGCCGGCGGCCTGTTCTACGACCACGCGCTGAGCTACCCGCTGCCGCTGGCCGGCGCCAATTACTTCTCCCTCGATTACAAGAAAACGGGAAAGCAGCTCAACCTGTTTTTCGCCGGCGTGCTGCTGACCGGCGCCATGGCCGAGCCGCATTTCATGGGCAGCGATTTCGACCTGGGCGGCGAGATCTTCGGAATCGCCTTTCCGTTCACCGACAACTTGTTCCGCAACGGCAAAGAGGCGCATCCCGAGGAGGTCAAGACGCTGCCGGCGAGCGTGGCGGTGGCCTTCGGACACCCGATCGGCAACTTCGTCAAGCTTGGCTTCGAATACACCCTGCTGCACGCCAGCTACAGCCGCAGCAAGAACACGGAGCGCGACTTCGTGCTGCCCGCCGACAACTTCCTCCATGCTTTCGAGCTCGAGCTGCGCTTCGCCCGCTCCGGTTATCGGCTGACCGCTACCGGCTCCTACAACCACCGCTCGAAGTGGGATTTCTGGGGACTGCCCGGCAACCACGACTTCGATCCCAAGCAGCAGAGCTTCGTGCGCTATGACTTCTCGGCGGGCAAGAACTGGTACCTGCCGCATTTTCAGAAGTTCGGCGCCGAGCTCGACTACCTCTCCGGCAGCAACCTGGACCGCTTCAGCAAGTACCAGTTCGGCTTCTTCGGCGGCGCGCGCGTGCACGGCTATCGCAGCAACAGCGTGCGGGCGACCGAGGCCTACGCCGGCCATTTCACCTACGGCTTCGAGATCGGCGAGCTGTTCCGGCTCGACGGCGTCTTCGACGCCGCGCTGGCGACCGACAAGGAGAGCGGCTTCCGCAACCGGCGGCTGGTCGGCGCCGGCCTGGTCGGCACGACGATGGGCCCCTGGCAGACCATCGTCAATCTCGACCTGGGAGTCCCGGTCGCCGGCCCCGACCACGGTTTCACCCTCTACCTGGTTTTCCTCAAGCTGTTCAAGTAGCGCCTATTGGCGTGCCCGCCTCCGGCTGCCCACGACCTTGCCGCCCGGTGCGGTGAGCGCGGCCGGGGCAGCCGCGAGAGCGTGCGGGAAGCGCAGCTTGCGCAGCTGCGCGGCGGTCGACGGCCGGCAGAAGAGAAAGCCTTGGACGAGCGAGATGCCGGCCGCCGTGGCCGCCTCCAGGTCCTGCTCGTCCTCGATCCCCTCGGCCACCGCGCGCGCCCCGATTTTCTGGGCCAGGCCGGAGATCGACTCGAGGACGGCGCGGCGGTGCGCGTCTCCATGGGCGCCCGCGGCGAAGTGGCGATCGATCTTGAGCAGGTCGGGCCGGCAGTCGAGCATCATGCGGAAGCTCGACTGCCCCAACCCGACGTCGTCGAGCGCGATCCGCACGCCCAGCTCGCGCAGCTTGTCGAGGTTCTCCAAGAACTGGCGCCCGCTCCAGGGCGGCGCGTGCTCGATGATCTCGACGACCAGCTGGTCGCCGCGGATCTTGTGCTCGCGCGCCAGCTCCGCGAGCCAGAGTGGCAGCCGGCTCTCCTTGTCCAGCGTGGCCGCATGAACGTTGAGGCACAGGGTCGGCAGCACGGGCAGAGAGTGGGCCCGCGCCATCGCCGTGCCGATCGCCAGCAGATCGACCTGGGCCTCCCGCCCCTTGCGCCGCACGTACTCGAACAGGACCTCGGAACGCTCGATGTTGGTGCGGGCGGGCCCGCGGGTGAGGGCTTCGAAAGCGAAGAGGGTGCGCCCGTTCGGCTGGACCTCGACGATCGGCTGAAACAGCGTCGTCAGGGCGCCCGGCGCGAGCAGCCGATCGAGCAGAGTCATGGGCCGGGCTTGGTCAGCGCGGAGACGATCTCGGCCAGCTCGGCGAGCGGCCGCGGCTTGTGCAGAAAGGCGTCGACGCCACGGCTCATGGACTCGGTCTCCATCTCCGAGGAGCCATAGCCGGTGAGGACGACGACGCGGGTAGCGGGTGAGCGCTCGCGGGCAAAGCGGATGAGCTCGAGCCCCTCGTTGCTGTAAATGCCGCTGAGCCGCAGGTCGGCGATGAGCAGGTCGTAGCGTACGTGGCAGAGCAAGGCCTCGGCCTCTTCGAGCTCGCGTGCGCAGTCGATCTCGTAGCCGAGCGGCACGAAATACTCGCGCAGCGCAAACAGGATCGCCTCCTCGTCGTCCACCAGCAGGATGCGCGGCGTCACCTGCCGTCCCGACTTGCTTTGCACGGCCATGCGGCTCTATGCCTCGCCGGCACCAGGGAGGCCGAGCGGCAGGGTCACGGTGATCGCCGCGCCGCCTTCGGGCCGGTTGGCGACGGCGATTTCGCCGCGGTGGTGCTCGACGATCCGCTGCACGATCGACAGCCCCAGCCCCGTGCCGCCGCGGCGGCGCGTGAAGAACGGCTCGAAGATGCGGCCGAAGTCGGCGGCGTGAAAGCCGGGGCCGGAGTCTTCGACCGCGAAGCGCAGCGACTCGCCACCGCCGAGCTCCGCCCGGAGCATCACGCTTCCCCCGGGCGGCGAATGCTGAATGGCGTTCTCGAGGAGGTTCTGCAGGACCTGGACGATGCGCTTGCGGTCCACCTGGACGGCAGGCAGGCCGGCACCGATCCGCACCTCGATCTCGACCCCTGACTGGCTGGCCAGGGCGGCGCAAGCGGAGACCGCCGTGGCGGCCAGCTTCGCGGCCTGCGCCGGAGCCAGGTCGAGACGCGGCGGCTTGCCGTAGTCGAGCAGCCCCCGCATGAGCTCGCTCAGCCGCGTCACTTCCGTGCGCAACACCGCAAAGTAGTTGCGGTAGGCGGGCCGATGCTTGCAGCGGGCCTCGAAGGCGTCGAGCGTTGCCGAAATCCCGAACAGGGGGTTCCTGACCTCGTGTGCGACGCCCGCTAGCAGCGTGCCCATGGCCGACATGGTTTCGCTGCGCAGCAGAGACTCCTGGAGCTTGATGCGGTCAGTGATGTCGCGCGCCGCGGCGACGAGGCGCAGCTGCGGCTCGGGAACGGTCGCCGCGCTCACCTGCACCTCCCAGGCCCTGCCTTGCGCGTCGCGCGCCTCGGTGGCAGCCGGAGCCTGGGTGGCCGCGACCTCGTCGAGGAGGGCATGGATGGCGCGCCATGGCTCGGTGTCGCCGAGCACCTCCATGGGGTGAAGGACAACCTCGGCAAAGGACCGGCCGCACAGCCGGCGGGCCGACTCGTTGAGGCGCAGGATGCGCCCGCCGCGGTCGAGGAGCAAGAGAGGCATGGTGATGGCATCGAAGGTGAGCTGCCACTCCAGCGCCGCCTTGGAGATCGCCGCCTGCAGGCGTTTCTGCTGCTCGTCGTTGCGCTTGCGCTCGGTGATGTCGCGCACCACCGAGACCACCTCGTTGGCACCCGACTGCACGGTGCGCGCCTCGAACGAGCGGGGCTCGCCGTCGACGGCCAGGTCGTACTCCAGAACCTGGATGGCGCCGGTGGCGAGAGCCCTCTCGATCTCGGCCTGGAGGTCGCGGGCAAGACCGGCCGGCAGCACCTCGGCAATCTTCTTGCCGAGGAACTCGCTGGGCGGCAGCAGCAACAGCTCGGTGCGGCCCGCCCGGCAGTCGAGGTAGGTGCCGTCACGCGCGACGCGGAAGACCAGGTCGGGCAGCGCGTCGGCCAGGGCGCGGTGGCGCTCCTCGCTGGCGCGCAGCTGCTCTTCGACTTCCTTGGCGGCGGCGATCGCCGCGCGGAAGCGCTTCTCGCGCGCATGGGGGGCGCTCGGCGCGCGCGCCTTGGTCGAGCCGGTGGGCATGGACAGAGGCTCCCGCCGCGGCGCTGCAGCGCGCGGCGTAGTGCAGCTGCTCTTGATTCTCTGATGAGAAGAGCAAGCTGAAGTATAGCAATGCCGGCTCTTGCAGGTAATACTGCTTCCCGTTTCCGTATAAAAATGAGGACAGAGGGAAGA
Source organism: Thermoanaerobaculia bacterium (assembly GCA_035544895.1). Lineage (GTDB taxonomy): Bacteria > Acidobacteriota > Thermoanaerobaculia > Multivoradales > UBA5704 > JASLEW01. The sequence continues at coordinate 99,537 of DASZZM010000046.1, forward strand.
GAAGCCGGCGCGGAGAGATGAAAACGAGGAGACGGCGATGACCAGGGACTGCCGAGGAAAGGACGGCCAGGACGGCCGGGACTCCCGTGACTCCCGTGACTCCCGTGACTCCGATACCGCGGAGGAAGGCGGCGGGCAGGAGGCCGCCGCGGAGATGACGGGCGAGGCGGTCGTGCTGCCGATCACCGACGTCCTCGACCTGCACAGCTTCCTGCCGCGGGAGGTGGCCGGCGTGGTCGGCGAGTACCTCGAGGCGGCCTACGCCAAGGGGTTGCGCCATTTGCGCATCATCCACGGCCGCGGGACCGGCGTGCAGCGGCAGATCGTGCGCACCCTGCTCGGCCGGGACTCCCGGGTCGAAGCGTTCGGCGATGCTCCGCCCGAGGCAGGCGGCTGGGGGGCCACCTGGGTGCGATTGAGATAGACTGCGCACAGTTCAGCATGAGGTTTGGCGGCGAGAAGCGAGCGGACGGCGGCGGGCCACCGCACGGCCTGCGCAAGCTCGTCTCGCGCCTGCGCGCGCCGCGCGTCGAGCTCGTCTACGGCGCTCTCTACCAGGTCGACCTGCCGGGGATCGACGCGTTGCGCGGCGAACGTATCTTGAGCTTCCTCGGCGAAGCGGGACTGCTCGCGCCGGGCGCGGTGCACGAGCCCGAGCCGGCGGAGCTTCGCGCCCTGCGCCGGGTCCACACGGACGACTACCTGGAGTTGCTGGGGCACCCGGGGGCGCTGCTTCCGATCCTCGGGCTGGAGCTGCCGGACCACGCCGCCGAGCGCGTGATCGAAGCGCAGAGGGCAATGGTCGGAGGCAGCATGCTCGCGGCCCGCCTCGCCCTGGAGCGCGGCGGCATCGCGGCCAGCCTCGGAGGCGGGCTGCACCATGCCTTCGCGGACAAGGGCGAGCGCTTCTGTCTGTTCAACGACGTGGCGGTGGCGATTGCCGAGCTGCGCGCCGGCGGCTTCGCGGAACCCGTCCTGGTGGTCGATCTCGACCTCCACGACGGCGACGGCACGCGCTCAATCTTCGCGCGCGACCCGTCCGTCCATACCTTCTCGATCCACCATCGCGTGATGCGCCCGGCAGGGAGCCGGCCCATCCGATCAGACCAGCCCAGCACGGCGGACGGAGCCCAGATCATCCGATCGGCCACCGCGGACGAGCCCGCCGTCGCTTCGACCTCGATCGAGCTCCCCGACGGGCTCACCGACGCCGCCTACCTCGAGGAGCTGCGAGCTCACCTCCCGCCGCTTTGCGCCGGCAGCACGGGCTTCCGGCCCGGCCTGGTGATCTACCTGGCGGGCTGCGACGTGGCGGCCGACGACGCGATCGGCAACTGGCGCCTCAGTGCCGCCGGCGTGCTGGCGCGTGACCGCCTCGTCGTCGATTGCGCGCGCGCCGGCGGCCGCCGGCTGCCCCTGGTCGTCCTGCTGGCGGGCGGCTACGGGCAGAACGCGTGGCGTTACAGCGCGCGCTTCCTGTCGACCCTGCGGCGCGGCGGCAGGCCTGTCGAGCCCCCGAGCACGGCGGACTCGACCTTGGCGCGCTATCGCCGGCTGACTCACGTGCTCCATGCAAGAGGCGCCGGCGGCCGGCGAGAAGCGCGGGGCATGACCGCCGGGCCGGCCGGGGCCGGCGACCTGCCGGGAGTGCCGCCAATGGCGGGAGCGGCGGCCGCGCAGGACGCCGATTGGGGGCTGACGCCCGAGGACATTCACGCCGCCTTGGGAGGGCCCGTGCGGCCGCGGCGCCTGCTCGGCTACCTGTCGCGGCAGGCCATCGAGCTCATCCTCGAGCGCGCCGGACTCTTCGACCGTCTCCGCCGACTGGGGTTCCGGCGTCCGACCCTGGACCTCGAGCTCGACGCCCTCGCGGGCGACACGGTGCGGATTTTCGGCGATCCGGAGCGCGGCGAGCTGCTCGCCGAGATGCGGCTGCGCATCGACCGGCACACGGCCGCCGGCATGGCCCTGCTGCGCATCGAGTGGCTGCGGCTGCAAAACCCGCGCGCCCGTTTCACTGTCGAGATCCCCCGCCTGCCGGGCCAGGACCATCCCGGCCTCGGGATGTTGCGCGATTTCATCGCGTTGCTCATCGTCGCCTGCGAGAAGCTGCAGCTCGACGGCCTGCTCTGGGTGCCCGCCTACTACTACACCGCCGCACAGGCGGCGCAAAGCAAGGCTTCGATGCACTTTCTCGATCCCCGCGACGAAGGACTGTACCGCGCGCTGGAGGAGAGCCTGCGCGGTCTCTCCTTGGTGGCGGCGACGCAAGCGATCGATCAGGGGCGGGTGATGGACGCTGCCGGCCAACCCTTCTCCTGGCGGCCGGCGCCCATGGCCGAGCCGGTCAGCGGCCGCTTCCGGCGCCTCATGGAGAGCGACGATTACCGGCGCGCGGCCGCGGCGGCCGCCGCCGAGCACACCTTCCGGCTGGCAGGGACCTGATCAGAGTCGAGCCCCATGTCCAGCCCTCCCGTCCTGTTTCTTCCCATCGTCGAGTGGGAGTTCCGCGTCCAGCGGCCCCATCACCTGGCGCGCTGCTTTGCTCGCGCCGGCTACCGCGTCTACTATCCGGACCTGCGCCTGTCCGCCGCGCCGCGGGCGCCGTGCCCGGCGGAGAGCGGGGTGTGGCGCTTCTCGCTCGCCGGCGACCCCGCTCACGACCCCTATCGCGACCGCATGCAGCCGGCGGCGGTCGAGCACGCGATGGCGGCGATGACCGCGCTCCGCGAGACGTCGGACGAGCATCCGCTGGCGGGCTGCTGGATCATCGCCCAGCTCCCCTCGTGGCGCCCCCTTGCCGAGGGTGTGCGGCGCGCCTTCGGAGGCCGCCTGCTCTTCGACTGCCTGGACGAGTTCGCGGCGTTCAGCGATCATGCCCTCCTGGGCGACGAGGAGGCCGCGCTGGCCCGCGGCGCCGACCTGGTGGTGGCGGTCACCGAGCCGCTCAGGCGCAAGCTGGACGAGCTCGGCGCGCGTTGCGTGCTCGTGCGCAATGGCTGCGATCCCGAGCACTTCGGCCCCGCCTCCGCCGCGGCCCGCCGCGAAGGTCCACCCGTGGTCGGCTTTTTCGGCGGCATCCACGATTGGTTCGACGGCGAGCTGCTGGCCGAGGTGGCGGGCACCCGGCAGGAGTGGGAGTTCTGGCTGGTCGGCGACACCTACATGGGCGATGTCGATGCGCTCCGCAGCCTCGCCAACGTCCGCTTCCTCGGCGAGCTGCCGTACGACGAGCTGCCGCGCGTCGTCAGCCGCTTCGACGTCGGGATCATCCCTTTCAAGGTGACTCCTCTCACGCAAGTCACCGAAACGGTCAAGGTCTACGAGATGCTGGCCGCCGGCCTGCCGGTGGTGGCGACCGACCTGCCGGAGCTGCGCCGCCACGTGCCCCTGGTGGCGGTGGCACGCTCCGCTGAAGATTTCGCCAGGGGCATCGCCGAGGCGCTCGCCGAACCGCCGGCCGCCCGTGTCCGGCGTCGCGACTTCGCCCGCGCTCACTCCTGGTCTGCGCGCTTTTTCGAGCTGCGCAGAGCCATGGACGACGTAGACGATCTCAGTTGAGGATCAGAAGATCGCGCGGGATTCGTGGCGCCGGCCGCCGCGGACCTCGCCACGGCCGGCGCGCGGACCCCAGCCCTGCGCACCGCGCCTAGGAGAGGAGCGGGAAATCCGTCCTGCCCGTGGCCGTCTCGACCTCGCCCCGGTTTCCAGACTCCTCCGGAGGATGTGGCGGCGGGAGCGTCGCGGGCTGCGCGGTCTGGGCGGTGACGCTCTTGGCAGCCGCCGGCTTCTTGGCGGCGGACCGCTTGACCGGGCTCTTCTTGGCAGCGCTGCTCTTCTTGGCGGGGCTCTTCTTGGCAGTGCTCTTCTTGGCAGTGCTCTTCTTGGCGGGGCTCTTCTTGGCGGCGCTCTTCTTGGCGGCGCTGGTCCGGGAGGCGCCCTTCGCCTTGCTCGCCGCGCCCTTCTTGGCGGGGGCCTTCTTCGCGGTCCCTCTCTTGGCGGTGGTCTTCTTGGCAGCGGTCTTCCTGCCGGTGGCTCTCCTGGCGGCGGCCTTGGCCTTGGCAGGGGCGCGCTTGCCGCCACCAGCCTTGGTGCCCCTGGCGGACTTCGCTTTCGTAGGCATGGCGCTATGCTCCTCGTTACAGGTTCAAGGGTTGATCAGGACTGCCGGGTCCGTACCCGGCTGGATCATCGGAGCTGCCGGGTCCCTCCCCAGCAGGTCGATCAGGACCGCCGGGGCCCTACCCGGCTGGTTCGTGACGATCGACGATTGCTCCACGACAGCGGGATGCTACGCTCAATCCATTGTAGGCGCAAGAGATCGCCACGAGCACCACGAGCGCACGGCACTACCGCAGCGAACCCTGGACTAGCCCAGACTACTCATATTGAATGAATCCTGGCGCCATGATGCCGTCCGGGTCGAAGCGTCGCTTGGCGGCAACGACGCGCGGCCACTGCTCGCCGAAATGGGCTGCCCACTTCTCGGCGGTGTCGAAGGTGATGTAGCCCGAGAGGTAGCGCTTTCCGCCATAGAGGATCGACAGCTCGCTCGCCATGTCGAGCTGGGCGAGGCCGCGCTGCAGGAAGGCGCGCGGCACCGCGGGAAGGATTCCCCAGCCCATGACGAATTCACCCGGCGGATGCATGAACAGCGGCACTTCCGAGGTGTGCGCGTAGGCAGGCCAGAGCAGGATGTGGCCGCCCGGCCCCAGCGCCTGCGGCGGGGTCGCCGCCAGCACCTGCTCGATGAACTCGCGCGCGCTCTCCCAGGGCAGGATGGTCTCCATCCAGGGGTGCGGCAAATCCCAGTAGCCGCTGCGCCGCCACAGCTCGAAGAGCGGATCCAGACGCTGGCAGAACTCCTGGTGCGACAAGTCGTCCGTCGCCAGGTGGCGGTACGGATGAAGCGACCGCAGCAGGGCCTCGTCGTCCGGCTCCTGGCCCGGCTCGAACTCGACCGTCAGGTGCAGCGGGTAGAGCCAATAGGCAAAGGTCTGCACCCCTTCGCCCAGCTCCATGCCCTCGCCGATGTGCTTGATTCCTTGGAAGCAGGGGGAGCACCAGCTCTCGAGCGAGCTCCAGGAGGGGTTGCCGGGGTCCATCACCGCCTTGGCGTCTTCCATCAGCGCCCCGAGGTCGTCATAGAGTAGAAAGTACTTGCGCACCCTCGACTTGCAGCGCCGAAGCCGGACCTTGGCCCGGGTGATGACCCCGAACTGTCCCAGCCCGCAGCGCGCCACGTCGAACAGCTCGCGGTTCTGCTCACGCGAGCAGGCGACGATCTCGCCGGCGCCGCTGACCACCTGAAGCTCCTCGGCGTTGTCGGCCTGGGTGCCGTAGCGGAAGCTCGCCACCCCCAGGCCGGCCATCGAGATGGTGCCCGCGACCGTGACGTTGAGGTTGTTGGTGAGCACCCGCGGCACGAGGCCGTGCGGCAGGGTCGCCGCCACCAGGTCGCGCCAGACCACTCCCCCGTCGACGGTCGCGGTCTCGCCGGCGGCGTCGATCTCGTGGATGGTGCCCATGGCGGAGGTATCGAGCAGCACACCGCCGTCGCTCGTCGCCTGGCCGCTCTGCGTGTGCGCCTGCCCGCGAGGCACGATGGGGAGCCGTTTCTCTCGGCAGAGGCGGATCACCTCCGCGACCTCCTCGGCCGTGGAGCAGCGCGCCACGGCGCCAGGCAGGCGGTCCACCATGCGCCCGAAATCGGAGCGGTAGAGGGCGCGCACCTCTTCGTCGAGCAGGATGCGCTCGCCCAGTGTCTCCTCGAGGTCGCGCAGCGCGGCGGCGGTTGAGGTCGGCGTCGAAACGGTCATGGGCGCTCTCCAGACTGGGTGTTCGGTTCGGGAGGTGGGGGTGGGGCCTCCGGGGGCGGGTTTTCGGAAGGCTGGGGAGGAACGATCGGCAGCTCTCCTTTGGGCCGCTTGCTCTCGGGCATGAGCTGCTGCTCTTTTACCGGCTTGAAGCGCCCCGGGGCGTTGGACGGAAGGTAGGTGCTGAACCCGTCGTGGATCCAGTGGCTGATGCCGCCGGCGATCAGGATGGCGTCGTCGAAGCCGGAGGCGCTGAGAACCGACATGCCGGCATCGCCGCAGCTGTCGGTATCGCAATAGACCAGGAAGGTCTCGCCGCGGAAGAGCCGCAGCTCGAGGAGGCGGTACGGCAGGCGGGGGAGCGGAATGTTGAGGGCGCCGCGCAGATGGCCGGTGCTGCCCATGTATTGCTCAGGCTGGCGCAAGTCGATGATCAGCACGTTCGGAGTGTCGCGCATGATCTCGTAGGCGACCGGCGGGCTCACCGTGCGGTAGGGCTCCTTGTGCGGCTTGCGCGCGCCGAACAACGAGCGCACGGCGGCGCAGCCGGCCAGCGGCTGCAGGCCGCACCAGGCCAGCAAGCAGAGCAGCGCGCCGATCCCGAGGGATGAAGTAGCGCTTCGATGTGGCAGTGGTGGACTGCTCGAAGCATCTACTGGCGGGGGGGAAGGGGACGCCCCTTCCCCTGGCGTTCTAACGAGTTTGTGTCTAGCCTCCATCGGTCCCGCAGTTTATACCTCTTCGAGCTCGACTTCGGGACGCACTTCGCCGACGCGGATGCCGCGCACGTTGTGCAGCGGCGGGCGGTAAAAGCCGTCCAGCGCGGCCAGCTCGGCGCCCGACAGCGAGCCCATCTGCCGGAGCACGTCCATCACCACGCCGTCGCGGCAGCGTTCGCCGCCGTCGGCGATCTTGACGAAGATCCCAAGCGCCACGGGCCCGCGCACCGCCACGCCATAGACCCCTTCTGCCCCTTCCTTGCCGATCACCCGTCCGCCGCTGACCTCGATGAGACGGGAGGTGAAACGTCCCGGTCCCGCAACCATCAGCGGCTCTGCCGCCATCGCCTCCACCACCCGCCCGAGCGCCGCCGCCACCGCGGCAGGCGCGCCCGCCGCCTCCGGGTGCGCGAGCGCGGCATAGCCGCGGGCGGCGTTGGCGAGCGGCAGGTGGAAGGTCGGGACGCTGCAGCCGTCGACCGCGATGCCAATCGCCTCGGCGGCGAGACCCGAGAGCTCGGCGACGTGGCAGAGGATGCGACGCTGCAGCGGATGACCGGGCGCGATGTAGTCGGCGGGCGGAAAGCCGAGCAGGCGGCAGGCGAGGAGCATCCCGGCATGCTTGCCCGAGCAGTTGTTGTGCAGCGCGGTCGGCTCGGCTCCCTCGCGGCTAAGCCGGCGCGCGCTCTCGCGGTCCAGCGGGGGATGGGCGCCGCACAGCAGATCGTCCACGCCGAAGCCGCCGCGGGCCAGGAGGCCGGCCGCGCGCGCGGTATGCAGCGGCGTGCCGCCATGAGAAGAACAGATCAGGGCCAGGTCGGCCCGGGTCAGCCCGAAGCGCTCCGCGCCGCCGCCGAGCAGCAGCGGCAGGCACTGGAAGGGCTTGGCGGCCGAGCGGGTGAACGTCGCCAACCGCGGCTCGCCGGCGCGGGCCACCAGGCGCCCTTCCGGCGTCGCGACGGCGACCGCGCCGAAGTGCCGGGACTCCGGCAGATCGTTGCGCACGGCGGTGGCGACCGGGGCGAACAGGGAGTCAGCGTCCCGCGGCTAGCGCTCGGCGGCCATCGCCGCCTCGACCGAGGGGTAGGTGGGGAACAGCGTGTCCAGCCCGGCGACGCGTAGCAGCCTGCGGATGCGCTCGGTGGGATTGACCAGGATCAGCTCGCGGTTGAAGCTGCGGAAACGGCCCAGATAGCCAACCAGCTCGCCGATGCCGGTCGAGTCGATGAAGTTGATCTTGCTGAAGTCGATGATGACGTGCCCGAGATCGTCGGAGAGGGCGCGGTCGAGGGTCTGGGCGAAGAACTGCGCGCTCTCGCCCAGCTTGATGACACCCTCGACGTAGAGCAGGGTGAACCCATCCATTTGACGCTTCTCGACGATCATCGCGACCGTTCCAAGGACAGCGTTGAGTTGCAGAGCCTGAAAGCCGGTAGAGTTTAGCACGGCCTGCGACGCCCCGGCCTGCTCACTCCTCGCCCATGAAGGGATAGCGGTAGTCCTTGGGCGAGACGAAGCTCTCCTTGATCGCGCGCTGCGAGGTCCAGCGCAGCAGGTTGGCCATCGAGCCCGCCTTGTCGTTGGTGCCCGAGGCGCGCGCGCCGCCGAAAGGCTGCTGTCCGACGACCGCGCCGGTCGGCTTGTCATTGACGTAGAAGTTGCCGGCGGCGTGGCGCAGGCGCCGGGAGAGATGCTCGACGGCCTTGCGGTCCTCGGCGAAGATGGCGCCGGTCAAGGCGTAGGGGCTGGTGGTGTCGCACAGCTCGACGGTCCGCTCGAGATCGCCGTCCTCGTAGACGAACACCGTGAGGACCGGACCGAAGATCTCTTCGGTCATCAGCTTGAAGCGCGGGTTTCCGGTCAGCACCACGGTCGGCTGGACGAAATAGCCGCACGACGGATCGTAGCCGCCGCCGGCCAGGATCTCGGCCTCGCTCGAGCTCCTGGCGAAGTCCACGTAGCCCTTGATGCGGTCGAAGGAGTTGCGGTCGATGACCGCCGCCATGAAGTTGCGGAAGTCGACCGGCGAGCCCATCCGGATGGTCGCCACCTGGCCGATCAGCTCGTCCTTGACCCGCGGCCAGAGCGACCGCGGGACATAGGCGCGCGAGGCCGCCGAGCACTTCTGTCCCTGGTACTCGAAGGCGCCGCGCACCAGCGCCGTCACCAGCGCGCCCGTGTCGGCCGAAGGATGGGCCAGGACGAAATTCTTGCCGCCGGTCTCCCCCACTACTCGCGGATAGCAGCGATAGCTCGCGATGTTGTCGCCCAGGGTCTTCCACATCGCCTGGAACACCGGGGTCGAGCCGGTGAAGTGGATGCCGGCGAGATCGCGATGGGCGAGGACCGGGTCGCCCACCTTGCTGGCGCGGCCAGGCAAGAAGTTGATGACTCCGTCGGGCAGGCCGGCGGCCTGCAGCAGCTTCATCACGTAGTAGCCGGAGAGCACCGCGCTCGAGGCCGGCTTCCACAGCACGGTGTTGCCCATCAACGCCGGCGCCGTCGGCAGGTTGCCGGCGATCGCGGTGAAATTGAACGGCGAGACCGCGAAGACGAACCCCTCGAGGGGGCGGTAGTCCACGCGGTTCCAGACACCCGGCATCGACCAGGGCTGCTCGGCATAGAGAACCCGCAGGAAGTATGGGTTGAAGCGGTAGAAGTCGATCAGCTCGCAGGCCGAATCGATCTCGGCCTGGAAGACCGTCTTCGACTGGTTGACCATAGTGGCGCCATTGAGCGTGTCGCGCCACGGCCCGGCGAGCAGCTCACCGGCGCGCAGCAGCACCGAGACGCGCTCTTCCCAGCTCGTCTCCGCCCAGTCCCTCCAGGCCCGCCCGGCCGCCGCGGCGGCCTCCGCCACCTCGGCCGCGCCGGCCTGGTGGTAGGTGGCGAGCACGTGCCCGTGGTCATGGGGGCAGACCGCCTCGGCGACGTCCCCGGTGCGCACCTCCTTGCCGCCGATCACCAGAGGGATCTCGATCCGCTCGGAAAGGATCTCGTGCAGGCGCTTCTTGAGCGCGGCCTTCTCGGGAGACCCCGGAGAATAGGCGCGGACCGGCTCGTTGGTCGGGGCGGCGAGGGGGAAGATCGCATTCGACATGCGGCGGCTCCTTGACGGCTGAACGGTTGCGAAGGAAAACGCCTCCGACAAGGAGGCACTCCATGCTAGCCGCAGCGCCAGCCGTGCGCAAACCTTGCACCGGCTCATCCACGACGCCGGCGACCACTCTGGAAGGGCCCTGTCTCTCCGCTGGAGGTTTCAGCACTGAACAGAATGGGCACCTCATTTATCTTCTGAGCAGCGAAGTCTCTTCGAAGCCCTTGGTCGGCTAGTGGGTCATGGCAGCGTAGTATCAGCTGCCTTGTAGTAGAATAGCTATTCTCATCTTCAACCTGGGTGGTCGGCCCTCTCATGCACCCACCAACGAGGAAGGAAAAAAGGGAATGTCAGAGATCGCATCGTCAAGGTCGTACCGGTTTCGCAGCTCGCTCCTGCCACTGGCCCTTACCGCTCTCCTGGCGGGCATCGCCACCGCCGCCACCGGCAAGGAAGGGGGCCAGCGCCACTTCGCCGCCACGGGCGGCTCGGGCAAGCACGTCAACGCCAACGACGGCCCTGGGCCCGGCCCGAACACCAACACCCGGTTCGAGCGCCTCTTCAGCCCGCTGATCAACGTGCCGGCCAATGCCGACTACGTAACCCTCGACTTCGACGTCTGCTACGACACCGAGGACGACCCCAACTTCAACATCCTGGCCTACGACGGCTTCCTGGTGCGCGTCACCGACTTTACGCCCGGGCGCCTCCTGCGCTCGGTGCTGACCGAGGCGTTCGAGGACGAGCTCACCACCGGCGCGCTCCAGCACTTCCCCAAGCACTTCCCGCGCAGCGGCAACCCGAACTACTTCCAGGATATGTCCGCCTGGGCCGGCTTCTCGAACGGCTTCCAGCACGTGCACATGCGGCTGCCGGGGATGGCGGGGAGCACGGTGCAGCTGCGCTTCGAGTACACCCAGGACAGCAACGGCATCTGCAGCGACGTCCGCCCCGGACATAGCTGCGGCATGATGTTCGACAACGTAGTGATGAAGAGCGTGGTGAACGTCCGGCCGTAAGCGCCGCAAGGCGGTGACCCGGATCACCTAGATCCAGACGGCCGCAGATCGATCGGATCGCCCCCCGCAACCCCTCCGGCTCCCCTTCCCACCTTTCCGAAGCCGCCGGGTCCCTGCCCGGCGGCGCCGGGGGGGAAGGGGACGCCCCCTCCCTCTCAGAGCAGGTGAGTCTCGTTCTAGTCCACGCCGACCGCGGTGGGGCGGACGAGGACGGTGCCGCGGCGATGGCGCCGATCGCGCAGGTCGATCTCCAACGGGCCGCCTCGCCGCGGTAGGGTATCGGGATCGAAAGACAGGACGTAGTAGCCGGAGATGGCGCGGGCGAGATGGCGGACGGCGAGGGTGGGGAAGATGTTGGTCTTGTCGTAGGTGCCGCCGGTCGCCTCGGCGATGCCGCGCAGGCCGACCTCGAGGTCGTGCGCGTCGGCGTCGGTGACGTCGAGCACGAAGACCGTCACCCGCGCGGCGCCGAGGGCGCGGACCGCCGGCGCGAAGGCCGGCGTCATCTCGGTCCCGAACGGGCCGAAGTTGCCGAGGCCCCAGCCCAGGAGCACCATCACCTTCTCGCCGGGAAGCCGAGCCAGCGCCTCGGCCGTGACCTCGAGCCCGCGCTCGGTCGAGGCCGCCCGCAGCGCCTTTCCGAGATCGAAGTGAGGCGCGAGGGATGCGGGTTCGCCGCCTCCGCCGCGCAGCTCGGGAGGGTGGCCGCCGAAGCGGATCGCCCGGTAGACCGCGGTTGGAACCGGCTCGCGGTCGCGGGTGAAGTCGAGCCAGAGCTTGAGATGCGAGTCGAAGGCGACGACCGCGACGAGGTCGCTCGGCTGCAGCGCGGCGAGCAGATGGGGGATGGACTGCAGGGTCCGCAGATGCCCGCGCGTCCGCCCCGGATCGTTGTTGTCGGCCTGGACGAAGAGGACCACGAGCTTGCCCGCCGGGCCGGATGGCGCCGGGGCGGCAGGAGGCGGGGCGGCGGGCGCCGGGGAGCCGGGAGCGGCCGCGCCGCCGGGGCTCTCCTCCGCGGCGGGCGCACCCTCGGACGAGATCCAGTCCACGGCGGCGACCGGGACCTCCTTCTTGCCAACTCGCGCGCGGAAGTCTTCGGGCTTCAGGCCGAGGACCGGGTTGCCCGCTCCGTCCACCACGCGCACCACGACGGTGAAGAGCCGGACGTCGACCCTGCCACCGAACCGTGGAGGCGCAACGGGGGCATCCCGGCCGGTCGGGGGCGAGCCGCTGGAAGCGAGAGCCGCAACCGGCAGGCCGGCAACGAAAAGAGCCGCGGCCAGAAAGCGACGCATGCCTGATTCTAGCCTCGCTGTGCTGCACTTACGTCAGGCGATGGCTCAGCTTCGCGTTCTTGGGAGGCCGGGTCAGGGCGAGGGCCTGGGGGGCAAGGTGGAGGCCACGGCCGCGGGGCGCGCGGAGTGGGAGGCGGGCGGGGCGGGGTTGGGCTTGTAGAGGGTGACCAGGCAGCCGCCCAGGGCGGCGAGGAGGATGCCGGCGAAGAAGGGCCAGCGGACGGCGCTCCAGCCGCCGGCCGGCGGTTGGAGGAACAGGGCGACCAGCGCGTTGACGATGGGCGCGCCGGCGAAGACGATCGACATGACGACCGGCGGCGTGCCGCGGGCACCGAAGGCGAGGAGGACCCCGAAGGCACCGGCGGCGCCGGCCGCGCCGGCGAGCAGCGACCACAGAATGCCGGCGCGCGGAAAGCTCCAGGCAGTCCCGCCACGCAAGGCCAGCCAGCCCAGCGGCGCCAGGATGGCGGTGATGAAGTAGGCCACCCCGACGAACAGGAAGGCCTTGTAGCGGCCGTTGACCGGGTCGGCCATGCCGACCTGGCCGCTGTGCAACAGGATGCCGTACAGCCCCCAGGCGACGACCGCGGTCAGCGCGAAAGCCAACCAGGCGAGACCCGCTCCAGCGCTTGCTCCGTTAGACATGATCAGGTCATCCTTTCTCTAAGTCCTCCTGCCGTCATTTGCTCGCGGGAGACTCCGATGAAATGGCGCTGCGATGCGGGGGTGAAGGCCTACTCAGTGCATCTATCGGATCGCCCCCCGCAACCCCTCGATCCCCTTCCCTCCCCTCCGGGGGGGAAGGGGACGCCCCCTCCCTCTCAAGGCAGTGGAGCTTCGTTGCGCAGCCCGCTGGCGTCACTCCGCCTCGAGCGCCGGCAGCAGCGGGGCGGCGAGCGCGCCGGCCACGGCCAGGGCGCTGGCGAGCAGGCCGGCGAGGAGCACGGCGGCGAGGGTCGCGGCCAGGGGGAGCCATGGGAAGCTCCCCGCGACGCCCGCGCCGAGCGCCTCCGGAAGCAGCCCGGCGGCGGTGCCGAGCGCCACCCCGAGCGCCAGCAGGCTGGCGTTTTCGAGCAGCAGCAGGCCGGCCAGGCGGCTGCGTCGGAAACCGAAGGCGCGCAAAGCCGCGAGCTCCCCGCGCCGCTCGACGACGTTGCGCAGCAGCACCACCGCGAGCCCGGCGGTGCCCAGCAGCAGACCGAGGCTGCCGAGGGCTTGGAAGCTCGCGAGATAGGTGTCTTCGACCCGGGCGTAGAGCCGCAGCCGCTCGGCGACCGGCGCCACCGCGAAGCCGAAGTCGCGAAGCTGGCCGGCGAGCAGTCCGGCGACCGCCGCTTCCCGCCCGGGAGGAGTGCGGATCAGGAAGACGCTCTGGCCGCCATGGCGCGGGAAGCGGGCTGCCAGCTCCCGCTGGGGGATCAGCAGCGCCCCTTGCAGCGGGCTGCCGGCGAGCAGGCCCACGATGCGCAGCCGCACAGGCGCGCCGCCGTCGCCGGCGACGGTCATCTCGTCGCCGATCCCGAGGTGAAGGATCCAGCGCACCGACTGCTCGTCGCCGACTGCCGGCACTGGCGCGGCCCCGCCGCCCTCACCGGGGGGGGCGGCGGCTCCGGCAAAGAGGTCCGCCACGCTCCCCTCCCCTGCCGCCAGCGCGAAGCGCTGGCGCGCCAGCCGCGGCGGCACTCCCAGCAGACGCGGCCGACGGGGGCGGTAGAGGTTGAGGCAGCTCGCGTCGTCGCCCGGCACCTCGGCCAGGCCGGCGATCTCGCTGCCGGCAAGCAGCCGCTCCGCCTCGGCAGTGAAGCCGAGCGCGCCGCGCCCCTCGCGGCCGCCGAGGTCCTGGTAGAGCGGGGTCGCGGACTCGGCGAGGAGGTTCCACCCTCCCCAACCGCCGTGCCCACCGGCGGCTCCGTCGTGGCGGTTGGCGGCCACCAGCACCAGCACGAAACAGGCGCACGCCACCAGGGCCACGCAGAGCACGCTGCGGCCTGGATTGGCCGCGGCGTTGCGGACTCCCATGGCGAGCAGCCCGCCGCGCGCCGCGTCCCGCTCGCCTGCCGCCAGGCACCACAGCGCGAAGGCGCTGATGCCGGCGGCGAGCAGGCTGGCGGAGACGCCGAAGGCAAGCACCGGCGCGCCGCCGCGGGTGGCGTGCAGCACTCCGCCGAGGACCAGGGCGGCCGCCACGGCGGCGAGGGCCAGGCCCCGCCACCAGGGACGGCGCCCCTCGCCCCGCCCCGCCGCCACCGCGCCGGCCAGGAGCCGCGCCGCCGGCAGCCGGCTCATCCGGCGCGTGCCCGCGGCAAGGAAGAGCAGCACCGTGGCGACGGTGGCCAGCGCGCCCCAGGCCAGGGTCTCCGGGCTGGCGGTGAAGGTCAGCCGGGGCGCGCCTGCCTGCCACTGCAAGCGCGCGAGCAGCGGCGCGGCATAGGCGCCGGCGCACGCCGCGCCGAGCAGCGCGCCGGCGCCGGACAGCGCCAGGCCCTCGCCCAGGAAGCGGCGACGCACGGTGCCCGGCGGATAGCCCAGGGCCAGCAGCAAGCCCGCCTCGCGCGCTCTACGCTCCAGCCCCAGCCGGAACAGCAGACCGGTCAACAGTGCCGAGGAGGCGATCAGGAACGAGCTGAAGGCAACGAACAGCGAGCCGAAATCGGTCCCTTCCGCGGCGGCGCGCAGCCCTTCGGCGCGCACGGGGCGCAGGGCGAGGCCGAAGACGGCGGGTTCCAGCCGCGCCAGCAGCCGCGGCTCGTAGCGCGCGGCCAGGGCCGCGGGGCTCACTCCGGGCGGGCAGGACAGACGCAGCGAGGTGAGATCGCCGAAGCGGGTCTGCCACCGCCGGCGGGCCGCGGCGAGGCTCACGAAGGCCTTGGGCGTCGGCCCGTAGAGATGCCAGAAGGCCTCGTCGCGCGGCCGCACCCGGGAGAGATCGAGCGGAAACGGCGGCGACCACGAGGCCATGTCGCGCGCCTGGTCGATGCCGGGAAAGGCCGGCGTGAGGCCGCGGTCCGCCGCCAGACCGGCGAGGCTTACCACGCCGCGCACCCGGAAGCTGGCGCTGGCGGTGCGCAACGGCCCTCCGGCGCCGCCGCTGTCGGGCAGGAAATAGCTCATCTCGACCGTGTCGCCCACCCGCGCCGCGAGGTCCTCGGCGGCCCAGCTGTCGAGCAGGATCTCGTCGTCCTCGAGGAGCGGGGCGGGCTCGCCGGAGACCAGGCGCAGCTCCGCCGCGGTACTGGATGCAGGGGGGACCGCCGGGGCCGCCGGGCCGCCCGCCAAGCCGGCCGCCGGAGTCGGCCCGGGAACGGCCACCGGACCCAGCGCACTGACCATCGAGTACGGGACGTCCCGGCCATGGGAGGTTGGCACCCTGAGCCCGGTTGCCAGATAGGTCAGCACCGGCTGCGCCGTGGCTCCGAGCCCGGCGGCGGCCGCGGCCGCGCCTTCCGCCACCGCCGGCGGCAGGAAAAACTCGCGGCTCTCCAGGGCCAGGCACGGCCTGCCGGAGCGTGCAGCGGTTGCGGCGCCGGTGCTCCCGGCGGCGAGCGGGCGCAGGGTCAGCCCGAGATCGTCGAGCCGCAGGCCGGCGGCGAGCGCCGCCGCCGCCGCGCGCAGCCGCGCGTCCTCCCGAGCTTCGCCTCGCGCGCCGGCGGCCGGCCGGCCGACCAGCAGCGCGTTGGCGCGCCGGTCCTGCCCCAGCTCGTGCTGCAGCGCCGCGAGCGGCAGGAAGGCGTTGGCCGGAGTCGCCTGGCCGGGCGCGAGGTCGAAGCCTCCCGGGCCGCTGTCGGCGAGCACCGCGGCGACGGTGAAGCGATGGGTTGCCACGAGCGCCTCGGGGTCCTTGACGGCGAGCAGCAGGTCGCGCGGGATGGCACTCGCCTGCTCCCACGTCAGCAAGACGTCATCGCCGGGTTGCGCCGCGACCTGCCGCGCCAGCGTCTCGTTGAGGAGAAGGGGCGGCAGCGCTCCCGCCCCCGCGCCCGCCCTGGCGCCTACGTTGGCGCCGGTGACGCCGACAGCGCCGGGTGGACGGCGGTCGAGAAGGCGGGCCAGCATCGACTCCCCGCCGGGGTAAAGGGCGGCGAAGCGCTCGTCGACGCCGAGGACGGCGACCCGCGGCGCACGGCGCTCGGCAGTGGCATTGACGGCGGTGCCGCGCAGAACCAGCAGCGGCGCAACCACGCCGCCGCCGGCCGCCGGAAGGCGGCGCGCCATCGCCTCGGCCAGCTCGGCGCGAAAGAGGCGCGGCGCGGCCGCCGCCAGCTCGATCTCGCCGAGGCGCTCGAGCCAGAGCCGGCGCAGGCCGGCGCGCATCGAGTCGCCCACCGCCAGCGAGCCGGTCAGCACGGCCGCGGTGACCGCCGCGCCGAGCAGCACCGCGAGGTGCAAGCGCCAGAAGTAGGTCAGGCCGCGAAACACCGGCCGTCTCGCAGCTCGAGCCGGCGCGCGCAGCGGGCGGCAAGCTCGCGGTTGTGGGTGGCGATGACCAGCATCGTCCCCTCCTGGCTGTGCAGCTCGAAGAGGAGCCCGGCGGCAGCCTGCGCCGTCGCGTGGTCGAGGCTGCCGGTGGGCTCGTCACACAGCAGCAAGGCCGGCCGGTGCAGGAGCGCGCGGGCGATGGCGGCGCGCTGGCGCTCGCCGCCCGACAGCTCGGCCGGCCGGTGGCGCAGGCGCTCGCCGAGGCCGACCCGCGCCAGCAGCTCGGCCGCCCGCTGCCGCCGGTCCCCCCAGCCGCGCCGGAAGGCCAGCGCCGGCAGCAGCACGTTCTCGAGCACCGAGTACTGGGGCAGCAGGTGATGGTCCTGGAAGACGAAGCCGATCCGCTCGTTGCGCAGCCGGGCCAGCTCCCCTTCGGACAGCGCGTAGAGGTCGCGGCCGGCGAGCTTCACGCTGCCCGCGGTGGGCCGTTCGAGGGTTCCCAGGATGTGCAGCAGGGTGCTCTTGCCAGATCCCGAAGGCCCGACGACGGCCAGCGTGTCGGAGGGCCGCAGATCGAAGCTCACCCCGCGCAGGACCGCGAGCTCGCGCGACCCCAGCGAGAAGGTCTTGTGCAGGTCGCGGACGGCCAGCCCCGCCGTCTGGACCGGCATGGGCATGGGAGACGCGGGAAGCCCGGGAGGGTCGGCCGGAGCCAGGCTCATGTCCATCCGCGGCAGGCTCTCAGCCCGGACCTCGCCCCCAGCCGGGCAGGGACCCGGCGGTTGAGCTCCAGCCGGGCAGGGACCCGGCGGTTGAAATCACTCGCCGTCATCTCGAGCCCACCACCGCCTCGCGCCTGCCGCGCAGGCAGGCCTCGTAGAGCGCCAGGGTGGCGGCCGCCGCCGCCGTGTCGCTGAAGCGGGCGTGAACGGCTTCGCGGCCGGCGCGGCCGAGACGCTCGCGGCGCGCGGGATCGCGGAGCAGACCGGTCAAGGCCCCGGCCAGCTCGGAGGGATCGCCCGGCGTCACCAGGACGCCGCCGCCGGTCGCCTCCAGCAGCTCCGGGAAGCTGCCGTGGCGGGGCTCCACGACCGGGACGCCGTTGGCGAGCGCTTCGAGCACGTAAAGCCCCTTCGGCTCGGCGTAGGTGGTGGGGACCGAGAGCACGTCGAGGCCGGCGAGGAAGTCGATCTTTGCCTCGCGCGTCACCTCGCCGAAGTAGCGGAAGTCGCCGGCGAGGCCCCAGCCGGCGAGCTGCCGCTCGACGCCGCGCAGGTAGCGCCGGTGCCGCGCCGGCAGGTAGCCCGCCACGTGCAGCCGCACCGACCCCTTGCCCAGAACAGAGGCCACCTGGCGGAAGGCGGCGGCAAGGACGTGCAACCCCTTCTCCGGCGCAATGCGGGCCAGATAGCCGATGACCAACGGCGCCCTCGGCTCGCCGGCCGGCCGCGTGCCCCGGCCAGAATCGTCGCCGCGCTCTCTCCCGCCCGCCTCGGGCCCGTCGGCGCCATCGGAGCCATCGCGGGCGCCGGCGGCGCCGTGACCGGAGCCATGACCGGAGAGATGGATGCCGAGCGGCACCACCGCGACACGGGCGCGCTCGATGCGCAGGTAGGAGGCCATGAAGTCGGCGTAGGCTCGGCTGGGGGCGACGAACAGATCGACGTCGCGGGCGCGCTCGGCGAGCGCGGCGCGCACGCGGCCGCGGCTCGGCTCGGGCAGGCCGTCGACGAACAGCTCCTCGCCTTGCAGCGAGCAGACGACCGGCACCCCGAGGTCGGCCTGGAGGCGGCGGGCGAAGCCGGCGAACAGCGAGTTGGTCAGGTGCACGATCTCGGGGCGGAAGTCATCGCGCAGCCAGCCGGCGAGCTTGTCGAGCTCGCCCGCCTGGTGGCCCTGCTCGCCGCGCAGGATCGAGAGGGTGAGCTCGCCGAGCCTGCCGGGGTCGGTCGAGGAGCCGAGGCGGGCCGCCAGGGCGAGGAGACCGGGACGGTCGAGGAGGCGTTCGAGCACAGCGGAGCCGCGGCGCAGGGGCGGCACGATCTGCTTGAGGTAGACGTTGAGAGCGCCGAAAAAGACCCGGTCGATGCCGACCCCCGGCTCGTCGGTGCGCAAGGGAGTGTAGGCGGGCACCAGCACCGCGTCGTGCCCGAGCCGCTGCAGCGCCGCCACCAACGAGTTGTCGTGCAGGCAGCTGCCGCAGTACATGTTGGCCGCGCCGGCCGAGACGTAGGCGATCCTCACCGCGGCCTCAGCGGGTGCCCGCCCCACCCCCGCGCACGGCGAGCCGCTCCACGCCGGCCGCCGCTGCCGCCTCCGGCCGGGAGCCGGCGCCGAAAAAGAGCGCCAGCGCCGCCTCGCCGGGCGGGCGGGTCAGCAGGGAGACGACGACCAGGGCCGCGGCCGACACGGCGACCACCAGGACCACGGGCAGGATTCCCGTCCCGCCCAGGGTGTAGTCGG
Organism: Thermoanaerobaculia bacterium; assembly: GCA_035544895.1. GTDB lineage: Bacteria > Acidobacteriota > Thermoanaerobaculia > Multivoradales > UBA5704 > JASLEW01. The sequence continues at coordinate 118,365 of DASZZM010000046.1, forward strand.
GTGACCGCCACTGGCTCACTACCAGGTAGCTCCACAGCGCGGCCACCGAGAGGATCGCGGCGGCGATCCCCTGCTTGGTGCTGCGCCGCCAGAACAGGGCCGCCACCACGATCGGGAACAATCCCGCGAAGGCGGTGAAGCACCAGACCCCGAGCTTGAAGAGGCTGGGATCGAAAATCAGCGACAGCAGGTAGGTCAGCAGCAGGAGGCCGACCACGAACAGGCGCCCGACCAGGACGCGCGCCCGCTCGCTCAGCCGGTCCCGGTAGCCGTAGTGGGCGACGATGTCCTGGGTGAACATCGTGCTCACCGCCAGCACCTGGTGGTCGAAGGAGTTCATGATCGCCGCGCAGAGGGCGGCGGCCAGGAGTCCGACGAGGAAGTCGGGGGCGTGCCGTTCGACCATGCGGATGAGCATGGAGTTGGCGGTCGCCCCGGCCACGAGCTTGGGGAAGTCGAGGCGGGCGAGCACTCCGAGGACGATGCTCGGCACCCAGACCACCGCGATGCACAGGGGATAGAGGGCGATGGGCAGGCGGAAGGCGCGGGCGCTGCGCGCCGTCAGCCACTGGATGAAGATGTGCGGGAACATCCCCACCGAGAGCGGGATGAAAGTGTAGCTGAGCAGCTGTAGGGGACGGATCTTGGCGCCGCGCACCAGCAGCTCGGGGTGGGTGGCGGCGACCTTGCGCATGGCGGTCTCGACGCCGCCGAGCTGGTGGACGACGGCCCAGCAGACCACCCCTCCGAGGATGAGCAGGAGCAGCGCCTGGAAGGCGTTGACCAGGATCGCGCCGCGCATGCCGCCGTAGGCGACGTAGGCGAGCACCACGGCGACGATGAGCAGGCTCCCCAGCCACTTGGGCAGCAGGCCGTGGGTGATCTGGGCCAGCGTGATGCCGCCGCCCGCCAGGCCGATCAGCAGGTACGGAATGAGCAAGGCATTGACCACAACGAAGAGCAGCAGGCCCAGGTTGGCCGACTGATAGCGCTCGCGGAAGAGCTGGATGGGCGAGACGTACCCTCGCCGCTTGCCGAGCTCCCAGACCCGGGTGCCGACGAAATAGAAGACCAGGGGGATGACCAGCGCCGACGAGGAGCCCATCAGGGCGAAAACGCCGATCCCCGAGATGTAGGCCTCGCCGCTGGCGCCGAGGACGGCAAAGGCCGTCATGTTGGCGCCGAACAGATTGAGCAGCAGCAGCGTCGGGCCCAGGCTGCGGGTGGCGACGAAGTAGTCCTCGCCGGTGCCCTTGAACAGGCGGTTGGTAAAGCCGCCGATCGCCAGCACGGCGATGAAGTAGATGGCGATGACGTAGAGGGTCACCGCGCCTCTCCCTGTCCAGCCGGCCCGCCTGCCGGCGGGCTCGCCGCCGCACCCTCTACCCATGGCAGCGGCCAGGTGAGCGTCACCACCAGCGCGAGCACCACCGAGACCGCGACGCAGAAGCCGATGTGATAGACCAGGCCGGCCGGCAGGCCCAGCCACAGGCGCGAGTCGTTCCACAGCCAGAGATCGTTGTGCAGCACGTAGAGGGCCGCGAGCGCCGCATAGAGAAGCTTCGCCCAGCTCTGCCGTTTCATGTCCGGTCTCCCCTGCTAGAGGCTACCGAGGCCACCGCTGCCGCCTCCTCCCCGGCCGCCGCCGGCGGGTCCGGCTGGGCGGCCAGCTCGAGAGCCGCGAACAGGCGCGAGAAGTCGTGATCGAAGACGTCGCCGCGCAGCACGCGGATCAGCTCGAGACGGCACTCGGGGAAGCGGCGGATGAACTTGGAAAAGCGGAAGTTCGGGTCGTAGAAGGTATAGACCAGGCGGCGCATGGCGTCCATGCCGGCCGCAAAGCGCGGTCCGAAAGAGCCCAGCCGGGAGGCCGACACGTCGCCCGCGGCGAGCCCCTCGAGGATGGCGTCGGCGGCGAACTCGCCCGAGCTGAAGGCGAGGAGCACCCCCGAGGAGTAGATCGGGTCGAGGAAGCCGAAGGCGTCCCCGACCAGCACCCAGCCGTCGCCGGCGATCTGGCGCGAGCGGTAGGAGAAATCGCGGGTGGCGAGGAACTCCATGACCCGGCGCGCTCCGGCCAGGCGGGGCTGCAGCGGCGGGCAGCGCGCCACCTCCTGCTCGAAGATCTCCTGGAGGCTGCCGGCGCGGCCGCTGATCAGGTAGTCGACCGCGCCGACCACGCCGACGCTGACCCGGTCGTCAGGCAGCGGGATGTACCAGAACCACGACTCCTGCTGGTCGGTGTGCAGCACCAGGGTCGCTCCCTCGTCGATGCCGCCGTCGCGCAGCGCGCCCTCGAAATGGCTGAAGATCGCGGCCTTCTTGAGCCGCGGGTCGATCTCGCGCAGGCCCAGGCGGCGGCCGAGCAGCGCGCTCTGGCCGGTGGCGTCAACGACGACCGAGGCGCGCAGCTCGCGGCGGCCGGCTCCCGGCAGGTCGGCGGCGACGCCCACCGCCCGCTGGCCTGCGAAGAGCACCTCGCGCGCGGCGGCTCCCTGGATCACCTCGACGCCGTGGTCGCGGGCGTTGTCGAGCAGCAGGCGATCGAAGTCGCGGCGCGGCACCTGCCAGGTGATCGAGCGCTCGCCCGGGTCGGTCTCCTGGAAATAGAACGGGGCCGAGGGGCGGCCGCTCTTGGAGTAGAACTGGACGCTGTACTTGCGCGGAAAAGGGCTGGCGTAGAGCCGCTCGAGAAGGTCCAGGCGCGCAAAGGTCCGGTACGTCTCCGGCATCAGTGACTCGCCGATCTTGAACCCGGTCTCGGGCAGGCGCTCGAGCAGGACCACCCGCTTGCCGGCGGCGGCGACGAGGGTGGCAACCGTGGTGCCGGCGGGTCCGCCGCCCATCACGATGAGGTCGTAGAGGGAAGAGTCAGAGCTAGCCATTGCGTGACCTCAGCGGTTGGGGCCGGGGGAGGAGGCCGTCGCGCCCGCGGACGGGGTCCAGCGCATCTCGACCCCGGCATAGACGGCGACGCCGGGGCCCGGGATGACCGAGCCGGTGCCCAGCCCGCGCGTCCAGGTCTTGGCGCCGGTCAGGTTCTTGACGTCGAGGCGCGCTTTCCAGGGGCCGAGCGGCAGCGCGAGGGAGGCGTCCGCGGTGAGGGCGCCGGGAATGGCGAAGGCGTTGTCGGCGGCGATGAACTGGCGCGAGACGTAGCGTCCGCCCGCCCCCAGCTCGAGGCCGCCCGGCAGCCGCCGGGCCAGCCACAGGCCGGCGATGTGGGCGGGCGCCAGCGGCGGCGTCCTGCCGGTGCGATCGATGGTGGCGAAGGCCGGCGGCGCGAAGGCGACCAGCACCTGCTCGGCAAAGCGGGTGAAGACGGCGCGGTCATAGGCGTAGGTCAGCAGCACCTCGCAGCCCGCCAGGCGCTGCGCCTGGAGCTCCAGCTCGACGCCGCGCGAGCGCTGGCTGCCGGTCTGGGCGGTGAAGCCGTTGGACTCGGGGATCGCCTCGTTGCGGCGCACCAGGTTGTAGGCGGCGAGCGAGCCGCGCAGCCGGCCCGGCAGCAGATCGGCTTTGACACCCGCCTCGAGCTGGCTGCCGGTCTCCGGCCGCCGCGGGCCCACCACGCGGGTGGACGGGGGGGCGAAGCCGCGCCCGGCGTTGGCATAGAGCGACCACTGTGCGTTCGGGGCGAAGACCACGCCGCCGAACGGCGAGAGCTGCGAGTCGTGGCGCACCGTCCCCGTCGCCCGGTCGTGATAGTCGAGGTGGTCGAAGCGGCCGCCGGCGAGCAGCTGGAAGCGCTCGGAGAACGCGATGCGGTCGAGCAGGTAGGGGGCGGCGATCACCATCCGCGCGTCGCCGGCCGCGGACTGTCCGGGCAGCAGGAACACCGGGCCGCGCGCGGTCTCCTGCGGCGCCAGCAGGTCGATGCCGGGCAGGAAGCCCACGTCGAGCGAGAACTTGTCGCCGCGGCGCGCCAGCTCGAGGCCGGCGAGCAAGTGGTGCGTGAGGCCGCCGGCCGCGGCGTCGAGGCTGGCCTCGAGCTGGTTGCCCCAGAAGGCCTGGCGGTCGTCGAGCAGGATGAGAGCGCGCGCGACCTGGAGGCGGCCGCCGAAATCGGGGAAGACGCCGGCGAGAAGAGTGCCGTTCGACAGCCAGGAGAGGTCGCGGTAGTACGCCTTGTCGTGCAAGGTCCAAGGACCCACCCGCTGCTCCCAGTCGAGCTGGAAGCGGCTGAGCGCCTGGTCGGAGCGGTCGAAGGGCGACTGGTACGAGCGCGTCGCCGGCACGCGGGCGACCTGGTTGCCGACCAGCGGCAGCCCGGCGTCGGGCTGGTAGGCGTTCTCGATCCGCTCCACGCTGACGGTGAGCGAGTCATCGGCGCGCGGGTGCCAGGCGAAGACGGGATTGGCGCCCCACGCCCGGCCGCCGCGGCCGCCGCGCCTTTCGCGCCAGCCGTCGGTCGTCTGCCAGAGGCCGTTGAGGCGCAGGCCGAGCCTGCCGTCCTGGCCGCTCCAGTTGCCGTCGGCGGTGCCGCGCCAGGTGGCGAAGGCGCCGCCCTGGCCGGAGAGCTCGACGAATTCGCCGGGCCGCGGCTGCCGGCGCACGATGTTGACCACTCCGGCGAGAGGGTTGCCGCCGTAGAGGAAGCTCGCCGGCCCCTTGAGGACTTCCACCCGCTCGGCGTTGTAGAGATGGTAGAACGTGGTCTGCGGCTCGGGCGCGCCGTCGGTCGTGACCAGGGCGGCCGACTCCGAGTCGAAGCCGCGCAGAACGAAGAAATCGGCGACCCCGGACTCGGTGTGGACGGCCACGCCGCTGGCGTCTTTCAGGGCGTCCCCCAGGACGCGTGCGTCCTGCTGCTCGAGGAGACGGGGGCCGACCACGTCGACGCTGGCCGGCAGCAGGCGGGCCGGCAGCGGCAGCTTGAGCAGGGTCGTGCTCGCCGGCGCGAGCTCGCCGGCGTCGCGGACCACCAGGCTCTCCTGGTGGCGGAGCACCGGCGCGTCCGGGTCGGACTCTTGGGCCGGCCGGGCGGCGCCCGGTGCGGCGGGGGCGGGGTCGGCGGGGGCGGGGGCCGGGGGGAGAACGGCAGGCTTTGCCTCGGCCAGGGCCGGGATGGAAGCGGCCGGAGCCGACAGCGCCAGGGCGAAGAGGGCCGGACCGAGAGATCTGAGCGACAAGGCGATCCTCCTCAGGCGCCGCCCGCCAGGTCGAACGCCTCCATGACCTCGGCGTTGCGCAGGTAGAGCTTGCCGCCGGCCAGGCTCGGGCCGCTCCAGCAACGCCCGGAGAGAGCCTGGAAGCTCGCCCGCTCGTGATAGTCATCCGGGGTGGCGTCGACGAGCACCAGCTTGCCGCTCTCCGAGAGCACGACCAGCAGGCCGTCGGCGAGGATCACCGAGCCGTGCCCGAGCCCGCGCTCCTTCCAGCGCTCCTCGCCGGTCTCCGCCTTGACGCACTTGAAGGTGCCGTTGTCGAACCCGTAGATGTACTCGCCGGCGAGCACCGAAGAGCTGAACTGGTTCTTGATTGCGCGGCTCTTCCATACCTGCTGGACTCCGACCTGGCGCCCCTCGCTGCGCAGCCGGAACAGCGCGGCGCCGGTGTCGTAGCCGGAGGAAACGAACAGCTTGTCGGGCGCTACGAAGAGAGGCGTCGCCGCGTTGACGTCATAGCTCGTCTCCCAGGGGACGCGCCAGAGCACCTTGCCGTCGGCGGGGGCGAGAGCGGCCACCGACCCACCGGTGAAGAAGATCGCCTGGCGCACGCCGCCCGCGGTCCGCGCAATGGGCGAGGCGTAGCCCGGCTTGTCGTCGAGCGCCGACCAGGCCACGCGCCCGCTGTGCTTGTCGAATGCCATCGCCGCGTGGCCGCCGCTGCCGCCCACCGCGGCCAGCAGCAGCTCGCCTTCGACCAGCGGCGAGCTTGACATGCCCCAGGTCGGAACGCGGGCGCCGAACTCGCGCTGGAGGTCGTGGCTCCACAGCTCCTTGCCGGTCGCCGCGCTCACCGCGCGGAGCTGGCCCTGGGCGCTCTGCACGTACAGCGTCCCCGCGTCGAAGGTCGGGGTGGAGCGCGGCCCGTTTCCCTGGTCGTTCTCGAGCTCGGCGTCGGTGCGCAACGTCCACAGGCGGCGCCCGGTCGCGGCGTCGTAGGCCGCCAGGTACTCGGACCCGCGCTCCCCATACTGGGTATAGATTCGCCCGCCGGCCACCGCCAGGTGCGAGTACCCCGCCCCCATCGGCACCCGCCACAGCAGGTGCGGACCCGCCGCCGGCCAGCTCCGCTTCAGGTGCGGACCAGACGCCACCCCGTCGCGGTGCGGCCCGCGGAACTGCGGCCACTCGCCGCCGCCGGCGCCGCCGGAGCCAGTGGGAGCGCCGGCCGTTGCCGCGGCAAAAGCAAACACGGCCCCCCCCCCGGCCAGGAGACCCGCGATGACGGCGACGGCGGCGCCGGCGACGCGCCTGGCCATCGCAAGACGAGATGCGAATCCGTGATCGTTCTGGAATCCGTGATCGTTTCTCATGACAGTCGAGCCTCCGATTTTGGCATTCGTCCTACGTATAGCGCGCGTTGCGGTAGCGCTCGTCGTAGAGCTCGGGCAGGAGCTGATCGACGCGCAGCAGGCCGGGGCCGGTGAGCTCGATGCGGTCCGGCAGCGGTTGCAGGGCGCCGCGCCGGCGCAGCCGCTCCCAGGCCGGCGCGAACTCGGCGAGCACGTCGACGCCGAATTTCGCCGCGAAATAGGCGGCGTCGAGCCGCCCGAGCTTGAGCTGCAAGGCCACCTCGCGGGTCAGCAGCTCGCGCGGAGTGGGCACCAGGCCGCGATCGAGCGGCAGGCGGCCGGCTTCCAGCGCGGCCAGGTACTCGCCCCAGGTGGAGGTGTTCTGGAAGTGGCAGCCGCTGACATGAGAGAACGACGAGATGCCCGTGCCGAGCATGTCGCAGCCGTGCCAGACGGCGTCGCGGTAGACGAAGCGGCAGTCCTTGCCGCGGCGCACCAGGGTGTAGGCGCTCGACAGCTCGTAGCCGGCGGCGGTGAGCTGCTCGAAGGCATACTCCTGCCAGGCGCGGCGGGTCTGCCAGTCGGCGAGCGGCCGCTCGAGAGTGCCGCCGAGCAGGCTCTTCGAGAAGTCCGTGTTGTACGGCAGCTCGAGCTGGTAGATGGTGACGCTGTCCGGCGCGAGGTCGATGGTCTTGGCCACCGACTCCCGCCAGGTCTCCCACGACTCGCCCAGGAGCCCGGCGATGAGGTCGATGTTGAGCTGGTCGAAGGCCAGCTCGCGAATCCACGGCATCACGCGGTAGATCTCGGCCGACAGGTGAGCGCGCCCGTTGACGCGCAGGATCTCGTCGTCGAAGTTCTCTACGCCGAGCGACAGGCGGGTGACGCCGAAGGCGCGGACCGCCTCGAGCTTGGAGCGGGTGAGCGTGCCGGGCTCGCACTCGAAGGTCACCTCTTCGACGCCGTCCCAGGGCATGACGCGGCGGATGCGCCCGACCAGGGCGGTCAGCTGGCGGACGCTGAGCAGCGAAGGCGTGCCACCGCCGAAGTAGACGAAGCGCAGCGGGCGGCCGGCGGTCGCCGGCAGCTCGCCGTAGAGCTCGACTTCCCGGCCCAGGGCCTCGAGGTAGAGGTTGATGCGCGCGCTGTCCATCTCGGTGAAGACGCGGAAGTAGCAGAACTTGCACCGCTTGCGGCAGAACGGCAGGTGCAGATAGAGGCCGAAATCGGTGGCCGGCCGGGGCGGGGCGGCCAGCGCCGCTTCCACCCGCGGCAGCTGGTCGCGGCTCCATGCCGAGAACGGCGGGTAGTTGGCGACGAACAGGTTGCCCACCTCCGGCGGCTCTTGCGGCGGCGCGAGCTTGGGGTCGGCGGGCTGGCCCGCGGGTTCGATCATGACGTGCCGTCTCCGGTGAGTTTTCTCCCTCTCGGCGCGAAGCAGTAGAGGGTGCCGTCGGTGGTGCCCAGGACGAGGCGGCCGGCGGCGACGGCCGGCGAGGCCTCGATCGGCGAGCCGGCCGCGAAGTGCCAGACCTCTTTGCCGGTGCGGTTGTCGAGAGCGAAGACGTCGCCGCTGCGCGCCGCCGCCACCGCCAGCCCGCCCACCAGCACGGGCGAAGAATCCACCGCCGCGCGGGTGGCGAAGTCCCACAGCGGCGCGCCGGTGCGCGGCGAGAGCGCGTGCACCAGCTTGTCGCGGCCGCCGACCACCAGGAGGTCGTCGCGCACCGCGGCCGAGGAGTAATAGGGAAACTTGAGGCGCGGGTGCTCGTAGCGCCAGACCACCTGGCCGCTGCGCAGGTCCACGGCCACCAGCTGGTTTCCGAAGGTGCCGATGAAGGCCCGCCCGCCGGCCAGCGCCGGGCTGGCGCCCAGATAGCCTCCGAGGCCTACCTTCCACACCTCGCCGCCGGTGCGCGCGCGCAGCCGGCGCAGATTGCCGTCACAGCCGGCGATCAGCACCGCGTCGCCCGCGACCGCGGGTGTGGCGTTAACGTAGCCCTCGGTCTCCACGCGCCAGCGCCGCGTGCCGTCGGCCGCGGACAGGCAGTAGACGCTCTGGTCGTAGGAACCGAACAGCACGCAGCCGGCGGCGAAGTTGGCCGCCGAGACGATCTCGGCGCCGGTGCGGTACGTCCAGCGGCGCTTGCCGGTGACGGCGTCGACGGCGTGGAAGACGCCCCGCCCGTCGCCGAAGTAGACGACGCCGCCGCGCACCGCCGGCGAAGAGCGGATGGGACCCTCGGCGCGGTAGGTGAAGCGCAACGCGCCGCTCCCGAGGCTCAGGGCATAGAGGTTGCCGTCGAGCGAACCGACATAGGCGCTGCCCTGCCAGATGGCCGCGGTCGAGGCGATGCCGGCTCCCGCCTTGAAGGTCCAGGCCGGCGCCAGGTCCGGAGCGAGCGCGCCGGCGGCGCGTCCGCTCAGCTCGGAATCGCCGCGAAACTGGGTCCAGGCATCGCCCGCGGCCTCGGCACCGGCGGCGGGAAGAGCCGCGAGGCGCAGGGCGGCGGCGAGCAGCGCGGCGGCGAGCACGAAACTTGTTAGTGCGCCGGGGGAGGGGGCGATGGGGATTCGGGAAAGACGCATTTCAAAGTCTCGCGCGGTCAGTAGGCCTGCTCGTAGAGGCGCAGCAGGTCGCCGGCGCCGACCGGCCGCGGATTGAAACCGGCGGTCCATTGCTCGGCGGCCTCGCGCGCCAGCCCGTCCAGAGCGGACGGCTCGACGCCGACCTCGCGCAGGCGCGCCGGCAAGCCGGCCGCGCCGCGCCACGCTTCGATCCTCGCCGCCAGCTCCTCTCCCGAGCCGCAGCCGTCGAGCGCGGCATAGCCGGCCCCGCCGGCAGCTTGACCCGCATCGCCGCCGGCGGCGGGCCTCTCGGCGGTTCGCGAGATTTGCGGGCCTGCCGCGAGCGGCGCATCCGCGGCGGACGCCCCGGCGCTGTTGAAGCGCACGACGTGAGGCAGCAGGAGAGCGACCGCGGCGCCGTGCGCCACCCCATAGCGTGCGGTCAGCGGATTGGCGCAAGCGTGCGCCGCGCCCAGCATGGAGACCTCGATCGCGGCTCCGGCCAGGTGGGCGCCGAGCAGCATGGCGCCGGCGGCGCCGAGGTCGGCCGGCGCGGCGAGAGAGCGCTCGAAATTGGGCGCGAGCCGGCGCCAGGCCTCGCGCGACAGCATGCGCGACACCGGGTTGGCGCGCCGGCAGACCAGGCTCTCGACGGCATGGGAGAGCGCGTCGAGACCGGCGGCGGCCGCCACTGGCCGCGGCGCGCTGGCCGCCAGCGCCGGATCGAGGACGACGACGCGGAAGCGTGCCTTACGGTCGCCGCAGGCCATCTTCTGGTGGCTCTCCGCCTGCGAGATCAGGGCGTAGGACTGGGCCTCGCTGCCGGTGCCGGCGGTGGTGGGAATGCCGATCGAGGGGAGCATCGGCCGCGTGGCGCGGCCGAAACCCCGGTAGTCCTCCATACGGCCGCCGTTGGTGAGGAGGAAGTTGATCCCCTTGGCGCAGTCCATGGCACTGCCGCCGCCCAAGCCCACCAGCAGATCGGCGCCCCACCGCGCGGCCTCCTCGCGTCCGGACTCGACGTGCAGCGTCGTCGGGTTCTCGGCGACTCCATCGAAGATCCGCGCTTCGACGCCGGCGGCGGCGAGAGCGGCGGCAGCGCGGCCGGCGTGGCCGGCGGCACGCACTCCGGGGTCGGTGACCAGCAGCGCCCGCCGGGCGCCGAGCTCGCCCGCCAGGCCGCCCAGCTCCTCGACCGCGCCCGGGCCGAAGACCACCTCGATGCCGCCCACCTCGGCGCGCCACCGGGTGCTGGAGAATGCCCGCGGAGAGGATTTCATCGTGGTCATGGGCGAGGCGAGGCGCCGGCGGGACTGGGGAGCGGAGGCGGGGCGGGCGCCGTCCAGTCCAGTCCCGCCTCGCGCACCGCGCGGCGGCGGTAGAGGAGATCGAAGAGGTTGCCTTCGTGCGGCTGGGCGAAAGACACCTGCCAGGTGGGCACGGCGCCCAGGTGCAGGTGATCGATGGCCCGGCAGGCGAGCAGCTCGCGGCGGAGCTCCTCGTCCGCGGTCAGGGCGGTTGCCACCAGGGTCGGACCGATCCGGGCCAAGAGCTCGGCGCGCGGCAGCTCGACCACGGCGCAGAAGGGGAAGAGCAGCTCGGTATGGGCGAGCTGGTGGTCCGGCTCGCGCACCCAGATCACGGTCGGAAGCAGGAAGGTACAGCCGCCGAGCTCGACTATCCGAGACGCGCCGCGGCCCGCTTGCTGCCTGGCGGCGGCGGTCAGGTCCTCCGCCGCTCCGGGGCCTCCCTCGGCCAGCCGGCGGTCGATCCAGTCCGAGACGCGGCGCGCGGCAGCGGGGTCGGGCCACGCCGCGAGCTGAGCGCGCGGATCGTCGAGGGGAAGCGGCTCGACCGCGGCCAGGCGCCGCGCCAGCTCCAGGGCAAGCTCCCTGCCGGCGGCCGGCCGGGCGGATGAGGCGGGCGCAGGCAGCCAGACGCCGGAGGCATTGATACACGAGCGGCCGCCGTTGGCGAGGATCGAGCTGGCCAGCAGCTCGAGGTAGGAAGGCCAGCGCTCCACCTGGTCGGCGCCGAAGATCACCTTGCTGCAACCCGGACCGTGGATCTGGATGCGCGGATCGCCGCGCCAGGGGCGGACCGTGGCAGCATCGCCGAACAGCAGCGAGCGGCCGCAGCGCAGCAGGATCTCGCTCGCGCCGGCGTGATCGCTGGGGTAGAAGGAGAGCGCCTCGGGCGGGCAACCCGCCTCGGCCAGCGCGCCCAGCAGGCGCAGCGGGGTCCAGGGCTCGCCGCGGCCGGGCTTGAGCGCCACCCCGACGCCCAGGGCGATGGCCGGCAGCCACAACCCGTGCACCCCCGGCGAATTGCTCGGCAGCACGGCGCCTAAGATGTCGGTCAGGCGCTGGAAATGGTCCGCCGCAATGTTGCACTCGGAGCGCTCGGCGCGCTCGGGCTCCTCGGCGGCCGCGGAAGCAAAGGCGGCCGCCGGCAGGCCGCGGGTGAGCCCGTCGACGACCTCGTCGATCTGCGCCAGGGTGGCGCGCAGCTTCTCGACATTGGCGCGGGCGAGCGACTGTGGAATGCCGGTCGTAGCGGAGAGGTCGCGCAGATAGTCGGACGCCGACTGCTTCTCGCCCTCCAGGCCGATGGCCAGCTCGCCCTCGGCGAACAGGGCCGCCGCCCGCCGGCAGATCGCCAAGCGCTCCGGCAGGGGCAGCGCTGCCAGCGCGGCCGGCGTGGCGGCCGCGCTCCAGGCGGAGACGCCGCCGCCGCCCTGGGCCGGGGCCGGCGCGAGGTCTCGGGCGATGAGAGCGGGGTTGGCCTGGCCGACCTCGGCGACCAGCTCGCCGCTCGCCAGGTCGTAGAGGGGCGCCGCCTCGATGCTGCGGTAGGGCGCGCCGCCGCGCAGCACCGGCAGGTGCAAGGGCGGCCGCACGCGGCTGCCACGGGAAGTGCCTCGCGAGGCTCGGGTCATCAGTACACCCCGACCACGACCGAGCTTTCGAGAGTCGAGAGCAGGCGCACGTTGCGCACTCCGTCCCAGGGGAGCTCGGCAACCGGGCCGGCGCGCTCGGCCTCGTCGCGTTCGAGGAAGCGCGGCATGAAGAGCTCGCGCGTCAACGTGGTGAGCATCACCCTGCCGGTCTCGCCGTACTCCACCCCGCGCTCGGGATCGGCGGGGTCGACCAGCTCGAGCACGGCCCGCGGCTGCGGCGCGTAGTAGGTGATGGCCCAGCGCGCCGCGTGGTCGGCAGGAGGCGCGGCGCCGCGGGGCGCGGTGCAGGCGAGCCCCATCAGGGTATTGCCGTAGACCGGGTAGAACGAGATGCCCGGGACGAGCTCTTCGCAGGCGAAGCGGTGGAACTGCGGGCTCATCTCGGTGCCGCCGCAGAAGACGCCGCGGATGCCGAGGCGCGGCAGGGCGACGCGCTCGCCGAGTGCGGCGAGGAGCTTCGGCGTGGTGAACAGGCAGCGGATACTGGCGTGGGCGCGCAGCAGCGAGAGCCCCTGCTCGACGACGTGGCTCTTGTAGGTCTCGAGCTCCCGAGGCCGGCCGTCTCGGATGAGCCGGTTGACCCAGCGCGGGTCGAGATCGACGTGGAAGCAGATGCCGCCGCGATGCTGGGCGAGGTGCTCGATCGCCAGGCGCAGCCGGCGCGGCCCGGTGGGACCCAGCATCAGCCAGTCGGCGCCGGGCGGGAAGCCGTCCGCCGGAAGGCGCTCGCTGACCTCCTCGTAGTCGATGCGGAAGTCGTCGACGTTGATGCGCGACTTCGGGAGGCCGGTCGAGCCGCCGGTCTCGAAGACCGCGATCGCGCGGCCGGCCAGGCCGCGCGGCACCCAGCGGCGGATGGGCCCGCCGCGCAGCCATTCGTCGTCGAAATGGCCGAACAGCCGCAGGTCGTCGTAGCCGCCAATCTCCCTGCGCGGATCGAAGTCGAGGCCGCGGGCGCGCTCGAGCCAGAAAGGACAGCCGGTGGCAGGGTCGAAATGCCAGCGCACGACCTCGCGCACGTGCTCGTCGAGCCGGCGCCTGGCCGCGGCGGCCGCCGCGGCCAGGGTGGTCTCGACGGCGGCGGTCAAGGCCGGCTCCCCGGTCTTCCCTCGCCTCCGGCCGCCGCCCGGCGCGCCGGGACTCCCTCGGCCAGGGCGAAGAGCTTCGAGCGCGAGGTGACGTAGAGGACGCCGTCGCGCGCCACCGGCGTGCTGAAGACGGCGCTGCCCAGGTTGACCTTGCTCAACACCTCGAGCTTGCGGGCGGCGCGCAGCACGGTGAGGTCGCCGTCCTCGTTGCCGACGTAGACCTTGCCGTCGGCGACCAGCGGCGAGCCCCAGATGGCGCCATAGGAGTTGTAGACCCAGTACGGCTTGCCGGTCGCGGCGTCGAGGCAGTAGACATAGCCCGAGAAGTCGGCGGTGAACAGCAGGCCGTCGCGCACCGCGACCGTCGAGAGGCTGCGATGGAAGTCCTCGCCGCCGCGGTGCCAGACCAACGCCTTGCCGGTCAGATCGCCCTCGCCGTGCGGCCGCAGCGCCCACAGGTGGCCGATGCCTTCGCCGTGCTCGGGGTCCTCGCCGACCGCGATGTAGACCATGTCGCCGACGATTACCGGCATGGCGAGGAGGTTGTTGCGCGTCGAGCCGGGCCCGATCGTATAGACCGAGTCCTTGGGGTTGCAGTCGAAGCGCCAGATCGGCTTGCCGGTCTTCGGCTCGAGGCCGTAGAGCCAGCCGTCGCCGCCGGCGAAGAGCACCTGCGGCCTGCCGTCGAGGACGCCGTAGGAAGGGCTGGACCACTGCCCGTGCAGGATCTTGCCGCCCGGCAGCGAGCTCTGCCACACCACCTTGCCGGTGCGCTTGTCGGCGGCGAGGAAGCTCGGCGCGCGCGGCGCCGGGATATTGATGTGCCCTTCGTCGACGCCGTTGCCGGTCAGCACGTAGACCAGGTCGTCGACGATCAGCGGACTGCTCGCCGCCTGGTTGTGGGGATAGATGCCGAGCTCGCCGATCATGTCGAGCTTCCAGACGAACTGGGCAGCGGCACTGCCGGCAGTGGTCCCGGCGGGCGAGGAGGCGTCGTTCTTGCCGTCGCGGACGCCTTCGGTGTCGGCGCACACCAGCTCGGCGCGGTTGGAGACGTAGTAGAGCCGATTGCCTTCGATCGCCGGCGTCGAGCAGATGCCTTGCAGCGGCCAGTCGTTGACCTTGCCGGCGGGGAGCTTGTCGTGCACGGCCTGCCAGAGGAACTGGCCATCGGCGGCGCGGAAGGCCATGAGCACGCCGCGGTCGCCGGCGATCTTGGGGTCGCGCAGTCCCTGGTTGTTGGTGCCGACGTAGACCTTGCCCCCCGCCACCACCGGCCCGCCGTAGCTCTGCGATCCCAAGTCCGCCGTCCACTTGACGTTGAGCCCGGTCACCGGGTCCCAGCGGCTCGGCAGACCCTTCTCGTCGGAGACCATGTTGCGCGCGGGCGTGCCCCCGTACATTGCGCGCTCCACTCGCTCAGGCGCCGCTGCTGCCGCAAGGAGGCAGGAAAGAGGCAGGAAGAAGAGTGCTAAGCGCCGGAAGGGTGCGGGAGCCGGCTCTAGGAACCGTCGTTGCGGAGCAAGCAAACCTCTCAGTCCTGGTTTCGGCGTCATCGCTTTATCTCGTCAGCGGTTCGGCGTCACGGTGAGGTTGTCGTAGAGGATGTCGACGGGCGAGTAGCCGTAGAGGCCGGGGCTGCCGTTGCGGATGGGGCGGGGGTCGCGGGCGGTGACGGTCCAGGCGGCGGGTTCGGGGTCGCCGCGCCGCCAGACTTTGCCGCGGATGAGACCCTCGTTGCCGGCGACCTCGGCGCGCAGCTTCATCGTGTACCAGACATCCGGGTCCCACTTGAAGTCGACCTGCTCCATCAGGCGCAGCTCGGTGTCCCAGGCGCGGAGCTGAAGGCCCTGGCTGGCGCCCATCAGGTCGAGCACGTAGCCGGTCGCGATCAGGCCCATGTCGGGACGGAGCGATCCGGACTGGGCGCCCAGGAGGTCGGCCTGGACCGTGTAGTCGCGCAGGGTCGGGGGACCGAGGTAGACGTTGGAACGCTGAAGTCCGCGCGCCACCGGGGGCTTGGCGAGCACCTTGCCCCAGCGGGTCTCCTTGGCCACAAACTTGCCGGGGGCGCCGATCCAGCCGGGGGGCGGGCTGCCGGGCGCCAGGGCTTTGAAGTCCTCTTTCCATGGCAGGCCGGGGACCACGCGCACCCGTGCTTTGGCGGTCAGCTCGCCGACCCGGGCGGTGACCTCGCCGGCCTGGAAACCCGTCCCGGGGTCGGCGGTAAAGGTGCCGGTGGGGTCCACGCGGCCCGTCAGGCCCGCCAGCGACCAGGCCGCCGTTGCAATGGGTGCGGTGGGCGCGGCGGACGCCGGGACCGGAAGCCCCTGCTCGTCGAGGGCGACGGCGCGGAAGCGCGCCGGCTCGCCCGGCTTGATGAGCACCTCGGCCGGAATCACCTGCAGGACGCGCGCGGCGCCGGCCGCCCCCGGCCGGGCGGCGGCCGTTGGGGTGGCGCCCGGCGCGGCGACTGGATCGGGGGGATCGGGCCGCAGTGGCTGCGCCTTGTCGCCCAGGCAATAGAGGCCGCTCTCGGCGGCGAAATAGATTCGCCCGTAGGCCACCGCCGGGGAGCCGTAGATCTCGGCGAAACGGCTGCCGTCGGCGAGGCGGAGACGCTGCTCGTCGAGCACCTCGACGCCGGTGCGGCTCGGCCTGAGGATCGTGAACCGGCCGTTGACCTCGGCGGTATAGAGCTTGCCGTCGGCCCACACCGGGGAGGCCTTGCCGATGGTACCGAGCTTGTGCCGCCACAGGATCTTGCCGGTTGAGGCGTCGAGAGCGGCCAGGGCGGCGGCGTTGTCCACCACGTAGAGCAGCCCGTCATGGTAGAGAGGAGACGCGAACGTCGAGGGCAGCTCGTCGTTGCGCCAGATCTCGTGCGTGCGGGTCACGTCGCCGGCGCCGCTGCCGTCGATCGCCACCACCCGCCCCATCAGCCCGGTGTCGAGGTTTTCCTCGCCATGCGCCGTGAACACCACGTTGTCGTGCACGGCGACGGTGTTGTTGAGGGCGCCCTTGCTCAGGTGGAAGCCCCAGACCTTTGCGCCGCTGCGCGCCGCGACCGCGTACACCCAGCCGTCGCCGTGTCCTTCGATGAGCAGCCGCCGGCCGCGGATCTCCGCCACCACAGGCGTGGTCTGAATGTTGAAGTCCTGCGGCAGCTCGCCGGGAGTCGAGACCCAGCGCAGCTCTCCCGTGCGTTTGTCGAAGGCGAAGACGCGGTGGCGGGGGGCGCCCTGGTCGCCCCAGCCGATGTTGACGAAGCTGACGATGAGCCGGTCCTCGTCCACCAGCGGCGAGTGGGTGCGGCCGCCGACGCCGGAGATGAGCCCGAATTCCTCGGTCAGAGAACGCGACCACACGACCTGGCCGCCCGCGTCGAAGCAGTAGAGCAGGCCGCCCACGCCGAGCGCATAGACGTAGCCGGTCTCGCGGTCGGCCGTCAGGTTGCCCCACCCCACCCGGCTGAACGGGATCGACGTCAGATAGACGTCCAGAGGGTGCTCCCAGAGCTTCCGGCCGGTGTCCGCGGCGAAGCAGGCCACGGTCTCCTGGCGGGTCGGCCCAGAGCCGATGCGTCCGTTGGCGCAGACCCGGCCGCCGACCACCACCGGCGTCGAGCGTCCCGAGAGGTCGGCCCGCCAGACCAGGTTCTCTCCCCCCGGGCTCCATTTAGAGACGAGGTTGACGTCGCCGGCGACGCCGTCCTGGTGCGGGCCGCGCCACGTGGGCCAGTCGGCCCAGCCGAGGCCCGCCCCCGCCCCGCCGATCGCCAGAAGGCCCGCCGCCGCCTTGATCGCCAGGCGCCGCAGCCGCATCGGTTGCAATCCGTTCATCCGCATACGCGACTCGAGAAAACCCTGGGGTCTCGTGGCCGGCGGGTCATCCGCCGCCCTCGTAGTGTAAGCGAAGAGATTCCATCGCACGCAGGCAGCTCCGGGCCAGCCCAGCCTACGACAAACATCGGAGATGCTACAAGCTCTCCCGGAGGAAAGCAAGGCGGTCGGACCAGGTGCAGCTTGGACACCACAATCTCTTCTACGCGCGGCGGCGGCCGCTGTTTCACCAGGAGGTGCGGTAGGGAGGTACTAGTGGCCTGTACCAGTAGAATCGATAGCAGCTGGCTGGCCCTCGACGCCGGATGCTACGTTGCGCCTCCTCGCCATGGTCCCGCTATGCCTGCGTCGGCGCGCCTTGCCTCCGGCGCCGATTGCGGCGCCATCCGCTACCGATTCCACTGGTACAGGCCACTAGTACTACTGTGTCATAAACACTAGCCAAGCGGCGGTGACTTGTGGCAGGCTTGCGCCATGCCCAGCCATCAGCCACCGGAGGCGAAGCGGTTCGACGCATACCTGGAGAGAATGAGCAGGGCCGTCCGGCACGCGGA
>DASZZM010000047.1:0-30161 GCA_035544895.1 Thermoanaerobaculia bacterium
TCGATTTCGGCCTTGCTGCCGATCTGGTGGTCCGGGATCCGAAACTTTCTCAGAAGCAGCGTCGACAACTCACTCCTCTCTATGCCGTCGCAAGAGCCTCGGTTTGCTTGAAACGACGGCTTCTACCACGGGCTGCTAGAGCATGAGATTCGGCCGACGAGCGGGAAGGAGCCCACTCGCCAGCTTCTCGACCGGTATCTTCGCTTTTGGGACGCGGTGGCCGCCCAGCGGCCGAAAGCGCTGATCGTCGCCTTTGTCTGGGTGCTCTATCCTCTCGTGGAGCCAGGTCCCCTGGGATCTTGGCTCGGGCGGCTCAAATTCGACAAAGAAGCGTTCAAGAAAGCATTGACCGAGATGCGGCGTACCCGAGAGCTGCAGCCCGGGCTCTCCCCGTGCTTTCCTCTCGAAGAGCTGACCTGCGTTAAAAAAGATCACGTCTCGACGTGGTTCAGCCACCATCTCAGGAACTGTGACACGAAGACCCGATTGGAGAAGTGCGGTGAGCTGTTCTCCGAGAAGGACTGTCGGCCCATGGCTGACATCGAGTACGAGCTGAGAAGAATCCAGGAAAGCCTTATTCACTGGAGAGGTGCATGAGCGAATCTTCACCCTTTGACCTTTACGCTGCCGCCGGGACCACGCTGGCGGCGCGGAAGCTCGGCCCGCCCTTCTTCGCCATGGTCGGCGACGAGGATCCCGCAAGCTACCTGGCCGACGACGGTCTGTGCGACGCGATCAACGTCGCGCTTGCCCTCGGCCAGCCTCTGCTCCTGACCGGCGATCCAGGCACGGGCAAGACCCGGCTCGCCGGCAGTATTGCCTATCAGCTCGGCCTGCTCCAGCCTCTCCGCTTTGACGTCAAGACGACCTCGGCCGCGAGGGATCTTTTCTACCGCTACGATTCCCTGCTGCATTTCCACGACTCGCAATTCAAGGAAGCGAGTCCGCCGGTCGAGAAATACATTACCTACGAAGCACTTGGACTGGCGATTTTACTTTCCAAAGAGCCGCAAGAGGCGAATGCCTTCTTGCCCGAGCACTTGCGTGACCGCGGACCGATCCGCTCCGTCGTGCTGATAGACGAGATCGACAAAGCTCCTCGCGACTTGCCCAACGACGTGCTGAACGAGATCGAGAACATGTCCTTCACCGTGCGGGAAACCGGCAACACGTTCTCCGCGGACGCCCGCTTCCGCCCCATCTTGGTCCTGACCAGCAACTCCGAGAAGAACTTGCCGGACGCCTTCCTTCGTCGCTGCGTTTTCTATCACATCCCCTTTCCAGGTCGCGCGAAGTTATCCCAGATCGTCCATAGGCGGCTGGGACCGAACCCCAACTTCACCGCGACGATGCTCGACCATGCCCTCCGCCACTTCGAAGAGATCCGGGAGCTTGATCTGAAGAGGCGGCCAGCCACGGCCGAGCTGCTGGCTTGGATCCATCTGCTCCGTAGCTTGGGAATCGACGTCGACGACCTCAAGGCTGGCCAGGCACAACAGCTCGACTCGAGCTATTCGGTGCTCGCCAAGACCAAGGACGACCTCGACCTCATCAAGGCTCGCAAGCGCGCCGGGACGTGAAGGGAATCTCGGGACACCAGGGACGCCAGCTGGTCAAGATCTACAACCTGCTGAGCGAGCTGCGGCTGCAGGGGTTTGCAATCGGTATCGATCATTATGTCCGCCTCGAGCGGCTGCTCGGCCGCACCGAGGGACTCCGCTCGTTGACCGAAATGAGGACTCTTCTCTGTCCTCTATTCGCCAGCAACAAGAATCAGCAAGAGCTTTTCTACGAAGCTTTTGACCGTCTCCCACCCGACGCAGAGGAAAGCGCCGAGCAGAGCGCACCGGAGATAGTGCGGGCAGAAACCCGGCATCGAGCTCCAAGATGGATGTGGGCTCTCGCCTGCGCCCTCCTGGCCGCCGGCGTCGCCGCGTATTTCACAGCGCGCCGCTTTTCCAGCCCGCCTCCCTCCCGACCGCCGGTTGTGGCAACTCCCGCTGGCTCGGAAGTGTCCAATGCCGTCCAGCCGAGCGCGCCAGCGTGGGTTGTCTGGACCGGCGGTTCTATCGTGCTCCTTTCTTTCCTCCTGCTCCTCCAGCGTCTCGGCTACCGGAGGCGGTCTGTCGTACTGGAGCGAGCCCGGCGGAGAAGGCCCCCGTTCTCGTGGCCCATCCATGCGCCGGCACTGGAGATTCGAGACTACCGTTCAGACCTCTTTTATGGTGCGGTGCGGCAGTTGCGCCGCCGCCGGGTATCTGACGCACAGAGGCTCGACATCCCCCAGAGCATCGCCGCCACGATCGAGGCGGGCGGCTTTCCGTGCCTGTGCTCCAAGCCCGACAGCGAGCTCCCCGAATACCTCGCGCTCATCGAGCGCGCCTCTTTCCGGGACCATCAGGCTCTCCTGTTTGACCGGCTCGCGAAAACCCTGGAGGCGGAAGGCCTCTTCTTGGTGAGCTATTTCTACGACCGTGACCCGCGGGTCTGCCAGCCCAGGGACGGCTCGAGTACCGTCCGCCTAAACGATCTCCGTAAGCGGCATCCCGAACATCGGCTGCTCCTCTTCACCGCGGGTGAGGAGTTGATCGACCCGATCTCCGGCGGGCTCGCCTCATCGATGTCACTGCTCCTCGACTGGCGGGAGCGGGTCGTCCTGACGCCCAAGGAAAGGGGCGCCTGGGGCTTCCGCGAGAGGACCTTGGAAGAGGCTTTTGTCGTTCTGCCGGCGACGGTTCTCGGGTTGAGCCAGCTCGCTGATCGCCTCGAGCTACCCACCCGGCTGGACCAAGCCGAGCCCGCACGGGAAGCCTCTGGCCTGGCCTGGTCCGGCGCCAGCCGCGCGGCGAGTGTCGATGACCTTCGGCGCTATCTTGGAGAGCCGGGCTTCGAGTGGTTATGCGCCTGCGCGGTCTATCCCGAGCTGCACTGGGACATGACGCTCTACCTGGGAGCTCTGCCTGCGCTGGGCAAGGGTTGTCTTCGGGAAGAGTCCCTGCTCAGGCTCGCTTGCCTCCCCTGGTTCCGGGGAGGCACTCTGCCGGACAATCTGCGGCTGCGTCTTCTGGAGCAGCTAAGCCCGGCGCAGGAACGGGAAGCGCGGAACGCCGTGGTGAAGCTGCTGCGCGACAATCCGGCGCGGCCAGGAAGCTTCGCGGCCTCCGCGCGCGAGCTCCAGATCCTCGCTCAGGACGTATACCTCGCCAGGAACGAGCCTGAGAGGCTTCGCCGCTTCCTCCGGCGGTTGAAAGACTTCCCGCAGGGCGACGCCGCCGCCGACGGCGTCTTTCTCCGATTCTTGGAGACAGCTCAGCTCTCTCGCCTGGCAATTCATGTACCGGCCACGGTGCGCACGATCCTCTTCGAGCGTGGGGTGCCGGCTTTCGGGCCGAAGAGGGTCACGAGCGTTCTCCGGGCCCTGCCCCTTGCACTGACGGCCGCCTGGGAGATCGTCAGAGACCTCATGGCGCGCAAGGGCGGAAAGCAGACGGCAGACAGGGATGCCGGCGCCTGGGAGGAGCGGTACCAGGGGCTGGTTGCCAGGCGGTGGTCGATCGCGCTCGTGCTGATGCTGGCCCTGTTCCTGCTCTACTACGGCTACATCGTGCTCATTGCTCTGAACAAGCCATTCTTGGCAAGGAAGCTCGGCGCGGTGACGCCGCTCGGCATTCTCCTCGGAGTGGCGGTCATCGTCTTCTCGTGGCTGCTGGCGGCGGTTTACTTCTCCTGGGTCAATAAGACCTACTATCCGGAAGCTGGCAAGCTGAAGGATGAGTTGACGGGCAAGGGGATCGGCCCCGGCCGCACAGCGCTCGGGCCGCGCGGTCTCTCCGGCAGGCCGGAGGAGGTGGCCTCTCCGGTGGCCTTGGCAAACGGGCGGCCAAAGCCTGAGAGCGCCGTCTCGGGCCAGCGAGTTGCAACCAGCGTCGCGCAAGCCTCCTGGCGCACCGAGGCCAAAATCGTCTTCTCATATCTCGGCGTGCTCGCCTTCGTGGTGCTGCTGATAGAGAAGAAGGACGAGGAGGTCAAGTGGCACGCTCGCAACGGCTCGGCGCTGCTGGTCTGCGAGATCGGGCTGTGGGTCGCGCAGCTCGTGGGGCGGATCCTGCATGAGCCGCTCTCGAGCTCTCTTGCATGTATCCAGGGGCTCTTGACCTCGGCGCTCTGGCTCGGCATCCTGGTGATGCACTTCCGCTGCATGGCCGCGGGACTCAGGGGCCGGCGCCTCCGAATCCGCGGTATCAGCGGGCTCGCCGACAGGTTCAGCGTCCCTCACTCGGAGTCTTCCGGTCCAGCCGTGGATGTCGTGACCTGGCCTGGGGGACCTGGTGTCACAGCCCTGCTGGTGGTGGGACTCGCAATCTCAACATCTCTGATCCTTGCGCCGATCTCCTGGTACCTGGCCGAGCGAGAGCTGCGCGCCATTCGTCAAGGGCGTTCGCCGGCGCCTGGCGAGAGAATCGCCCGCGCCAGTCGCATCGTGGGCATCCTCGGTACGTTGATCTTCGTCATCAACCTGTTCCTTTTCATCTGGAGCTCGTTCATGAGCTGATCCTGCGACCGGCAGGAGGCGCTGGTGAAGCTGCCAGGGCCTGACCTGATTTCTCGACGCTCGTCAGCGCCCTTTCTGCACCACGACTTCGACGCGGCGGTTCTTCTGTCTGCCGGCGTCGGTTGCGTTGTCGGCCACGGGCCGGCTCTTGCCGAAGCCGCGCGTGGCCAGATGCTCGGCCGCAATCTTCTCGCGCTCGACCAGCCAGCGCTTGACCGCCTCGGCGCGGCGTTCCGAGAGGCGCTGATTGTAGGCCGCGTTTCCCTTGGCGTCGGTGTGCCCCTGGATCTCCGCCCGCCCGGCAGGGTAAGCGCGAATCACCGTGGCCAGCCGGGCCAGCGCGGCCGCCGCGTCGGGCCGGATGTCGGACTTGTCGAAGTCGAAGAGGACGTCCGCCGGCAGGCTCACGGTCACCTCCAGCGCGGACTCTCTGGCGCCCAGCGCCTGCATCGCCTGGCGCAGCTCCTGGACCGTGGCCTTGACGGCGCCTTGTGCGCCGGCGACCGCCGCTGCCTGGCCGTGGATCTCGAGCACGTGGCGCTGCACGTCGAGAGCGCGGCGCGGCCCCAACCGGGCGGCCGCCGCTTCGGCCGCTGCTTCGGTCGCCGGGTCCCATGGGCCCAGGTAGGCTGGCTGCGCGGCGTGCAGCGGCGCAGCCGCCAGCAGCCACAGAGCCGCGATCGGCAGCCCGTGGTAAAACGGTTCGCCGCCCCATCGCCGAGGCCGACTTCCTCCGCGGACTGATCGGCGAAGCAGCGACATCACGAGTCCTGGATCGGCACGTCCTCGAACGGCGGGATGCCGGGCACTTGCAGGGTCACCGACTTGACCTCCGGCGGCGGAGCCGGGAATTTCATCCAGACTGTGATGGTCTCGCCCGGCGGGATCCTCTCGAACCAGCGGTTGCTGTAGCCTTGGTGCAGGGAGGCAATGTAGGTGCCTTTCTCGTCCTTGAGGACCTCATACTTCTTGCCGCCCCCCGCATCCATCACATAGACCTCGGTGAGGAAGAAGTCGGCCTCCGCCGTAGTGCTGCCTTGGTTGCGCAGCGTCAGCCGCGCGGTCAGGGTCGGCCCCTTGCGGCGAAATTCGGTGACGTCGGCCACCACTCCCTTCCAGTTGGTCGTCTGCGTGGCGACCGCTGCCGCCGCGGCCGGGGCGGCGGCTGGAGCCGGCGGCGGCTGGGCGGTGGATGCGGCCGTGGCCGGTGCCGCCGCGGCAGGCGCAGCCTGGGTGGCGGCTGGAGCGGCTGGCGGCGCGGCCGCGGGCGCCGGGGCCGGAGCGGCGGCGCTGGGCGGCGGCGCTTCCTGACCTGCCGGCTTGGCCTGGCATCCGATGACCAGGATCGCGAGTATCGAGGCAACAGGCAGCGAGGTCTTGATTCGCATGGTCCCTCCTCCTAGTGCGAGCCGGTGACCGGCGGTGGCACAAGAATACTCTCTTCATGCGCTCCTTCGTATGGCTGCCGCCGGCTGTGCCGGCCCATCCGCTGGCGCACGACCCGGCATTGTCTTGGGCTTGGCTACCTTGGCTCACCAGCCGCCCGACGCGCCGCCGCCGCCAAAGCCTCCGCCTCCGCCGGAGAAACCACCGCCGGAGAAACCGCCGCCGGAGAAACCGCCGCCGGAGGAGCCGCCGCCGAAGAAGCCGCCTCTGCCGCCGCCTCCCCCCGCGACCCCCCCGACGAAGCCGCCCCAGAAGCCCCCTCGGTGGGCAGCCCTGGCCAAGGGACCGCCGCGCCCTCCGAGCCTGTGCTTGAGGATGGGGAAGCCGGCCAGCCAGAGAAGCACCATGGTGAGGCCCGCGGCGGAGCCGAAGATGGCCAGCGGGAAGGCAAGGTAGAAAGGCGTCAAGAAAGCGTAGAGGAACCAGCTCTGGGAGCCGCTGCTCGCCACCGCGACCAGGGAGAAGACGCCGACCACCACGACGAAGATGAAGCTCATGAAGAGGGTGAAGAAGATGCGTTGCCCGACCGGCGTGTCCGCGCCGGCGCCCGCGGCGGCCGTCTGCGCGGGCAGCGGCCGGCCGTGCACGGCCTCGACGATGGCGTGGACTCCCTGCTCGACGCCGCCGTCGAAGTCGCCCTGGCGAAAACGCGGGCGGATGAGGTCGTCCAGGATCTCGCGGCTCTGCAGGTCGGTGAGCTTGCCTTCGAGGCCGTAGCCCACTTCGATGCGCAGCCTGCGGTCGTCGCGCGAGACAAGCAGCAGGGCGCCGTTGTCCTTGCCTTTCTGTCCCAGTTTCCAGGTCTGCGCCACCCTGACCGAGTACTCTTCGAGCGGCACGCCGCCGAGGCTCGGAACGATCAGCACCGCCACCTGGTCGCCGGTCTCGCGCTCGAGCGCGGCGAGCTCGCCCTCGATTCTTTGCTTGGCCGCCGCGGAGAGCAACCCGGCCTCGTCGACCACGCGCCCCGACAGATAGGGAACGTCCTTGGCGGCGGCCGGGCTCGCGGTGCTCATCCAGGCGGCCGTCCAGGCGAGGAGCAGTCTCGCCGCCGCCGGCCAGCGCGGTGCGCCCACCTGGGACACTAAGGTTCTCCCTGGCGGAGGTCGCCGACCAGCTCGATGCCCTGCCCGGCCGGGCGGTACAGGCCGTGCCGCGCCAGCAGATCGCCGCACTCCCGGATCGCTGCGGCGAGGGCTGCCCCCGCATCGCCGTGGCGGATGCCCGAGACGATGCGGGCCACGACCGCGTCCCACTCGCCGTCCGCCACCCGGGCATGGATGCCGCTGTCGGCGAGCAGCACGACCCGGCGCTCGAACAGGGAGAGGAAGAGCAGGATGCCCGTCCGCCCCGAGGTCCGGAAGACCTCCTGCTCGACGAAGGCGGCGGCGGCGCGCCGCCGGGTGCGCAGGTCGATCAGCTCGCCCCCGGCCAGCCAGCGGCGCAGCGGCGGCGCGAGATGCGCGGCGAGAAGGCCCAGGGTGGCGCCGGCGGCGGCCGGCACGACCATCCAGAAGAAGCCGTGGCCGCCCCAGAAGCCGCCCCAGCGGTGGACGGCCCAGGCGGCGAGCGCCGCTGCGATGGCGCCGAGAGCCGCCGCCTTCCAGGCTGCGCCCGGGTAGTGGTCGCTCGCGGCAACCACGTAGGGGACGATCTCGCCGGCGCTCTCCGCCTCGGCGGCGGCCACCGCCCGGCGGATGTCCTCGACGTCGGACTCGCTGAACCCTGGAAGCGGCATGAACGGACTCCGCCGTAAGCTTACACCGGCGCCGCGCCGGCACGAGCGCCTGCGTCATCCCGATGCCGGCGAGCTCCGACGGCCGCGCTCCGGCTCACGCGGCGTCCGGCTCGTCCTCCTCGACCGGCAGGCCGGCTTCGATCCAGGCACCCAGGCCTCCGAGCAGGGGACGGATGCGGGTGAAGCCGGCCTGCCTGAGCTTGAGGGCCACCCGGGCCGACGAGGCTTCGTTCGGTCACGTGCAGTAGAGGATCACCTCGCGGTCGCGCGGCAGCGCCTCCAGGCGCTCCCCGATCTCTTCGAGGGACAGGCGCAGCGCCCCCGGGATGCGCCGCGGGTCGAGCCACACCGCTCCCTTGGTGCGCACGTCGACGACCAAGGGCGGATCCGACCCCGCGAGCTGGAGGGTCAGCTCCTCGACCGGGATGCGCGCCATGCGCAGGCCGCGCAGGAAGCGCCGGCGCTGGACGAGCCGCCAGGCGATGTAGGCGGCGAGCGCGCCGGCCAGCGCGACGACCGCCAACGATCCCATCCCGTCGAGCACGAGGAAGACCCGGTCGAGCGCCCGGTGGAAGAGCGCGCCCAGGCCGGCCGCGGTCCCCGCCCACAGCGCGGCGCCCGCCGCATCGTAGAGCTGGAAGCGCCAGCGCGGCGCCCCCAAGGCGCCGGCAAGCGGCGGCGCCACGGTCGAGAATCCTGGAACGAACTTGCAGAACAGGAGGGAGCGCAGCCCGAAACGCTCATAGAGAAGCTCCATGCGCCGCACGCAGGAGTCCGGGGAGATGGCGAGCTTGCACATCGTCTTGAGCACCCGCCGCCCCTGCCAGCGCCCGAGCGTGAACCAGAGCGAGTCGGCCAGCGAGGCGGCGACCACCGCCGCCGCCAGCAGCTTCACGGGCGAGAGCCTGCCTTCGGCGGCGAGCGCGCCGGCGGCGATCATTACGGGCACCGCCGGGACCGGCAACCCCGCCTGCTCGACCAGCACGTTGACGAAGACGAACGCGGCTCCGTGCTTGGCGATCTGCGCTGCCAGGTCGATCATCGTTCTCGGCTCACCGCGGATTGGTGCCGCACCGCCGCGTCGGGAAAAGCGTGGGGAGGCCGGCCCATGCCGGCGACTATAACAAGTACCGGAGAGACGCCCTTGGATGGTTCGAATGCCTGTCTCCTGGCGCCCCTTCTGGCGCTCTGCTACTCTGACGACATGCGATCGACCGAGGCCCGCATCGCTTGGGACGAGCGTCCCCGTCTGGACCCGGAGGTGGAGGCCCGCCTCGACGCGGGCATCGCAGAAGCGGAGAGGTTCTTCATGGGCGAATCCAGAGTTCAGCGCGCCCGCGACAAGGTAGCGCGTCTTCTGCACGAGGACGGCATTCCCTATGCGCTCATCGGCGCGATGGCCTTAAACGCCTATGGTTACGAGCGGGTGACCGTGGATATCGACCTCTTGCTGACTTCCGAAGGGCTCGAGGATTTCAAGAAGCGACATCTTGGCAAGGGCTATGTTCAGAAATTCCCTGGCAGTAAAGGCCTCCGAGACACCGAGCTCAGCGTGAATATCGACGTCGTCCTGGCCGGAGAGTATCCCGGCGACGGCCTGCCCAAGCCTGTTGTCTTCCCGGACCCGGCCGATGTCGCCGTGCGAGGTGATCGCGTGGCCCTGCTGCCCCTCCCCCGCCTGATCGAGCTGAAGCTCGCTTCTGGGATGACCGCCCCCCACCGGCTGAAGGATCTGGCGGACGTGATCGAGACCATCCGCGCGCTAAAGCTCCCGGCCGGGCTCGCGGCGGAGCTCAATCCCTACGTGCGCGTGAAGTACGGCGAGCTGTGGCAAGCCGCGCAGGCTCCGGAGCGGGAGTGAGATAGGGGTCAGAGCTCCGGCTCGCGGCCGGTGAGGCGGCGGAAGGCTTCGAGGTAGCGGTCGCGGGTGCCGGCTACGACCTCGGGCGGCAGCTCGGGCGGGGGGCTCTCGCGGTCCCAGCCGGAGCCGTCGAGCCAGTTGCGGACGTACTGCTTGTCGAAGGAGTCCGGCTCCTCGCCGGGCCGCCAGTGCGCCGCGTCCCAGTACCGCGAGGAGTCCGGGGTCAGGGCCTCGTCGACGAGGAGCAGGCGGCCGCCCTCGTCCGTGCCGAACTCGAATTTGGTGTCGGCGAGGATCAGGCCGCGGGCGGCGGCATGGGCGGCGCCGCGCCCGTAGAGGGCGAGCGTGAGATCGCGCAGGCGCCCGGCGAGCTCGCCGCCAGTGCCACGCAACATCGTCGCGTAGTCGACGTTCTCGTCGTGTCCCGCCTGCGCCTTGGTGGCCGGGGTGAAGATCGGCTCGGGCAGGCGGCTCGCGCGCCCGAGGCCCGCCGGCAGATCGATGCCGCACACCGCGCCGCCCGCGCAATACTCACGGTAGGCGCTGCCCGCCAGGTAGCCGCGCGCCACGCACTCGAAAGGCACCACCCGCGCCTTGCGCACCAGCACCGCGCGGCCGCGCAGCAGGCCGGCATACCGCGCTAGGCTGCGCGGGAAGTCCACCGGATCGGTAGCCAGAAGGTGATGGGGCGTAAGCTCCGCCAGCATTCGAAACCAGAACGTCGAGAGTTGGGTAAGGATCTTTCCCTTACCCGGAATCCCGGGCCGCAGCACATAGTCGTAGGCCGACAGCCGGTCGCTCGCCACCAGCAGCACCGTCTCGCCAAGCTCATAGACGTCGCGCACCTTGCCGCGCCGCGGTGCCGGCAACCCCGGCAGCTCCGTCTGCCACAAGCTCTCTTCCAAAGCTTCTGCCATTGATCTTCCTAGTTGGCGCCGCCGGCGGGCGGCTCCGAGGAATGAAACGGCGCTCGCTAACTGGCGACGGCGGCCTCCAATCTATCGGATCGCCCCCCGCAACC
Organism: Thermoanaerobaculia bacterium; assembly: GCA_035544895.1. Classification (GTDB taxonomy): domain Bacteria; phylum Acidobacteriota; class Thermoanaerobaculia; order Multivoradales; family UBA5704; genus JASLEW01. Next base: position 10,619 of record DASZZM010000047.1, read on the forward strand.
CCTCGATCCCCTTCCCTCCCCTCCGGGGGGGAAGGGGACGCCCCCACGCCTGACGCGCGGACGCTCCTATCAATTGAGCATGATGCGCACCCACGGTCCTCCCGGGTGCGCTGTTGGGCCGCGCGCCAGCATCCTTTGGCGCAGTCCAAGTGCTGGCGCGCGGCCCGACAGCGCACCCGCTAAGACGCACGACGAAAGCACGCCTCCTTCTCATCCTCACTCATCCTCCGCCGCCCACCGCCTGCGTCATCGCCCTGCCGAAGTCCCGATCGACCGCCGCCAGCAGACGCTCGCCGCGCAGCCCGCGCAGCGATCGGGCATCGAAAATGGCGCCGTCGACGATCTCGTAGACCGCCAGCCGCGCGAGCCCCTTGAGGCGCGCCACCCCGAGCTTGCGCAGCCCGAGAGGCAACCGGTCACCCGCGTCGTCGAGATAGAGCACCACGTAGGACCGCTTGCCGTCGATGCCGCGGAAGAGGGCGGCCTGGCCGACCTCCCTGTCGAGCTGGCCCACGAAGGCTCCGGTCGCCACCAGGCCGTTGTTGTGCAGCGTGCCGTTGCGGTTGATGTAGGCGTAGAAGCGGCGCGCCTCCTCCTCCTTGTCCACCACGTCCACGTCGCCGGCCGCGAGCGGCGCGAAAAAGCGGTGGACCGCCGGCTCCGGGTAGCCCTGGCTGATCAGCAGAGTCTTGACCTCGTCGATCTCATGGGTGGTCTTGCCGGTCACCAGGCGCGACAGCTCCACCAACCCGGGGCCGAAGAACTCGTAGCGCTCGTCGCGCTCGGGGCCGCCGCCGCCCATCGGGATGAGGCGGTAGGTGCCGAAGTTGAGCGCGATGCGCAGGCCGCGGTCGAAGGCGAAACCCTCGCCCAGGGCGGCGTGGTAGAAGCGCTGCAGATGGACCGCGCAGACCGCCAGGTTGCGCGCCTCGCGGCTGGAGTAAAAGGCCCCGTCGCCGAGGTATTTCTCGAGCTTGGCATGGCGCGACGTGGCCAGCCGGTTGACTCGCCTCTGGAAGCGGAACATGCTGCGGAAGGCCTCGTCCTGCCTCTCCGGGCTCTCGCGGTGCAGCAGCGACACGGTTTCGGAGAACCCGCTGATGTCGTAGATCAGGCCGAAGCGCTCGACCCGCGGGTCGACCACCCAGGGCTCCATGAAGTCGAGCGGCCGCGTCACCGGGGAAAGGTGCAGCGTGGCCTTTGCCGTCCCCCGGCCGACCGGAGCGTCGCGGCTGACCATGCTGCCGTCCTCGCGGCGCTCGACCGGCAGGAGCGATCGCCGGAAAGCATGCAAGAGCTCGAACTCCTTGAGCTTGAGCAGCAGGCTCTCCCAGACCTGCACCATGATGGGCGGCAGCAGCCCGGCCGGATTGTAGGCCGGACGGGTCGCCAGGAACGAGGCGTAGCCGGCGCGGGTGAGCAGGTCGTTCGGCCCGTCGCCGCTGGCGCCGAACAGGTGAGAGACGATGCTGCGCAGCTCGTGATCGGAGGCGAGCTGCTCGGCATTCCAGCGGGCCAGGTCCTGCAAGCGCTGGCGGAATTCTCGGCCGTCGATCCGCAGATAGCCGTTGAAATAGCTCCCGAGCTCGCCGAGGTCGCGGCCGATGTAGTCCTCGGTGAACACCAGGACGTTGTCGCGCATGCGCGTGAGCAGGCGCGGGAACAGCTCCTCCTCGACCTCCTCGGTGGCGCCGGCCACCTTCTGCACCAGCTCATAGGTGGTCTCCAGCACGCGATCGATGAAGCGCTCGAAGACCCGGTACTTGATGAGGTCGCCCTGGCGGCGGCCGATCTCGAGGTCGATGCGCATAGCGCGTTTGGGCGTTTCCTTGAGCAGACGCGCGGCGGCGAGAGAGTGGTCGAGCCAGAAGATAGCGGGATACTGCCGGCCATAATTGGCGATGGTGGCGTTCTCCACCGCGCGCGCCAGGAGCTGCCGGTAACGGTCCCAGGCCGCGTTGTAAGACTTGCGGTCGTGGCCGCGGTGGCCGGCGATGGCAACCTGAACGCCTTCCTCGCACACGATGTATTGGCGCAGGGCGGCGCGCAGCGCCTCCATGCCCGGAGAGCGCAGAACGGGGAAGCCCTGGGCCGGGGTGGCGCTTTCGTCGTCCAGGAAGACGTGTTGCGGCGTGGGCAGGGCGCGCTGCAGGTCGGGCATGAGACGGCGGATCTCCTCCGCGTCCTGGCGCAGGAAGTTGAAGGTGCCCGGCAGAAGCTGGAGCAGGGACGTCGGGTTCATGGCGCCGCGGAAGGCTGCTCGCTTGGAGCCGTGCCGTGACGTATAGCATACCGGTCCGGCCGCGGAAATAGCCGCGCCGCCGGAACCCGCGGGACGCGGCGCGGCGCGCGGGGTTTTTCAGCAGCCTGGTAGGTTAGACTCGGCCGGCCCGCCGGCCCGCCGGCCCGCCGGCCCGGGCGGCCGCAGGAGGCAGGAGACGATGTCGGAGATCGCAACTGTGACCGTGGCCGGCCCCCATCCGCCTCTGCCGCGGCCGCCGCTGCTCCTGGTCGATCAGCTCGCGGTCTCGTTTCCCGCCGGCAAGAGGTGGGTGCAGGTGGTGCGCGGCGCCTCCCTTGCGGTGCGTCGCCGCGAGATCGTCGGCCTGGTCGGAGAGTCGGGCTCGGGCAAGAGCCTGACCGCACTCGCCGTTCTCCGCCTGGTGCCGCCGCCGGGCCGGGTCGCCGGCCGCGTGCTCCTCGACGGCGAAGACCTGCTGGCCCTGCCCGAGCGCGAGCTGCGGCGGGTCCGCGGCGCGCGCATCGGCATGGTGTTCCAGGAGCCGATGGCGGCGCTCGATCCGGTCTACACGATCGGTTTTCAGATCGCCGAGGCGGTCGCCGCGCACCGTACGCTGCCGCGTCGCGCCGCTCTTGCCGAGGCGGCACGGCTGCTCGACCGCGTGCGGCTGGCCGGCGCCCGCAGGCTGCTGGGCGACTACCCCCACCAGCTCTCGGGCGGGCAGCGGCAGCGCGCCATGCTGGCGATGGCGCTTGCCGCCGGTCCCGACCTCCTGCTGGCCGACGAGCCGACCAGTGCTCTCGACGTCACCCTGCAGGCACAGATTCTGGACCTGCTCGGCGAGTTGCGCGCCGAGCTGGGCCTGGCGGTGCTGCTGATCAGCCACGACCTGGCGGTGGTGGCGGCGAGCTGCGACAGGGTTGTCGTCTTCTATGCCGGCCAGGTCGTCGAGGAAGCTCCCGCCGCGGCGCTGTTCGCCGCTCCCGCGCACCCCTACACGCGCGGGCTGCTCGCCGCGCTGCCGCGTCTCGGGCGGCCGGTAGGGCGGGGGCGCCTGCCGGTGCTGGCCGGCCAGCCGCCGGAGCCGGCCTCGCGGCCGAGCGGCTGCGCCTTCCACCCGCGCTGCCCGGAAGCCATGGCGGTCTGTGCGCTGCGCGAGCCGGAGCTCGGACCGCCCGCCAGCCCGACCGCCGGCGCCGGGTCCGGCGCAGAGACCGCCATGGCTTCCGAGCAGCGCGCGGTGCGCTGCTGGCTGCACGTCGAGCCCGGGAAGCGGCCCGGCGCATCCGAGCAGATTGCCCCCTCCACCCCAGACAGCGCCCGCTCCACCCCCGGCAATGCCGGAGCCACCCGCTCAGAGCCCGGCGCGGCCCGCTCGACCGCCGGCGCTCAGGGTGCGGCGTGAGCGCCGCCCTGGTCGAGGTCGCGGGCCTGGCCAAGCACTTCCCGGTGCGGCGCGGGCTGCTGCAGAGGCAGCGGGCGGTGGTGCGCGCTCTCGACGGCGTGGACCTGACCGTCCAGCGCGGCGAGTGCCTGGCGGTAGTCGGCGAATCGGGGAGCGGCAAGACCACGCTGGGCCGGTGCATGATCCGCCTGATCGAGCCGACCGCCGGCAGCGTCCGCTTCGCCGGCGAGGACCTGCTGGCGCTGCCGCCGCGGCAGCTGCGCCGCCGCCGCCGGCACTTCCAGATGGTCTTCCAGGACCCTTACGGCTCGCTCGACCCGCGGCAGCGGGTGGGCTCTGCCGTGGCCGAGCCGCTCGCCTTGCACGGCAGCCCGTCCTGGGGCGCCGCCCGCCGCCCCGGTCCGCTCGCGAGCGGCCGGCCAGGAGGCGAGAACGGCGGCCCCACGGCGGAAGAGGGCGGGCAGGGGCGGCAGCAATGGACGGGGCGAGGCGCCGGGCACGCTCGACGGCGCGAGGTCCTGCGGCTGCTGGCGACCGTCGGGCTGCCCGCCGCGACGGCCGCCAGCTACCCGCACGAGCTCTCGGGGGGACAGCGCCAGCGCGTGGCCATCGCCCGCGCCCTGGCCGCCGGGCCGGAGCTGCTGGTGGCCGACGAGCCGGTCTCGGCACTGGACGCCTCGGTGCGCGGCCAGATCCTGAACCTGCTCGCTGGCTTGCAGCAGGAGATGGGCCTGACGCTCCTGCTCATCGCTCATGACCTGGCTACTGTCGAGCAGATGGCGGACCGGGTGGCCGTGCTCTATGCCGGTCGGATCGTCGAGCTCGGACCGTCGGCGGAGGTATTCGCGCGCCCTCGCCACCCGTATACCGCAAGCCTGCTGGCCGCCTCGCCGCGGCCTCTGCCCGTGGCGGCCGCTGGCGAGGGAACGCTACGGCCGTAAACTATCGAGCGAACGGAGCGTAATGGATGCATGGAGCTCGGTGAGCGCGCCGTGGGGGTCTGTTCGCTTATCATCAACCGGTTTCCGCTCTGAGGGGTCATGCGCATGAGAGAGTCCTTCGGTTCCAAGTCGAGGAAGGGAAGCCGGCTGGCAGTCGCCGGCCTGCTGGCGCTGTCGGCCGTCCGCGGCGGCCTGGCCACCCAGACCCAGGGCGCGCCGGCCTCCCCGCCAGCCGCGGCCGCCCCAGCGGGCCAGCCCGCTCCGCCGGCGGCGGCAACTGCCCCGCCCTCCTCGGCCACGCCAGCCCCAGCCGGGCAGGCACCCGGCGTTTCCAGTCCCCCCGCCGGCCCAGCACCCGGCGGAGCCCCAGCCGGGCAGGTACCCGGCGGACCCCCAGCCGGGCAGGGACCCGGCGGATCCAATAAGACCACCGCCGTCGCCGTCGACGTCCGCTCCGTCCACCCGAGCGACGAGCTGGCGCTCCCGGCGCGCGGCAACGCCATCGAGCTCAGCCTCGACCAGGCGGTCGAGATCGCGCTGCGCCGCAACCTGGCGCTGATCCTCCAGCGTTACGTGCGCAACGAGTCCCGCCTCGGCATCCTGCAGGCCCTGGGGATCTACGACGTCAACGCTCCCGGCATACCGGTCCAGGGGGCAACCGGCATCGACGTCACCTACCAGGACAGCAAATCGCCTGCGGCGTCGCAAGTCCAGGCTTCCAGCCAGAAGAACCTGTTCTACGACGTCGGCGTCAGCCAGCTCTTGCCCTTCGGCACCGCCGTCAACTTCACCTTCGACACCACCCGCCAGATCAACAACAACCCCTTCAGCACCTTCAAGGGCCTTCCGTTCTACGTCCCGCACGGCATCTTCAACGTCAGCCAGCCGCTGCTGCGCGGCTTCGGCCGTGCGGTCGTCGAGCAGCCGATCCTCATCGCGGTCAACGCCAGCCAGGCCAGCCGCGCCGAGTTCGAGCGCCAGGTCATCGCCGTCTCGGTGCAGGTGATCGACGCCTACTGGGCCCTGGTCAACGCGCGCGAGCAGCTGGTGGTGGCTCAAGAGAGCCTGCAACTGGCCACGGACCTCAACAAGCGCAACAAGATCCAGGTGCAGGTCGGGACCCTGGCGCCGCTCGAGGTGGTGCAGAGCGAGGCGGCGATCGCCACCCGCGAGCTGGCCATCATCGCCGCCCAGGCGAGCATCGGCGATGCCGCCGACCAGCTCCGGCTCCTGCTCAACGTGCCGCAGGGCGAGCTGTGGCAGCGCGAGATCGTGCCGACGACGCCGCCGGAGACTACCCCGATCAGCGTCAACCTCGCCGACGCGATCGCAACGGCGCTGGCCAGCCGGCCCGAGGTACGCGAAGAAGGGCTCCTGCTCGACCGCTCGAAGATCAACCAGGCGGTGGCGCGCAACAACCTCCTGCCCAGGCTCGACCTGACCGGCGGCTACACCTACACCGGCCTTTCAAGCGACTACGGCACGGCCCTGCACCAGGTGACCGGGCTCGATTTTCCCACCTGGAACATCGGGCTGCACTTCGGCATCCCGCTGCAGAACCGCGCGGCGCGGGCGGCCAACGCCATCGCCAGCCTCGAGGTCGACCGCGTCGCCGCCGAGCTCGACCAGCAGAAGAAGCTGGTCATCAACGAGGTGCGCCGCGCCGCCCGCGCCGTCGACACCGCCGCCAAGCAGATCGAGGCGGCGCACGCTTCGCGCAACTTCCAGGAGAAGAACCTCGACGCCGAGCGCAAGCGCTACGAGAACGGCATGTCGACGAGCTTCCAGATCACCCAGATCCAGGATCAGCTCACCCAGCAGAAGAGCGCCGAGGTCAACGCCGTGGTCGGCTATCGCACGGCGCTCGCCGAGTACTACCGCACGATCGGGAAACTCCTGCCCCAGCAGGGCATCCAGGTCATCGACCCGCAAGACGAAGTGCACCGCTTCTCCTTCCGGAGGGTGAGCCTGCCATGACCAATCCAGAGAGCAGTCCCGGCGGGCCGGACGCCAGGCAGCCGGCTGCGGGCGGCCCGGGCTTTTCGCCGGCCGGGCGGGCAAGCCTAGGGCCGGGCGGTGGAAGCTCCGCGCTCACCGACTCGAGCCTCGGGCGCCTGGCCGGCGCGCTGTTTGCGCCGGGCAAGACATTCGCGTCGATCGCCCGGCGGCCGACCTGGGCCGTCGCCATGCTGGTGCTGGTCGTCCTCGCCTCGGTCGTCGGCTTCATGGCCGCGCAGCGCATGGACTTCGCGGACCTCATCCACCACCGCCTGGCGGAGAGCGGACAGCAGGTGCCGGACAACATCGTCGAGCGGCAGATCGAGATGGCCCAGAAGTTTGGCCGTGTCTTCGCCGCCGGCGGCGGCGTGTTCTATGCGGTCATCCTGCTGCTCATCGCCCTCGTCTTCTGGGTCGCCTTCAAGCTGCTGGGCTCGGACATGGACTTCCGGGCAAGCCTTTCGACCACGCTCCACGCCTGCATGCCGGGTGCGGTGGCGCAGCTCCTGAGCATCCCGGTCATCTTGAGCCGGGCGTCGTTCGGCTACCAGGACCTGCGCACCGGCAGCTTCCTGACTTCCAACCTCGCGGCCTTCGCAGGTCCCGACGCCAAGCCCTGGCTGCTCGCCCTGCTCTCCAGCTTCGACGTCTTCACGCTCTGGGTGGTGGCGCTCCTCGCCATCGGCTATCGCCTGGTCGCGCGGGTGTCGGCCACCGCCGCCACCGTGACCGTCGTCGTCCTCTGGCTGGCCTGGGTCGCCATCAGAGTCGGCTGGTCCGCGATTTTCGGATGAGCCTGCGGCTCTCGGGTAGCTTCGTATGAAGCGTGCGTTGATCGTCCTGGGCGGGCTGCTGGTGCTCGGCGGCGTGCTGGTTGCCAGCATCCGCGCCGGCGGCGGCAAGAAGGGTGTCAAGGTCTACGTCGAGCCGGTCGCCCGGCGCGCGATCCAGCAGGTGGTCAAGGCGAGCGGCGGGATCAGCCCGCGGATCAAGGTCAACATCTCGGCCCACGTGGTGGCCAAGATCGAGAAGATCTACGTCAACGAAGGCGACTTCATCCGCAAGGGGCAGCCCTTCCTGACCCTGGAGAAGTGGACCTTCCTCGCCGACCGCGACAACTGGTCCGCGCAGCTGCAGAGCGCGCAGACGGCGGTGCAGCAGGCCCAGGTGTCGCTGGCCGACGCCCGCATCAAGCTGGCGCGCGCCGAGCGGCTCAAGAAGGAGGGGATCGCGACCACCGAGCAGTTCGAGGCGGCGCAGCTGGCCGAGCGGTCGGCGCGGCTGCGGCTGCAGGAGTCAGGGCAGATGGTCAGCCAGATGCGCGCCAACCTGACGCGGGCGGAGACCGACCTTGGCAAGACAACCATCTACGCGCCGCTCTCCGGGCGGGTGATCGTGCTCAACGCCAAGGAAGGCGAGGTCGTGGTCTCCGGCACGATGAACAATCCGGCCTCGGTCATCGGCACCATCGCCGACCTGTCGGAGGTGCTGGCCGAGGTCGACGTCGACGAGACCGAGATCGTCCACGTCAAGGTGGGCCAGAAAGGGACGCTCAAGGTGGACGCGCTTCCCGACCGCGTCTATCACGGCAAGGTCACCGAGGTCGGCAGCTCCGGCTACAACCGGACGCAGCAGCCCGACGTGACGTTCTTCAAGGTCAAGCTGCTGCTCGACGACAGCGATGAGCGGCTGCGCCAGAGCATGTCGGTGCGCGCCGAGATCCAGACCCAGCGCGACGCCGACGCGTTGGTGGTGCCCATCCAATCGGTGGTCGACCGTCCGCCGCTGGCCGCAGCCAAGCAGGCGCCGGCCGCGCCTTCCAGGCCCTCCGAAGCCTCCGGGGCCTCCACGCCGGCGGACGGCGGCAAATCCGCGGCCAAAGACGAGGTCAAGGTGGTCTTCGTCTCCGCCGCCGGCAAGGTGCACCAGCGTCAGGTCACCACCGGAATCTCCGACGAGACCCACGTCGAGATCGTGTCCGGCCTCGCGCCGGGCGAGAAGGTGGTCACGGCTCCGTACCGGACGCTCCGCGAGCTCAAGGACGGCGCCGCCGTCGAGGAGGGCAAGCCCGGCGAGGAGAAAGCCGCCGACACCAAGGCCTCCGCCGGCAAGGACTAGGAGCCTTAATGCCCGAGCTGATCGAGCTGGCAAACATATACAAGATCTACGACATGGGCGCCGAGAAGGTCCATGCCTTGAACGGCATCGACCTGCGCATCGAGCGCGGCGAGTACGTCGCCATCATGGGCGCCTCGGGAAGCGGCAAGTCGACCCTGATGAACCTGATCGGCTGCCTCGATACCCCGAGCTCGGGCTCCTACCGCCTCAACGGCGTGGCGGTCGAAGAGCTCGACGACACGGCGCTGGCGGCGATTCGCAACAAGGAGATCGGCTTCGTCTTCCAGACCTTCAACCTCCTCGCCCGCACCGACGCGCTGCACAACGTCGAGCTGCCGCTGATCTACGCCGGCATGCCGCGCCGCGAGCGGCGCGAGCGCGCACGCCACGCCCTCGAGCGCGTCGGCCTGGCCGACCGCACGCACCACCAACCCAACGAGCTGTCCGGCGGCCAGCGCCAGAGGGTTGCGATCGCCCGCGCTCTGGTCAACGCGCCGTCGCTGCTGCTGGCCGACGAGCCGACCGGCAACCTCGACTCGGCGACGTCGGTCGAGATCATGGAGCTGTTCGACGAGCTGCACGGCGCCGGCAACTCCGTGCTCCTGGTCACCCACGAGTCCGAGATCGCCGCCCACGCCTGGCGCCAGGTCAACCTGCGCGACGGCAAGGTCCTCTCCGACCAGCCGACGCCGCGCCCGGCCCCTCCCCTCCAGGGAAGCGTCAAGGAGGCCCCGCACGATCGCGTGGGGCCAGGCTAGGGATGGTGATCCTCGAGAACTTCCGCATTGCCCTTGGGGCGCTGCGCGCCAACCGCATGCGTTCGGTGCTGACCACCCTGGGCATCATCATCGGCGTGGCGGCGGTAATCGCGGTGGTGGCGGTGGTGCAGGGGTTGCAATACCTGGCCACTAACATCTTCCAGCAGGTGGGCGCGACCTTCATCGCGGTGGACGTCAAGCAGGAGCGCCAGCGCGGCCCCGGGATCGTCGCCCACGAGGTCAAGCTCAGCGTCGCCGACGGCCAGGCGATACGCGAGCAGGTGCCCGGGATCCGCCTGATCACCCCCGTGGTCGAAGGCCGCGCGCAGGCCAAGTACCGCGACCGCCGGCACCGCCCGTCGCTGGTCATGGGCGTCAACGAGAGCTACCAGGACGTGTGGAACCACACGGTCGGCAGCGGGCGCTTCCTGTCGCGGGTCGACCTCGACAACCGGCGGCGGGTGGCGGTCGTCGGCACGACTGTCGTCGAGAAGCTGAAGCTCGGACCCGACCCCGTCGGCAAAGAGATCTACCTCGGCAACCTGCCGCTGAAGGTGATCGGGGTGATGGAGGAGAAGGGGCAGCAGCTCGGCCGCGACATGGACGACGAGATGTTCCTGCCGTTAGATTCGGCGGTCGCGCTGTTCGGCCGCGAGTCGGCCGATCACGTGGAGATCCACATTCAGGCCGTCGACGCCGGCGCGGTCGAGCGGGTACGCGACGGCATCAAGCAGGTGCTGCGACGCCGCCACCGCCTGGCGGCCGGGCAGCCCGACGACTTCGAGGTGGTGGTGCAGGAGGAGCTGGTCGCCAAGATCAGCGGCTTTCTCGGCAACGTCACCGCCATCGTTGCCGGCATCGTCGCCATCTCGCTGGTGGTGGGCGGCATCGGCATCATGAACATCATGCTGGTGTCGGTGACCGAACGCACGCGCGAAATCGGCGTGCGCAAGGCGGTCGGGGCGCGGCGCCGCGACATCCTGGTGCAGTTCCTGATCGAGGCGGTCACCCTGTCGCTCGGCGGCGGCGCCGTGGGGCTGCTCCTCGGCTATGGCCTCGGTGCCCTGGTCGTCGCCGCCGTGCCGGTCAAGCTGCCGCCGGCCCACGTGCCGCTGTGGGCGATGGCGCTCGCCGCCGGCTTCTCGGCGCTGGTCGGGATCTTCTTCGGCATCTATCCGGCAGGCAAGGCGGCGCGCCTCGACCCGATCGTGGCGCTGCGCTACGAGTAGGGAGACCGCGGCGTGGTCGTCTTCGAGAACTTCCGCATCGCGCTCGCGGCGCTGCGCGCCAATGCCCTGCGCTCGATCCTGACCACTCTCGGGATCATCATCGGAGTGGCGGCGGTGATCGCGGTCATCTCGGTGGTGCAGGGCCTGCAATACCTGGCGACCAACGTCTTCGAGGGGGTGGGGGCGGCTTTCATGATCGTCGTCCCGCTGCCCAGCGAGGAAGCGCAGTTCGCCAGGCGCCAGGTCAAGCTCACCTGGGACGACGGCAAGGCCCTGCGCGACGAAGTCCCCGGGATCCGCCAGATCACGCCGCTGCTGCTCGGCCGCGCCGAGGTCAAGTACCTGGACCGCCAGCACACCCCCGGATTCGTGGTCGGGGTCAACCAGGACTACCAGGAAGTGCAGAACCATACGGTCGAGCGCGGCCGCTTCCTGTCGCGCATCGATCTCGAGAACCGGCGCAAGGTGGCGGTCATCGGCAGGCAGGTGGTCGAGAAGCTCGAGCTGGGCGCCGAGCCGCTCGGCAAGGAGATCTACATCGGCAACTACCCGGCCACGGTGATCGGCATCATGGAGGCGAAGGGCCATGCCCTGGGCTCGGACCTCGACGACCTCGTGTTCATCCCCTTCGACTCGGCGGCGGCGCTGTTCGGACGCAACGCCGGCGACGCGATCCAGCTGCGCCTGCAAGCCGAGAGCGTCGGCGCGGTAGACCGGGTCAGGGAGGGCATCGGGCAGGTGCTGCGCCGCCGGCACAATCTGGAGAAGGGGCGGCCCGACGACTTCAAGGTCGTCGTGCAGGACGAGATCCTCAAGCAGGTCACCGGCTTCCTGTCCGGAGCCACGGCCATCATCGGCGGAGTGGTGGCGATCTCGCTGCTGGTCGGCGGCATCGGCATCATGAACATCATGCTCGTCTCGGTGACCGAGCGCACGCGCGAGATCGGCGTGCGCAAGGCGGTCGGGGCGCGGCGCCGCGACATCCTGCTGCAATTCCTGATCGAGGCGGTGACCCTGTCGCTGGCCGGCGGCATCCTCGGCCTGGCCCTCGGTTACGGGCTCGGCATGCTGGTGGTCGCCGTGGTGCCGGCCCACCTGCCGCCGGCCCACGTCCCCGTCTGGGCGCTGGCGCTGTCGACCGGCTTTTCGGCGCTGGTCGGGATCTTTTTCGGCATCTACCCGGCCGGCAAGGCAGCGCGGCTCGACCCGATCGATGCCCTGCGCTACGAGTGATCTCGATCGTCGTCGCCTCCTAAAACCGTCGCGCCGTCCTCGGAGCCCGCGTGCGCCCGCTCGGCCGGGCAGGGCTGGCTCCCGTGGCGGCCGGTCTCCGGCCTACGGCCACGTCTCGGGATCGGCGGGCGCCAACTAGAATGTAGTGAAGCAGAATCGTTCGAGGGGGCTCTATGTTCTGTCCGCTCTGCCACTCGGAATTCAGGGAGGGCATCACGCGCTGCGCCGATTGCGAGGTGCAGCTCGTCGATGACCTCGCAGGGGAAGGGCGGGGGGAGGCGACCGACCTGGCCACCGTATATGAGACCACCGACCCCGACCTTCTGCGCCGGGCCAGCAAGCAGATGGCGAGGGCTGGCATCCCGCATGCCTGGGGCCCGCTGACTCCGGATACCCCGGACGACCTGAGCTACCGGCAAGGACTCGTCCGGGACGAGCTCTTGCTGTGGTCCGACGGCGTTCCGCCGGGGCAGCTTCGCATCCCGCCCGAGGACCGCGAGGAGGCGCTCCTCTGGCTGGTCAATCTCGAGCAGGTCCGCGCGGAGACGCTTGCCGAGCTCGCGCGCCATGGGCTGAGCGAGGGGACGCCCTGGGACGGCACCGTGGATATCGCCTACTGCCCGCAGTGCGGAGAGGCGCATGTCGGCGCGAGGCGGTGTGTCGATTGTGGCCTGGCGCTCGTGGCGGACCCGCCGCAGAATCCGCCCGGGATGCCGGTGCTGGTCTTCTTGACCCGCGATCGCTCCGCGCTCGACGGCGCTTGCGCGACTCTCGCGGCTGCCGGGATCACCGCCGAATGGGGACCACTCGGCCGGAGTCTGGGACTGCCAGGCGCGGGAGCAGGCGAGGCGCGCCCCCGGTTCTCCCTGGCACCGGGGTCGGTCTGGGTGCGCGCGGATCGCAAGGAGGAAGCCGAGCGCGAGCTGGCCGGGCTCATCGCGACCGAGAGCAGGCATCTTAGGGTCGACGGACGCGCCACGGCGGTGGCGAAGGAGCCGGCTTGGAGACGCGAGGAGCCAAGCCCGTCGTCGACAGCCGGCTACGAGCCGGACGTCCTCTACTGCCCCGAATGCGGAGGCGAGTACCGGCCGGGGTTCTCCCTCTGCGCCGACTGCGGCGTGCCGCTCGTCGCCGCGCCGCCGTCCTCAGGGTCGCCCGACCGACTCCCGGACCGGCTCCAGGCGCGAGAGGAGCGATTCGAGGAGGCGGACGATGACGATTCGCCGGTCCCGCCGGACGAAGAGCTCATGCACTGTGCCGAATGCGGCGCTCCCTTGCGGGAGTGGGGAGCTCCTTGCGACCGTTGTGAGGCGGGCGCCTGGGAGGAAGATGCCTAGACATCGCCGCGCGGTCTCGAACCACCGCGGGTGAGGGTGCCGCGCTCGGGTGGTTCCGCGGGCGACGGTCCCTGCACCCATCCGCGGGATCAGCGTGCGTTACCGCCTGCCGCCGGGCCGCGCAGGCCGCCCGGCAGGGCACGGGTGTCCGAGCCATCGGTCGTCAGGCAATAGCGGCCAAGGCTGATCACCGTGGTCGTGACGGCGGCGCCAAGGAAGAGCAACAGCAGCGCCGCGGCGAGCAGCCGGTGCGACCATGGCTTTGAGCGCCGCGAGCGGACGGACGAGAGGGAGCCTGAGCCACCCAGCATGCCCGAAAGTATACGACTCCATGGATCTACTTGATCTTGCAAAGTACTTTGCAATAGAGTGACGGCGAGCTCTCACCTCGCAGCCTCGGGCCGAGCTCGCGAAGGGAGGAGCCAGGGGATGTCGCCGGGAGCGCGCGGCAGACGGTTGATCAAGGGACTCGCGGGGCTGGCCACCCTCGGGTTCGTGGCGATTGCGGCCCTGCTCGGGCTGCTCCCGGGTGGAGCACGGGACGGAGATCACACTGCCGGCGCCCACGGGCCGGTTCGCGGTGGGCCGCGCAATGCGCGTCTGGAGCGACGCGGCGCAAACCGACGGATGGGCGCCGTCACCAGGAGAGAAGCGGGAGCTGGTCGGCTGGATCTGGTACCCGGCGGCCGGCGGGCAGTCGAACGGCGGGCAGTCTTCGCCTTCGGCTCCCTACCTGCCGGCGCCATGGCGGGCAGCTCTCGCACGCCACCAGGGCACCCCGGCCAGCCCGAGGAGCCAATGGCTTCGGTATGCCGGGCGCCATTTCCAGTCGTCCCGCTTCATGCGGTCCTCATCCTCGATGAGCCAGTCGACGATTCCCTCCAGTTGCGAGTCGCTGACGGGGGCGCGGGTCTTCAGCGTCAAGAGGAGCAGGGCATAGATGAAGAAGGGGCGTTCTTCATCGTCGTCTGCCAGGGTCTCCAGGCGCCAAGCCAGGAACTGGAGGGCCTCTTCGTGATACCCGCCGCCCAGCTTGTCCAGGCTCGCGAGCAGTTGCACGAGGGTTTCATTCTCTCCCTCGATGTTGGCGCAGGAATTGCCGCGTTCACCCTTGATCCGCAGCAACGCGGAGCACGCGAAGGCCCTCATGACGAGGTCACGCCGGCCCATTGTTCTGGTGGGGGTGTCGCTCGTCCACCTGGTGAGTGCGAGGACTTCCAAGGGGCAGAACTGGACCGGTACGGGTACCTCGCCAGTGTCACGGATCTTGCGCAGCTCGATCAGGTGCTCCGCTGCCTCCCTCCCGTAGTCGCACTGCGCGATCTCTTCAAGCATGCGGTCGTCTACCAGCTCAGAGACTCTCCTCAGCAGCCTCTCGCTGTTGGGTGTGAAGGCTGCTGACGCTGGATGCTTCAAGGTGCTGGTCCTCACTGCGGTTGTGTCTCGCGGTCTGGAGGAGGCCTCGATGAGGACTCGATGGCCCGCAGTTTGGTGACGGTTCTGCGAGCGCACGGAGTCGACGTGGAGAGTGCTCTCGGCGTCTAAGTTCTTGATTCTATTGGTGCCGAAGGTGGGAGTCGAACCCACACGCCCGCAGGGGGCGGGGGATTTTGAGTCCCCTGCGTCTGCCATTCCGCCACTTCGGCCGGGGGGCGGGCCAGGAGCATCGTAGAGGCTGTCCGCCGAGGGTGTCAACTCGCGGCCTAGGAGGGTGGGGGAGGGGCCGGAATCCCCGCCCGCGCCGCCCTCGATCGGGTGACGGTTGACGTTAGGCCCGAATTGGTGTATAAGTTACAGCCGTAAGCGTTGGTCCCTCAGTGACTTGCTACAACAGCTCCACCACAGCTTCACCTCAAGGGGGCAGGTACGTGACATTCAGAATAGGTCAGAAGGTGGTTTACCCCAACCATGGCGTCAGCCTGGTCGAGAAGATCGAGGCGGGGCAGATGGACGGGGTGGAGCAGCTCTACTTCCATTTACGCCTGTTGTCGAACAACTCCAAAGTGATGGTTCCCAAGGCCAACCTCGAGCTCGTAGGCTTGCGCCCTCTCTGTCACACACGGGACGTGCGGGCCCTCTTCGATATCCTCGAGGACGGCAACATCGACACCTACAAGGATTGGAAAGGCCGCTACAAGCAGAACCTCGACAAGATGAAGACCGGTCGCCTGACCGAGGTCGCCGAGGTGCTCAAGAACCTGCGGCTGGTCAGCCAGCGCAAGAGCCTCTCGTTCCGCGAGAAGAAGATGTACGAGCGGGCAAAGTACTTCATCGTGAGCGAGGTGGCGCACGTCAAGGGCATCAGCGAGCGGGAAGCCGAGGAGCTGGTCGAACAAGCCCTGACCTCGAGCCTGGAGAAGCGCCAGCGCAGGGTCGCGAGCTGAAGCGGTAACGACGCCGGCGGCAAAGCTTGCGGAACGCCAGCCCCGACCGTGGCAGGTATGCCACCGGGACCGGCCCGAGGCCTGGTAAGATGGCGCGGAGATTCTCCGTCCGATCGCGCACCAGAGACTAGAACGCAAGGTTCACGCGCGCCAGGAGAAGGGGGCACGTCGCAGCGCCGTTCTCATCCTCGGAATCGCCGTGACCGGTGGGGAATGACTTGAACCGGGACAACCTTCTGTTTGCCACCATTGGCCTGCTCTTCGGCTTCATCGGCGGTTACTTGCTGCATGAGGTGATGGTGGCGCGGCAGCCGCCCCGGCGCTCCGCGGGCGAGACCGTCTCGGGGCCCGCCGCGGCCCCGGGGGTAGGCGAAGGTGGAGACCTGGGCGCGGGGCCGGCGTCGGATTCCCCGGCTGCTGCCGGCTCGCCTCCCGAGAGCGCCGGAGGGACCGGGGGAGCGGCCCCGGGCGGCGGTCCGGCCATGCGAGAGGTGCAACAGCTTCGCGACTACGTGGCCACCCATCCGCAGGATGCCGAAGCCGTGATCAAGCTTGCCGGCCTCAACGTCGAGATCCGCAACTGGGACCGCGCCAGGGATCTGTACCGCCAGTACCTGGCCCTGCGGCCGCGCGACGCCGACGTGACCTCCGACCTGGGGATCGCCTACCGCGAGCTGCGCGATTACGAGCACGCGCTCGACCTGTTCCGCCAGGCCCAGAAACTCGCTTCCGGCAACTGGAAGGCGCTGTACAACGAGGTCGTGGTGCTTGCCATCGACCTCAAGCGCTACGACGACGCCTCTGCCGCCCTCGACCGGCTGAAGAAGCTCCAGCCGGCAAATCCCGACGTCGCCCAGCTGGCCGCGGAGGTTGCCCGCCGCAAGGCGGCGCCAGGCCAACTTCCCGGCAAGGACTTGGCCCCGCCGGCCCGAACGCCGGGAACGGACGCGGCGCGTCCGGGCCCCGTGAACTGAGCCATGGCGCGCCTCGTCGAGCTCATCTCGCTGGTGTATCTCTTGTGGTTCTGCCTCGACGGCGTGACGCGGATGCTGGCAGCGCGGCGCGGTGCAGCGCCGCCGTCCGGCCAGGGCGGTCCGCGCTCTTCCGGTCCGCCGCCTGCCACCGAGACGCTGGTGCCTTGCGCCGGCTGCGGCGTCTACGTGCCGAGCTCGCGGACGCTCGGCGGCAGCGGCGGCGAAGTCTTCTGCTCGGAAACCTGCCGCAGCCGCGGCTCGCACGCCGCCGCCAAGAATTAGACTTGCTCCCCACATCTCCCCTCCAGGTTGCCGTGGCGCTGCCAGTGCCGCTGCCCGACCCGCTCGTCTATGCGGTGCCGGAGGGCCTACGGCCGCTCGCCGTTCCGGGAGTGCGGGTCCGCGTGCAGATGGGCCGGCGCCGCTTGACCGGCCTGATCGTCTCGGTCGGGGCCGCGGCGCCCGATGGGGTGAGCGTGCGCGAGATCGACGCCATCCTCGACCGCGACCCGGTGCTGACCGGCGAGCTCCTCGAGCTGGCCAGCTTTACCGCGTCCTATTACATGTCGCCGCTCGGAGAGGTCGTGCGCACGATGCTGCCCGCCGACCTGCCAGCCTGGGGCGAGCGCCGCGTCCGGCTGAGCGACTCCGGAGCCCTGGCCGTGCCGCGCGACGGCGCCGAGCGCGCGGTGATCGAGGCACTGCGCGCGGCGGGAAGGATGAGCCTGTCCGAGTTGCAGGCGCGGACCGGCCTGCCCGATCTCGACGCGGTGATCGTTCCGCTCGCGGAATCGGGCAAGGTCGCCACCGAGGAGCGGCATGCACGCTCGGCGCGATACGTTGCGGCGGTGGAGCTGGCGCCCCCGGCTCGGGCGGATCTCGCCTCGGCTCTCGCCGCCTGCGGGCGCTCGCCGGGCGCGCGCGCGGCGGTGGAGTACCTGGCGGCGGTAAGCCGGCCGGCGACGACCGCCGAGGTGGCCGCGGCCGCCGCTTGCAGTCCGGCGGTGGTGCGGCGATTGGTGGGGCGCGGAGTCCTGCGCCAGTTCACGCAGATCGAAAAGCTCTCCCTCGACCGCTACAGGCTGGCGCCGCGCGAAGGCCCTGGCGGTGACGCGGGACGCCCGGCAGAGCTGGTCCTGCGGGCGGACCAGGCGGAGGCCGTGGCGCGCCTGAGCGAGGCCGTCGAGCGGCGCAAGTTCGTCCCTTTCCTCCTCGGCGGCATGACCGGTTCGGGCAAGACCGAGGTCTACCTGCGGGCCGCGGAGGTGGCCATGGCGCGCGGCCGCTCGGCCGTGCTGCTGGTCCCCGAAATCGCCCTGGTGCCGGCGCTGGCCCGCGCGCTGGAGGAGCGTTTCGGCGGGCGGCTGGCCATCCTGCACTCGGGGCTGGGACAGGGCGAGCGCAGCCAGGAATGGGACCGGGTGCGGCGCGGCGAGGCAACCGTCGTGCTCGGCCCGCGCTCGGCGCTGTTCGCGCCGGTCGCCGACCTCGGCCTGCTGGTGGTCGACGAGGAGCAGGACACTTCCTACAAGCAGGAGATTACGCCGCGCTACCAGGCGCGTGATCTTGCGCTGGTGCGGGGACGGAGCGCGGGAGCGGCCACCGTCCTGGTGTCGGCGACGCCGAGCCTGGAGAGCCGTTACAACGCCGAGCGGGGCAAGCTCGAAACCCTGACGCTGACCGCCCGCGCCGGCCAGGGCACGCTTCCCGAGGGAATCCTGGTCGACATGCGCCACGAGGAGGGAGTGCGGCGGCGGCCAGGCGACGTCCAGTTCTCGCTGCGCCTGCGCGAAGAGATCGCTCGCGCCCTGGCGAGCGGCGAGCAGGTCATCCTGCTACGCAACCGCCGCGGCTACGCGCCGGTGCTGCTCTGCCGCGCCTGCGGCGAAGCGATGCGCTGCGCCGACTGCGGCTTGCCGCGCACCTATCATCGGCGCATCCGGCGCTTGGTGTGCCATTACTGCGGCTCGGGGATCGCCGCGCCGGAGCGCTGTCCGGTGTGCGGGGAGGCCGCGCTCGAACCGATCGGCGCCGGCACCGAACGCATCGAGGAGGACTTCCGCGAGCTGTTTCCCGGCGTCGCCGTGGACGTGCTCGACCGCGACAGCGCCCGCCGCGCCGGCGGCGCGGCCGCCGTCCTGGAGCGTTTCGAGCGCGGTGACGTGCGGGTGCTGATCGGCACCCAGATGGTTTCCAAGGGCCACCACTTCCCGGGGGTCGCGCTGACCGCTGTGCTGGCGGCCGACGCCTACCTGGGCTTCCCGGACTTCCGCGCCGTCGAGCGCACGTACAACCTGCTCACCCAGCTCGCCGGGCGGGCAGGCCGAGGCGAGCGGCCCGGACGGGTCGTGATCCAGACCTTTCACCCCGATCACTACGCCATCCGTGCCGCCCTGCATGGCGACGACGCCGGCTTCCTCGCCGAGGAGATGCGCTTCCGCCGCGCCTTCCATTACCCGCCCTTCACCCGCATGGTCCAGCTCCTGGCCCACGGCCGCGACCGGGAGCGTGCCGCCGATCTCCTGCGCCAGCTGGCCGACCGCTTCGCCGCGCACCCGCTGGCCCGCTCGGTCCGCATCTCCGGCCCCGCCCCCGCTCCCTTCGAGCGTCTGCGCGGCGAGTGGCGCTTCCAGCTCCTCCTCCGCTCCGCCGCGGCACGCGACCTCCACCGGCTGCTGCTGGAAGTCCTGCCCAAGCCCACCCCGAGCGCCCTCACCATCGACGTCGACCCCCAGCAGCTGTTGTAGGCCCTAGTGTCCCGTCCCAGAGGTTCGCGTCATTAGACCGAAGTTCCTGGATGGCGGCGGCGTAAGTGTCTGATTTTTCGAGCTGAGGCCAGCGCGACGAGATAGTTTTCTGGCTACATTGAGTAGGAAACGCCGAGCAGCTCGAAGGCTCTTTGCTGAAGAGGTGTCGGGAGGCTG
>DASZZM010000048.1:0-4399 GCA_035544895.1 Thermoanaerobaculia bacterium
GCCGGTGGGTCTGCCGCTGGGCAACACCAGCCTGTACGTGATGTCGCGCCAGGGCGAGGTGGCGCCGCTGGGGGTGGTGGGGGAGCTGGCGATCGGAGGCGAGGGGCTGGCGCGCGGCTATCATCGCCGGCCGGAGCTGACGGCCGAGCGCTTCGTGCCCGATCCGTTCGGCGCGCCGGGTGCGCGGCTGTACCGCACGGGGGACCTGGTGCGCCGGCTGCCCGAGGGGACGCTGGAGTTTCTGGGGCGCGGCGACCTGCAGGTGAAGGTGCGTGGGTTCCGCATCGAGCTGGGCGAGATCGAAGCGGTGCTGGCGAGCCATCCGGCGGTGCGCGAGTGCGCGGTGGTGGCGCGGCAGGACGGCGAGCGCGACAGAGAGCTGGTGGGCTACGTGGTGTTCCGGCCGCGGCCGGAGGAGGCGGGTGGGCTGCGCGCCTTCCTGGCCGCCAAGCTGCCGCCCTACATGGTGCCGGCGGTGTTCGTGACCCTGGCCGCCCTGCCGCTGTCGCCCAGCGGCAAGGTCGACCGCAACGCCCTCCCCGCCCCCCGGCGCCGGACTGTCGAAGATGCCGGCAGCCGGCCGCGCACGCCGGCCGAGACACTGCTTGCCGGGGTCTGGGAGAAGGCGCTGGGCGTCGCCCCGGCCCGCGGCGACAACTTCTTCGAGCTGGGCGGCGACTCGATTCGTGCCGCCGAGGTCGTGTTTCGCGCGCGCGAGGCGGGCCTCACGGTCGCCCTGCGTGACTGCTTCCGGTACCAGACGCTGGCTGAGCTGGCGGCCGCCGTGGCGGCGGCAAGCGGGACTCCGGGCGGCGCGGCGTTCGCCGCGGAGATCCCCTTGACACCCGAGCAACGCAGCTTCTTCTCCATGGGCCTCGCGGAGCCCAACCGCTTCACCCAATCCCTGCTCGTCGCTCTGCGCGGCCGCTGCGCACCCGGGCTGCTGGCCCGGGCGCTCGGCGCCGTGATCGCGCGGCACGCCGCTCTGCAGGTCCATTTCTTGCGCGGGAAGGAGGGAGAGTGGCGGCAGGAGCTGGCCCCCTGGCTGGTGCCCGCGCTCCAAGTCCTCGACCTGTCGCCGCTGCCGGCCGCGGTCAGGGGAGCAGCCGTCGGGGCGGCGACTGCCCGGCTCGAGGGCGGTCTCGACCTCGAGAGAGGACCGCTGCTGCGCGCCCTGCTCTGCGACCTGGGCGAGGACGGGCAGCGGCTGTTCCTGCTCCTCCATCATCTGATCGCCGATGGCGCCTCCTGGCGCATCCTCCTGGCCGACCTCGACGCCGCCTGCCGCGCCGTCCCGGAGGAGAGCGAGACCGCGCCGCCCCCGGCGGCGCCCCTGCCGATCAGGCAATGGGCCGAGCGGCTGGCCGGCGAGGCGCCCTCGGCCGCTCCCGCCGCCGACCGGGAGGCGCGGCGCCCGCGCCGCCGGCCGGGGCACGCGCCGGCTCCCCTGCCGCTCGACTATCCGGCGGGGCCGGCGGGGCCGGCGGGGCGCGAGGGCGCGGATAACACGGCGCTCTCGGCCCGCGTCCTGACGGCGGAGCTGGGAGAGGAGGAGACGCGGGCCCTCCTCGTCGACGTGCCGGCGCTCTACCGCAACCGGCTCGAGGAAGCGCTGCTCAGCGCCGTGGTCCAGGCGTTCGCCGGCTGGACTGGCGAGCCGCGTCTGCGGGTCGACGTCGAGGGGTCGGTTCGCGAGGGCGCGGGGGGAGCCGAGCTGGCGCGGACCGTGGGCAGGATCTCGCCTCTGTACCAAGTGCTGCTCGAGCTCGACCGCCGGGAGCGCGATCCGGGAGCCGTGCTGAAATCGGTCAAGGAGCAGCTCCGCGCCGCCCGGGGGGACGCCTCCGGCCACGGCGCCTTGCGCTGGCCGGCCGGCAGTGGAGACGGCGGGACCGCGGCCGGGACGGAGCCCAGCGCGGCGGCAGCGCCGGTTGCCTTCCGGGATGTGCGTCCCGGCGCCCCGGGGCTGCCGGAGCCCTGCTTGTTCGCGCCGGCCCCCGAGCGCGCCGGCGGACCGCACGCGCCGGGGCGGCAACGCCGGTGGCTGTTCGAGATCGAAGCCGGTATCACCGGGGGCGCCGGCGGCCGCCTGCGCTGGAGCTGGACCTACAGCGCCAATCTTCACCACGCCCGCACCGTCGAGGGCCTGATCGACCGCTCGCTCGGCGCCTTGCGGTCGCTCATCGCGCAAGGCCGCGGCGCGGGAGCCGCGGTGTTCACCCCGGCGGATTTTCCCGCGGCCCGTCTCAGCCAGAAGGACCTCGACAAGCTGATGGCCCGGATCGGCGGCAAACGGGCACCCCGTAAAGAGAAGGACGAACAGGAATGGCTGCGATGAACCCCGACGTCGAGCGGATCTACGAGCTCTCCCCCATGCAGCAGGCAATGCTGGTCGCCAGCCTGGTGGCGCCGAGCTCGGGTGTCTACCTCGTCCAGGTCACCTTGAGCCTGTCGAGCCGGCTCGACGTGGCGGCCTTCGAGCGCGCCTGGCGGTTGGTCGTCGCCCGGCATGGGATCCTGCGCACCGGCTTTTACTGGGAGGAGCAGGAAAAACCCGTGCAAGTAGTCTACCGCGAGGTGGACCTGCCGCTGCGGCGCGAGTCGTGGCGCGGGCTGGGGGCGGCAGGGCAGGAGGAGCGGCTCCAGGCGCTCCTGGATGCCGACCGTGAGCAGGGGTTCGATCTTGGCGAGCCGCCGCTGCTGCGCCTGACCCTGATCGAGCTCGACGGGGGCGGCTGGCAGCTCGTCTGGAGCATGCACCACATCCTGGCCGACGGCTGGTCGCGGTCGCTGCTGCTGCGCGAGCTGTTCGAAAGCTACGCGGCGTTCGCGGCCGGCCATGAGCCTTCGCTCGCCCCCCCGCGCCCCTATGAGGATTACATCGCCTGGCTGCAGCGCTGGGACTCCGCCGCGGCGGAGGCGTTCTGGCGCCGCAGCCTGAAGGGGCTCTCGCCTCCCATCCTGCTGGCCGGCCTCGACGGGCATGGCCCGGTCTCGGCCAGCTTCCGCGCCGCGCGCCGGCGAAGCGGGCGCCTGGCGGCGGAGGCGACGGCGGCGCTGCGCGAGCTGGCGCGCCGGCATCGCCTGACGCTCGCCACCGTGCTCTATGGCGCCTGGGCGCTGGTCGTGGCACGGGAGACCGGCGGCGAGGAAGCGGTTTTCGGCGGCACGGTCACCGGCCGGCCCCTCGAGCTCGCCGGCGTCGAGTCGATGGTCGGCCTGTTCATCAACACTCTGCCGGTGCGGGTGGCGGTTGATCCCGCGCATGGCCTGCTTGCCTGGCTCACCGCGCTGCAGGAGTGGCAGAGCGAGGCGCGCCACCACGAGAACGCGCCGCTTGCCGCAATCCACGCCTGGAGCGGTCTGGCGGGCGCGCCGCTGTTCGACCACATCCTGGTGGTCGAGAACGATCCGCTGGATGGAGGCCTGGCGGAGCGGTTGCCGGAGCTCGCCATCTCGGTGGTGAGCAGCAATGAGCTGACCGGGTACCCCCTCCACATTGTGGCCGTCCCGGGCTCCGAGCTGCAGCTCGATCTCATCTACGACGCCAGGCGCGTCGGCGACGCGGCGGCGACCCGCCTCGCGGAGCGCCTGGCCGGCGCGCTGCGCGCCTTCGCCACGGCTCCCCAGGCGCGGCTCGGCGAGGTGCCTCTGCTCCTCCCCGGCGAGCGCCAGCAGGTGGTGGTGGAGGTCAACGACACGGCGGCGGGCTTGCCGGCCGAGTCGTGCGTGCACGAGCTGGTGTGGGCCCAGGCCGCGAGGACGCCGCAAGCGGTGGCGGTGCGCGGCGCCGGGCGGGCGCTGCGCTACGGCGAGCTTGCGGCGCAGGCGGGCGGGCTGGCGCGGCGCCTGGTGCGGTTGGGGGTGGGGCCGGAGGTGCTGGTGGGGGTGTGCGCCGAGCGCACGCCGGCCCTGCTGGTGGCGCTTCTCGGAGTGCTCGAGGCGGGCGGGGCCTACGTGCCGCTCGACCCCACCCATCCGCGCGAGCGGCTGGGGTGGATCCTCGCCGACAGCCGGGCGCGGGTGGTGCTGACCGAGCGGTCGCTGAGCGATGCCCTGCCGCCGCACGAGGCGCGGGTGGTGCTGCTCGACGAGGAGGACGAAGACAGCGAGGGTGCGGGGGCGGGAGTGGCGGCGGCGCCGGTGCCGGCGACGGCGGCGAGGGCCGAGAATCTGGCCTACGTGATCTACACCTCGGGGTCGACGGGCCGTCCCAAAGGGGTCGGCGTGCGCCATCGCGGGGTGGTCAACTACCTGACGGCGATGGCGGCGCGGCCGGGTCTGGGAGCCGGGGACGTGATGCTGGCGGTGACCACGCTGTCGTTCGACATCGCGGTCACCGAGCTGTTGTTGCCGTTGTCGGTGGGGGCGCGTGTGGAGCTGGTGGACCGCGAGACGG
>DASZZM010000049.1:0-272796 GCA_035544895.1 Thermoanaerobaculia bacterium
CGTCCCCTTCCCCCCCGGAGGGGAGGGAAGGGGATCGAGGGGTTGCGGGGGGCGATCCGATAGATTGGAGGCCGCCATCGCCAGTTAGCGAGCGCTGTTTCATACTTCGGGGCCGCCCACCGGCGGTGCCAACTAGAAGGAAACTCTCCTGCCCCGAGAGGCTGGGGGCGTCCCCTTCCCCCCGGATCAGCCTGTCTCCGCCGCCAGGCGGAAGTGGCGGGCCAGCGCCGCGGCGGTCTCCTCCTCGCCGGCCGCGCCGTCGATCACCCGGAACGGCAAGGACAGGGCGGCCGCCTGCGCGGCCAGCTCACACGCCACCTCGTCATCGCGGGACATCCAGCCGGCGAAGGCGCGCTCCGGGTCCGGGCAGCGGCCGAGCAGCTCCGCCAGCCACGCGCCGCGCCGCGGGTAATGGAGCCGCCGGAACTCCGCCGTGGCGATCAGCCAGCACGCCTGGTGGGGAGCGGAGACGACCTCGGCGATCCGCGCCGGCAGCAGGCCCACCCCCTCGGCCAGCACCGGACCCGGCAGTTGCCGCAGGTCCTCCATCACCATCGCGAGCTCGTCCTCGTAGAAGAGCAGCAGCTCCCGTGCCTGTACCGCCGGCGGCCGCAGCCACAGCTCCTCGACCGGCACGTCCACGAGGCGGTGGAAGTTGGGGTGGCTCCCCGGCTCCGCCCGCCGGCGGTGCTCGGCGAACCGCTCGTCGCAGCTATACAGGGTGAGGCCATACTCGGCCGCGAGCGCCCGCGCCGCCGAGCTCTTGCCGGCGCACGCCGACCCGCCGAGCCACAGCACCTTGGCCAGCTCCTCACGCAGTCGCGAAGACACGCCCCAAGTCTAGCCCTCTACTACGCAGCCGGAGAGGGCCTGTCTCCGACCGCCAGCGATCGGCCTGGGGCGAGGCACCTGCGGCAGATCCCTCCTGCCACGGAGCGGTGCGCGCGGTCCACGACGCAGTACACTCGACTCCGCGGATGCTTGCGGACGATCTCGAAGCGGCGCGCTATCCGCCGGTCTCGCTGCCGGCGAGCGCCTTCGGCCCGCCGGCGGGCGGCAGCAACCCAGGCGAGCCCTGGGCGGACCTCGCCGACCTGCCGCGCCGCGGGCGGCTCGACCTCATCTGCCTGCGGCCGATCCACCACGTCCTGGAGTACGAAGAGCTCTATCGCCTGACCTCGGCGTTGCGGGCGCGGGCGCCGGAGCTGGTGCTGCATCTGTTTCTCAGATCGGCCTTGCGCGACCCCTCGCCCTTTGCCCTGCTGCCGGTGGATCGTGTCGCGCGTCTCGACGCCGGCGGCGGCCGCGGCGCGCTCGCCGCGGGCTTGCGCCGCCTCGCCGGCGAGCGCGACCCGCGGGCGGCGGCCGTGGTTCTGGCGCCCCCCGCGGGACGGCGCCAGACGCGCATCGTGCTCCCCGGCGGCGGCGCCGCCTGGTCGGCCCCGCTCGGCTTCCGGACCGCCGGCTGCCGCGGCTGCTCCCGTTGCGGCGCGGCGAGCGCCAGCTTCCTGGCCGCGGTCTGCCGCGAATCGCCGCTGTGGAGGACAGCCGGGAGCGCGCCGCCGCCGCTCTCCCGGCGCCTCGCCGGGCGCCGGTTCCTGGTCCACCAGGCCCGCTTCCACATCGGCGACACCCTGTGGCTCACCCCGCTGCTGCGCGCGCTCCATGCCAACTACCTCCGGCCGCGGGTCACCCTCGTCGTCCCGCCGGCCGCCGCCATCCTGTTGGCCGGCAACCCCCATGTCTCCGACCTCCTCTGTTATGAGCCGCGCGACGGCGAGGAGGCGCGCGGGCGGGTGCTGGCCGCCCTGGCCGGCCGGCGCTTCGACGCCGCGCTCCTCGCTTTCACCCGCCGGCATGAAAGCGCCTGGCTGGCGCAAGCGCTTGCCGCTGCCGGTGTGCCGCGCCGCATCAACCTCGAGTACCACGACCCTTTCCTCGACTCTCGCCGGCCGTGGGAGCTCGCCACCCACGAAGGGTGGTTCTTCTGGGGGGCGCTGCCCAGCCCGCGGCTGCTCCTGCACGCGCTCGACCCCTTGCTGGCGGCCGGCGCGAGTGGCGGCCGGCGCGGCGGCCGCCGGCGCCTGGCCGGTCCGCTGACGGCCTCGGAGCCCGGCGGTAGCGGAGAGAGGTCGGCGCTGGACGAGACCCGCCTGGAGCTCAATCTTCCGGCCGCGGCAGGGCGGCAGGCGGCCGAGCTCCTGCGCACGCGCGGCATCGGCGACCGGCTGTTTGCGGTCCTCGCGCCGGGCGGCCGCTCCTCGACGCGCTGGCCGGCGGCGAGCTTCGCCGGGCTGGCGGTGGCGCTGGCGGGCGAGCTCGGGCTTGCCGTTCTGATCGAAGGCAGCCCGGCGGAGACGCCCCTCCTGCGCGAGGTCGAGGCCGGCGTCGCGGCTCTCGCGTCCGGCGGCCGGGCGGCGCCGCCGGCAGGAAAGCGCGGCGCCATCCTGATCTGCCAGGATCCCCTGGACACCCTTGCGGCCCTGCTCGCGCGGGCGCGCCTGCTGATCGGCAACGACAGCGGCCCGCTCCACCTGGCCGCCGCCCTGGACGTGCCGGCGCTCTACTTCGCGCAGCGCGAGAAGCTCGTCCACTCGCACCCCCGGGCGCGCGCCTGCTGGGCGCTGTTCGACGACTCGGCCAACGACCCGCGCCGCATCTCGGTCGAGCAGGCGCTGGGCGCCGTCCACGCCATGTTCCGCCAGGGCGTGATCGATGCGGCCCCGAACTGACCCCTCCGGTCAACCGCGCTCAGGCCCGAGAATCGAGCAGCCCCTTGCCAACGGCGCGGTCTTGCGCTAGTTTTTCAAAGTTCTTAACCCCGGTCGGGGAGCTTGGCGGCCTTCGCCGGCGCGCCGTCTCCTGCTTCTCGTCGCCAAGCCGTAGCTGGTCGGCTCGGTCGCGCGATTCTTGGATTGCCTCGTCAGAGGCGTTTTCTGGGAGGAGGGAGCCCGTGTCCAGGTCCGCTTTGCCCGCCGTGGTCTCGGCAGCCGCGATCACCGTCGTCACCGCAGTCTCGACGCTGGCGCCGCCCCCCTTGCCCGCCGCCGCGGCTCCGGCCGCGCGCCGCCCCGCCGTGGCGCCGTCCGCGCTCGCCGCGGCGCCAACGTCCTGCCTGCGCACTGTCACCGCCAACGTGGTCGCCCTCGACCAGCCGATCTGGCTCAACCGGCTCGGCGCGCGCATGCCCGGCGGCATGATGTTCGCCCTGGCGCGGGACGTCGTCGACACCGGCGGGCGGACCTGCTACCCCGACCCGGTCAGCCAGTGCACGCCCGGCCAGGTGATGCTCGACCCCGCCAAGCGCCCGCGCCCGATCGTGCTGCGCGCCAACGAGGGGGACTGCCTGCAGATCGTGCTCACCAACCTGCTCAACCCGGCGGCTGGAAGCTATCCGCAGGAGATCAGCAGCGCCGTGCCTCAGGCCGAGGCGCAAGCAGAGCTACGCAAGCCCAAGAAGCTCCTGCGCTCGCAACCTCGCCAGGGCACGCCAGCGCCGCCCGCCGCCGCGCAGTGCGACCCGAGCACCACGACGTGCATGAGCCAGCCGACCACCCGCTCGGTCGGCCTGCACGCCATGGGCATGTCCTGGAGGAACGGCCCGCAGGACGACGGCTCGTTTGTGGGCAAGAACCCGGACAGCCTGGTGGCGCCCGGCCAGTCGAACAAGGCCAACCCCTACGTGCTCTTCGCCGACCACGAAGGGGCCTACCTGCTCTATAGCTCTGCCGACGACTGGACGAACCCCACGGCCGGGCTCGGGGACGGCGGCACCCTCACCCAGGGACTCTTCGGCGCGGTCAACGTCGAGCCGACCGGCAGCCGCTTCGTCGGCTACCGGCGCGACCTGTCAGTGCCGGAGTGGTACCGCAGCCAGGTCACCGAGCAGGATCTCTGCCTGGCCAGCAAAGACGGCGTCTACGACCCGGCGACCGGGCTCTGCGCCCGCAAGGACCCCAGCACGCTCCCGGTCATCGACTACCAGGCGCTCTATCCGGACGACTCCGCGCACTTCCCGCGGCGCAAGAGCCTCCCGATCCTCAACATGGTATGCACCGCCGCGGCCGCCGGCAAAGGGGCCTGCCAGCAAGGCGAGCTCGTCCACACCGACTTGACCGCGATCATTACCGGCCCTGGCGCCGGCCGCTTCCCGGCGAGCGAGCCCGAGCAGCCCGCCCTGCGCGCCGTCTACTCGCTGCCCAACCGGCTCGAGCCCTACCGCGAGTTCACCATCATCTATCACGAGAGCTTTTACGTGCAGCAGGCGTTCGGCGCGATCTACAAGAACCCGAACCTGCCCTCCCTCGGCAGCGCCGAGGACAACTTCGGCATCAACTATGGGATGGCCGCCATCGGCTCGGAGATCCTGGCCAACCGCCTGGGCGTGGGGCCGATGAAGAGCTGCTCGGAGTGTAAATACGAGGAGTTCTTCTTGAGCAGCTGGACCGTCGGCGACCCGGCGATGAACGTCGACAACCCGGCGTCCAACTGCGTGGACTCCCAGGGCGCCAAGCTCCTGGGCTGCGCGGCCTCGGTGGCCCGCTATCCGGACGACCCGTCCAACGTCTACCACGCCTACATGGCCGACCACGTGCGCTTCCGCGTCATGCACGCCGGGCCGGACCTGCACCACCTCCACCACCAGCACGCCCACCAGTGGCTGCACTCGCCCAACACCCCCAACGGCGACTACTCCGACAGCCAGTCGCTGGGGCCGGGTACCGCCTTCAGCATGGAGATGGTCTACAACGGCAGCGGCAACGTCAATCAGACGGCGGGCGACTCGATCTTCCACTGCCACTTCTACCCCCACTTCGGCTCGGGGATGTGGTCGCTGTGGCGGGTCCACGACGTGCTCGAGCCAGGGACGATCCTCGGCGCCGACGGCAAGCCCGCCGACCGCACCAACCCCTTCACCCACAAGAAGGAGCACACGCGCGCCCAGCCCGACGGCGAGATCGTCGCCGGTACGCCGATCCCGGCCCTGGTGCCGCTGCCGACGCTGCCCATGGCGCCGCTGCCGGCGCCGGTGCGGCTGGCCGACCAGGGCAAGCGGGTCGAGGTGCAGCTCGTCGAGCGCGCGGGAGGCGACGGCGACTGGGTGAGCACTCTGCGCGGCGGAGAGCCGCCGCCCGGCAAGAGCTTCCTCAACCCCGGCTACCCCTTCTTCATCGCGGGGATCGCCGGCGACCGCGCGCCGCACCCGCCGCTCGACACCGCCTACGCCTGCTCGGACAACGGCGCGCGCTGCAGCCCGGTGATCGGCCACCTCGCGGCGGATCTGTCGGAGTGCCAGGACCCGGCCCGCGCGGTGTGCGAGCCGCTCGACGGCGGCCTGCCGCGCCACGTCGTCGCCGGCGGCAGCGCCGAGACGCCGCCGATCAACAACACCGATTTCAGCAAGCGGCTGACCAAGACCCACGCCCTCGAGCTGCCGGAGCAGGGGACGCAGATCGAAAAGCTCGCCATGCAGATCCACGGCCAGCGCCTGCACGAGACCTGTCTGCCCAGCGGCACCTGCAAGGGGGTGTGCTCGGACAACGGCGCCCCTTGCGGTCCGGAAGTGGGCGGCACGGCCGAGTGCCGGGACCCCGGCAGCGCCACCTGCGTCGACGAGCCGGTCACCTTCGTGCTCAATGGGCTGGGGCCGGCGCCGGGGGCGCCCTACGCCGATCCTTGCATCACTTTCGACCGCGAGGGGGGGCCGGCGGCCGAGTCCCTGCCGCCGCGGCGCTACCTGGCAGCCGACGTGCAGTTCGACGCCCTGTTCAACACCTCGGGCTGGCACTTCCCGCAGCAGCGCATCCTCACCCTGTGGGGCGACGTGCGCGACACCCTGGCGGGCAAGCGCGCGCCCGAGCCGCTGTTTTTCCGCGCCAACAGCAACGACTGCATCGAGTACACCCTTGCCAACCTGGTGCCCAACGTCTACGAGCTCGACGACTTCCAGGTGCGCACCCCGACCGACATCCTGGGCCAGCACATCCACCTGGTGAAGTTCGACGTCACTTCCTCGGACGGGGCGGGCAACGGCTGGAACTACGAGGACGGCACCTTCGCGCCCAACGAAGTGACCGAGCGCATCGCGGCGATCAACGCGGCGGGCGGGCTCGACCGCTCGGAGCTGCCCGGCCTGCCGCAGCCCCTCAGGCTCGAGGCCAAGCCGATCAAGTTCTTCGGCGAGGGCCCGGGCGGGAGCTGGCTCGGGGCGCAGGCGTCGATCCAGCGCTGGTATGCCGACCCGCTGTACAACAACTCCGGCTTCTGCAGCGACAACCTCGCCGACTGCACGCTGATCGACCTCCACAACTGCGCCGACAAGGACAAGGCCGTCTGCGAGAGCAGCGCCGGCTTCTGCTCGAACAACGGCAAGCGCTGCACCCTGGACAACTTCTTCAACTGCCTCGAGCCCGGCAAGAGCAAGGACGACGTGGAGTGCAACACCATCCACGACCGCACCCTGCGCACGGTCTTCACCCACGACCACTTCGGGCCCTCGACCCACCAGCAGGCGGGGCTCTACGCCGGCCTGGTGATCGAGCCGCGCGGCTCGCTGTGGAAGAGAAACGAGAGCGGCACCGTGTTCGGCGGCTTCGATCCCGCCACCGGCGACCGGGTCCCCAGCCGGACGGTGACCGACAACGGCGCGACGGTGCGCGACGGCGGCCCGACCACCTGGCAGGCGGTCATCGAGACCCCGATCGCCAAGCAGAGCTTCCGCGAGTTCCTGATCGAGATACAGGACTCGACTCTCATGTACCAGCCTTTTGCCATCCCCGCCTTCATTGCCGACGTCCGCTCGCCGGCGGGCAAGCAGCAGTTCGAGGGGGGCGACCTCGGGCCCTGCACGGCCAGCCATGAGCCGTGCGGCTTCTGCTCGGCCAACGGCGTGTGCGTGACCGCGGCCGGCCAGCTGGCCTCCCCGCTCACCCGCTGCCCGGTGCCGCCGCCGGGCCCCAAGCCGAGCGGGTTCCCGGACAGCCCGTGCACGGGCGGCGCGCAGTGCCAGCTCGCCGTGGGCCACCTGATCGCCTGCACGCCGGAGGAGCCGGCAGGCCTCGCCGGCTGCTCCAGCCAGGGAGGGATCCCGCCAGGGGTCATCCAGTCGTGCAACTACGTCACCGGCGTGCCCGGCATCTCGTGGGCGAGCAAGGCAATCGACGTGAACGCCGCGACCCCCGAGATCATCACGTTTTTCGGCTCCACCAACAGCTTCTCGGTCAACTACCGCAGCGAGCCGCTCTTCCCGCGCACCTCCGATCCGGCGACGGGCCAGGCGCTGGCCGGGCAGCGGGGCGACCTCGCCTTCGCCTTCAGCTCGCTCGCCGACCGCCCGAACCCGCGCGGCCAGGTCTGCTCGAGCAACCTGGGCAAGACGTGCAGCGGCACCGGGTCCGGCGGCTGCACCGGGGGCGGGCAGTGCCAGTGGGCCGGCTTCTGCTCGGACAACTACGCCCTATGCACGACCGACAACAAGGATCTGTGCGGCAATCGCCTCACCGCGACGTGCCAGGGAGCCTGCCAGGCGCCGTCGAGCGGCGCCTGCGGACAGCCGTTCCCCTACCAGCCGCTCACCGCCGGACTGCAGAACGGCGACCCCTTCACGCCGCTCCTGCGCTCCTACGCCGGCGACGACGTCAAGGTGCGCGTCCTCACCGGGGCGCACATCAACCCGCACAACTTCACGGTCGAGGGGCTGAGCTGGCTGATGCAGCCCTCCTTCGTCGACTCGGGCTGGCGCAGCAGCCAGACGATGGGCATCTCCGAGCACTTCGAGTTCCTCGCCAAGATGCCGCCGTCGTTTGCCGGCCGGGCGTCGGGGTCCGGCACCGACATGCTCTACCAGGCTGGCGCGGCGGGCATCGAGGCGGCCGCCGGCAACTGGGGCCTGCTGCGCTCCTACTCCAGCCGGCAGGACACGCTCGCGCCGCTGCCCCAGAACCTGCCGGGCGCCGCTCAGGCTCTCGCCGCCTGCCCGCGGCAGGCGCCGGTGCGCGCCTACGACGTGGTCGCCCTCTCCGCCTTCCAGGCCCTGGGTGGACCGCTGACCTATAACGCGAGCCAGAAGTTCGACAACAGCAACGCGATCCTGTTCTTCGACAAGCGCGACCTCGCCTGCCCCCAGGGCAAACCGCTGTCGAGCTGCAAGCTGGGCAAGGGAGTCGCGCCCGAGCCCCTGGTGCTGCGCGCCGCGGCCGGCGACTGCATCAAAGTCACCCTGCACAACGCCATTCCCGCCTCGGGCTTCTGCTCGGACAATTCCGCGCAGGCGTGCACCTTCGGCTCCGTGGCCGGATGCCAGGACCCGCAGACCGCGGCCTGCGTGCCCTACGGCTTCTGCTCGAACGACCACACGCAGGCCTGCACGCCCGCCAACGCCGGCACCAACTGCGGCCCGAGCGAGGTCTGCCTGCCGCTGATCGACCTGGGGACGGGGACGGCGCAGGTGCTAACCCCCGCGGGCTGCGCGGTCGCCGATTACCCGCCGCAGCCCTCCAACTGCGGAGCCGAGAAGTCCAACAACCCGCCCTGCTGCCAGCCCTCCTATACCTCGCAGTACGTCGGCCTGCGCCCCCAGCTGGTGAGCTTCGACAGCCAGACCAGCGGCGGCACCAACGCCGGCCTCGACCAGGTCCAGACCGTGGCGCCCGGAGGACAGACCACCTATACCTGGTACGCCGGCCATCTCGACGCCGCGCAAGCCGATCCCTACATCCCGATCGAGTTCGGCGCCGCCAACCTGCTGCCTCCCGACGTCCTCAACCACTACGGCTTCGACCTCTTCGGCGGCCTGATCATCGAGCCGAAGGGCGCGACCTGGTCGCCGGTCCCCGGCTCTCCGCGTTCGCGCACCCGCGCCCTGGTCCGGTTCACCGACCAGGTGGGGAAGGCGAGCTCGTTCCGCGAGTTCGTCGTCTTCATCCAGGACGCCCTGTTCCAGAGGGGGGGCGCCATCGACGCGGTCAATTTCGGCAACGAGCTGCTCACGCCGGGAACGCGGCTGTGCGCGAGCTGCGACGCGAACGACAACTCCTGCATCCTCGCCGCCGAGTCGTTCAGCGGCTCGCCCGGCAGCTGCACCGCGGCGCCGTTCGTTCCCGCGACCCCGACCTTCCAGGCCTGCGCCGGCGAGGAGGTGCGCTTCCGCTTGCTCCATCCGGGGGGCATCAACACCAACAACGCCATCGAGATCTACGGCCACAACTGGTCGGAGTCGCCCTACATGACCCGGCCCGAGCACTGCGAGGCGCCGACCACCCAGACCAACCTCTTCGCCTCGCAGATCATCGGCAACCAGAACCTGTGCGGCGCCGGGGCCTTCAAGCTGACGCCCGATCATTCGGGCTTCTGGGACGCCAGCCTCAACTCCTGGCAGGGGGCGCACAACGGCCACGGCCCGAGCAATCACTTCGACATCCTGATCGCCAGCGCCGGCGGTCCCTTCGCGGTCCCCGGGGACTATCTCTACAGGAGCTATCCGGCCGACCACTTCAACCTCGGCGACTGGGGGATCTTCCGCGTCGTCAAGCCGAGCGACCCGGCGTGTCGCGCCCCCCAAGCGGCCAAACAGGCGGCGCGGCCGCGCAGCGCCGGCGGCGGTGGGCAGTAGGCGGCGCCACCGCCGCGGCGGCGCCGCCGGCCCGGGCCTGGCGGCGCCGCTCCTCGCCATGCTTGCCGCCGCGGCGGGGTGGGTGGCGGCCGGCGCCGCCACGCCGGTCGTGTCGGCACCCCCGGCCGCACGAGCCGCCGCGGCGCCGGCCGCGCCGTTTCTACCCGCGCCGGCCGCGGGGGCGAGCGGCGCCGTGCGCCAGGGGATCGCCGTCGATTTCTCCCTCGAGCCGGCCGGGCCGGCGCCGGCGGAGGGCCATGGCCTGCGCGAAGACGAGGCGGCGCGCCTCCGCTTCACCGTGCGCGACGCCGCCACCGGCACGCCCGTCGCGGGAGGATCGCCGGCCGCCTGGATGGAGCGGCTGGCGGAGGGGAAGTCGGCGGCCGAAGGCTGCACGGCCAGGGTGCAGAGCTTCCTTGCCGGCAACGTCTTCGATCAACCCGAGCTCGACCTCAACGCCTACTACGTGCTGGCGCTCAACGACGACGCATCGATCAGCGTCGTCGACCCGCGCTTCGGCTTCGGCGGCAGCAAGCTCCTGACCATGATCCAGCTCGCCAGTCCGGGCGAGGACTGGGCCCTGGCCGCCGGCCGCGGCCGCCTCTTCGTCTCGCTGCCGGAAGCCAACCGGGTGGCGGTGATCGACACGGCCTCCTTCCGGGTGATCGCCAACCTCGACGTCGGTGGCCGCCCCGGCCGCCTGGCGCTGCAGCCCGACGGCGCCTACCTGTGGGTGGCCGTCGAGGGCCACCCAGAGGTAGGCGCGGGGGCTGGAACGGTCGCCGCCATCGACCCGGGCGAGCTGCGGGTCGCCGCGCGGCTGCCGACCGGGCGCGGCCGCCACGATCTCGCGCTCTCCGGCGACGGCCGCTTCGTCCTGGTGAGCAATCGGCAGGGGCGCTCCCTGACGGTGATCGACGCCCGGCGGCTCGCCCGAGTCGCCGACGTCGCCCTCGAGGCGCCGCCGGCGGCGATCGCCTGGTCGGCGGCGGCGCGCGCCGCCTACGTGGCCAGCGAGGAGGCGGGCACCATCGTCGCCGTCGACCCGGAGCGGCGTCGAGTAGTGGCGCGCCTGCAGGCGGAGCCGGGTCTTGCCGCCCTGCGCTTCGCGCCCGGCGGCCGCTTCGGCTTCGTGGTCAACCCGCGGCGCAACCGCGTGCTGGTCCTCGACGCCGCGCTCAACCGCCTGGTGCAGAGCTCCGGGGTGGAAGAGGCGCCCGACCAGGTGACGTTCACCGACCACCTGGCCTACATCCGCCACCGCGGCAGCGAAACGGTGCTCATGATCCCCATCGACAAGATCGGCAGCGAAGGGCAGCCGCTGCCCCTGGTCGACTTCCCCGCCGGCCAGCACGCGCTCGGCCAGGTCTCGCGGCCGAGCCTCGCCGACTCCATCGTGGCGGCGCCGGGAGGCGCCTCGGTTCTGGTCGCCAATCCCGCGGACCGCGCCATCTACTTCTACAAGGAGGGAATGGCGGCGCCGATGGGCAGCTTCAGCAACTACGGCCGCGAGCCGCGGGCGGTTCTGGTCGACGACCGCAGCCTGCGCGAGCGGGCACCCGGCAGCTACGAGACGGTGGCCCGGCTGCAGGCTCCGGGCCGCTACCGGGTCGCTTTCTTCCTCGATGCGCCGCGCGCCATCCATTGCTTCGAGGCCGCGGTCGCGCCCGATCCCCGGCGCGAAGAGCAGCGCCTCCGCGAGCGTCCCGCCGTGGTCGAGCGGCTCTTCGCGCCCTCTCCGGTCGCCCCCGGAGAGAAAGTCGAGCTGCGCTTCCGCCTGCGCGATCCCGGCAGCGGCCGGCCGGAGGAAGGGCTCACCGACGTTAGCGTCCTCATCTACCAGGCCGCGGGCGGCTGGCACGCGCGGCAGTGGGCGCGCGCGGCGGGAGAGGGGATCTACGCCGTGGACTTCGTTCCTCCCGAGGCCGGCAGCTACTACGTGGCGGTGGAGTGCCGGTCGCGCCGGCTGCCCTTCCACCTATCGCCGCCGATGGTCCTCGAGGTCGGCGCGCCCAAGGCCGCGCCGGGCGCCGGGACGGCGGGGAGCACGGAGCGGCGCACGCCATGAGAGCCGCCCCTCTTCTCGGCATTCTCGCCCTCCTGGCCGGGGGGTCCCCGGCGCTGCCCGAGGAGGGAGCCCAACACACGCCCGTCCTGCCCGCCCTACCCGCCCTACCCGACATCGAGCTGGTCGACCAGGACGGCCGCCCGGTCCACGTCTACTCCGACCTGGTGCGCGGCAAGCGCGTGGCGATTAACTTCGTCTTCACCACCTGCACCACCATCTGCCCGCCCATGGGAGCCAACTTCGAGCGCCTGCAAGCCTTGCTCGGAGCCCGCGCCGGCGCCGACGTCCGCCTGATCTCGGTGAGCGTCGACCCGCAAACCGATACTCCGCAGCGGCTCAAGGCCTGGGGGACCAGGTTCCACGCCGGCTCCGGCTGGAGCCTGCTGACCGGGCGCAAGGAAGACGTGGACCGGCTGCTCAAGGCGCTCGGGGTCTTCACGCCGGACCCCGCGTCCCATGCCCCCGTCGTGGTCCTGGGCAATGATGCCGTGGGCCGCTGGACGCGCGCCTACGGCCTCACCCCCCCTGCCCGGCTGGTGCAGCTCCTCGACGGCCTGACCGCGCCCTCCCCGGCGGGCACCGCCGGCTCCGCGCCGGCCGGTATGGGCGGGCAGGAAGGCGCCCGCAAGTACTTCACCGACGTCGAGCTGATCGATCAGGACGGACGGCCGCGGCGCCTCTACAGCGACTTGCTGGCGGGCAAGACGGTGGTGATCGACGCCTTCTTCAGCGGCTGCACCGGCAGCTGCCCGGTCATGGCGGCGAACCTGGCACGGCTGCAGGCAGCTCTCGCCGGCCGGTTGGGGAGCGATCTGCACCTCCTCTCGATCTCGGTCGATCCACAGACCGACACGCCCGCCCGGCTCAAGGAGTACGCCCGCCGCTTCGGCGCCAGGCCCGGCTGGTACTTCCTGACCGGCAGCAAGTCAAACGTCGATTTCGCCTTGCGCAAGCTCGGCCAGTATGCCGAGCAGAAAGAGGCGCACACCAATATCCTGATCGTCGGCAACGAGCGCACCGGGTTGTGGAAGAAGGTCTTCGGCCTGAGCAAGGCGGAGGAGATCCTGGCCATCGTCGAGGGCGTGCTCGACGACCGCGGCGCGCCGGCACCCGGAGGTTAGCCCCGGTGGCCTGGAGAGGATCGTTGCGCAGCGGATGGGCCACGGCGGCGTTGCGCCTGGCTGCCGGCCTGGCTCTGGTCATCCCGGACATCCCGGTCATCGCGGCCATCCCGGCCGCGCTGCTGGCGGTTGCCCCGGCGGTTTCGGCGCCCGGTCCTCTGCTGCCCGCCGAGGCGCGCGGCAAACAGATTTACACCGCGGGCGAGACGACCGGAGCCAGGCCGGCGGGCGGCACGATCACGGCGGTGCTCGGCGAGGGCGGAGCCGAGGTTCCCGCCTCCGCCTTGCCTTGCGCCGGCTGCCATGGCGGTGATGGCCGCGGCGGCAAGGAGGGCGGCGTCCGCCCCTCGGACCTCACCCGGGAATCCCTCGGCCGGCCCTCCCCGGCCGCGGAGGGCGCTCGCCGGCGTCCGCCGTATACTGACCGCTTGCTGATCCGCGCCCTCAGCCTGGGGATCGACTCGGCCGGCAACCGGCTGCACGTCGCCATGCCGCTCTACCGGTTGACGCGCCAGGACGCCTCCGACCTCGTCGCCTACCTCAAGCGGCTGGGCCACGAGACCGATCCCGGCCTCACCGCCGGCACGGTCCACCTCGGGGTCTTGCTGCCCGGCGGCGCCCGGCGTCAGGAGGAGGCCGCGGCGGTCCGCGCCGTGCTCGCCGCGCGGCTGGCCGAGCTCAACCGCGGCGGCGGCCTCTACGGCCGGCAGCTCGCCCTGCATTGCGCCGACCTCCCCGAGCCTCCGGCCGAGCGGGTGGAGAAGCTGCACGAGTTCCTGGCCGGCGAGCCGGTCTTCGCCCTGCTGGCCGCCGACCTGGCGGGGGCCGAAGCGGAGATGGCCGCGGCGGTCGCCGCCGCCGCGGTGCCGCTGATCGGACCGCTGACCTCCCGCCCCGGGCAGGACTTCCCGCTCAACCGCTATGTCTTCTACATGACTCCCGGCCTGGTGGAGCAGGCGGGCGCGCTGGTCGAGTTCGCGGCCCGGCGGCTGCCGCAGGGCGGCAGGAAGCTGGTCATCGTCGTCCCCGGCGCGCCGGAGCTGGCGGAGCTGGAGGCGATCGCCGGCACCGTCGCGGCCGAGGCGCGCGGGCACGGTTTCACCGCCGTCGAGACGGTCGCCGCCGCGGTCCCCGCGGCCGAGGCCGCGGCCCTGGCCGCCCGCCTGGCGCGCGGCGGCGCGGCGGCGCTGCTCTTGCTCGACAGCGGCGGCGGCGTGCCGGAGCTGCTGCGGCAGGGACAGGAGCTCGGCTGGCGTCCTCTCATCCTCTTGCCCGGCTCTCTGCCGGGCGCGGAGCCCTTTGCCGCCGTGCCGGCAGCCCTGGCCGACCGCCTGTTCGTCGCCTTCCCCGTGCTCCCTCCCGACCGCACGCCCGGGGCGGCGGAAGAATACCGGCGCCTGGCGGCCCAGGGGCTGCCCGCGCATCATGCCGCCGCCCAGATGGCGGCCCTGGCCGCCGCCGAAGTGCTGATCGAGGGGCTCAAGCGGGCCGGCCGCGACGTCAGCCGGGACAAGCTCATCGCCGCCCTCGAGAAGCTCCGGCGGTTCGATGCCGGGATCGGCGGCCCCATCACCTTCGGACCCAACCGGCGGATCGGCGCGCGCGGCGCCTTCGTCGCCGCCCTCGACTTCGCGCACCACAGCCTGGGGCGGCAGGCGCCGTGGATCGACCTCGAGCCATGATGCCCGGCCCCGCCGCGAGCGCCCGCCCCCGGCCCGCGCCCCCGGCGCGCGGCGGCGCCGCGGCGCCCGTGCGCCGCGCCTACGACGCCGTCGCCGCCGCCTACGATGCGGCGGTCGCCCCGTCGGCCTGGGTGCGCGAGCGCCTCTGGCAGCGCCTCGACGCCCTCTTCGCCCCCGGCGCCCGGGTGCTCGACGCCACCGCCGGCACGGGCTGTGACGCCGTTCATCTGGCGGCGCGCGGCGTGGCGGTGACCGCCTGTGACCTGTCGCCGGCGATGCTGCTTCGGCTCGCCGCGAAGGATCCCGCGATCGCGACGCGGGTTGCCGACTGCAGCCGCCTGCAGGCGGCCGGCCTCGGCGGGCCCTTCGACGGCGTGATCTCGACCTTCGCCGGGCTCAACACCGCGACCGATCTGGACGGCTTCGCGCGCGGCGCCGCCGGCCTGCTCGACCCGGAAGGAATCCTCTTCGTCCACCTGCTCAACCGCTGGCCGGTCGCCGAGCTGGCGCGCGGCTTTCGCCACCGCGGCCTGGTGCCGGGCTGCGCGGGCCTGGCGGCGGCCTGGCGCGGCGCGCGGCGGGTCGAGATCGGCGGGGTGGCGGTGCTGCACCGGCTCTCTTCGCCACGCCGCCTGTACCGCCGGTTCTTCGCCCGCCGGTTCATCCTCCGGCGGCTGAGCGGCCAGGGGGTGCTGCGCCCGGTCGACGACCCCGCGGCAGGCGCCGGGGCACGGCTCGAGCCCGGCGAGCGCCGGCCGCCGCCCGAGCGCGTGCGGCGCGCGGAGCGCTGTTGCCTGGAGCGCTGGGAGCGCTGGGAGCGCTGGGAGCGCCGGCTGGGCGCCTGGCCGCTGAGCCGCTGCCTGGGAACCTTCTTCACCCTG
The DNA here is from genome assembly GCA_035544895.1 of Thermoanaerobaculia bacterium. Taxonomy (GTDB): domain Bacteria; phylum Acidobacteriota; class Thermoanaerobaculia; order Multivoradales; family UBA5704; genus JASLEW01. Next base: position 15,363 of record DASZZM010000049.1, read on the forward strand.
GAGATGCGCCGGCGGGCTGGCGGCGGTCGAGGCGGGAGATGACCGAGGTCTTGCTGGCCCACTCGTTCTTTCTCAAGAACGACCCCAAACAGGTCGAGAAGATGCGGCCCTACGCGCCCCTTGCCACGCTCCATGTCGCCGCCCAGGTGCGCGAGCATGGCTACTCGGTGGCGCTCTTCGATGCCATGCTGGCGGCGGGGGAGGAGGAGTTCGCGGCGGCGCTCGCCCGCCACCGGCCGCGTTTCGTCGCCCTCTACGAGGACAGCTTCAACTTCCTCAACAAGATGTGCCTCGAGCACACGCGCCTGGCGGCCTGCCGCATGAGCCGGATGGCGGTCGAGGCCGGGGCGACCGTCGTGGCGGCGGGCGCCGACCTCTCCGATCAGCCGCAGCCTTATTTCGCGAGCGGCGTCGCCTACGGTCTCGCCGGCGAAGCCGATCACACCCTGGTCGAGCTGCTCGACACCTTGAGCGGGCGCGTGCGCCAGCCGGTCGAGGCGGTGGCCGGCCTGGCCCTTCCCAGCGCCGCGGCGCCCGACGGCGTGCGGAGGACGCCGCCGCGGCCTCCCGAGCGGCGCCCCGACGTCTTCCCTCTTCCCGCCTGGGACCTGCTCGACGTCGAACGCTACCGCGCCGCGTGGCGGCGCGCGCACGGCTACTTCAGCCTCAACCTGGTGAGCACGCGCGGCTGCCCCTTCCACTGTAACTGGTGCGCCAAGCCCATCTGGGGACAGCGCTATGCGATGCGCTCTCCCGCCCGGGTCGCCGAGGAGATGGCGCTGGTGCGCCGCACGCTGCGGCCGGACCACATCTGGTTCGCCGACGACATCTTCGGCCTGCAGCCGAGGTGGGTCGCCGAGCTCGGCCACGAGGTGGAGGCGCGCCGGGCCGCGGTGCCCTTCACCATCCAGTCGCGCGCCGACCTGATGACCGAGACGGCAGTGGCGGGCCTCGCGCGCGCCGGCTGCAGCGAGGTCTGGCTGGGCGCCGAGAGCGGCAGCCAGAGGGTCCTCGACGCGATGGAGAAGGGCATCCGGGTGGGCCAGATCGCCGAGGCCACGCGCCGCTTGCGCGCCGCCGGCATCCGCGCCTGTTACTTCCTGCAGCTCGGCTACCCCGGCGAGGCTTTCGAGGACATCCTGGCCACCGTGCGCATGGTGCGCGAAAACCTTCCCGACGACATCGGGGTGAGCGTCGCCTACCCGCTGCCGGGGACCCGCTTCTACGAGCTGGTGCGCGGGCAGCTCGGCGGCCAGACCCACTGGCGTCACAGCAACGACCTGGCGATGCTCTTCCAGGGCACCTACCAGACCCCCTTCTACCGCCGCCTGCGCGAGGTCCTCCACCGCGAGCTCGTGCTGCGGCAGCGCCTGGCCCGCGCCGGCGCGGGGGATGGGCAGAGCCTCACCCTCCAAGCTGAGCTCGACCGCCTCGCTGGCGACTGGCGGGAGCTGGGGCGCCTGGAGGCGCGCTCGCGCAGCGCGGCGCCGACCGCGCTCGCCAGGGCCGCCGGCGCGCCGCCGGCACCCGATCTCTCCGAGCCCTGGAACTGAGGGCGCGCCGATGGCCGACATCCTGCTCTCACACGGCTACTTCCTCGGCGAAGACGAGAAAGAGCAAGAGATCATGCGCCCCTACCCGACCCTGGGTCTGCTCTATCTCGCCGCCTACCTCGAGCGGCAAGGCTTCTCGCCGGAAGTCTTCGACACCACCTTCGCTCAGCGCGCCGACCTGCTCGCGCGCCTGCGCGCCGGGAGCGGAGTGCTCGGCCTCTACACCAACCTGATGACCCGCGGCGCCGTGCTGGCGATCGTGGCGGCGGCCAAGGAGCGGGGTTGGACGGTGGTCCTGGGCGGCCCGGAGTCGGCCAACTACCCCGACGAGTACCTGGCCCGCGGCGCCGACGTGGTGGTCAGCGGCGAGGGGGAGCTGACCCTTGCCGAGCTGCTGCCCGCGCTGGCGGCCCGCGGCCCTCACCGGCTGCACGGCGTCGCCGGGGTCAGCTTCCGTGACGAGGCCGGCGCGCCGGTGCACAACCCGGAGCGCGCGCAGATCGCCGACCTCGACAGCCTGCCGTGGCCCGACCGCGGGCGCATCGACCAGCAGCGCTATATCGAGGTCTGGCGGCGCCATCACGGCTCGGGCAGCGTCAACCTCATCACCGCCCGCGGCTGCCCTTACAAGTGCCGCTGGTGCTCGCATGCCGTGTTCGGCTTCAGCCACCGCCGCCGCGGCATCCGCGACACCGCCGACGAGCTCGAGCACATCCGCGACCGTTACCGGCCCGACCAGGTGTGGTACTCCGACGACGTGTTCACCATCAGCCACCGCTGGCTGTTCGACTACGCCGCGGAGCTCGACCGCCGCAACCTGTGCCTGCCCTTCGAGACCATCTCGCGCGCCGACCGCATGATGCGCGACGAGGTCCTGGCAACCCTGGCGCGCATGGGCTGCTTCCGCATCTGGATCGGCTCGGAGAGCGGCAGCCAGCGCATCCTCGACGCCATGCAGCGCGGCGTCACGGTCGAGCAGGTGCGCTGGGCGGCCCATGCCGCGCGCCGCCATGGCATCCAGGTCGGCATGTTCCTCATGTGGGGCTACGAGGGCGAGGAGCTGGCCGACATCGAGGCCACCGTCGAGCACGTCAAGCAGGCCAACCCCGATCTCTTCCTGACCACCGTGGCCTATCCGATCAAGAACACCGCCTACTACCGGGAGGTCGCGGACCGCGTGGCACCCACCCGCCCTTGGGAAGAGGCGACCGACCGCGACTTCGTCGTGCGCGGCCGCCATTCCCGCGGCTACTACCGCCAGGCCGACCGCTGGCTGCGCAGCGCGGTCGCCGCCCACCGCCTGGCGAGCGGCCTGGAGCCCGGCGGCGCCGCGGCGGCTGCCGAGCGGCAGGGCGAAGCGCGGCAGGCGCGCGCCGCGCTGCTCGCCCTGGCGCACGAGGTCGAGGCATGAGAGGGGCCGCGGTGGACGCGGTCCGGGCGGCGGGCGGGCGCCGGGCGGCGCCCCCGCCCTTCGAGGCGCTGGCGGCGGACTACGACCGCGGCTTTACCGACACCCCGCTTGGCGCCTGCCTGCGCCGCGCGGTGTGGCGCCGGCTCGACGCGCGTTTTGCCGCCGGCGACCGCGTGCTCGAGCTCGCCTGCGGCACCGGCGAGGATGCCCTGCACCTGGCACGACGCGGGGTCCACGTGCTGGCGACCGATGGTGCGGAGGCGATGGTGGCCGCGGCGCGCCGCAAGATTGCAGCCGCCGGCCTCGCGGCCGCGGTCGAAGTCCGCCGCCTCGCCGTCGAGGACCTCGCGAACGAGCCCGCCGCGCCGCTCTACGACGGGGCCCTTGCCAACTTCGGCGGCCTCAACTGCGTGGCCGACCTGCCCGCTCTCGCCCGCGCCCTGGCGCCGCGCCTGCGCCCCGGCGCGGCCGTTCTGCTCTGCTTGATGGGTCCCCTGGCCCCCTGGGAGTGGTTGTGGCTGCTGCGCCGGGGACGCCCGGGCGAGGTCTTCCGGCGGCTGCGCGGGGGCGGCGTCGCGTGGCGCGGGCTGACCGTGCGCTATCCCTCGATCGGCCGGCTGCGGCGGGCCTTCGCGGCGGACTTCCGGCTGCTGCGAGTGAGCGCGGTGGGGGCCTTGCTGCCCGCCACCTGCTTTGCCGCCTGGGCGGCGCGGCACCCGCGGCTGCTGGCCTCCCTGGACCGCCTGGAGCGCGGCCTCGAGCGGGTGCCTCCGCTCCCCTGGCTGGCCGATCACTACCTGGCGGAGCTGCAGCGGCGATGACCTGGCTCGCCCCGCGCCCGCAGCCCGATCGCCCCGCCGCCGCGGCGGCGCTGCCGCCGCCCCTGCCGTGCCGCGATCCGATCACGCGGCTGCCGCTCCTCGTCCTGTTTCCGCACAGCCGCTGCAACTGCCGGTGCCTGATGTGCGACATCTGGCGCCAGCGCGGCAGCCGCGAGCTGTCGGCCGGCGACCTCGCGGGCTGGCTGCCGGAATGGCGCGAGCTGGGCGTCGAGCGGGTGGTGCTTTCGGGGGGAGAGGCCCTCATGCACTCCGAGCTGTGGCGCCTCTGCGATCTCCTGCGCGCCGCCGGGATCGGCATCACGCTGCTGTCGAGCGGCCTGCTGCTGGCGCGCGACGCGGTCCGCCTGGCCGCCGTCTGCGACGACGTAGTGGTGAGCCTCGACGGTCCGCGCGAGGTGCACGACGGGATCCGCCGCGTGCCGCGCGCTTTCGACCGGCTGGCCGCCGGCGTGGCCGCGCTGCGCGCCGCGGGCGGCCCCGGCGTCAAGATCAGCGGGCGCTGCACGGTGCAGCGCGACAACTTCCGCACCCTGCGCGCCACGGTCGGGGCGGCCCATGCCATCGGCCTCGAGCGCTTGAGCTTCCTCGCCGCCGACGTCACCAGCGAGGCGTTCAATCGGCCCGGCGGCTGGGACGGCGGGCGGGCCGCCGCCGTCGCCTTGCAGGACGAGGAGCTGGCGCCGCTCGCCGCGGAGCTCGCGGCGCTGGCGCGCGACTGCGCCGCCGATTTCGCCGGCGGCTTCATCGCCGAGAGCCCGGAGAAGCTCGAGCGGCGCCTGCTGCAGCACTTCGCCGCCCTGCTCGGCCGCGCCGATTTCCATCCCAACGCCTGCAACGCTCCATGGGTGTCGGCGGTGGTCGAGGCCGACGGCACGGTGCGCCCTTGCTTCTTCCAGCCGCCGCTCGGCAACCTGCATGGCGCCGGCGGGCTCGGCGCGCTCCTCAACGCACCGTCCGCCATCGCCTGGCGGCGCGGCCTCGACGTCGAACGCGATGCCATCTGCCGCCGCTGCGTCTGCTCGCTCCGCCTGCGCCAGGGTGGCCGGCAAGACCTCGCGGGGGATGGAGAATGACCATGGGCCGGCCCCCGGAAGGAACGGCGATGACGGCCTCCGGCCGGAGCCTGGCAGCCGCGCGCCGGCGCGTCGTCCTGTACAACCCGCGGGCCGTCTTCTACACCATGCCGCTCGCCGTCCTTGCCGTCGGCTCGCACCTCGACCCCGATCGCTACGCGGTGACGGTCGTCGACGGCCGGCTGGAGAGCGATCCGGCCGCCGCGCTGCGGGAGCGGCTCGACGGCGCTCTCTGCCTGGGAGTGACCGTGCTGACCGGCGCGCCGATCGCCGACGCCGTGCGCCTGTCGCGGGCGGCCAAGGCGTATCGCCCCGATCTGCCGGTGGTGTGGGGCGGCTGGCACCCCTCGATGTTCGGGCGCGAATGCCTGGCCGAGGCGAGCGTCGACGTCACCGTGCAAGGGCAGGGCGAGGCGGCCTTCGCCGAGATCGTCGACCGGCTGGCGGCGGGCGAGCCGGCGAGCGCGCTCGCCGGCTGCCTGGGGACGACCTACCGCGGCGCGGACGGCGAGGTGCGGCAGAACTCTCCGCGCCCGCTCGCCAATGTCAATGCCTTCCGCGCGCACGACTACACGCTGCTTCCGGTCGAGCGCTACTACACCCTCAAGGGCAAGCGCCAGCTCGACTACATCTCCTCCCAGGGCTGCGCCTTCCGCTGCGCCTTCTGCGCCGATCCCTTCGTCTACAAGCGCAAATGGGTCGGCCTGACCCCCGAGCGCATCGGCGCCGAGGTCGAGGCGCTCTGGCGCCGCTATCGCTTTGCCGACCTCTCGTTCCAGGACGAGACGTACTTCACCTACGTGGCGCGGGTCGAAGCGGTCGCCGAGGAGCTGTTGCGCCGCGGCCTGCCGATCACCTGGGCGGCCACGATGCGCGCCGACCAGGGAGACCGCCTGCCCGAGGAGGCGATGGCGCAATGCAAGCGCTCGGGCCTGCGCCGCGTCATCATCGGCGTCGAGTCGGGCTCGCAGGAGATGCTCGACCGCATCCACAAAGACATCAAGCTCGAGCAGGTGATGAGCAGCGCCGAGAAATGCCTGCGTCACGGCGTCGACGTCGTCTTCCCCTTCATCGTCGGCTTCCCCGGCGAGAGCGACGACAGCGTGCGGGCGACGCTCGACCTGGCCCATCATCTGCGCTCCCTGTCGCCCGGCTTCACCACGCCGATCTTCTATTTCAAGCCCTACCCGGGCTCGGCGCTGACCGCCGCCGCCGTGCGCGACGGCTACCTGCTGCCCAGCACCCTCGACGAGTGGTCGCGATTCGACTTCATCGGCTCCGCCGGCCCCTGGGTCAGCCGGGCCAAGCACCGCCGCGTCGAGCGCTTCAAGTTCTACCAGGATCTCGCCTGGGAAAGCGGCCCCGCCTGGCGCCGGCCGGCGCGGCGCATCGCCCGCTGGCGTCTCGACAACGAGGCCTACGCCCTGCCGGTCGAGCGCCTCGTCGGCCGCTGGCTGCGCCCGGGCCCGCAGCTCTCCTGAACCGTCAGAGCGTCGTCGTCGCTGCCGGCCGCCGGGCCACGTAGTAGATGTAGGAGCCCCGCGACCTGGCGCCGCGCGGCAGCGCAGAGCCTTCCTTGTCCAGGGTCCGCACCGCCGAGTAACCGAGCGCCTCGAGCTGCCGGACCTGCGCCTCCCCCGAGATGTAATAGGAGAGCAGGTTGTGCTCGTAGGAGTAATCGGTGGCGATCCGGTACTCGGCCGTCTTGCGCTGGTGCCGCCGCAGGCGCAGGTGGTTGCGGATGCCGCGGCCGTAGCGCCGCAGCCTCTCTCCGTGGGTGGATAGCCAGGCAGCGGCACCGATGCCGCCAGCACCGTCGGCGCCGCGCAGGGGAGGCGGCGCGAAAGCGCCCGGCAGCCGCGCGTCGCGGTTGTGCGCCGAGAAGACGAAGACGCCGCCCGGCCGCAGCGTCCTGCGGATCTCGCGCAGGATGCGCAGGCGGTCCTCGTGCCCGACGTCGCCGATGGCGTTGAAGCAGAAGAAGACCGCGTCGAAGGCGCCGCCGGCGAAGCACAGAGCCCGCGCGTCGCAAAGCACCAGGGCGGCGTCAGGGTACCTGGCGTGAGCGTGGCGCAGCATGTTGGCCGAATAGTCGATGCCGGTGTAGCGGCGGCAGGCCGCGCGCAGGTGGGGAGTGGTCCTTCCCGGGCCGATCCCGATGTCGAGCAGGGAGGCGCGCGAGAGCTCGGCGCGGAGCTCGGCGAGGAGGGCCTCCTCGGCCGGGTGCAGCCCGGCATGGCCGGCATAGATCTCGGCGACTTCGGGTGCCTCATAGTACTTGCGCATCAGCGCGCCGAAGAAGCTCTCCCGGATGGGATCTCCCGGCGACCGCCGGGTAGGGACCCGGCGGTTCCGGAGAAGGCGCGCCGCGCTCATGCCTCGACTCCCCCTGCTCTGGCGTCGCCGACGATCAACGCCGCCGCCGGCGCCGTTGCCTTCCCGTCCGGTAGAGGAAGGCGTAACGGGTGAGGAAGTCGGCATAGATCGTGACGCCCCACAGGTACTCTTCGAGCAGCGCCGGGTCGCAGCCGCGGCGCTCCAGCAACCGGGCCGCCGTGCGCCGGAACGAGCCGTCGTTTACGTCGCTGGCTCGGGCCGCCAGGTAGCGGCCCACCAGGGCGTCCCAATCGCCGAGATGGCGCACGAAGGACTCGCGGAACAGTCCGGCCAGCTCGGCGTCGCGAGCGAGCGCCGCGCGCGTGCGGCGGTAGGCGCGGCGCTTCTCGGCCAGCAGCGCGGCGCGGCCGCGGCCGCGGACCTCCTTGCCGACGCGATAGATCTGCTGGAGGTAGTCCATCGCGCCCTTGACCGGGTAGGGGGCGCTGCGGCGGTGCTCCCCCATGATGAACCGTTCGTCCTCGAGCAGCACGGGCAGCGTGGTGAGCGGCAGGAAGCGGCTGGTGCGCGTGCCTTCGATGTTCAGCACGTCGTGATCCATGGTGACGAGTCCGACCCGCCAGCGCCCGCGCTCCCAGAAGCTCCTGAGCCCGACGTTGCGCGCCACGAACGACTCGCCCCGCGAGCCGCCGCGGACCGCCGCCAGCGTTCCCCACAGCTTGCCGAGCTGGCGCGCCAGGCCGAGGAAGGCGCGATCGGCCCGGCGCCGGTTGGCCGGCACGGCCAGCGCCGCCTCGACGTAGCGCCGGTGATCCCGGTAGGGCTCCCGCGGCGGCGAGTAGGCTCCGAGCACCTGCTCGAGCACGCGGTCGGCCAGGCGCCGCGCCTCTTCCTCGCCCGGCCGGGCGGCGCCGCCGGTGCGCCGCGCCAGGTACCTGCGGGCGCCCGCGGCCGTCAGGTAGAGAGCGGCCTGGTCGAGACGCAACGAGCTGGTGCCGGCGAGGAGAGCCTGGGCCGGCGCGAAGTGGTTGAGGAACTCGACCGTCAACCCCAGCTCGCCGGGCAGGTCCAGGCTGCGCCAGCCGTCGAGCTCCCGGCACGAAGTCACCGACTCCCGCAATCTCTCGCGCATGGCCGCGAAGCCCGCGCCGAAGCTCTCCGGCTCGTTGAAGTAGTCGAGGACATGCGCTTCCCTGCCGCCGGCCGGCACGCCGTAGACCGAGGTGATCGCCAGCATCCTGGACACCGGCGCCTCGGCGCCGTGGACCAGGCGGTAGATGCGCGCCGCCAGCGCCCCCATGCGTCCTTCCCACCGCAGCATCGGCCGGGTGCTGCCGCCGTCGAGGCGATGTGGAAAGGGCACCTCCCGGCCGTTGCGGCGGTGGGCGGTGCCCAGCGGGTTGGGCGCCCTGCGCCCGGCCCGCTTGATCTCGAGCTCGAGATCGCTGCCGGGCGGCTTGATCACCACGACGACGGTGCCGAGCGGGCACTCCACCAGCGCGTTGAGCTCCGAGCTGGTGGCCCTGGCGACCCAGTAGACGGGGCTGCCATGGAGGAGCCGGCGGCAGATCTCGGCCTCGTAGCGCGGCATCGCCGCGAAGGCGCGCGCCGACTCCTCTTCGGCCACGTCGGATGACCCGCCGGCAAAGGGGTCCGCGACACCGCGCGACTGGCGGAGCTGGCCGCGCACCCGCTCCACCACCTCGGCCGGCGAGAAGAGGTAGCGTGCCAGCGGAAGCGTGCATTCCGCCCGCGAGAAGGCAAGGAAGTCCCGCCACGCGGCGGCCGGGGTCGCCCGCCCGCGCAGCGGCGCGAAGACCCGCTCCGCCCTGGCCAGACGCCGCCTCAGCTCGCGGCCGAAGTCCGCCAGCCGGACCGTCGAGTAACCTTCGGCCAGCACCTGCGCGTCGAGGAGAAGGTCGAGGCCCGGGGCCGTCTTGAGGCCGAGCCAGAAGCAGAGAAGGTCGAGCTCTTCGATCGCGCCGCGCGGCAGCTGGAGGACCAGGCGCTGCAGCATCAGCGCCGCCAGGCGCCGCACTTCCCAGGCTTCCCCGGCGCTGCCGCGTCCCGCCTCGATCAGGGTGCGCGCGAGCGCCCGGGAGTAGCCGCGGCCGGCCAGAAAGGCCGCGCACAGCTCTTCGAGCCGCGGCGGCAGCGGGCCGAGCTCAGCCATCTCGGCCATCTCAGCCATGAGCGCCGCGCGCAGCTCCGGCGGCAGCGCGACGGGCCGCGGACGAGCGTCTGCATGCGGCGGCTCGCCGCTCGGCCCTAGTACTTCTTCTTCTTCCACGGCTTCTTGTCGTAGGCCCCGCCGAGCGCCAGGTTCAGGCCGTAGAGCAGGTCCCTGGCCACCGTCTTGGGCAGAACCAGCGTCACCACGGTCCGGGGCTCGTCCTCCGGCCCCTCGTACCCCTCGTCTCCCCGCCGCCCCCCTCTAGTGTCGCGTCCGCGTGCCATGCGCCGCCTCCTCTCGATCCGGAGAGATGAAACCCTGGCGCCGCGCTCTCGGCCCGTTGCCGCGCTCGGCGCCAACCCGCCTCACGCCGTCCGGCCGGCGGTGAGGCAGGAGCTGATGGAGACGCTGGTAGAGCGTCGGCGGCGGGTAGACTGGCTCTTTCGGCCAACCGTTCCGGCGCCAGACCTCCTGCCACAGGTGAATGGTGTAGCTGCCGGCGGGAGGCTCTCCGGGCGCGAGCAGCGTCTCGGCTTGCCACCAGTCGACCGGACAGAAGGCCTCCGGCGCCAGCACGCTGCCGGTCGCCCCGCGCCTCTCGACGACCTCGCGCAGCAGGGCGGGGCCGGTCGCCCCCCAGGGCGTCGCGGCCCTCCGCTCGTGGCGCCGCGCCCGCTCGAAGCACTCGGCGCAGACGCCGCTGCGCGCCGGCGCCTTGAGGATGCCGCTGGTGATGGTCGCGCCGCCGTCGGGCAGGCGCTCCGAGGCAAAGACGTGCTCGCCGTCGAGGTCGAGCGGGCGCAGGCAGATCATGTCCATATCCGCCCACCACCCGCCGCGCTCGTACAGCAGCTTGAAGCGGAAGAGGTTCGAGAAGGCCGAATCGCTGCCCGCCGCGCTCCCGTCGCCCCGGAGCTCGCCCGCGTCGAGCACGCCGGCCGCCGGCAAGAGCCGCGCGCCGGCGGGAACGGCGAGAGAGTCATCGTAGCTGTAGAGGTCATAGCCGTGCCCCTGGGCCAGGAACGAGCGCACCGACAGCTCCTCCATGGGCGATAACGGTCCCTTGACCCACAGCCCCTGGACGGTCCCCGCGGGGATCACGCGGGCGCCCCGCCGGCCGCGGCTCGCGGAGCCGTGCCGGCCCCTTCGGGCACACCCCAGAGCTCGAGGCCGGCGAACGCCGCCGCTCCGTGCTCGCCCCAGAGCCGCTGGCACTCGCGCTCGAACCAGGAGCTGCCGTCGAGCTCGACCTCGCCGCGCCAGGGCGCGTAGGGCGCCCACCACGCGGGGTCCACGGTCCTGGTGGCGAGGCGGCTCTCGTCGAGATAGTAGGAATAGAAGGCGTTGAGCTCGGCGGCGGTGCGCCAGGGGAAGCGCACGGCCTCGGTCATCTTGTACCAGGCCGTCTTGACCCGCAGCCGCCGCCAGTTGGCAAACGCGAGATGGAACACGCCGCCGGCGGATTGCTCGGCGACCCGGCGCCCCGTCGTGCGGCACGGACGCCGGGCGTGGATGTCGTAGTCCCGCTCCCACGACCTGTAGTGCAGGTGCGGCGCGTCGCGGAAACCCAGGATCATGAAGTCCCATGCATCCCAGAGCGGGCCGCCGTCGCGGCAGGTGTCGAGGTTGCGCCAGGTGGCGAGCCAGCGCAGCCACAGCTCCTCGCCAGGCGCCAGCGCCGCGAACATGGCGCGGATCGACGGCAGGAAGTTGCCGGTGAGCACCTCGTCGGCGTCGAGCATGCACAGGTGGGTCGCGCCGGCGGTGCGACCGGCCCGCAGCAGGCGCTGGCGGATGCTGGCCTCGTGCCAGACGGCGTCCGTCTCGGTGAGGCAGTGAACGCGCCCCGGATGCTCGGCGGCGATGCGGGTCAGGAGCTCCGGAGTGCCGTCGCTCGAAGCATGGTCGAGCACGACCATCTCGTCGACGAAGAGCAGCGCCGCGCGCAGGGAGAGCCCCAGCACCCACTCCTCGTTTCTAACCGGCATGAGCCCGACCAGTTTCACGGCTCACCTCCGCGGTCCGCGTGGCCCGCCTGCGGCCTTCGCCTCGTGCAGCGCAATCTCCCGCAAGATCCCGCAAGGCCGTCGGAATGGCGACCTGGGAGCCCTCTTGGCCTGCAGCGCTGCTTCGGTCTAGCATGAAATTATATCTCACACCACTAACTCCAGGGGGATGAAGGAGACAGGGTCACGGCACTTCTGCCCGCACTGCTCGCAATCGGGCCTCCGGCCCGCTATCAGCTGGTGACGAGCCTCGACGAGGCGGCCGAGCTCGCCCCGGCCTGGGACGCGCTGCTCGAGCGGTCGCGCTGTCACCGCGCCTTCAGCTCGCCGGCCTGGTTCCTCGCCGGCTGCCGCGCCAACCCCGGGCTGGAGCCGCGGCTGGTCGCGGCCTGGCGGGGAGGGGAGCTGGCCGGTGTGCTGCCTCTGGCGCAGGCGCCGGGGAGCCCGGAGGCGCGCTCTCCCACCCTGCTCGGCGACTACAACGACATCGTCTGTCTGCCCGGGGACTCCGCCGTCGCCGCCGGCCTGCTCGCCGCGGCGACCGCGGCGCCGCGGCCCTATGACCGCATCGTTCTGCACCTGCTGCGGCCGGACTCCAACGGCCTTATGGGTCTCGCCGCCCTGGCCCGGGAGGGGGGCCGCGGCTGGCTGGTCGGCAGCTTCCTGTGCTCGTACGTGCGGCTGCCGGCGGCCTTCGACCACTACCTCGCCGGGCGCAGCGCCAAGTTCCGCAAGACCTTGCGGCACGCCGAGGCGCAGGCCGCCCGGCACGGGCTCGAGGTGCGCGCGATCGAGCCGGACGAGCGCGGCGCCGCGGAGCTCCCCGAGGTCTTCCTCCGGCTGCATCGCCGCCGCTTCGGCGCCGCCAGCAGCTTCGCCGCGCCGGCGGCCGAGCGTTTCGTTCGCGCCGTCCTGCCGCGCCTCCATGCTCGCCGGCGCCTGCTGGCGCTGGGGCTCTTTCGGGGCGAGGAGCTGCTCGGCCTGGATCTCTGTCTGCGCGGCGCCGACAGCCTCTGCGTGTGGAACGGCGCCTTCGATCCCGCGGCCGCCCCCTGGTCGCCGGGACGCCTCCTCGCCGCCGCCGGCATCCGCGCCGCTCTCGCCCAGGGATGCCGCGAGTACGACCTCCTGCGCGGCGACCAGCCCTACAAGGCGCGCTGGGCCACCCACCAGCGCACCCTCGCCGACTTCGCCCTGCTGGTCGTTTCCCGGCCCGCCGGCGGGGGACGGCTGGCCCGCTGAGCCGGCGGCCGGGCCGCAGGACGGCAGCCTCCGGTCTGGCCGCGCCGGGTTCCGAGCTCGCCGCGAGGCGGCTCCGCCTCCCTGGCTCCTCTACAGGCTCTCGTGCTGCGGCTCGCGCGGCCGCAGCAGGCGCTTGGCGGCCGCCAGCTCCCACGGCTGGCCGTAGCGTTCGGTGCGGTAGCGCCAGCCGGCCAGTCCGCGCAGCAGGGCCTTGCCCCAGGCGCGGGTGTGGTGGTCCTGGACGGTGGGGAAGCGGCAGCCGAGAACGGTGGCGAAGTCGCGCACACGGCGGCGCAGGCGCGAGGTCAGCCACGGGGCATCGCGGTGGCAGACGTAATCGAGCCAGCGGCGCTCGGTCCACTCCTCGGGAGTTGCCGGCAGCTCCGGGCCTTGCGGGCCGTAGCGCTCCTGCACCGGCAGCCGCAGGCCGCTGGCGCGGGTCCGCGCCGAGACCGGCTCGCGGCGCGGCGTCGGGCTGTAGAAGTAGAGGACCACTTCGCTCTCGGGGTGAACGGTCTTGACCCGGCGGATGAAGCGGAAAGTGCTCTCGAGCTCCTGGGCCGGATCGCCATCCGGGCCCCCGAGGATGAAGGAGAGCTCGGGGATGACGCCGTGCTCGCGGCAGCGGCGGGCGGCCTCGATCGTGTGCTCGACGCGCGAGCCTTTCTTCATGCGCCGCAGCGCCTCGTCGCTCGCCGACTCGGCGCCGATGTAAGCCATCGCCAGGCGGCTGCGGCGGATGAGCCGCCAGGTGCGGGCGTCCAGCGTGGCCAGGGTGTCGGCGCGGGCGTAGCACCACCAGGGCAGCCCGAGGCCGGCGAGCGCCTCGAGCAGCGGGATGCTCGCCGCCTCGGTGTCGAAGAAATTGTGATCGTAGAGCTGCAGCGCGGTGGCGCCCCAGCGGTCGCGCAGCGTGGCGCCGGCGCTGGCCAGGCGCGCCGCGCTCTGCAGACTGGTGAAGCCGTTCCACATCGAGACCACGCCGCAGAACTCACAGTGGTACCGGCAGCCGAGCGCCGCCTGGTGGACGGCGGTGCGGTTCCCCATGAAGCTCGGGCGCAAGTAGCGGGCGACGTCGCCGAGCCGCTGGTAGGGGAGCGGCGGCAGCTCGTCGGGCGGCCGGAAGGGGCGGTCCGCGGTGTGCCGCACGGTCTCGCCGTCCTTGAAGGTGAGGCCGCGCACCGGCGCCACCGCCGAGGGATCGCGGGCGGAGGCGAGCGGGCCGGCGGGAGCGCCGGCGTCGGGAAGCGCCGCCAGGAGCTCGCGGAAGGTGTCCTCGCCCTGGCCGCGCACGACGTAGTCGACGTATGGGGCGTTGATCGCGGCGCCGGGATAGAGGGTGGGGAAGTAGCCCCCCCAGACGATCGGCACCGCCGGGAAGGCGGCGCGGATGGCGGCGGAGATCGCGATCGCCGGTCCCACTTGCGGCCCGGGCATGACGGTGACGCCGACCACCGCGTCGCGAGCCTCGGCCAGGAAGCGGAGGGCCGTGCCGGCCGCATCGTCGTCGACGTTGCCGTCGAGCAGCTCGTAGCGGTGGCGGCCCTCGAGCGCCGCGCCGAGCGCCAGCAGGGAGAGCGGCAGCCGGATCGAGCGCCGCGAGCAGACCCGGGGATTGATCAAGAGGACATCAGCCGGCATCGTTCATCCGCCTCTTCCTGCGGGGCCGGCCGCCGCTCCGGCCTTTGGCGGCACTCTCGGCAGGTGGGAAATGAGCCTGCCTGCCAGCGGTCGAACTGGTGGCTTGTCCATAACTCACTATTGTAGAGTCAGTTGCGAGATTCTGGGCGCCGGGGAAGCAACGGGGAAGCAGGCGAAAGCAGATGGAGGCGCAGCTAGGAGCATCTCAGCGTAGCTGGGTCACGCGTTTATCAGAGAAGCGCATCGGGAATTTGACCGGTTTTGCCGGGCTGTTGGGTGGAGCGACACGAGGGGTTGGGTTCCTTCTACCCACTCCCTGTACAGGGTCAAGCTGCGCGGCGCCGTTTCTCGAGTCGGCCGCTCGAACACGCGGCCCGCCCTGGACGCAGAACAATCAGGGCCGAGGCGAGCACGATTTCAGGCCACCTGGATGAGGCGCGAATCCGCATATCGAGCGGCACAACTCGACCCTGCGCAACCGCGTGCGGCCGATGACCCGCTACCGGCCCTTCAACCGGGGAAAGGCCGGCTTGTGAGCTGCGTTGCGCCCCTCCTCAGCACGGCACGTAGCTGCAACCCCCATATTCAACTGAGTCGCCGGTAGGCATCTGCGCCCCCTTCCCTTTGGCAGTCTCGGCATCAGAGAGACTCGCGACCGTTTCCCGGTTCAAGGTAAGCTGCTTGAGGCACAACTGATTTTTTTTCATGAACCTTTCTCCCTCTTGCTAATGGATAGGATGCCACAAAAGCACCCTATCAACCTTGGTTGCCCGGCGGCCCGCTCGACGTTTTTCGCCCCAACGGTGTCGGTCCCGATGGAGGCGGCGCGATGCCCCTTGCCCTACTTCCTTACCCTCCGGTCATTGGCAGCCGGTCTGCGTATCCACCGCGCAGAGCGGATTCGTGTCCTGTGGGTAGCAGGATGAATCGTTGGAGCAGCGCTGGCCGTCGCAGGAAAGTCTGACGCTACCTCCAGCCACTTCGCTGAGTTCCCTGGCGCTCGGACTGAAGAGCGTCTCTCGGTTGAGGACGAGCTTCTTTTTCAAGACATGCTTTTTCACTTGTGTTCCTCCTTGGCGAGGAGCGCGTCGTCCGCCCCGATGACGACAGGCCGGTATGATCCAATCTACTCTCCACACAGTATATCCCCACATGCCAAAATTGTCAAGAGAAGTAGGTTGCTGCCAGGGTGGCCCCAAGCTGCTTGGGTGCCATGCCAGCTCAGCCTGGGACGGAGACCAGGAGCATCCGGTCCCACGCTGGCTCCACAGGGGTAGCGGCAGCGAGGAGAGCGAGACCCACGCCGGCGACACCGGTGAGGAGGCCGGGTTCGTCGCGCCAGCAGAGCTCGCCCGACGCACCGGGAAGCCAGGCAGAAAAGCCAGCCAAGCCGCCGTCTGTGCGCCGCAACGAGTAGGTGCGCTCAAACCAGCCACGGGCAACCTTGGCAAAGACCGGGTCGCCTGTCGCCTGGAAAAGCCGATTGAAGAGATGCGCAGCGCCGGCCGCGCCATGGCAGAGACCAGGTTCGATGACGCCGGCTCGGTCAAATGGGCGACCTGCAGCGCTCCGCGCGACGGCAAGTGCCTCGGCCTCCCAGGAGGCTTCGTCGGCGCGCCTGGCGGCTCCGAGCAGGGCGAGCGAGATACCAAGGTCGCCGTAGCACCAGGAGATCCGCGTCGGAATTGGCGTCGACCCGGGCGCGACGCTGCTGGGAAAGTTCGACGGCGAGTCCGCTGGCAGCTTCTGCGCGAGCAGCCAGGCGACCGCTCCAGAGAGGAGCACGCGCGCCTCCGGTGAGCCGAGCGCCGCCAACGCCTCGCCGAGAAAGGCGATCACCCCAGGTACTCCGTGAGAAACCCCGAGATTGTAGTTGCCCCCGCTATAGAGGTCGACTTCTTGCGGCGCTAGCCAGGCGCGTTCCGTCTTCCAGGTGATCGCTTGCTCTTGGTGCTCGGCGATCTCAGCGAGACGAGCCACCGTCCGGACTAGGCACTCTTGGCCATGAGCGCGGGGCAGCCGCTCAAGCCCGTAAACGCCCAGGCCGACGAGGCCGGCAATGAGATCGAAGTGGCGCTGCCAGGGGGACTGGCCCAGGTAGTCGGCGACCATCATCGCGGCTTCTTCGCCGAGGTCTGTGCCATCGTCTTCGAACAGGCGGCCGTTAAGGTGCTCGAGCGCCCAGGCAACCCCCGGGAATCCTGAGTAGAGCAGCGGCTGGGCCTCGGTCTGACGGATGGCGTCAATCGCCTGCTCGAGGTGCCAGAGCGCCCACTCGCCGTACTCGCCGCCGGGCCGGGCTGCGTCTAGATAGCTCAAAAAGACGGCGATGCCGGCATTGCCGCCCGCGAGTGAGAAGTCACGATGGTCCAGCGACCAAGCGCCGCTGTAGCCTGGCCGCGCAATGGTGGTGACCTGTGCCGACGGACCAATCGCCGCAGCAATCTCCTCGGCGATCCCAAGAGCCCTCTCGGCCGCATCCCCTGAGAACAGCGGGCGCCACGAGGAGGAGGCGTCCACAGAAGGAGAGGCGTCGTCTTCTAGTTGCCCGCTCATCTGCAAAGCTTAAATGTCGCCCGAGGTTGCCGTCCAGCCACTCTCAAGTGCGCTTAAAGCTCCATCGCCAGCGGCCGGCCCCTCGCGACAAACGCGTGTGAAAAATACGGGCCAGGGCGTTGCGGGGTGGACACGATCAACCCGGCCCTGCGCCGAGCCGGTAGACGGTCACCACCTCGTTGCCGAAGTCGCGCCGGGCGGCGACGTCGAAAGCCAGGCCGAGCTCGCCGAGCGCCCGAAGCGCGGCCTGCCCGTCGCCATCGGTCGACAGCACCACCAGCGCCTGACCTGCCGGCTTCAGCACCGCGCCCAACCCGGACGCGAAGCGCTCGAGCACGTCGGTTCCCCGCCAGGCGCGGTCGAGGTCGCCGGCCGGCTCGCCGCGGAAAAACGGGGGATTGAACAGCACCAGGTCGAAGCGCTCGCCGGCGACCGGGGCGAACAGGTCGCCCTCGCGAACCTCGATCCGCTCCTCGAGGCGATTGATCAGGGCATTGATGCGGGCGCAGCGTACGGCCTGCGGGTTGATGTCCACGGCCACGACCGCGAGGCCGCGCCGGGCGGCGAAGACGGCGCCGACGCCGCAGCCGGTCCCCATGTCGAGGACCCTGATCCCGTCCGTGCGGCCCGCCATCCCGGGGGTCCAGGACGACACGGCGCGCGCCAGGAGAGCGCCGGTGCGGTAGACGGCGGGGTTGAAGACCTCGGGAAGCACCAGCAGCGGGACGCCGTCGATCTGCTCGAGCACGACGCGACCGAGCCGCCGGCGCAAGAAGGGCCGCCAGAGAAGATAGCCAAGCGAGCTCGCGAGCCGCGTCGCCGCGTTCATGATGCGCCGCCCAGCTTGCCGGTTACGCGTCGGACCTCCACGGCTGGTCAGTCTTCGCCTAGTTTAGCACTGGTGGCGCCACGGCCCGCGGCCCTTCCGGACGTAGGATAGGCGCCTCGCCGGTCGCCGGGCGGCCAACGCCGGCGCGCTGTCATCCGTATGATCGAGGAATCCCGGAGCCCCGATGTCTACTGACCAGCTTCACGATCCCGAGCTCGACCGGCTGGTCCAGGAGCTGAACCGGCAGCAGGGGCCCGCCCCTGCCGCGGCCCCCGCCGGCCCGGCCGCCGGCGAGCGGCAGGCGGAGCCACCGTCCGCGGCCGCGCCGGCCGACCTCGCCCTCGACTCTCCGGCGCAGGCCCGGGTGGAGGAGGGGGGGACGCTCGACCGCCTGTTGTCGGAGATGGTGCGCCACGGCGCGAGCGACCTGCTGCTCATGGCCGGCTTGCCGCCGGTCTTCCGGGTGGACGGCCGGCTGCTGCGCGGGGATTCCGCGCCGCTCGACGCCGACGACTTGCCGGCGATGTTCCGCGGCCACCTCGGAGCGCGCGCCCGCCGCGAGCTCGACGACCGCGGCTCCGCCGACTTCTCGTTGCGTTTCGCCCCCGGCCGCGATCTCGAGCTGCAGCCGGGCGCGCCGGCCTGGCGCTTCCGCGTCAATCTGCACCGCCAGCGCGGGCAGCTGGCGGCGGCGGTCCGCGCCCTGCCGCGCGACATCCCGAGCCTGGCCGGGCTCAACCTGCCCCCCGCTTTTGCCGAGCTGGTGCGGCCCAGCCGCGGACTCGTCCTGGTGTGCGGCCCGACCGGCGCCGGCAAGTCTTCGACCCTCGCCGCCCTGGTCGCCGAGATCAACCGCACGCGCAACGCCCACGTCGTCACCATCGAGGACCCGGTCGAGTACGAGCACCGCTTCGGCCGCTCGCTGGTCGAGCACGTCGAGATCGGCCGCGATGCCCGGAGCTTTCCGGAAGCCCTGCGCGCCGCCTTGCGCCAGGACCCCGACGTGATCCTGGTCGGCGAGATGCGCGACCTCGAGACGGTGGCCACCGCCTTGACCGCCGCCGAGACCGGCCATCTCATCCTCTCGACCCTGCATTCCAACGACGCGGTCCAGTCGGTGCACCGCATCGTCGACGTCTTCCCGCCGGCCCAGCAGTCGCAGATCCGCCAGCAGCTCGCCCTCTCGCTGCACGCCATCGTCGCCCAGCAGCTCGTCCCCCGCGCCGACGGCCGCGGCCGCCTCCCGGCGGTCGAGATGATGTTCGCCACCTACGCGGTGCGCCACCACATCCGCAGCGACCACCTGCAGAAGCTCTACAACGAGATCACCCTCGGCAAGCGCCAGGGCATGATCACCTTCGAGGAGTCCCTGGCCCAGCTGGTGCGCGACAATCGCATCGACCCCGAAGAAGCCCGCGTCCGCACCAGCCATCCCGAAGAGCTCGAGTCGCGCCTGCGGGGATAGGAGCTACTCAGCCGCCGCGACGTTGCACCCTGCCGGATTCGATTTCGGCCAGCATCTGGTCGATGTCGGCCGTGGGAGCCGCGTACTCGCTGGCCCTGCGGATCGCCGCGCGCTTGCGCTCCAGGGTCGGCTGCGGCCGCGGACGGCGCACCGCGCGCAGGGCCTGGCGCACCCACTCGGCGATTGTCAAGCGCTCGCGACCCCGGCAGCCCGCACCGACAGGATCGGCGGCAGTCCCTCGACCGCCGCCGTCCAGGTTCGCCCGGCGTCGCCGGAGGCGTAGAGGCTGCCCGACTCGGCGCCGAAGTAGAGGCCGAGCGGCTGGCCGCCGTCGTGCGCGAAGGCCTGGCGCAGGATGGTGAGGTAAGAGCTCTCCTGGGGCAGCCCGTTGGCGAGCGGGCGCCAGCTCGCGCCGCGGTCGCGCGTCTCGTAGACGCGGAGGCGCCCTTCGGGGGTCACACGGTCGGCGTCGGCGACCAGAGGGACGACGTAGGCGCTCGCGGGGTCCTCCGGGTCGAGGACCAGCGGGAAGCCGAAGTCGGCGGGCAGCCCGGTGCCGGTGCCGATGTCGTTCCAGGTGGAGCCGGCGTCGTCGGAGCGGTAGACGCCGCCGTGGAACTGCATGTAGAGGGTTTCCGGCTCGTGCTCGGCGCGCAGCATCTTGTGGACGCAGAACGAGGTGTTCGTCGCCCGCGCCTCCTCGGGGACGTAGCGGGGAACGAGGCCGCTGGTGCCGCGCCGCCAGCTCGTCCCGCCGTCCTCGGTCAGCCATACACCGGCCGACGAGATCCCGACCGCGAGCCGCCCCGGCTCCTTCGGCCAGGGGCAGATCGAGTGCAGGCAGAGGCCGCCGAAACCGGGCGACCAGCTCGGCCGGCTGGGCTCGTCCCACAGCCCGCGTACCAGCTCCCAGGAACGCCCTCCATCGGCGCTGCGAAACAGCGCCGCGGGCGCCACCCCGGCCCACAGCTCGCCGTCCTCGATCCCCGGCTCGACCACCCAAATGCGCTCGACCGCCGCCCCGGCGACTTCAGGGAAAGCCGGGCCGGCGGCCTGCTCCCAGGACTCGTCCGGCGCCGTGGCATCGCTGCTGATGAAGAGGTGAGGCCCGAAATGGCTGTGCGTGATCGAAGCGAAAACGAGGCCGCTCCGCGGTTCGCGAAGAGCGTATTCGACTGGCTGGCCGGCAAAACGCCGCGCCGCCACCTCCAGCCGTCCGCCGCGCGGGCCGCGCAGCACGAACAGGCCCTTGCGCGTGCCGGCCAGGACCTCGACCTCCGCGGCCCGCCCGGCTGGCGCGCCGCCCGAGATCGCCGGCACGATATGGACCTCGTCGCCCGGCGAGAGCGCGCTCTCGGGCGCCGCCAGCTCGTCGTTGACGAACACCGAGACGTGCCGCCGCAGCCCGCCGCGCTCGTCGAGCACCCAGCCGGCCAGGCGCGGGTGCGCCTCCTCGAGCCGGCGCAGCGCCTCGCCGACGGTCGCCCCGGACACCTCGACCTGGTCCGCGCCGTCCGCCATCGGCCGCAGTGTCGTCGGCAGATAAAATGTCGCCATAGGACCCTCCCAATCTCGTCGCCGCAACTTTACTATACAGCCCCCCGGCTGCGGAGATGGGGCACCCTTCAGCTCTCCAGCTTGTAGCGCGTCTCGGCCAGGTGATAGAGCCGCTTCCACAGCAGCCTGTTGGTGAGCACGACGATCGCCGCCAGGACCACCGTGGCGGTGATCAGCTGATCGAAATTGCCGCTGTCGGCGGCCCGCGCGATCAGCGAGCCGAGCCCCACGGTCTGCAGGGTCCGGTTCTGGAAGTGGAAGTACTCGGCCACGATGCTGGCGTTCCAGGCGCCGCCCGCCGCGGTGACCAGGCCGGTGACCAGGTAGGGGAAGATGCCGGGCAGGATCAGCCGCCGCCAGCGGTCGACGCGGCGGAAACGGAAGATGCGCGCCGCCTCGCGCAGGTCGGAAGGGATGCCCATGGCGCCGGCGATGACGTTGAACAGGATGTACCACTGAGTGCCGAGCAGGATCAGCACCACCGGCGCGACCCCCAGCCCCTGGCCCTTGCCGATGAACAGCAGCAAGACCACCGGGAACAGCGCCGTCGCCGGCACCGACGCCGCGATCTGTGCCAGCGGCTGGGCAATGCGCGCCAGGCGCGGAGAGAAGCCGATGGCGACGCCGGCCGGCACCGCCCACGCCGTGCCGATCACCAGCGCGCAAACCACCCGCAGGAAGGTGGCGCCGGCGCCGCGCAGCACCTCGACGATCTCGGCCTGTGTCAGGCCGGCGAGCAGCATACCGACGCGCAGCACCCCGAAGGCCGCCCCCGCCAGGGCGGCGGCCGCGGCCGCCCGCCCCAGCCAGGCGAGCCACGCCTTGCGCCCACCCGGGCCGCCCTCGACCGGCGCGCGGGCCTTCCGCGCGAGATGCAGCGCCAGCCGCTCGCCCAGCGGGCGCACGGCCCGGTCGCGCAGCCACGCCAGGGTGGGCGAGCGCCGCAGGAGCCCGAGCACGGCCGACTGCGGCACCGCCGAGCTCTCCACCTGCTCGAACTTGAACTTGTCCGCCCAGGCGATGACCGGGCGCCAGACGAGCTGGTCGATGATCACGATCAGGCTGATCATCGCGGCCAGGCCCCACAGGATGGCGCGCGTGTCGCCGGCGCTCGCCGCGGCCTGCAAATACGAGCCGAGCCCGGGCAGCCGGAAATCGCGCTTGCCGAGCTTGAACATCTCGCACGCCATGAGGAAAAACCACCCGGTCGCCACCGACACCATCGAGTTCCAGACCAGCCCGAGCGCCGAGAAAGGCAGCTCGAGCTTCATCAGCCGCTGCCAGCGGTTGAAGCGATAGATGCGCGCCGCCTCGATAAGCTCGCTCGGGATGCCGCGCAGCGACGAGTAGAAGCTGAAGGCGATGTTCCACACCTGGCCGGTGAAGATGAGCAGGATGGCGCCGAGCTCGACCCCCAGCTGCCTGCGCGGGAAGAGCGCGATCATCGCCAGCATCACCGCGGGCAGGAAGCTCAGCACCGGAATCGACTGCATGATGTCGAGCACCGGGATCATCAAGCGCTCCGCCTTCTTGGAGTGAGCGGCGGTGTAGCCGTAGACAATGGCGAAACCGACGCTCAGGACATACGCCACCGTCATGCGCAGCAGCGAGTACGCCGCGTAGCCCGGCAGCGCCCCCGGACGCGGCGAGATGGCGGCCGACGCCTCGACCGGCCCCAGCCAGCTCCGCCCCAGGGTCAAGACGCCGTAGAGGACCGCCAGCCCGAAGGCGAGGATCAGCAGGTCGCTCCACGCCGTCCCCGGCCGTTCCTCGACGAGGCTTGGCGCCGGAGGGGGCTGGTACATGGTCGGCCTCCCCGCGCGCGGTACTACGATTCGGTCAGATGGAGGCGTCCGCTGTTGGCGTCGTAGTCGAAGAGCTCGGCGTAGCGCCCCCAGTGGATGGCCGTGTCGAGCTGCTGCTGGGCCTCCTCCCGGTTGAAGTGCTCTTCGAGGATGTCGAAGAAAAAGTCGTCCGGAATCGTGCGGTCGGACTTGGCGCGCAGGGCGCTTGCGATCTGCTTGAGCAGCGGCACGTGCTGCAGCGCGGCCTCGCGGAACAGGCTCTTGCGCGTCAGGATGTCGGCCTCGGCAAACGCGCGGCCCTGCGGCGTGACCTCCACGTCGCCCTCTTGCACGCGGATGAAGCCGAGCAGGCTCGCCGCGTCGATGATCGGCAGCAGGTCGCTCACCTCCTCGATGGCCAGCTCGTCGGCCAGGTGGTAGAGGTCGTCCTTGCCGCCGCGGTCGATCAGGATCTCGAGCAGGCCGGCGATGCCGCCCGGCCGCGCGTGCGGCAGCCGCTGGTAGCCGTCGCGGGCGGCGGGTTCCTCCCGGCGTCCGGGCGGAGCATGCTCGACGTCGGGCTGGGTGAGGACTTTGTAGATGTGATCGACCAGCGCGAGAAAGCGCGCCGATTTGCGGTCGCGCGGGAAGGGCAGGGCCACCGGGAAGTCGGCGCGGATGCGCCCTGGGTTGCGCCCCAGGACCACCGTGCGGTCGGCCAGCAGCACCGCCTCCTCGATGTTGTGCGTCACCAGGAAGATCGCCCGCGTCGGCATCTTCTTGCCCAGCCAGAGCTCGAGCAGCTCGCCGCGCAGGTTCTCGGCGGTGAGCACGTCGAGCGCCGAGAACGGCTCGTCCATGAACAGCACGTCCGGCTCGACCACCAGCGCGCGGGCGAATCCGACGCGCTGCTTCATGCCGCCCGACAGCTCCTTGGGATAGGCCGATTCGAAGCCGTCGAGGCCCACCGTGTCGAGGATCTTCAAGGCGCGCTTGTGACGCTCGACCTCCGCGACCGCCTGGGCCTCCAGCGGCGCCTCGACGTTGTCGAGCACGGTCAACCAGGGGAAGAGGGCGAAGTTCTGGAACACGATCGAGACGTTGGGCAGTTGGCCGTCGAGCGGCCTGCCGTGCCAGAGCACCTGGCCCGAGCTTGGCGCGAGCAGCCCGCTCATGATGCGCAGCAGCGTCGACTTGCCCGAGCCCGAAGGGCCGAGCAGCGCGACGATCGTTTCGGGATAGATCGCCAGCTCGATCGGCGCCAGCACCTCGATGCGGTGACCCTCGGGGTTGTCGTACGACTTCGTCACCGCGCGGGTTTCGACGATCGCCTCTGCCGCCGCCATCCTGCCCCTCCGAGCCGGCTTTTCTTACCTGGCGCGCCTCTCGGCGCGCGCTCTTCGCTGTGGCCCCCTCCCGGGGCGGCTGAGCTTTGCACGCCCGCACAGGCCAGTCAATCGGCGAGCTTGGGGCACTCCTGACATGAACCGGACATTTCGGTCCTTGCTTTTCACCTAGAGTGAGTGCAGGTCCAAGGACCGCTTCAGTGAAAGGAGATAGAAGTGCGCACGACTCTCTTCCCGAAACTCTTCCTCCTGCTCCTCGCCCTGCTCTGCGCCGCCACCCCGTCCTTCGGCGTCACCGGCCTGTTTGGCCCATTCGACGGGATCGTGGACCTCGCCTACTCAGGCTCCACCGTCACCTACACCAACAACATTCCTGGCATGCGCGCGTTGGGCATCAACCCCAACATCGCGGGGTTTTCGGTGCCCAACCGCGACGGCACCTTCCTGACCTCGGACGGCACCACGTGCAAGAGCACGGACTACCTGGCCCTCGCCCGCATCTCCCACTACCTCGCCACCTCGCCGGACGTCGTGCGGCCCTTCATCCTCGATCTCACCGGCGTCATGTTCGGCTACTCGCCGGAGCGGGACTGCACGTGCGACCGCAACGGCACGTGTTCCAACCAGTGGGTGCTGCGTTCGAACTGGGTGAACCGGCTGACCGACTTCCAGAGGATATCCGGCAACGACTTCAACCCATCGACCGTGTTTGCGATCGTGCTCCACCAGGAGATCGCCAACGTGAACGGAGCTGTCGTCGACAATGCCACGATCTTTACGATCGCAGACAGGATCAAGCAGGTCTTCCCCGGCGTACCGGTCCTGGGAGGCTATCCCACCCAGGCGGTGCTCGCGAACTACGGTCTGCAGAACACCCCTCTCCGATTCAACTCGAACCTCGACTACATCGGGACCTGGGACTACTCGGTGAGCGATCCACGATTTGGCGCCTATCCGGCGATGTACAACGATCCGAATACCGGCCTCAAGCGCCGGCTGCGCGCGAACCAGAAGCTCGTCTACGTCTACGGAAACTTCAATCTCGACACCAGCAGTCCCAACCACTGCCCGGCGCAGTCCACGGGTGTGCCCTACAATGCCGGCCGCTTCGACTTCAACGCGCGCGCGTGGTGCGCGTGGGCGCTCAAGAACAACACCGACCGATCGACGACCCTCCTGGACTACCTCTGGGGGTTCGGAGGCAGCCAGGCCATCATCAACTGGGAGAACGCCCACTGTGGCGGCACCTCGCTCCAGCCTACGCTCATCTCGGTTGACAACGCGGCCGTGCTAGGGTCGGGCTGCTGGCAGTAGCTCGAGACAGGCCTCCAACCCATGCATCCCAACGCGGAACGTGTGCAGGAGGCGTTGACGGGGCTCGGCTCGGCGGCGCGGGTCGTCGAGCTCGTCGCGAGCACCAGGACGGCGGCCGAGGCGGCGGCGGCGATCGGCACGACTCTGGGGCAGATCGCCAAGAGCCTGGTCTTCCTGGCCGGCGACGAGCTGGTGATGGTAATTGCCTCCGGCGCGCACCGCGTGTCCATCGCCAAGCTGGGCGAGCGCCTGGGACGGCCGGTGCGCCGAGCGGACCCCGAGTCGGTCAAGCGGCGCACCGGATTTCCCATCGGCGGCACCCCGCCGATCGGCCACCACGTTCCGCTGCGCACCCTGATCGACCGTGAGCTCGAGCAGTTCCCGGAGATCTGGGCCGCCGCCGGCACTCCCCACGCCGTCTTCCGCACCACCGCCGGCGAGCTCCTCCGCATCACCGGCGGCGAGCTCGCCGACGTCAAAGACGACGCCGTGTCCTGACGGTCGTGCCGGAGACCGGCGGCGGGTTGCATCGCCACCCGCCGGCAGGCTACCGTACGCTGCGATGAGAGCTCTCCCTCGCCTGCTGCTTGCCGCCGCCTTGCCGGTCCTGGCGCTCCTCCTGTGCGCCGCCGCCGAGCAACCCAAGAAGACCGCGCCGGTCAAGGCCGCGCCGGCCGGGCCGATTGCGCCGCCGTCCGACGTGGCCGCGCCGCCCGCCGATGCCCAGGTCACGGCCTCGGGCCTGGCCTCGAAGGTGCTCACGCCCGGCAGCGGCACCGTGCATCCGCTGCCCGCCGACCTGGTCAAGGTGCGCTACACCGGCTGGACCACCGACGGCAAGATGTTCGACTCCTCGCGCGAGAAGGCGGTGGTGTTCCCGCTCGACAGGGTCATCGCCGGCTGGAGCGAAGGGGTGGCGCTGATGGTGGAGGGAGAGAAGCGGCGGCTGTGGATCCCGGACAAGCTCGCCTACGCCGGCCGCGCCGACCGCCCGCAGGGGATGCTGGTCTTCGACGTCGAGCTGCTCGAGATCCTGCGCGTGCCGCCGGCGCCCCCCGACGTGGCCGCGCCGCCCGCCGACGCCGAGCGCTCGCCCTCCGGGCTCGCCTGGAAGGTGCTCGCCCCCGGCACCGGCACCCGCCACGCCAGCGCCACCGGTGCGGTCAAGGTCCATTACACCGGGTGGACGACCGACGGCAAGATGTTCGACAGCTCGATCCCCAAGGGCACTCCCGCCGTCTTCCGGCTCGACAAGGTCATCCCCGGCTGGACCGAGGGCATCCCGCTGATGGTCGAAGGCGAGACCCGCCGTTTCTGGATCCCCAAGAAGCTCGCCTACCGCGGCGAGCCCGGCCTGCCCCAGGGCACCCTGGTCTTCGACGTCAAGCTGCTCGAGATCATGCGATAGATGGCTGATGTTAGCTGCCACCCGTTGTGCCGCGATGTGGCGGTGGTGGCCTACTTAAGGCATCTATTGGATCTCCCCCCGCAACCCCTCGATCCCCTTCCCACCCCTCCGGGGGGGAAGGGGACGCCCCCGCCCCTGACGCACAGTTTCGTCTCCGGCGCTCACGAGGCGGGCTCGAGGGTGAAGCGCGAATCGTCCGGCATGGCCCCTGCCGTGAACCTGCCGCCCTTGACGGCCGGCGGCTCGGGCTCGTACACTACTCCTAAGCTGACTAGGAGAGAGTGAAGCTCATGGACGAAGGAAGCCGGATACCGCGAGCCGCTCGGGAGGAGGCGTGACTCTGCTGCGCCGCGTGCGCTCCCTGCTGGAGGGATTGCTGCGCCGCCCCCGGGTCGAGTCCGAGATGGAGGCGGAGCTCCGCTTCCACCTCGAGCGCCGCGCCGAGGACCTGGCGGCCGCGGGCCTCGCGCGGCCCGAGGCCGAGCGGCGCGCCCGGCTCGAGCTGGGCGGGCTCGAGGGCATTTTGGGCCATGGCTACTGGCAGCGCCGATTTGGCGGCGATCCTGGGGTGGTCGGCAGGGCGATCACCATCGACGACCGGCCCCATGTCGTGGTCGGCGTCCTGCCGGCGGATCTTTACTTTCCCGCCGCCCTGAACGCGGACCTGTTCGCGCCCCTCGAGCGGCCGGCCGGCGCTTCGCGCGGCGACGTCTACCTGCGTGCCATCGGCCGGCTCAGGGCGGGCGTCACCCTGGCGCGGGTCCGCGGCGAGCTTGCCGCCATTGCGGCTCGCATCATCCGGGACGACGCGGACGCCCTGCCCAAGGTGAGCGCTGCCGCCTACCCGCTGCGTGACGAGATGTCGGGCAAGGCCGATGCGGCCCTGCTCGTGCTCCTTGCAACGGTCGGGCTGGTGCTGCTGATCGCCTGTGCCAACGTGGCCAACCTTCTCTTGGCCCGCGCCACCGCGCGCCGCGGAGAGCTCAGCGTGCGCGCGGCCCTGGGGGCGAGCCAAGGACGGCTCGTCCGCCAGCTCCTCGTCGAGTCGGTCCTGCTGGCCGTGCTGGGGGGATGCCTGGGGGTGGTGCTGGCCTGGGGAGGAGTGGGCCTGCTCAAGCGCGTGGGATCGGCGGTCTCATTCCCGCTGCCGCAGATCGATCGGGTGGGCGTGGACGCCGCGGTCCTGGGCTTCACCCTGCTGGTCTCCATTCTCACCGGCTTGCTCTTCGGCCTCGCTCCTGTCCTCGAGGCGCGCCGTTCACAGGTCAACCGCGTGCTGCAAGAGGGGGCGGGCGCCGGCTCCGGACGCGTCACCGGCCGCCGGGCCGGGCGGCTCCTGGTGGTGATCGAGATCGCCCTGGCGCTCACTCTGGCCGTGGGCTCGGGCCTGCTGCTGCGCAGCCTCTACCGGCTGCAAGCGGTGGCTCCTGCCTGCTGGCTTCTCTGGCCCTGACTCGCCTGCTCGCAGGAGTCCTCTTCGAAGTCGGGCCTCTCGACCCGCTGGCTCTCGCGGCCGGCGTGGCGGTCCTCGTCGCCACCGCTCTGGTCGCCGCCTGGGTGCCCGCGTGGCGCGCCAGCCGTCTCGATCCGGCGGCGGTCCTGCGCGGCTGAGAGGCCGCACGCCCGCGCCGTCTTCTACGATCCGGCCGCCGCCAGCCGCCGCACTTCGCGGTGGCGGAAGCACGTCGTCAGATGGTCGTTGACCATGCCGACGGCTTGCATCAGGGCATAGCAGATGGTCGGTCCGACGAAGCTGAAGCCGCGCCGCCGCAGCTCGCCGGCGAAGGCGCGCGACTCGGCGGTCTCGGCGGGGACCTCGGCGAGGGTGCGCCAGCGGTTCTGGCGCGGCGCGCCGCCGACGAAGCTCCAGGCGAAGCGGTCGAAGCTGCCGTGCTCCTCTTGCACCGACAGGAACGCGCGCGCGTTGCGCACCGCCGCCTCGACCTTCAGCCGGTTGCGCACGATCCCGGGGTCGCGCAGCCGCTCGGCGATCTCGGCCGGGCCATAGCCCGCCACCCGCCGCGGCTCGAAGCCGTCGAAGGCGCGCCGGTACTCTTCGCGCCGGCGCAACACGATCAGCCACGACAGCCCGGCCTGCACGCCTTCGAGGAGAAGCATCTCGAAGAGCTTCTTGTCGTCGTGGACCGGCACTCCCCACTCGCGATCGTGGTAGGCCAGGTACAGCGGATCGCCGGTCGCCCAGCCGCAGCGCGACGGCGCCTTCAGGGTGCCGCGGGATGCCGCATCCGTGCGAGCCTTCGTTGCCATGCGAAAGATTCTTGCATACCCGGCGACGTCCAACACCGCCAATTGCGGCAGTGGCGGCGGGCCCTCGCGGCGAGGCGGCTGAGAGTTGCGGGCCTGGTCTCTACTCCGAGCGCAGGGCGATCATCGGGTTGACCGAGGCGGCGCGCTGGGCGGGGAGGAGGCCGGTCAAGGCGGCGATGACGAGCAGGACGCAGGTGGCGAGGCCCAGGGTGGGAGGGTCGCCGGCGGTGAGGCCGAAGAGCAGGCTCTTGGCCAGAGGGGCGGCGGCCAGGGCGAACGCCAGGCCGACGACGATGCCGGCGGCGGTGAGCCACATGGCCTCGCGGAAGACGAGGCCGAGAACCGTGCCCCGCTGGGCGCCCAAGGCCATGCGCAGGCCGATCTCGTTGGTGCGGCGCGCGACGCCATAGGACATGACGCCGTAGAGTCCGATGGCGGCGAGGACCAGGGCGAGGGTGCCGAAGAGGCTGGTCAGGCGGGCGACGGCGAGCTCGCCGGAGATCGAGCGGCCGACCTGTTCCTCGGCGGTGCCGATCTTGTCGATCGGCAGGTTGGGCTCCACCTGCTGTATCAAGACGCGGAGCTGACCGGCGAGCGTGCCAGGGTCGGCGGCGGTCCGCACCTCGAGGTCTTCCAGCGCATCGATGGCCTGGGCGACAGGCCGGAAGACCGTCATCGGCGTCTCGCCCCTGAGGCTGTTGAGCTTCGCGTCGCGCACCACGCCGACGATCTCGATTTCGTCCGTCCGTTTGCCGAAGCCGAAGCGCCGGCCGACCGCCGAGCGGCCCGGAAAGTAGTGGCGCGCCATGGTCTCGTTGACGACCGCCACCTTGGCCGCCCCTGTCCGGTCCTGCGGCCCGATCTCGCGCCCCTCGGCCAGCCGCATGCCGACCGTCGCGAAGTAGCCCGGCGTCACCGTCATCTCCTGCACCTCCTGCTCCTCGTTGCGGCGGGGCAGATAGCCGGCAACCTGGACCGAGCTGGTGCGGCGGCTGCCGCTCAACGGCGGGTAGAGCGAGAGGCTGGCCGAGCGGACGCCGGGCAGTGCGGTCACCCGCTCGAGCAGCCGCTGATAGAGGCCCGTGAGCTGAGGGTCGGTCATGCCCAGCAGGCGCGGATTGATTCTCACCAGCAGGAGGTTCTCGCGGCTGAAACCGGTGCTCAGGCGCTCGAGGTTCTCGATGCTGCGCATAAAGAGCCCGGCGCCGATCAGCAGGAGCAGCGAGAGGCCCACCTGGACGATCACCAGGGCCTTGCCCAGGGGGAGGCGCGAGCGTTCCGAGGCGCCGCCGCCGTGGACGGCGCGGCCGCCCTCTTTCAAGGTCGAGCCAAGCTCGACCCGAGTGGCCTGCAAGGCGGGGACGAGGCCGAAAAGCAGGACCGTGGCCACGCAGGCGGCGGCGGCGAAGCCGAGCATCCGCAGGTTCAGGCCGGCGTCGAGCGACAGCGCGCCCGGTCCGATGGCGGCCAGCTCGAGCAGCAGGCGCCGGCCCCAGAAGGCGAGGAGCAGGCCGCAGGCGGCGCCGGCTCCGGCGAGAAGCAGGCTCTCGGTCAGCAGCTGGCGGACCAGGCGGCCGCGGGCGGCGCCGATCGACAGGCGGATCGCGATCTCCTTGCGCCTGCCGGCGGCGCGCGCGAGCAGCAGGTTGGCGATGTTGGCGCAGGCGATCAGCAAGACCAGGACGGCCCCGCACATCAGGATGAGCAGGTGCTGGCCGTGCTCGCCGCGGAGCCGCGAGATCCCCCGGTCGGCTGGAGCGGCCGTGAGCCGGGTGCGCAGCGCTTCTTGGAGCGGGTCCTTGTCCGGCTCGGCGCCGAAAAAGTCGCTGGAGAGCTGGTGGAAGAGGACCTCGAATTCGGCGCGCGCCCGCGGCGCCTCGACTCCTGGGGCGAGACGGCCGACGAGATTGAGCCAGGAGATGTGCGGCTCGAGCACCCACGGCTTGTCCACGTCGACGTCGGCGTTGGTCGAGGCATTGCCGCGATAGCGGATGTCTTTCTGCATCATGATGGGCAGGAAGAAATCCGGCGAGCTTCCCACCTGAACGCCGAAGAAGCCGCGCGGGGCAACGCCGACGATGGTGAAGGGGAAGCCGTTGATGGTGACGCTGCGGCCCACCGCCGCGGAGTCGGAGCCGAAACGGCGCTGCCAGCATCCGTAGGAGAGGACCGCAACCGGATGGCCGCCCGGCACGCGGTCGTCGTCGGGCGTCAGGGTCCGCCCCGCCGCCGCGCCGACCCCGAGGCCGGAGAAGTAGTTTCCGGAGACGAGCTGGCCCGTGGCACGCTCGGCCGGCTGGCCGGCGTGATGCGCGCCCGCTCCGGAACCCGCGTCGGCCGCCCGCACCATCAGCCGCGTGTCGCGGGTGAAGGCGATGAGCTGTGAGAGCGTCTGGCCGCGGCGCCGCGCCCGGTCGTAGAGCGGATAGGAAAAGCGGCTGTCGTTCGGCCCGCCCATCAAGCCGAAGACGACCAGCCGGTGCGGCTCGCGGACGGGGAGGCGCCGCAGCATGACGGCGTCGATCAGGCTGAACAGCGCGGTCACCCCGCCCAGCCCGAGGGCGAGCGAGAGCACGGCCACGGCGGTGACCGCTCGGCCCTTGCCCATCATGCGCAACGCGAAGCGAAGATCTTTTCCCAGGGTCTCGAGCATTGACGCCTCCTCGTGTCCGCGCGCGCGCCTCCGAGAGGATACGGCAGAGGCGGCCAGAGTGTTGCGTCCGCCTGCCTGCTCGCCCGTCTCCCCTTACCCCGCCGGAGCCTTGCCGCGCGGCTGTCCGCCGGCGGGTCTGGACGCGGTGGGCGGGCTCGCCTTCGCGGTCTGCGGCAACGGCTTTCGCGGCAGGATCTCCGGGCGCATCGCGGCGTCGTAGAGCAGTGAGGCCACGACCACGGCGGCTTGCATCAGGTCGTCGCGCTGCAGGTGGTCGAAGACGTCGGCATCGGTGTGGTGCGTGTGGCTCTCGTAGTCCAGCGGGTCCTGGATGAACTGGAAGGCCGGCAGGCCGACGCGGTCGAAGGCGACGTGATCGGTCGAGCCGACGGCGCGCAGCGACACGGTGTCGGCACCGAGGTCGTGAAAGGGCGCCAGCCAGGCCGCAAAGATCGGCCGCGCCGCCGCGTTTTCCTGGGCATAGATGCCGCGGATCTTGCCGCTGCCGTTGTCGACGTTGAAATAGGCTGCGAGCCTGGCATGCTCGGGCTTGATGGTCAGCGGCGCGGAGTCGGTGCGCAGGTAGCTCGGCAGCTCGCGCTGCTCCGGGTCCGCCGGCTCGGCGCGGGACCCGAAGTGCTGCGCGACGTAGGCGCTCGATCCGAGAAGCCCCTCCTCCTCGCCGCTCCACAGGGCAATCCGCACCGTGCGCCGGGGCTGGAGGTGCAGGGCCGCGAGGATGCGCACCGCCTCCATCACCACCGCGCAGCCCGCGGCGTTGTCGGTCGCTCCCGTGCCGGCGTGCCAGGAGTCGAGATGGGCGCCGGCCATGACGACCTCCCGGCGCTTGTCGCCGCCCTGGATCTCGGCCACGGTGTTGTAGGCCATCTCGTCGTCGGCGGAAAAGCTCACCGCGAGATCGATTTCGAGCTCGACGTCCTGCCCCTTGTCGAGCAGGCGGGCGAGCCGGTTGTAGCTCTCCGCCGCCATCACCAGGGCCGGAACCCCTGGGTCGTCCGCCTTCTTGTAGGCGTAAGTTCCGCTCACCCCGATCCCCAGCCAGTCGAGCCTGCTCTCTTCGACGGTCGCCAGGGCCTTCTGCTCGGCCAGGAACTTGGCCAGGGCCTTGCGCAGCTTGGTGCGCGCGATCCGCTCCTTGACCTGCTCGGGCGTGCGCTCGCGGCCGGCCTTGAACTCGGCCACCTCGGCGAGCTTCTCGGCCGACAGGCGGCGCTCCTTGGCGGCGGCCGGCGCCGTCGGCTCGGCCGGCTCACCAAGATCGCGGGGCTTGTCGAGCAGCAAGACCTTGCCCGTCAGCTTGCCGCGATACTGGTCGAAGTCCTTCTCCGACTTGATGTCGACCCGCAGAACGGCGCCGCGCACCGCGCCGGCGGTTGGCGGCGACCAGGCCTTGGGCAGGGCGTAGAGCGGGACGCGCTGCTGCGGCCGCACCAGCGTCACCGCGATGCGGCCGAGCGACCAGGAGCGGCCGAACGGCCCCCAGGGCTCGAGGTGCGCATTGGTCAGCCCCCAGTCGGCGAGCTGCCGGCGGGTCCATTCGTTGGCCTCGCGCAGCGGCGCCGAGCCGGTGAGGCGCGGTCCGATGACATCGCTCAGGTGCTCGACAGTCTCCATCACCCGGGAATGGTGAAACCCCTCGTCGCGGATTCGCGTGACGACCCCCAGGTCCACGGTCTCGTCGGCCGCGTCGGTGGCCGCGGCGAGCAGGACCGCGGCGGCGAGCGGCAGAAGCCTCGAGCGTTGCATGTCGATCGTCCTCCCCGGTCTTCTCCGCCAGGCGTGGCGGGCATTCTACGCCAAGGGCGCCGGAGAGCGCCGCGCGGATACAATAATTGACGCGAACACGTCAGCGGCTGCCAACCCGCTCGTCATGCTCCTCGAACCATCGCGCATGCCAGCAATCAAGCTGCGGCCCGCCATGCTGACCCTGGCCGCGGTGGGCCTGCTCGCCGCCGGGGCGGCGCTGCGGATCGCGGTGGCTTTTCCCAGCCACAGATTTCCAGCCGATTCAGACCAGACGCTGAGCGCGCTCTGCGCCTTCAAGGTGCTGCGCGGCTTCCATCCGGTGTTCTACTCGGGCGTGCGCCTGGGCTCGCTGGTCAGCTATCTGCTCGCTCTGCTCTTCGGGCTGTTCGGCATCTCGCGGGACATGCTGGCCCTCGAGCCGCTCCTGGTCGATCTTCTGCTTC
The DNA here is from genome assembly GCA_035544895.1 of Thermoanaerobaculia bacterium. GTDB lineage: Bacteria > Acidobacteriota > Thermoanaerobaculia > Multivoradales > UBA5704 > JASLEW01. The sequence goes on from DASZZM010000049.1 coordinate 49,031, forward strand.
TCGTCGTCTGGTTCGCCTTTCTGCGGGTGGCGCTCGGGCCGCGGCTGGCGCTCCTTGCCCTGGTCTTTGCCGCCCTTCCCGCACCGGCGTTCACATGGTTGAAACAACTTCCCGACGGCTATAACGAATCGCTGCTGTTCTGTGCGGCCGCCTTCTGGCTCGCCGCGCTCCTGGCGAGGGGAGAGGAGGGGAGGTGGTGCGGGTTCGGCCTCGGTCTGGCGATCGGGCTCGGCTTCTGGAATTCGTTCATGACACTGACCTGCACCGTCCCGGCGCTAGTGTGGGCAGGCTGGCGCCGCCCGGAGCTGCTGCGCCGCCGCTCTCTGGCGCTGCTCGTGGGCGCGGGCTTCGTCGCCGGCGCTCTGCCCTGGATTGGCTACAACATACGCCATCCGCTCGGGAGCTTTCACGACAACTTCGCCGTCCGTGCGGCCTCCGGAATCGTGGCCGCCCTCGACAACGCCGGCTACGTGCTCCGCGAAGACATCCCCCTTCTGCTCGTCGGCGGCGCCTACCCGACTTTCGCGCACGAGCGTTGGGTGCGTTTGATTCCGCTCGCCATCGTGGCGCTCGCGTTCGTCTTCTTCTTTGTCGCGCGCGCGCCCTTCCGCCGGACAGCCGGCCAGCCGCGGGGGCCGGCAGACCCGGTCAGGGCGCTCTGGCCGCTGGTCGTGCTCACCGTCATCGCGGTCGTCGGAATCAAGGCGATCTCCGCGCCTGGCTCGATCCGCGGCGGCACGTCGAGATACATCATGCCGCTCTATCTGATCGTTCCCCCGGTCCTCGCCGCGTTCGTAGCCGCGTGTGCCCAGCGCTCCAAGGCCCTGGCCGCCACTCTGGTCAGCCTTCTCCTGGCGTATGACCTCAGTTGCACCCCATGGCCCTGGACCGCGCTCCGTCGCCGCCAGGCGGACCAGGCCAGGGCCCAGGAGGCGTTATTGGCATCTGTTCACCGGCAAGGAATCGGCGCGCTCGCCGGCCCCTATTGGCAGGTCTATTCGTTCAACTTCCTGTCTCTCGAGAGAACCCCTGCCGTGCCGCTCGAGCCGGAGACCGACACCCTTTTCGTCGAGGCCAGGCTCCCGTCGGAGCCGGTCAGGTGGGGCCTCGTAACGACCGACGCGCGACTGCTCGAACGGTGGACCCGCGGCGCCTGCCTGCAGGGGGCGATCCTCGGGTTTCCGCCGGGCTTCTTCCTGTTCGTGCCGCGGCCCAATCCTCCCGATGGTGGATCGCCTCACCGATTCCTCGACCGATTGCGGCGCGCCATGCTGGCCGGGGGCGACGGCTGCCAAGTTGCGGTTGTGTCACCCAGGGAGCGATCGGGGCCGCTCGTTGGTGACGCAATGCGGGCTACCGCCCGGCGTTGAGCTCTCGCGGTTGCGCGGGGAGTGCCCAGCGGCTCGCTTCAAGGGTCTCGGAGCACCCTCTCTTCCAGAGGAGGCGCAATCATGCGAAAAGCGTTCGGTCTCGCGGTGATGCTCGGCCTGGTAATGCTGTCGCTCGGCCCGCGGGCCAGTCTGGCTCTGACCCCGGAACAGCAAGAGTGTCTCCGCGACTGCCTAGGTGCCTACCACGGCTGCTCCCTCGGCTGCGCGGGCAACCCGGACCCGGCGTGTCAGGCGCAGTGCGACGCCGACTACGGCGACTGCCGGGCCGCCTGCCTGTCGTAGAGCTGGCGCCCGCCACCAGGTAGGGCCCCCTCAGTCCGCGGTGCGCGGGTCGCCTCGCTGGCTGACCGGGACGCGCCAGGTCGCGAGGAAGGTCGCCTCGCCGCGCTCGAAGGTCAGATCCCGCCAGTCGAAGAGGCGGGCCAGGCGCTCGAGGATGCGGCGGCCGCCGTAGGTCTCCTCGCCGGCCGGGGGCGCCTGGCCGCCGGCCGCGTCGCCGGGACGCAGCCGGTTCTCGGCGGTGAACACCAGCTCCTTGCGCACGCGGTCGAGCGTGATGTCGATGACCGGCCGCGAGCCGGGAGCGCCGTGCTTGACGGCATTGATCAGCACCTCGCCCAGGAACAGGCCGAAGCCGCCGCGCAGCGGGCAGGCGAACCAGAAGTCCTCGGGCCAGTCGATGGTCACGCGCAGGAGGTCTCCGGCAGAGTCCGGCGGTCTTATCGGAAGCGCCGGGTCCCAGCCCGGCGCTCGCGCAGGCTCGGGCGGTGGGCCCACGGGCGCGAGGCCGTCCGAGAGCACGCCGTTGTCCCAGTGCAGGCGGGAGCGCAGCCGCGGGTCCTCGCGGACTCGCGCGAAGATGGCGCAGTAGCGCTCGATGGTCACCCTCGCCTGGGCGGCCTCGATCGAGCTGTCCGGCGGCAAGGGGGGATCGGCATCCCAGTGCTCGAGCAGCCATGCGGTTGCCAGCACTCGCCGCTCCAGGTAGTCGGCCAGCCAGCCTGCGAAGCCCAGCCCGTCGCCGCCTTCGGCGGCCCCCTCGAGGCAGTGGCCGAGCACCCGCGCCAAGATGTCGACGCCATGGCTGAGCAGGCCCGCCAGCTTGCGCCGCTCGTCACCCTGGGCGGCGCTCACCAGCTCCTCGCTGAACAGCGCCAGGTCGGCCTCCGGCTCGATCAGGAAGAGGATGCCCAGCCGGTGGCGCTGGTCGGCGCGCAGGGCCTCGATCGGAGCGGTCACGGCCACCGACCGGACGATCGCATACCGCGTCTCCTCGCCGCCGTTCTCGCCCCGCACCCGCACCGGGAGGCCGTAGGCGCGGCGCCGTGCATGACCCGCGCTCTGCATGCGCAGGTAGTGGGCGCGCGCCCGCGGGTCGTCGGCGACGATCTCGGCCACGCACGATCCGGCGCGGATGCCCAGGCTGGCCGCGGCCTCGTTGCCGTAGATCACTTCGTCGGTGTTGGGGTCGACGACCATCAGGGGCACCTGCATGGTATTGAGCAGGTTCTGTTTCTCTCTCAGCTCGCGCTCCGCTTTGTGCTGGGCCCGCTCGGTGCGCCGGCGGGCGATCTCGAATCCCGCCAGCAGCGCGCAGAACAGCAGGACCAGCAGGGCGACGGGAAGCAGGGCGAAGCTGGGGCGGGTCGCCGGGAAGAGGATGACCAGCCAGGTCGTCGAGGCGGCTTGCAGCGCCGCCACCGCGCCCTGGCCCTCGGCAACGCCGTGGTAGAGGTAGAACGGGCTCACCCAGTGCCCCTCCCCGGCCTCGCGCGCGGCCAGGGCGGCGACCGCCGCGCGCAGCCTGGGGTTCCGCCCCGCCGCGTCGTCGCCCAGCCGGCGCGTGAGCTCGCTCCACGGCCGCCAGCGCTCCCGCGGCGGCTCCGCGGTCTCGACCACCTCGGCGATCATCGGGCTCTCGATGCTCGCGGCGAACTTCCGCCAGTCGATCCCGAAGGTGAGATCGGCGCACAAGACGCCCTGGAAGCCGCTCGCCGCATCCCTGGCCGGGACCGTGACCGTCGCCACCACGCCCTGTCCGCCGAGGTCGAGATAAAGACCCGAGTAATAGGACTGGCCGCGCGGAGCGTTGAAGTCGAAGCGGAAGACGAACTCGTTGGAGATGAAGCTCGGCAGCTCGGGAACCTTGCGGAACTCACGCCCTTCGGCAAGCGCCGCGCGCTGGCGCGCCCGCTCATCGGCGGGCAGCCGGGCAAAGGGCTCTGAGATCAGCGTCCCGTCCTCGGCAACGGCATAGAGGCGAACCACCCGGGGCGGCGTGTCGCCGGGCGTCGCCGGCAGCGGCCGGCGCGCCAGGAGCTGCCGGAGGGCCTCGCCGGTGTCCAGTAACCGGTGGGCTGCCAGGTAGAGGAAGCGGTCCGAAGAGCTCGCGGGATCGGCGCCGCCGGGACCGAGAGCTCGGCCCGCGCCATGCGAGACGGCCGGTCGGGGCGCCGGGTCGAGCGCCTTGCGGCGCGTCACCACGAACCAGTGCCCGGCGAGCTCGACGTAGTCCTGCGACCTGAACTGCAGCGCCGGCACGCCGGCGGCCTCGTCTCCCGCTTGCTCGGGCGACAGCAGCCGCGGCAAGCAATTCCCCCCGCCGGGCGGCAGCGGCGACCCGGCGCGGGATGGCCCGCAGGAGGCTGCGCGCGGCGGCGGCGGCCGGCTCGCGAGCAGGTCGCGCAGGGACGAGAGGAAGGCCGGCAGCGTGCTGTCGTCGTGCCAGTCGACCACCTCGCCGTACAGGCGCGCTTTGCCGGGGTCGGCGATGTGCTGCCGGTACTGCTTGAGCTGCAGATGCAGCCAGGCCGCCACTCCCGGGGTTTCGGTCGGGCGGCTCGTGGTCTTGTCCTGCACCAGGGCGAAGATGGTGTCGGCACGGCTCTGGCCGAGCCGGTGCTGCCACTCGCGGCGGATCGCCAGGCTGGTGACGACGGCGAGCAACGCACAGCAAGCCACCCCGATGTAGAGCAGCCGCGGGCCGGGCCGGCCCGGCCGGGGCCCCTGGTCGCCGCTAGGGCCATTGGTCGCCGCTTCCGCCATTGGCGACACTCCCCGCAGGTCGGCGACACTCCTTGCAAGTCGGTCGCCGGCCCTCATCGCCCCGGCCGATCGAAACTCATCTGCTTTGAGAGGGAGGGGGCGTCCCCTTCCCCCCCGGAGGGGAGGGAAGGGGATCGAGGGGTTGCGGGGGGCGATCCGATAGATGGGAGGCAGCCATCGCCTGTCAGCGAGCGCCGTTTCATACCTCGGGGCCGCTCACCGGCGGTGACAACTAAGAAATGGGGTCTAAAATCCAGCAATGAGCTGGGTGGGGGAGAAAGGCTTCTCACGGCGGCCGATCGTGGTGGTCGAAGACCATTTGTACCACATCGCCGAGCTGCTCGAGGCATTGTCGGCGGGGACGTCTGGAGGCGCCGCGGGAGCCGGCGAGCCTGGAAGCGGCGCGGAGGCCGGGTCCTCCGGAGGCGCTGCAGGCGGGGTCGGCGCAGAAGCCACGGGGGCCGGGCTTGCCGGCGATCTGACGGTCGTCTGTCTCGACCGCCAGGGGCCGGACACCACGCGCGCCGTCGCGGGCTGGTTGGCCGCCCATCCCGCGCTGCAGGTGGCCGCCGCGGTCGAGCCGTCCGACCTGGGCGAGCTTGGCGGTATCGGCGGCATCGGCGGCATCGAAGGCATTGGCGGACTCGTGGCCCCGGCCTCGCGCCGCTTGCTGCCCCTCGCGCCGGAGGTCTTCACCGGCACCAACCGCTTCTGCCAGCTCGTGGCCGGCGCCCTGCGGCCGGGCGGGCTGCTGTTGCAGGACATCCAGCTCTCGACTCTCGCCTTCATTCACCCGGACCGCTGGTGGGAGTCGATCTACCTCGCCAACACCGTGCGCGGCATGTTCGCGCGGCGCCCGCCTTCCTGTCGTTTCATCTCCAACAAGCGCGGCTACCAGGCCACCTTCGGCAAGGAGCTGCTGGAGGCCGGCTTCGATCCGCGCGACGTCGCCGACAAGCGCGAGCTCGCCTCGGTGGTCGTACCCATGCTGCGCGCCTTCCGCGACCGCGAGCTCCCCTTCGCCTTGCGCGTCGTGCGCGGAGCGGAGCGTCTGGCCGCGGTCGCGGTGAGCCGCGAAGGCGACGGCGAGGAGGTGGAGAGCGAGCTCGACCTGGTAGTGTGGCACGATGCCGGCGGCGCGAGCGGCGGCTGGCCGAGCGGCGGTGCGGCGGGGTCGACCGCAGTCGGCGCGGTCGGCGCGGTCGAGCTCGCCGGCCGAGCGGTGGCGCCCGGCGACGGGACGCGGCCGGCCGCGGATGGATCGGTAGGATCCGCCCCGCGGCGGCTCTTGCTCAGGGCCGGCAGCCACGAAGCGCAAACTTGGCTGCAACTCGTCGAGGACCGCTTCGCCGGCGGCTCCGGAGTTCCCGTCCTGGCGGTGGGCGGGCGGCTGGCGCCAGCCGGGGCGGGCCGCGCCGAGATCACCAACCTCGCCGCGCGTCACATCCACACCTTGCGCCGCCGCCTGCGCGACGGCGCCGCCATCGTGACCGACCGCCACGCCTACCGCCTTTCCGGCGGCCTCCAGGTCGGGCTCGCAACCCGGCGCGTGATCGCTGGCCCGAGTTGCACTTCAACCAAACCCATTGATTCACGATAGAGAAAGGAGAATCTCAATGTCGTTCATTACTGTTGGGAAGGAAAACTCCGGCGACACCGATCTCTACTATGAGGATCACGGTACCGGTAAGCCCGTCGTCCTCATCCACGGATATCCACTGAGCGGTGCTTCCTGGGAGAAGCAGGTCCCGGCGCTGCTGGCGGCAGGGCATCGCGTCGTCACCTATGACAGAAGAGGGTTCGGCGAGTCCAGCCAGCCGGCTGCGGGCTACAACTACGACACCTTCGCCGAGGACCTGCGGAAGCTCGTGACAGATCTCAAACTACGTGACTTCGCGCTGGTCGGATTCTCGATGGGCGGTGGCGAGGTTGCGCGCTACATCGGAAAGTACGGATCAACTGGCCTGAGCAAGGCGGTCATCATCGGTGGAGTGCCACCGTTCCTCCTGAAGACGCCGGATAACCCGGAGGGCGTCGACGGCAGTGTGTTCGAAGGGATCAAGAAAGCCGTTGCGGGTGACCGGTACGCGTTCTTCGCCGAATTCTTCAAGAACTTTTACAACACAGACGTCTGGTTGGGTAAGCGCATCAGCGAACAGGCCGTCCAGGCGAGTTGGAACCTGGCAGCGGGTGCGTCTGCCACGGCCAGTCTTGCATGCGTGGCAACGTGGCTGGAAGACTTCCGTAAGGACCTGACCCACATCGACGTCCCCACGCTGGTGATTCATGGCGATGCGGACCGGATTGTGCCGATCGATGCCTCGGGATCGCGGACCGCCAAGCTGATCAAGGGAGCCCGCCTGGTGGTGGTGAAGGATGGCCCGCACGCCATAAGCTGGACACATGCGGACGAAGTGACTCCTGAGCTGGTGAAGTTCTTGGGGTAAGCGCTTTCCTACCTCTACCTCCGGCCGCCTGCGGCCGCGCCCGGAAGGCCGGGCGAGGCCGAGGAATAGCCTGCCCGCCGGGCCGGCTCTAGCCTGGGCACCAGACGCGTGCCGCCCGCCGCCCTGGTCGTGGTCGTGGCCGCCGGTCCGGAGGTGCCGGAGATGAGCCACCCGCTGTTCGCCAAGAAGCCGCTCGACAAGCTGCTCGCGGAAGCCGCGGGCGGCCAGCGCCTGCGCCGCGCCCTCGGCCCGGTGCAGCTCACCAGCTTGGGGATCGGCGCCGTCATCGGCGCGGGAATCTTCGTCTCGACCGGCGCCGTGGCGCGGCAGACCGCCGGCCCGGCCCTCATGCTCTCCTACGTGGTCGCCGGACTGGTCTGCGTCTTCGCCGCCCTGTGCTACGCCGAGTTTGCCTCTATGGTGCCGGTGGCGGGTTCGGCCTACACCTACGCTTACGCCGGCCTCGGCGAGCTCTTCGCCTGGATCATCGGCTGGGACCTGGTGCTCGAATACGCGGTCAGCGCGGCGACCGTGGCCTCGGGTTGGTCCGGCTACGCGCAGAACGTGCTCGGGATGTTCGGCTGGCGCCTGCCGGCGGCGGTCAGCGGTCCGGTCGTCGTCTACGACCCGGCGCTGGGCCGCCTGGTGGCGACCGGCTCGGTGGTCAACCTGCCCGCGGTCCTCGCCGTCGTCCTGGTTACCGCCGTCCTCGTCGTGGGCATCCGCGAAAGCGCCAGCCTCAACGCCGGCCTGGTCGCCATCAAGGTGGGCGCCGTGCTGCTGGTCATCGCGGTCGGCGCCGCCTACGTGAACAGCCGCAACTGGCACCCCTTCGCCCCGTTCGGCCTGGCCGGCATCAACTTGTTCGGCAAGACGCTGCTCGGCCAGACCGATGCCGGCGGCCGGCCGGTCGGCATGCTGGCCGGCGCCGCGTTGGCTTTCTTCGCCTACATCGGTTTCGATTCCGTCTCCACCCAGGCGGAGGAAGCCAGGCGGCCGCAGCGCGACGTGCCGCTCGCCATCATCGTCTCGCTGGTGATCTGCACGCTGCTCTACATCGCCATGGTGGCGGTGCTCACCGGCATGGTTCCCTACCGCGAGCTCGACGTCAACGCTCCGGTGGCCGACGCCTTCCGGCGCGCCGGGCTGCGCTGGGCGCAGTTCATCGTCGCCGTGGCCGGCATCGCCGGGATCACGTCGGTGCTCCTGGTCACCATGCTCGGCCAGGCGCGCATCCTGCTTGCCATCGCCCGCGACGGCCTGCTGCCGCCGCGCTTCTTCGCCGCGGTCCACGAGCGCTTCCGCACCCCTTGGAAGGCAACTCTCGCGACCGGCGCCTTCGTCGGCGCCCTGGCCGCCTTCCTGCCCATCGGCGTGCTGCTGACACTGGTCAACATGGGCACGCTCCTCGCCTTCGTCCTGGTGTGCGGAGCCGTTCTCGTCATGCGCCGCACCCATCCCGAGGCGGCGCGCCCCTTCCGCGCGCCGCTGGTCCCCGCCGTGCCGCTGCTCGGCATCGCGAGCTGCCTGCTGCTGATGTTCTCCCTGCCGCCCGAGAACTGGCTGCGCCTCGTCGTCTGGCTGGCGATCGGCCTCGCCATCTACTTCGGCTACGGCCGCAGCCACAGCCACCTGGCCCGCGGGCGCGCCGGCACGACAGGACCGGCGGCGCGGACACGGCAGTAGTGCTCACCGCCATCTGGTCTCGAATCGTTCGTTACAGGCCACTAATTGAAGTAAGAGGCCGCGGGCCGGCGCCTGCTTCCGGCGGCCGGCGCCCCGGCCCTCGAAAGGAGACCAGAGCCATGATCGCCTTCCGAACCTGTCTGCCGAAGCTCCTCCTCGTCGCCTTCTTGGTGACTCTCCTCGGGGCGGTGCCTGCGCTTGCCGCCGAGGCGCCCGCCCGGACTGTTGCGCCGGACCGCGCCGCCGTCGCCGCGCCCGTGCTGCCCGGATGCGCCGCGAGCCTCGACGCGCTTGCCGACCTCGCCGGCCTGAGCGAGTCTGCGCCCGTCTGCAAGCTGGATGCCGCAAGCACCAGCGGCAGGAGGAGCTGCATCATCGGGGTGAACTGCCATGGCTACTGCAGGTGCAGCTGCAGCTTCCGGCGCGATTGCAACACCAGCGCCGACTGCGGCGGGGCGCCTTGCGACAGGTTCATCTCGTGCTGCTAGTGCGATCACGCGCTGCCCGATTCAGCGAGAGCGCCTGAGGCCGCGGCGCACCCTCCGGTCACGCTATAGTTGCGCCTTGCCGGCGCACCTGGGGGTGGTCCATGTCCTCCCCCCTTCGCAACTCCTGAGCCCTCCGGCGTCATGTGATGCGATTCATGATCCTGCGCAAGGCCTTGGCGATATGCTTGCGGGACGGCCGGTGGCGGGAGCGCCGGCCAGGAGCCGAGCCAGATGAGGCCGATCATCGCCGCCGACCTGATGAACCCGCAGCTGCTCACCGTGCGCGAGGAGATGACGGTGCGGCAGCTCGCCGCCTTCCTGCTGCGCAACCAGATCACCGGCGCGCCGGTCGAGGATGCCGCCGGCCGGCTGGTCGGCGTCGTTTCGGTCGTCGATATCGCGGAGGCCGCGGTCGGCGCCGCCGAGAGCGGCGAGGGGGGCGACGAAAGGGAAGGACCAGGCGAGCCGGCTGCCCGCTCCGCTCCCGAGTTCTTCGCCCAGGACTGGGAGGAGCAGCCCACCGTCGAGGACCTCGAGGAGATGGACGAGCTCGGCCTCGACGGCGGCGACCTGCGGGTCGCCGACATCATGACCCCGGCCATCTACTCGGTGGACGAGGACGCCACGGTCTCCGAGGTCGCCTCGAAGCTGCTCGGGAGCCACGTCCACCGTCTTCTCGTCACCCGCGAGGGCAAGGCAGTCGGCATCGTCACCACCTCCGACCTGCTCGGCCTGCTGGTCGACGAGAAAGAGGGCTGAGCACTCCCCACCGCCCCCCGGCAGCGCGACCAGGAAATCGTCGCGTTGCTGCTATCGAGCCGCACAGTAAGAGATGAAGGAGTCGTGTCCCCTTCAGAAAGGAACGAGAGCGATGAAGAGCAATGGCAGGAAGCTGGAGCGGATGGGCAACGAGGTCTTTCGTGGTGCCTTGCGGGGATACAAGAGGATCCCCTGCGAGCTCGACTTCCTCCTCACCGTCCCAACCGACTGCTCACCCGGAGAGAAGCGAGACGGCGACTACCCCTGCTGAGCCCGAGCCTGCCCGACTTCGCGTGCTCGAGCCGCGTCAGTCGAGGCTCTTGCGGAAGCGCAGCGAGGCGAGGCTGAGGAGAGTGGCGCCGATGCCGAGCATGGCGAGGGCATCGGGCCAGAGAACGGCGAGGCCGGAGCCGCGCAGGAACACGCCGCGGACGACGTTGGCATAGTAGCGCACGGGCACCGCGTAGGTGGTGAGCTGGATGGCGCGCGGCATGTTCTCGATCGGGAAGAGCAGGCCGGAGAGGTAGATCATCGGGACCATGACGGCGAAGGCCGAAAACATCATCGCCTGCTGCTGGGTGTTGACCGCGGCCGAGACCAGCAGGCCGAGGCCCAAGGTGCTGAGCAGGTAGGGCAGGGTGAGGAGCACCAGCACCGCCAGCGAGCCGCGCAACGGCACTCCGAACACCCAGCGCGCGACGCCGGTGACCAGCAGCAGATCGATCAGGCCGATGACCGCGAAGGGCAGGAGCTTGCCGACGATGAGCTGCCAGGGAGCGAGCGGCGTGACGATGATCTGCTCCATGGTGCCGAGCTCTTTCTCGCGTACCACCGCCATCGACGGCATGATCAGCGTCACCAGCATGAGGACCATGGCGAGCACCGCCGGGACGTAGAACCAGCGGCTCTTGAGATCGGGGTTGTACCAGACTCGCGGCACCAGCTCGACGGCGCCGCCGGCGGTTGCGGCGCGCGGGGCAGCCGCCTGCGTTGACGTCGAGAGGAGCGGCGCCGCCGGCCGTCGGCGCGCCAGCTCGGCCCCGACCTGGGCGAGGATGCGCGAGGCGTAGCCGAGACCGACTACCGCCGAGTTGGCGTCGGTGCCATCGGCCAGGACCTGTACTTTGGGCGCCCGTCCGGCGGCAACGTCCTCGCCATAGCGGCCGGGGATGACCAGCGCCACCTGGGCGCGGCCGTCCACCAGCCAGGGCTCGACCTCGCCGGAGGTGGGGACCGAGCCGGCCAGTATGAAATAGCCCGACCCGGTGAAGCGGTCCGCCAGCGCGCGGCTCGCCGGCGTGCGGTCCTGATCGACCAGCAGGGTCGGGATGCGGTTGACGTCGGTGTTGGCGGCGTAGCCGAGCGCCAGCAGCTGGATCAGCGGACCGGCGACCAGCGCCGGGATCATCCTGCGGTCGTGACGCAGCTGGAACAGCTCCTTGACGATCACCCGCCACAGCGGGTACAGCGAGAGCGACACTCAGACCTCCTTGCGGGTGAGCCGCGCCAGGGCGAGGCCCATCACCACCACCGCATAGACGAGCAGGAAGGTCAGGTCCTCGAGATAGGGCCGCAACCCGGCGCCCTTGAGGATCACGCCGCGCTCCACCACCAGGAAGTACCGCGCCGGCACCGCGTAGGTCAGGACGCGCACCGCGGCGGGCATCGAGCGGATCGGGAAGATGAAGCCGGACAGCAGGATCGCCGGCAGCATCGAGGTGGAGACGCCAACCTGGAACGCCATCGCCTGGGACCCCGACACGCTCGACACCAGCAGGCCGAAACCGAGGGCGCCGATCAGGTACACCAGGGTGGCGGCCAGGAGATCGAGATAGCTGCCGCGCACCACGACCCCGAAGAGCAGCCGTGCGGCGAGCAGGATGGTGGCGGCGGCCGCCAGCGAGATCGACAAGTAGGGGACGATCTTGCCGACCAGCAGCTCCCCCGGCGTGAGCGAGCTGACGCGCAGCTGCTCCATGGTGCCGCGCTCCTTCTCGCGCACCACCGACAGGGCGGTGGAGAGCACCGCGGTCAGCATCATGATGAAGCCGATCAGGCCCGGCACCAGGAACTGGGTCGACTTGAGCTCGGGGTTGTACCAGACGCGCGGCTGGTAATCGATCGGCAAGCCGGCGCGGTCACCGGCGCGGGCACCGGCCGGGCGCCGCCGGGCGGCGCGCTCGACCTCGACGTCGACCTCCGCCGCCACCGCCCCGGCGTAACCCAGGATGGTCGTCGCGGTGTTGGCGTCGGCGCCGTCGAGCACCAGCTGGACACGCGCCTTGCGGCCGGCGGCAACGTCGCGGCCGTAGCTCTCGGGGATCACCAGGATGGCGGCCGCGCGGCGGCGCTGGGTGAGGCGCTCGAGATCGCCGCCGGCCGGCAGGTCGGCGACGAGGTCGAAGTAGCCCGAGTTGATGAACGCCGACGCGAGATCGCGGCTCGCGGCGCTCTTGTCGCGGTCCTCGACCGCCAGGCGGATGTGCCGCACGTCGAAGTTCACCGCGTAGCCGTAGAGCAGCAGCATCATCGTCGGCAGCCCGAGCAGCAGGGCCAGGGTGAGCGGGTCGCGGGCGGCCTGGCGGTACTCCTTGACGGCGACGGCGCGCACCTTGCCAAGCTTCATCGCGCGTCTCCTGGAGCCGCGGCGCCGCCAGCGCCGACCGCGGCATCGGCCGCGCCGGCCGCCAGATCGGCGTTTCCCTCCGCACGGGTCTTGTCCTCGCGTTCGATCAGATGGATGAAGACGTCCTCGAGCGAGGGCACGATGCGCTCGACGGCGAACGGCGTGTTGCGGGCGCGGGTGAGCTCCTCGGCGATGCGCCGCTGTCCGTCCGCGGCGTCGGCCACTACTACGTGCAGCCGGGTCCCGAAAACGGTTGCCTCCAGCACCCAATCCGCGGTTTCGAGCTGCCGGAGGGCGTCGAGGAAGCGCGGGCAGGTCACCTCCAGCAGTGCGCGTCCGGCGAACACCTCCTTGAGCTCGGACACGGTGCCGAGGGCGACGACGCGCCCGTCGTGCATCAGCGCGATGCGGTCGCAGCGCTCGGCCTCGTCGAGATAATGGGTCGTAACGATGATGGTCACCCCATCGCGCGCCAGGCCGTCTATCAACCCCCAGAAGCGGCGGCGCGAGATGGGGTCCACACCGCCGGTCGGCTCGTCGAGGAAGACGATCTCGGGCCGGTGCAGCAGGGCGCAACCCAGGGCAAGGCGCTGCTTCCATCCGGCGGGCAGCGAGCCGGTGAGCAAGGCTTCCTTGCCGGTCAGGTCGGCCATGCGCAGCGCCCAGGCCAGGCGCTCGGCGAGCCGCCCGCCGCGCAAGCCGTAGATGCCGCCGAAAAAACGCAGGTTCTGGATGACCGGCAGGTCGTCATAGAGGCTGAAGCGCTGAGTCATGTAGCCGATCCGCCGCTTCACCCCCTCCGGGTCGGCGGCGACGTCCACCCCCGCCACGCGCGCCGTGCCCGCGGTGGGACGCAGCAGCCCGCAGAGCATGCGGATAGTGGTCGACTTGCCGGCGCCGTTGCTGCCCAGCAGGCCGAAAACCTCGCCGCGTCCGATGGTGAAGCTGGCCCGATCGACCGCGGTGAAGCCGCCGAAGCGCTTGACCAGCCCGTCGACCTCGACGACCGGAGCGGCGGCCTTGTCCGGCGGGCTCATCGGCCGATGGCTCGATCGAGGTTGGCGAGGGCCACGCGCACCTGAGTGAGGGCGGTGACGCGGTCGAGGCCGCTGCGCAGCAGGGCGGTCTCGGCGTCGAGCAGTTCCGAGGAGGGAATCACCCCTTCGTGATAGCGGTCGCGCGCCACGCGCACGTTCTCGCGCGCCGACTCGAGATTGCGGCCGGCGACCGCGGCGGCCTGACGCGCGGTGGCGAGCTCGAGCAGGCGTTGGGTCACCTCCAGGCGGACACGGCGCTCGAGGTCTTCGAGATGGTGGCCCAAGGCGTCGGCCTGGGCGTCGACCTGGGCGGCGGCGGCAGCGGTGCGGCCGCCGTCGAACAGCGACAGCGAGACCGTGGCGCCGACGCTCCAGCTGGCCTTCCACCGCGCTTCGAGAGGCAGGATGCGGGTATTGGGGTTGGCGTAGTCGTAGCCGGCCGCCAGGCTCGCTTGGGGGTGGAGCGCGGCGCGGACCGCCTCGGCGTTGGCGCGGGCGGCGGTGATGCGGCCGCGCAGCGCGGCGATCTCCGGCCGTGCCGCGACGGCGGCGGCGATCAACGCCTCGGGGGGCGAGGCGGCACCCTCTTGCGCTGGTGCCGCTTCGGCGAGCGGCTCGACGGGCTCGATCCGCGTGCCTGGCGGCAGGTCGAGCAGGCGCGCCAGGTTGGCGTTGTCGACTGCCGCCGCGCTCGCGGCCTGCAGGCGGGCGAGCTCGGCCTGATCGCGTTGCACCGCCACGGCCAGGACCTCGTTGCTGGCCGCCATGCCGACGTCGCGCCGGTCTCGGGCCTGCTTGAGATGAGCGTCGTAGTCGGCTAGCGAGTCGGTGAGCACACGCTCGCCATCGCGCGCGGTCATCAGGCCCCAGTAGGCATTGGCGGTCTCTTGGGCGAGATCGGCGCGTCCCTGTTCGAGGTCCTGGTTGGCCGCCGCCAGCCCCTGGGCGTTGGCGGTAACCGTGCTCCCGATGCGGCCGCCGGTGTAGAGCGGCAGCGCCAGGCCGAGGTGGCCGCGGTAGTTGTCGGGAATGTTGGGGAAAAGGACCCGAGATCCCTGTCCGGGCAACGAGAGCCGCAGCTCCGGCACGTCGGATTGACGGGTGTAGCCGGCCGAGACGTCGAGCTGCGGCAGGCGCTGGGCGCGCGCCGCTGTCAGCCCGGCGCCGGCGGCGGCGGCCAGCGACTGCAGCTCGGCGACGCGTGCCGAGGCCTCGCGCGATCGGTGCAGCGCCTCGGCGAGCGTCAGGCGGAGGGCGCCCCGGGCTGCCGGGCTGGCGGTGGTGAGTGCGGCCGCAGGGGCCTCGCCGCTTGCGAAGGCCGGGCCGGGGGACGGAGCGGCAGCGGTGGTCGGAGCCAACTGCGGAGCACCTTGGGCCTGCGCTCCCAGCGCCGCCAGGACGGCCGTCCCCCAATAAAGCGCCAGGACCAGCCCCCATCTCTCATGCGTCCGCGTCGCGGGGAGCCGCCAGTCATACGGGACACGAGAAATGGGGGCCGAGAGAGCGGCGGCGCGACAGGCCGATGCACGCCGGCGAACAGTGCTGGTCGGGGAGGCGGTGCGGGTCATGGCGTCACCTCGGGGGGTTCGTGCGGCTGTGCTCGCCGCCGGTATTGGAGCCAGGGGCGGTATTGGAGCCAGGCGCGGCATTGGCGGCATCGGCGGCATCGGCGGCGCGGATCTTGGCGATGAAGACGTCTTCGAGGGAAGGAACGATGGGCCGCGCCTCATGCACCTCGACCCCCGCGGCGGCGAGCTCCGCGGCGAGGCGCCGGCAGGAGTCGGCGGCGCCGGCCGGCTCGACGTCGCGCAACGTGACGTGGAGGCGCTCGCCGAACGCCTCGACCTCGGCGACGTCGCCGCGGCCGGCCAGCAGCTCTTCGGCGCGCTGCTTCGGGGAGGCGATGATCTCGACCAAGGCCTGGCGTGGTGGCTGTCCCGTGGTGCGCAGCTCGTCGGGTGTGCTGGTGGTCAGCAGCCGGCCGCGGTCCATCAGCGCGACGCGCTGGCAGCGCTCCGCCTCGTCGAGGTAGGGAGTCGTGAGCAAGATGGTCAGCCCTTCGCCCTGCAGGCGGCCGAGGATGCGCCAGAAGTCGCGGCGCGACACCGGGTCGACCCCGCTCGTGGGCTCGTCCATGACTAGCAGCTCGGGGGTGTGGACGAGCGTGCAGGCCAGCGCCAGCTTCTGTTTCATTCCGCCCGAGAGGCGGTCGGCGAGGCGGCCGCGGAAAGGCGTCATGCGCAGCCGGCTGAGCAGCTCGTCGCGGCGCGGCTGCCAGTCCGGGACGCCATGGATGGCGGCGAAGAAAGCGATGTTCTCGTCCACCGAGAGGTCGCCGTAGAGCGAGAAGCGCTGTGACAGGTAGCCGATCCTCCGGCTGAGCTCGGCGCCGCGGCGGATCGGGTCGAGTCCGCAAGTGCGCACCGTACCGCCGTGCGGCGCCAGCAGGCCGAGGACGGCGCGCAGGGTCGTGGTCTTGCCGGCGCCGTCGGGGCCGATCAAGCCGAACATCTCGCCGCGCCCGACGCTGAAGCTGATGCCGTCGACCGCCGTCAAGTCGCCGTAGCGCCGGATCAGCCCCTCGACCGCCACCATCTCGGCGCCTGCCGCCCGAGTCGCCGGGATCCCGCTGGTCCCGCTCGCGGAATCGCCGCTCATGCCGCGGGCGCTCCGGCCGCCGCCTGCGATGCCTCGGGCGCTCCGGCTGACGCCTGCGCTTGGAACCTCGCCTCGGCGGGCATGCCGGGCTTGAAGAGGCCGTCGCGGTTGTCGAGACCGACCTTCACCTTGTAGACCAGCTTCACCCGCTCGTCGCGGGTCTGCACGTTCTTGGGCGTGAACTCAGCCTCGGACGAGATATAGGTGATATGGCCACCGCGGCGCTGGCCGCCATCGGTCGCCACTTCCGCGGGCTGGCCCAGGCGGATGCGGGCGAGATCGGTCTCGGCGACGAAGACGGTGAGCCAGGCGTTGGCCAGGTCGGTGACCACGCAGAGCGGAGATCCGGCTTGTTGCAGCTCACCCTGTTGCGCGACCTTCTCGGTCACCACACCGGTCAGCGGACTGATCACCGTCGCGTCCTTGACCTGTTGGGCGAGCGTGGCGACGCGGGCCTCCGCCGCCGCCAGCCGCGCCCGCGCTTGGGCGATCAGCTCCGGCCGGGTACCGCGGCGCAGGCTGGCCAGCACCTCGCGCGCGCCGCGCAGCCGGGCCGCTGCCATGTCGCGCCGCGTCCTGGCGTCGTCGCGCGACTTGGCGGTGCCGGAGCCGCGGTCGAGCAGCGCCTGCATGCGGTCGAGGTCCTTCTGGGCGCCCGCGAGGTCGGCCTGGGCGCCGCTGACCTCCGACGCCGCCTGCGCGACCTCCTCCTTGGTTGCGCCGGCCACCTGAAGGGCCAGCTCGGCGGCCGCCTGGTCGCGCTCGGCGCGCGCCTGCTCGAGGCCCAGCCGGCTGTCGGTGGTGTCGAGCTCGGCCAGCACCTGACCCTGCTTCACCTGGTCGCCCTCCTGCAGGGTGAAATTCAGGAGACGGCCCCCCACCTTGGCGGCGACGCGCACGTCGGTCGCCTCGACGTGGCCCGCGGCCGCGATCTGGTTGCGCTGCGGCTCCCTGGCGCAGGCTCCGGCCAGGGCTCCGGCGGCGGCCAGGCTGGCAACCGCGAGCCCGGCGGCCAACCTCGCGGCGACACCGTGATCGGATCTCATGTCAGCTCATCTCCTCTCCGGATGACAGGCGCCTGCGATTCTACCGGCTTGACAGTCCCTTGGGGCTCGATTAACCTACCGCAACGTCGCGAGTTACAACGATTTACAGGACGATCGAGGGTGCGCGAAGCCTTCATCCCTTGCGCGAAGCCGGTCGGGACCTCTCGCCGAGGGCTGGGGAGGCAGCTTCCTCTAGCTTTGCTCTAGCTCCCCGTTGCCGAGGTCGGCGGAGCCTTGGCAGCGGACCCAAACACGCATTCGGAAGGAGGGACCATGCGGAGCGTGCACGAGACCTTGGAGTCTCACGAGTTCAAGAGCCTGGTCAGCAGGCGATGGAAGATCTCGATCGGCCTGACGCTGGCGCTGTTCGTGATCTATTACGGCTACATCGTGCTGATCGCCCTCGACAAGTCGTTCATGGCGAAAAAAATCGGAGTGGTGACGACGCTCGGCATCCCCCTCGGGGTGGCGGTCATCGTCTTCTCCTGGGTGCTCACCGCCATCTACGTATCCTGGGGCAACTCGACCTACGACCCCGAGGTCGCAGTGCTCAAGGACCAGGTGACCAAGTGATCGGCCCGGCTTGCGCCGCGCGCTGAAAGGAGGCTTCCTGACATGCAAACGACCTCGTTGGGCACGCCCACCACTTCGGCCATCGTCTTTTTCTTGCTGATCGTCGTCGTGGCTCTTTACATCACCTACTGGGCCGCCAAGCGGACCCGCACCGCCAAGCAGTTCTACGCCGCGGGGCGCACCGTCAGCGGCCTCCAGAACGGCCTCGCCCTCGCCGGCGACTACATGAGCGCGGCGTCGTTCCTCGGCATTGCCGGCCTGGTGTCGCTCAAGGGCTACGACGGCATGATCTACGCCACCGGTTGGCTGGTCGGCTGGCCCGCCCTGATGTTCCTCATCGCCGAGCCGCTGCGCAACCTCGGCAAGTACACCTTCGCCGACGTGGTGGCCTTCCGCCTGCGCCAGACCCCGGTGCGCATCGCCGCGGCGATCGGCGGGGTCCTCACCGTGCTGACCTACACCATCGCCCAGATGGTTGGCGCCGGCGACCTGATCAAGCTGATGTTCGGCATCCCCTACTGGGCGGCGGTGCTCATCGTGGGCGGGGTGATGCTCGTCTACGTCCTGTTCGGCGGCATGATCGCCACCACCTGGGTGCAGATCGTCAAGGCCGTCCTGCTGCTGGGGGGCGTCACAGTCCTGATGCTCATGGCGCTGTCGCAATTCGGCTTCAGCCCGGGCGCTCTCTACGGGGCGGTCGCCGAGAAATACGGACAGACCGCGCTCGAGCCCGGCGGGCTGGTGACCAGCTCGTGGGATGCCGTCTCCCTGGGCCTGGCCCTGATGTTCGGCCTGCTCGGCCTGCCGCACATCCTGATGCGCTTCTACACCGTGCCCGACGCCAAGGCGGCGCGCAAGTCGGTGCTCTATGCCACCGGCTTCATCGGCTACTTCTACATCATTATCCCGATCGTCGGCTTCGCCGCCTCGGTCCTGGTGGGCCGCGACGTCATCACCAAGGTGGCCAAAAGCGGCAACATGGCCGCGCCGCTGCTCGCCGAGCTGCTCGGCGGCACGCCGTTCCTCGGCTTCATCGCCGCCGTGGCTTTCGCCACCATCCTGGCGGTGGTGTCCGGCCTGACCCTGGCCGGCGCCTCCTCGCTGTCCCATGACATCTACCTCAACGTGGTCAAGCACGGGTCGGCGACCGAGCAGCAGCAAGTGCGGGTTGCCAAGATCTCCACCGTCATCTTCGGCATCCTGGCCGTGCTCCTCGGCATCCTGTTCCAGGGGCAGAACGTGGCCTTCATGGTCGGTCTCACCTTCGCCGTCGCCTGCAGCGCCAACTTCCCCGCGCTGCTGCTGTCGATCGTGTGGAAGAAGTTCACCACGGCGGGCGCGGTGTGCTCGATCCTGGTCGGCGCATTCCTCTCGATCTTGCTCATCATCCTCAGCCCGACGGTCTGGGTGGACATCTTGAAGCACAAGGAGGCCATCTTCCCGATGAAAAATCCGGCGATCATCTCCATGACCGCCTCGTTCCTCGTCGGCTGGCTGGCCTCGCTGGTGACCCACGAGGGAACCGCCGAGGCGATGTTCGAAGACGAGAAGCTGCGCACCTACCTCGGCGTCGGCGCCGAGTCGTAGCCGGACTTTCCCTGCCGGCGGCCGCGGTCAGTCCCCCGCGGCCGTCTGGTTCGTTCTAGCCTTACCGGCTGTGCCGACCCCGAGGGATGAGACGGCACTGCGATGTGGCGGTGGTGGACTGCTCAAAGCATCTATTGGATCTCCCCCCGCAACCCCTCGATCCCCTTCCCTCCCCTCCGGGGGGGAAGGGGACGCCCCCTCCCCTGACGCTTTAGCGAGTCTCGCTCAAGATGTCACGTGATGCGCCGCGCAGAAGCAAGGGCCAGCCGCCGGCCGATCCAGAGGCCGGCACCTGGCAGGGCCGGCCCGTGGCCCGGCGCTTCGTCTCGCCCGATGGCATGACCGTGCTCGTCGGGCGCACCGCCGGCGACAACGACATCTTGACCTTGAAGCTCGCCGCGCCGCACGACTTCTGGCTGCACGTCGCTGCCGGCCCGGGCTCGCACGTCGTCGTGCGCAACCCCGCCCGCCTCCCCCGCCTGCCGCGCCCCACCGAACGCTTTGCCGCCTCCCTCGCCGCCGCCCACTCCAAAGCCAGAGCCGGGGGCCAGGTCGCCGTCCACCTCGCCGCCGCTGCCGACGTCTCCAAGCCCCGCGGCCTGCCGCCCGGGGAAGTCCTTTTAAGGAGGTTTCAGACCCTGCGCGTCGCCCCATGGAAGAAGCCAAGCGAGAGCGAAGGAGATGAGACCGCCTGACCAGCTACCCTTGGAGGTTCCTCCGCGGGACAGCCATCACAGCAGCGATTTGAGGCTGGTCCTACCAAGTACCCCGCCAGCTTGGGCCCAACCCCGGGCGGGCGGGGGGGCCGCGTCTACCGGTGCCGAAGCCCTGGCATGGCCCCGCGCCAGTCTTATTTGGCGCGGTCGTCCGTCCTCACCACCCTCCCCGCCTCCGACTAGCGCCAAAAGACTGGCGCGGGGTCACGCCAGGGCGCCATGCGCCGCCAGCGCGGTCCCGGGAAGGGCTATTCCTCTCGGTTGGCCTCCGCCCCCGCCTCGACCTCCTCCGGGAGGACGATCTTGGTCTCGCGGACCGCGCCGCTCCAGTCGATCGTCGGATCCTCGAGAGGATTATCGCTACGGCCTGCGGCTGCCTTCTTCTGCTCTCGACGTTCCTGTCGCTTGGCCAGCTTCTCCTGCGCCTGCTGGGCGCGTGCGCGCTCTCTCTGCCGGCGCGCCATCGATGCTTGATTTGATGCCATCCCCCCTCCTGTAGCTCCTCGTTCGGCGCCCCATCGCCGGGTGAGGATCATCGGGTTGACCTGTAATGTTACCACCGGACCTCGCTCAGACCGCCGCGCTCGGTCCGTGGGGGCAAAATGTCCCACGCTCCGATGGTACTCTCGAATCCGCAATGATAGATCACGAGAGACCATGAAGGCGGCGGTGATCGATGGCTATGGCGGCGTCGAGCGGCTCGAGGTCCGCGAGGTGCCGCGCCCGCGGCCGGGGAGCGGGCAGCTCCTGGTGCGGGTGCGGGCGGCGAGCGTCAACCCGATCGACTGGAAGATCCGCAGCGGCCGGCTGCGCTTCCTCAAGCGGGCGTCCTTCCCGGTCGTCCTCGGCTTCGACGTCGCCGGCGAGGTCGCGGAGCTCGGACCGGAGGCGCACCGCTTTGCCCCGGGCGACGCCGTCTTCGCGTTCCTCGACAGCCGGCTCGGCGGCGCCTATGCCGAATACGCGGTGGTGGGGGAGCAGGCGGTGGCGGCCAAGCCGGAGTCCGTGAGCTTCGAGGCGGCGGCGGCCCTGCCGGTCGCCGGCCTCACCGCGCTGCAAGGCCTGCGCGACGGGGGCGAGCTGATGGCCGGCGACCGGGTACTGGTCAATGGCGGCGCGGGCGGCGTCGGCCATCTGGCGGTGCAGCTCGCCGCCGCCCAAGGTGCGCAGGTCTCGGCCGTCGCCGGCCCGCGCAACCAGCAGTTCCTGCGCCAGCTCGGCGCCGCGCGCACGTTCGATTACGAGCGCGAGGACTTCACCCGCGGCGACGAGACATACGACATCGTCTTCGACGCCATCGGCAATCGCTCGCTGCGCGAGTGCGACCCGGTGATGGCCGACGACGGCATCTACCTCACCACCCTGCCCGGCCCTGGCATCCTCCTCGAGCTGCTGCGCTCCTCGCTGGCCGGCCTCTTCGGTCCCACCCGCCTGGCGCGCATCGTCGTCGTCAAGCCGCGCGGCGAGGATCTGGCAACCCTGGCCATCCTGGTCGATCAGGGAAAGCTCCGGCCTGCCATCGAGCACACCTTCTCCCTCGACGAGATCCGCCAGGCCCACCAGGCCAGCGAGTCCGGCCACACCCGCGGCAAGGTCGTCGTGCGCATCGCCTGAGACGGCCCGTCTACTTCATCTGAAAGCTCTTGTCCCTGCAGCTCTGAGCGCTTCGACCTTGGACCTCTTCCTCAGCTACCACCGCGCCGACCGGCAAGCCGCCGGCACCGTTCGCGAGCTCCTCGCCGCGCGCGCCGTTTCCACCTTCCTCGATTCCGAGAACCTGTCGGCCGGCCTGCCCTGGCCCGCGGCTCTCGAGGACGCGCTGAGCGGCGCCAAGGGCGTCGTCGTCTTGCTGTGGCGAGTCCCGAAGGAATCGACGCCATCGCACGGGCGCTCATCTCGCGACGTTCCGAGGCAGTGGGGGCGCCTGCCGTCGCCATCGCGTCCCGGTCCGGAGGCCCGAGGCCCCAGCGTCCGCCGACGCGGGCGGTCTCGGTTTCCGGGCGCGGGGCGCCCGGGGGGTTCCGGGCGCGGGACGCCCGGGGGTCAGGAGGCGGGCTGCACGAGGCCCAGGAAGCTCGGCGCCTGGAAGCCCGGGAAGACCTGATCGAGCTGCGGGTTGACCAGCCGCTGGCTGACGATCTCGGCGAGCACGGTGCGGAAATCGGTCGTCACCTGCAAGTCCCCCGGGCTGGCGAGCTGGGCCGGCGCGAGCCCCGGCCAGGTGCCGTAGACCTTGCCGCCGTTGACACCGCCGCCGAGCACGAACATCGAGTTGCCGTGCCCGTGGTCGGTGCCCCCCGAGGCGTTCTCCAGCAGCCGGCGGCCGAACTCGCTCATGGTCACCACGGTGATGTGGCTCATCTGGTCCGCCATGTCGGTGTAGAAGGCGTTGAGGCCGGCAGCCAGGTCGGCCAGCACCCGCGCCATCGCGCCGGTCGCCCCGCCCTCGGCAAAGTGGGTGTCCCAGCCGCCGATGTCGAGGCAGGCGACCTCCAGCCCCAGGTTGGCGCGGATGAGCTGCGCCACCTGCGCGAGAGCCTTGCCGAAGGTGGAAGCAGGGTACTTGGCGCCATGCTGTGGCTGGTAGGTGCCGGCGTTGGCGGCGGCCAGTGTGGTGATGGCGTCGAGCGTCTCCTGCGCGTGGGCGGCGAGGAAAGAGCTGTCCCCGTAGAGCAGGCTCAAAGTCGGCTGAAAGCTCGGGATGCTCGTCGCCTTGCCCTTGAGGTGGAAGTCGGCGATCGATTGCAGGGCCGTCGCCGGCACCTGGCCGCGCAGCGCGGTCTGCAGCAGCGTCCCGATGCCCACGGCGCGAAACGCCGAGGTGTTGGTCGCGCCGGCGGCGTCGAGGCTCGCCAGGTGGCGGTTGATCCAACCAGTGCCGATCGTCTTGCTGCCCGGCGTGCCCCGCTCCATGAAGTCTTGCGCCTCGAAGTGGGAGTGGGAGGGATCGGGGGAGCCGACCGCGTGGATCGGCGCCAGGACCTTCTGGTCGTAGAGCTCCTTGAGCGGCGCCAGCGCCGGATGCAGGCCGAAGAAGCCATCCAGGTCGATGGCGGCGCCGGTGACGCCGGCCGCCGGCTGGTGGATGGCGATGGTGGGCCGCTTGTCGTAATAGGCGTTGTCGCCCACCGGCACGACGGTGTTGAGGCCGTCGGCGGCGCCGCGCTGGAAGACGCAGACCAGGGTGTCGCGCCGTGCCGTGATGCGGGCGGCGGAGGAGGCGAAGGCCAGGCGCGGGAACCAGGCGGGCAGCGACAGGCCCCCAAGTGCCCGGAGGAAGCTGCGGCGGTTGAAGTGTCTCATGGCTCGGGCTCTCCTATGATCGGCGACGGGGCCGGGACGTCAGCGCCACTGGAAATACGGCGAATCGAGGATGAGCGAAACCAGGCCGGGGAGGTTGGTCTTGACCTGCTGCGCCGGCAGCGGCGCGCGGTTCGGGAGGTCGCCCGCCATGAAGCGAACCAGGAGCTGCCGATGGGCGGGGAGCAGCGGGCGCGCCAGGAGCCTTGCGGTGAGCTGGTCGACGAGGTGCGCCGCCGATGGCGAGGAGCCGACGCTGAAGTCCGCGGTGACTCCCTTCAGGGCGTTGGCGCCCAGGGCCAGGCCGAGGTTCCAGCGGTTGAGCATGGCGTTGGTGTTGACCCAGGCGGCGTTGGCGTCGGGATAGCCGTTGGGCGGGATCCAGTTGAACGGCAGCTGGCCCATGAGGACCAGGGCGCCGGCCAGCGAGGCGAGCCCGTCGCCGTTGACCTGGGCGTCGAGGGCGCGCACCGCGGCGCCGACCACCTCGAACGGCCGCCGCAGCTTCTGGTCGGCCGCGTTCCTGAGCTCGTCCGAGGTGAGGATCGTGCGCATCACCTCGCGGATGTCGCCCTGGGTGCCGTTGAACGTCGCGGCCGCGGCGTCGATGAGCGACTGCGGCGGGGTGTCGGAGACGAAACGCACGCACAGCTTGGTGACGACGTGTACGGCGGTGGACGGATGGGAGGCGGTGATCTCGAGCACCCGCTGGCCGTGGCCGACGCCGAGCCCCGCGGGGATCTGCTGGCCGAGCACGTTGCGCGCGCCGTTGTCGTGCGTGGCCGGGTTGAAGGTGAACCGCCCCGCGTTGGCGCCTTTCCCCAGGACCGTCCAGCCGGTGAAGGCGCGCGCCACCTCCTGGACGTCTTGCTGCGTGTAGCCGCCGTTGACCCCCAGGGTGTGCAGCTCCAGCATCTCGCGCGCGTAGTTCTCGTTGGGGCCGGCCTTGGTGTTGTGGGCGTTGTCCAGGTACACCAGCATCGCCGGGCTGGCGGCCGAAGCGCTCAGCAGGTCGCCGAAGTTGCCCAGGGCATGGCGGCGGATGACCTCCCGGTCGTCCACCGTCTTCAGCCAGAAGTCCTCTTTCTCGTAGTGGTAGATGTTGAAGTGGTTGGTCCAGAAATCCACCATCAGCTCGTAGAGCTGGCGCCGGCTGTAGAGGGCGCGGTACAAGGTCGCTCCGGCCAGCGCGCCGGTCACCACCTGCTTGTCGAGGGTCAGCAGCCGGCTGGGGCGCATGAACAGGGTGGGGAAGTCCGCCGCCAGCACGGCGTCCACCTCGGAGTCGTCGATCAGCTCGGGGTTGAGCTGCTCGTCGACGAAGCCGGCAAAGCCGAGCCCGCGGGCGCGGTCGAGATCGGAGGGGCGGAGGCCGAAGGTGATGCGGTTGACCAGGTATACGATCGGGTCCGGCGGCGGCAGCCCGGAACCCTGGGCGGGCGCGGCGGCCTGCCAGTCGACCAGCGGGCGGTCGGACCGGGCGGTGGCGAACAGCGGCTCGTGGGCCAGCTCGGCGAGGGCGCCCGCCATGGCCACGCCGGCGCCCGTGGCGAACAGGTTCCTGCGACTCAAGAGGGTGTCGGGCACTTTATGCCTCCTTGCGCATGCGGCTATCTTCGCTATGAAACCCCGGATCAGGACGTTTCTTGCGGCCGAGCATACAGGACCCTTGCCCCGGGCCAAAACCTCGCGGCGGTGCCTGCGTAGTCACCTCTGATGAAGATCCGCACCCAGCTCATCCTTGCCTTCCTCCTGTTGTCGGTCGTTCCCATGACCGGCATCGTCCTGTACTCCTACCTCGCCTCCCAGCGCGCCTTGCGCAACGCCGTGAAGGCCGACTCGGAGCTGCTGGCCCACGAGATGAGCGCCCGGATGACGTCCATCAAGGAAGAGCTCGGGCGCGGCGTCGAGAGGCTTGGCCGGCTGCCCTTCCCTTCCATGCTCGAGGAGGAGAAAAACACCAGGACGGCGAGCGCCGGCAAGGCGCCCGATCCCTTGCTCGGCAGGGTGCTCGGCGCCATGGGCGATGCCGCGCCGCTGGTAGCCGCGATCGAATTCCACCCGGCCCTGGGTCACCCGGCGGCTTCCACGGCTCCGCCTGCCGCCCCTCCCGCTCCCCCCTCTGCGCCTGGCGCCCCCGACAAGAAGGTCGTGATCCGGATGGACCGGTTGATGCAGGGCCTCGCCCAGGCCAGAGGGATGACGCCGGAAGCCCGCGGCGAGATCGAAAGGCATGTCAACGAGGAGCTGCACAAGTCGATGGCGATGGCCGCGTCGGCGGTGCGCCAGGCGCACCGGATGGCTGCCACGCGGGGAGGCAGGGCGCCTGGCGGGCACGGCACGGCCGGCCAGGAGCAGGGCCGCACCCCCGACCAGCAGGCCGAAACGCTCGACCGGCAGGCCGAAGCCCTCGACAGGATGGGCGAAGAGGCCGGTCGTCTCGCGGACGGCGCGCCGCTGGCCGGACGGGGGGCCGAGGAGCGTAAGCGCCAGCTGCACGAGCAGGCCCGCCTGCGCGAAGAGCGCATCCGCCTGGCCGAGGAGAGCCGGCGGGTGGCGGCCGAGGCGCGGCGGGAGCGCGACGCGGCGCTCCTGCTCGGGCGCGATTTCGCGGCGCCGGTCAGGGTCGACGGCGAGGTCGTCGGCCAGCTCACCTGCGAGGTGAAGAGCCGCGAGGTGCTGCGCCGCGTCCTGGCGCGGACCCGCCACGACGCCGGCGAGGTGCCCTTCGCGGTCGATTCGCAGGGGACCCTATACACCGTCGAAGAGGCCGACCGCGCGCGGCTGGCGGGGCTGCCGCTGACCGGCACCGCCTTCCCGGCCGCCCCCGCCGGGCAACCGCCGGCGGCCAAGGGCCGCGACTGGGTGGTCGTCACTTCCAAGGACTTCGAGAGCGGCCTGACCTTCGGCATCGCCCGGCCGATCGGCCGCTCCCTCCAGGAGGTGCGCCACACCGCCGCCCGCAACTTCGGCTATGGCCTGGGCATGATCGCGCTGGCGCTGCTCGGCATCCTTCCTCTGTCGGCGCGCATGACGCGCAGCCTCGACACGGTGATGGCCGGCGCACAGCGGATCGCGCGCGGCGACCTCGAGACCCGGGTCCCGGTGACCTCGGGCAGCGAGCTCGGCCACCTTGCCCTGGCTTTCAACAGCATGGCCCACGACCTGCGCGAGAACCAGCAGCGCCTCGTCGAGCGCGAGCTCGAGCAGCGCCTGCTCCAGACCGAGTACGACCGCAAGACGGCGGAGCTGGAGGAGGCGCGCAGCTTCCAGCTCTCGCTGCTGCCCAAGGTGCTGCCGGTGCATCCTTCCTTCGAGCTCGCGGTGGCGATGAAGACCGCGACCGAGGTCGGCGGCGACTACTACGACTTCCACCTTCGCGCGGGCGGCCTGCTCACGGTGGCGGTCGGCGACGCCACGGGCCACGGCGCGGTCGCTGGCACCATGGTCACGGTAATCAAGAGCCTGGTGTCGAGCTACACCGGCGAAGGCAGCTTGAACGGCTTCCTGGGCGGCACGGCCTCGGCAATCCGGCGCATGGACCTCGGGCGAATGGCCATGGCCCTGCTGCTGGCGCGCCTCGAGCCCGGCGCTTTGACCGTGGCGTCGGCCGGCATGCCTCCGGTCCTGGTCTATCACCGGCGCTCGCGCGAGGTCGAAGAGATCGCGCTGCCGGGCCTGCCGCTCGGCGCCCCGCTGATCGGCCGGACGGAGGGGTCCGCGCTCTACCAGGAGCGGCGCGTGCCCGTCGCTCCCGGCGACGCGATCCTGCTGATGAGCGATGGCTTTCCCGAGCTGGTCAACAGCGCCGGCGAGCCCCTGGGCTACGCCCAGGTCCGCGCCGCCTTCGCGGCCTCGGCCGAAAAGCCGCCCGACGCCCTCATCGCCGATCTCTCCGCCGTCGCCGAAGCCTGGACCGGCGGGCAGCCGCCGCAAGACGACGTGACGTTCGTTGCCCTGCTGGTGCGGGAGGCTTGATCGATCTAGTGGGGCGGCACGGAATGGCTCGCGGCGCAGGCGTCGTCGAGCCGGTAGGCGTCCAGGGCGACGGCGAAGTGGCCGTTGGACGATTGGGTCGAGATCACCCATGCCTGCGCGGCACGCGGGTCGGCCGGCGGGTTGCTGCCGGCCGCGTCGACCGCCAGGTTGAGATTGAGGTAGAGCCAGCCGAAGTTGAAGGGCACGGGGAGGGATGAGCTCCCTACCTGCGTTCGCTGCGCCGCCGCCGGAAAAGGTGTCTTGATCGGAATGGGAGGACACTGCTCGGGCAGGGCTTCAGAGCCGAGCGGGCAAGGAGAGATCACGGCCGGGTGCTCCTGCTCGTCGAAGATCACGAATCCTTCCTGGGCCAGCGGATACCACGGCACGCGGTTCGTCGCCAGCGGGCAGGCAAAGGGCGCCTGGGCGACCTTCGGGTCGCGCCAGACCACGAAGCTGGTCCCGCCTTTGAAGACTCCGCCGAGAAGGAACTGCGCCGCGAAGCTGGTGGCCAGGGGCTCGCGGCCATTGACTCCGGTCCAGCCGTCGTAGCGGCCATAGAAGCTGTACCTGCCCGGCGTCGCGACCGCGGGATCGGTCTGGTCCGCCTCGATCGCCACCATTTCGGACCCCTGGGCGAAGTTCTGCGTGGTATTGACGATGTACCAGGCTCCCCAGAGGACGTTCTGGTCGGTGACGTCGCCGCCCCGGTTCGGGGCGAAATAGCCGAGCTCTCCCGGGAAGCGGGTGGTGCAGTTGTTGACCGTGTCGGCGGTGATGTAGCCGCGGGCGACATTGTCGCCGAAGCCCTGGGCCGCGCAGAGGTTGCCGAAAAGCGGCGACGGCCTGCCGATCAGGGAGCTCTGCAGGTGGCTGAGGAAGGACGGCGACAGGGGCTTGGGCGGTAGCTGGTCGTCGCAGCTGCGAAAGTCGATGTCCTGGGAGAGCGGGCCTTGCGGGCTGATCGTGTCGTTCGGGTCTTGCCCGGCCGACGCCGTCTGCGGCAGGTTGCCGTTGACGATGACGTCGCGCAGGTTGATGGTCTGCACGTCGTAGCCCGTCAAGTAGACGTTGAAGCTCAAGACCGGGACCGCGAGGTCCGACCAGATGACGACGTGGACGAGGACCGCGGTTGCCGAGGCGTTGTTCACCGAGAAGAGCGTGGTCAGGCCATTCGGATGGTTGAGGTCCACCTCGAAGTACGGCAGCAGGAGCGTGGCGGCGGGCACCGTGTCCGTCCGGCATAAGGCGGCGGATGCCAGTCCGGCGACAGCCGGCAGCGCCAGCACCGCCAGGAGGAGAGCCCGGCCGAGAGGATCACGACGGGGGTGCATGGCCTGACGCACGCGCGACCTCAGGGAGTTAAGTGGTTGGCGTCGCATGCGCTGTCCAGCCGGGCGGCATCGAGCGCCACGGCAAAATGGCCGTTGGAAGTCTGGACGGCGATCACCCAGGCTTGCGCGGCGCGCGGGTCGGCCGGCGGATTGCTTCCGGCCGCGTCGACCGCCCCGTTGAGGTCGAAGTAGAGCCAGCCGAAGTTGAGGGGGATCGGCAGAGAGGCGGTCCCTACCTGGGCTCTCTGTGTTGCCGCGGGAAAGAATGCCGGGATCGTCTGTGAGACGAGGCCCCCGAAAGGGTGCTCCTGCTCGTCGAAGATGACGAAGCCTTCCTGGCTCAGCGGATACCATGCCGGCCTGAGATTCAGCGCCGCCGGGCAGGGAAACGCCGCCTGCGCCAGCTTCGGGTCGCGCCAGACCAGGAAGCTCGTCCCGCCGTTGAAGGCGCCGCCGAGGAAGAACTGCGCCGCGAAGGTGGTGGCCAGGGGCTCGCGGCCATCCGTACCCGTCCAGCCGTCGTAGCGGCCATAGAAAGAGTATTTGCCCTTCGCCGCGACCGCCGGGTTGGTCTCGTCCGCCTCGATTGGCACCATGTCGGAGGCCTGGGCGAAGTTCTGCGTGGTGTTGACGATGTACCAGGCTCCCCAGAGGACGTTCTGGTCGGTGACGTCGCCGCCTCGGTCCGGCGCGAAGTAGCCGACGTCTCCGGGGAAGCGAGAGGTGCAGTTGTTGACCGTGTCGACCGTGACGTAGCCCCGGGCGACGTTGTCGCCCAACGCCTGCCCCGCGCAGGCGTTGCCGAGGAGCGGTGACGCCTTGCCGGTCAGGGCGTTCTGGAGGTGGGCGAGAAAGGAAGACGACAGGGGCTGAGGCGGCAGCTGGCCGTCGCAGCTGCGAAAATTGATGTCCTGGGAGAAGGCGCCATGCGGACTGATCGTGTCGCTCGGGTCTTGCCCGAGCGACGCCGTCTGCGGCAGGCTGCCGTTGACGATGACGTCGCGAAGATTGATCGACTGGACGTCGTAGCCCGTGAGGTAGACGTTGAAGCTCAGCACCGGCACGGCGAGGTCGGACCAGATGACGATATGGGTGAGGACGGCGCCCGCCGCCGCGTTGTTGATCGAGAAGAGAGTGGTCAGGCCGTTCGGATTGTCGAGGTCGATCTCGAAGTAGGGCAGCAGGAGCGTGGCGGCCGGCACCGTGTCCGTCTGGCAGAGGGCGGCGGCTGCCGGGCCGGCGAGAGCCGGCAGAGCCAGCACCCAGACGAGAATTGCCCGGCCGAGCCGATCGGGGAGGGCAAGGCGCCTCGCCCTCGGTGCTATCCCCATCCGGACGCTCTCGGCGAAGCCACGCGGTATCGGTCGCACGCTGCCTCCCACCCCGAAGACCAGGAAGTCGGCCCGGGGACTGGCGAAGAAAATGCTATGGGAGCAATGCTACTTCAGCATTACAGGCTGTGTCAAGTGCCAGGCGGCGTGCACGGGGGGAGGAAGGATCAGGGCCGGGCAGCCGGCTTGAGCACCACGGCGACCGGGATCGAGCGGGCGCCGTTGTTGCCGACGGCGCGCACGGCGAAGAAGCGGTTGTCGGTCGAGATTCCAGGCAGCACGGCCTGGCGGGCGGCGGAGGGCACGAAGTCGTAGACCGACCAGCGCGGGTCGGTGGTCTCGCGCCAGAGGACCTCGAAGCCGGCGCGCTCGCTGTCGTCGACCGCGCGCCAGGCAATCTGCGCGTCGGGGCTTACTTCGCCTGAAAGGGTCGCCTCGGCGGGAGCGGCGGGCGCCAGGGCGAGCTGGCGCAGCGCCTCGGCGTTGATGCGCGTCACCTCGGCGAGGAACGGGAAGCTCATGAACTTGATCAGGTCGCCGTACTCGCGGCCGTTCTCGACGCGCGGTGTCTGGTGCTCGTGATCGTAGTTCTCGACCGGCTCGGTGAAGCGCACGGCGGGCAGGCCGGCCTCGACGAACGGGCGATGGTCGCCGCCGCGGCCGAGGCGGTCGACGCGGAACACCAGGCGCACGGCATCGCGCCCGGCAATCTCCTCGACGGCGCGCGCCAGGTCGCGCGACGGCGAATCGACGCCGTCCGGCCCGCCGCCCGAGAACAGGCGGACACGGTGCGGCGCGCCCGGGGCGAAGTCGGCGCCGACGATGTCGTTGTCGAGGAAGCCGCCGACCGTGTAGCCGTTCTCCTTGAGATAGTCGCGCAGCCGCGCGCCGCCGAGGAGGCCTTGCTCTTCGCCGGAGACGGCGGCGAAGAGGAGGGTCGCGCGATTGCGGCCGCCGCCCGCGGCGCCGGAGGCTGGCGAGCTC
The DNA here is from genome assembly GCA_035544895.1 of Thermoanaerobaculia bacterium. GTDB lineage: Bacteria > Acidobacteriota > Thermoanaerobaculia > Multivoradales > UBA5704 > JASLEW01. The sequence continues at coordinate 80,017 of DASZZM010000049.1, forward strand.
CCGGAGACTCCCGCGAGGATCCGCGCGCACTCGAGGGAAACCGCCACGCCCGAGGCGTCGTCGTCCGCCCCCGGCGCGTCCGCCACCGCGTCCATGGCCGAGCTGGCCCGCGAATCGAAGTGGCCGGAGACCAGGAAGACGGTCCTGGCGAGCCGTGGGTCGCTCCCCGGCAGGAAGGCGAGGACGTTCTCCAGGTGCACTGGCTTGTCATGGGTGCGCGGGTTGCCGGCCTCGAAGCGGTCCACGACGACCCGCAGCCGGCCGCCCGAGGCGCCGGCGAGCGCCTGGAAGCGGGCGAGGACGCGGTCGCGCCCGCAGCCGACGCCGCGCCGCGGATCGTCCCACGACGACAGGGAATGTCGTGTGCCGCAAGCGGCAAGCTCCCAGACGATGCCGCTCAGCGCCTTCTCGTCGACCGCCGTGCGCGCGATGGCGCCTGCCGGACGCGGCGGCGGCAGCGGCTGGCTCGCGTGCTGCGGCCGCGGCTCCGCGGGGTCGCGCGCGGCTTGCCCAGCGCCGGGTAGGGACCCGGCGCTCTCCGATCGATTCCCAGCGCTCTCCGAACGATTCCCAGCGCTCTCCGAACGATTCCCGGCGCGTTCTGACAGACCGCCGCCGGCGGCGGCAACGAACGCCACCGCCAGCAGCCCGGCCAGCGTGGCCGTCGAGGCGGCGGCCCTCATGGCTTGCTGCCGCCGGGCATGGCGCGGTGATCGCCGCCAGCGCCGCCAGCGCCGGCAGGGCCGTCCGCGGCCGCGGTCAACGCGAGGAACGCGGGGTCGCGGTGCAGCGCGGCGAAGACCCGGTCGTCGCGCGCTTCCTGCATCTCCTTGGCGCGCACCGCGGCAAAGCGCTCGTAGCCGTAGAAGTGCCGGCGGAGCAGCTCGAGCGCTCTGTCGCGGTTGCCCGAAAGGCTGTAGATCGCGGCCAGGTTGTACGAGGCTGCCAGCAGGTCCTCGTTGGCCCGCGCGATGCGCAGCGCCTCTTCGCGGCGGCCGTCCTCCGCCGCGAAGGCGGCGGCGAAGACCTGGTTGTAGGCATCGCCGGGTTCGAGGGCCAGGGCCTGCTCGACGTAACCCCGCGCCTTGTCGATCTTGCCCTCGGAGTTCCAGTAGACCGCGAGGTTGCGGTAGGTCAGCGGTAGGGGATAGGCGCCGAGCGACTCCTCGAACAGCGCCAGCCCGCGGGCGAAGTCGCCGCCGTGGATGGTCATCTTGCCGAGCCCGTGCAAGGCCACGGCGCGCGAGATCGCGTCGGCCGGCATGGCAAGGATCTGCGTGAAGCTGGCGCGGGCGGCGGTCCAGTCGCCGCGGTGATGGCGCTCGAGCTCTCCCAGGTAGCGCAGCGGCACCGGGTCGCCCGGGTCGAGCCGCCGCGCCTGCCCGTAGAGATCACCCGCCCGCTCGTATCGTCCGGCGTTCTCCGCGGCCAGCCCCTCGTCCATCAGCCGCACCATGCGGCCGTTGGTGGGCTCGCCGAGCGAGGGGGAGGGGGCGGCGGGAAGCGAAGCCTGGTTGTCCGGCACCGGCCTGCCAAGCTTCTTCAGCGCCTTGGCCGCCTTCTTGCCGCTGTCGGGAAAGAGGCAGCGCTCGGCCCAGACTCCGGTGTAGAGGGCCGCGGCGCCGTTGGCATCGCCTTGCTTTTCCTTGGCCCTGGCGGCCTCGAGCAGGCGGTCGAGTGCGGCTTCGCGGCTCTTCAGCTCGGCGCCGACCAGCTTTTCGACCTGCGCGGCGCTGACGCGCCGCTCGCGCGGCCTGGCCGGATCGTCGGCCAGCCTGGCGAGCTCCTTGCCCTCCACCGTCGCCACCACCACCGCGGCCCCCGGCCCGGCAGCCGCAAACTGGCTGCGCAGCGGCTGGTTGTCGCTTGTCACCAGGTCCATTGCGACGCACCGCGCGGCGAAAAGCGTGAGGATACGGGACGTCTGCAGGTCGGAAGCCCTCGCCTCGCCGGGCGAAGTCGGGAACCAGTAGACGACGAGCCCCTCCTTCCGCCCCGCGCCTGCCCCGTCGCTGCCGCCCCCAGGCGTCCCGGCCGAGCGCACCACCTTCCAAGGCACCCTGTAAGTCTGCCCGCCCGGCCCCGTCAGCTGAGTCTGGCCCCCGAGCCCGCCCACCCCGCCCCCGCCCCCCCCTCCGCACGTCGCCGCGAGCGGCGCCACATCGAGCGCCACCACCAAGGCAAGCGCCAGGATCAGCAAGCGTCGGTCTGCCATCAGAATCTCCCCTCAACGTAAGCCGTGAACCTTGGTCGAGCAGTATACAGCCGCCTGGCGGAACCGCCGGGACCCAGCCAGGGGCCCTCGGCAGCCCCTCCATGCGTCCCCGCCGCTTGTTCCCGGGTTCACCCCGGAGCACAGAAGAGGCACCCAGTGCCCCTTCCTAAGCAGGACGTCCCCTAACCGCAACCTACCCGCTCCCGATTCGTATACTCCCGGCGCAGGACCCCTGACCCCCTGGAGGACTCGAATGCTCGGCAACCTCAAGCGTGCCGCCGCCGCTCCCGCGCTTCTCGCTCTCTTCGCCGCTCCGCTCGCCGGGCAGACCCCTCCCTTCGATCCCGACCGGCTCGCCGGGCTGCGCGCCCGCTCCATCGGACCGGCCGGCATGAGCGGCCGGGTCACCGTCATCGCGGGGGTGGAATCCGACCCGCAGACCCTCTACGTCGGCGCCGCCTCCGGCGGGGTCTGGAAGTCGGTCAACGGCGGCCTCACCTGGGAGCCGCTGTTCGACGACCAGCCGGTCGCCTCCATCGGCGCCATCGCCGTGTACCAGAAGAGTCCGGACGTCGTCTGGGTGGGGACCGGCGAGGGCAACGTGCGCAACAGCGCCTCGGTCGGCAACGGCGTCTACCGCTCGCTCGACGGCGGCAAGACCTGGAGCCACCTCGGCCTCGAGACCAGCGAGCGCATCGCCCGCATCGTCCTGCATCCGGCCGATCCCGACGTCGCCTGGGTGGCGGCGCTGGGCCGCGAATGGGGCGAAAACCCCGAGCGCGGCGTGTTCAAGACCGAAGACGGCGGCAAGAGCTGGAAGAAAGTGCTCTACGTCGACGAGAAGACCGGCGCGGCCGACCTGGTGATCGACCCGGCCAACCCGCAGAAGCTGCTGGCGGCGATGTGGCAGTTCCGCCGCTGGCCGTGGCTGTTCAAGTCGGGCGGCCCGGGCTCCGGGCTCTACGCCACCTTCGACGGCGGGCGCACCTGGAAGCGGCGGAGCGAAGACGACGGACTGCCCAAGGGAGAGCTCGGACGCATCAACCTCGCCATCTCGCGCTCGAACCCGGAAGTCGTCTACGCCTCGGTCGAGGCCAGAGAGAGCGCGCTGCTGCGCTCGGGCGACGGCGGCCTCACCTGGAAGAGCGTCAACACCGGCGCCAACATCGCCCCGCGCCCGTTCTACTTCGCCGAGCTCAAGGTCGACCCGCAATGGCCCAACCGCGTCTACAGCCTGGGGTTCAACGTCAAGCTGTCGGAGGACTCCGGCAAGACCTTCGCCAACCTCCCTTCCGACGCCCTCATCCACGGCGACTACCACACCATGTGGATCGACCCCGGCGACCCGCGGCACCTCTGGGTCGGCGACGATGGCGGGATCGCCGTCTCGCGCGACCGCGGCCGCACCCTTGCGTTCGTCGCCAACCTTCCGCTCGCTCAGTACTACCACCTGGCGCTCGACATGGAGACGCCCTACAACGTCTACGGCGGCCTCCAGGACAACGGCTCATGGCGCGGCCCGAGCTCGGTATGGGAGGCGGGGGGCATCCATACCTGGTCGTGGGTGGTGGTCGGCGGCGCCGACGGATTCGCCACCCTGCCCGACCCGCAGGACGCCTCGGCCGGCTACTCGATGGGACAGGGCGGCTATCTCACCCGCTGGGATCTGCGCACCGGCGAGATCAAGGACATCCGTCCCGCCGCCCCGGACGGGGTGAAGCTCCGATTCAACTGGAACTCCGGCCTGGCCCTCGATCCCTTCGCCCCGGGAACCGTTTACTACGGCAGCCAGTTCCTGCATCAGTCGACCGATCGCGGCCACACCTGGACGATCATCAGCCCAGACCTGACGAGCAACAACCCAGCGTGGCAGAAGCAGAGCGAGAGCGGCGGCCTCACGCCCGACGTCTCCGGCGCCGAGAATCACACCACCATCGTGGCCATCGCGCCGTCGCCGGTGGCGCGCGGGGTGATCTGGGTTGGCACTGACGACGGCCGCGTCCAGGTGACGCGCGACGGCGGCAGGAGCTGGACGAGCGTCGAGGGCAACGTCCGCGGCGTCCCGGCGCACACCTGGGTGCCCGAGATCCGCGCCTCGCGCTTCGACGCCGGCACCGCCTTCGTCGTCTTCGACGACCACCGGCGCTCGAACTGGACGCCCTACGTGGTGCGCACGGACGACTTCGGAAAGACCTGGAAGAGCCTGGCGACCAAGGAGCTCCGCGGCTACGCCCTCGCCGTCGAGCAGGACCCGGCCGACAAGGACCTGCTCTTCCTGGGCACCGAGCTCGGCCTGTGGATCTCGCAGGACGGCGGCGCTCACTGGTTGCGCTACAAGTACGGCCTCCCCACCGCGCCGGTCGCGGGACTCGCCGTCCACCCGCGCGACCGCGACCTGGTGATCGCGACCCACGGGCGGGCCCTGTACGTGCTCGACGACATCCGGCCGCTCTCGGGCCTGACGGCCGGCGCCCTGAGCGAGCCGCTTCACATCTTTCCCATCGCCGGCGCGCAGCAGCATTGGGTCAGGCCCAGCCCCGGCGGTTTCGGCCTGGGGGCAGGCGAGTTCCGCGGTGAGAACCGGCCCTATGGCGCGCTCATCGCCTTCTCCGTCAATGGCCCCGCCATCCCTCTCCCCGATCCGGAGAAGGAACGAGAAAGGAAAGAGCGCGAGCGCCGGGCGGCCGAGCAAGCCGCGGCGGAGAAGGCCAGCGTCGCCCCCGAGGCGGCAAGCCCCGAGAGCGCGGCGGCGGCGCGCGCCCGGCGCGGCGAGGCGCAACCCCCGATGCCGTCACCTGGCTCGGCAGCGCCCGGAGTCAAGGAGGCCCAGGCGACGACCGCAGAGCCCGAAGAAAAACGCAAAGAGGCCGCCAAGGAGAAAGAGAAGAAGGAAGGGCCCAAGGCCGAGATCCAGGTGGCCGACGCCGCCGGCAAGGTGCTCCGCCACTTCAAGGCGGCGGTCAAGCTGGGGATCAACCGTGCCGCCTGGGGCCTCGAGCGCGACGACTTCCGGGAGCCGCCGCCCGGCCCCGACCAGACCCCGCAGGAAGACCCGACGGGCCCTGAAGTGCCGCCCGGCACCTACACCGTCACGGTCAAGTTCCGCGACCACGAGGCCAAGACGACGGTCAACGTCCTGCCCGATCCGCGCTCGCCCAACTCCGCGGCCGACTGGCAGCGGCGCTGGGAGGCGATCTCGCGGGCCGGCGCCCTTCAGGAGGCGGCCGTCGAGGCGATCGAGCGTATCGCGCGCATCCGCGCCGACGCCGACTCCGCCGCCGCCAAGGCCAAGCAGGCGCTCGAACGGGAGAAGCAGAAGAAGGGCGAGCGCGGCGAGGCGACCTCACCGCTCGCCGACGCCGCCGACAAGCTGAAGAAGGGTCTCGAAACCCTCGAGAAGCGCCTGTGGTCTCGCCCCGACGCCAAGGGTCTCCCGGCGCCGGATGACGTGCTGTCGCAGATCAACTACGTGTCCGGGGCGATCACCTCGCAATGGGAGCCGCCCACCCCCACGCAGCTCAACTACCTGCGCCAGGCCGGCGAGAAGCTCGACGCTTTCCTCGCCGACTTCAACCGCTTCTACGCGACCGACGTCGCCGCCTTCCGCAAGCAAGTCCTCGACGCCAAGATCGGTCTACTTGCCGAAGAGCCGCCGATCGAGATCGCCAAGCCGTAGAGGAGATCTGTTACTCGAAATAGCCGGAGACATCCAGGACCAGGTGGACGCTTCCGCTCGAGCCATTGATGAACCCGAGAGAGCCGGTCCCGTCAGTGGCCAGGGAAACGATGCCATTGGTGGCGCGTGTCTGGCCTGACGAGAAGCTGATCATGCTGGCCCCGAAGAAGAACGCGTTGCCGGGAAAAAGGCTCGCATCTCCGCCGGCCGCCGGCGATACCACCGTGAAATTGACCGCGAGCGCCCGCGCCGAAGGCGGGATGCCGCACGTTTCGGTCACGGTGAAGATCCGCTGGGAGAAGGGCGCGAGAGGCGGCCCGCCCAGCGGCCCCGCGGGTCTCCGCGTGTCGATCACGCGGCATGGCGTCAGGGTGAAGAAATCGAGGCCAACATCAGGCGGCGAGTAGAAGAAGCTCCGCGCGAGGGTTGCGCCGAGGCCGTCCGGGTTGGTCACGGCCACATCGACCGCCCCGGTAGCATGGGGGCCCGTGGTGGCCGTGAGTGTCGTGGCGTCTCCGACCTGGAGGTCCGCGACGGCGACTCCGCCGAGTTTGACCGTCGCGCCGGACGCGAAGCCGGCCCCGGTGATCGTCACGGGAGTCCCCCCCGCTGTCGGGCCGCTCGCGGGGCTGATGGAACGGATCACGGGAGGGAGGATCTCGACCTGGGTAGTGGCGTCTGGAGCGGCCGGAGGGTCTCCCAGGTTGTTGGTCCAGTCACGGGCGACGCTATAGAAGGAGTAGGTGGTACCGCTCAGCCCGTGGAAAGTCGCCGAAGTGCTGGTGGTGTTGGCGAGCCAGGGGCTGTAGGGTCCGCCGCTGGCGGAGACGAAGATGGTGTAATCCTGAATGCCGGAGCCTACATCCGAGCCCGACCACTGGACCTGGAAGTCCAGTGCCGTCTGGCGCGGGGCGAGCGCGGACACCTGGCTGGAGGGTTTCGAATTGTCGATGGTGTTGCGCCACTCCGGGGTGTCGATAGGTGGGTTGGAATCGAACGTCACGGTCGCATGGTTGCGGATCTCCGTGCCGGTCGGGAGGCCTCCCCTGGACATCACGGTGAAAAGGACGCTGCCCTCGCCTTCCGGCGGATGGACGTTGGGGGGCAGGAAGCCGGCGAGAGGATCCACCGGCGGCTGGCCGGTCGCGGGATCGATCGAAGTGAATCTCCAGCTGAGGAGGCCGGTCGTGGCGTCCAGGTTCGCCTCGATTGCGACGATGAGGCTGCGCGCGGGCCGCAGGTCGAGCGAGGCCGAGAAGGCCTGCGCTCCGGGCGGAGGTGAGATCCTCCTACCGGCTAGAGTGATCGGTCCCAGCCGCAAGGTGCGCAGGTCCAAGGTGGCGGAATCGAGCCTGACCTCGATCACCACCTGCTGGGCCGGTGCCGAAGCGGTAGCGACGTTCTCGAAGATTGCCTCGTAGGGCAGGGGCACAGCACCGGGAACATAGCGCGAGCTCCCCACTCCCGGGGCGCCCACGAAGTCGTTGGGGTCGTGGGAGCCGACGCCGCGGACGTGCAGAAGCGATCGCCAAACGCGAACCACTCCAGCCCCGACGACGGGTGCGCATTTGTCCAACAGCACGCCTACGTACCATCCCACAATTGCCGCTTGGGCCACAAGCGCAACTTCCTCGGCAATTTTCACGGCGGCGACTTTCAGAATCTCCTTCCCCGCACATGCAAGTGTTTCTTTGGCCGCTGCCACGATGGCCGCCGTGACGGCCGGTACCAGAGCCAGAAGGGAGCGCCCCTCCACCAGGCCGGTGACCAGCGCCGAGAGTCTCTCCGCCGCAGCGACGGCGAGTGCTTTCGCGCACTCATCCTCCGGGCTCAATCCCAAGCCGGCGAGAACCAAGTGGATGAAGGCGAGTAGGCATTCATCGTTGGCCGATGAGGAGTGGCTGCCGCCAACGGCAGGCGCCGACTCGGAGGAACCACGACCCACGGCAGCGGATAAGTCGAATTCCTCTGGGGCAGGAACCCGGATGGAAAAATGCAGCGACGAAATGGTGCCCGGAGGTATGGTCGACACCAGCAGCGGAATTGCGAACCCCTGCGGCGTGTCGATACTGATCGGGATCTTGCTCCAATCGATGCCGTCCGTCCCCGGGATGGGCGGCGGCGAGACGTCGGCGCCGAGCTGATAGCTGGCGTCGCGTGGAATGCCGCCGATCGACATCGGCACCCAGCGAGCGTCGACGTTGCCGCGGTTGCCGTAGAGGACCTGAAATTCCGTCGGCCTGCCGGCGCGGATGGCGCCGCGGCCGACGATCTGCACCCAGGGCTGTGCGCCACGCCCCGGTTCGATCGTGAAACCCTGGCGGAAGGTGAGCACCGACCCGTCGGGGTTCGCTACCACGAGATCCCAGTCTCCTCGCGGCTGCCCCGTGAGGTCGAAGGTGGTCGAGAGGGTCAGGCTGTCGGCGATCTGAACAGCGGTTCCCGGGATGTCTGGACTTCCCGCGCGTACGAGCTTCACGGCTGTGCCGGCTGCGAAGCCGTGGCCGGTAATCCGGACGGTGACCGGGCCGGTGTCCCCGCCTGTCGCGGGGGTGATGGAGATTGCGGCAGTCGAGGCAGCCCTGCACTTCCCGGCGGATCCGGCGGCAAAGACTGCCTTCATCTCCGCCTGGGTGAGCGCCCGGTCGTACACCGTGACCTCGTCGAGGCGGCCGTGCACGAAGCCAAGGCTCTCGGCCTGGCCGATGGTGAGGGGGGCGGCGGGGTCGGGAATGGTATCTCGGTTGACCGCCGAGCCGGCCGGCGCGCCGTCGATATACATGGTGTAGAGAGCGCCGTTGCGCGTCACCCCGAGGTGATACCAGCGGCCGACCTGCGGCGAGAAGGGAACCAGAGGGAAGAACTTGGACCCAAGAGCAGGGCCGTTGATGTGGAAGTTGAGGTAGCCGCCGCCAATTGCGAAGAACCACTTCGCGAAGCCTCCCGGGCCCCCGTCGTTGCCGATGAAGATGGCGCCGGGGTGATGGAGGTCGCCTCCGACCGGTGCATCGAAGTTGGCCCACAGCTCGATCGTAAAGTCGCGGTTGCCGAACGCCCAGAGATCGCTCTTTGCGGCGGCGAGGAAATCGGACGTGCCGTTGAGGCGGAGCGCTCCCCCGATCTCGCCGGCGGCGGGTTGAGGGGCGCCGAAGTAGGCGGCCGGATGGAAGCCTGCGATGTCGTTGGCAATCGTTCCGGAGCCTTCGTCGAGCGGCCACCAGGCGAGGATGCCAGCAGGAGCTGGGACGCACGGCTGAGCCAACGCGGCAGCGGCATGCGCGAGAATCAGGGTCGTCGAGGCCCAGGCAAGGGCGTTGGCGCGGGTCCTCTTCATGGTCCACCTCCCAGGACGCCAGGTCGGCTTGGTACCGCGGTGCTCATCGCTGCACCGCTCTCGTCCTCTACGGGTCTACGCGCCGCCGGGAGCCAGAAGCGCTCACGGCGGAGCGCGACCACGCCGCGTCGAGCTCATCTCGCCTCGAGCTCGAGGCTTTATCTGCGACTTATGAAATCTGCTAAAATTGTCTCTGACGATGAGCCAGGACGGCGAAGTCACCGAGCTTCTCAAGGAGTGGGGGGAGGGTAGCGCGGAAGCCCTCGAGCAGCTCATGGCTCTCGTCTACGCCGAGCTGCGGCAACTGGCCGAGCGCCAGTTGCGCCGCGAGCGTCCCGGGCACACCCTCCAGCCCACGGCGCTGGTCAACGAGGCCTACCTCAAGCTCTCCAAACAGAACAGAACGCCGTGGCGGAACCGCGACCAGTTCTATGGCGTGGCTGCCCGCCTCATGCGCCGCATCCTGACCGACTACTTCCGCCACCAGCACCGGCACAAACACCCTCCCCCCGAGCTCAGGATGCCGCTCGGCGATGAGGTTCCCGGCAGCGTGCCGCCGATTCCCGACTTCCTGGCGCTCGACCAGGCGCTGCGTAAGCTGGAGGCGAAAGACGCAAGGCAGGCGCGGGTGGTCGAGCTGCGGTTCTACGCCGGTCTCTCGGTCGAGGAGGCGGCGGACGTTCTCGAGGTTTCGCCGGTTACGGTCAGGCGTGACTGGAGCGTTGCCAAGGCCTGGCTGTCACGCGAGCTCGGCGAGAGGTAGCGCGTGGTCCGATTGCCGGGCCTCTGGCCGCGGTGAGCGCCTCTTCGCCGCGCCAGCGCGTCCAATGGCAGGAGGTGTTCTGGCAGAGGGAGGACCAGCACCATGCCGACTACGAGCTGGGAAAGGGCCAAGGAGATCTTCGCCGCCGTGCGCGAGCGCGCACCGAGTGAGCAGGCCGCGCTGCTGGCTCAGGAGTGCGGGGATGACGAGTCGTTGCGGGAGGAGGTGCAATCGCTGCTGGCGCACGCGAGCGGTTGCACCTTCCTCGAGCGGCCGCCCGCGGCGTTTCTTGCCGCGGCCCTCTCTGCCACCGCCGAGGGCTACAGCATCGGTCCTTACAGAATCCTGCGCGCGATCGACTCCGGCGGCATGGGCGAAGTCTACGAGGCCGAGCAGGTGGCTCCCGTGCAGCGCCGGGTGGCCTTGAAGCTGATCAAACGGGGACTTGACTCGGAGGAAGCGATGGCCCGTTTCCGGGTCGAGCTGCAGTCGCTCGCTCGTATGAGCCACCCGCACATCGCCCAGGTCTACGAGGCCGGCGCCACGGCGGAAGGCCGCCCTTACTTCGCCATGGAGTATGTCGAGGGCGAGCCCATCACCCACTACTGCGATCGGCTGCGGTTGGACGTGCAAGAGCGCCTCGCGCTGTTCCAGCAGTTGTGCGAAGGGGTGCAACACGCCCACCAGAAGGGGATCATCCACCGCGACCTCAAACCGGAGAACATCCTGGTGACCCACCATGGGGTGCGAGCGGTCCCCAAGATCATCGACTTCGGCATCGCCAGGGCGACCGCGGAAGGCGAGGCGCCGCCGTCGCCGGAGGCCAGCCGGCGGCTAACCACGGCGCAACAGAGGATCGGCACGCTGCCGTACATGAGTCCCGAGCAGGCGGTCGGGGCGGCCGACATCGATACCCGTAGCGACGTTTACTCACTTGGCGTGGTGCTCTATGAGTTGCTGGCCGGGGTCCTGCCGGGCGATGCCGCTGCCGCCGTCGAGATCGAAAGGCCGAGCTCGCGGCTCGGGCACCTGGGAGAAAGGGCCGTCGCTGTCGCCCACGACCGGCGGACGGAGCCGGCGGCCCTGGTTCGGCAGCTGAGAGGAGATCTCGACTGGATCGTCATGAAGGCTTTGGAAAGCGACCGCGACCGCCGCTACGGCTCGGTCTCCGAGCTGGCGATCGACCTCGAGAGGCACCGGCGGCACGAGCCGGTCCTCGCCAGTTCGCCGAGCACCGCGTACCGGCTTGCAAAATTCCTGCGCCGCCACCGGGCGGTGGTCGCGGCGAGCGTCCTGGTGTCAATAGCGTTGCTGCTCGGAGCGGTCGGTGCCGGTGTCGGTCTCGTGCGCGCCCGGCGGGCGGAGAAGCTGGCCAGTCAGGAGGCGGAGCGCGGCAATCGGGAGGCTGCGGCCGCGCGCTCGGTGGCGGATTTCATGGTCGGCCTCTTCGAGCTCTCCGACCCGGATCAGGCGAAGGGAAGAACCATTACGGCGCGCGAGATCCTCGACAGCGGAGCGCGCAAGGTCGCGGCCGACCTCAAGGGCCAGCCAGTCGTCGAGGCCGCGCTCATGGACACGATCGGGAGCGTCTACCAGAGCCTGGGGCTTTTCGACAGCGCCGAGTCGATGCTCGGTCAGTCTCTCGCCCTGCGCCGCAGGGCGCTCGGCGGAACACATCCCGAGGTGGCAACGAGCATGAGTCACCTTGCCGAGCTCGCGCGCGCCCGGGCGAGATACCCGCAGGCGAAGTCCCTCGACCTGCAGGCCCTGGCCATCCGCGAGCGGGCCCTGGGAAAGGACCATCCGGACGTCGCCGACAGCCTCAATCGGCTGGGCCTGCTCTATCTCAGTCAGGGCAGCTACGCCGCAGCCGAGCCGTGCTTCCAACGCGCCCTGGCGATCTGGAGCAAGGCGCGGGACGGCCGGGTGAGCACCGCGCTGAGTCACCTGGCCCTGCTCTACCGCGACGAAGCACGGTACGACAAGGCTATCCCTCTTTTCCAGAGGGCACTGGCGATCCAGGAGCGAGAGCTGGGGCCGGAGCACTCCGACCTCAACGCCAACCTCAACAATCTCGCCGACGTCTACCGCAATCTGGGCCGTCATGCCGAGGCCGAAGCGCTTCTCAAGCGTGTCCTGGCGGTCAACGAGCGGGTGATGGGACCGGAGCACCCTTACGTCTCCACGTCCCTCAACAACCTGGCGATGGTCTACAGGTCCGAGAGCAGGTACAAGGAGGCCGAAGCGCTCTACCTGCGCGTGCTGGGAATCGAACGCAAGTTGCGGGGAGAGAACAACCCCGACTACGCTACGTCCCTCCACAACTTGGCGGTTGTCTACCGCGAGGAAGGCAGGTATATCGAGGCGGAGCGTCTCTTCCTGCGCGCGCTGGCAATCCGCGAAAGGGCGCTCGGTCCCAACCACCCCCACGTGGCAGGCAGTTTGAATCATCTGGGACTGCTCTATACCCTCCAGCACCGGTATGCCGAGGCGGAGCCACTCTTCCGGCGCTCCCTGGCGATCAGAGAGAAGGCCCTCGGCCCTGACCACCCGCACCTCGCGGTGACTCTCACCAATCTCGCCAATCTGTATCGCGCCGAGCGCCGCTACGGCGAGGCGGAGCCCCTGCTCCAGCGGGCGCTGGCGATCTGGGACCGGCGCACCGATGCCAACCCGGCGGAACGCAGGGCAACGCTCGAAAGCTATGGTGCCTTGCTGCGCCTGATGGGGCGGGCCCGCGAGGCTGCCAGGCTCGCCTCGCGGGCCGAACAAGCCCGACACCGACCATCCACTTGACCAGCATTCATGCGCGAGCAGTCCGCGCCTACTCCGGCGTCTCCAAGAGCTCCCGGGCGGGGTCCAGGCGGTCCCAGAGGGCGCCGCCGAGGCGGACGAGGACGCCGACCTCGGCAAGGACGAGGGCGGCGGCGAGGAGGGCGATGAGGGGCAGCTCCCAGGGCGACCAGGGCAAGCCGAGGAGGCGCTGGAGGAGCAGCGCCGCGCCGACGGCGAGCAGGGGCGGCAGCAGCCCCAGCGCCAGGGACAGGACGTGTCCGAGGAGGACCAGGATGCGCTGGCCGGTGAGCGCCGCGCCGCGCTGGCGTTCGAGGCCGAGGCCGACCCAGCCGGGCAGGAAGAGGGCGGCCAAGTTCTGGATGGCGATGGAGAGCAGGGCGATCGGCAGGCCGACAACCAGGAGACTGGCCAGGACGGCGAGCAGGCCCGGCCATGTGCCGCCGATCGGTGCGGCGATGCGCTGCAGGAAGTCCGGTGCGGCTCCGCCGGCGGCCAGCCAGGCCGCGGCGGCGCCGGCCAGCACCAGTCCGGCTCCGGCGAGCATCATCTGGAGTGCCCCGGTGGCGGGCGCCAGCAGCTCCGCGGCGACCAGGCGCCAACCCACGATGGGCCAGGGCCGGAGGATCTCGATCTGCAGCAGGTCGACACGCAGGTCATTGCGCAGGAAGAGGCCGGCCAACGGCGGGATGAGCAGCAGGATCACGACGCCGACGATCACCAGGATCTCCGCGAAGGCGTCGGGAGCGTCCAGCGCCGCGCCGAAGGCCAGGCCCAGCGCCCCAAGGACGACGCAAACGCCGACCAGCAGGCCGGTCGTCTGCGCCAGCGGCCGGCGGCTGCGTAGCAGCAGGTTCTTCCAGTAGACGGCCGTCTCCGCGCTGCCGGTCGGCGCCAGGTGGAACGGCTCGCGCTGCCGCGACCGCGCCGAAAGCCTGGCGAAGGCCGGGCGCGAGGTGCGGCGGTCGAGCTGGCGGCGCGCCTGGGCGACGGTCGCGTCCTCGAAGCGGGCGCGTGAGCGCACCACCCACTCGTAGTGCGCCGCGAGGAGAGCTGCGGCGAAGAGAGCGCCGCGCAGCCGATGGACGCCGAGCAGCGGGCCACAGAGCCAGGCGAAAGGCGCCAGCAGCCAGCCGAAGAAGCCGGCGTGGGCGGCGACCTGCAGACGGTCCAGGTTGGTGATCAAGTCTCCGGCCTGCCAGTCGATCCGCGTGGCCACGAAGAGCTGGCGAAGTCCGGCGCCGACCGCTGTCCACCAGGCGGCGGCGAGCAGCAGAGCGAGGCCGATGCGCCACCGGGCGGCCGCCGGCGGCAGCTCGCGGAGGCGGGCCTTCCACAGGCTCACCCCCTTGAGGTGGAGGCCCACCAGGGCAAAGAGCGCCCAGGTGGCGAACAGCCGCGGCAGGCGTGTTCCCGGGGCGCCGAAGCCGCGAAACAGCGAGAACAAGAGGGCGCCGAAGAGCACGCCGACCTGCTGCTTCCACAGCGCGAACTCGAGCACCTTGCGGCGCGGCAGGGGAGCAGGCAGCAGCAGGTTGATCTCGGCTTCGGTCAGGCGCAGGGCTGGCCGCGAGGAGGTGAGCAGCCAGCCCAGCGTGGTGACCAGGGCGAGCGCCAAGGCAGCGCCGAGCAGGACCAGGGGAGCGCGGTCGCCCAGGCCCGCGACCTCGATGCCGGGGCGACGGGCCCCCCTGCCCCAGATGAGAAAGTTCCTCCCCACGAAGAACAGCATGTAGGCGAGCCCAGCCAGCGAGGCGACCAGGTATTTGGGCTGGCGCAGCAGGCGCAGGCGCCGCACCAGGCGGCCGCGCAGGCCGCGCAGCAGCAGCTCGAAGAGCGCGCCGCTCAACCGTCGCCCCGCCCGTCGCCTGGCTCGGCAGGGGGGCCTGAGGCGCCTTCGGCCTTCGCCTCCTCGCCCTCGGTGGCGCGCAGGAAGATCTCCTCCAAGTCGGCATCCGCCCCGAGATCGGGCAAGGCGGACCGGATCTCCGCCAGCGTGCCTTCGAGCACCTTGCGGCCGCGCTGGACGATCACCACTCTGCCGCAGATCTCCTGGACCAGGTGCAAGAGGTGGGAAGAGACCAGCACGGCGGCCCCCGCCTGCGCCTGCTCGACGATGGTGCGCTTCATGCGCCTGATCGCACCGGGGTCCAGGCCGGTCAGCGGCTCGTCGAGGACCAGGGCGGCGGGCCGGTGGAGAAGCGCCAGCGCGATCATCAGCTTCTGCTTCATGCCGCGCGACAGCTCCCCCGGGAAGGCGTCGCGGCGGTCGGCGAGATCGAACCCGGCCAGCAGCTCGCGCGAACGCTCCGCGGCGTCCGCCACGCCGTAGAGCCGGCCGATGACCTTGAGGTGATCGGCGACCGTCAAGTTGTCGAACAGGCGCGGCTCGTCGGGCACGAAGGCGAGTTGGCGGCGCGCCGCCACCGGCTCGGTCTCGAGGTCGTGGCCGGCGACCGCGATGCGTCCGGCGGTGGGGGGGAGGATGCCGGCCAGGCAGCGCAGGGTGGTGGTCTTGCCCGCCCCGTTCGGCCCGACCAGGCCGACGATCTCGCCGCCGGCGGCGTGCAGGGACAGGCCGTCCACGGCGGCGAAGCCGTCGTAGGTCTTGACCAGGTTGGCGATCTCGATCATGCCTTCGCCGGCTTTCCGCCCGCTGCCGCGGCCGGGCCGCGCGCGCCGGAATGATACAGCGCGTGCTCTATACTCGCCTGACTTCGGGCCGCGCAGAAGGGGGTGAGAGCCGTCATGCCGCTCGTCTATCTCGGTCGCCGGGAGGTCGAAGAGCTCCTGCCCATGGGGGAGTGCATCGAGGTCATGGCCGCGATCTTCGGCGCCCTGGCGCGCGGCGAGACCCTGCAGCCGCTGCGCTCGGTCGTCCGGCTCGAGAGCTGCCCCGGCTTCCTGGGCTTGATGCCGGGACAGATCGGCGTTCAGAGCGTTGCATGCGATCAGATCGCCGGCATCAAGGTCCTGTCCATCTTCCCTGGCAACCGGGCCGTAGGCCGGGAGTCGCACCAGGGCGCGGTGCTGCTGTTCGAGACCGCGAGCGGCTGCCCGCTCGCCTACCTCGACGCCTCCGCGGTCACTGCCATCCGCACCGCCGCGGTCAGCGGCCTGGCGACCCGGCTGCTGGCCGGCGAGGAGGCCGGAGACCTGGCGATCCTCGGTGCCGGCACGCAGGCGAGGACGCACCTCGAGGCGCTCGCCGCGGTACGGCCGCTGCGGCGGGTGCGGGTGTGGAGCCGCAAGCCCGAGAGCGCCCGCGCCTTCGCCGCGGCCGAGAGCGCGCGCCACGGCCTGCCGGTCGAGCCGGCCGCCTCGGTCCGCCAGGCGGTCGAGGGAGCCGACCTGATCTGCACCACCACCGCCGCCGCCGAGCCGATCCTGGCCGGCGAGTGGATCGCCGCGGGAGCGCACGTCAACGCGGTCGGCGCCTGTTTCGCCGCCGCCCGCGAGCTGGACACCGCGGCGGTGGTGCGCGCGCGGCTCTTCGTCGACAGCCGCGAATCGGCGGTGAACGAATCGGGAGACTTCCTGATCCCGCGCCGCGAGGGGGCCATCGGCGATACGCACATCCAGGGCGAGCTCGGCGAGCTGGTGCTCGGCCGGGTGGTCGGCCGCCGCTCGCCCGATGAAGTCACCCTCTTCAAGTCGCTCGGGCTGGCGGTGGAGGACCTGGCCGCCAGCCATCACGTCTACCGCAAGGCGCTGGCGCGGGGCAGCGGGATCGTCCTCGAACCGGCCGAGCGCGGCGCTTGATGAAGCTGCGCGCTCCGGCGCTCGACGAGATCCGCGCCGCCCGCCAACGCCTGACCGGGGTGACGCTGGCCACGCCGCTGGTCCGCTTGAACGTCGATGCGCGCGAGGGCCTGCCTAAGATGACCAAGGCCCCGGCGGCGGGCACCTCTGACGGCGGGGAGCCCGCTAAAATCAGCGAGCCCGCCGAGATCTATCTCAAGCTCGAGAACCTGCAGCCGATCGGCTCCTTCAAGCTGCGCGGCGCGGTCAACGCCATGCTCGTCGCCGGCCCGCGCCGGCTCGCCCGGGGGGTCTACACGGCGAGCGCCGGCAACATGGCGCAAGGGGTCGCCTGGGGCGCGCGCCACCTCGGAGTGGCGGCGACCGCCGTGGTGCCGGACCATGCGCCGGCAACCAAGCTGGCCGCCATCGAAAGGCTGGGCGGCAGCGTGGTCAAGGTCTCCTGGGAGCGCTGGTGGCGGGTGATCCATGAGCACACGTATCCAGGCCAGCACGGACTGTTCATCCATCCGGTGAGCGACACGGGGGTGATGGCGGGCAACGGCACGATCGGGCTCGAGATCCTCGAGCAGCTCCCCGACGTCGACACGGTGCTGGTGCCCTATGGCGGCGGCGGGCTGTCCTGCGGCATCGCCGCCGCGCTGCGCGCCCTGCAGCCGCGCGTGCGGATCTTCGGCTGCGAGGTGGCGACCGCCGCGCCGCTCGCCGCCTCGCTCGCCGCCGCGGCGCCGCGAGAGGTCGACTACCAGCCGTCTTTCGTCGACGGCATCGGCGGCAAGGGCCTGCTGGCCGAGATCTGGCCGCTCGCCCGCCGCCTGCTCGACGGCGCGCTGGTCGTGCCCCTGGCCGCCATCGCCGCCGCCATCAAACTCCTTGCCGAGCGCAACCGCATCGTCGCCGAAGGAGCCGGCGCCGCCTCGGTCGCCGCCGCCCTCGCCGGCGTGGCGGGCGCCAGAAAGGTCGTCTGCATCGTCTCCGGCGGCAACATCGACACCGCCAAGCTCGCCGCCATCCTGGCCGGCGAGGTGCCGTAGGGAATTTCTTCGAGCAGAGCAGTCCTGGGCACGTTCTACGATCCGCTATACTGAGCAGCGAATACACGAAGCACGCGGAATAGGGGCGTAAGCATGAAAGGTGTCCAGTTCGTGGTAGACGAAAGCGGCGAGCGGACGGCAGTCCTCATCGATCTTGACGAGCATGCGGAGCTCTGGGAAGATTTTTATGACGCATATCTGGCCCGGGAGCGCCGGGAAGAGTCGCGCGAGACGTTTGCAGAAGTAGACGAGAAGCTCAAAGCCCTAGGAAAGCTCCGCGAGGGTGAGTGAGCTCCGGATCACGTTTGCACGGTCCGCTCGAAAAGAGCTGGAGCGTCTGGACGTGACCGCGGTAGCGAGGATTCGCCACCAGATCCGTGCTTTGGCCACCGAGCCGCGGCCGCCGGGATGCCGAAAGCTCGCGGGTGCCATCAGCGTGTGGCGTATTCGGATTGGTGATTATCGGGTGGTCTACGAAATATTTGACGTCGAGAAGAGGGTCGACATCATCGCGGTGCGGCATCGGAAAGACGCGTACCGTTGACCACTCGAAAGTCGCCGATATAACGGAATGCCCGGCTTCCAGCCGCAGGACCCGGATTTCGCGGCGCGGGTGCGCGCGAGCTTCGCGCGGCAGAGGATGATGGAGACGCTCGGCGCGCTGCTCACCCGTGTCGCTCCCGGCGAGGTGGAGATCGAGCTGCCCTTCCGCGCCGAGCTCACCCAGCAGCACGGATTCCTGCACGCCGGCGTGATCGCGGCGCTCGCCGACACGGCGTGCGGCTATGCGGCCTCGACGCTGATGGCGGCGGAGGCGGCGGTGCTCAGCGTTGAGTTCAAGATCAATCTGCTCGCCCCGGCACTGGGCGAGCGGTTCGCCGCCCGCGGGCGCGTCACCCGGCCCGGGCGAACCCTCACCGTCTGCACCGGCGAGGTCTTCGCCCGCGGCGGTTCCGCGGCCGGCGGCGACAAGCTGATCGCGGTCATGCTCGCCACCATGATGGCGATCCACGGCCGTCCAGGGATGACCGGTTGAATGGACTGACGGATCAGCAGTGATCGGCGGCACTCACGGCCTGCCGGGAGGGATCACTCTAGCAGGCGATCCCCTCGATCAAAGTCATCGGCCCGGGGGTCGGCAGCAGGCGAGTCAGCCGGAAGCCGGCACGCTTCAGGAGCTCCTCGAGCTCGCCGCGGCCGCGTTCCCGCCCCTCGCAGCACACGGTCATCATCTGCAGGTCGGAGAGAGGTCCGATGCCGCTGGTGCCGGCGGGCTCGACCACCGTCTCGACGACCAGCAGGCGGCCGCCGGGCTGCATGGCGCGCCGGCAGTTGGCCAGGATCTGGTGGGCACGCTCGTCGTCCCAGTCGTGCAGGACGTTTTTGAGCAGGTAGGCGTCGCAGCCCGCGGGCACCTCGGCGAAGAAGCTGCCGGCGACCGTTTCGGCGCGCTCGGCCAGCCCCTTGCCGGCGAAAGAGGAGCGCGCCAGCTCCACCACCCCGGGACCGTCGAACAGCACGCCGCGCAGGTGGGGATGGCGCAGCAGCAGCTCGGCGAGCAGCGTCCCGCTCCCGCCGCCGACGTCGCAGACGCGGTGGACCTCGGCGAAGGGGTAACAGGTGGCGACCCCCGCGGCGAACAGCTCGGTGAGCGACACCATGGCGCCGGCGAACACCTCGCGCTCCGCGGGATGGGCGTCGAACCAGTCCCAGACCGGCATGCCGTGCATGCGCGGGAAGGCGCTCCTGCCCGTGGCCAGGGTCCAGTCGAAGTCGGCCCAGGCCAGCACGTTCGATGCCGAGCCGAAATAGTCTGCATACTGGCGCAGCGAGCCCGCGCCGCCGCTGCACAAGGGCGCCGAGAGGCGGTTGTTGCGGAAGCGGCCATCCGGCGACAGGGCGAAAACGCCCAGCGTTGCCAGGCCGCGCAGCATGCGGTGCAGGCTGTCCGCGTCCGTGCCGGTGCGCGCCGCGAGCTCCCCGGCGCTCGCCGGCCCGTCGGCCAGCAGGTCGGCGATGCGTAGGCGCGCCGCGGCGTGGAGGAGCTGCGTGACCATCACCCCCGGGATCATCTCGAACAGCGCCAGCCGCGCCGGGACCACGCGGTCGGCCGCCCAGCGCAGCCCGCGCCGCAGCCGCGTCACCGCCCTCACTAGCCAGCGCGGCGGCGGCGCCGGCAGCGGCCGCGCCAATGCCTCGGCTTCCCCCGGCCTCCGGGTGCTGGCCGGCCCGATCGGCGCGCTGCCGCCAGCCGGCCGCGCCGGCGGCAGCCACGGCGCCGTCTCTTCGTGCTCTGCTGCCAAGAAGACCTCCGGCTCGACCCGTGACACCTGGTTCGTGCGCTTCCGCGAGCTCGTTTTTCACTCTAACATGAGCTCATGCGCCGACTTCTCTTCGTCCTGCTCCTGCTCGCCTGCCCCGCGGCCGAGGCCGCGGAGAGGCCTTCCGCGGCGGCGGTGGGTGCGCAAGATTTCAAGGTCACGCTCCTGGGAACGGGAAACCCCCGCCCGAGCATCGATCGCTTCGGTCCGAGCATCCTGGTGGAAGCCGGGCGGGAAAAGCTGTTGTTCGATTGCGGGCGCGGCGCCACGCAACGGCTCTATCAGCTCCAGGTGCCTTTTGCGGAAGTCAGCGCCCTGTTTCTCACCCACCTGCACTCCGATCACGTGGTCGGGATTCCGGACCTCTGGCTGACCGGGTGGATCCTCGGGCGCAAGACTCCTCTTCGCGTCTGCGGGCCGGCCGGCACCCGGCAGATGTTCGCGGACCTGGAGCGTGCCTTCCAGTTCGACATTCACATCCGGCGCGACGTTGACGAGAAGCTGGCGGTGCAAGGCGTGGCGGTCGTGGCCCGGGACGTCGAGCAGGGGGTTGCCTATCAAAACGGCTCATTGAAGGTAACGGCTTTCACGGTCGATCACGGCCGGGTCAAGCCGGCGCTTGGCTATCGCATCGACTTTGCGGGGCACTCCGTTGTGCTCTTCGGAGACACCCGGTTCTCGGAAAACCTGATCCGCTTCGCGCAGGGGACGGACGTCCTGGTGCACGAGGTCATCGATCCCGTGGCCTATCACGAGGTCGGCACCTCCTACACCGCCGAGCAGCAGCAGAGGGTCGTCGAGCACCACACGACCCCGGAGCAGGCGGGGAGAATCTTTGCCCGGGTGAAGCCCAGGCTGGCGGTCTATTCGCACATCGTGCCTCCGGACGCTCCGGACCTGGTGCTGCACACGCGGAAGACCTATGCCGGCTGGGTGGAGGTCGGCCAGGACCTGATGAGCATCGAAATAGGAGAGAAGATCGAAATCCGCCGGCCAGGCTGACCATACGAGCGCGACGGCACCCGCTCCTTTAGGCGCCGCTCGCCGCGCGCTGCCGGCGGCGATAGCGGGGCAGAAAAGATGACGATGTCCGGAACCCACCGGCAACTGCTGGCCTGGCCAGGAGGTCCTCGCATGAGCACGCAGCATTTCCCGGCGACCGTCGAGGTGCGGCGCGACATCCTGCAATGCATCGGCAACACTTCCATGGTGGCCCTGCGCAAGGTTGTGCCCGGCAACGGCTCCCGCATCCTGCTGAAGCTGGAGAACGAGAATCCCACCGGCAGCATGAAGGACCGGATGGCGCTGGCGATGATCGCGGCGGCGGAGGCGGACGGACGTCTGGCGGCGGGTGGCGCCGTCGTCGAGTACACCGCCGGCAGCACCGGCGTCTCGCTGTCTCTCATCTGCGCGGTGAAGGGACATCCCCTGTATATCGTGAGCTCGGATGCGTTCTCCCGCGAGAAGCTCGATCACATGCAGATCCTGGGGGCCAGGCTCGAGATCGTTCCCAGCCACGGCGGCGGCATGACGGAGAAGCTGACCCGCGACATGATCGCAGCCGCCCGCGTCATCAGCGAGAGAACCGGAGGCTTCTGGACCGATCAGCTGAACAACAGCGACCCGATCGCGGCCTATCACCAGATGGCGGATGAGATCTGGACACAGACGGACGGACGGATCGACGGCTTCGTCCAGGGTGTGGGCACCGCGGGGTCCCTGCGGGGCAACGCCGAAGCCTTGCGCCGCCACGATCCCCGGATCAAGGTCGTGGCGGTGGAGCCCGCCGAGTCCCCGGTCCTCTCGGGCGGCAAGCCGGGCGGCCACCAGATCGACGGCATCGGCGCGGGTTTCGTGGTGCCGCTCTGGCGGGAGGACGTTGTCGATCAGATCGAACGGGTCTCCACCGCCGAGGCAATGGCGATGGCCATGCGGCTGGCCCGGGAAGAAGGCCTGTTCGCGGGGACCTCCACCGGCGGCAACGTCATCGCCGCCCTGCGCCTGGCCGAGCAGCTGGGGCCTGGGGCGACGGTGGTCACCGTGATGTGCGATACCGGGATGAAATACCTCAAGACCTTCGGCAGCGTCGGGTCTTAAGCCTCGGTCGATCAGGCGTGGGCGGCGCTTACGCGCCGATTGATCGGGCGTCGGGGCTTACGCCCCGATCGATCAGGCGTCGGGGCTTACGCCCCGACTTGGGCCGGCACCGGGTTTTCGATCTCGACGACGAGGGCGCCGCCCTTGACGTCGACTTCGAGCTTGGCCCCTTCGCGCGCCTCGCCGGCGATGAGCGCGCGGCCGATGCGCGACTCGAGCTCGTGCTGCAGGAAGCGCTTCAGCGGGCGGGCGCCGTAGACCGGGTCGAAGCCCTGGAGCGCCACCAGCTCGCGTGCGGCCTCGGAGAGCTCCAGCGTGATTCCGCGGTCGGCCAGGCGCCGCCGCAGGTCCTCGGTTTGCAGGTCGACGATGCGCTTGATCTCGGCCAGGGTGAGCGGCCTGAACAGCACGATGTCGTCGACCCGGTTCAAGAACTCGGGCCGGAAGTGCGCGCGCAGCTCGCGCAACACCGCGTTGCGCGCCGCCTCGATGATCTCGCCACGGTCGGTCACCCCCTCGAGCAGGTGGTGGGAGCCGATGTTCGAAGTCATGATGATCACCGTGTTCTTGAAGTCGACCGTGTGGCCCTGGGCGTCGGTGACGCGGCCGTCGTCGAGGATCTGCAACAGCACGTTGAACACGTCATGGTGCGCCTTTTCGATCTCGTCGAAGAGGATCACCGAGTAGGGCTTGCGCCGCACCGCCTCGGTGAGCTGGCCGCCCTCGTCGTAGCCGATGTAGCCGGGCGGGGCGCCGATCAGGCGCGACACGGTATGGCGCTCCGTGTACTCGCTCATGTCGATGCGGATCATGTTCTCGTCGCTGTCGAACAGCGACTCGGCGAGGGTCTTGGCGAGCTCGGTCTTGCCGACGCCGGTCGGTCCCAGGAAGATGAACGAGCCGATCGGCCGGCGCGGGTCCTTGATGCCCGAGCGGGCGCGGATGACGGCGTCGGTCACCAGCCGCACCGCCTCGTCCTGGCCCACCACGCGCTGGTGCAGGATCTCGTCCAGGCGCAGGAGCTTCTCGCGCTCACCTTCGACCAGGCGGGTCACCGGGATGCCGGTCCAGCGCGACACGATCTCGGCCACCACGTCGTCGGTCACCTCCTCGCGCAACAGCTTGCCGGCGCCCTTGTGCTGCTCGATGCTCGCGGTCATGCGGGCGTCGAGCTCGCGGAGCTGGCGCTCGAGCTGGGGCAGCCGGCCGTGGCGCAGCTCGGCGGCGCGGTTGAGGTCGTAGTCGCGCTCGGCCTGCTCGATCTCCTGGCGCCCGCGCTCGATCTGCTCGCGCACGGCGCGCACCTCTTCGATCGCTTTTTTCTCGGATTCCCATTGCGCGCGCATGGCGCCGGCCTGGGTCTTGAGGTCGGCCAGCTCGCGGCGCAGCTCTTCGAGCCGCTCGCGGCTCGCCTTGTCCTTCTCCTTCTTGAGCGCGGCCTCCTCGATCTCGAGCTGCATGATGCGCCGCGTCACCTCGTCGAGCTCCTGCGGCATCGAGTCGATCTCGGTGCGGATCAGGGCGCAGGCCTCGTCGATGAGGTCGATCGCCTTGTCGGGCAGGAAGCGGTCGGTGATGTAGCGGTTGGAAAGCACCGCCGCCGCCACCAGCGCGTTGTCCTGGATGCGCACGCCATGGTGCACCTCGAATCGCTCGCGCAGGCCGCGCAGGATCGAGATGGTGTCCTCGACCGTCGGCGGATCGACCGTCACCGGCTGGAAGCGGCGCTCGAGCGCGGCGTCCTTCTCGATGTGCTTGCGGTACTCGTCGAGTGTCGTGGCGCCGATGCAGTGCAGCTCGCCGCGGGCCAGCATCGGCTTGAGCAGGTTGCCGGCGTCGGTCGAGCCCTCGGTCCTGCCGGCCCCGACGATGTTGTGCAGCTCGTCGATAAACAGCAGGATTCGCCCTTCGCTCTGCTTGACCTCGTTGAGCACCGCCTTGAGCCGCTCTTCGAACTCGCCGCGGTACTTGGCGCCGGCGAGCAGCGATCCCATGTCGAGCGAGAAGATGGAGCGGTCCTTCATCCATTCCGGGACGTCGCCGCGCACGATGCGCTGCGCCAGCCCTTCGACGATGGCGGTCTTGCCCACTCCCGGCTCGCCGATCAGCACAGGGTTGTTCTTGGTCTTGCGCGACAGGATGCGGATGACCCGCCGGATCTCGGCGTCACGGCCGATCACCGGATCGAGCTTGTTGCGCCGCGCCTCGGCGACCAGGTCGATGCCGTATTTTTCCAGCGCTTCGTAAGCGACCTCCGGCATGGCGCTGGTCACGCGCTGATTGCCGCGCACCGCGGTCAGCGCGGAGAGAAACGCGTCGCGGGTGACGCGATGACGGGCGAGAATCCGGCCGGCCGCGCTGTCTGCGCCCTCTTCGATCAGGGCGAGGAGCAGGTGCTCGACCGAGACGTACTCGTCCTTGAGGCGCTTGGCCTCGTCCTCGGCGCGCTGGAAGACTTTCTGCAGGCGCTGCGTGACGTAGATCTTGCCCGCCTCGGCTCCGGGTCCCGAGACGCTCGGCCGGCGCTGCAGCTCGCGCTCGAGGTCCGCCACGATCTCCTGGGCCGGCACCTTCATGCGCCCCAGCAGGCGGGGCACCAGGCCGTCGGGCGTCTCGAGCAGGGCGAGCAGCAAGTGGTCGGCGTCGACCTCCTGATGGCCGTGGCGCAGCGCCAACGACTGCGCGTTCTGCAGCGCCTCCTGTGATTTCTGGGTCAAACGGTTCATGTCCATGTGTTGTTAGCCTCCAGCTACGAGAAGGCGCTGCGATGTGGCGATCGAGGCCTACTCAAAGCGTCTATCGGATCGCCCCCCGCAACCCCTCGATCCCCTTCCCACCCCTCCGGGGGGGAAGGGGACGCCCCCTCCCTCTCTTCGTTCTATCTTTCCTCCTCCAACGCGCGCTCAGGCGCGCGCCTTGAACTCTGACGTCTGGGCGAGCTGCTCGAACAGCTCGCGCTCGCGCTCGCTCAAGCGCTCGGGGACCACTACCTTGATCTCGGCGTAGAGATCGCCCCGCTTCTCGGGGTTGCCCGGCTGCGGCAGGCCGCGGCCGCGCAGGCGGATCTTGCGTCCCGAAGAAGAGCCAGGTGGAATGCGCACGCCGACGCGCCCCTGCGGCGTTTCGACCTGCGCTTCGCCGCCCAGCGCCGCCTCCCAGGGTGAGACCGGGAGCTGCGTGTAGATGTCATTGCCTTCGACGCGGAACCGCGGATCGGGCGGCACCTCGATGCGCAGATACAGGTCCCCCGGCTGGGCTCCGTCCTCGCCGCTCAGGCCGCGCCCGGCCAGGCGGATGCGCTGCCCGCTGCGCACTCCCGGCGGGATCTTGACCGACAGGTTGGTGCGCTTGCCGGTGCTCGGATCGGCAAACGAGAGCTCGCGCGGGCCGCCGCGGATCGCCTCGTCGAGGGTCAGCGCGATCTGCGCCTCGGCGTCGGCCCCTGGACGCGGCCCGAAGCTCGCTCCCCCTTCGCTCCACCGTACGCCGCGGCCGCGTCCGGCGGTTCCGCCCGCTCCGCGGGAGCCGAACAGCATCTCGAAAAACGAGCTGAAGCCCTCGCCTCCGCCAGCCCCGCCGAAATCGAAGCCGCCGCCGCCCAGGTCGCCGAAGTCGAAGCCCTGCCACTCGGGAGGCACGCCGCCCCCGCCCTGCTGGACGTGTCTCCAAGCGGCGCCGTACTGGTCGTATTTCTTGCGCTTCTCGGGATCTTTCAGGACCTCGTAAGCCTCGCCGATCTCCTTGAACTTCAGCTCGGAGTCCGGGCTCTTGTTGACGTCCGGATGGTATTTGCGCGCAAGCTTACGATAGGCCTTCTGGATCTCTTCCTGGGAAGCGTCCTTCTTCAACCTGAGAGTGGCGTAATAGTCCTTGTACTCCAAAGATCCCTCCTCCGCTCAACCCCTCTCCAAGGATCGCCGCCGGCACGGCGCATTGAAGCTTGAGTGACTGGCACTCACATTGTAGAACGGATCAGGCCCCCATTTCCATTCCTGCTAGACCAAAAAGGCGCGGTTGCCCGCGCCCCTAGAGGATGAATGCGACTTGCGGGCGCGGCACTAGGGAGGGGTGAAGCCGAAGTGCTCGTAGTTCTTGGCGATGAAGGCCTTCCACTTGTCGGGAACTTCTTCCAGGGGGTAGATGGCCTGAACCGGACAGGCGTCGACGCACAGGCCGCAGTCGATGCACTCCTCGGGGTGGATGTAGAGCATCTCCCAGTCCTCGGTCTTGCCGTAGATGCAATCCACCGGGCAGACATCGACGCAAGCCGTGTCCTTCACGCCGATACAAGGTTCGGTGATGATATGGGTCATGAGCCTGGGCCTCTCCTTCCGTCGCGATTGCTGAAATCCTTCCCTGCCCCCCGTCGCGGCATTATACCCGTTCCGCAGGGCGCGGCCGCGATCGACAAGAAACCGGGCACGGGCCGCGGCCCGCGCCCGGAGAGGCCTCAATGGGTCTGCAGGACCAGAGAGCGGCTCATGTCGTCGAGCGACACCGAGACCTGCTCGAGGACGGGTGGGCAGGTGGCCGGGAAGACGCTGACCGGCAGGCGGCCGGTCGAGATCAGCGCCTGGCGCACCGCGGCGCGGTCGGCGGGGCAGAAGTGGCCGCAGACGATCTTGGTCAGGCCGATGATGTCGGCTTCGCGCCGGAGCAGGTCGTGGAAGGTCCGGCGGGTTGCCGGAAAGACCGGATCGGTCACCGTGATGCCAGTCAGGAAGCCCGAGAGGGTGGCCGGCAGGGTCGGAGAGCCGGGATCGACGTGGACGAAGTTGGTGCCCGTGTCGCGGGTGTGGCAGCCGTTGCAGGCGGCGAAACCGACGTGGAAGCGGTTCTGGTTGTCGGAGGGGAGGCCGCCCACTCCGGGCGCGGTCCAGAAGAAGCCGGGGCCGCCCGGGTTGGGCTGCGGGTGGGCGCCGAGGAAGTGGGCTCCTTGGAAGAAGAGCGGCACTTCGGGGGGTTCCTGCGGGGCGCGGACGCGGATCCAGGCGAGCAGGGTGGCGGTGTTGTTGAAGTTGTCGGCCGGGGTGTCCTGGGTGTTGGTCTCGCCCAGCTCGGTGAAGTGGAACTGCGGCAGCTGGAACTCGCGCAGCTCCCAGATCCCGCTCTGGGTGGGGTCGAGGGCGACCTCGTTGGTGCGCAGCTGGCCGAGGTCGCTGTTGTTCGGCCGGTTGGGGTTGACGTCATGGCGCACGAACTGCTCGGTGATGTCCTCGAGCGCCTCGTTGTAGGCCGCGGTGCCGGGTATCAGGCTCGCCAGGTTGACCCACTGCTGCGCCCAGCCCTTCAGATCCTTGCAGTCGCACTTGGGGACGCGGAACTCGGTGATCATCGAGAAGCGCAGGGCATTGCAGCCGCCGCCCAGAGGCACGGTGGCGAAGAAGCCGTTGGTGCTCCAGCCGGGCCGCAGGACGAACCCGAAGACGAAACGGGCCTCGCCTCCGTCCACCGGATGGCCGCTCGCGTGATAGACCCCGCCGGAGCCGCCGGCGGTATGGCGCAGGTCGAGGCGCGGCACGATGGCGAGCAGGCGCAGCGGCGACTTCTTGAGATCGAGCTTGGCCTGGCCGTTCTTCCACAGGCTGATCAGGGTTTGCATCTGCGGGCGCGAGGGCACGTTGATGGTGTTGATCGTCTGGTTCGACACCCAGTGCAGGAGCCAATCCTCGACGAAATCGCGCGGGTCGATGCCGGTCGCCTGCTGGTTGGCCATCTCGGTCATGACGTGGTTGAAGGTCCAGACGCCGGAAGAGTTGCCGGTGTCGGTGCAGGGATCGTAGGTGCGGTTGGGGTCGGTGACCACGGCCTTGTCGCGGATCATCAGCACCCGGTCCTGGAATTGCGAGGTGGGAGAGGCCGGATTCGGGAAGACAACGGGGAAGCCGATGACGACCGGCTTGCCGAGATTGAAGCTGTTGAAGTCGAAGGGCTGCGGGCTGACGTTGCCGACCAGCACGCGGTTGACGAAGCTCGGCAGGGGGCCCGTGTTCGTGCCGATGGCGCTCTGGTCGCTGTTGGCGCGGGCCTGGAGGTCGGCATCGTCGGCGTTGCCAATGCCCGTGAAGACGCCGTCGTGGGCCACTGCGTCGCCGCCCTGGCCGTCGTCGCGCAGGATCACCGGGTCGTCCGGATGGCCGAGAGTGACGAAGTCCTGAGTGCCGTCGGCCTGCTTGGCCGCGAGCTGATCGGGGCTCAAGGTCACCGTAATCAAGATGTTTCCCAGGCCGTCGGAGCTGGTGCGGCGCTGGACGGTCACCTGGCTGGGTTGCGGCAGGGGCGCCGCCAGCATCGTGGCGTCGGTGGCTGGCTGGTCGATCAGGACCGGTTGCGCCGTGCGGGCCGCGCTCCAGGTCGTCGCCACCAGGGCCAGGACGACGACGGCGAGCGGGAGGAAAAGCCGCGTGCGGACTTGCCTCTCCCGTGGGGTGTTGCGAAAGCGCATGAGACCTCCCTTCGTGCCGATCCGGATTGACCGGCCACTTTGGTGCGTCTACGGAAATAAGTGCACGCTAACTACTTTTGGGAGCCATTCAGCGCTCGCCAGCGAAGGCGGAGTCGAAGGCCGCGACCGTGGCGTCGATCTCGGCCTCGCCGTGGGCCATGGACAGGAAGAGGGTCTCGTAAGGGGAGGGTGGGAGGTGGACCCCCGCCGCGAGCAGGCGATGGAAGACGCGCGCGAAGAGGCGCCGGTCGCTGGCGTCGACGTCCTCGAGCCGGTGCACGGGCGCGGTGGTGAAGAAGATCCCCAACATCGAGCCCTGCCGAGTGACGCGGCAGGGGAGTCGGTGGCGGTGGGCGCACTCCTCGATTCCCGCCTGGAGCCGTCCGCCCGCCGACTCGAGCCGCGCGTAGGCGGCGCCGCCGCCGGCCGCGAGCTCGCCGAGCGCCGCCCGCCCGGCGGCCACCGCCAGCGGATTGCCCGAGAGAGTCCCAGCCTGGTAGACCGGACCCGCGGGAGCGATGTGACGCATCAGCTCGCGCCTCCCGCCATAGGCGGCCAGCGGCAGGCCGCCGCCGATCACCTTGCCGAGCGTGGTGAGGTCGGGGGCCACGCGGTGGAGGGTCTGGGCCCCTCCCCAGGCGACGCGGAAGCCGGTCATCACCTCGTCAAAGATCAGCAGCGCCCCGTGCCGGTCGCACAGCCGCCGCAGCCCGGGCAGGAAGTCCGGCAATGGCGGCACCAGCCCCATGTTGCCGGCGATCGGCTCGACGATCACGGCGGCGATCTCGTTTCCCCTCTCGGCGAAGTGCCTCTCGACGGCCGCGAGGTCGTTGTAGGGGGCGACCAGCGTGTCGGCGGTGACCGCTGCAGGGACCCCGGGGGAGGAGGGAACGCCGATCGTCGCCGCTCCGGAGCCGGCCGCGACCAGGAACGGGTCGGCGTGCCCGTGGTAGCAACCGGCGAACTTGACGAAGCGGTTCCGGCCGGTGGCGGCGCGGGCCAGGCGCAGGGCCGACATCGTGGCCTCGGTGCCGGAGCTGACCAGGCGCACCATCTCGACCGCGGGCAGGGCGGCGGCGATCAGCTCGGCCAGCTCGACCTCCGCGAGGGTCGGCGCCCCGAAGGCCGTGCCCCGGGTGGCGGCTTCCGCGATGGCTGCCATCACCGCCGGGTGCCGATGGCCCAGAATGTGCGGGCCGTAACCGCCGATGTAGTCGAGGTAGCGCCGCCCGTTTTCGCCCAGCAGCCAGGGGCCTTCGGCGGCGCTCACGAAGACCGGCTCGCCGCCGACGCCGCGAAAAGCCCGCACCGGCGAATTGACGCCTCCCGGCAACACGTATTCGGCACGGGCGAGCAGGCTCACTCCGCTGCTCCCTTTGGTTGCCGAGGATGCGATCGGATGCGCCCCGGAGTCCAGGCTCACTTACTCCGTCCAGCCCGCGGCGAGCAGGCGGGCGGCGTCTCGGGCTCCATACGTGACAATCAGGTCGGCGCCGGCGCGGCGGATGGCGAGAAGCGACTCCATCAGGACGCGGTCGTAGTCGATCCAGCCGCGCTCCGCCCCGGCTTTGAGCATGGCGTACTCGCCGCTCACGTGGTAGGCGGCAAGAGGCAGGTCGAATCGCCGGCGCAAGGCCGCCAGGACGTCGAGATAGGGGAGGGCGGGCTTGACCATCAGGACGTCGGCGCCTTCCGCCACGTCGAGCGCCGCCTCGCGCAGGGCTTCGCGTCCGTTGGCCGGGGACATCTGGTAGGCGCGGCGGTCGCCGAAGGCTGGCGTGGAATCGGCCGCCTCGCGGAAGGGCCCGTAAAAGGCGCTGGCGAACTTGACCGCATAGGAGAGGATCGGCACGTCCGTCCTGCCGGCGGCGTCGAGCGCGGCGCGGATCGCGGCGACCCGGCCGTCCATCATGTCGGAAGGAGCGATCAGGTCGGCACCCGCCTCGGCCAGCGACACCGCCTGCCGCGCCAGGTTGGCGAGGGTGGCGTCGTTGTCCACCTCCTGGCCGCGCAACACGCCGCAGTGGCCGTGGTCGGTGTACTCGCAGAAACAGACGTCGGCGATCTTGACCAGTCCCGGCACCTCGCGGCCGAGCGCCCGGAGCGCCTGTTGCACGATGCCGTCAGCCGCCCACGAGGCGCTTCCGGTCGCATCCTTGCTCTCCGGCAGGCCGAACAGCAGCACGGCGTGGATGCCCTCGGCGAAGGCCTCGCGGGCGGCCTCGACCACCCTGTCGACCGAGTGGTGGAACACCCCGGGCATGGAGGCGATCGGCTCGGCCACGCCCCGGCCCGGGCAGACGAAAAACGGCAGCACCAGGCTGTCCGCCGCCAGCCGCGTCTCGCGCACCATGCGGCGCAACGCCGGGGTCCTGCGCAGCCGGCGCAGCCGCGTCTCGGGGAACCTCTCCATGCCTGCCGCGTTTCTACCTCGCCCGCGCCGAAAAGGCAAACACGCCGGCTCGGGTATAGTTCCGGCCGCCATGGATCTCCTTGCCCAGCTCGCTGGACACCAGCTCCTGGTGGTGACGGGCAAGGGCGGGGTGGGCAAGACGGCGATCTCGGCGACCCTCGGCCGCGCCCTGGCCGGCGCCGGGCGGCGCGTGCTGGTGCTGGAGGTCGATCCGCGCGAAAACGTCCACCAGATGCTCGGCGTGCCGCCTTCGGGCGGCGCGATCGTGCGCGTCCAACCTCGGCTGTGGGTCCAGAACCTCAAGCCCCGGCAGGTCCTCGACGAGATCGTGCGCGAGCGTCTGCGCGTCGAGCTGCTGGCGCGCCGGGTGCTGGAGAGCGCCATCTACGAGAGCTTCTCTGCCGCGGCGCCGGGTCTGCGCGAGCTTGCCATCCTGGGACACGCCGTGCGCCTGCTGCAAGGCGGCGGCCCGCCCCCCCAGAGTGAGGCAAATGCGCCGCGGCTCGACCTCGTGGTGCTCGACGCGCCGGCGAGCGGCCATGGCGTCCGCCTGCTGGCCGCCCCGTCGCTGGTGGCCGAGGTGATCGAGACCGGCCCCTTCGGTGTGCTGGCGGGAAAGCTCGCCGGCTTCGTCGCCGATCCCGCGCGCTCTGCCGTGGTGGTGGTGACCCAGGCCGAGGAGATGCCGGTCGAAGAAACGCTCGAGCTGCGCGGCGCACTGCGCGAGCAGCTCGGCAGGGAGCCCGTGGCGCTGGTGGTCAATGGGTTGTATCCGCCGCTGCCCCCCTCTCCGGGGCCGGCCGCCGCTCGGGAGGAGGCCGCGGCGGAAGACGAGCTGACCACTCTCTGGCGCCGCCGCCGCGAGCTCAATGTGCGCGAGCTCGCCCGCCTGGCCGAGAGCTGGCCCGGACCACGAGTCGAGCTGCCGCTGCTCCCGCTCGACCGCGGGCCGCAGCTCGTCGCGGCCCTCGAGCGCCACTTCGTCGCCGCCGGAGCCGCGGTCGCGGCCGCATCGGGTGCCGCGGGCCCATGGAGCTGATCTCGGATCGCCATCCGCTGATCATCGTCGTGGGCGCGGGCGGCGTCGGCAAGACGACCCTTGCCGCCGCGATCGGCGTCGGCGCGGCGCTGGCGGGCCGCGCCACCCTGGTTGCGACCTTCGATCCGTCGCTGCGCCTCAAAGACACCCTGGGAGTGGGGGAGGAGGCGCGCGACCGCGAGGTGCCGGTGGCGCTCGCCGCCCCCGCAACGCTGCACGCCAGCCTGCTCGACGCGCGCCGCACCTTCGACCGCCTGGTCGAGCGCTACGCGCCCGATCCCGCCTCCCGCCGCCGCATCCTCGACAACCGCTTCTATCAGCAGCTGTCGGGGAGTCTCGGCGGCATTCTCGAATACATGGCGGTGGAGCGTCTGTTCGAGGTGGAAGCCGAGGGGCGTTACTCCCACGTGGTCCTGGACACGCCTCCCACCCAGCAGGCGGTCGACTTCCTGGAGGCGCCTTCCCGCATCGTCGGCTTCCTCGACAGCGGCGCGCTCAAGGTGGCCCTCCGTCCCTGGTTCGACGAGGCCGGCAGGCTCAAGGCCGCCGCGCACTGGGGAGGGCTCGGGAGGCGGGCCGAGCGTTTCCTCGACGAAGTGGTGGGACTCGACCTGCTGCGCGACATGGCCGAGTTCTTCCAGGCCTTCTCGCCGCTCTACGCGGGCTTCCGGACCAGGGCCGCCGAAGTCGAAGAGCTCCTGCGCTCGCCCCGCACCCTGTTCCTGCTGGTCGCCGGGCCAGGGGAAGAGAACGTTCCGGACACGCTGTTCTTCGCCCGCCGTCTGCGGCAAGCCGGCTACCACCTGGGACCCATCATTGTCAATCGAGTCCATCCCCGCGCCGCCCTTTCCGGCGGCGCCGGCGGCGCCGCCACGACCCCAGGCGGCTCCCGGCAGCCGGATGGCCGCGAGCTGCTCGCTTGGCTCGGCGAGCGGGACCACCGCGGCCTGGTCGAGCTCGGCAAGCTGCTCGGCCCCGACCAGCCCCTGGCCACGCTTCCCCTGCGCCCCGACGAGCCCACCGATCTGGCCTCCCTCGCCGAGATGAGCGAAGCCCTGCACCGCCGACTCGCCGCCCTGACTTAGATCAGATGTAGATCGCTCTTGCCGCACCGCGTCATAAACCCCTTGACAGGCTTTGCCGCACTGCGGTAAAGTTGTGTCTGGCCGCGGCAGGCTGGCACCGTCCCGTGCCGCCACGCGGAGCCGAGAAGCCCGAGGAGGACCCATGATCCGGCTGATCAAGCGTTACGAAAGCCGCAAGCTCTACGACACCGAAGAGAGCCGTTACGTGTCGCTGGAAGAGATTGCGAGCTGGATCCGTAACGGCCAGGAAGTGCGCGTCGTGGACAACGCGAGCGGGAGCGACGTGACCTCGCAGACCCTTACCCAGATCATCCTCGACGAGGGCCGGCGCGGCACCTCCTCGCTGCCCAGCGAGCTGTTGCACGACCTGGTCAGAGTGGGCGAGCGGGCGGTGCACAGCGGCGTCGAACACGCCAAGAGCGGCGTCGATCGGCTGGTGCAGGCCTCGATCGATCGGCTGGGGCCGGTGCGGCGGGCGCGGGAGGAGATGTCCTCCCTGCGGACCCGACTCGAGCAGCTCGAGTCTTCGCTGGCCGCGCTCGAGGCCGACGTGCCCGTCCCGGTAAGTGCGAACCCCGTCGGCGCCGTGCCCGGCACCTCCGCGACGCCCGCAAGCGCCGGCCCGGCGGCCGCCAAGCCGGTCAGGGCGCCGGCGGTTTCCAAGGACAGCGAATGAACCGCCAGGTCCCACCGGACTTCCCCCCTGAGGTCGAGACCCGCGAGGCGCGCCGCCGCGCAACCGGCGCCGGCCGCGGTCTCTGGCTCGCCGGCCTGGGCGCCGCGGCACGCTGCGGGGAGGCCGGGCAGCGGCTCTTCGACCGCCTGGTCGAGCGCGGCCGTCCGCTGGCGGCCCGGCGGCCGGCATGGATGAGCCAGGCCAAGGAGCGCGCCGGCGAGATCGCCCGCGGGCTCGAAACCCTTGTGCGTGACACCGCCGCCTATGAGAGGCGGCGACTGCTGGCGAAGCTCAACGTGGCGTCGCGCGAGGACTTCCAGCTCCTGGCGCGCCGCCTCGACGCCCTCGGGCGCAAGCTCGACGCGTTCTGAGACATACGGGCTGATCCCACAACCGCGGCCGTTCCCCGAGCCGGGGCCGGCCGCTTCAAGAGAGAAAAGGAAAGACCATGGAAACCAAGAAAGCGACGGCAGGGCAGGAGAAGAACCTGCAGGAAGATCTCAAGGAATCGGCGCACAAGATCTGGCTGGCGGGCCTCGGAGCCCTGGCGGCGGCGGAAGAAGAGGGGACCAAGCTGTTCAGCCGCCTGGTAGACCGCGGCCGCGACGTCGAGTCGCGCGGCAAGGTCGAGGTCGACAAGGCCAAGGACAAGGCGCGCGACCGCGCCGAGAGCGCCTGGGAAAACGTCGGCAGCAAGGTCGACGAAGCCGTGACCGCGGCGCTGCACCGGTTGGGGGTTCCCACGCGTGACGAGATCCGTACCCTCACCCAGCGGGTCGAGGAGCTCACCGCCAAGGTCGAGCTGCTGCGGCCGCGCGTCACTCCCGCGACCGGCACCCCGGCAGGCGCCAAGTCGGGCAAGGGATCTTCCAAGGTCGTCTAGTGGACCGGAGCGAAGGGCAGGGGCAGGCCACGAGGCCGCGCATCGCCCTGGCGCTGGCCAGCGGTGCGCCGGGGGGCGCCATCTATGAGATCGGCGCCCTCCGCGCCATCGACGAGGCCTTCGCCGGCATCGATCTCAACCAGCTCTACTTCTACGTCGGGGTGAGCGCGGGCGCATTCCTGTGCGCCTGCCTGGCCAACGACATCACCCCGGCGCAGATGTGCCGCGCCATCGTCTCGCCGGAGCCCGGCGAGCACCCATTCGTTCCCGAGACCTTCTTTACCCCTGCCGCCGGCAACCTCTGGCGCAGCGCCCGGCGCCTGCCAGGGCTGCTCGCCGACGCGTTGTGGGACTATGCTTCCCGCCGCCGCGGGCGTTCTCTGCTCCTGTCGCTGACCCGCCTGTCGCGCGCCCTGCCGATCGGCATCTTCGACAACGAGCCGATCAACGCCTACCTCGAAAAGATCTTCAACCTGAAGGGGCGAAGCAACGACTTCCGGCGGCTCGGCAAGCCTCTGGTGGTCGTCGCCTCCGACCTCGACTCGGGCCGCGCCGTGCGCTTCGGCGCGCCGGGGATGGACCACGTGCCGATCTCGCGCGCCATCCAGGCGAGCGGCGCGCTGCCCGGCCTCTACGAGCCGGTGGAGATCGACGGGCGGCACTACGTCGACGGCGTGTTGCACAAGACGCTGCACGCCTCGGTGCCGCTCGAGGCGGGAGCGGAGCTGGTGATCTGCGTCAACCCGATCGTGCCCGTCGACACCGTGCACGCGGCGGAAGCCGGCTTGATGTCGCGCGGCAAGCTGCTCGACCGCGGCCTGCCGACCGTCCTCTCCCAGTCCGTGCGCACCCTGATCCACTCGCGCATGGAGGCCGGCATGGCGGCCTACAGCGCCAGGTTCGAGCAGGCCGACATCGTGCTCCTGCAACCCCAACGCGATGACTACCTGATGTTCTTCACCAATATTTTCGGCTTTGCCGACCGCGTCGCGGTCTGCGAGCACGCCTACCTGTCGACGCGCCGGTACCTGCTGAGCCGTTACGACGACCTGGCGCCGGTGCTCGCCCGCCACGGCGTCACCTTGCGCCGTGACGTTCTCGAGGACGCGTCGCGCGATCTCTGGCAGGGAGTCGGCATCCGCAGCTCGGACCTGCCAGCCGGGCGCACGACACTCGCGGCGACGCCTCCGCAACGCGCGGCGAGCTCCGGCTCCGCCATGGTCCGCCGCCTCGATGGGACCCTCATCCGGCTCGAGCGCCTCCTGGATGCGGCGCCGCCAGGCCCGCTGCCGGGCCCGCCCCCGGGTCCGCTGCCGGGAGAAACCGAGCAAGTCCTCCTCGATCCCGTCGTTCAGCCGCCTGGCGGGTGAGGCTTCTCCTTGTCCTTGGGCTTGGCCTTCGCCTTGGCCTGGCTCTGCTTCTGCGCCCGTGCGGCCGCCGCCTTGTCCTGTTCGAGCTTGTGGCGCGCCCCGAGCTGCTGCTGCTCGCGCTGGTGCTGCTCCTGCAGGGCGTGCAGCTCGGCGTCATGCCGCCGCTTCAGCTCGTCCGCCGGGACCGCGGCCGCCGGCTTGGCGCGCTCGCCCTGATGGATCTGCGCCAGCTTGTTGCGCTCGGTTGCGTGATGCTGGTCGAGAGCGCGCTTCTCGGCCTCCTGCTTGCGCTGTAGCTCGGCCGGCGAGGGCACCGCCTTCTGCGCCGGCGCCGGGGTCCCCGACAGCGCGGTCCGTGCGCCGCCGGTGCCGCTGGCTCCGACACCGCCCGGCGACCCACCCTGGGGGGAGCGCGTGCCTGCTTGTGCGCCGCCTTGAACCTTCGGCACTGGCTCGCCCAGCGGGCCCTGCTGGCTCGGCTGGGCCTGGCCCTGCTGGCCCCTCTGGGCGGTGCCCGCGGCCTGCGCGCCGCCTCCCCTTTGTGCGGCGCCGCCTTGTGCCTTGGCGGTGCCCTCGCTCTCGGCGATGGCAACCGAGTTCTTGACGTTGACCGCCGAGGGCCGGTAGAGGGCGATCCGGTTGCCCTGCACTTCCGCCACCTTGTTCCTGCCCCCGGTGCTGACCGCGGCGACCTGGTAGGTCTGGACCTTCTGGCCGGTCACCTGCTCGACGTGCTGCACGGCGATGCTCTGGTTGACGATCCTGTTGTTGACCACCGTGTAGTTGGTGATGTTGGTGGTGTTGTTGATGATCGTCACGTTACGGGCCGGCGGCACGACATAGGTGGCGACCCGCGGTGAGAGGAAGACGCGCTCCTCGACGAAGGCGTAGGCGTGCGGCGCGATGTCGACGCTCAGGCTGACCGAGCCGAACTGCAAGCCTACGCCGGCGCGGAAGCCGACGGTTGGAGGCAGGGGAGCCCAGCCGATGTAGCCTCCGCCCTGCTGGAAGGACACCCAGGCCGGCCCCCACACGTTTCCGGGCACCCAGACCCAACCGTACTCGGGATCGTGGTACCAGCGCCCATAGTGGTAGACCGCCCAGCCGAACCGCTCCTCCGACACCCAGGTCCAGCCGTAGTCGGAATGCACCCACCGTCCCCTGTAGTACGGGCGCCAGCCCGCTCCCACGCCGGCCGGCACCCACACCATGCCGTAGCTCTCGCGCTCCACCCACTCGCCGTAGGGGGCGAGCTCGTTGTAGAAGACGCCGACGCTGACCGCGCCATGGGCGACCGTGACCTCGCCGTCGGCGGCCTCGGCCGGCGCCTCAGCCTCCGGCATGGGCGGCGGAGGTGGAGGCGCAGGCGGCGGTTCTGTATAGACCGTGCAGCGCAGCGCGCCGCAGGCGATGAGGGCAAGGAGCGCGATCCTCTTCGTCGTCATTGGTTCACCTCGTTTGTGTCGCTGCTTATCACTTCGCAGGCGCAGCGTCAAAGACGCGCTCGGTACCTGGGTGTAGTTCTCTCTGCCATGGTAGAATCAATGTGTTGGGAAACCTGATGGAACGACCTCGAAGTCGTGAGGCGCATCACCCTCATCCTTGGTGAGTTGAATCTGGTCCCGGCGCCAGGGCGAGGACGCGCAGGGGGCTGCCGCTGCCGCCGACGATCTTCAAAGGCGCGGCGATCACCAGCGCGCCGGTCGGCGGCAGCTCTTCGAGGTTGCGCAGGCTGGCGAGACCGAAACGGCCGGAGCCGTGCATGATGGTGTGGCTGGGAAAGGGCGGATCGAAACCGGCCGCCTGCCCGGCGTCGGTGCCCACGGTTTCCACTCCCACTCCGAGGACGTTGCGCTCGTGGGCCAGCAACTCGCTGGCCGACCGGTGGAAGCCTGGGCTGTGCGGCCCGTCGGCGGCCACGTTGAGGAACTCGCGCGGGTCGCGCCGCCGGCTCCAGCCGGTGCGCAGCAGCACCCAGGCGCCCGCCGGGATGCGGCCGTGTTTGGCCTCCCAGACCATGATCCGCTCGCGGGTGAGCAGGAAGTCGGGGTTGGCCTCGACCTCGGCGGTCACGTCGATGACGCAGGCCGGGCCGACGAAGCGGCGGGCGGGGATGGTGTCGCAGGCGTTGTCCGGCAGCTCCTTGCCGGTCACCCAGTGAATGGGCGCGTCGAAATGGGTGCCGGTGTGCTCGCCCAGACGCAGCGTGTTCCAGTACCAGGCGGGCCCCTTCTCGTCGTAGCGCGACAAGACCTCGATGGTGAGCCCCGGCGAGGCGGCGAACTGGGGCGGCAGGCCGATGACCGGCGTCTCCGGGCCCAGGGGCTGCGTCAGGTCGATCACCCGCACGCGCCCGGAGGCCAGCTCCTCGATCAGCTGCTGCAAGACCTCGCTCATGGTGCCTCTCCTCGCGCCGCTGGCCGCATCGTGCGCGCCGGGCGCACCGGTCGGAGATGGCGCTCGAACTGGAAGCGCATCTCCAGGAAATGAAGATCGATGAAATAGCTGGCCGGACCCTGCGGCTCGACCTTGGCCACTAGCGCCGCCAGCTCGCGGGCGGCCAGCGCTTCGCCGCAGGCGCGCGCCAGCTCTTCGGCCGTGCGGCAGGTCGCGGTGCGCGGCACCCCCGCCGCCGCGGCGATGGCGGCGAGATCGCTGCCGGTCGCGGTGGCGGTGGTGAAGCTCCGTCCCACCGACAGCAGCACCTCGTTGTCGAAGATGACGTGCAGGAGGTTGCGCGGGCGGTGGCGCGCCAGGGTGGTGAAGGTGCCGAGGTTCATCAACACCGAGCCGTCGCCGTCGAGCACCACGACCTCGAGCTCGGGGCGCGCCAGGGCAATGCCCAGGCCCACCGAGGAGGCGAGCCCCATCGAGTGCCACACGTAGAAGAACCCCGGCCGGTGTCCGAGCGAGAAGAGCTCGGCCGGCGCCGCTCCCATGTTGGTCACCACCACACGGTCGGCGAGCAGCGGATAGATCGCCCGCATGGCCTCGAGGCGCAGCATCACTCCTCCCACATCAGCTCGCGGCAGAGCAGCAGGGCGACCGGGCGCAGGCTCGATTCGGCGAGCGCCTGGGCCTGGCGCACCCTGGCCGCCACGTGCTCCGGCCGCTCGAGCGCGAGATACGGGATGCTCAGGGCGTCGAGCAGCTTTTCGGTCACTCCGCCGCCTTCGGTCTGCCAGGGATGCTCCTCGCCGAAGGTTCCCCGGTAGCTGACCAGCATGAGCAGCGGGATGCGGTAGAGCTGGGGGAGCGAGACGATGGCGTTGACGCTGGCCAGCAGGCCGTGGTTCTGCATCAGCATCGCCGAGCGCACACCGGCCAGGTGGGCGCCCACCGAGACCCCCACCCCCTCCTCTTCCTTGGCCAGCTGCACGAGAGTCATCGCCGCGTCCTCCTCGGCGAGGCTCACCAGGTGCACCAGCCAGGTCTCGGGCAGCACCGACAGCAGGCTGATGCCGCACGCCTTGAGGGCGTCGTAGACCAGCGCGGAGCCGGCGGCCGAGACCGGCACGCCTAGCGTCCGCCCGGGGCGGCGCCCGCGGCCGCATCTTTCCGCGGCTCGGTCCGCGGCTCGCCGGGCGCCGCGGACTGGAGGATGGCCGTGGCGCGGTCGACCTCGGCGGCGAAGGCTTCGAGCGCCTTGGCGGTGGCGGCCACTTGCGCGTCGACTTCCTGCCAGTTGCGCGCCTCGATGGCCTCGCGCACGCCGGGCAGGGTCTTGACCGCGTAGCCGGTGTAGAAGCCAGGGGCATAGACCTGGTGCGCATACCAGGGGCGGCGGGGCAGGCCCGGTCCGAGCAGCGCGCGCTCGCTCTTCATCAGCACCGCGTCGAGCTCGCGCCGGCCGCCGGCGGGCAGCGCGGCGGCGCCGTTGCCGGCGCGCTCGAGGGCTTGCTGGTAGGCCTTGGCGCTCCTGGTCAGGCGGTCGCGGGCGTTGTCGAGCGGCGCGAAGTTCAGGTGCGGCGTCGGTGGCCACCGCTTGGGCGTCACCCAGGTCTGGGTGGGATCTCCGACCGCTTCGAAGGACTTGTCGTCGATGGCCTGGTTGCGCTCGTCGGTCTCCTCGCGCTGGTGGTCGGCGAGCTCCTCGACCTCCTTGACGTAGCGCCCGACGGTGTCGGCGAAGCGCGAGAACTCGAACGGCAGCAGGTCGGCCGCCGCCATGCGCAGCACCACGCGGCCGGCGGTCTCGGCCAGGGCGACGCCGTACTGAAATGTCGGGTCCATGAAGCGGACGTAGTGATCGAAGCTGTCGTAGATCGAATGGTACTGTCCGTACTCGCCTTCGCCGCCGTAGCCCAGGTCGAGCGAGGCGATGCCCAGGTGCTGCAAGAAGGGCGTGAAGTCCGAGCCCGAGCCGAGAGCGGCGATGCGCAGGTCGCCGCCCTGCCTGGCCTCCTTGCGCTCCTCGACGCTGCCGTCGACCAGGAGGCTGGCGCGCAGGCGCTGGGCGACGCTGATCTTCTTTTCCGGATCGATGACCTCCGCCGCCACCTGGTTGACCAGCCTCTCGAGGGTATGCGAGCCGCCCGCGGCGAGGAAGCCGCGCTCGTTCGAGTCGCAGTTGAGATAGATGACCGCCTTGTCGCGCAGCTCGCGGTCGTGGGTCTCGGCCCACTCGGTCGAGCCCAGGAGGCCGGGCTCTTCGCCGTCCCACGAGGCGAAGACGATGGTGCGCTTGGGGCGCCACCCTCCCTTGACCAGCAGGCCGATGCTCCGCGCCTCCTCGAGCATGGCGACCTCGCTCGACAGCGGGTCGGTGGCGCCGTTGACCCAGCCGTCGTAGTGATTGCCCTGGATCACCCACTCGTCGGGCCGCTCCGCGCCGGGCAGCCGCGCGATCACGTCGTAGGCCGGCACCAGCTTCCAGTCGGAGGCGACCCGAAGGTGGACCCGCGCGGGGCCGGGGCCCAGGTGATAGGGGATCGGCAGCGCGCCCCGCCAGGCCGCCGGCGCCATGGGTCCGCCCAGCGCCCGCAGCAGCGGCAGGGCGTCGCCATAGGAGATCGGCAGCACCGGAATCCTGGTCAGGGTCCTGGCGTCCTTGATGTCGAGGCGCTTGGCCTCCGGCGTGGCGCCCACGCCCGGCGTCAGCGGGTCGCCGGGATAGAGAGGCATGTCCGCCACCGAGCCGCGCTGAACCGCCCGCTCGTTGCGATAGCCGCCCCGGGGATAGACGTCGCCGGCGAAGTAGCCATCCTCGTGTGGATCGGAGTAGATGATGCAGCCGATTGCGCCGTGCTCGGCCGCCACCTTGGGCTTGATTCCGCGCCACGAACCGAAGTAGCGGGCGATCACGATCTTGCCCTTGACGTCGATGCCGCGCCGCTCCAGGTCCTCGTAGTCCTTGGGCACTCCGAAGTTGACGTAGACCAGATCGCCAGTGACGTCGCCGTCGATCGAGTAGGCGTTGTAGGTCGGCAGCTGCTCGGCGGCCTGGCCCGAGGTCGCGTCCTCCGCGATCGCCGGCTCGGCGAGCGAGGCGGTGAAGCGCTGCGGCGAGACCATCTCGAGGAGGCGCTCCTTGGGAGTGGGGAAGAGCACCCGGAACTCCTCGATCCGCACTTCGTAACCCCAGGAGCGGAAGAGGCCGGCAAGGAAATCCGCGTTCTCCTTCTGGTACGGCGAGCCGACGTGGTGGGGCCGCGCCGACAGCCGCTGCAGCCACTGCCGCATGTTCTGCCGCTCCAGCGCGGCGTCGAAGCGCGCCTCGAGCGCGCGCTGCTCGGCCGCGTGAGCGTCGGCGAACCCGAGCATCGCCCCCACCGCGGCCGTTGCGGCCGTTGCCGGCGGCGCTCCCGCCAATGGTTCAGATGGCCCAGACGGCGCCGCGCCCGCCGGGCTCGCCCGCTGCGCGGGTTCGGCGGCGGGCAGCGTGGCGGCGATCAGCAACGTGGCCGCCGCCAGCAGCGCGGCAGCGGAAGCAAGCTGTGTGTCTCGTTGGCGCGAGCCGGTCGGCATCGGGCTCTCCTCGCAAGGGCTGGTGGCCGCGCCATGATAATCCACCCGGCATGCGCCATGGGGTCCTCGTTCACCCAGGCCGGGCCGGGCTGAAGGTCAGATTCGACTGCGCCAGAATCCTGGGCGCCGGCGCGTGTGCGCTACCGCCCAAACGACACATTCGTCAGCTCGGAGCTCGAAAACAAGAACGTAGGGGAATCGGATGATCGCCTCGCGGAACTCGTCGCGGGCAGCCGGGTGGAAACGGATGCGCCCGGTCAACGGCGCTTCAGGGTCTGCGCGACCTCGGACTTGACGCCGTTCCAGTCGAGAAGCTGGACCTCCCCCTGGTCCGCACGCTGGATGCGACGTTCGATCTCTTCGTCCCAGGCCGCTTCGACGCCCGCGTCGGGGGTGCCGTCGAGGCTGGCGATCAACTCTGCGGCAAGCCGAGCGCGATGTTCCCTGGGCAGCTTGAGGGCTGAGTCCAAGAGCGCTTCTGCACCGATGTTCATGACGTCCATTCTAAGCTGTTTCCGGGGTTTCGTGACGGCGGGGACTGGACATACCGACCGGCACAGAGCGCAAAGTGCCGCGATTTCGCGTCCGTTGCCGGCGGCGCTCCCGCCAATGGTTCAGGTGGTACCGCGCCCGCCGGGCTTCCTCGCCAGGGCTGGTGGCCGGGTGATGATAATCCCTGCGGCCTGATACACTCGCGCCACGCCTGACGACCTCACTATCCTCGGCGGCGGCCCCGCGGGCCTCGCGGTCGCCCACTACGCGCAGGAACGCGGCATCTC
The DNA here is from genome assembly GCA_035544895.1 of Thermoanaerobaculia bacterium. GTDB lineage: Bacteria > Acidobacteriota > Thermoanaerobaculia > Multivoradales > UBA5704 > JASLEW01. Next base: position 122,669 of record DASZZM010000049.1, read on the forward strand.
ATTCGCCCTGTTCGAGCGCGCGGCGGAGCTTGGGGGGCTCTGCCGCACCTACAGCTGCGGCGGCCACCTCTACGACTCCGGGGCGCACCGCTTCCACGACCGTGACCACGAGATCACGGGGGACTTGCTGCGGCTGATGGGCCAGGATCTCGCTCGCGTCAGATCGCCCAGCCAGATCTACGACCGCGGCCGCTTCATCGACTTTCCGCCAACTCCGCTCAACTGGGTGCGCGGCCGCGGCGTCGGCGAGGCGGTGCAGGTCGGCGCCGAGATCCTCAAGGCCCGCTGGCGCCCGCGGCCCGAGCGGAGCTTCGAGGATCTGGCAACCAACCGCTATGGCCGCAGCCTCGGGCAGCCGCTGCTCATCTCCTATGCGGAGAAGCTCTGGGGCCTGCCGGCCGGGGCCTTGGCCCCCGACGTCGCCACCCGCCGCCTCGCCGGACTCGGCCTGCGGTCGCTGCTCTCGGAGCTGTTCCTGCCGCGCCGCAGGCGCGGGCACCTCGACGGCTCGTTCCTCTATCCGCGCAAGGGCTACGGCTCGATCGCGACGCGGCTATCCGCCGGCCTGCCGGCCGACCGTCTCCACACGTCGCGCGAAGTTGCCGGGCTCGACCGCGAGGGCGTCGCCATCCGCGGTATCCGGTTCGCCGGGCACCCGACCCACCCGGTTGCCGGCCGCGTCGTCAGCACGCTGCCCTTGACGGCGCTGGTTCGCTGCCTCGGCGAGGCCTTGCCCGCCGCGGCTCGGCGCGCCGCGGCGCAGTTGCGTTTCCGCCACATCCGGCTGGTCTTCCTGCGCCTCGCCATCCCCCGGCACTCGCGGAATGCGACGATCTACTTCCCCGATCCGCGCCTGGCCGTATCCCGCATTTCCGAGCCGAAGAACCGTTCGTCCGCAATGGCGCCGGCGGGCGAGACTGGCCTGGTCATCGAAGTGCCGTGCTCGACAGGCGATGACCTCTACGACCTCGACGGCGGCCTGCTCGCCGAGCGGGTGGTTTCCGAGCTTGCCGGAATCGGCTTGCTCGAGCCGCGCGCGGTCCTCGCTCGCGAGACCCGGATGATGCTCAATGCCTACCCGGTCTACTCGCTCGACTACGCCGAGAACGTCGAGGTGATCGGCGAAGCGCTGGCGGAGATCGAGAACCTCGACGTCCTCGGACGCGGCGGGCGCTTCTGGTACAGTCACCTCCACGACCAGTTGCGCGGTGCGAAAGACTATGTCGGCTCTTTGGAGAAGCGGGGCGAGTCCTTGCGGGCGAGCATTTCGCCGCACATCCTGAGGTCCGCCAGGAAGCTGTAGTACGCGCGGCCTCCCCTGGCAGGCTGCGCCGGCCGGCGCTGAAGCGGGCGCCGAAGCCAGCCGTGCAGCGTGCCCAGCAGGCTCGCGGACGGCTGTCTCCAGGAGACCGGCCGGTTGCCCTCGAGCAGGAGGTGCCCGATCCAGCAGGGGGCCACGGCGAGGATGGGCACGGCGAGCAGCAGGAGAAAACTGCGTTCGACCACGGCGGCGACGATCCCGGCAATCGCAAGGAGCTTGGCGAGCAGGTGCAGGGCTCGATTGACCGGGTGGCGGTGGTCGGCCAGGTACACCGCGTAGAACTCCTCGAATGCCTCGAATCGGGGGTCGCTCTGACTCATTCTGGAACCTGGCGGCGCGGCGCGTGCTCGCCGAGGTGGTCGTTCCTGTCGGCGTCGCCGCGGCGGTGGGCCTTGCCCTGGCCTTGACCATATCACCGCGATGGCGGGCCGCCGGAATGCCTTACTTCGAGGGCTACGGGAAGAACGTCGAGGCGGCCGCGGTTGCGGGCGCGCTGGCCGCGGGCGCGGCGACGCAATGGCTGGTCCGATCGCGTCGCGGCCTCCTTGCCGGCGTGCTCGTTGCCGTCCTCGGGTTCGTTCTCGTCGCGGTCCTGTCTCCCGTCCTCCCCCTGGTCTCCGGCTGGCCCCAGCTCCTCACCGCGGCGGTGCTCGCGACGTCGATCGGTGCCTGCCGGGACGGGCGGCGCCAGGCCGCGGCGGGTGCCGGCGCGATCTCCGGCCCGGCCGCCGCCTTGCTCGTCGGCGCGCTCGCGTGCTCGGTCTTCGCCTTCACCGTCGGGCCGCCTCTCCTGAGCATCGATACCTTTCACCATGGCGAGGTGCTGAGCACCGCGCTCGACCTGCTGCATGGCGGACGTCCCTTCGCGACCGTCATCTGGCCGCACGGTTTTCACGACAGCGGCCTCGCGGCGCTGTGGATCCTCGCCACCGGGAAGATCGGGACCTCGCCGGTCGCGCTGGCGTGGGCGTCGTGCTGCGGTCTCGGCGTCGTCGCTGCCTATCTTCTCGCCCGCCGCCTTCTCGGCTCGCGCCGGGAAGCGCTTGCGGCCTGCCTCGTCCTGGCGTTTGCGCCGCTGCTGACCGAGCAGCCGCAGACCGTCGCCGGCACGAGCGCGCTGGACCAGCTCGGCAGGCTGCTCTTCGTCGTCCTTGGATTTGTCGTCGTGACCTCGTCGCGGCCGCGCCATCTCGTGGCCGGCGCCTGTTTCGGTCTGGCCTACCTCTTTCGCGTCGAGACGGCGCTGTACGGCTGCCTTGCGGCCCTGGCCGTCATCGCCTATCGCGACCTCGTCGCGGCAGGCGAGCCGTTCGCCCGGGCCGTCAAGACCTTCAGCCGGAGCGCCCTTCGATTTCTTGCCGGCGCCGCCTTGGTCCTTGGCGCCGCTCGCCTGGTCCTCGGCTGGCCGGGCGCCGAGTGGTACGCCTTCACCCTCCGGGACCTGCCCAGATATCACCGCGACGCGGTGGGGATTCCCTTGCCCTGGACCCGCCGGGGAGTCGCGCGGTCGCCCGACGAGGCGCAATGGCTGAGCTTGGCGCTCGCCCGGCTGCTTCTGACCCTGCTGCTTCTCGTCCAGACGCTGCGCGAGATCTTGGCCCGACGGCCGCGCCTGCCTGTAGAGTCCGAGCGCGCGGCGCAGCTCATTTTCGTCGCGTTTTTCGCGGCGGCGGCAACCAAGAGCGCGCTCGATCGCAGCGACGCCTTCCACGTTCTGCAGTGGAGCGCCCTGCCGCTGCTCGCCGCCTCCTGTCTCGCCATCGCCGGCTGGCGCGACCGCTGGTCCTGGAGCCGGCGAGGATCGACCCTCGCCGTCGTTGCCCTTGTCGCGCTCCTCGGCTTCGAGAATCTCCGCATCCAGATCCCCAGCTCGCGCGGCCCGGCCGACCTCGCCGCCGCGGCGCGCGAGCGCTGGCATGGCCTGGTCGAGCACCTGGCCGCCAACCCGCCGGCCGGCGCCTGCGCCGACCGGATGTTCACGCCAGGCGAAAGCCGGCTCGCCGCCAATCGCGCCTTCATCGCCGAGACCTGCGCCGTGGAGGCGATGCTGCGCTCCCACGGGGTGAGCCGGCTGGTGATCGCCGACGCGGCTCCCTGGTATCACGTCCGTTTTCGCCTGCCGCTGCCGACCCGCTATTACGCCTTGGCCCGCGCGTACACGCCGCCGCGTCAAGCCGAGCTGATCGAGGAGCTGCGCGCCAGCCGCCCGCAAGCGCTGCTCCTGCCTCAGGGGTATGGCGCGCTCGGGGACTTCGACATCCCGGACGCGTTGCGCGTGCCCGTCGCCGATGCCTACCTGAGAGGCCGCCGGCACGGCGTGCCCGCGACGCCCACGCCGCTGGGCGACCTGTTCTTCTGGGATGAGCCCGGCACGTACACGGCGCCGGCGCAGCCGGGTGGCGGCAATCCGCGGGCCGAGCTGGCGGTGGAGCTGGCCGCCTATCAGCCCGCGGGCGGCCTCCTCTTTGCCCGTGGCTGGGCGATCGATGCCGCCAGCGGGCAGCCGCTGGCCGCGCTCGCCCTGCGCAACGTGCCGCCCGGCGCCGGCGCCGAGCTCGCGTATGGCCTGAATCGCGAGCAGGCGGCCCGAAGCATGAACCGGGCGGCGCTGGCGCACGCCGGCTGGGAGCTCACGATCCAAGACTGGTACCTCGGCCGCCGCTACGATGAGATCGCTGTCGACGCCGTCGCCGCCGGCGGGCGTACGCAGCAGCTGACGATCGATCTCTCCGCCGCGCGCGTCCTCGGGCCCTTGAGCGGCTCCGCATGGAACGGCCTGGCCACCGCGCTCGGCCGCGCCGCCGCGCTCGGCCGCACCGACCGCGCCCGGGCGTTATCGCGCTGGCGCGGGTGACGGAGTAGTGGTGGAGTCGGACCAGCGCATTGTGATCCCTCCGAAGAGCCCTGACAGGCGTGTCCTGCTTCCGCACTTGGTCTAATGCGCTTCGGATTCTTCTTGCGACTTTGGTTGGCTCGGCTCGCCAATGACAAACGCCTGCTGTTGCTGATATCTTTCCAGCAAAGGCTGTCCCCCAACGTCTAAGCGTGCGACGCCCGATCGCAGATCCAGTACGAGCACAAGCGTGTCCCCTTCTTGAACCCCTCGTCGCCGGATGAACGGACTAAACCCCCATGCCGAACCGGTTTCGCTAACCACAAGCACACCCACCGGCAAATCAGCAATATCGATAAGTCGGAAGCGCCTGCTATTCACGATCTTCTTAACTCCTGGCGGAACGCTTACAACTCCTGACATCAGGAGACCCTGAGTCACCCGATATGCGATCCAGATGCATCCGGCTGCAGTCCAGCCATGATCCTTCTGAAACCGTCCATGCAGCCTTTTGTTCGTGAGCAGACGCGCGACGGTAGTCGGGTCCACGGGGTTCCCGCGAAGACTGTAAATGGCTGGCGCAAGTCTCTGGATGTAAGGAGCACTCTGAAGAGCCATGCCAAGGGTCGTCAGGCTGAACCCCGTCTGCGCCCAGGCGGTCCGGATTTGCGAGAGATGGGCCACACCGGTAGCACGACGGAGGATTTCTACGAGTGCTAGATCACTAGCACTCAAAACCCGTCTGGGCAGGTTGGCAGGTACCTTGACTAACCCGCCTTCGATCTCAATCCCCGCACTGCGCAACAATTCTGCTAGGATTTCTCTCGGCAATGTCTGGCCGCCGCACCGATAAGGCCGGAACACGCCCTCGCGAAGCGTTTCGAGAGAAACCTCGACGCCTTTGGGGACTGCCGCGAATACCTTCCAAGCATAATTGAGATACCGCGTGCCTCCCAGACCGGCTGGATGCCAGAACCAGCTCTTGTCAGGGTCCAGCCAAACGACATTGCCTTCGCCCACCAAGAGCGCGCGAACCGCCTCGAGCGGGAGCTGAAGACCATGATCCTCTTCCAGCCTTGCTTGAATCTCTTCTACCCTTGCCACATGGCTCAGCGCTTTCAAATCAGCCAGACACTTTCTGAATGGTTCGCGGTATGCAAGACCTTGGCGCACTCTTCCGCGCGCCTTTGGCAAGGCTTCAATCACGTCTCTTCTTCCGCAGAGATCTGCGGCTGTCAGGACGCCGTGGGGATCGAAAACCCCGGTAACAAGCCCCTGTTCTCTCAGCATGCTCGCTAGATCGATGACAGGATCGGTAGAAGCCTTAATGAGAAGATCGAGTGCAGTGTCCAGCTGTGGAAAGTACGAGACATTTTGGCATCTCCTCCGGATGTTGTTTTCGACCTGGCGAATGCGCTCTCGGGTGACTCCGCTCATGCGACCTGCCTCGTCGAGTGTGCAGCCGCCGCCTCCGTCCCATCCTAGGCGCCGCATCAGTGCTGGAAAGTGAGGGCGATTCACGCAAGCGGAGGCGAGACGTGCAAGGCTCTCCTCAAGATTCTCCTCAGAAAGGCGGGTGAGAGCCGTTCTCACTTCGTTCAGGGCAATCTCAACTGAGCCCGCTGGAGACGAGTGAGATCGAATGATTGCGTCCTTGAGCACCTCGCCGAGGCGGGCGCCGAGGCCAGGAATTGAGAGGCCTCTTAAGCGCGGGTCCTTCGCGGATATCGAGTCGAGGGGAAACTGCTCCTCGAGCTCAGCCAGTTGCCTGGCGAGCTGGGTCTCGCGGCCGTAAATGGCAAGGACTTTATCTTGTTGCCCAGAAGGTGCTACTCCAACTTCGGTGTGCTCCCTGTAAGCCGCGTGCTCGAAGGCTGTTGCGATTTCCAGGACCGACCGGGATCCGGCGCCACGAAGTGAGAGCAGATCTTGGAAGGAGACGTCGGCGAGTCGACGCTGGGTCGCGTGCAGCCATCCCTCCCGTGCGAGTGCTTTCCTGGCGCGCTGGGAAAGATCTAAAGCGTTTGGATCAAATGTCGGTGTGCTCGCAGGCTCAAACAGAGGCAGGCGGGCCTCCAGGCCGAGTGGTCTCTGTTGGATTCGAGTCTCAACCAGCTGCAAAACGTATTCGGCAACGCGCGCAACAGACGACTCGGGTATCCGTCGCCAAATGGTCTCATCGAGTTCCCCAAGCCGCGTGGACTCCGGCAATCCGCCTGCCTGACACAGCGACCGCGGGAGGCGCTCCGCGACCCAAGCCGTCCGTAGCGCGCTCGGGAGCAATGGATAGCCGATTCTCGGCCAAGTCGCGGAGCGCAGAGACTATCCCTCTTTCGAGAAGACATCGGGCCGATAGAGCGATGCGAGTCTGCGTGAGACACGGTCCATCGTCTCGCGCACCTCGAAGAGCGCCTCCTCCGGCGACGTGTAAGGCTCGGCGACCTCCTGTGACAACGCAAGAGCGTATTCCGATGATGCCACCTCCCATGTCAGCCTGGTGAACGCAGGGTTTTCGATACCACCGGATCTGTAAGCTGCGGCAATCTGGGGATGATCCAGGTTGATAAGGATAGTCCGATGGTCAGGCACGAAAAGCGCTCTGTACTCGGCCTCCCCCGCGTTCTTGTACTCAACATTAAAGCCTCCGCGTTTGCTGCGCTTCGTTCCCGAGCCCGTTCCACGCTGCCCTGTGGTCTGTCCGTTGTCTTCCGGAACAACCGGTTTAGCGAAAGGTCGCGGGTCATCGAGCGAATCCTTCCGCTCCCTCTCTCCTGGTGGCAGTTCCGCTGGCATCGCGGGAATATCCCCTCCTTGGCTCCAGATGCCGTCCTCGTTGCCGGCCTCACCATCCTGCTTACCCGTGGCTATGGCACGGGCCTTGCGGATCTTCGCCGCGATCTCGGCGAAGTCGGCGGTCAAGATCTCGGCTATGCGGGCGGCCTCTTTGGCAAGCTTGCGAGCCTCCTCCTCTTGCGCGCGCCGACCTTCGCGATCGAGTAACTGGCGTCTAACTGTTTCGACTGCGGGACCGACGAAGGCGAACAAGGCCTCGACGACCGGGTTGTTAGGATTCAGCTCGCCGGAACGGGTGTTGTCGAATGGGCGGATGGGACCTCCGTAGTCTTCGAGATTTGGAACGTCAATCTCTCCGAAGATATACTCGGACATCTTGGAGCCCTCACAGCCTGCGAGCGTAGTTGCATGCCAGTTTCCATACGAAAAAACCTGCACACCGCGGAGGTCTTCCTCGAGCGGTCCCTTAGCTACCTTGATGATAAGGCGGACGTCACCGAGAACTATGCGACATATATCGGTGGTTCGGAATTCGTAAGACTCTGCCTCCTCGGGAGTTTTGAATCTACACTCGTGGTGGTCAACGAAGACTTCGACGTCCCTGGGATACCGAGCAAGATGGCGCTCAATATAAGCGATAATCCCTGCGCGATCGATCTTTTTGAGATGGATTCCAGATATCTGGATCTTCGTCCCGTTGTGCTCGTCAGTAGGTTCCTCGACCTCGCGGACTTCGACCGGAACGGGTCTTCCATCGATCATGTTTTCGATCTCAGAGCGGCGCAGGCGAACAGCGGAGCGTAGTCCGTCCTTTACGCTAGTTACCTGTAGGATGTCGGCGATTCCAAAGGCCGCCGACTTTCCAGTACCGAACAGGCCACGCCCAATCCGGCCCGAAAGACGCTCGCGATTCTCGGCATGCATGGTGAAGAAGTGTTGCAGGTCCGCGAGATCCATGCCGCGTCCATTATCGGTTATGAGAATGGTTTTTGTCCGCTCGTTGAGATGAACCGCGACTGCCGGAGGATGTCGCGCGTCGGTATATTGGAGGCTGTTCGCTACGTACTCCCAGACGACCTTTCGGTCACTTCGGAAGACGGCAGCGGATTGGAGTAGGTCGCGGCCGACGTGGCTTCGTACTGTCAGATCCCTATTCTCAGTCATGTTGGTACTCCGGAGCGTTGGAGAACCGCCTGGCCCATCACCTCGAGAAATGGGAGCAAGTCAGCATTGCGGAAGAACAGCGTTTTCATCCGCTCGACAAGCTCGTGGCGACGCTCCTTGGATGCGTATGGATTGCTCCGAAAGACTGCCTCGGCCTCCCGCAGGCTTACAGGCGCCCCTTCAAGATACTTCTCCCACGCGGGGAGCTCAGAAATCCTCGCCGTCTCCAGACGAATCCTACGTTGCATCGCGTGGTCCTGACGGCGATGCGGCTCGGCGACTCGCGCGAGGAGGTCTTCGTGACGGGAAGCCCAGGCGACTCCCGCAGCGGTTAGGCTCCATCCCTTCGTGCCGCTGCCGACGATGAGGCCACCGCCAGGCCCTTTTTTCTTGGCGTCACTAAGGTACACGCGGACGTGCTCAAGGCTGATTTGCTGGGGATACTTCGTCCACGAGAACCGGCCGGGAGCGAGTTGGCTAGCTCGGATCGCGATGTCTTCAGTATCGACTTTGTGATGGTTGCCACCCAGGGCGAAGAGTGTCAGCGTGACGAGCTGCATATTCGAGAGATCCTCGAGTCGTTTTACCGGATGGGCTGCCTTGACGTGCATGACTGGTGCGCCTCGATGATCGCGGTCTCTCCGGGTCTCGTTCCTACAAAGTGGAAGGGGCTCGCTCAAGATCCGGCTTGAATCGTAGCCAGGTGAATACTACATCAATAGGTCTTTGTCTTGCCGTCTCCGTCCAGTGCCGGCCGCCTCCGATGCGTTTTGGGGATGAGCGCGTCCTGGCCCTCCTGAGCGCCCTCGTGCTATTCCGCCTGCTGCTCCGGGAATTCGCCCACCGTGACCTGTGCCGCAAGTGGGTGCTCTGCTCGGTCGCGATCTCCGGCCCGGGCAGATGACCTACGACCTCCGGCAGCTTTGCCTCCACAGCCTGATCGAGCGCTGGCCCCAAAACCATAGCTACCGGGTCACCGCTCTCGGGTTCCTGGTAGCGCTGTTCCTCACCCGCTCAAATACCCGGCTCCTGTGCCCCAGCCTCGTTACTCTGGGACCGCAGGAGCCGCCGGCATCCCTTCCACTGCGGCAATCTTTCAACCTGGGGTGGACCTCGCGGCGTGGGATGCCCAGCAGGTCGCCGCATAAGCTCAGGCTAAACCTGCCTCGTTTCTGAGGATTCCTTCTGCCCTAGATTGGCCGGCGGAGGTGCGCCTTGGAGCCGAGTCCTCCAGCAGACTCCTCTCGACCGCGCGAGGTCAGCCAAGGCCAAAGGTACGGCCCGAGTGGGTTAGGCTTCTATTCTCCCGGTAATCTCGAACTAGCGCTGGTGGAGTCGTAGAAGGCCGCGAGGTCGCCCTTGAGCTGCTGGAGCGAGGGCTCGTGGACGTACATCATGTGGCCGGCCTCGTAGTACTTGCTCTGGATGTGGGAGCGCAGGTCTTTTTCCAGGCCCAGGTGATCGATCATCGACTCGGTGGCCAGGAACGGAGTGGCCAGATCGTAGGTGCCGTTGACCACCAGCACGCGCAGGTTCGGGTTGAAACCCAGGGCGTGGGCGAGATTGGGTCCCACACCGGGGAATGGGAGCTGCCCGAAGCCGCGGATACGGTGTTTCCACTCCCACGCTTCGTTGGCTTCGAGGTTCTGAACGTTGTAGGTCTTGCCCTGGCCGAATTTCAGCTCGCGGTGGTAGTAGTCGAGAAAGGCGGCGGTGAAGGCCGCGCTGATGGCGGCATCCTGCGGGTCGTACTCGGAGTCCTCGGCGAGGAGATCGAAGGTCACGCCGGTGAATCGGGCGTCGAGCCTGCCCACTGTCGCGTGGTGCTCGCGCAGCAGCTCCTGGGTAAAGAGGCTTTCGCGCACGCGCAGCTTGGACTTCTTGATGAAGTCCACCGAGAGGCCGGTGAGCTCGTGCAGCTTCTCGGCCACCGCGTCGCGCTCCTGGTCGCTCAGGGAGTCGCCCTTGAGCAGGGCTGCCGAGTACTCGCCGAGCGCGAACCTGCGCGCCTCGTCGAGGAAAGGCCCGAGCTGGGCAGGCGGATGGGGCAGGGCATGGTGGTAGGCGGCGACCGCCGCGAAGGTGGGCACCAGGAAGGCATACGGCCGGTCGTTGCCCGGCCAGACGAAAATGGCTTCGACGTCGAGGGCGACCGAGACCAGGATGACGCCGTTGAACGCCATGTTCTCGCGCGTCTGCAGGTAATCGACCACGCCCGCCGACCGGGCCGTGCCGTAGCTCTCGCCCAGCAGGTACTTGGGCGAGTTCCAGCGGCCGTTGTCGCTGACGTACTGCTCGATGAAGCGGGAGACCGATTCGATGTCCGGATCGACCCCCCAGAAGTCTTTGTCCTTGGCGCTGCCCACCGCGCGGCTGAGCCCGGTGCCCACCGGGTCGATCATCACCAGGTCGGTCTTGTCGAGGACGCTGTAGGCGTTGTCCACCAGGCGATAGGGCGCCGGCGGAGTCGGGCGGGCGTCGGCGGTGACGATGCGGCGCGGCCCCAGCGCGCCCAGGTGCAGCCAGATCGACGAGGAGCCCGGCCCGCCGTTGTAGGCGAAGGTGATGGGCCGCCTGCCCGGGTCCGCCCCGTCCCTGACATAGGCGGTGTAGCCGACTGCGGCGGTGGGCTCGTCCTTGGCGTTGCGGACGATCAGCGTGCCGGCGGTGGCGGTGTAGGCGATCGCCTTGCCGCCGATCGTCACGCTGTGCCGGGTGACCGATTGCTCGGGCTTGGGCTCCGCCTTCTTTTCCTGGGACTTGGAGTTCTTGGCCTCGTCGCCGGCCGGCTCGTCGGCGGCGCGCGCCGACGCGGCGCAGAGCAAGGCGGCTGCGGTCATCAAGCAGGCGAGGATCTTGGTCACGGTCTTCTCCCTTTGAAGGTTTCTTCTACGCGGAATCGGCCGCTGAGTTTTCGCCGCCTTGTGCTCGGGGCGAGAGCAGGGTAGGTTGAAGCGGCGATGACGGCAAGCGCACCGGAAAAGACCCTGGCGGCGCCGCCGCCGCTTGCCATCGACGAGGCGGTGCTGCGCATCGCGGCCGAGCTCGCGCGCGAGGTGCACCCGCAGGGCAAGGCGCCGCGCGGCGTCGGCCGCGAGACCTCGCTGGAGCGCGACCTCGGCCTCGACAGCCTGGGCCGGGCCGAGCTGGTGCGGCGCCTCGAGCGGGCTGGCGGCGTCACTCTCCCCGAGCAGGCGTTGGGCGCGGACACCCTCGGCGACCTCCTCCAGGTCCTGGCCGCCGCGGGCGTCGCGGGCAGTGACCCGACGTATGCGACCCAGCCGGGCACCGACCCGGCTTCCTATCCGCTCCAGCCGCCGGCCGAGGCGGCGCCGGACTCCACTCGCACCCTGATCGAGGTCCTTGCCTGGCACGCCGAGCGCCATGCCGGCCGCCGCCACATCAGCTTCTATCCCGGCGAGGGACCCGCCGAGGAGCTGACCTACGGCGCGCTGGCGGGGCGGGCGCGCGGCGCCGCGGCGCGGCTGATCGCCCTCGGGGTCGAGCCGGGCCAGGCAGTCGCCCTGATGCTGCCCAGCGGCCTCGACTACTTCGCCGCCTTCTTCGCCGCCCTCTATGCCGGCGCGGTGCCGGTCCCGCTCTATCCCCCCGCGCGGCGCAGCCAGATCGCGGATCACCTGCAACGCCAGGCCGGCATCCTGCGCACCGCCGAGGCGGTGGCCCTGATCACCTTTCCGGAGGTGCTGGCGGTGGCGCGCCTGCTGCGCGCGCAAGTTCCCGGGCTGCGCCGGGTGCTGACGATGGCGGATCTCGAAGCCCCGCTCGGCCGTGCGGCCGCCGCGGGGGACCGGCCGCTCCCGCCGGTCGCCGGCGGCGACATCGCCTTCCTCCAGTTCACCTCTGGCAGCACGGGAAAGCCCAAAGGGGTGATCCTCACCCATGCCAACCTGCTCGCCAACCTGCGCGCCATCGGCCAGGCGGTCGAGATCGGCCCCGGCGACGCGGTGGTGAGCTGGCTGCCGCTCTATCACGACATGGGGCTGATCGGCGCCTGGATGGCCAGCCTCTATTACGGCATGCCGCTGGCCCTCATGTCGCCGCTCACCTTCCTGGCGCGGCCGGCCCGCTGGCTGCAGGCGGTGTCGCGTCACCGCGGCACGCTCTCGGCCGCCCCCAACTTTGCCTACGAGCTGTGTACCCGCAAGATCGAGGACGCCGAGCTCGCGGGCGTCGACCTCAGCTCCTGGCGCTTCGCGCTCAACGGCGCCGAACCCGTAAGCCCCGATGCCATCGGGCGCTTCGCCGCGCGCTTCGCGCCTTACGGCTTCCGCGCCGAGGCGATGGCGCCGGTCTACGGACTCGCCGAATGCTCGCTGGCCCTTGCCTTTCCGCCGCTCGGCCGGGGACCGGCGATCGACACGGTGCGGCGCGAGCCGCTCGAGCGCGCGGGCCGCGCCATCGCCGCCCCGCCCGGCGAGCCGGGCGTCCTGCGCTTTGCCGGCTGCGGCTTCCCCCTGCCCGGCCACGAGGTGCGCATCGTCGACTCCGCCGGCCGCGAGGCCGGGGAGCGCGAAGAGGGAAGGCTGGAGTTCCGCGGCCCCTCGGCGGCCAGCGGCTACTTCCGCGATGCCGAGGCGACGCGGCGCCTGCGCCATGGCGATTGGCTCGATTCGGGAGACCGGGCTTACATCGCCGGCGGCGAGATCTTCGTCACCGGCCGCGTCAAGGACATCATCATCCGCGCCGGACGCAACATCTACCCGCACGAGCTGGAAGCGGCGGTGAGCGAGGTGCCTGGCGTGCGCAAGGGGTGCGTGGTGGCTTTCGGCAGCCCCGACCCGGCAACCGGCACCGAGCGCCTGGTGGTGGTGGCCGAGAGCCGCGAGCGCGAAGCGGCGGCGCGCGAGCGCCTGGGCGAAGCGATTCAGAGAGTGACCGTCGACCTCCTCGGCGAGCCGGCCGACGACGTCGTCGTCGCGGCTCCCCACGGCGTGCCCAAGACGTCTAGCGGCAAGGTGCGGCGGGCGGCCTGCAGCGAGCTCTACCTGGCCGGCCGGCTCGGCGCCCCGGGCGGCCGCGGCGCCCTCTGGTGGCAGCTCGTTCGCCTGGCCGCAGTGGCGGCGAGGACGCAGGTCACACGCTCGGTCCGCGCCGCGGGCGGTCTGCTCTACAGCGGCTACTGCTGGCTGGTCTTCGGCCTGGTCACCCTGCCGATGTGGGCAGCGGCGGCGTTGCTTCCGGGCCTGGAGCGGCGCCGCCGCCTGGCGCGCGGCACCGCCCGGCTCCTCTTCCGCCTGGCCGGCATCCCGCTGCGCGCCGCCGGCCTGGAGAACCTTCTCCAGGCGGGCGGGCCGGAGCCGCGGCCAGGGCCCTGCATCGTCGCCGCCAATCACGCGAGCTACCTCGACGGCCTCGTCCTCACCGCCGTGCTTCCCGCCAGGTTCGCCTACGTGGTCAAGCGCGAGCTCGAGAACCACCTGTTATCGCGCGTGCTGCTGCGCCGCCTGGGCGCGCTCTTCGTCGAGCGCTTCGACCTCGGCCGGGCCGCCGGGGAGACCGACAAGACGCTGGCGGCGCTCGGCAAGGGCGAGTCGCTGGCCGTCTTCCCCGAGGGCACCTTCCGCCGCCGGCCCGGGTTGCGCCCGTTCCGCATGGGCGCCTTCGTCACCGCGGCACAGGCCGGTATTCCGATCGTTCCCGTGGTGATCCGCGGCACCCGCCATGTCTTGCGCGGCGACCGCCCCTTTTTCCGCCGCGGCGCGGTCGAGGTGACGGTCTGTCCACCGCTGCGTCCCCAGGCCGCCGGCTGGGACGCCGCCGTGGTTCTGCGCGCCGCCGTCCGTGCCGAGATCCTGGGCCGCTGCGGCGAACCCGACCTCGGCTCCGAGACCGCGGAGCCGGGCTAGAACCCACCAGGAGATCCCCAAATGCCTTCCACGACCGATCCAGCACGCCTTCTCCTTCGCCACGCAGTGGCCACCCTGGCCTACCGGGGAGGCAAGACCCTGCGCGGGGCGCCGCCGGAGTTTGCCGCCGCACGCTGCGCCGCGGGCACCCGTTCCGCCGCCGAGATCCTCGCCCACGTCGGCGACCTGCTCGACTGGGGCTTGGCCCTGGCGCAGGGCAGACGCTCCTGGAACGACTCGACGCCCCTGCCGTGGGACGACGAAGTGGCGCGCTTCTACGCCGCGCTGGCCCGCTTCGATGAGTACCTGGCCTCCGGCTTGCCGCTCGAGTCGCCGCCTGAAAAGCTCTTCCAGGGCCCCGTCGCGGACGCCTTGACCCATGTCGGCCAGCTCGCGCTGCTGCGCCGGGTGGCGGGCGCGCCGGTGCGCGGCGAGAACTACTACAAGGCCGACATCGCGGCGGGAACGGTCGGACCCGAGCAGCCCGCCGCGAGCCTCGAGTTCGGCTGAGGGCCGCCCGCCCCGGGCCGCCCGAGGTGCAACGACCGGTCTCTCCTGATCGAGGCCGGCGCCCTCGCTAGGATGTTATGATTTGCAATGCTGTTTCGGCTTTTCGGGCGATTCGGGCGGGAAACTCACCACGGCGAAAGGCGATGAACCGATGCGTCACCAGCACTTGCCATTGACCCGCCTGCTCTTGCTCCTCAGCCTCGCCGCCGCCTCGCCGGCGCTGGCGGCCCTTCCTGCCCCGCCCCCGCTGCCCACGCCGCCGGACCGGGCGGCGACCGCGCCGTCTGACCGGACAGCGGCTACGCCGCAGGGCCAGCTGTTCCACCTGGTCGGCGCGGCGCCCAAGGCGGCCGCCGAAGGCCAGTCACCGGAGGTGATCGCCGAGCGCGACATCGCGGTCGATTTCTCCGCCGCCGCCGCCGCCGAATCCGCCGAGCTGCTGCTTCCCCTCCTCGATGGCAACCTCTACTCGACGGCGCGCAGCGATTTCGAACGGCGCGGGCCGAACGACTTTACCTGGCGCGGCAAGGTCCTTGGCGAAGACGGCAGCGCCGGCAGCGCGACCTTGACATTCGTCGGCCGCCGCATGGCCGGGCTCATCATCATGCCTTCCGCCGTCTACCAGGTGATGCCTGTCCCCGGCGGGGGGCACAGGCTGCAGCAGATCGATCAGTCCCGATTCGACCCCTGCGGCGGAGCGCAGGCGCCGGACCTCGGCGGCATCCTGCCCAAGGCGTTCATGCCGCCCAAGCAGAAGGACGGCGGCCCGCTGACCAGGGTCTCGCTCATGGTCCTCTACACGCCTTCCGCCCTCGCCAAGGCGGGCGGGATCCCGGAGATCCGGCTGCTCATTCAGAGCGCCATCGACCTGACCAACAGCGGGTTCATCAACAGCCAGATCGGCGCGCGCGTCTATCCGGTGGACGTCGAGCAGCTCGACTACAGCGAGACCGGAAATTCCCAGACTGACCTCGAGTGGCTGGCGTCCAACCCCGCGGTCGACCGCCTGCGCAACAGCGTCGGCGCCGACCTGGTCTCGCTGATCGTCGAAAAGATGGACAAGTACTGCGGCATCGGCTACGTAATGCGGCGGGACGCGCTGTCGCCGGATTTCGCGCCCTTCGCCTACTCGGTGGTGCGGCGCCTCTGTGCCGTGGGCATCCTCGCCTTTGCCCACGAGCTCGGGCACAACTTCGGTTGCGAGCACGATCCGGCCAACGGCGCCCCGCCCTCGGAAGCTTCCTTCCCGTTCTCGTTCGGACATTACTCCGATCAGAATTTCCGCACCATCATGTCGTACAGCAACCAGTGCACCAGCTCGTCCTGCCCGGTCATCGACTACTACTCCAACCCTGACATCAGCTACCTGAACATCCCGACCGGCATTCCCGACCAGCGCGACAACCACCAGACGATCAACAACACCAGGGAGCTGGTCGCGAGCTTCATGAGGCCGCAGGACTGCCAGAACGGTCCCAACAATCTCTGCCTCCTCGGCGACCGCTTCAGCCACCGCTTCAAGGTCGAGGTGGTCTGGCGCAACCAGTACAACCAGAGCAACGGCTACGGCGTCGCGATCCCGGTCTCCGACGAGGCCGGCTTCTTCTCATTCGGCGATCCCGGCAACGTCGAGCTGCTGGTCAAGATCCTGGACTTCGGCAGCGTGATCAAGCTGTTCTACGGCGAGCTGACCAATCTCCAGTTCACCATTATCGTGACCGACTTGCAGACCGGCGCGGCCAAGCGCTACAGCAACACCGCCGGCGATTGCGGCGCCATCGACCAGGCCGCTTTCCCGAAAAGCGCGGCGAGCAGCGCCAAGGCCACGGGCGTTGCCGCGGCTCCGCCAGCCGACTTCTCGGGCGTGCTGAGCGAACGCCTGCACGTGCTGGATTTCCCGGCGCAGGCCGGGGCTGACGCCTCGCCGTCCAGCGAATCTCTGGGGCGCGCCGCAGCCCTGCCCAAGGACGCCGGAGGTTCCTGCCGGCCCGGCCCGAACGTCCTCTGCCTGCTCGGCGGCCGGTTCCAGCTCACCGTCTCCTGGAGCAACCCGGGCAACAACACGAGCGGCCAGGGCGGCGCGGTGCCGCTCGGCTCCGACATCACCGGCGCCTTCTACTTCACCGACCGCGGCAATCTCGAGCTGCTCGCCAAGATCATCGATTTCGGCAACCGCATCGCCGTCTTCTACGGCACCCTCTCCGACCTCGCCTACACCATCACCGTCACCGACACCCAGACCGGCAAGGTCAAGACCTACGGCAACGCCGCCGGCCACTTCTGCGGCGGTCTCGACAACACGGCGTTCTAGTTGGCACCGCCGGTGGGCGGCCCCGAACTATGAAACAGCGCTCGCTAACTGGCGACGGCGGACTCCAATCTATCGGATCTCCCCCCGCAACCCCTCGATCCCCTTCCCTCCCCTCCGGGGGGGAAGGGGACGCCCCTCCCCCTCGCGCACGACCGAGTTTCTTAATTGTTGTGGCGCGGCTCAGAAAGTCTGGCTGATCGGGTAGACGTAGGCCAGGTAGAGATAGAAGAAGAGCAGAGAGATCACCAGGATCACGACGCCGAGGACGGGCGAGCTGACCTTGATCCCTTCCAAGCTGGCCGAGATCTCGGTCACCGCCGCGGCGACCGCGGTCTCGGCCGATGGGGCTGCGCCGGCCGCGGCGGGCGCCGGCTTCGGCCGGAGAGAGATCCGGAACTGGAGCCAGGAAAAGAAGATTCCGACCAGCACGAGGAAGATCACGACGACGAAGGTGATCTGCGACGAGGTGAGCTGCCAGGCGAACACCTCCGCACGGTGGCGCAGCCCGGAGATCCGGTAGTCGTAATAGGCGCGCCACGCGGCGAGCTGCCGCCCGCTGGTCGCGCGATCGAACACCGGCTGCGGACCCTCGGGGAGGACCCCGCCCGCCCCGCTCGCGCCGCTCACCCCGCTCAGAGGCCGTCCGGGTTCGCTGGGCTGCCCCCCGTCGTCTCCATGCCAGGGGGCGGCGGCGAGTTGCTTGACCAGCTGCGCCTTGGGAGAGATGGCGGCCGGCGCACCCTGGGTCGGGCCCTGGGGCGTCGTCTCGGCTCGGAGGCACGGGGCGGCACTCGCCGCGAGGGCGGCAGCCAGCAGCAACGGCGGCAGAGGTCGTCGGCTCATGGCTAGAGAGATCAGGGGGCGAGGAGCCGGTCGAGCAGCGCGGTGCGGCGGGCAATCTGGGCGTAGAGATCGAGCCCGTTCTCGCCCGCGAGGTACTGGCGCAGGCTCTCCGGACCGCCCTGCTCGTTCGCCAGGACAGCGCTCAGCGCCGCCAGGACGTCCGCGTTGTGGCGCACCAGCCAGCGCGCGAGCTGCGAGCCGAAGGGCGGCGGGTCGGGAGGGTCGGCGGACTGCACTTCCATGAACATGATCTGGTGACTCTTCTGGCTGACGACGTTGCCATCCCGGTCGCGGTAGATGGTTGCCGACTGGGTGTGCTCCTCGCTCGTGCCGTCGGCATAGCGGACGAGCGAAGTGCCGTCGGGGCGCACCCGTTTGACCGTGCCGTCGGTATAGAACGTCTCCACGGTGCCATCGGGAAGGACATGGCGCTTGGCGCCCTCGCAGGGCGGGCACGCATGAACCGGGGGCGCGGGCGGGCAGAGGCCGGTCGCAGGCCTGGCCGCGAGCACCGCGGCGGCCGGTGAAGTGGCCGTGTCCTCCGAGGACTGTCTGGCCGCCGGCAGCCGGATCGCGGCTTCGGGGCCGCGAGCCGCCGTCTGCGCCCTGGCCGGCGGCAGGGCGAGGCCCGACGACAGGAAGATCAGCGCTGCGAAGGCTGGGGTCGCTCTCATGGTTCCGCTCCTGCGCCGGCAGATCGGATCGGCGCGTCCTGTCTCTTTGGGCGCACGGACAGGGGTGCCCGTTACAAGCCTTCGGGATGGCCTGCTGCGGCCGGAATCGAACCTCTCCAGTCTCTAACCTGCGGAGTCTGGACTTTTTCGAAAATCTATGATAATTTCCCCTTTGCTGCACAATCTTGATGTGGCCAACGTAGGGCGCAGTCGTCCCCTTGCAGGCAGCGTCTTCCGGTAGTCTGGGGCTCTCCCGCAACAAGCAAGGAGCTAGGAATTCGAACGTATGAAATTCGCTCGCAACGTGCACTACCAGGTCAAGACCGGCCAAACGGACAAGTTCAATAGCGTCTTCACGAACGACGTCCTCCCAATGCTCAGACAGCAAAAGGGTTTCAAAGAAGAGCTGACGCTCGTCAATCCCCAACACACGATCGGCATCAGCGTGTGGGAAGACCGGCCGAGCGCCGAGGCCTACAACACCAACACCTATCCTCAGGTCCTCGCCAAGCTCTCTCCGATGCTCGACGGAACGCCGCGCGTGGAGACGTACGACGTCACCACGGCCGCCAGCGTCTGATCCTTCGTTCTCTCTGTAGTAAGCCAGGGGCCCCGCAAGGGGCCCTCGGTGTTTGTGTGTGGGCCGAGCGGCGGGGTCTCGACAAGGAGCGCCGCAGGTGCGAGCGAGCTTGACCGCGGGGGCTCTCAATGGCACGATCCGCGCGTTGGAAAGAGCGGGAGGAGGTCTAGAACGGAACATGCCTCGGGGTCGCCGCAGGCGGTGGCAGCTTCGATGAGAACGCCGGGGACGCTCTCCCGTTTGCCTCGTTGGCGCGCCTTCGCCATATCGGCCCTCTCCGCCCTGGCGGCGGTAGCGGCGATCTGGTTCCTGCAACACGCCTTCGCGGCGGTGCCGCCGGCACGGGCCGCGACCGGCCCGCCGGTCAGACCCAGCATCGTCCTCGTCTTGACCGACGACCTCGACCGCAACCTCGGAACCCTCGAGCGCATGCCGGAGCTTCATGCCCTCCTCGCCGGCCATGGCGTGACCTTCACCAATATGTTCGTGACCGAGTCGCTCTGCTGCCCGTCGCGCTCGTCGATCCAGCGCAGCCAGTACGTGCACAACCACCAGGTGCTGGGCAACACGCCGCCCGAAGGCGGCTTCGAGAAGTTCCATGCGCTGAAAGAAGAACAGTCGACGGTCGGCACCTGGCTCCAGGCCGCGGGCTACCGCACTGCCTTCATGGGCAAGTACCTGAACGGGTATCCCGACACCGCGGCCCCGAACTACGTGCCGCCGGGCTGGAACGAGTGGGACAGCCCTGCCGCGGGCAATGCCTACGGCGAGCTCAACTACACGCTCAACGAGAACGGCACCCTGGTCAAGTACGGGAATCAGCCGGCGGACTACCTGACCGACGTGCTGTCGCGCAAGGCGGCAGGGTTCATCCAGAAAGCCGGGGCCGACCGGCAGCCCTTCTTCCTTTTCGTGGCGACCTACGCGCCGCATCAGCCCGCCACGCCGGCGCCCCGACATGCCGGCGCCTTTCCCGGGGCGAAGGCACCGCGCCCGCCCTCGTACAACGAAGCCGACGTGTCCGGCAAGCCGGCCTGGGTGCAGGCGAAGCCGCTCCTCGGGCCGCGCCAGCAGATGCAGATGGACGCTCTCTATCGCCGGCGCCTCCAGTCGATGCTGGCCGTGCGAGAGCTCCTCGAGCACGTCCTCGACACGCTGCGCACGGCAGGACAGCTGAACGACAGCTACCTCTTCTTCACCTCGGACAATGGATTCCACATGGGGGAGCACCGCCTGCACGCCGGTAAGCTGACCGCTTATGAGGAAGACATCCGCGTGCCGCTCTTCGTGCGCGGTCCGGGCGTGCCCGCGGGGCAGGTGCGGGAGGAGCTCGTGGGCAACCTCGACCTCGCGCCGACCTTCGCCGAGCTGGCCGGCGCGTCCGTGCCCGACTTCGTCGACGGAAGGTCTCTGGTGCCGCTCCTGCACGGCGCCAGGCCGGAGCGCTGGCGCGGCGCGTTCCTGGTCGAGCAGGAGCAGGTCTTTTTCCAACGTGGCAAGAACAAGAACGTCCGCAAGGTCCTCGAGCCGCGCGACCTCTTCGAGGAAGCGATGGCGGCGGCGCCCCGGCGATCTCAGCAAGGTATCCCCGCCTACGACGCCCTGCGGACGCCCACTCACACCTTCGTGGTCTATTCGACCGGCGAGCGCGAGCTCTACGACCTGCGCGCCGATCCGTACGAGCTGCAGAACATCGTCAAGACCGCCGATCCCGCCCTGCTGGCCAGGCTCGATTCCTGGCTCCAGGCGCTTCACAAGTGCCGCGGCGCCGACTGCCGCGTGGCCGACCTCGCACCGCCGCACTGACTCGGAGCTTCGGGCGGTCGCCGCTCACACCGCGCGAGCCGGTCAGCGGGGCGGCGCGCCTGAAGTCCCGGTCAATTCGCTGACTTACGGCGCGGCCGCTGCTTCGCCGAGATCGAGCGGATGATGAGTTTTCCTCTTCCGCCGGCCGGCAGAGGCGTATTGCTTTGCGCGACGGCTGCGGCGATGAGTGCTTCAACCTCGGGACGAGCCAACGTCTCTGCTGACGCAATACGGATGAAACGGTTTTGAGTGCCTGAGCCGAGCAGTATCCGATGCGGATCGGGAAGAGTCGCACCGCGGTAGAAGGAGAGGCCCACTCCGTTCGCCCCCGCGGCAAGCGAGACAATGCAATCGGAGGGACGCTCGCTCGAGCTGTAGCCGATGACGAAGAAGTTGTAATTGTCGTACACCAGCTCGTTGGCGGTGGGAAGCCGCTTGCGTAACGCCTTGCGCACGGCGCGAATCAACGCCTGGTTCTTCGCCTCGAATTTGTCGATGAAGCTCTTGAGCTGTTCTTCGGCATCGGCCGATGCTGCCCACGCAACCTTCACGGCTGCCTTCATACGATCTTTCCCCCCTGTACCTTGGACCACGCCGAGAGCGCCGGCCAGCGCCGGTCAGCGGGTGGCTCACGGCAGGCTGCGGGCCAGACGGATGCCGGTGAACTGGAAGCGAGTGTCGGCGGGCCAGAAGTTGCGGTAGCTGGCGCGGATGTGAGAGGCGGGGGTGGCGCAGGAGCCGCCGCGCAGCACTCGCTGGTTGTCCATGAACTTGCCGTTGTATTCCATCAGGTTGCCGTCGAAGGGGCGGTAGCCCGGGTAGGGCTCGTAGTGGCTGGTGGTCCATTCCCAGAGGTCGCCCGCCAGCTGCGCCAGCCCGGTCGGCGACGCCGGGCCCCCCGGCGCCGCGCCGCGAAAGGGAAGCGGGTGAAGGGCGCCGCTCTCCAGGAAATTGCCGCCCGCGCCGGGAAACCCCGACAGCCTGGCGGCGTGCTCCCACTCGCGCTCGGTCGGCAGCCGGGCGTCGGCCCAGTCTCCGCCCGCCTGGGCCTTCCAGCGCGCAAAGGCCTCCGCCTCGTAGAAGCTGACGTGCGCGACCGGCTCGTCGAGGTCCAGGTCGCGGACGCCGGCGAGCGTCCACTGCCGCCAGCGGCCGCCGTCCCGTTCCCAGTACAGGGGGGCCGCCCACCCGGCCTCCTGAACCCGTCCCCAGCCGTTGGCCAGCCAGAGCAGGGGGTTGCGGTAGCCGCCGCCCTCGACGAACTCCAGGTAATCGCCCACCGTGACCAGGCGGTCGAGCAGCGCGAACTCCTCGAGATAGCCCTTGTGGACCGGCAGCTCATTGTCCCAGCACCATCCCCCCTCGCGGTTGCCGAACTCGTCCAGCCCGGCCCCGAAGGCGACGAACCGGCCGGGTGCGACGGGCGCGCGGCCGGCCTGGCCGCTTCCGGCTCCATCGCCGGTCATCATGTATGGCTCGCGCAGCTCGGGGACGTTCGAGCCCAGGATGTGCTTGAGCTCGGTGACCAGCAGCTCCTGGTGCTGCTGCTCGTGCTGGATGCCGGTGACGACCAGGAACTCGAGACGCGGCCAGTCGCCTTCGCCGGCCTCCGCGAGCAGCGCCTCGACGCGCCGGTCCACGGCGGCGCGGAAGCGGTAGATCTCGTCCGTCGTCGGCCGCGTGACCAGTCCGCGGTGATCGCGCGCCAGGCGCGGTCCGAGCGACTCGTAATAGGAGTTCAGGGCGTACTCGAGCCGGCCATCCTCGGCCGAGTGGCGCCCGAAGGGCTCGAGGACGTTCTTGGCGAAGAACCAGGAGGTATGCCCGAGGTTCCACCACGGCGGGCTCACCTCCGGCATCGACTGCACCCGGTAGTCTTCCGGCTGCAGCGGCCGGCAGAGCTCGACGCTCAGCGCCCGCGTCGCGCGGTACTTGTCCAGCAGCGCTTCCCGTTCCATGCCGCCCCCCCCGGCGCGATCCAATCAACCCAACGCCATTCTACCGATCTCTTCTTCCCCGTCCCCCTTCGTCGTTCCCGGCCTCTGCGAGCCCGCTAGTGGGCTGAGAGGGTGGGGGCGTCCCCTTCCCCCCCGGAGGGGAGGGAAGGGGATCGAGGGGTTGCGGGGGGAGATCCAATAGATGCTTTGAGTAGTCCGCCACCGCCACATCGGAGCGCCATTTCATCCCGCGCCTCCTCACTTCCCCGACATCGTATAGAACCCTCCCAGGATCGCGCCGTAGAGGAGATGGGCAAGCAGGGTCACCAGCGGCGTGCGCCGGCCGTAGTTGAGAGCCAGGAATCCGGGGGGCTCGAGCAGGCGGGTCGGATTCGGGCCGAAGTCCTCGCTGGCCATGCGCGGATGCAGGCTGGGCAGCAGCGGCATCAGGGCGGCGAGGACGAACAGGCCCTGGACCAGGCCGACGCCCGCGCCCAGCCACCAGGTGGCGCGGCGCCAGCTCTCGAAGATCAGGGCGTAGAGGAAAGCGAGCAGCATTCCGTTGACCATGTGCAGCGCGAAGCCGACCAGGTTGGCGCGATGGCGGTCGGGAGTGAACGCCGAGCCGAGCATGAGCGGGATGCTCATGCGCGAGAAGCCGAGCCCCTGGCTGGCTTCCATCAGGATGGTGAGCACCACGGTGGCGCAGAAGCCCCACAGCAGCGCGCTGCCGGCGTTCACATCCGCACCCCCTTGTCCACCGGCGCCGGCTCCGCCTCCGGCGCCCGCGCTCGCCCCATCGCCTCGGTCAGCGCCAGGGCGGCGGAGATGAGGCCGACGTGGGTGAAGGCCTGCGGAAAGTTGCCCAGCGCCGCACCGCTCGCCGGGTCGATCTCTTCGCCGAAGAGCCCCAGGTCGTTGGCAAAACCCAGCATGCGGTCGAACAGCGCCAGCGCCTCCTCGATCGCGCCGGAGCGGGCCAGGAACTCGGCGGCCCAGAAGCTGGCGATGCCGAAAGCCGCCTCGCCGCCCGGCAGGCCGTCGCTCCCGGGCGGATAGCGGTAGAGCAGGCCGTCGCGCTCGAGGGCCGCGCGCACCGCGCGGAAGGTCGAGCGCAGGCGTGGCGAGCTGGCCGGGTCGTCGTAGCCGCGCAGCCCGAGCAGCAGCAGGCTGGCGTCCAGCCCGTCGCCGCCCAGGGTGTCCACGTAGCTGCCCAGCTCGCGGTTGAAACCCTCGCTCTCGATGCGGCGGCGCAGCTCGTCACGGTGGCGCCGGAAGCGTTCGACCGGCACCGTGAGGCAGCCGCGTTCGTCGAGCTTGAGCAGGCGGTCGAGGGCCACCCAGCACATGGCCTTGGAGTAGGTGTGGTGGAAGCGCCCGGAGCGCTTCTCCCAGATCCCCTCGTCCGGCTCGGCCCAGAGGCGGCAGACCGTCTCTCCCAGCCGGCGCAGCAGCCGGCCTTCCGCCGCGTCGAGCGCGCCGCCGCGGACCACGAGCTCGTAGGCGGCCCCCACCACCTCGCCGAAGATGTCGAGCTGGAGCTGACGGCTGGCGTCGTTGCCCACCCGCACCGGCCGCGACCCGGCGTAGCCCTCGAGCCACGGGATCTCGCGCTCGGCCAGGCGCACCTCGCCGTGGACGTCGTAGAGCACGTTGAGGCCGACCCGCGACATGCGGGTGGCATAGAGGAGCCAGGAGAAGAACGCCGCGCCTTCCTCCTTGAAGCCGAGGTCGAGGAAGGCGGTGAGAGTCCAGGAGGCGTCGCGCAGCCAGCAGTAGCGGTAGTCCCAGTTGCGCACGCCGCCGATCTCCTCGGGCAGCGAGGTGGTGGGCGCGGCGATCACCGCGCCCGACGGCGCGTAGGCCAGGAGCTTGAGCGCCAGCAGGCTGCGCACCACCGCCTCGGAATGGGGGCCGTCGTAGCCGCACTGGCCCGCCCATCCGTGCCACCAGCGGAGCGAGCGCGCGAGCCGTTCCTCGGCCCGGTCGCCGAGCGGCAGGAACACCGCAGGCTGACCGCATTCGGCGGCCAGCGAGAGGAAGCGCCGGTCGCCCTGGCGGAGAATGGCGCGTCCGGCGACCGCCCCCGGATGGTCGGCCGCGGCCGCCAGCGGCAACTCGCCGCGCAGCGCCAGTACCAGTTCGCGGTGTTCCCAGGTGAAGCCGAGCGCGCGGCGGTCGCGCAACCGGCCGCCGCCGGCGCCGAAGCTCGGCCGCGGATCGCAGCCGGCCTCGATCTCGACCTCGCCCGCCAGGCACTCGAGGCGGCGCAGGATCTCGTGGTCGGGAGCGATCTCGCCGCGCCGCTCGCTCTCGGCGGCGACGCTCATACAGTCGGTCAGCCGCAAGACTCCGCCGGCGGTCGTGAACGTCGTTTCGAGCACGTTGCTCGCGCCGACGTAGCGGCGTGCCGCCGTGAATTCGCCGGTGGGCCGCACCCAGAAGCGGCCGCCGCGCCGGGCGTCGAGCAGCGCGGCGAAGACGGCCGGGCTGTCGAAGCGGGGCACGCACAGCCAATCGACGGATCCGGTCCTGGAGACCAGCGCCGCCGTGCGGCAGTTGCCGATCAGGGCGTAGTCGCGGATGGGCGGGTAGGCCGCGGTGGCAGGGTTGGTGGGCATGGGTGGGGGCGAGGTTGGGCGTAGACTCCCCTCTGCCGCGGGCTCCGGGCTCCTTGGATGGGCGGTGCAAGGGCCGCGCCACTGCGATGACCTACCTCGACCGGCTGTATCGCGATTCCCTGGCCCTGGCCAACGATCTCTACCAGGTCACCATGGCTTGCGCGTACTGGCGGTCGGGAACCCACGACAAGGAGGCCGCCTTCCATCTGTATTTCCGCAACAACCCGTTCGGCGGCGGCTTCACGGTCGCCTGCGGGCTCGAGCCCGCGATGGAATACCTTGCGGGAGTGCGCTTTTCAGGCGAAGACCTCGCCTATCTCGCGGAGTTGCCCGGCAATGACGGCGCGCCGCTGTTCGCCGAGGATTTCCTCGCCCACCTGCGCGACCTGGAGTGGAGCTGCGACGTCGAGGCGGTGCCGGAGGGCACCGTCGTCTTTCCCTTCGAGCCCGTCCTGCGCGTCACCGGGCCGATCGACCAGTGCCAGCTGCTCGAGACTCCGCTGCTCAACCTCCTCAACTTCCAGTCGCTGATCGCGACCAAGGCGGCGCGCGTCGCCCTGGTGGCGGGCGAGCAGGAGGTCGTCGAGTTCGGGCTGCGGCGCGCCCAAGGGCTCGACGGCGGGTTGTCGGCCAGCCGCGCCGCCCACGTCGGCGGCTGCGCGGCGACCTCGAACCTGCTTGCCGGCAAACTCTTCGGCATTCCGGTTCGCGGCACGCACGCTCACAGCTGGGTGCAGTCGTTCGACTCCGAGATCGAGGCCTTCGACGCCTATGCCGAGGCCATGCCCAACAACTGCGTCTTCCTGGTCGATACCTACGAGAGCCTGCAGGGGGTGCGCCACGCGGTCGAGGCCGGCCGCCGCCTGCGCCGGCGCGGGCACGAGATGATCGGCATCCGGCTGGATTCGGGCGACCTTGCCTACCTGAGCCGCGAGGCGCGCAAGATCCTGGACGAGAGCGGCTTTCCCGGCGCCCTCATCCTCGCCAGCAACCAGCTCGACGAGCACGTCATCGCCAGCCTGGAGCAGCAGGGCGCCAAGGTCGACGTGTGGGGAGTCGGCACGCGCCTGGTCTCCGGCCACCCCGATCCCGCCCTCGGCGGCGTCTACAAGCTGACCGCGGTGCGCCGCCGCGGGGACGCCTGGCAATACCGGCTGAAGCTCTCGGAACAGGTCTCCAAGATCTCGAACCCCGGCCTGCAGCAGGTTCGCCGCTACCGCGCCGGCGGCGAGTTCCTGGCCGACGTGATCTACGACGAGCAGAGCGGCATCGGCGAGGCGCCGGTGATGGTCGATCCGTTCGACATGACCAGGCGCAGGACGATCCCCGCCGGCACCGCATGGGAGGACCTCCTGGTCCCCGTCTTCCGCGGCGGCCGGCGGGTCTACGATCCGCCGCCCCTGGCCGCGCTCCGCCGACGCACCACGGCGCAGCTCGCCGGCTTCCACGAAGGCATCAAGCGCTTCATCCATCCGCATCAGTACCCGGTCGGGCTGGAGGCCTGCTACTTCGACCTGAAGACCCGCCTGATCCTCGAAGCCCGCGGCGCCGCCCCGGGCCTTCTCGCCCGCACCCGCCCGGAATGAGCCGCCGCCCTCCAACCCGGCTTGGCCTGGAAGCGGCCGTCGCCCGGCTCGAGGACCTCTACGGGACTCCAGCGCCGCCGCCCGCCACCGATCCCTTCGCGCTGGTGGTGCTCGAGAACGCCGCCTACCTGGTCGACGACGCACGCCGCCTGGCCGTGTTCGCGCGGCTGCGAGAGGAGACCGGGCTGGTGCCGGAAACCCTGCTGTCCCTGGCTCCGGTGGCGCTGGCGCGCCTCATCCACGACGGCGGCATGCTGCCGGAGCACCGCGCCGAGAAGCTCCGTGCCGCCGCCCTGACCGTGCTCGAGATCGACGGCGGCGCCGCGGGGCTGCGGGAAGAGGTTGCCGGAGGACGGGGCGCCAAGCTGCTGCGGCGTTTTCCCGGCATCGGCGAGCCGGGCGCCGACAAGATCCAGCTCCTGGCCTGCGTCAAGAAGACCCTCGCGCCCGACTCGAACGCGTTGCGCGTCCTCGTCCGCCTCGGTTACGGCGAGGAGAGCGGCAATTACACGCAACAGTACCGCTCGGCCGCCGCCGCCGTGGCGCTCGAGCTTCCCGACGACTTCGCCTGGCTGATCCGCGCCCACCAGCTCCTGCGCCGGCACGGCCAGGAGCTCTGCAAGCGCAACGCTCCCCGCTGCGCCGCCTGTCCCCTCACCCGCTCCTGCCGCTACTACCTCGCTGCCACCGCGCGCACCCCGGATTAGCCCCGGATTAGCCCTGCCCCCGGCGCCGCCATCCAAGTCCCCGCCCCCGCCATCAGGGCGACCGCGCCCAGGCAGGCGCCTTGCGACAGTGGTAGCGTAGGGTCGGCGGGCTACACGGTGAGTCTTTGGTCTTGAATACTCTCCATAGGAGCAGTGTCGCCTCGACAGGAGCCGCGATAGTGCCATCACCTGGTGTGGTTGCCCTCGCCGGACCCAACGGAGCCGGAAAATCAACGACCGGGCCACCACTCCTCAAAGAGACGCTGGGAGTCACGCAGTTCGTGAACGCCGATCTCATCGCCGAGGGCCTTGCCGCCTTTGATCCCGCAGGCGCCGCCTTGACGGCAGGCAAAGTCATGCTGAGCAGGATCAAAGAGCTCGCAAACAGTCGGACCACCTTTGCCTTCGAGACCACCCTTGCCGGCAAGTCTTACGCTCGATGGCTCTTGGAGCTGATCGAGAAGGGCTATCGATTCCACATCGTCTTTCTCTGGCTTCCCAGCCCCGAGTTTGCCCTGGAGCGAGTCAGGGATCGCGTTCGCCGCGGTGGCCACTTGGTACCTGAGCGGACAGTCCGGCGCCGCTTCCACGCGGGCTTGACGAACTTCTTCTCGCTTTACCAACCGATGGCAGATACGTGGCGTATCTTTGATAACTCGGGCACGCCGCCTCCGAGTCTGGTCGCGGCGGGAAGAGGCAAAGATGTGACGCTGGTCGAAGACACGACCACTTGGATGCAGCTCACGAAGCGCTATGGAGATCGAGCGAATGCCGAATGAGCCACCCAAGGATATTACTGCGATTTTTCGCGAAGGATCGCAGATCGATGCAGCGGTCCGCAAGGCGGCCCGGAACGCATGGCTCGCCCATAAACGCGAGGGCGTCCCGATCCCGGTCTGGAAGGATGGCAAAACGGTCTGGATTCCACCCGAGGAGATCGAGATCCCCGACGACTAGCGCGAGTGAGCCGGCAAAAAACCAAGCGGCGATTGGACTCACTCCTTCCGAGGTCATCCTGGCGGCTGCGTCGCTCGTGCGGCAGTGCGAGATCATCATAGTGCTCGTCTGCTACTCTAGAGAGTCGATGAGCGAGACCCTCGGATATAGGCACGGGCACGCCCACCATGGGCATGGTCACGCCCATGCAACGGGCGGCGGCGGGACGGCCAACGAGAAGCGGCTCCTGCTCACCCTGGTCCTCGCGGCCGCCTACATGGTGGCCGAGGCCGTAGGCGGCTATCTCACCGGCTCGCTGGCCCTGCTCGCCGACGCCGGCCACATGCTTTCCGATGTGGCCGCCCTAGGCCTCTCGGTGTGGGCCATCCGCATCGCGCGGCGGCCGCCGACCGCGACCCTCACCTACGGACACCACCGCACGGAGATCCTGGCTGCCCTGGCCAACGGCGCCACGCTGGCGGCCATTTCCCTCTACGTGGTGGTCGAAGCCGTCCGCCGGCTGTCGGCTCCCCCGGCGGTCGATGCCCCGGTGATGATCGCCATCGCCGGCGGCGGGCTGCTGTTCAACCTCATCGGGCTGCGCCTGCTCGCCGCCGGGCGCGCCGATAACCTCAACGTCCGCGGCGCCTGGCTGCACGTGGCGACCGATGCGCTGGGCAGCGCCCAGACCATCGTCGCCGGCTTCCTGATCTGGGTCTTCGGCTGGCGCTGGGCCGACCCCGTCGCGTCGATCGCCATCTCGCTGCTGGTCATCTACTCGGCGTGGCGGCTGCTCAAGGAGGCCGTGGGCGTGCTGATGGAGGCGGCGCCCGCGCATCTCGACGTGACTCAGGTGCGCGAGGCGCTGGCCGGCGTGCCCGGAGTCATCGGGGTGCACGACCTGCACGTCTGGACCATCACCAGCGGCAGAGAGGCGCTGTCGGCCCACCTCGTCGTCGCGGAGGCGGGCTCGCGCTCCGCCACCCTCGGCCAGGTGCGCAACACCCTGCACGACCGTTTCGGCATCCACCACGTCACCGTCCAGCTCGAGCAGGACGAGTGCGGCAAGGGCTGCTGCTAGGCAGCCCCAGGCCCAAATCGTGCACAAACTCCGCGGGCGGGCCGCCCCAATGATAGAGTCCCGCCCGTTCAATACCCGATGTGCCATCCAGTCCGCGTCGCCTTGCCGAGGAGCGTCTAGCCATGCCGGCGGCCATTGACGAGTCCGCCCGCTATGTGCGGGTGGAGCGCCCGGAAGACCTGCCAGCGCGGGAGCCCAAGACGGTCGACGTCGCCGTCCTCGACATGAACCACGGCTGGCCGAACCTGGGCCACGACGCGCTGGTTCACGCGCTGCTCGACGGCGGCGGCGAGCTGGCTCGCCTGCGCCAGCGCACCGGGCTCTCGGTGCGCGCGGTCTCCTTCGACGTGCGCCGCCACGGCATGGTGCCGCCGCCGCCCAACGGCCGCTTCCGCCTGTACGTGGGCACCGGCGGGCCGGGCCACATCGATCCGCGCCGCAACGACGGCAGCGATCCAGCCAGCCAGGGCATCCGCGAGGATCCCTCCTGGGAGGAGCCCCTGTTTCGCCTCTTCGACGCCGTCCTCGACGACCCCGGGGCGGCGCTCCTCGCCGTCTGCCACAGCTTCGGCATCCTCTGCCGCTGGTCGGGGATCGCGCGCCCGGTGCTGCGCGGCGCCGACAAGGGCGGCAAGAGCAGCGGCCTGCTCGAAAACGTGCTGACGCCGGAAGCCGAGGCGCACCCCTGGTTCGGCCGCTTCGCCGCCGATCCGGCCACCGATCCGGCCTCAGGGGCCGGCGGCAAGAGAATCCGCATCCTCGACAACCGCCTCTTCGATCTCATCCCCGGGACCCGCGCCTTCCCCCCCGGCATCGTCCCCATCGGCTACGAGTCGCTCGGCGTCGGCGGCCCGCGCGGCGAAGCGCTAACCATGGTCGAGCTGGCGCGCGACGCCGGGGGGGTCATGCCTCGCGTCTTCGCCGTCAACCATCATCCCGAAGTGTTCGACCGCGCCAGGCAGATGAGCCTGCTGGAGCGCAAGCTCGAGCGCGGCGAAGTCAGCACGCAGTGGGTCGCCGAGCGGCGGGAGCTCTTGACCCGCAACTACCCTGACGAGGACAGCGACCGCCGCTTGCGGAGCACCTCCGAGTACACGCTGCTCGAGCCGCTGCGCTTCTTCCTCTACCGCGAGCTGCGCCGCCGCGCCGAAGCGCTCGGCCTGCCGGCGGATCTGCACGAGGACCAGGTCACCGAGGCCTCCCGCCAGGCATGAAGCCGACCCCGCCTTTCTCCTGGGAGCTCATCCCGGAGCTGGAGATCGCGGCCTTCGAAGAGCTCAAGCCTCGCCTGCTCGGCGCCTGGGAGGCGCTCACCGGACACGACGAAAACCCCTACACTTCGGTGATCGTGCCCTCGCTCACTCTGGACCGCAGCGGGCTCGAGAAGCTCGAGGGCGCCAGCTTCTACGAGGAGCGTCTCCTGTTCCTGCTCATCCGGCTGCGCAACCCGCGGGCGCGCATGGTCTACGTCACTTCCCAGCCCGTGCACCCGATGATTCTCGAGTACTACTTCCAGCTCCTGGCGGGCATCCCGGCGAGCCATGCCCGCGCGCGGCTGACCCTGCTGTGCGCCTATGACTCCTCGCCGCGGCCGCTGACCGAGAAGGTCCTCGAGCGGCCGCGGCTGATCGAGCGCATCCGCCACGGCATCGCCGACCCCCTGCGCTCCTACCTGACCGTCTTCAACTCGACCGTGCTGGAGAGGAGGCTCGCGGTCCTCCTCGGCATCCCGATGAACGGATGCGACCCCGCCCTCTGCCACCTGGGCACGAAGTCGGGCAGCCGCAAGGTCTTCCGCGAGGCCGGCGTGCCGCTCCCCGCCGGGGTCGAGGACCTGCGCGACCAGGGCGACGTCGAGGAGGCCCTGGTCGAGCTGAAGAGACGGAACCTCGGCCTGCGCAAGGCGGTGGTCAAGCTCGACGACAGCTTCTCGGGCGAAGGCAACGCGATCTTTCGCTATCCCGATCCGGCATCCGCGGCGCCGGCGGAGATCACCCGCGCGGCCGTGCGCGAGGCCCTCCCGGAGCTCGAGCTCTCGGTCGCCGGCGAGAGCCCGGCGGCCTATTTCGCCAAGTACGCCGCGATGGGCGGCGTGGTCGAAGAGCTCATCGAGGGCGAGGGGAAGCTCTCGCCGAGCGCCCAGCTGCGCATCAGCCCGCACGGCGAGGTGCTGCCCATCTCCACCCACGATCAGATCCTCGGCGGGCCCAGCGGGCAGGTCTTCCTCGGGTGCACCTTCCCGGCCCGCGACGAGTACCGGCTGCGCATCCAGCAGGCCGGCGTCGAGATCGGCAAGGTCCTCGCCGGGCGCGGCGTGGTGAGCCGCTTCGGCGTCGACTTCCTGGTCTGGCGCGACGGCGCGGGCGAGTCCGCGGCCTGGCAGATGGCGGCGCTCGAGATCAACCTGCGGATGGGCGGCACCACCCATCCGTTCCTCGCCCTGCAGTTCTTGACCGGCGGCGCGCTCGACTCCGCGACCGGACTGTTCCTCTCGGCGACCAGCCACGTCAAGTATTACCGGGCCACCGACAACCTCCACTCCGCGGCCTATTGCGGCCTCCTGCCCGACGACCTGATCGAGATCTTGACCGACAACCGCCTGCACTACAGCCACGGCACCGAGTCCGGCGTCCTGTTCCACTTGATCGGCGCCGTCTCGGAGTTCGGCAAGCTGGGAGTAACCGCCATCGGCGACAGCC
The DNA here is from genome assembly GCA_035544895.1 of Thermoanaerobaculia bacterium. Classification (GTDB taxonomy): domain Bacteria; phylum Acidobacteriota; class Thermoanaerobaculia; order Multivoradales; family UBA5704; genus JASLEW01. Next base: position 154,938 of record DASZZM010000049.1, read on the forward strand.
ACCAGTTGGCCGCCGAGATCTACGGCCGGACCCTGGCCGTCCTCGACCGCGAGACGACCTATGGACAGGACCGATAACGGACGGCTTGGCGCTATACTGGTACGCAAAACGGTAACCTGCCTTCCGTGCCGCCACTGGAGGAGAGGATGAAAAGCTCCAAGCGCATGACCATCCAGCAGGCGACGAAGGGCTACGTGAGCTGGCTTGCGGCCCAGATCGAGCTCGTCTCGGACGATCTCGCCCTCAAGCACGAGCACATGCGCGAGGCGCCGTTCCTCTTCCTGCGCGCCACCTACTACCGCTGGGCGCAGCTCTTTCCCGAGCTCGCCAAGGGGCTCTCCAACGCCCCCAAGGTGCTGGCGGTCGGCGACCTCCACGTCGAGAACTTCGGCACCTGGCGCGACGCCGAAGGGCGCCTGGTCTGGGGCATCAACGATTTCGACGAGGCCACCCGGCTGCCCTATGTCCACGACCTCGTCCGCCTGGCCACCAGCGCCCACCTGGCGATCGAGGGGAGCCGCCTGCGGGTGGGAAAGAAGGAGGCCTGCGAGGCGATCGCGGGCGGCTACAAAGACGGCCTCGAAGCCGGCGGCCTCCCCTTCGTGCTGGCCGAGCGCGGCGGTGCGCTGCGCGAGATGGCGCTGCACCGCCTCAAGGACCCGCACGCCTTCTGGGGCAGGATGGACGCCCTGCCCGACTTCGCGGGCGAGGTCCCGCCGAGCGCCCGCAAGGCGCTCGCCGACATGTGGCCCGATCCCGACCTGCCGATGCGCATCGCGCACCGCGTGGCCGGCCTCGGCAGCCTGGGCCGGCAGCGCTTCGTCGCCCTGGCCGACTGGAAGGGCGGCAGGATCGCGCGCGAGGCCAAAGCGCTCGCGCCGTCGGCCGCGGTCTGGGCCCACGCCGCCGAAGGGCTGACCCGGATCAACTACCAGACCATCCTCGACAAGTCGGTGCGCAGCGTCGATCCCTGGGTCAAGCTCAAGCGGCGTTGGATCGTGCGCCGCCTGGCGCCCGACTGCAGCCGCATCGAGCTCGTGGACCTGCCCGGGGAGGTCGACGCGGTGCGCCTGCTCCAGGCCATGGGCTGGGAGACCGCCAACGTCCACCTGGGCAGCCGCAGCGCCCATGCCCTGCTGGTCGACCTCGCGGTGCGCGATCCCGGCTGGCTGCACGCCGCCGCCGGCCGGATGCTCGAGGCAGTCTTGGAGGAGTGGGAGTTCTGGCGCCGCACGTTCAAGGCCGAGAAGGCCGAGAAGAAATCGGATGGCGGCAAGGTGGTCGAGCTCGCCAGCAAGCGCCGAGAGGAGGCCAAGGCCGAGGCCAAGGCGAAGGCCGGAGACAAGACCAAGGCCAAGGATGGCAAGGCCAGATCCGGTGACAAGGCCAGGGCCAAGACCGCCAAGGTCAAGACCGCCAAGGTCAAGACCGCCAAGGCCAAGAACGCCAAGGCCAAGAACGCCAAGGCCAAGAACGCCAAAGACAAGGTCGGGGCCGACGCCGAGGTCAAGGGTGGCAAGGGCAAGACCAAGGGTGCCAAGGACGGCAAGGCTTCACGCCGCGCCGCGGAGTCCCCCGGCCAGATCCCGGCAACACCCCCGACCAAGGTCCGCAAGCGCAAGAGCACGGTCCGGGCCAAGAGCAAGAGCAAGCCGAAGAGCAAGAGCGGCAAGCCAGCCCAGGCCGCGGCCACGGCGTCGGCAGAGAGCGCGGTTGAATCCGCGGCCGGTGCCGCCTCGCCGAGCGCAATCGGGATGGAGACCGCCTCGCCGCTCGAAGGCGGCGGCGAAACCGCGGCGCCGGCCCCGGCCTCGACCCCGAGCGAGGACAGCGACCGTTCGCCCGAGGCGACGCAGGCGCAATCGACCGTGGCGGCCGGCCAGGAGTAGCGCCAGCCCGGCCGCTCGACGCTCGCCGCTCGGATCGAGGGGGGTGCGGTCGATCCTTTCGGGGGTGGCCGGCGTCCTGCATACGATCCGACCTCCGGGGAGTGTCGGCTGGCCATAGCCGGCCGGCCGACCGCGCGAGCCTGTGGCCGTCGCCCTCCGGCGGCGCGCCGATGAAACCATCGCACTGCCGCTGTGGACCGCGGGCAGAGAGAAAAGGCTACCCGCATGACACGACCGTGCATGTCGTATTGGCACTTGCTAGCCCGCATTTCTCAGGCCTCCTCGTCGCGAGGGGCCGCAAATGGGCCTGGATCCAAGGCGCGCGAAGGTCGGACGACCGAGGCGTACTCGAAGTACGTCGAGAAAGTCCGACCGAGCGCAACCCCGGAGACAGGCCCATTTCCGGCGCCGCAGCAGAGGGGGCATGAGAAAGGCGGGCTAGGCGCCGCCGCCTGGCGGCCGGCCCGATCCGCTCTCGCCGCCGCGGCCGCCCTGGCGCTCGCCGGCTGTTCGCTTCGCACCGTGGCCGTCAACCGGCTGGGCGACGCGCTCGCCCAGGGCAACTCGGTCTACGCCAGGGACAACGATCCCGAGCTGGTCTGGCAGGCGGTGCCGTTCGGCCTGAAGACGATCGAAAGCCTGCTCGCGCAGTCGCCCCGCCACCGCGGCCTGCTGTTCGCGGCGGCGAGCGGCTTCACCGAGTACGCCTACGGCGCTCTGCAGCAAGAAGCCGACTTCCTCGAGAGCAAGGATCTGGCGCGCGCCACCGAGCTGCGCAACCGCGCCCGCAACCTGTATCTGCGCGCGCTCGACTACGGTTTCCGCGGCCTCGAGGTCGACCTGCCCGACCTGCGCAACCGGCTGCGCTCCGATCCGGCGCACGCCCTCGACCGGGCGACCAGGCAACAGGTCCCGCTGCTCTACTGGACGGCCGCCGCCTGGGGCGCCGCGATCGCGATCTCCAAGGACAACGCCGAGCTCAGTGCCGACCAGTCCAGGGCCGAGGCGCTGATGCGGCGCGCCCTGGCGCTCGACGAATCCTTTGAATCCGGCGCGATCCACGATTTCTTCATCGCCTACGAGGGCGGCCGGGCGGCGGTGGGGGGATCCCTCGACGCCGCACGCAAGCATCTCCAGCGGTCGCTCGAGCTGTCGCGCGGGACGCGCGCCTCGCCGCTCGTCACCTTCGCCGAGACCGTGTCCGTGGCCAGGCAGGACAAGGCCGAGTTCAAGAAGCTCCTGGACCAGGCGCTGGCGATCGATCCCGAGAAGGTGCCGGAAGCCCGCCTGGCCAATCTGCTGGCGCAGCGGCGCGCACGCTGGCTGCTCGGCCGCACCGAGGAGCTGTTCGTCTAGACGAAATCCCCAGCCCCGAGAGGGAGGGGGCGTCCCCTTCCCCCCTGGAGGGGTGGGAAGGGGATCGAGGGGTTGCGGGGGGCGATCCGATAGATTGGAGTCCGCCATCGCCAGTTAGCGAGCGCTGTTTCATGGCTCGGGGTCGGCCCAGCCGGTGGAGGCTAGAAAGGGAGTGACATGAGGACTGGAACGAAAATGGGTTCGCGCACGGGGCGGGGGACGTCCCTTTCCCATCGCATTCGGATCGCGCTCGCGCTGGCGGTCCTGTGCTGGCTCGGCGGGACGGGCCGCGCCGCGGCGCAGCAGGTCGTCGTCAAAATGGCGACGCTCGTGCCCGAAGGGTCGACCTGGCATCTGATTCTCAAAGAGGCCGCCGACAAGTGGAAGACGATCTCGGGCGGACGGGTGATCGTCCGTCTCTACCCCGGCGGCGTCGCCGGCGACGATTCGGACGTCGTGCGCAAGATGCGGCTCGGCACTCTCAACGCCGGAGTCCTCACCGAGCTCGGCATCGCCGACATCGAAAAGGCGGTCTTTGCCCTCGGCGTGCCGATGATGTACTCCTCCTACGAGGAGATCGACTACGTCCTCGGCAAGCTGCGGCCCTCCCTGGAAGCAAAGCTCGAGGCCAAGGGGTTTGTCGCTCTCAACTGGGTCGACGGCGGCTGGACCCACTTCTTCACCCAGAAGCCGGCGGCGACGCCCGACGACCTCAAGACCATGAAGCTGTTCACCTCCGAAGGCGATCCGCAGGCGGTCGAGATCTACAAGGCGGCCGGCTTCAACCCGGTGCCGCTGCCGACGACCGAGATCGCGACCGCGCTGCAGACCGGCCTGGTCAACGCCTTGCAGGCCCCGCCCCAGGTCGCGGTGATCACCCAGTACTACAACCACGCCAAGTACATGACCGACGTCAACTGGTTGCTGCTGCTCGGCGCCACCGTCGTCACCAGGTCAACCTGGGAGAAGATCCCGGCCGACATCCGCCCCGCGCTGCTCGAGGCGATGCGCGACGCCGGCCGCCGCCTGCAAGCCGAGACCCGCCAGGGCGGCGAGCGCGCCGTCGAGGCGATGAAGAAGCGCGGCCTCGTCGTCGTGCCGATCGACGCCAGGGCCCGCGAGCTCTGGCGCAAGGCCGCCGAGAGCGTCTACCCGCGCATCCGCGGCCAGGTCGTGCCGGCCGACGCCTTCGACCAGGCCATGCGCCTGCGCGACGAGTTCCGCCGCCGCGGCGCGACCGCGCGCGGCCAATGACCACCGGCCAGCCAAACGGCGGGCAAGGCCCCGGCGCGCCTGAATCGACCGCTGAACCGGTCGACCTGGCCGGCGGCCAGCGTCCCGGCGCCTTGCAATCGCCGGCCCGGCTGCGCCCTCCCCGCGAGCCCCGGCCGCCTGCCGACCGCTGGCTCGAGCTGATCGAGAAAACCGTGCTGGTGGCCGCGGTCGCCCTGGCCACCGTCGTCCCCCTGATCGAGGCGGTGGGGCGCCCGCTGGGCGGCTTCCACATCCCCGGGGCGGAGCTCTACGTCGAGCAGCTCACCATGTGGCTCGCCTTCGCCGGCGCCCTCGCCGCCACGCGCTGGCGCAAGCACCTCACGCTGTCCACCGCGGAGCTCCTGGGCGAGGGCCGGCCCCGCGCGCTGGCGCGCCTGGTGGCCTTCTCGGTCTCGGCCGCGGTCGTCGCCATGCTCGCCTACGCCAGCGCGGTGCTGGTGGCCACCAACCGCCAGGAGGGCAAGATCCTGCCGGGAGGCATTCCCGAGTGGGCGAGCCAGTGCGTGATGCCGGTGGCGCTCGGGCTGATGGCCCTGCGCTTTGCCTGGAGCGCCGCGGAGGGATGGCGCGGCCGCACCGCCGCCCTGGCCGCCATCGCCGCCGCGTTCGGCCTCGGCCTCATCCCCGCCCAGGCGGGCGCGCTCCTCTGGCCGCTCGCCCTGCTCGTGGTCGCGGCGGCGCTGCTGGGCGCGCCGGTCTTCGTCGCCATGGCGGGCCTGGCGCTGCTGTTGTTCTTCGCCGGCGGCACGCCGGTCACGGGCGTGACGGCCGAGGTCTTCAGGCTGATCAAGTCGCCGACGCTGCCGGCCATCCCGCTGCTCACCGCCGCGGGCTACATCCTGGCCGAAAGCCGCGCCTCGTCGCGCCTGGTGCGTTTCTTCCGCGCGCTCTTCGGCTGGATGCCGGGGGGCATCGCGGTGATGGTGGCGGCGGTGTGCGCGCTGTTCACCGCTTTCACCGGCGGCTCCGGGGTCACCATCATCGCGCTCGGCGGCCTGGTCTATCCGATCCTCAAGCACGACGGCTACCCCGAGGGGTTCTCGCTCGGCCTGGTGACCGCCGCCGGCAGCCTCGGCCTGCTGTTTCCGCCCAGCCTGCCAGTGATCCTCTACAGCGTCGTGGCGTCGAGCAGCCAGAAGCTGAGCGTGCCGGCCGAGTCGCTGTACCTGGCGGCTCTGCTGCCCGGCCTGCTGCTGGTCATCCTGGTCGCCGCCTATGGGATCTACATCGGGCGGACGGCGCAGACGCGCGAGCGCCAACCCTTCTCCTGGCGCGAGGTTGGAAGATCGGGCTGGGCGGCCAAGTGGGAGCTGCTGCTGCCGCTGTTCCTGATCGCGCTCTTCGCCAGCGGGTTCGCCTCGATGGTGGAGACCGCTGCGGCCGCCTGCGCCTACGCCGTGGTGGCCGAATGCGTCATCGCGCGCGATATCTCTTTCCGCGGGCTGCCGGGCGTGCTGCTGCGGGCCGGGGCGCTGATGGGAGCGGTGCTGATCCTGCTGAGCGTGGCGATGGGGCTGACCGGGTACCTGGTCGATGCCCAGATCCCGGACCAGGTCCTGGCCTGGGTGAAGCTCCACGTCCATTCCCAGGTCCTCTTCCTTCTGGGGCTCAACGCGCTGCTGCTGGTGCTCGGCAGCGTGCTCGAGATCTATTCAGCGATCATCATCCTGGCGCCGCTGATCGCCCCGATGGGGGTGGCCTTCGGAGTCGATCCGGTCCATCTCGGCGTGATCTTTCTCGCCAACCTCGAGCTCGGCTTCCTCTGCCCGCCGGTCGGCCTCAACCTCTTCCTCTCCTCCTCCCGCTTCGGCACCCCGCTGCCGCGCCTCTACCGCCACGTCGTCCCCTTCCTCATCATCCTCGGCATCGGAGTGCTGCTCATCACCTATATGCCGAGCATGTCGATCGGGGTGCTGCACCTGCTGGGGAAATAAGGCGAGATCGCTAGTCCTCGTCCTTGCCCTCGGTCAGGTCGCGGTAGGTGCGGAGGTGGCCGAAGGCGGCGGCGCCCTGGCCGAGGGCTTCGTAGATGCCGGCGAGGTTGAAGTGGGCGTCGGCGAGGGCGGGGTCGGCGGCCAGGGCTCTCTCGTAGGCGGCGGCGGCGGCGGTGAGGTGACCCTGGTCCTGGAGGACGACCCCGAGGTTGTAGGCGGCCAGCGGGTCGCCGGGGTGGGTGGCCAGGGCCAGGCGGTAGTGCAGCTCGGCCTCGGCGAGGTCGCCTCTTTCGTGGAGCAGGCGGCCGAGATTGAGGTGGGCGTCGGGCAGGTCGGGATCGTGGACCAGGGCCTCGCGATAGGCCGCGACGGCCTCCGCGGGGGCTTGCGCCTCGAGCTCGACGCCGCGCTCGTACCAGTCCGCGGCGCTGGCCTGCTCGGGAGCCGGGGCCGGCGACGCCTCGACGGGTCGGCCGCGCCGGGTCCTGTCCAGCTCGACGAGCACGGGGCGCTTGTGCAGGGCGGCGGCCTCGCGCTCGAGCTCGCCGACCGCGAAGTCGAGCAACGTCTGGCCGGACTCGGGGTTCCAGGCGTCGCCGCCGTCGCGGGCCACGACGTGGTGGCCGTGGGCGGAGATGCGGACGCCGGTGAGCGGCCGCCCCTGCGGCAGCTGCTCGTGGAGGTTCTTCAAGGCCATGCGGACGCGCCGGCGGGGGATGCGCGCGGCAAGCAGCGCCTTGGCGGTGCGCAGCAGCACGAGGTCTTGGAAGGTGAAGAGCAGCTCGCCCTGCGGCCCGAGCTGCGGCGACACGAAGCCGGCGCGGGCGTAGGAGCGGATCTGGGCGACGGACAGCCCGAGCAGGGAAGCCACGTCCCGCGTCGAGTAACCGCCGGGAGATGGGGAGCGATCCACGCCCTAGAGTTTACTCTGGGCGGACCGGAATCAGCGCTTGACGTCTTTTTTCTTGTCCGCCGAGCGGCCGGCGCGCTCGGCGCGGGCCGCCTTCCGGGCGGCCGGCGCCCCCGCCGCGGGTTCCTCGAGGCGCACCGACTTGCGCGGCGAGGCCTTGGCGGGCTTGCGGTGGGCGAGCGGCTCGGCCGTGAGCGCGGCCTTGGAGGGCGCGGCCTGGGCGGTGCGCGCGGCGCGGGTGGGCCTGGCCTTGGCGGGAGTGGCGGCCGTCGAGAGGCTCGCCTTCAGGGCCGCCATGAGGTCGATGATCTGCGCCTTCGGCGCCTCGGCGGGCACCACCGAGATCTCCTGGCCCTGGATCTTCTTTTCGATCAGGTCCCGGGTCTGTTGCCGGACCTCGTCCTCGTAGGCTTCCGGCGTGAACTGGTCGCTGGCGATCTGCTCGATGATCTGGACGGCCAGCTTCAGCTCGGGCTCGCGCACCTCGGCCGGGGCGACCGGCACCTCGGAGAAAGAGCGCAGCTCGTCGTGGTAGCGGAGCTGCTGCATGATCAAGCCGCCCTCGTAGGGCCGCAACAAGACCAGGTAGTCCTTGCCGCGCGCGGCATAGGAAGCGAGGCCCGCCCGGCCGGTCCGCAGCATGGCCTCGGCGAGCAGGCGATAGGGCCGATCGCCGCCCTTGTCCGGCCCCAGGTAGTACGACTTCTCGAAATAGATCGGGTCTACGGCGACGATCGGCACGAACTCGGTGATCTCGATCGTGTTGGTCGCTTCGCGGTTGAGCGCCTTGAGCTCTTCTTCTGAAAAGAGAACGTACTGGCCTTTCGCGTACTCGTATCCCTTTACCATTTCGTCCCGGCCGACGACCACCTCCTCGGTGGGGCAGATGTATTGCTGCCGCAGCCGCGTGCCGCACTTGCTATGCAGCATGTTGAGCTGGATTCCGGCGGCGCTTTCGCCGGTAGAATAGAGCTTCACGGGAATGGTGACGAGACCGAAGGAAACCATGCCGGAGGCGAAGGGTCGGGCGGCGCTCATTGGCGCAATATACCATCTTCTCGCGCTCGTTGTAAATCGCGCGGAAAGGCCCTGCGCAACAGGGTGTTTCGCCGCGCGGCGCGCGCCGCGGCCGGCGGCGCGCCGGGCGATATTTGTCTCGGCTTTAGATTACTTTTCCCGTTCACCGATGAGATCGGTGAGATTGGCGCGATCGGTGCAATCGGCGAAAGGTTCGGCGGGGTGAGCGGAGGCCTCGGCGCCGCGGCCGGCGTTTTCGACGCCCGCAAGATCGGGGTAATGAGAGCGGGCATTCGCGAGCGCCCCTTCAGCCAGGCGGGTTGGCTGTTCGAGCTCAAGTACGACGGGTTCCGCATCGTGGCGGGGCGCGGCCCCGGGGGGATCCAGCTCGGCTACCGCAGCGGCCGCGATGCCACGCCGCTGTTCCCCGAGCTGGTGCGGGCGGTGGGGGAGCTGCCTTTCGCCTCGCTGCTGCTCGACGGCGAGGTGGTGATGGTCGACGGTGCCGGCCGCCCGAGCTTTCAGGACCTGCAGCGGCGCGCGCAGCGGCGGGCCGGCCGGCAGGTCGCGTTTTTTGCTTTCGACCTGCTCGCCTGCGAGGGTTTCGATCTGCGTCCCCTGCCGCTACGGATGCGCAAGGAGCTGTTGCGCAAGGTCCTCGCGGCGGCCGACCCGGCGGGCCCGCTGCGCTACGTCGACGACCTCGCGGAGCGGGGCGAGGAGCTCTATGCCGCGGTCCGCCGGATGGGGCTCGAGGGCATCGTCGCCAAGCGCGCCGACTCGCCCTACCGCGCCGGGCCGTCCACGGACTGGCTCAAGGTGCGCGCCGACCTGGCGGGGGACTTCGCGGTCATCGGCTTCGAGCCGCGCGGACCTTCGGGGCTGCGCCGGTTGCACCTGGCGGCCCGCCGCGAAGACCGGCTGGCCTACGCCGGCACCGTGGGCACCGGCTGGACCATGCAGGAGGCAAGCGAGCTGCGCGGCCGTCTCTATGCCATGCCCAGAGTCGCCAGGCCGGCCGCCCCTGGCGTCGCCCGATCGCGCGGATCCGGCGGCGCCGCCGTCTGGCTCGAGCCCGCGCTGGTCTGCGAGGTGCGCTACAAGCAGTGGACCGACGGCCGCAACCTGCGCCAGCCCGTCTTCCTGCGCCTGCGCGACGACAAGACCATCGAAGAGTGCGAGCTCCTCCCCGCCGAATAGACAGACTTCCTTCTCCCGCGTATAAGAGTGGTACGAGAACGTAACGAATAAAGCGAGTCAAAAGATGCCACGCAACGAAAGGAGCGTGGGATGAAGGTGCGACAGCGGAGTCGATTCTCCCTCTGGGCTGGGCTTCTGGTCCTGCTGATGGAGGTGGTTCTGTCAGTCCCTGCGCGGGCCGGGTTTAACGGTTGGAGTGCGGTGGGACCCGACGGCGGCATGGTTCAGGCTCTCGCGACCGACCCCTCGAGCTCCGGCACCCTCTACGCGGGAACCAGCACCGGCCTTGTGTTCAAGACGATCGACGGCGGTAAGAGTTGGAACGCCGGCAGCCCCTTCCCCAGCCCGGTTGGAGAGATCCTGACACTGGCGATCGACTCGACCAGCCCCGCCACGCTCTACGCAGGTTGCGGTGCGGGGGGCGTCTTCAAGAGCACCGACGGCGGCACGACCTGGACGGCCATCGACTCCGGCCTCAGCCTCAATGAGCTCGCCGTCTACGCCCTGGCGATCGACCCGGCTCATACGGCGACGATCTACGCCGGCACGAGCCGGGGCGTGTTCAAGACCACCGACGGTGGCGCCAATTGGAGCAGCATCAACTCCGGCCCACTCAATCCGACCTTCCCCCGCCCCGCCATCTACGCCCTGACGATCGATCCCGCGCACCCCGGAACGCTCTATGCGGGAGGATCCCTGGATACCCGGACCGACCTCTTCAAGACAACCAACGGAGGCTTGAGCTGGACCGCCATCAACCCCGCCAATCTCTCCTCGACCCATGCCCTCGCGATCGACCCCACGCACCCTGCCACGCTCTACGCCGCCGGCTTCGGGGGCGTATTCAAGACCGGCGACGGAGGAAGAAGCTGGATCGCCGTCAACTCCGGCCTGCCCGCCGCTTCTATCGCCGGCTCCCCCTCCTTTCTCGAGGTCCTGGCGATCGATCCCACGAACCCCGCAACTCTGTACGCGGGCACTTCGAGGCAGGGCCTCTTCAAGACCGTCGACGGCGGTGAGAGCTGGAGCGCCATCGATTCCGGCCTCACCGAGTCCCCCCCATCCATCAACGCCCTGGCGATCGACGCTACGAATGCCGCCACGCTCTACGCTGGCACCTCCACCGGCGTCTTCAAGACCACCCGCGGCGGCAAGCACTGGAGCGCCATCAACTCTGGCCTCACCGGCACCCCAGTCGAGCGCGTGGTCATTGATCCGGCGAGCCCCGCTACTCTCTACACCTTCAGCGACCTGAGCGGCTTCAAGACGATCGACGGCGGCGCGAGCTGGAGCGCCTTTGACTCCGGCGTCGGCCAATCCGCCGGCAATACTCTGGCGATCGACCCTACGAATCCCGAGACGCTCTACGCGGGGGGGCGGGGTGTCGCCAAGAGCGGCGACGGTGGCGCGACCTGGGCCCAGCCCAGCCTCATTCCACCAACCCAATACGGTGGCATCAGGGCCCTGGCGATCGACCCCACGAAGCCCGCAACGGTCTACGCGGTCGAACAACAGGCCTATCAAAGTGGCTTTGGTATGTTCTCTATTCTTGTCATTGTCCACAGGTCCACCGACGGCGGCACGACCTGGACCGCCATCAACTCCCTCCCGGATGCCCTTGATGTTTTCGCCTTGGCGATCGATCCCGCCAACTCCGCGACTCTCTATGCAGGCACCGACAGAGGCCTTTTGAAGTCCGCCAACGGAGGCGGTAGCTGGACCGCCGTCCTCCCTCACCACCTCATCCGCGCCCTGGCGCTCGATCCCGACAACCCAACCACGCTCTATGCGGCTACCGAGTCCGGCGTCTTCAAGAGCACCGATGGCGGCGCGAGCTGGACATCGATCAACGCGGGCCTCCCTTCGGGCCCTTTTTCGGCCCTCGCAATCGATCCCACGAAATCCGCCACGCTCTACGCAAGCACTTTCGTGAGCGGTGTTTTCAAGACCACCGACGGCGGCTCGAGCTGGACCGCGCACAACGCCGGCCTTCCCTCCGGCAACAGGATCTCCGGGCTTGCCTTCGCCGCGGCGACGTCCACTCTCTATGCCGCAACCGACCGGGGAGTGTTCGCCTTGACGGACAGCGGGCCGGGGCCACCGTGCGTCGCCAGCGACACGACCCTGTGCATCGGCGATCGAACCGGGGACGCACGCTGGCAGATCAGGGTGCTGTTCGACGCCCATGGCGCCTTGTTCGGGGCCGGCCACGCCATCCCGCTCGCCAGCCTGGGCGTCAATCACGGCGGGCTCTTCTGGTTCTTCGGCAGCGACAACCCGGAGATGCTGATCAAGATCCTCAACGCCTGTAGCTTCAACCGGAGGCACTGGGTCTTCTACGCCGCGGGCACCGACGTCGGGCTCACTACCGTCGTCAAGGACACCGAGACAGGTCGCATCCAGACCTATCTCAACTCCAAGGGCACGGCGGCGCCACCCGTCGAAGACATCGGCGCCTTCGACTGCGAGTCCGGAGCGTTCTCTGTCGCCACCCCGGCCGGCGCCGCCGCGCCCGGCCTCCTCGACTTCAGCGGTCTCGCACGCGAGCGTAGCGGCGCGGCAAGCGGCGGCACCCGTGTCGCTCCGGCGGTCCCTGCGCGGGCCGCGGACAGCGGGCCGGGGCCGGCGTGCGTCGCCAGCGACTCGACTCTGTGCATCGACGATCGAGCCGGGGACGCACGCTGGCAGATCAGTGTGCTTTTCGACGCCCCCGGCACCCTGTCCGGGGCCGGCCACGCCATCCCGCTCGCCAGCCTGGGCGTCACCCGCGGCGGGCTCTTCTGGTTCTTCGGCAGCGACAACCCGGAGATGCTGGTCAAGGTCATCGACGGCTGCTCGCTGAACGGCAAGCGGTGGGTGTTCTTCTCGGCCGGGACCAACGTCGGATTTACGGTCACGGTGACGGACACCCGAACCGGGTTCTCGGCGACCTACACCAACCCCGACGGCACCGCCGCCGCGCCGGTGCAGGACACCTCGGCATTGCCCTGCGGCTGAGGGTCGCCGGATCAGAGTCTCGTGCAGTGCTGCGCGGGGTTTTCAGCAGCGGGGGCTAGGCGCCGTGCCTGGCCAGCTGGAAGAGCTGCGCGAAGGAGGCGCGTCCGGCGGGCCGGCTTTGGGCGCGGTCCCTGACTGCCGTCTTGGCGGCCTGGAGCGCGCGGTTGGCAGCGGCCCGCCACTCTTCGACGGTCATCGTCGGAGCGAGATCGGCGGCGCCGGCGGTGAAGCTCGCACGGAACGCGCCGAGGCCCGGAGACCGCTGCTGGGTGGCCGCAAACTCCTCGCGCAGGCCATCGACCAGACGCGTGGCCGCGTTCCGCCTTCCACCGCCGAGCAGCACGGCAAACCTCGCGCGCTCGTAGCGGCTCGCGCTGTCGCCGGGTTGCAGGTGATCTCGGGCCTTGGTCGGCGGCCGAGCCTGCGCGATAGAGACAGCCTAAGCGCCAGCGGGAGCCCTCCCTAAAGGCGGTCTCCGCGACCTCGAGTCAGCGCATCCTCGGCAGCCTGTAGGACTCGACCTGACGAACTCCCCTCAGCAGTCCGGGCCGGGCGAAAACCACAGGGTCAGGCGGCCCTTGTCGTCTTTCAGCTCCACCCAGCCGATCGAGGCGCGCTGGTCGTTGAGGCCCTTGAGGACCGCGACCTCGAAGTAGTTGCCCTTGCGTTGCAGCGGCACGAGGTCGCCGTCGAGGTAGCCCGGCTTGCCCGGCAGGTCGGTGAGGACCTGGAAGTTTGCGTCCTTCTCGGGCTTCTCGAACAGCTTGCGCTGGTGCGCGCCGGTCAGGTAGAAGGCGTCGAGCTGATGACAGCGGTAGCTCCCGCCGTCGCCGAAATCCACCAGATCGACGCTGTTGGGAAAGTCGCCTTCGGGAGTGCGGCGGAGCCACTCCGTGCGCTGACCGCTCGGGTCGAGCGCCATGCGCAGGTAGTCGCCCTTGCGCTCGACCACCGGGAAGCGGCGCACCACCGCGCGGCTGCGCACGACGATCGGGTCGGTGCCGACCACGTAAGCGCTGATCGGCCGCGTGCCGCGCAGCAGGAGCTTACCCGAGGGGTTGAAGTGATTGTTGCCGTCCTGGGCGTAGATGACCGGCGCCTCCTCGTCGTTATCGGCATTGACTCCAACCGACACCGTCGCGATTCCGATCGTCGTCCGCAGCAGGTAGTCCGCGATCTCGCGCGCCTGCACCAGGTAGCGCTCCAGCGTCGGGTCGCTCGCCACCCGCGCCCCCGCGGGCGGCGCGGCCGCCTGCCCCCCGGCGTTGTCGGGCGCTCGCTGGGCGGGCGCCCCCTGGGCGAGCGCCGCCGAGGCCGGCCGCAAGCCCAGCAGGCAAAGGGTCAGACCGGCGGCGGAGGCGAACCGCATGCCTCATTCTGCGCCAGCCCGCACCCCGGGGTAAAGCGCGGCGGGGAAGTGGCCGCCGGGGCCGGGCCTCGCCGCGACCGCCCGGGCGCCGCCCGGGCGGCATTTGCTACGATGATGATCTGATCTCGAATGGCGAGACGCCATGGACTTCTCCAAGAAGCTGAGCGTCATCACTCCCGTCTCGCGCCCCGAGCTCTTGCCCATGGCCGCCCAGTCGGTTCCGAGCCAGGCGGAGTGGATCCTGGTGACCGACGGGCCCCTGGAGATTCCCGGCGGACTGCGGCCTCATATCCTGGTCGAGGGTCCGGCGACGAGGCAATGGGGCGACGTGCAGAGGCAAATTGGCCTGGAGGCGGCAACCCGCTCCTTCGTCTACTTCCTGGACGACGACAATCTGATGTTGCCTGCTCTTGCCGACCTGGTGATTCCCTACCTGGAGAACGGAAAGCACGCTGGCGCCGTCTTTGGCCTCCTGGCTCATCTTTCAGAGACATATCTATGGCCATCTCCCGCAAAGATAAGAGCTGGACGTGTGGATACCGCCATGTTTCTCGGCCGGACCGAAGAGATTATGAGCTTGCGCTTCGATGAGCCCATCTCTGGACGTGGCTGGCCGAACCTTCATGGCCGGCGCTACGCGGATTTCATCTTCTTGGAGGCCTTCGAAGATCGTTTCGGATTGTCTCGTCTACCCGCGATCTACGGCTTCCACAACGGCATCGATCTTCTCCGCACGCTCGAGCCCGGCTTGTATTCGAATCTCGAAGACCACAAGTTGACTCGCGGCGCCCTGGCCAGGGTATTGAACGATTATCTGATCGATGCGGGCGTCCCGCCTTGGTGGTGAGGAGCCCTGCCGGGTAGAATCGCGCCCCGATGTCCATGCTCGCCGCGCTGCCGGCGGTGCGGCTGGAGACCGACGCCGCCCTGGCCGAGGCCGCTCGCGGGTGGTTGGCCGCCCCGGAGCTGGCGCTCGACACCGAGTTCGTGCGCGAGCGGACGTTCTTTCCGCGGCTCGGGCTGATCCAGGTCGCGGACGACCGGACCATCTACCTGCTCGACCCGCTGGCGGTGCGCGACCTCGCGCCGCTCGCCGCCGTCCTGCGCTCGCCCTCGACTCTCAAGGTGCTGCACTCGGCGAGCGAGGACGTCGAGGTCTTCTACCGCGCGCTGGGCGCGGTGCCGTCCCCTCTCTTCGATACCCAGATCGCGGCCGGGCTGGCCGGGGCGGGCAGCGGTCTCGGCTACCAGAGGCTGGTGTCGGCGCTCCTGGGAGTCGAGCTCTCGAAGGGGGAGACACGGACAGATTGGCTGTCGCGTCCGCTGTCGCGCGCCCAGCTCGACTACGCCGCCGAGGACGTGGCGTGCCTGTTGCCTGTCCACCAGCGGCTGCGCGCCGAGCTCGCCGCGCTGGGCCGCCTCGACTGGGCGCTCGAAGACTCGGCCGCCCTGCTCGATACCTCGCGCCTGGATGGAGATCCCGAGACCGCCTATCGTCGCTTGCGCGGCGCCGGGCGGCTGCAACGCCGGCAGCTCGGCGTGCTGCGCGCGCTGGCCGCCTGGCGCGACCGCGAGGCGCGGCGGCGCGACCTGCCGCGCGGTTTCGTGCTGCGCGACGAGCTGCTGCTCGCCCTCGCCGCGCGCCAGCCCGCCACCGCGGGGGAGCTCGCGCTGCTGCCCGGTTTCGACGCCGGCCAGGCGGCGCGCGACGGCGCCAGATGGCTCGAGCTCATCGGGCAGGCCGCGAGCCTGCCGCCCGGCGACCTGCCCCCCCAGCCCTGGCGCCCTCCCGACTCGGCCGCGGCCCGCGAGCTCGAGCGCCGCCTGCGCGAGGTGGTGCGCGACAAGGCCGCCGCGCTCGCCCTGCCGCCCGAGCTGCTGGCCACGCGCCGCACCCTGGAGGCCCTGCTGCGCAGCGCCCTCTCCGACCCGCAGCCGCGCCTCCCTCCCGATCTGGGCGGCTGGCGCCGCCTCCTCCTCGGCGACGACCTCCTCCGCGCCGCCGCGGGCTGACGCGGGCTCGCCACTGGTGCGGACCCGTCGCCGGCCCAGTTCTTACAAACGACAGCGGCAGCTCTTGCCGCCTCGGCCGGGACCGCGGGCCAGCCTCGTCTGCCAGCGGGCCATGCGCCCTTGCGCCGAAGATGCCCCCAACCGCGCCCCGGACGTCATCTCACGAGGGTGGATCGCCGAGGGCGGCTGCCGTTGCCGCGGGCGGTATTGCAAGAGCTGGGCAAGAGCTGGGCAACAGCTGGAGAGGGCCGTGGTGTCTGCCGCAAATGGTCTATTTTTTGCATGTCTGCCATCCGTTGTTCAATCCGCACCCATGAGGGAGATAGAGATCTTTGGGGCCGTGAGCAGCCTCTACCGCCTACCTCCAGGCGCCCGGCGCGCGCCAGGATGGGGGACTAGCCAACTCCCGCCATCGATGGGAGAATCGGCGCGCGGCCGAAGCCCCCGGAAGTCCGCGCCGCGCCTTCTCAAGGGGGGCCTGGTTTCTCAGCAACGATGCAATCGCAGGTCCCTCCGTCGCCCCTTCTCCGCCTCTCCAGGGCCGAACAGCTCCAGGAAGAGCAGAGAACCTCCCTTTCATCGGATCGCCCGCCGCAACCCCCGATTCCCTTTCCGGTGTCCGGAAGCCGCCGGGTCCCTACCGGGCGGTCGCCGGCGGGGAAGGGGACGCCCCCTCCCATCAGGCACAGACCATTCTTTCTTATCTAGAGAGGGCTAGCAGATGACCACGGAGTCGTTTACTCACAGCCCGGCCGGCGCCCCGGCGCCCCTCCTCCGCAAACGCCCGCGGCGCAGACTCGAGGGCGAGGAGGCCGCGGCCAACGGCCTGGAGAAGCGCAAGCTCCTCGCCGCGCTGACCGCGTTCAAGCGCGGCGACTTCAGCGTGCGCCTGCCCGAGGACTGGACCGGCATGGACGGCAAGATCGCCGACACCTTCAACGAGGTGGTCGAGATCAACCGGCGCATGGCCAAGGAGCTCGAGCGGCTCAGCCGGGTGGTGGGCAAGGAGGGCAAGATCTCCCAGCGCGCCTCGATCGGCGACGTACGCGGCGCCTGGAGCGCCTCGGTCGAGTCGGTCAACAACCTGATCGGCGACCTGGTCTATCCCACCAGCGAGACCGCCCGCGTCATCGGCGCCGTGGCCAAGGGCGACCTGTCGCAGTCGATCGCGCTCGAGCGCGACGGCCGCCCGCTCGAAGGGCAGTTCTTGCGCGCCGCCCGGACCGTCAACACCATGGTCGATCAGCTGGGGTCGTTCGCGTCCGAAGTGACGCGCGTGGCGCGTGAGGTGGGCACCGAGGGCAAGCTCGGCGGCCAGGCCAAGGTCAAGGGCGTGGCGGGCACCTGGAAGGACCTGACCGACTCGGTCAACTCGATGGCCGGCAACCTGACCGCGCAGGTGCGCAACATCGCGGCGGTGACCACCGCTGTGGCCACCGGCGACCTGTCGAAGAAAATCACCGTCGACGTGCGGGGCGAGATCCTCGAGCTCAAGGACACGATCAACACCATGGTCGATCAGCTGCGCTCGTTCGCCTCGGAGGTGACGCGCGTGGCGCGCGAGGTGGGCACCGAAGGCAAGCTCGGCGGCCAGGCCGACGTCAAGGGCGTGGCCGGCACCTGGAAAGACTTGACCGACAGCGTGAACCTGATGGCCGGCAACCTGACCGACCAGGTGCGCAACATCGCCGACGTGACGACGGCGGTGGCCACCGGCGACCTGTCGAGAAAGATCACCGTCGACGTCAAGGGCGAGATCCTCGAGCTCAAGAACACGATCAACACCATGGTCGATCAGCTCAGCTCGTTCGCCGCCGAGGTGACGCGCGTGGCGCGCGAGGTGGGCACCGAGGGCAAGCTCGGCGGCCAGGCCGAGGTCAGGGGGGTCGCCGGCACCTGGAAAGACCTCACCGACTCGGTCAACTCGATGGCCGGCAACCTGACCGCGCAGGTGCGCAACATCGCGGCGGTGACCACCGCGGTCGCCACCGGCGACCTGTCGAAGAAGATCACCGTCGACGTCAAGGGCGAGATCCTCGAGCTCAAGAACACGATCAACACGATGGTCGACCAGCTGAGCTCGTTCGCCGCCGAGGTGACGCGCGTGGCGCGCGAGGTGGGCACCGAGGGCAAGCTCGGCGGCCAGGCCGAGGTCAAGGGGGTCGCCGGCACCTGGAAGGACCTGACCGACAACGTCAACCTGATGGCCGGCAACCTCACCGCCCAGGTGCGCAACATCGCCGACGTGACGACCGCGGTGGCCAACGGCGATTTGGCCAAGAAGATCACCGTCGACGTCAAGGGCGAGATCCTCGAGCTCAAGAACACGATCAACACCATGGTCGATCAGCTGCGCTCGTTCGCCTCGGAGGTGACGCGCGTGGCGCGCGAGGTGGGCACTGAGGGCAAGCTCGGCGGCCAGGCCTATGTACAAGGTGTGGGCGGCACCTGGAAGGACCTGACCGACAACGTCAACTTCATGGCCGGCAACCTGACCGGCCAGGTGCGCAACATCGCCGACGTGACCAAGGCGGTGGCCAACGGCGACCTGTCGAAGAAGATCACCGTCGACGTCAAGGGCGAGATCCTCGAGCTCAAGAACACGGTCAACACCATGGTGGACCAGCTCAGCTCGTTCGCCTCGGAGGTGACGCGCGTGGCGCGCGAGGTGGGCACCGAGGGCAAGCTCGGCGGCCAGGCCAGCGTGCCGGGCGTGTCGGGGACGTGGAAGGACTTGACCGACAACGTCAACTCGATGGCCGGCAACCTGACCGGCCAGGTGCGCGGCATCGCCAAGGTGGTGACCGCGGTGGCCAACGGCGACCTCAAGCAGTCGCTGACCGTCGAAGCCAAGGGCGAGATCGCCGCCCTGGCCGACACCATCAACGCCATGATCGCCACCCTCGCCACCTTCGCCGACCAGGTCACCACGGTGGCGCGCGAGGTCGGGGTCGAAGGCAAGCTGGGCGGCCAGGCGAGCGTGCCCGGCGCGGCCGGCACCTGGAAGGACCTGACCGACAACGTCAACCAGCTCGCCGCCAACCTGACCACTCAGGTGCGGGCCATCGCCGAAGTCGCCACCGCGGTGACCAAGGGCGACCTCACCCGCTCGATCAAGGTGGCGGCGCAGGGCGAGGTCGCGGCGCTCAAGGACAACATCAACGAGATGATCCGCAACCTCAAGGACACGACTCTGAAGAACAGCGAGCAGGACTGGCTGAAGACCAACCTGGCCAAGTTCTCCCGCATGCTGCAGGGCCAGCGCGACCTGCTCACCGTCGGCCGCCTGATCCTCTCCGAGCTGGCGCCGGTGGTCTCGGCGCAGCAGGGGCTGTTCTATACCCTGGATTCGAGCGGCGAGCGGCCGCAGCTCCACCTGCTGGGCAGCTACGCCACCGCCGAGCGCACCAACGTCTTCGATCTCGGCGAAGGGCTGATCGGCCAGTGCGCCCTCGAGAACAAGAAGATCCTGCTCGGCAACGTGCCGAAAGACTACATGCAGATCTCCTCCGGGCTGGGCGCCGCGGCGCCGCGCAACGTCATCGTGCTGCCGGTGGTCTTCGAGGGCCAGGTCAAGGCGGTGCTCGAGCTCGCCTCCTTCGAAGGCTTCAGCCCCACCCACCAGGCGTTCCTCGACGACCTGATGGAGTCGATCGGCATCGTGCTCAACACCATCCAGGCCAACACCCGCACCGAGGACCTGCTGACCCAGTCGCAGTCGCTCGCCCGCGAGCTGCAGAGCCAGCAGCTGGTGCTGCAGAAGACCAACCAGGAGCTCGAGGAGAAGGCCTACCTGCTGGCCGAGCAGAACGCCGAGGTCGAGCGCAAGAACCAGGAGGTCGAGCAGGCGCGCCAGGCGCTCGAAGAGAAGGCCAAGCAGCTCGCCCTGACCTCGAAGTACAAGTCCGAGTTCCTGGCCAACATGTCGCACGAGCTGCGCACGCCGCTCAACAGCTTGCTGATCCTTTCCGATCAGCTGTCGCGCAACCCGGACGGCAACCTCTCGCCCAAGGAGACCGAGTTCGCCAAGACCATCCACTCCGCCGGCAACGACCTGCTGCGGCTGATCAACGACATCCTGGACCTCTCGAAGATCGAATCGGGAACCGTCGTCATCGACGTCGGCGAGGTGCGCTTCCGCGAGCTGGCGGACTACGTCGAGCGCACGTTCCGCCACGTGGCGCAATCGAAAGGCGTCGACTTCGCGATCGAGCTCGAGCCGCACCTGCCGCGCGCCCTCATCACCGACGCGAAGCGCGTGCAGCAGGTCATCAAGAACATGCTCTCCAACGCCTTCAAGTTCACCGAGCAAGGCCGCGTCGTGCTCTCCGTCGCCCGCGCCTCGCGTGGCTGGAGCCCGGGCCTGGCGACGCTCGACCAGGCGCGCGGCGTCTTCGCCATTTCGGTTTCCGACACCGGCATCGGCATCCCGAACGAGAAGCAGCAGATCGTCTTCGAGGCCTTCCAGCAGGCCGACGGCAGCACCAGCCGCAAGTACGGCGGCACCGGGCTGGGCCTGACGATCAGCCGCGAGATCGCGCACTTGCTGGGCGGCGAGATCCGCCTGCAAAGCGCTCCCGGCGAGGGCAGCACCTTCACCCTCTACCTGCCGCAGTCCTACTCGGTGCCGAAGCCGGCCCCGCGGGCCGAGGCCGAGGCCGCGCAGGCCGAGGTCGCGCGCATGAAGTCGGAGCTCGAGGCGGTGCGGCATGTCGAGGAGGAAGAAGCCGCCGCGGGCCTGCCGCAGGTTGCTGACGACCGCGACCTGGTGCGCGGCGGCGACCGCCTGCTGCTCATCATCGACAACGACGAGAACTTCGCGCGGTTCCTGCTCGACATGGCGCATGACAACGGCTTCAAGGGGATCGTCGCCACCCGCGGCGCCGAGGCGATCGCCCTGGCGCGCGAGCGCAAGCCCGACGCCGTCACCCTGGACATCCAGCTGCCCGACATCAACGGCTGGCGCGTGCTCGACCGGCTGAAGAGCGATACTTCGACGCGCCACATCCCGGTCTACGTCATCACCACCGAAGACGACCAGGGGCGCGGCCCCCAGCTCGGCGCCATCGGCCTGCTCAACAAGCCGATCAAGAACAAGGAGATGCTCGAGTCGGCCTTCGGCGTCATCCGCAAATTCATGGAGCATCCCGCCAGGGACCTGGTGGTCGTCGTCGAGCCGGGCGCGGCGCGTGACGAGCTGCTCGATCTCATCGCCTTCCACGGCGTCAGCCTGGAAGCCGCGCCCTTCGGCGATGCGGCGCTCCAGCTGTTCGGCGAAGAGCGCTTCGGCTGCGCCGTCATCCACCTGCGCGGCGACGCGCACCTCGCGACGGCGGAAAAGCTCGTCCGGCGCGCGGTCGCCCGGCAGCTGCCGGTGCTCCTCTACACCCAGGGGCGGCCGAGCCGCAGGGCCCAGGCCCTGCTCGACCGGCTGGCGAACGTCACCGCGGTCAAGCACGTGCAGTCGCCCGAACGCCTGGTCGACCAGGCCGCCCTGTTCCTGCACCGCCCCATCGCCGAGCTGCACCCCATGCGGCGCGGCATGATCGAGAAGCTCTACGAGACCGGCGCCGTGCTGTCCGGCAAGAAAGTGCTCATCGTCGACGACGACATCCGCAACATCTTCGCCCTGACCAGCGTTCTCGAGCGCTACGATATGCAGGTGCTCGCGGCCGAGAACGGCAAGGACGCCATTGCCACACTCGAGGCGGCGCCGGACGTCGACGCCGTGCTGATGGACATCATGATGCCTGGCATGGATGGCTACCAGACCATGCGCGCCATCCGGCGGTCGCCGAAGTTCAAGACCTTGCCGATCATCGCGGTCACCGCCAAGGCGATGAAGGGCGACCGCGAGAAGACGCTGGAAGCCGGGGCCTGGGACTACCTGGCCAAGCCGGTGGACACCGAGCACATGCTCTCGGTGTTGCGCGCGTGGCTGTACCGTTAGAGGGCAAATGGCCAGACAGGGCGCGGCGCCGGTCAACATCCTGGTCGTCGACGACAGCCCCGAGAAGCTGATGACCTTCCGGGTCATCCTCTCGGAGCCCGGGCAGAACGTCGTGGCCGTCGGCTCCGGCCGCGAGGCGCTGCGTTGCCTGCTGAGCCAGGAGTTCGCCGTCATCCTGCTCGACGTCAACATGCCGGGCATGGACGGCTTCGAGACGGCGGCCCTGATCCGCCAGCGCAAGAGCTCGGAGCAGACGCCGATCATCTTCGTCACCGCCTTCTCCGACGAGACCCACGTAGCGCAGGGCTATTCGCTGGGCGCGGTGGATTACATCGTCGCGCCGGTGGTGCCGGAGATCCTCAAGTCCAAGGTCGCGGTCTTCGTCGAGCTGTTCCGCAAGACCGACCAGATCAAGCACCAGGCCGAGTCGCTGCGCCACCGCGCCGACCAGCTCCGCCGCCTCGCCGACGCCTCCCTGGCCATCAATTCGGCGCTCTCGGTCGACGCCATCCTGGGGGTCGTCACCGAGACGGCCCGCGACCTCCTCGCCGCGCAGGTGGCGGCGACGATCGCGGTTGCCGAGCCCGGCCGGCCCGCGCCGCGCTCGGCCGTGTCGCTGGTCAAATCCAACGCCAGGGAGCGCGGGCGGGTCGCCGTCCAGGCGGAGATCCTCTCGGCGCTGCTCGGGTCGGGCGGCCCGGCGGTGCGCATGACCGGCCGCGAGCTGCGCTCCGGCCGGCGCTGGGAGAAGCTGCGCAGCGACCCCTCCTGGGTGCCGCCGCGCGGCGGCTGGCTGGCCGCCCCGCTCTCCGGCCGCGACGGCCGCGCCATCGGCTGGATTCACGTCTGCGACCGGCGGCGGCGCGACTTCACCGACGACGACGCGGCCGTCCTCACCCAGCTCGCCCAGGTCGGTTCGATCGCCATCGAGAACACCCTGTTCTCCGAAGCCCGGGAGGCCAATCGCCTGAAAGACGAGTTCTTGACCATCCTGTCGCACGAGCTGCGCACCCCGCTGACCGCGATTCTCGGCTGGACGCGGGTCCTGCGCACCGGCTCTGCCACTCCGGAGCGCCTCACCCATGGCCTGGAAGTGATCGAGCGCAACGTCTCGGCGCAGACCAGGCTCATCGAGGACCTGCTCGACGTGTCGCGCATCATCGCCGGCAAGCTCCGTCTGACCCTGCGGCCGACGGCCCTGGTTCCCGCGGTCGAGACCGCGGTCGAGGCCATGCGTCCCGCCGCCGAGGCCAAGGGCCTCGCCTTGCACCTGACGGTCGCCCCCGAGGTCGCGCATGACGAGCTGATCGCCGGCGACGCCGACCGGCTGCAGCAGGTGGGGTGGAACCTGATGTCGAACGCGATCAAGTTCACGCCCGCGGGCGGGCGCATCGAGGTCGCCGTCACGCGGCGGGACGGCGGCTACGAGATCCGGGTGACCGATACCGGCAAGGGAATCAGCCCAAGCTTCCTCAAGCACGTCTTCGACCGCTTCCGCCAGGACGACAGCAGCACCACGCGCTCGCACGGGGGTCTGGGCATCGGCCTCGCGATCGTTCAACACATCGTCGCGCTGCACGGCGGGACGGTCGCGGCGGAGAGTCCCGGCGAGGATCAGGGCTCGACTTTCACCGTCACCCTGCCGGTCCTGCGCGCGGCGCAGGAGCTTCCGGCGCCTGCCGCGCCGCCGCTCCGCGAGGAGGTGCCTCTGGCGTCTCTCCTCGCCACGCCGGCCGAGCGCCACATGGCCGCGCAGGGCGCCGACGGCAGCGTGGACCTCGGCGGCCTGCGCGTCCTCGTGGTCGACGACGAGCCGGACGCGCGCGAGGTGCTGGGCGAGATCCTGCAAGGCGCCGGCGCCGCCGTCGCCGCCGCGGCGTCCCTCGACGAGGCGATCGACCGGCTGGACCGCGCTCCGACCGACGTGCTGGTCAGCGATATCGCGATGCCCGGGGGCGATGGCTACGAGCTGATCCGCCAGGTGCGCCTGCGCGGCAAGGGGGAGGGTGGCAACCTGCCGGCCATCGCGCTCAGCGCTTACGCCCGGGACGAGGACCGCCGCCGTGCGATCGCCGCCGGCTTCGAGAGCTACCTGGTCAAGCCGGTCGAGCCATTCGAGCTCCTCGCCGCGGTGCGCAGGATGGCCGACTCCAGCCGTTCGAGCAGCCCGCGCCGCCTGCGCCACCCCCCCATCGACGGCGTGCGCCGCGCCGCGGCCGCGTCCCTGTCGCGGCGCATCCTGGTGGTCGAGGACGACGCCGACAGCCGCGATGCCTTGAAGACCCTGCTCGAGCTCAGCGGCCACCAGGTCGAGGTCGCGGCCAACGGCACCGAGGGGGTCGCCAAGGCGCTCGCCACGCGCCCCGAGGTGGCGGTCGTCGACATCGGCCTGCCCGAGCTCGACGGCAACGAGGTGGCGCGGCGTATCCGCGCCGCGCTGCCCGGCGACCCCATCTTCCTCATCGCCCTGACCGGCCACGCCAGCGAAAGCGACCAGCGCACCGCCGCCGAGTCCGGTTTCGACGCCCACTTCGCCAAGCCCGTCAACCTCGATCTCCTGCTCCGCCTCCTGCACGACGCCCGGCCGCAGGCGAACCGGGCGCCGGAAATGACCTAAGGGGAAGGGGACGCCCCTCCCTGTCGGCACAGGGGTTTCGTTCTAGGAATCCGTGCTCACGGTGCTCCCTCCGCTGCGACACACGAGGAAAGCACGCCGGGGGCTGCCTGCTATAGTCCGCGCCAGGACTTGTGTCTGAGGTGGACGGCCGATGAGCCTGGACAACCGAGCGGCGGTGCCCGCGGCGGCGAAGCGCACGCTGCTGGACATGAGCGGCTACCAGTGGACCGTGCTGCTCGCGGCCTGGCTGGGCTGGGGCTTCGACGCCTTCGACAGCCTGCTGTTCAACTTCGTCGCTCCCAACTGCGTGCCGACGCTGCTCGGCTTGCCGATCGGCTCCCCGGCGGCCAGGTCGGCGACCCTGCTGTGGACCGGGATCCTCACCTCCCTCCTGCTCGTCGGCTGGGCGGCCGGCGGCATCCTCTTCGGCCAGGTGGCCGACCGCATCGGGCGCATGCGCACCCTGCTGCTCACCATGCTGCTCTACGCCGCCGGGACCGCGGCCTGCGCCTTCGCCCCCAACATCTGGGTGCTGATGCTCTTCCGCGTCGTCGCGAGCCTCGGCATCGGCGGCGAGTGGGCGGCGGGGGCGGCCATGGTGGCCGAAGTGGTGCCCGAGCGGCGGCGCGTCGAGGCGGGCGCGCTGCTCTACACTTCGGCTCCGCTCGGCCTCTTCCTCGCCACCTTCGTCAACTTCCAGATCGCCGGCGTCTACTGGAAGGCCAGCCCCGAGGTGTCGTGGCGCTACGTCTTCCTCGCCGGCCTTCTCCCGGCCGCGGCGGCCCTGCTCGTTCGCCTGTTCGTCCGCGAGCCGGAGCGCTGGCAGGCGGCGGCCGCGAGCGCGCCGCGGCCGCGCCTGGCCGAGCTCTTCGACGAGCGCCACCGCGCCCTCACCCGCTCCGGTTTCTTCATGGCGGTCATCGCGCTGGTCACCTGGTGGAGCTGCAACGCTTTCGTCCCGGTGGTCTCGACCGGGCTCGCCCAGGCACACGCCAAGCTGCAGGGCCTCGACCGCGCGGCGACTCTCGCGCTCTCGGAGCATTGGAAGGCGGTCGCGACCAACTACTTCAATCTCGGCGGGCTGATCGGCACCCTGCTCACCGTCCCGGCCGCCAAGCTCCTCGGCCGCAAGCAGATGTTTGCCATCTACTACACCGCCTCGGGGCTGGCCGTCCTGGCGACTTTCGGACTCGACCTGCCGCCCGAGACCCGGCTCAAGCTGTACTTCCTGATCGGCCTCACGGTCTTCGGCGTCTTCGGCAGCTTCACCTACTACCTGCCCGAGCTCTTTCCCACCCGTCTGCGCGGCACCGGCTCCGGCTTCTGCTACAACATCGGCCGCCTCATCGCCGCCGGCGGTCCCCTCCTCGTCGGCAGCATCGCCGCCAAGGGAGGCAACTCCCTGACCAGCGCCCTCGCCGCCCTCTTCTACGTCGGCTTCGTACCCCTCGCCGGCCTCCTCCTCCTCCCCTGGGTCATCGAAACAAAGGGCAAGCCCCTCCCTTGACCGCGCCTTTGGGGGGAGGTGTGTGCACGCTCCGGTTGGCCCCGCCCCAGTTGCTTGGCGCTCCTTCATATAGGTGGCGATCGGTGTACAGGAGCTTTCGCGCCAAATGCAACTGGCGCGCGGCCAGCCGGGGCGGCCGCACCGTCCGTCAGGCCCGGCCAGCCCACCCACCCGGGCTGAAGCGAAACTGCCAGGCCGCCGGTCCGGGTGGAGCACGCATCTTGCCTTACAATCCGGCAGCCGCGGCGCCCCCCTGCCCGCCCCCTTCGCCCTCGGGAGGGTAGGGCAGAGCGCGCATCTCACCTCACGGGAGCCTTGGCTTTGGTTTTTGCCCACCGCCCTGGTGGGTGGGTGGGGGAAGCGCCGCCTTTCACCTCACGGTGCGGCAGCCCCGGTTGGCCGCGCGCCAGTTGCATTTGGCGCGGAAGTTCCTCTACACCGATCGCCACCTATTCGAAGGAGCGCCAAGCAACTGGTGCACGGCCAACCGGGGCGTGCACCAGTAAATCCCCAAAGGTGCGCTGGTGCGGTCAGGGCTTTTCGCTGTAGGAGACTGCCGCCTGGGTCTGGTTGTCGGCCGTCGACAAAACTATCTGCATGGTGCGCTTGCCGTCCGGCGTGTTGGCGGCGATGACCCCGCCGCTGGTGGTGCCGCCGGTGGCCATCAGAGTCGGCTGCACGCTGAACCCGGCCTGCTTGAGGCGGGATTCATAGAATGCGGCAACCTTGTCGATCGAGTCGGGCGTGGTGACCGCGAAGCTCTGCATGCTGCCGGTGTTGGAGCTGGCCGAGAACATTCCCTGCGACTTGGCGCCCGGGTAGACCGGGACCCAGGAGGGCAGGTTCTGCGGCGCTCCGGCCCCGGCCGTGATCGTCGCCTCCTGTCCCTTCTCGTCCTTGGTCTTGACCGAGAAGCCCTCCTTGCTGCCCATGTCGATGCTGGCCGAGCCCTGGTCCGTCTTCCACTTGAGCTTGCCGTTCTTGATGTCGTCGACGGCGATCGTGACGGTCTCATTGGTCTTCTTGTTGTGGATCGTCAGGGTCTGCGCCGCTTCGTCCTTGCTCACCATCTCGAGGTCGGGGCTGAACTGCACGATGGTCTCGGCGGCCGCCATGGCCGGGTTCTTCTCGAAGCGATCGGCCTTCTTGTGCGCCCAGTTGGCGAGGAACCCGACGCCGGCCGCCATCGCGATCGCGCCGATGATGATGATCACGCCGCAGCCGATTCCGATCCAGGCCAGCGGGCTCAGGCCCTTCTTGGGCGGCGGTGGTGGAGCGGCTGGCGGCGGCCCTGCCGGCGGTGGAGATTGGACCGTCATGGAAACCCTCCTTTGTTGGTTCGAGTCTGCGCCGCCGGTGGGCGACACCGGGGCTGAAACGGCGCTGCGAGGTGGGCGTGGAGGACTGCTCAAAGCGTCTATCGGATCGCCCCCCGCAACCCCTCGATCCCCTTCCCACCCCTCCGGGGGGGAAGGGGACGCCCCCTCCCCTGGCGCACGAACTCAGATTCGTTCGAATCCGAGCAGAAGATACCACGCCCCGCGCCCGAGCAGACCTAGGCCGCACGACGTCCCTGCACCCGCTCACCCCCCCGCCACCGTTTCGTGGCATACTTGCCGCAAATTGGCTCCGCCAAGGGCAGATCCGGGGCAGGCGATTAAAGTGGCACGCTTCTTGTAGTTCGAGAATGACGGCCCTGTTAGCGGCACCGGAGGTGCGGGTGAGACAGACGAGACCCCTGACGATCTTCCTGGCTCTGCTGGCCCTGCCGTCCCTCTCCCATGCCCGCGAAGCCGGCCGCCGGATCAGCGATGCGGCGGATTTCGACAGGCGATTGCAGCACTTCACCCAGTTCACGCTCGAAAAGAAAGAGGCCGAGGCCAGGGCCCTGCTGCGCGAGCCCGGGTTCGCCGGTTCCACCGACCGCGAAGGCCACACCGCGCTCTTCGCCGCCGCCGTTTCCGGAAATCTCCCCGTCCTCGAAGAAGTTCTTGCCTACTCTCCGAACCTCAACCAGCAAGACCTGCGAGGCGGAACGCCGCTGCACTACGCTTCCTGCACGGGGCAGACCGCGACCGTCGAGCGCCTGTTGCGCGCCGGCGCCGATCCCAACATCGCGGACAAGAACGGCAAGACCCCGCTGATAGCCGCCATCATGATGAATCACAAGGAAACGGCGCAGGCCCTGCTCTCCCATGGCGCGGACGTGAACAGCCGCGACAAAGGCGGCGCCACCGCCTTGCTCTTCGCGGCGGGCGCCGGCAAGCTGGATCTCGTCAGCCTCCTGCTCAAGAACGGCGCCGATCCCCGCATCGCCACCAACGACGGCTCGACCCCCCTGCAAGTCGCCGAGGCGAAGTCGCACGACAAAGTCGTCGCCCTGCTGCGCGGCGACCTGATCTCAAAGTTTTAGATTCAGATCCTCCGCCCGCCGCGAAGCGTGGCCCTCAGCGCAGGTGCGTGGCGAACCAGTCGAGCACGCGGCGGATGCGGTCGCGGTCGCTTGGCGGGTCGAGGTGATGCCCGACGCCGGGGTAGATGACGAGCTGGGTTTCGATTCCCAGCGTCTTGAGGGCGTGCCAGAACTCGTAGGCCTGCGGCGCCGGCACCTCGGAGTCGAGCTCGCCTTGCAGGATCAAGGTCGGAGTCTTGACCTTGTCGATGAAAGTGATCGGCGAGCTCCGGGCGTAGATCCAGGGATCCTCGTACACCGTCGCTCCGAAATACGGGATCATCCACTTGTCGATCCTGTTCTGGCCGTAATAGCTCTGCCAGTTGGCAACGCCGGCCCCGGCGACGGCGGCGCGGAAGCGGTCGGTGCGGGTCACCGCCCACATCACCATGTAGCCGCCGTAGCTCCAGCCGTAGATGCCGACCCGGCCGGCGTCGACCGGCGCCTCGCGCACCGCCGCCTCGACGCCGCCGAGGATGTCGCGCAGGTCGCCGTAGCCGAAGTCCTTGACGTTGCCGCGCGTGAACTCCTCGCCCTGGCCGTAGCTGCCGCGCGGGTTGGGAAGCAGTACGTAGAAACCCTGGCTGGCGAGCGTCCCGGCGACCTGGGGCCAGGCCGCGTGGTGTGCGGAGGCCGGACCGCCGTGGACCAAGACGACCATCGGGTGCTTGCCCGCGGCGCCTCCGGCGGCTTCCGGCAAGGCCGAACCGGGCGGCGGAGCGAGCAGCCAACCCTGCACCGTGGCTCCATCGCTTGCCCAGTGCAGTTTCCTCGCTTCACCCCAGGCCGGCCGCAGGTCCGCGTTGCGCCGGGTGAGCTGCCGCCAGCCGCCAATGGGCCCCGCCCACACCTCCGGCGGCCGCGCGAAAGATTGCAGGATGACCGCCGCGCTCCTACCGTCGCGCGCCAGCGCCAGGCCGGGGTCGTGTTGATTGAGCGACACCAGCTCGGAGGCGCGCCAGAGCGACGCCACCCGGCCGCTCGCCGGGTCGAGGGTGGCGATGGCGGTATCGCCGTCGACGATCTCGACGAAAGTGATCTGCGATGGCGAGGTCCAGGCCAGCCAGGAGGCCGAGGCGGCGAGCCCGGACGTGAGGTCGCGCGCCGCGCCGCCGTCCGCCGGGATGGCATAGACGTCGCCGCCGGTGAGTCCCTGGTCGCTCATCAGGCCGCCGATGAAGGCAATCGATCCTCCATCCGGCGACCAGCGCGGGTTGGCCATCTGGTAGGGGGGCTTGAGGATTGAGCGCGGCGGCTCCGCGCCCGCGGCGGCCAGGACGTAGAGCTCCGCAATCCACCAGTTGTCGTCGCCCGAGCCGTGCGCCCCGATCGCCGCCAGGCGGCGGCCGTCAGGCGACCAGTCGTACTCGTAGACGTAGAGATCGGGAGGCGAGACCTGCCGCACCTCTCCGCTCGCCAGCTCGACGATGGCCAGCCGCTGCTCTTCCGGCGTCTCGCCGACGACCCCCGCATCGCGTGCGCTGGGCTGCAGGGGCCCGGCCGCGCCGAGCCGGTTGGCGATGAACAGGAAGGCGATCGCCTTGCCATCCGGCGACCACCGCAGGTCAACCGGCCTGCCGGTGAGATGGGTGAGCTGCCGCGCCGCTCCAGCTCCGCCGCCCGCCGGCTCGGTGACCCAGACCTGGAGCTGGCCCGGCGCTTCGCCACTATCGGCGCCACCGGCGGCGCGGCCCCGTCCCCCGCGGCGGCCTGCCGCGGCGCGGGAAGCGGCATCGGAGAGGAAAGCGAAGCGCTGCCCGTCCGGGGACCAGACGCCCCCTTCCTCGACGGTGGCCGGCTCGGCCGCGCCGGGCCTGCCGGCCGGGCGGGCGGTGATCCGCCGCGGGATCGGCGCGGCCGCGGCGAGGTCGGCCCAGAAGATCCCCTTCGCCTCGGAGGTCCTGCTGTTGGGCCCCGACAGCTCCTCGGTCCAGGCGACCCGCGTGCCGTCCGGGGAGATGGCGACGCCCTCGAAGACGTCGCGCGCCGCCGCGCTGTCGAGCAGCCGATCGAGGTCCGGAGCAGGGGCGGCCCACCCGCGGCCCGCCGCGACTCCCGCGGCAACCGCCAGCAGGCCCTTCACGATCTGCTTGCTGATCAGCATCATCGGTCTCCTCTCCGCGGGCTCCCGGTCCGGCCGCCTCAGCCCTGCTTCAGGTACGGGTCGGGCGGCGCGATTTCCATGTAGCCCTCGGGACCTGCGGGCTCGCCGAACCCGAAAGGCCGGTACAGCTCATGGGCGTCCCTGGTCACCAGAATGAAGCGGCGCACCCCCGCGAGCTCCGGGTGGTCCATGACGCACTCCATCAGCCAGCGTCCGAGCCCCCTGCCGCGCCACTCCGGCAGCACATAGACGTCGCACAGATAGGCGAAGGTCGCCCGGTCGGAGATCACGCGGGCCAGGCCGACCTGCCCGTCCGCCGCGTAGAGCCCGAAGCACAGCGAGTTGGCCAGCGCCCGCTCAACCAGGTCGCGCGGAATGCCCACCGACCAGTAGGCCTGGGTCAGAAAGGCGTGCACCGCCGCCACGTCGAGCCGCCCCGGATCGGTCGACACCTCGAAGCCGCCCTTGCGGCGCTCGTAGTGCATGGCCGGGATTCTACGCCGGGAGGGCGTAGGGTGCTCTCCTGCCGGGCAGCCCGTTCATCGGGTAGGGGGGGCGGGGGGCGGCGGGGAGGGTGGGGGGCCGACGTAACGGGCGCGGGGGCGGATCATGCGCCCGTCGGCGTACTGCTCGAGGGCATGGGCGATCCAGCCGACGCTCCTGCCGACCGCGAAGAGAGCAAGGGCCGCCCCGGCGGGAAGTCCGAGGGCGCGCGCGACGGCCACCAGTCCGAAATCGAGGGTCGGCCGCTCGCCGAGCAGATCGTCGACCACGGCCGCCACGGCGCCTGGCAGCGCGAAGCGCGGCGAGCCGGCCCCGGCGCGCCAGCTCCACCGCCTCCCGGCCGCGGTAGTAGAGACGGCCATCGGCGATCAGGGCAAGCTTCGGGCTGGGGCTGCCACCCGTGGCGCCGGACACCGCTCGCGGCCAGGCGGCCGATTTCCTGCGCATGCTGCGCGGCCAGCCGGCGTCGCCGGTCGAAGAGGCGGCGCTCGACGCCTATCTGGTGACCGTCGCCGAGCACGGCATGAACGCCTCGACCTTCACCGCCAGGGTGGTGGCCTCGACCCGGGCGGGCGTCCTGCCGGCGGTGATCGCGGCTCTCTCCGCGCTGGAGGGGCCGCTGCACGGCGGCGCCCCGGGGCCGGTGCTCGACATGCTGGATGCGATCGGCGAGCGCCGGAACATCCGCCCCTGGCTCGGCGGCGAGCTCGCCGCCGGCCGCCGGCTGATGGGATTCGGCCACCGCATCTACCGGCTGCGCGACCCGCGCGCGGACGAGCAGCAGAGGACCGATCGCCTGATCCGCCCGCAGTCGCAGTACGTCGGCCCCCCTCCGGGCGCGGGCGCGGGCGCGAGCGCGGCGGCTTGAGCCGATCTCGAAGAGGCCCGGGCTACCCCTCCGCCCGACCCGGCCGACCCGGATCGGGCGGCAAGCGGCTGGCCGGTCGGTTGTCTTCGATGGTCAGCGCGGCGCACGCGGACGAGAGCAGGGCAAGCCCGGCCGCAACCAGCATGGCCAAGCGGTAGCTGTCGACGAAGGCGCCGGCGACGGCCTCGCGGGCGCGGCGGCGCGGCTCCCCCGCGAGGCCCGCCGGGACCTGGGCGGCGGCCAGCTTCAGCCGCTCGGCGCGCAGCTCCTGGACCGCCGCGGGCGGCAGGTCGAGCCGCGCCAGGCGGCGGTCGAGGCCGCGGCCGAAAGCGGCGAGGACGAGCAGGCCCAGCGCCGCGATGGCGAGCAGCGAGGCGACGCGGGCCACCGCGTTGTTGACGCCGGAGGCGATGCCCGCGTGCCGCACCTCGACGGCCCCCATGACCGCCGTGGTCAGCGGCGCCACGCTCACCGTCATCCCCAAGCCCAGCACCACCATCGCCGGGAAGAAAGAGGTCCAGTAGCTGCCGCCCGGCCCGTGCGCCGCGAGCAGGGCGAAGCCGCAGGCGGCGATGAACGGACCGGCGACCAGTGGCCGGCGGGCGCCGTAGCGGTCCACCAGCCCGCCGGCCCAGCGCGACAGCGAGAACATCAAGAGCACAATGGGAACGAACGCGGCGCCGGCGGCGGTGGCGGAATAGCCCTCCACCTGGATGAGCCTGAAGGGGAGGAAGAACAGCGCGCCGCCCAGGGCGCCGTACAGCCAGAGCGTCAGCAGGTTGGCGCCGGTGAAGGTGCGCGAGCGGAACAGCGACAGCGGCATCATCGGCGCGCGCTCCCGCGCCTCGACCAGCACGAAGCCGGCCAGGGCGGCGCAGCCGCCGACCAGCGAGCCGAAGACCAGCTGCCGCGCCGTCCCGGCCCGCGGCAGCTCGATCAGCGCGAAGGTCACGCCGCCCAGGCCGGCGGTGGCGAGGGCGGCGCCGGGCCAGTCGAGCGCGCCCACGGCCTCTGGATCGCGGCTCTCCGGAACGTGCCGCGCGGTCACCGCCAGCACGAGCAGCGAGAGGGGGGCGTTGATGAAGAACACCCAGCGCCAGCCCGCGTGGTCGATCAGCCAGCCGCCGAGCAGGGGACCGACCACCGCGGTGATGCCGGTCCAGCCCGACCAGGTGCCGATGGCGCGCCCGCGCCGTTCGGGCGGATAGGAGGCGCTGATGATGGCCAGGCTCCCCGGCACCAGCAGAGCGGCGCTCGCGCCCTGCGCCGCCCGCGCCGCGATCAGCGCCCCGATCCCCGGCGCCAGGCCGCAGGCCGCCGAGGCGGCCGCGAAAAGGCCGACCCCGGCCATGAAGACGCGCCGCCTGCCGTAGCGGTCGCCCAGCGCGCCGCCGGTCAGGATGAGCGCGGCAAGCAAGAGCGCGTACGCCTCGACCACCCACTGCACGTCGCTGACCGTCGCGCCGAGCTCCCTTTGCAGCGCCGGCAGGGCGACGTTGACCGCGCTGCTGTCGATGAAAGCCATGCTCGATCCCAGGATCGTCGCCGCCATGATCCACGGGCCGGCCGCCGACTTCGGCAGCGCCTCCGGCCCCACCTGCGCCGCGCCTCCGCCGCGCATCACCCCCTCGTCGCAAGGCGCCTTCACCACGGTCATCGTCCCTCCTCCCCGCGCGGCTTCGTTTCCGCGCGCGGCCGGCGTCTCCCCCCTGAGCGCGCCGCGAATGAACCATCGTGTGCGAGCTCTTCGCGGGGCAAGGCGGCTTCCTCGCGCCAGGCGAGCAACGCCGCCGCCAGCAGCGCGGTCGTGGCGAGCGTCGCGAGGGTCGCGGCCGCCGCGGCCCACGGCGCCGTCGCGGCAGCGTACCTGGCGTTGCCATGCATCGCGGCGGCCAGCTCGTCGAGGTGTCCGCTCAGGGCTCCCGTCCAAGCAGCCAGCAGCGCCGCGACGGCGAGCCCGATGGCCCATTCGAGCGCCAGGGCAGCCGTGAGGCTGCGCCGGCGCAGAATATCCTGGGCGGCCAGCGCGAGCGCCGTGCCGGCAACCGCCAGCGGAGCGTAGACGGCCAGCCAGGGCGCCCGCCATTCCCCCCTGGGCGCGATGGCGGCCGCCAGCCGATCGAGCCCACCCAGCCAGGCCGGCGCCACGAGCGCCAGGGAGAAAGCGGCCAGAAGGCCCAGGAGTGCCCGCTCGCGCATCCGCCGGCGCCCGCGTGCGAGCACGGCGACGAGAAGGCCGGCCGCCGCGGCGAGCTTGCCGCACGCCGCCCAAGCGATGACGGTCGAACCGCGCGCCAACGTCAGCCACCCCACGTGGCCGAGCCTCGCGGCCGGCCCGCCGAACCAGCCGAGCCAGCCGGCGGCGAGCACGGCGCCGTCGAAGGCCAGCACGCCGCGCAGCCAGGCCTCGCGCTGCGCCGCCCGCCAGGGCTCTCCGAGGCCCGCCGCGCCGCGCTGGCGGGTCGCCCAGCCGAGCACCACCGCCTGCAACGCCGGGATGGCGACGAGCTGGAACGTCGCCTCGAAGCCCAGGTCGGCGCGGCCGAACAGCAGCGCCGACGACGCCGCCCTGGTGAGCCAGAACGCCGCCACCAGCGCCAGCCAGATGGTGAGCAGTCGTTTCATGGAAGACCGCCGATAATCTTATGAGATCTGGGACCTGGCTCACCGCCTGAGGCGGCCCCCGGGGCATGAAACTGGGGCCATCGAGGCCTACTCAAAGCGTCGATCGGATCGCCCCCCGCAACCCCTCGATCCCCTTCCCACCCCTCCGGGGGGGAAGGGGACGCCCCCGCCCCTGGCGCACTAACGAGTTCGTATTCGCCGGTCTGAGCAGTGGCGGTAGGCGAGCACGTCTCTGGCCGGTTGCGCCCCGCCGCCGTCCGCGACATCGTTGCCGGGACATGGCCACCTTCGCGATCGGCGACGTGCACGGCTGCTTTGCCACCCTGGAGCGCCTGCTGCGCCGCATCGGATTCGACCGGCGGCGCGACCGGCTATGGATGGTGGGCGATCTGGTCAACCGCGGTCCGCGCTCGCTCGAGGTGCTGCGCTGGGCCTGTGGCCTGGGCGATCGACTCGTCGCCGTCCTCGGCAACCACGACCTGCACCTGCTGGCGCGCGCCTTGGGCGTCGCCGCCGCCAAGCGCCGCGACACGCTGGAGGCGGTGCTCGCCG
The DNA here is from genome assembly GCA_035544895.1 of Thermoanaerobaculia bacterium. GTDB lineage: Bacteria > Acidobacteriota > Thermoanaerobaculia > Multivoradales > UBA5704 > JASLEW01. The sequence continues at coordinate 190,077 of DASZZM010000049.1, forward strand.
CGCCCGACCGCGACGACCTGCTGGCCTGGCTGCGCGGCCGCCCGCTGATGCATCGCCAGGACGGGCGCGTCCTCACCCACGCCGGCCTGTTTCCGGCCTGGACCGTCGACCAGGCGGAGGCGCTGGCCCGCGAGGTGGAGGCGCGCCTGCGCGGCGCCGCCGCCTTCCGGCTGCTCGCGGCCTTCGGTGGCAAGGCCCCCGAACGGTGGCACGCCGGGCTTTCGGGGGCAGCGCGCGCGCGCGTCGCCCTGGCGGGCTTTGCCAAGCTGCGCACTCTGACCGCCGAGGGGCGGATGTGCGCCGACTTCAGCGGCCCTCCGCACGAGGCGCCGCGCGGCTGCCTCCCCTGGTTCGAGGCGCCAGGCCGCAAGAGCGCCGGCGCGCAGATCGTCTTCGGTCACTGGGCCGCCATGGGTCTGCGCCTGGCCCCGGGCGTCGCGGCCCTCGACACCGGCTGCGTCTGGGGACGCGCGCTCACCGCGCTGCGCCTCGACGACGGCGCCATCGTCCAGGAGCCGGCACAGGAAAACTAGCCCGCGCTGCTCACCGCTTGCGGGGATGAACCGATCCCGGCCGCCCGCCGTAGAGTGGTTGCAGGCTAGAGCGCGAAGTCGATTCGCCTCGATCTCGTGAGGGTTGCCATGAGCGATGCACCGAAGCCGGAGTCCGCCCCGGACGCGCAACCTCCCGTCGCGCAGCGGGAAGCCGAGCCTGCCGCGCCCCCGGCCGAGGAGGCGCCCTCCCGGACGGGCGATCCTGGCGAGCAGAGTCCGGCCGGGCCAGGGCCGCTGGCACACGAGGAGGCCGAGCCCGCCGTGCCGCCTCCAGCCGGATCGACGTCACCCCCGGTGTCCCCGCCTGTCTCCAATGCCCGGCGCCCGCTGGTCAAGCGCCACCACGGCATCGTCCGCGCCGCGCACTGGCTGAATACCTTCCTGCTTTCAGGCATGATCGCGAGCGGGCTGCAGATCTACAGCGCCTTCCGCCACTTCGGGCCGCGCGGCGGCCCCTACTGGCCGAATCCCTGGGATGACAAGGTTTTCCCACAATGGTCGCGGCTCGGCGGCTGGCTGGCGGGCGGCCTCAACTGGCACTTCGCGCTCGCCTGGCCCTTCGTGCTGACCGGCGTCGCCTATCTCGCCTACATGGTCTTGTCCGGAGAGTGGCGCACCATCCTGTTCCGGCCGCGCGACGTGCCGCGCGCCATGCAGATGCAGCTCTACTACCTGCGCCTGCGGCGCGAGCACCCGCCACAAGGCAAGCACAACGCGCTGCAGAAGGGCGCTTATTCGTTCATCTTCCTGCTCGGCGTCCTCTCGGTCGCCAGCGGCTTTGCGATCTACAAGCCCGTCCAGCTCGCCTGGCTGGTGACGCTCTTCGGCGGCTACGAGCTGGCGCGTTTCTGGCACTTCTGGTTCGTCTTCGTCTTCATCGTCTTCACCCTGCTGCACGTCGCGCTGGTATTCCTGGTCGACCCCGCTTCGCTGCGCGCCATGATCACCGGCTGGTATCGAGGGAGGTTCCCTAGCCATGACTGATCGCCGCCTCTCCCGCCGCGACCTCTTCCGGCTGGGACTCGCCGCCGGCCCCGCCGCGCTGGCCTCCTCCTGCGGCTGGGACGGCGGACCGGCCCTGGTGCCGAAGCTGCGGGCGGTGTCGCGCCTCAACGACTGGGTGGGGGAAAAGGTCCTCCTCTCCTCGACCCGCCTCGCCCCCCAATACCCGATCCGGCGGCGCACGCCGGCGCGGAACTTCCCGGCCTACGCGCAGAGCCATCCTCTGCCGGTGCCTGCCGATCCGGCGGGCTGGGCGCTCGAGGTGGGCGGCCTGGTGCGCAGGCCGCAGCGGCTGACCTTGGCGATGATCGAGGCGCTGCCGCGCGTCACCTACACGGTCAAGCACCACTGCGTCGAAGGCTGGACCGCCATCGCGACCTGGACCGGCGCGCCGCTCTCCTCGGTGATCGCCATGGCCGAGCCGACCGGCGAGGCGCGCTACCTGCTGTTCAGGACCTTCGACGCCGGCTATTCGAACGGGTGGGACTTCAAGAGCGCGATGCACCCGCAGACCATCCTCGCCTACGCCTGGAACGACCTGCCGCTCACCCCCGCGCACGGCGCCCCCTTGCGCGTCTATTCGCCGCTCAAGCTCGGCTACAAGCTCACCAAGTACCTCTCCTCGCTCACCCTCACCGCCGAGCGCCCGGGCGGCTTCTGGGAAGACCTCGGCTATCCCTGGCTGGGAGGCGTTTAGAACGAAAATCGTTGGTGCGCGAGGGGGCGGGGGCGTCCCCTTCCCCCCCGGCCACCGCCGGGCAGGGACCCGGCGGCTCCGGAAAACCGGGAAAGGGATCCGCGGGGGTTGGCCGCCGCTCCCGCCATTGGCGGCACTCCCGGCAGGTCGCGGGGGGCGATCCCATGGACGCTTTGAGTAGGCCGCGATCGCTATGTCGCAGCGCCGTTTCATCCCTCGATATCGAAACCCGCTGCTATGATCTGGGCGGTGGCACCGATGCTGCGACTGCGTCTCGTCGTCGACGGCGAGAACCGCATCTTCCCGCTGACCGGTGGCCGGGTGCGGCTCGGCCGGGGCAGCGACAACGACATCGTCCTGTCGGACGTCTCGGTGTCGCGCAACCACGCCGAGGTCCGTCACGGCCCCGATGGCTGGACCGTCCACGACCTCAAGAGCACCAACGGCGTCGAGATCAACCGCGTGCCGGTCGAGGCGGCGCGTCTTCACCCGGGCGACCGCGTCGGTATCGGCGCCTTCGAGCTGCTGGTCGAGACCGTCCCGCAGCAACCGGCTGCCGAGGCAGCCCCACCCCGGCGGCAGGCCGAGGCGCCCCGGTCGGTTGCCGCGCCCGGCACGCCGGAGCGGGTGGAGATCCCCGGCATCAGCAACGCGACCATCGTCCGTCCGCTGGCCGATTTCGCCGCGGCCATCGAGCTCGCGCCGGCGCCGGCCTCGCGGCGGAGTGGTGGCGGTCGCCCAGACGCCAGCCAGCGAAGCGGCGGGCTCGGTCCGCCGCCGGGGAGGGCGCAGCTGCCGGTTGGCGTGCCTTCGGTTGCCGCCGTTCCGCTGCCCTTGGCGGGCGGCATGGCGCGCGACGAGGCCGCCGCCCACCGCATGCTGGGCTTCCTCACCCGCCTGGCCCGCGTCCTGCTGGTCGCGGACTCGGTGGACGAGGTGCTGGTCAGGGTGCTCGACATCGCCTTCGAGGCGCTTCCCGTCGACCGCGGTTTCATCCTGCTCTCCGATGACAAGGGGGACCTGGTCTGCGAGCTTGCGCGTCACAAGGAGCGGGTGCAGCTCCGGCCGTCCGGCGAGGTGCCGGTGTCGCGGACCATGCTGCGCGCGGTGATGCGCGAGCGCGTGGCCCTGGTCACCTTCGATGCCCTCTCCGATCAGCGGCTGAGCGGCGGCGATTCGATCCGGCTGCACCAGATCCGGGCCGCCATGTGCACGCCCTTGTGGTCGGGTGACAGGATCATCGGCGTCGTGCAGGTCGATTCGCCGTTCCAGGTCGGCGCCTTCGGCGAGAGTGAGCTCGAGTTCCTGGCCACCGTGGCCAACTACGCGGCGGTGGCGGTGGAGCGCATCCGTTACGCGGCCAAGGCCGAGTTCGAGAAGCAGGTGCGGTCCCGTCTGGAACGCTATCACTCGCCGGCGCTGATCGAAGAGGTCTTGCGCCAGGGCGAGGCGGGCGCGGAGGAGGGGATCCGGCGTCTGAAAACCGCCGAGGCGACCGTGCTGTTCGCCGACCTGGTCGGCTTCACCGCCTTCGCCGAGGACTCGACACCGGAGCACGTGGCGGAGTTGCTCAACGCGTTCCTCAACCTCTCGGTCGAGGCGATCTTTCGCGCCGGCGGCACGCTCGACAAGTTCATCGGCGACTGCGTGATGGCGTTCTTCGGCGCTCCGGTGGCGCAAGCGGACCACGCCGAGCGGGCGGCGCGCGCGGCGATCGAGATCCAGCGCAGCCTGCTGGCGTGGAGCGCCGAACGTGCCGGCCAGGGCCTGCCCGTCTTCGCCGCCCGGGTGGCGCTCAACAGCGGCCCGGTGGTGGTCGGCGACATCGGCAGCGCGCGCCGCGTCGACTACACGGTCCTCGGCAACACCGTCAACGTCGCCGCGCGGCTGGAGGAGTTCGTCGCCCGTCCCGGCGACGTGGTCCTGGGCCCCGCGACCCACCGCCTGCTCGCCGGCACCGTCGTCACCGAGCCCCTGGGCGAGTTCCAGCTCAAGGGCTTGCAGCAGAAGATCCTCGCCCACCGCGTCGTCTTCTGAGCCCGCGGACCGCTCGCGTGCCGCGCCTGGCGGTCGAAAACTGGCTCGTCTCCTGAGAGGAGAGCGGCCGCGGAGCGACGCCGGCTTCAGCGCGCCCGCACGGTCTGGCTGGGCTTGGCGTGGACGGTCTGGCCGCGATGACCGCGATGGGCGCGTGAGGCGGCACGGCGGCCCGCGGAATGGCGGCGGATCGTGATCTTGCCGCCGCGGGCGCCATGGCGGGCGATCGCCTGCGTGATGTGGAGCCTGCCGTTGCGACCCCTGGCGACGCGGACGTGGGCCCTGCCGCCGCCGGCGCGCATGGAGCTGCGAGCCAGGGCGATCTCGGAGTCGGGAACGTCGTTGCGGTGGAGGGCGGCGAGCTTGACCACGCCGTAGGGATCGCCGATGGGGCCGAGGAGGAGGGCGGGGTCGGGAAACACCGCCACGTGGTAATGAGCCGGCCACAGCTCGCGCGTCGCTTCGATCATGCCCCCGGCTTCCAGGGAGAGGAGAGTGGTCTCCAGCCACAGGCGGCAGAGGCGGCGGTCGCTGCGCCGCATGTCGATGGCCATGCCAGTGGGATGAACCGACAGGGGCGAGGCATTCCACGGCTGCCGGGTGATCGGCCGTGTGAGGCTGGTGATGACCAGGCGCTCGCCGCATTGGGAGCGGTACTCACGTGCCAGCTGTTCGATGAACATCTTGACCTGGGGCCGCGCACAAGGAAAGGAGACCTCGTCGATCGCCAGCTCGTAGTCCTCGTTGCCGGGCACTCGCACCAGGGTCCCGGCTTCGATTGCCTTCCACACGTCGCTCGAGGTCCGCAGGTAGGCGTAGTCGTTCTGCTGCGCCACCATGCTCTGGCGCAGCATCGACTCCCGTGAGCCGAGGAGGCTCTGGCCCCGCGCCGGAACGAGCGGCGCGACTGCGAGCAGGGCGAGCAGGGCCAGGAGGCAGAGGCCGAGCGGGACGGAGACACGCGGAGCGGAGGGACGGGAACTCTCGTAGTTCATGGGGTTCTCTCGCAACTCCTCGCGGTAAAGGTGCCCCTAAGAGCCTGTCAACCTGTTACGACAGCGAAACGATGCGCAAGGTTAGCACAAAATGAGCCAGGCGCAATACCTTTTGCGGTCTCTATTTACCGGTGGCAGGAGGGGGGTACCGGTGGCCGAAGGGGGGCCGCCGCGGGAGCCGCCAGCCCCGCGGGCGGTGGGGAAGTGCCGGCCTCGCTTTGGTCGCGAGCGGCGGCCAACCCCTCGCGCCGGACGCGCGGAACGACGCGGGACACTAACGGCGCCGGTTGCCGCTGCTCTTGAAGAAATCGCCGAGCGAGCCGAAGGTCGCGGGCTGCCCGGCCGCCGCGGTCTCGCGCGGCGCCGGCTCCTCTTGCCTGGCCTCCTCGTCGGCCCCGGTGCCGGCGAGAGACAGGGAGATCCGCCGCTTGGCGGTGTCGACGCCGAGCACGCGGACCTTGACGTCCTGGCCGAGCTGCACCGCCTCGCGGGCGTGGCTGATGCGCCGCCCGGTGCCCAGCTCGCTCACGTGCACCAGCCCTTCGAGACCTGGGGACAGCTCGACGAAAGCTCCGAACGACTCCAGCCGGACGACCCGGCCGGCCACGACCGACCCCTCGGGGAAGCGCTCGGGGGCATCGCGCCAGGGATCGCGCTCCAGCGCCCGCCGCGACAGCGAGATGCGCACGGGCCGCTTCTCGTCGCGGCCTTTCTCGATCTTGATCACCTGCACTTCGATCTCCTGTCCGACCGAGAGCGCCTCCTTCGGGTCGGACAGCCGCGAGAAACCGATCTCGCTGACGTGGAGCAACCCTTCCAGGCCGCCCAGGTCGATGAAGGCGCCGTAAGTGGTGAGCGAGGTGACCTTGCCCTTGACCACCGAGCCGACGCGCAGGTGGGCGCGGACCTCGGCAGCGCGCGCCTGCGCCTCCTCCTCGAGCAGAGCGCGGCGCGACAGTACGATGTCGGGTCGGCGGTTGCGCCCTCCCTCCTCGATGCGCGTCACGCGGAAGCTGAGGCGCTGGCCCACGAACTGCTGCGGGTTCTCGACGTAGCGGAGGTCGAGCTGCGACAGCGGGCAGAACGCGCGCATGCCGTGCACCTGCACCTCGGCTCCGCCCTTGTTGATGCCGCTGACCAGGCCCTCCACCGGCATGCCGTACTGGTGGGCCTGGCGCAGCTCCGCCGCGACCTCCTGCTGGCCTCCTCGCCCGGCGCCGGTCTTCTTGCGTAGGAGCAGGACGCCGCTTTCCGGATCGACGCCGGTGACGATGGCTTCAACGGTATCGCCGGCGTTGACCGTCAGGTTGCCTTCGGCATTGCGCAGCTGGCTGACCTCGATCATCCCCTCGGACTTGGTGCCGAGATCGATGAAGACCGCTTCCTCGCCGATCGACAGCACCTTGCCGCGCACCTTCTCCCCGACCGCCGGATTTTCGCGCCGCTCGGCGCTGCCGCTCTCGAACTGGGCGAGGATCTCGCCGAAGTCCTTTTTCTCTTGCGATCCCTGGATCGCAGGCGCCGGCTCGGTCCGCTGCGGGGCCTGATCCTGGGGAGGCTCCTGGGCCTCCGGTGCTTCGGTGGGCTCCTGAGCCTTGGGCGGCTGCTGGGCCGGCTCCTCAGAGGCCGCCGAGGCCTGCGGACTCGCTTCGGTCGAGCTCCCTCCGCCTGCGGTCGTCGATTCGGGCGAGCCTGCTTTCGCGGGCGTCGATTCAGACGAGCCCGCGTTCGCGGTCGTCGATTCGGGCGAGCCCGCGTTCGCGGTCTCTTTGCCCGAGCTCTGCGGTTCTCGGGATTCCGGCTGCGGCTCGTGCTGAGGATTCAGATGCTCTTCCATAAGGTCTCGCTTTCATCGGGGAGGGGGTGTGTCGGGGCTCTTCGGGGTATTCGGCTCTCCTGGAAACCGCCGCGCCTGGCGGCGCACTCCGCAAGCTATCACGAGGCGTGCCAGGGCCTGCCTCGCCGATCCTCTGGACGGGCTGAGGCAGGCAGCGGGACCGCGACATCGCGCACCGCGCGGCTCTCTATTGTAGACCGACGCCCCACGCGCCGGAGCAACGTCTTGCCGCGGATCTACATCACACGAAACGGCGCGGCGAGGTGCTCAGCACACCCGACCCCAGAGGGGATCGAGCCTCATGCCGTCTTCGCGCACAACCCGCGGCCCGTATTCCTCCTATGGCGCGGGGCACTCCGGGCAGGAGAAGTGGACCGGGAACGACCAGCGTCCCCCCAAGACTTCTGGTTGGCGGCGGGGAGGGGACGCCCCCTCCCTCTCGCGACCTCAGTCTCTTCTCAGTCTCGCGGGGCGCACTCGGGGCAGGTGAAGAAGGCAGGTATGGAGTAGTGCCCCCCCAGGGCGCCTTTCAGGGGGTCGTGCTGCAGCGAGGTCACCGTTTCGCGGTGCAACGAGAGCTTCTTCGCGGCCACGAGCTTCTTTTTCATCGTTTTCTCCTTGGGTTGATTGTCTCTCCCAGAGAGATAGGTGAGCGGCGAAGGCAAAAGAGAGATTCCGTGCCCTCTCTGCCGCGCGCCAGGGGCGATGTTAGAGTTCCTGCGCTTCAGCCTGGAGGAGCTTGCGATGAGACTTCGGCGACCTTTCGTCCTGCTGCTGGCCTTGGGGGCTCTCGCCCTGGCGCCGCTGCCCGCCGCCGGCCAGGGCGCCACCGGCCAGACCGTGGCGCTGGTCGATCCCCGCGAGACCCACTTTGCCGAGATGCTCCAGCTCACCCACGGCGGCCAGAACGCGGAGGCCTACTGGTCGCCCGACGGCAGGGAGCTGATCTTCCAGTCGACGCGCCCACCCTACGCCTGCGACCAGATCTTCCGCATGCCGGCCGACGGCAGCGCCGCGCCGAGCCTGGTCTCGACCGGCAAGGGGAGGACCACGTGCGGTTACTTCATGCCCGACGGCGAACGGGTGGTGTTCTCGTCCACCCATGCCGCGGGCGACGCATGTCCGCCGCCCGCGGACCGCTCGCGCGGCTACGTCTGGCCGGTGTATCCCACCTATGAGATCTACAGCGCGCGGCGCGACGGGTCGGACCTCCGCCGCTTGACCGACAACCACGCCTACGACGCGGAGACGACCGTTTGCCCGCTCGACGGCTCGTTGATCTTCACCTCGGACCGCGACGGCGACCTCGACCTCTACCGCATGGACGCCGACGGCAGGAACGTGCGGCGCCTCACCAATACGCCGGGCTACGACGGCGGCGCCTACTTCTCCCCCGACTGCAAGAAAATCGTCTGGCGCGCCTCCCGGCCGCAGGGGCAAGAGCTCGACGAGTACCGTCGGCTGCTGGCGCAAGGGCTGGTGCGGCCCGGCAAGCTGGAGATCTGGGTCGCCAACGCCGACGGCAGCGAGCCGCGCCAGCTCACCTATCTCGACGCCGCCTCGTTCGCCCCATCGTTTTTCCCCTCGGGCAAGCGGGTGATCTTCTCTTCCAACTACGGCGACCCCAAGGAGCGCGAGTTCGAGCTCTGGGCCGTCAACCTCGACGGCACCGGGCTCGAGCGCCTCACCTACTCGCCCGGCTTCGACGGCTTTCCTATGTTCTCCCCGGACGGCACCCGCCTCGCCTTCGTCTCCAACCGGAGGCAGCAGAAGCCCGGGGAGAGCGACGTCTTCGTGGCGCGCTGGCAGCACGCCCCGGCTGGCATCTCGGCGCCATCGCCGGCTGCAGCGGCCGCCTCGTGGCCCGCCGCCTCCGCCGCGCCGCATGGCTCCGGAGCCGCCGGAGCCGCCGGGGCCGATAACTTTCTGACCACCGTGCGCTGGCTGGCCGACGACGCCCGCGAGGGGCGGGGCCTCGGCAGCCGCGGCCTCGAAGACGCGTCGCGGTGGCTGGCCGAGCGCTTCCAGGAGATCGGCCTCGAGCCAGCCGGCGACCGGAGCGGCGGCGGCGGCGGCGGCGGTTATCTCCAGGCCTTCGCGGCGCCGGTCGGGGTGGTGGTCGAGCCGCGCACCGCGGTCTCTCTTGACGGCTCGCCGCTGGCCGCCGCCGACTTCCGCCCGGCCGGTTTTGCGGCCTCGGCCGACGCCGCCGGCGACGTGGTGGCGGCTGGCTACGGTATCACCGCCCCCGAGCTGGGCATCGACGACTACGCGGCCGTTGCCGCGGCGGGCAAGATCGTGGTCGTTCGCCGCTTCACTCCGCCCGCATCCGCCGCCGGCGCCCCCCTTGCCGCCGAGGCGGCGCGGCGCTACGGCGAGCTGCGCTACAAGGCCTATAACGCGCGCCAGCACGGCGCCCGTGCTCTCATCGTGGTGGACCTGCCGGCTGCTCCAGCCACCGCGCCCGCTCCGGCCGCCGCGCTGCCGTTGCCGCCCGACGCGCCTCTGCCCGAGCCGGCGGTCGACCCCGCGGCGAGCGCGGGAGACGCGGGAATCCCGGTCGTGCTGGTCACTCGCGCCGCGGGGGCGCACCAGTTTGCGGCCGGCAGCCACCGGGCGGCGCTGTCGGTGCACCTGTCGCTGCGCACCACGCCGGCGGTCAACGTGGTCGGCGTTCTGCGCGCCGGAGCGGCCGAGCGCCTGCCGGGTGCGGTCGTGGTGGGCGCCCACTACGACCACTTGGGGATGGGCGGCCACGGCTCGCTGGCGCCGGAGAGCCACGCCGCGCACCATGGCGCCGACGACAACGCCTCGGGAGTCGCGGCGCTTCTCGAGGTGGCGCGCCGCCTGGCGGCGCAGCGCGGCGAGCTGCGCCGTGACGTCTATCTGGTGGCCTTTTCCGGCGAAGAGGAGGGTGTGCTGGGCTCGACCACCTTCACCCGCCGGCCGCCCGGCGGGCTCCGTCTCGGCGACGTCGTCGCCATGCTGAACATGGACATGGTCGGGCGGCTGCGCGGCAACCTGCTCAGCATACTCGGGGGCGAGTCGGCGGCGGAGTGGCGCGAGCTGGTGCCGCCGGCGTGCGCGCGCGCTCTGCTTGGCTGCACCCTGGGCGGCGACGGCTACGGCCCCTCGGACCACAGCCCGTTCTATGCCGCGGGAGTGCCGGTGCTGCATTTCTTCACCGGCACGCACGAGGACTACCACAAGCCTTCCGACACCGCGGACAAGATCAACGCCGCCGGCGGAGCGCAGGTCGCGCTCCTGGTCGCCGACCTCGCGCGCGAAGTGGCCGGCCGGCCCCAGCGGCTCGCCTACAAGAGCGCGCCGGCGCCGCCGCCGCCGGGCGACGCGCGCTCCTACGGCGCTTCGCTCGGCACCGTGCCCGACTATGCCGGCGACGGCCGCCCCGGCGTGCTGGTCGGCGGCGTGCGCAGCGGCGGGCCGGCGGAGCGGGCCGGCATCCAGCGCGGCGATCTGCTCGTCGAGCTGGCCGGCACGCCCATCCGCGACATCTACGACTTCATGTACGTGCTGCGCGCCGCCCGGCCCGGCGACACGGCCAAGGCGGTGGTCGATCGCGGCGGCCGCCGGATCGAGGTCACCGTGACCTACGGCACCAGCCAGCGCGCGCCGTAGAGGGCCTGAGCACAGGCCGGCGACTCAGGGGATCAGCAGCACTTTGCCGGTGGTCCGCCGGCCTTCGAGCGCGCGGTGGGCCTCGGCGGCCTCGCGCAGGGGGAGCTCCAGGCCGATGCGCAGCCTGAGCTTGCCCTCGGCGAGCCAGCCCAGGACCTGGCCGGCGCGCAGGGTCAGCTCCTCGCGGCTGGCGATGTAGTGGACCAGGCTGGGACGGGTCAGGAACAGCGACCCGCGGGCGGCAAGGACGCCGGGATCGAAAGGCGGCACCTTGCCGCTCGACTGCCCGAACAGAACCATCATGCCGCGCGGCGCCAGGCAGGTGAGCCCCTGCTCGAAAGTCGTCCGGCCGACCCCGTCGAAGACCGCGCGCACGCCGCGCCCGTCCGTCGCGCGCCGGACCTCCTCCGCGAAGTCCTGGCGGTTGTAGAGAATCACCTCGTCCGCCCCGGCCTCGCGCGCCAGCCGGGCCTTCTCCTCGGTCGAGACGGTGGCGAAGACGCGGGCGCCGCGCAGCTTGGCGATCTGGCACAGCAGCTGGCCGACCCCGCCGGCGCAGGCGTGCACCAGGCAGGCATCGCCGGCCGCGAGCGGGCAGGTCGAGGTAGCCAGGTAGTGCGCCGTCATGCCTTGCAGCATGGCGGCCGCGCCCTGCCGCGTGCTGACTTCAGGAGGCAGCTTGACCAGGCGGGCGGCAGGCACCGCCGCCTTTTCCGCGTAGGCGCCCTGAATCCCGCAGTAGGCGACACGGTCGCCCGCGGCCACCTCGGCGACGCCGCTTCCCACCGCCTCCACGGTCCCCGCCGCCTCCTGGCCGAGGGTGACGGGGAGAGAGGCCACCTTGTACAGACCGGTCCGGTGGTAGACGTCGATGTAGTTGACCCCCGCGGCCTCGATGCGCACGACCGCCTCGCCGGGCGCCGGCACCGGATCGTCGACCTCCTCGTAGCGCAGCTCCTCGGGTCCTCCCAGGGCATGGACGCGCACCGCTTTCATCGCCTCTCCTCCTCTGCACCGCCTGCTATCCTATGCCGGGTCAGAAACCATGCGCAGCCTGTGGGACGACGCCGAGGCCAGCCACTATCGCGGCGATCTCGGGCTGCGCGTCTACAGCTCGCGCCTCCTGGGCCGCGACCGGTCGCTGGTCCTCCACGGCGGCGGCAACACCTCGGTCAAGCTGCGCCAGCGCAACGTCCTGGGCGATGAGGAGGACGTCCTCTACGTCAAGGGAAGCGGCTGGGACCTCGAGACCATCGAGGAGGCTGGCTTTGCCCCGGTGCGCCTGGAGCACCTGCTGCGCCTGGCCCGCCTCGAGGCCCTGAGCGACCCGCAGATGGTCGGCGAGCTAGTGACCCATACCACCCGCGCGGGTGCTCCCGTGCCCTCGGTCGAGACCATCCTGCACGCCGTGCTGCCGCACCGCTACGTCGATCACACCCATGCCGACGCGGTGGTCACGGTCACCAACACGGCCGAGGGCGCGGCGCGCGTGCGTGAGATCTACGGCGATGCCGTCCTGGTGGTCCCCTATGTGATGCCGGGCTTCGACCTGGCGCGCGCCTGCGCCCGCCAGTTCGCCGCCGAGGCCGGCGCCTCCACCATCGGCCTGGTGCTGCTGCACCACGGCATCTTCTCGTTCGGCGCCACCGCCCGGGAGTCCTACGAGAGGATGATCCACCTGGTCGGCCTGGCGGAGGACTACTTGCGTTCGCGCGGCGCCTGGGTGCTCGACCCGGGGCAGGCTATCCAGCCGAGCGCCGAGGGAACGGGCGCTCCGCCGCCAGCGCCGGAGGCGACCGCCCGGCTGCGCTTCGAGCTCTCGGCCGCCGCCGGCCTTCCGCTGGTCGTCACCACCCGGCGCACCGCCCGCAGCCTCGCCTTCGTCCGCCGAGGCGACCTCGCCACCCTTTCCCAGCAAGGACCGGCGACCCCGGATCATGTGCTGCGCACCAAGCGCCTCCCCCTGCTCGGCCGCGACGTCTCCGGCTATGCCGAGGCCTACCGCGCCTACTTCGCCGAGCAGTCCGCCGCCGCCGGGGAGCCCAAGACGATGCTCGATCCGGCGCCGCGCATCGTCCTCGATCCCGAGCTCGGACTGCTCGCCGCCGGGCGCGGCGCCGGCGAGACCGCCATCGCCGCCGAGATCTACGAGCACACCATCGACATTCTCGAGCGCGCCGACCGGCTGGGCGGCTATTGTGCCCTTTCGGCCGGCGAGCTGTTCGCGGTCGAGTACTGGGACCTCGAGCAGGCGAAGCTCGCGCGCTCCGGCCGGCCGCTGCCGCTCGGCGGCGAAGTGGCGCTGGTCACCGGCGCCGCCGCCGGCATCGGCAAGGCCCTGGTCGAGGCGCTGCTGGGCCGCGGCGCCGCCGTGGTCGGCCTCGACGTCGACCCGCGGATCGAGGCGCTGCACCAGCGGCGCGACTACCTGGGGGTGCGCTGCGACGTCACCGACGAGGAGGCGGTCGAGCGCGCCCTGGCGTCGGGGGTCGCGGCCTTCGGCGGCCTGGATCTGCTGCTGCTCAACGCCGGCATCTTCCCACCGAGCCGCGAGATCGCCGCGCTCGATCTCGCGGAGTGGAGGCGGGTCCTGGCGATCGACCTCGACGCCAACCTGCTCTTCCTGCGGCATTGCCATCCCCTGCTGCGGCTCGCGCCGCGCGGCGGACGGGTGGTGGTCATCGGCTCGAAGAACGTGCCGGCGCCCGGCCGCGGCCAGGCCGCCTACTCGGCCGCGAAAGCCGCCTTGCAGCAGCTCGCCCGCGTCGCCGCCCTGGAGTGGGGCAAGGACGGCATCCGCGTCAACACCGTCCACCCCAACGCCGTCTTCGACACCGCCCTGTGGACCCCCGAGCGCCTGGCCGAACGCGCCGCCGCCTACGGACTCGACGTCGCAACCTACCGCAAGAGCAACGTCCTCGGCGTCGAAGTCCGCGCCCGCGACGTCGCCGAAGTCGCCGCCGAGCTGTGTTGCCCCGCCTTCTCCCGCACCACCGGCGCCCAGATCCCCGTCGACGGCGGCAACGAGCGGGTCATCTGAGAGCCTTCCGGCGCACGACAGGACCCCTACCTTGGCGGTGGTCGCCATCCGGAAGGGGTCCTGCCGGTCCCGGCCGTTTCGAGAGCGGTGGCTTCAGCCCTGCCCGCGACGTGGTTACGGGATGATGGTGATCGATTTATGGTAGTCCGCGGAGTGGATGTAGCTCCAGCCGTCGATGACGCGGTCCCACACGCCCAGGTAGAAGGTGTGGGCGCAATTGGTCGACGTCTTATCTTTCTCTACCTTGGCATGCCATGGCGGTTGCGGCACGATATTGGGGTCCGGCGGCAGGCCTTCCCAATGGCCCTTTGGATTGTGCACGTAGTTGCCCGAGGCGATTCCCGCTGACTTGTTGTCTCCCCAGACGACCGAGAGCGCCCAGCTCCGCAGGTGTTGCTCCGCGTCGCGCGCGGTGATCTGGAAGGTCCAGTTGTCCACTCCCAGATGCTCGATCGCGCACACTGGCACTTCGACGCCGTTGTGCAGGATCTTGTCGATCGCGGCGATCGGCGTGCCATTGTCGATCATCACTTGCACCGCGCGCCCGGCATCTGAAATATGGCCGATTTCACCGTGGTGCGCGTCGAACAACCGGACCGCAATCGTGTGCAGGCCGTTCGGTCTCGACAGGCCATTGGGCTGCGTCGTGCTATCAACGAAGGCGCCGAGCCAGGGGTTGTACCAGATCTCGTTCGCCGCTCGCACGCTATAGTCGGGTCCTGGAGGCAGCGGGTTCGCCACCAGCTCGAACTCGGGCAGGGGCAACGCTGCGCTGTTCCATCGGTAATCGGAGAACTGCGCGACCGGCAGTTCAGTGTTGTCCACCACGATGCGGTAGTGCGTGGCGCCCATCTTACGCGCCAGTTGGTGGTTGATCATGAGCGGTAAGCTGCCGCCGAATGGCGAGTCCACGACGGAGAAGAAGTAACCTGGATCGGTAGTGGCCATGCCAGCCGGAATGTTGGGATGGTTGGGCTGGGGCCCGATCCTGCTCACCGGAACGTGCCCGATCCCCATCAAGATCGGGTCGTTGGCTCCGAAGCCGCTGAGGGAGAGCTTGCTCACCGCTTGGTCGCTGCAAACGTACACCTGGTCTCCTGCCACCACTGCCACGCTCGAGGGCCTCGTGGGCACCGTGGCGATCTCGCTGGAGACCGCGGGCGAACGCGTGAGGTCGATCAGCACGACCTTGTTTTTCGCCGGATCCCGCTCGGTGGTCAGGATGGCGTTTTCGCCGCTGCCCAGCCAGGTGAGGAAGAAAGGCTGGGCGAGCCCCTGCACTACCGGGTCGCGATTGCCCGTGGCCAGGCGAATGCGCGTGATCGCGCCTCCGGTTTGCTCGCTCACATAGGCGAACTGGCGGTCGGAGGTCATCAGCAGACCCACCGCCTGACGCAGTCCGGTGGCGATTGTGGTTTGGCTCCCGGTGCCGAGGTCGATGCGAAGAAGCCGCCCCGCCGGCGCGAACTCCACCACATGCGCCACGTTGTTATCCTCGTCGAGCACGATCTGGTGTGGTGCCGTCATGCCCCTGCTCACCACGCGGGCGTGGGCCTGATCGGGGTGGTTCAGATCCACGCGCAGGAGGGTGCCTTGGCCCCCGGTGACATAGGCGTGCTCGCCGTCGCGGGAGATCTTGATGTCTGCCAAGTCTTGATATCCGGAGCCGATGATCTGGTGGGAGTTATCCGCCAGCTTGATCGCGTCGATGTCGCCGTCGGACTCGACGACGAGCAGTTGGTTCCGGCGCAGCCAGTAGTCGCAGCCGACGGCGCCGTCGAGGTCGCGGAATATGGGGACAAGATTGGTCATGATTCTCTCCTTCGAGTGTTGGTTGTCGTTAGGGAACCTGGTCTCTTCCGGGTTCATCGAAAGAGGCGCGGCAGATAGCTTTTTCGTTACAACGCAATTGTCAGCAAGGGTTCCAACCGGCATGACCGAAGCCAACCGGCCCCGCCGCGGAGGGCACCGGGGCGTGACGACGGCGCCGGCGGACGTTGCCCGCGGGCGGTTGTCGTAGCGAGTTATCGCCGCCGCAGGAAGGCCACTAGGGCGAGGGTGGCGGTCTGGGCGAGCGGCACGAGGGCGAGGTGGACGAGGTCTTGCGCGGAGGCGGCGAAGGTTCCGGCGATGAGGCGGTGCGAAAGCGCCCAGACGGCAAGGTAGACGGCGGCTAGCACCAGCCACACTGCGATCCAGCGGCCCCAGCCCGTCGCGGTGAGCCCGGAAGCGCCCCGCCCGTCTTTCCGCTGCGCCGGCACAGCTACACCAGGGCGATCTCGGGCTGGATCTTGTGCTCGACCACCTCGCACGGCGTGTTGGTCTCGTTGGCCAGGACATAGCCGATCCCGGGCGGCACGATGAGCAGCTCGGTCGGGGCGACCGCGAAACCGGGAGCGGCGATGCGCTCGAGCTCGGCGGGCGTGCCGATCGCGATCCGTCCGAGGCCGGAGCGCACGTAGAGCGAGACCGTGCGGCGCGGGTCGAGCAGCAAGCCGGTCTCTGCGCGCGGCGCGACGCGATAGAGCGAAGCGGAGACGAAGCTGTCGGCGAGCACGGTCCGCTCGCCGCCGGGAATCTCCCGCGGCGGCAGCGGCGTACTGCGCGGCCGGCGCGCCGGCCCGGCGACCAGGCGGCTCTCCGCGGGCGTGCGCAGCGCGTGCAGGCGTTCGAGAACGTTGGCTCTGCTGAGCTCCGGCGGCACGGTCCTGCCCTCGTTCTGATCGTGCAGGCGCTCGACCATGTCGGTCGAGACGGTCGCGAACTCCTCGAGGGCGCAGCCGACGACCGTGTGCACGACGCCCAGCCGGTCGAGGATGAACACGTCCCCCGGCGCGGCGGCGAAGCGGCAGCGGTCGTAATCGGGGTCGGGGCCGCCCCCGGCGAGCCAGGCGGCGAAGCGCTCGCGCTCATAGATCCGCGCCCACCTCTGGTAGGAGCAGAGGAAGACGAAGCCCCCGGGGTGGACGTCGAGGATGTGGAACACCTCGGTCTTGTGGCTGACGTGGCGCTGGAAGCTGAAGCCTTCCGCCGGGTTCTGCAGGAAGATCGAATAGCCGAGCGGGCTGCTCGCCTTGACCGCGTAGGTCTTGTACTTGAGCAGGAGGCCGACGCGGAGCTGGAAGGCGGCCAGGCGCCGCGCCGCGGCCCCCGTCACCTCGCCAGCCGCCAGCTCCTGGCGCAGGACCCTCTTGAACAGCGCCTCGTAGCCTTCGAGAACCGCGATGGGCAGATCGCTCGCCAGGTAGGCTTCGAGCGGGTCGAGCAGCTCGAGCCCATGGACGGCGAGCCGCTCGAGCAGCGCCGCATCGCCCGGCCGGCGCCCCAGCTCGCGCAGATCGCGATCGATCGCCGCCGCCGCCCCGAGCATGATCAGGCGCCGGTCGCCGCCGTCGGATCCCGCCTCACCGCCGGTCGATCCCCATCTCGGCGAGCAGCCTCGCGGCAGGGGCGGTGGCCTCCCCGCTCGCGGTGCTGAGCACCCACAGCAGGAAGCGCACGTCGACACTGATGTTGCGGGCGACCTCGGGGTTGTAGCCGAAGTCGTTGGCGACGTTTTCCCAGACGCGGTCGAAGTTGACCCCGACCAGCTCGCCCCGGCCGTTGAGCACCGGGCTGCCCGAGTTGCCGCCGGAGGTGTCGGCGTCGGCGAGGAAGCAGACCGGCACGTCCTTGAGGGCCGGGTCGGCCCAGCGGCTGGCGGCAGCCCGCGCGGCGGCTGCGCGCAGGGAAGCCGGAGCGTTGAACGGCTCTTCGCCGGTGTGCTTGGCGACCAGGCCCGCCACGGTCGTCTGCGGCTGCATCCAGATGCCGTCGCGCGAGCTGTAGCCCTGCACGTGGCCGAGCGTCACGCGCAAGGTGCCGTTGGCGTCGGGCGCGACCGGCTTTCCGGCATGGGCGGCCACGGCGCGCAGCCAGGGCGGCCGCAAGCGCGACTCGGCGCCGCGGAAGCGATGGTCGCGCTCCTCGGCGGCGCGCAGCTCGAGGTCCAGGCCCGCGGCGAGGTCGAGCAACGGGTCGCGGCGGGCGCGCAGCTGCTCCTCGCTCTCCGTGAACATCTTCACCCTCTCGTCGAGGTCGAGGACCCGCGAGCGGGCGAGGGGGTCCGCGGCGCGGCTGCGCAGAGCGTCCGGGTCTCCCGCCTGGGCGAGCAGGCTCTCCGCCGCGGGCACCCGGCTCGTCCCGGGCAAGGCGGCGAAGCGCGCCAGGAGATCGGCCAGGAGGGCCGCTTCGGCGGGCAGGAAGAAGCGCTTCTGGTCGCGGCGCAAGCTGTCGGCCAGGCGCTCGCGGTTGCGCTCCATGTAGGCCGGCTCGCGCTCGAGATCGGGCTTGGCCTGCTCGTGGGCGTGGCGCACCAGGGTCAAGGCCAGGTCCAAGGGCTTGGGCCCGCGCTTCATCAGCTCCAGAAGGAGGTCGCGCTCGACGCCGCCCAGCCTCTCGGCCGCGCGGCGGGCGAGCTCCGCGTGCGCGGCGGCGGCCGCCGCGTGCTCGGGGTGCCGCTCGACCCAGGCGAGGACCTCGCCCTCGGCCGCGCGCTTGCGCTCCAGGACGCGCCCGCGCACCATCCCGGCGATCTGGCCGCGCGCGTTCTTTTCGTTGTTGGCCAGCGCCTTGATGCGGTCGGCCAGCGCGATCTGCGCCGCTTTGTCGCTTGCGGCGGCCGCGTCCATCATGTCGATCCAGGCACGCAGGATCTGGGCGCGCCGAGGCAGGGTGGTCTCGGCCCGCTCGCGCATCTCGGGCTCGATGAGTGAGCGGTAGGTGAGTACCGGGTAGCCCGCCACCATGACGAGCTCCCCGGGGCGGACGCCGCGCGGCGCGACCGGGAAGAAGTGGCGCGGGCGGTAGGGGAGGTTGGCGGCGGACCGCGCGGCCGGCTTGCCGCCGGGGGCGGAGTAGACGCGCAGCAGGGCGAAGTCCCCGGCGTGCCGCGGCCAGCTCCAGTTGTCGGTCTCGCCGCCGAAGTCGCCCACCGCGCGCGGCGGAGCGTAGACCAGGCGCACGTCCGGGTACTCCAGGTTCTCGAACAGCAGATGGCGCGATCCGCCGTCGAAGGCTGCCACCTCGCAGCGGCGGCTTTCCTGGCGCTCGCAATCCGCCACCAGCCGTTTCTTCTCGCCCTCGATCGCGCGGTAGCGCGCCAGGTCGTCGGCGCCGGCCGGCACCGCCGCCGCGACCGCGGCCGAGACGTCGGTGATGCGGTGGGGAACCGTGGCGCGCACGCCTTCGCCGGACAGCTCGCGCTCCGGCGCGGCGGCGAGGAAACCCTCGGTGATGAGGTCGTGCCTGGGCGTCGAGTGCTGCTGCAAGATCGAGAAGGCGCAGTGATGGTTGGTCAGCAGCAGCCCGCGCTCCGAGATGAACCCCGCCGAGCAGCCGTCGATGCGCACCGCCGCGGCGAGCAGGCCGTCGCCGTCGGGTCGCCACAGCGTCGCGGGGGCCACCTCCAACCCGAGCGCGCGCAGCCACCGCGGGTCGTGCTCGAGAAGCTGCTCGGGGGTCCACTTGCCCTCGACCGCGAAGGCCGCGCCCGCCGCCAGGCAGCCGCAAGCCAAGATCATCGCCACCCTGCCGCTCATCGGCGGCAGTCTAGAACGAAAATCCCAGCCGCGAGAGGGAGGGGGCGTCCCCTTCCCCCCCGGAGGGGAGGGAAGGGGATAGAGGGGTTGCGGGGGGAGATCCAATAGATGCTTCGAGCAGTCCTCCGCCGCCACATCGCAGCGCCGGTTCATCCCTCGGGGGGCACACCTAGCCCCGCAATCCTTGTCCACCTTTGATGAACCAGTCCGCCCCCGAGCAGGGCCAGGGCCAGGAGGGCGAGCCCGAGCGGCGAGAGGGTGGGGACCTCGGCCACCGCGACCACGAAGGCCGTGGGGTTATCGCTGCCGGGCTGGGACGGATCGTTGGTCTTGGCCGTCGCGCCGTTCGTGCCGGTGCGGCCGGGATCGAAGCTGACGACGCCCTGGTTCGCGACGATCTGCCCGGCCGCGGCATTGATCTGGGCCGTGATGGTGATGGTCACCGCGGCGCCCGCCAGGATTGCGCCGCTCCAGTGCACCGTGTTGCCCGAGGTCGTCACGGTGCCCGCGGTGGCGGTGGCGGAGAGCAGGGTGAGCGTGGGCGGCAGGGTGTCGGTGAATTCGTCCCCCGGGTTGGGGAGCTGGGCGCCGCTGCCGCCGTTGCGCAGCACGACGGTATAGGTCACCGCCCCGGCGGAGAAGCCGCTGACTGCCTTGGTGGCGGTCACGGCAGCGGCAAGCGAGACCGGGCTGCACACCGCCGGGGTGACGGTTATCGAGAAGGCGCGGATGCTCCCTGTGTCGCCCATGAAGTGATCGGTCGCGTGCAGCTCCCAGGTGCCGTTGGGGTCCTCGCCGAGGAAGGCGGCGAGCGGGGCGTTCGGCTGCCAGCTGCCGGTAAACGGCGCCTGGCCGCTCGCGGCGCTCTCGATCGACGGGCCGGGGCTGCCGTCGTCGAGCACCACCTGGCAGAAGTTGTGGCCGTCGAGGTCGATGCGGCTGATCACCGTGACCACCGTGCCCGCGGGCGATTTCAAGTCGAAGACCAGGTCCCTGACGAGGGTGTGGTCGACGCCGACCGTGGTGGCGCCGGCGTCGGTGGTGCAGGCCGTGCCGTCCAGGCTGAAGGCGAGATGGATGATCCGGCCGCCGATGCCGGACAGGGTGAGCGGTACCACCGCGGCCGGGCCGGGTTGCTCCGCCCCGAGGCCATCGGGGATCGGCACCGGTG
This sequence comes from Thermoanaerobaculia bacterium, assembly GCA_035544895.1. GTDB lineage: Bacteria > Acidobacteriota > Thermoanaerobaculia > Multivoradales > UBA5704 > JASLEW01. Next base: position 210,628 of record DASZZM010000049.1, read on the forward strand.
GGCCGGTGTAGCTGGTCTTGACCGGGGTGCCCGGCTGGCCGGTCTGCAAGGTAAAGGGAAACGTCTGCGGGCTCGCGCCGCCGGAGAGCGTCACGGTGAGCGTGAAGTGGATCACCGTGCCGCACGGCGCGGCGAGCGGCGTGAAGGCAAAGGGCGTGACGCCGCTGGCGCCGCCGCCCGGCAGCAGGTCGGGATAGGCCGAGGTGGGCTGGAGGATGACCACCCCCGGCGTCGTGGTCGACAGCGTGGCGCTGATGGCGCTGGCGGCGCCGCCGCCCAGGTTGACCAGGGTGAGCGCCAGGCTCCAGTCTTCGCCGGTATCGATCACGGCGTCGCCGTTGCCGGCGGCCTGGACAGGCGTCACGGCCCCCAGCCCGAGGACCGCCTTCGGAGTTGCGCCGATCGCCTGCAGGGCCTGGTAGGCCATGACGATGCCAACCCCCGAGTTGCGGTCGAAGAACGGCGTCCCGACCGTGATCGCCGAGCGCACCAGCGCCCGGCGGATGTCGAGCGGGGTGGCGGCAGGCGCGGCAGACTTCAGCAGGCCGGCGATGGCGGCGGCGTGCGCCACTGCCGCCGAGGTGCCGAAGAAGGGGCTGAACCCCGGGGTGTCGGAGCTGACCCCGTCGGCCGCCGTGATGTCCGGCTTCAGGCGGACGAAGCCGCCGGTCGAGGAAACGTTGCCGGGCGTTGCGCCGGACAGCAGGTGTCCGGCGTTGTCGAAAAAGATCCGGCGCGGCCCGTCGCAGGTGAACGTCTCGAGGCGCTGCGACGAGGTGAAGGGGCCGGGGAACGGTCCCGCTGGCTGGCCGGCGGCGAAACCGGCCGCGGCCGGCGCCGCGGCGACCGCAAAGGCATCGGCGGCCGAGCCGTGGCCGTAGGTGCAACCCGCGGTGGCCAGCGCGACCGTGCCGAGCGGCGCCTCGACATGGATCATGACCCCCGCGCCATTGAATTTGGTGACGACGATGCGTTCGCCCGGGCTGGCCCCGGCCGTGGCCTCGAACGGGTCGCTGCCCGGCGAGCAGTCCTGGGTGTTGGTAGAGGCGTCGAGGACGCTGGTCAAGTCGCCACTGAGGACGTAGAGGTCGTAGTCGTCGCAGGCGGTGTTGAACGGATCGGCCCAGTGCAGGGTGACCGCCACGGATTGACCGGTCACCAGGTCGGATTGCCCGCCGTCTCCGAAGTCGTGGGTGGGGCCGGCGCCGGGACCGAGGACGGGGTCGAGGTTGCCGTTGGGCTTGAAATCGCCTTCCCAGGTGCCCGAGGTCGCGGCGTCGAGGTTGCCCTCGTTGCCGGCCGAGGAGAAGTAGAGCGCGCCGGCGGCGGTCACCGCGTTGACCGACTCGGCGACGTCGAGGTCCTGGAACGGCGTCTCGCGCAAATAAAGGACGTCGTCGACGATGACGTCGCAGCCGAGTGCGCTGCGCAGATCGCGGATGTTCTGGGCGAAGCTCGGCTCGCCGCCGAAGGCGGTGGCGAACCCGAGGCTGGCGCCGGGAGCGAGGTCGTGAACGACCTCGAGCAGCGCCGTGCCTTCGTCACCGCTGCCGGCCTGCCCCGGCAGCACGTCGATGACCGGCGGCAGGTCGCCGCTGGTCTGCAACGAAGGAACCGAGTCGATGCCGTCGGACAGCACGCAGATCTTGACTCCGGCGCCGCTGGCGCCGAAGAAACTGCGCGCCTCGGCAGCGCGGTGGACCGCGTCTCCCTCTACCGTCTCGGCAGGCCCGGACTTCGCGCCGGCTCTCCTCGCCAGGGGGCGCCTAGGGCGGGGCCCAGCGGTCTGATTGGATGCGCCGGGTCCCTTCCCGGCGCGGAGCCCGGCGCGGGGCCCGGCGCTGAGGACCGCCTGGCGCGCGAGGTCGATCCGGCGTACTTCGGGGAGCGCGGCGAGGGCCTCCGCCTGGGCGAGCGGCACGCGCGTGCGGATCGAGCGGTAGGAGAAGGAGACCTTCTCGATGTCGGCGCCGATCGCCCGCAGCTGGCGGACGACGACCTTCATGCCGGTCAGGGCCAGCGCGTCGACGTCGACCAGGATCTTGCCGTCAGGGTCGGCCGCGGCGATGCGCAGGCTGGGGACGGCGGCGAGCGCGGCCCTTTTGCGCTGGTGGTAGATGGCGAAGAGCAGCCGCGAGTCCATCTTGCGCTGCGCCGCGGTACGCGACAGCTTCTCTTGCCGCAAGGCCTCGATCTGCGCCTGGGCGCTCGCCGCGAGCCGCACGGGCGGCCGCGCCTGCACCGCCGCGGTCGCCGCTCCCGGCCAGCCCGCCCAGACCGGCAGGCCGGCGCCCAGGAGCAGCAGGATGCGGGCCGGAGCGCCGAGCGGCCGCCGCGACGTTCGGGCGCTGAGAGTACGAGTAGTGAGAACGAGCATGCCTTTCGCCGAGCGAGGCGCGCCAGCTGAAATCCTGGTGAGTTGTCGAGTCAATCTAGCGGACGCCGCTCGCCCAGGTCAAGCGCGACACCGGACCTCCGGACTTAGCCCGGCGGGCACAGCAGGCTGGCTGGAATCGGGGGGGAGACGGGCGGCGGCTGCTGATAGGAGTTGTGGTAGTAGTACTGCATCCCCCAGAATTGATCGAGGGAATCGCCGTCGCCGGGAGGCTTCGAGGAGTCGCAGATGGTCGCCCGCCGCTCCGGCGACCAGCCGGGAAGGACCTCCTTCATGTAGGTTTGCCAGATCTGCACGTCGTCGAACGCCGCCACGTCGATGAGCTCGGTGGCGGTCGGGATGCCGTTGCGTCCGGTGGTAGCGCCGCCCAGGGCCTGCGGGTGCGTCTGGTAGTAGTAGGTCAGGGCGTCGCCGATGATGAAGGCCACCTCGTTGCTCGGCCCGGCCCAGCGCTTGAAGCGGATCGAGGTGGTGAAAGGCCCCCAGCGCAGCTCGAACGCCGCGCGCACCAGCGGATCGCCGACGTCGAGCGAATAGGCATTGGGGCGCGTCCCGACCTCGCCGGGGCGCGCCGTAAAGACCGCCGCGTAGAAAGTATAGGGATTGTTCAGGCTGTCGAGCTTGTAGACCGTGTTGACCAGCCCGCGCGCCTGCGGGTCATAGCCCACCCCCGGCACCCCGCCCGGCGCTTGCGCCCGCGCCGCGCCGCCGCCCGCGAGCGCCGCCGCCACCGCCACCCCGGTCGCCACCGCCCAGGCCTTTCCTATCTGTCCGCGCATCCGTGCTCCTTGGTCGCGAGCCCGCGCTCGCGGCAGTCAACGATCCGCCCCCTGGGCGTGCCTGAACCGGCAAGAGACGCGCGATCATGTCACGCCGCACCCGCTCCCGCAAGCCGAGCCAGACCCAATGGTGATGATATGATGTCAGAATTATAATCATGATGGAGGTTCATCGTGTTCCGTACTCAGATCCAGCTCACTGACGAACAGTCCCAGGAGCTCAAGAGGCTGGCGACTCAGCGGCGCACCTCCGTTGCCGAGCTGATACGCCAGGCGGCAGAAGAACTCTTGCGCGAGAGCTCAATTCAAGGCCAGGCCGAGAGGAAGGAACGTGCCCGGGCCATCGCCGGCCGGTTCCGGTCCGGCAAGAGGGATCTCTCGACCGAGCACGACGAATACCTCGCCGAGGTCTACGGCGAATGAACGTCCTCGTCGATACCTCCGCTCTGTTGGCCGTCTTGGACGCGGACGATGCCCATCACGCCGACGCTCGCAAGGTCTGGCAGAGTCTCCTGGACCGCGACGCCACGCTCCATTGCACCAATTATGTTCTGCTGGAGACGTTTGCCCTGGTCCAGCACCGCCTCGGTTTCGCAGCTCTCCTGGCCTTCCAGAGCGACGTCGCGCCAGTTCTCAAGACGCAGTGGGTCGATTCGTCGCTGCACGCCACCGCAGTTGCCGCCTTGCTGACCGCCCGGCGCCGGAAGCTCAGCCTCGTCGACTGCGTGACTTTCGAGGCCGCCCGCCGGCTCGGGATCGAGACAGTCTTCGCCTTCGACCGCCACTTCGCCGAACAGGGCTTCCATTGCCTGCCCGATCAGGCGCGCTCGCTTCCTACCTGATTGCCTTCGCGCAAGTAATTCCTTCTCGGTCGATGACTCGGGGGGAAAAAGCCGCGGGCCCCCTCTGGCGAGGAGGCCCGCGGTGAGACGGGTTACTGGCCGGCGACTACTGGCAGTCGGTGACCACCACGTCGTCGAGGAACCACCCGGTGAAGGTCACCGAGCAGTCGGAGATCGAGGTGAAGGCGATGTAGACGCTCCTGCCGGCGCAGCCGGTGGTCAGGCCGGTGGCGAGGTTGCAGGCCGCGTCGAGATCGACCGTCGTGTTGACGAACGTGCTCTGGCTGCCGCTGAACACCGACGCTCCGGCGGAACCGGCGGGCGCGCAGTCGGGCGCGATCGTATTGTTGTACGAGGCGCCGGAGATGATCGCCGAAGCAGGAACGAAGAAGTAGTTGGTGCCGTTGACCGAGACGGCGAGGGTGCCGCCGTCGAAGCCGCTCTCGAAGCTGCGGCGATGGGCGAAGGACAGCCGCGTCTTGGTGGCGCCGGCCGGTATTGCGATGCCGGTCGCGCCCTTGGGCTGGGCGAAGGTGAAGCGGTTGTTGCCGTAGTTGGTCGTGCAGCTCGAGCCGCCGAAGCGGAAGATGTGCGTGCCGCTGTTGGCGGTGCAGGCCTGGATGCCGCGCCAGTCGGCGGTGCTGCCACCGGCCAGGAACGTCCCCTTGGTCCAGTCGGAGAGCCCGCTGCCGGTCTCGAAGTTATTGCTGTACTGGGTCGTCGTGGTGCAGCCGCCGCACGCCGCGGTGGTCGTCGAGGCCTGGCTGGAGTTGCCCGAGGCGCAGGTGCCGTTGGACGCCTGGACCACGTAGAAGTAGGACGTGTTGCAGGTCAGGCCGGAGTCGGCGAAGGTCGTCGTGGTCGAGGTGCCGATCTGCGTGTAAGGACCGCCGCTGGTGGTCGAGCGCAGGACGTTATAGGAGGTCGCCCCGGTCGAGGCGCTCCAGGAGAGGTTGGCGGCCGTCTGGCCGTTGGCCGTGGCGGTCAACCCGGTGGGCGCGGGCGGCGGCGTGCAGGAGCAGGTTGCGGTGGTCGCCGACGCCTGGCTGGAGTTGGCCGACTCGCACGAGGTAAAGGCGCGGACGACGTAGAAATAGGTAGTGTTGCAGGTCAGGCCGGTGTCCGAGAAGCTGGTCGTCGAGGAGCTCCCGACCTGGGTGTAGGGCCCGCCGCTGGTGGTCGAGCGCAGGATGTGGTAGGTGGCGCCGGAGACCGCGTTCCAGCTCAGGTTGACGCCGTTCTGGCCGTTGGCCGTGGCGGTCAAGCCGGTCGGCGCGGCGGGCGGCGTGCAGGCGCCGTCGCTGATGTTGGCCGACCAGATCTGCTCGTTGCCGCCGCCGCGGCGGTCGGTCCAGCACGGGAAGAAGGTGCCGTTGAAGCCCGACATCCCGTTGTAGTCGCCGTACTGGTTGCCCGTGTCGGCGCCCGCCGAGGTCTCATTGGTCGAGGCCGAGGTCACCTTGAACGGGGCGCTCCAGGTGAGGCCGCCGTCGGTCGAAGACTGGTAGTAGACGTTGGTCGTGACCCGGCTGGAGTCGCCGACCGTGTCGTAATACATCACCGACACCTTGCCGCTGCTCGGGTCCACGACCAGCCGCTGGTTGAACTGGTCGTTGAGCCCCGACTGGTTGTTGATCATCGTCGTCGACCAGGTCGAGCCGCCGTCGGTCGAGCGCGAGAACCAGATACGGGCCTTGCAAGGCGAGGAGGCGTTGGTGCCCGGGTCGTTGGGCCCGCAGCCCGTGCCGCTGGCCAGGTCGGTCCAGGTCACGTAGACGTTGTTGGTGGCGCCGTTCTTGTAGGTGCCGGCGCTGGCGTAGATCAGGGGCAGCCGGCTGGCGTCCGCCGGGACCGGGAAGTTAAAGGACTGGAACGTCGTGGCGATGTGCACCGGGCTGCCGAACGACGAGCCGCCGTTGGTCGACTTGGCGACGTAGATCCCCTGGCTGCCGGTGTCCGGCCAGAAGGCGAAGACGTTGCCGGCGCTGTCGGTCGTGATGTCGGCCCCGATGCCGGTGCCGGTGGTCTCGGCGCCGCTGATCTGGATGGGCGTCTGCCAGGCGCCGCCCGGCCCGGTGCGGTGGTTGACGATGACCGGCGTGCCGTTGTGCCAGATGGCGTAGATGTTGTCCTTGAACGGCGAGGTGGCGGTCTTGTCGACCCAGATCAGCTCCTTGTCGTTGTTGGTGCCGTTCGAGAAGGTCGCGTCGAAGGTCCAGGAGGCGCCGCCGTTGGTCGACTTGTAGGAGCGCATGATGAGGACCGTGGCGGTGGCGTCGATGCCGATCGTGGTCGACCAGGCGGTGCCGTCCGAGGTCCAGTCCACCGCCGGGTCGGAGTGGAAGGAGTCGCCGGTGACCAGCGGCAGCTGGGTCTGGCCCCAGGTGGCGCCGGTGTTCGAGGAGAAGAAAACCGCCTGCATGCCGTTGCCGCCGATGTTGTTGGAGGCGCTGATGATCTTGCTGGGGGTGAAGGGGTTGATGCGGATGTCGGACTCGCTGCGCGGTATGCCCGGGTTGCCGGAGATGTTCTGCTCGCTGGTCTCGCTCGCCGACTTGGTCATGACCTCGCTGCCTTGCGAGCCGGGCTTGAGGTCCTGGTGGGTCAGCATCCACTCGTAGATCTCGTTGAGGACCAGGGGGTAGCCTCCCGTCGGGTCCTTGGCCGGATAGGTGTCCTGGGGGTGGTTCTTCCGCCAGAGAACGCGCAGCCACGGTGGGAACCGCAGCCGGTCGTTGGCTTCCTCGGCGCGCAGGAGGCTGAAGTCCTGGTTTTGCAGGACCAGTCTCTCCAGGGCGCTGCCGGGGATGATCCGGTCCTTGGCGAGCTGCGCCTGGGCCGAGGGCCAGGCGCCTTTTGCCGGACTGATCTTGTAGATGCCCCCTGTGCTGCTCTGGGCCGTCGCTGCGCTGCACAGGACGACCATCGCGCCGATCAGAATCATGGCGATCGGCAGCCAAGGCTTGTTCACTTTCATGTTTGCTACCCCCCTCCTGAGGGGAAGAGCGGCCTGAAGCTGTTAAATTGATCAATGAGGCAACGGGGTCACGAATCAAGGCGCAGTCGGGGAAGGCGATGCGGGAGCCGCGCGGGAGGGGCGCGGTCGAGGGAACGGCGACGATGTCGGACCTGCACGTCTGGCAATGTCCTGTCTCCGCGGAAGCGCCGCCCCTGAAACGAGCTGGTGGCGAGGGTTCGCTATCTCCTAAAGGTGTCGCGACAGCCCGAAAACGAGACGCTCGCTCCCGCGAGTTGTCAAGTCCTGCGCCGGGCGAGTATGCAACTTTCGAACCCTTCACGTCCATCTCCTAGAAGGTGCCGCGATACGCTGAAAACGTTTTCTTTCAAGCGCCGGCACTCTTCGTCCTGAGCCGCCTGAAAACGCTTTCTTTCGCTGGGCGGTCCCGAGCTCCCATGCCCCGCGACCGCCAGTCTTCGCGGTGCAGCGGAGGACCTGTTCAGACTGGAGAGTGCAGGCGCGAAGCTATACTTCCCGCGGCGCATCGAGGTGACCCGTCTGCTCGATGGGCTTGCGATGGAGCGATGAAGAAGGCGCCCCTGGGAGTGGCGCCGCCGGAAGTCATGCGCGTGGCGCCGAGGAGCGTGTGCCGGAAAAACTTGCGGCAGAGGAGGTCGGCCCGGAAGGACTTGCCCGGCCGCCCGTGCGCCCGGTCGAGATCAGGCCGCCCTCGGCGCGCCGGGAAGCGCTGCGCGTTGCCCAGGCGGCGGGGGTGGTCGTCTGCGCCACCTGGCTCTATCTGGCCAACACGGTTGGGCCGCCGAGTACGGGGTGGCAGGGGCAGGAGATTGGCCGCGGGCAGACGGCGCCGGGTGGTACCGCGCCGCTCCCCGGGGAGACCGGACGCCTGGCGGCTGCGCAGGTCTCTTCGGCGACTCGGCAGGGCGGCCCGGGTAGCGCCCTTGGGGCGGTGGGCGAGGGGAGCGGCCCGGCAAGCGAACGGAATCTCATGCCCTTCCAGCGCCTGTTCCGGAGCCTGGGTCCGCACGAGCAGCGCATGTTTCGCGAGCTGCAGGAGGGATTGCTCGAGGCCGAGAATGTCCGGACCGGCACCGGCCGCTGGCCGGAGGCAGCAGAGCTCGCGGCGCGCGGGGTGCCGCCCTTTGCCGCCGGCCCGGTCGCGGCCATCGCTGCCAAGGAACGCTACGCCTGGAGCCGCCGGCAGGACGGCCCGGTGGTCAACTACCTCGGAGTCGCCGCGGGCGGCAGCCTGCCGTCCTTCCTTCTGCTCATCCAGGAGCCCGGTCCGCCCGGTCCGCCCGATCAGTCAATGCCCTCCGATCCCGCGGCGGTCCGGGCGGCCGCCGCCGGCGGCGGCGACGAACAGCACCATCGCCTGCCGGACGGCAAGATCCTCCACGTCTCGACCTGGATGCGCGACGGCAGCCTGCCCCGCGCCTCCTCCGTCATCGCCATCCCCTACGCCAGCGGCTGGACCCAGCTCCTGGCCGGAGCCTCGTCACCGGTGCCGCGGTGAGTCGCGCCCTTCCCCCATCCGGTTCTTCCGACTCCTGCGTATGAGAGAGGCACCAAGCTCTCTTTCATCCCACCATCCGCCATGGCCAGGCTGAAGCTGAGACTCCTCCTCCCACTCGCCCTCGCCGGCGCTTTCACCGGCTTCCTGGGCGGTTTCCTCGGCGCCGCCCCCCCTGCAGGCGCTGCCGCCGCCCCGCGGCCCGCCGTGCCAGGGGCGCCGTTGGCTCCGAAAGCGCTTCCTGTAGTCAGGATCGGGGTGACGCTCCATCCCTACTACTCGTGGACGAAAAACATCGCCGGCGCCCTTCCCGGCGTCGAGGTGCGCCCGGTCCTGCCCGGAGAGATCGACGCCGGCGACTACCAGCCGCGGCCCGAAGACATCAAGAAGCTCGTCGATCTCGACGCCATCGTGGTCAACGGCATCGGCCACGACGATTTCATCTTCCCGATGATCAAGGCCTCGGGCAACACCCGGATCGCCGTCATCCGGCCGAACGACACGACGCCGCAGATCCGCTCGGTCCGCGGCAGCGCGGTGAACTCGCACACCTTCATCTCGTTCACCAACGCCGTGCAGCAGACCTACGCCATCGCCAGGGCCCTCGCCGCCTTGCGTCCCGAGCTCGCGCCGGCCTTGCAGAGAAATGCCGCCGACTACGCCCGCCGGCTGCGCCTGATCAAGGCCAGGGCCGCCGCGCGGCTGGCCGACGCCAGGATCACGCGGGTGGTCACCGTGCACGACGGCTACGGTTACCTGCTCCAGGAGCTCGGCCTCGAGGTCGCCGGAGTCGTGCAGCCGGCGCACGGCCTGACTCCCTCCGCCGCCGAGCTGCGCGACATGATCGCGCTGTTGCGGCGCGAGAAGATCCGCGTCGTGTTCAGCGAGGAGAGCTTTCCCGCGCCGCTGCTCGCGGTGTTGCGCGCCGAGGCGGGCGTCAAGGTCTACGTCATCAGCCACATCGCCTCGGGACCCTACACCGCCGAGAAGTTCGAGCAAGAGATGCAGAGAAACGTCGACACCATGGTCCGCGCGCTGGTCGAGGAGCCTTGAGGGTGGGGGAGGAGCCCGAGCCGCCGCTGCTGGAAATCCGCGGGCTCGGCGTGAGGCGCGGCCGCGAAGTCCTCCTCGAGGCCGTCCAGCTCGAGGTCCGCCGCGGCTCCATCCACGTGATCGTCGGCCCCAACGGCGCCGGCAAGAGCACGCTTCTCGCCGGCGTGCTCGGGCAGATCGCCTTCAGCGGCCGCATCGTCGCGCATTGGCGCGGCGGCGGCCGCATCGGCTACCTGCCGCAGAGCTTCGCGGTCGATCGCACGCTGCCGGTCACCGTGGCCGACTTCCTGGCCTTGCCCAGGCAGCGCCTGCCGGTCTGCCTGGGATTGCGCCCCGTCACCCGGCGGCGCGTCGCCTCCCTGCTCGGCCGCGTCGGCCTGGCGGGCATCGAAGGCCGCCCGCTGTCGGTCCTCTCCGGCGGCGAGCTGCGGCGCGTGCTGCTCGCCAACGCCATCGACCCGCTCCCCGAGCTGCTCATCCTCGACGAGCCGGCAAGCGGTCTGGACGAAGCCTCGGTGCGCCGCATGGAAGAGATCATCCTGGCCCTCCGGCAGGCCGCGCGGCTCACAGTGCTCATGGTCTCTCACGACCTCGAACAGGTGCGGCGCCTGGCCGACCATGTGACGGTCCTCGACCGCACGGTGCGGCGCGACGGGGCGCCCGGAGAGGCGCTCCCCGCCGAGCTGCTCGGCACCTTCGGGGCGGCCGGCCGGCCGGCGCGCTGATGGCCCGCTTCTATGCCTGGGTGGCGGAGCTGGCGGCGAGCGGCAAGCTGCCGGCCGATTTCCAGTACCCGTTCCTGGTCCGCGGCTGCCTCGCCATCCTGATCCTCGCCCCCCTGCTCGGCGGCCTGAGCCACCTGGTGGTGGCGCGCCGCATGGCCTTCTTCAGCGCGGCGCTGGGTCAGGCCGCGCTCACCGGCCTGTCGATCGGCCTGCTGCTCGGCGAGCCGCTCAACGCCCCTTACGGCGGTATTTTCGCCTTCTGCCTGCTGGCGGCGCTCGGCATGGTCTACGTCAAGCGGCGCTCGGCGCTGCCGCCCGACACGCTGATCGGGGTCTTCCTGGCCCTGACTCTCGGGCTCGGCATCTGCCTGCTCGTGGCGGTCACCCGGCGCTTCAACATCCACCAGGTTGAGGCGGTGATGTTCGGCAGCCTGCTCACCGTGACCGACACCGACCTCGCGCTGCTCGCCATTGCAGGCGTCGGGGTCGCCGCGCTGCTCGCCCGCGAGTACAACGGCCTGCTCCTCGACAGCCTCAGCCCGCCGCTGGCGGCGGTCGAGGGCGTCGACTCGGGCTACGTCGAGTACCTCTTCGCGGTGCTGCTGACCACCGCCATCGTGGTCAGCCTCAAAGTCATCGGCGCGCTGCTGGTCGAGGCGCTGGTGGTGGTGCCGGCGGCGGCGGCGCGCAACCTGGCGCGCGGCACCCGCGGCTACCTGCTGTGGAGCATCGGCCTCGCATTCCTGGCCGGCGCCGGCGGTCTCGCCATCTCGACCCGCCTGCCGGTGCCCACGGGCGGCGCGGTGGTCCTCGCCTTGAGCCTCCTCTTCTTCCTCACCTTGGCCTTCGCCGCCACCCGCGGGCGCATTGCTCGCACGCGCTCTCGCGGGCACGACGGCGGGCACGACGGCGGGCACGACGGCGGGCAGCAGCAAGCACCCCGCGGCTGATACTCTACTAGGGTATACTATAGGCGAGCTCCGGGAGGGATGCCGTGGCCCACATCCGAGGCGACAAACAGCAGCTGCTGCTGCGCATCCGCCGCCTGCGCGGGCAGGTCGAGGCGCTCGAGAGAGCGGTCCTCGAGGAGCACGAGTGCGCCTCGGTGCTGCAGCAGATCGCCGCCTGCCGCGGCGCCATGGGCGGCCTGATGTCGGAGGTCATCGAAGGCCACATCCGCTTCCACGTGGTGGGCCGCGACAGCCGGCCCGGCGCGGCGCAGACCGCCGCGGCCGAGGAGCTGATCGAAGTCCTGAGGACCTATCTCAAGTAGCGGGTGGGAGGTAAATGCCATGGACAATCACGCCGGCCGCGACCACGAGCAGACCGGCCACGATCACAACCATTCCGGTCGCGACCACGACCGCTCCGATCACGGCTCCGACTATACCGGCCACGATCACGAGCACGGCGTCGAGCGGGCCGATCTCATCCGCATCGCTTTCGTCGGGCTCGCCATCCTTGCCGTCTGGCAGCGCGTCTGGGAGCCCTTCGCCGGCTTCAGCGTGATCGGCCTGGCGGCGACGCTGATCGGCGGCTATCCGATCTTTGCCGAGGCTCTCTCGAACCTCGCCGCGCGCCGCATGACGATGGAGCTCTCGATGACCATCGCCCTGGTAGCGGCCCTCGCCATCGGCGAGCTCGTGACTACCCTGGTGATCGTCTTTTTCGTGCTCATCGCCGAGGTGCTCGAGGGGCTGACCGTGGGCCGCGGCCGCAACGCCATCAAGCACCTCGTCGACCTCCTGCCGCGGCGGGCCGTCGTCCGCGACGCGGCCGGCACGCGCGAGGTCGAAGCCGCGGCGGTCGGCATCGGGGACGTGGTGGTGGTCAAGCCGGGGAGCCGCCTGCCGGTCGACGGCGTCGTCGTCGCCGGCGACTCCTTCGTCGACCAGTCGCCCATCACCGGCGAATCGGTCCCGGTCGAAAAGACCGCGGGGGCCGAAGTCTATGCCGGCACGATCAATCAGGCCGGCGCCCTCGAGGTCCGCGTCACCGGCAGCGGGCGCGACACGGCTTTCGGCCGGATCGTCGAAGCCGTCGAGCAGGCCGACAAGCTGCGCGCCCCGATCCAGAAAACGGCCGACCGTCTGGCCGGCTACCTGGTCTATTTCGCCATCGGCTGCGCCGCGCTCACCTACCTGGTGACGCGCGACATGCGTTCCACCATCGCCGTGGTCATCGTGGCGGGCGCCTGCGGCATCGCGGCCGGCACTCCGCTCGCGGTACTCGGCGCCATCGGCCGGGCGGCGCGCCAGGGCGCCATCATCAAGGGCGGCATCTACCTGGAGGCCCTGGGCAAGGTCGATACGGTGGTGCTCGACAAGACCGGTACCCTGACCATGGGCGAGCTGCGGGTCACCGCCGTCCGCGCCGCCCCCGGGGTGGGGGAGGAGGCGGTGATCGCGGCCGCCGCGGTCGCGGAGCGCCGCTCGGAGCACCCGCTGGCCAAGGCCATCCTGGACCGCGCCGGACAGCTCGGGCTCGCCGTCGTTGAGCCGGAGCGCTTCGACTACACGCCCGGCAAAGGCATCGCCTGCACGGTGGCGGGTGAGACGATCCTGGTGGGCAATGAGGCGCTGCTGCGCGAGCACGGCCTCGCGGGCAGCGAAGGATTCGACCTCCCAGCCGGCGGCGATGAGCTGGCCCACTCGGCGGGCGGCGGCGGCCTGGCGGCAGGCGCCGAGGCGCAGTCGTGGATCCTGGTGGCGCGCGGCGGCCAGGTGCTCGGCGCGCTTGCGGTCGCCGACACCGTGCGGCCGGAAGCGGCGGAGGCGGTCGGCACGCTCCGCAACATGGGCATCCGCACCGTCCTGCTCACCGGCGACACCGCCGCGATCGCGCGGGCGGTGGGAGAGAAGCTGGGTATCGACGAGGTCCATGCCGGGCTGTTGCCGCAGGAGAAAGTGACGTTCGTCGAGTCCCTGCGCACCGCCGCGGGCTCCGGCCGCCGCGCCGTGGCGATGATCGGCGACGGCATCAACGACGCGCCGGCCCTGATCGCGGCCACCGTCGGGGTGGCCATGGGCGCCGGCACCGACGTGGCGCGCGAGAGCTCGGACGTTGTCCTCATCGGCAACGACCTGCTCAAGTTCGTCGAGACGGTCAGGATCGCCCGCTGGTGCCGGCGCATCATCCTGACCAACTTCACCGGCACCCTGGTGGTGGACGGCATCGGCGTCGGTCTGGCCGCCGCCGGGCTTCTCAATCCGCTGCTCGCCGCCCTCATCCACGTCAGCTCGGAGCTCGTCTTCATCCTCAACTCCGCCCGCCTCTTGCCCGCCGCCTCGCGCCAGCCCGCGACCGCCCCGCCGTTGCGTGCCGCGGCGGCCCCCGGCGTCGCCGGATGAGCGATCGCCGGCGCGTTGCGCTTGGCGGCTAGAACGTATACCGGATCCGGCCCGCCAGCGTGCGCGGCGGGATGACGTGGGTGCCGCCGAAGGTCGATTGGAAGTTATAGAGGCCCTTCTTGTCGAAGGCGTTGATCAGGTCGAGCTGGACCTCCAGGGGCAAGTGGTACTGCTGGAGCCGCGCGCCCAGCGAGAAGTTGAAGACGGTGCGCGGCTTGATGCGCTGCGGGTTGGCGTCGAAGCGGATGAAGGGCGCCGCGAAGGCGGTGTCCGGCCCGCCGCCGAGCACGTCGCTCAAGGCCCCGGCGTGGGTCACCAGTCCCGAGTCGTAGCGCTCGGTCAGGCCCGCCCAGAAGCCGGTCTTGGGGATGTCATAGAAGATGCCGAGCTGCTCCTGCAGGTTCTGGTCGTGATCGATCAGGAAGGGTGCGCCGGTGATCGAGTCCAGCGCGGAGGTGTTGAGGAAGAGGCCGCCGACCAGCGGAGGGGTGTAAAGGGAGTGCACGTGGCCGAGCGAAAGGTAGGCGCGCAGTCCGTGGTAGGGCTTGGTGTCGAGCCGCGCGTTCCAGCCGTTGAAGTCGCCGCTCTTGAAGTTGAGGGGGAAGACGATGCCGGTGTTGAAGAACTGGTCCTGGTCGGCCGGGTTGACCACCTTGCGCTTCCAATACGACAGATCGAGGCGCAGGCCGGTGCCGATCCCCTGCTGCACGCCGAACTGGTAGGCGTTGTGGCGCTCCGAGTTGTTGAAGATGTGGCCGAAGCCGAGGATGGCCGAGGCCTGGACGTCGGGCGGCGAGATGGAGGCCGCCTGCGGCGACGACGAGAGCAGGATGTTCTCGTACTCGGGGGTGACGAACATGCGGTCGTAGGAGGCGCGGAACACGGTGTTGGTCGCCGGGATGTAGTAGGCGGCCCCGACGCGCGGCTGCCAGGCGGACTCGGTGAAGAACAGGTGGTTGTTGTCGTAGCGCACCCCGGCGGTGACGGTCAGGTTCTGCCAGTGCACGGAGTCCTGGGCGTAGGCCGCGGCGTACCGGCCGGTCCGGCTGCCGCTGAAGACGAAGGGTGAGCCGCCGCGGGTGCCGTCGAAGGGGGCGAGGTTCGGGTTGTAGCCGGCCACGGCCGGATCGTTGAGCCCCGGGTCGGTGATCAGGAAGCTAAACGTCTCGTGGATCGGAAAGCTCTTGTACTGGCCGCCCACCTTGAAATCGTTGCTGCCCCAGTGCGTCGCGATCGAGGCGTTGACGCCCCGGTTGTCGAGCGTCCGGCTCTGCGCCGCGATGACCGGCGTGTCGTTGGGCGATGCCTTGAGCTGCAGCCGGTTGCTGCGCGCGTAGACCTGGCCTTCGAGGACCGTGTTGCCGCCGGCGATGTGCGAGTAGCCCAGGTTGGCGTTCCAGTCCTTGGAGGTGACGCGCTCGTCCTGTCCCGCGTGCTGCTGCGACGGCAGGTTGGTGACGTCGCGGTTGGTCCTGCCGCCGTTGGCGGTGAACCGCAAGGAGTCGGAGCTGCTGGGCAGCAGGTCGTAGCGCACGAAAACGCGGGAAGTGTCGCCGTGGTTGTGGAAGTTGTCGAAGGTGACCGGGTCGAGGAAGCGGTTGGACTTCGTGCCGTCGAGGTCCAGGAACACGCCGGAGTTGCCCGTGCCATAGCCCGCCGTCAGCGATCCCTCGTAAGTGGAGAACCGGCCGCCCCCCACGGTGACGTCGCCCTTGAAGCCTTGGTGCCCGAGGGCCGAGCGGGTGGTGACGTTGATCACGCCGTAGGCCTTCTCGCCGTACTCGGCGGGGACGCCGCCGACGACGATCTCAATGCCTTCGGAGATGGCGGGGTCGAGCGAGTTGGAGAAGGTGATCCCGACCTGGTCGCCGATCGGCTGGCCGTCGATGACCAGCAGCTGCTGCGAGTGGCCGCCCTGGAAGTGGTAACGGCCGTTCTCGTCCTGGCTGAAGCCCGGCGCCGACAGCACGAGCGCCTCGAAGGCGCGCGAGGCGACGGGAGCCGGGAAGCGGCGGATCAGCGATTTGTCGATGTCGATGTGGCTCGACGGGTCGTCGGTCTCCAGGGCGACGTTCTCCTTTTCGGCAGTGACCGTGGTCGTCTCGCCGAATGCCGGGGTCAGCTTGACGGTCTGCTCGACCGGCAGGCTGCCGCGCACGTCGACGTCGGCGTGGGTCTCCTTGAAGCCATCGAGCTGCGCGCGCAGGTGGTAGGGGTTGTTGGGGACGTTGTAGAAAGCATACGAGCCGTCGTTGCCCGACGTCGTCACCTGCGAATAGCCGGTCAGGTCGTTCGACAGCGTCAGAGAGACGCCCGGCAGGACCGCGTCGCCGGGATCGACCACGCGGCCGCGCACCTGGCCGGCCTGGGCGGCGGCCGGAAGCAGCAAGAACAGGGCAAGAATCGCCCAGGGCAAGGAGAGCGCCCGCGCCCACCCGCCCGGCCGCCGCTCCCGCCATTGGCGGCACTCCCTGCTGGTCGCACATCTGTCTCGATCGTGCATGCAACCTCCAAGAGCTCTGGGCATTCCGGCGATGTCCTCGCCCGCGGCCTCGGCGGCGCCGCCGTCCGTCCGGTCAGGGTTTCCTTGCCGCCCTGGCCGCTCCGTCGCTTTGCGCCGCCATCCTGGCTCGTCGAGCGGCGCGGACAGCGCCGATGCCCGGGTTTGCCGTTACCTTGCCCGCACCGGGTCGGGCACGGGAAGAAGCCCGCCTGCCGCGGTCGAGCCGAGGCGGCGTGCCAGGTCGCCTGACCCCACGCGTTGGGGGACCAGGCTCGATCCGGAGATGGTCAGGCGAGAGGAGGGGCGCGGGCGCCCTGTGGGCGCGGCGCGATGCGAACCGGCGCGCTGGCGCTTGCCGTGAGCAAGGCCCGCCGTGCGACGGGGACCGCGGCTTGGACGGCCGGCGCCAGGCGGGCGCCGCCGGTGCGCAGGCGATTGAGGCAGGCGGGGCATAGCGGCCGCTCGGCCGCCGTGGCCGCTTCGAAGTGGGCTGGCTGCCGGGGGTGGGCCGCTTCCGGAGAGTAGACGTTGCGCCCGCCTCCGGTCGCGCCACTCGACGGGCCTAACCCGCCAAGGATCTCCAGCGGGTCGTGCGCCGTGCCCGGCACGTGCAGATCGATCGCGCCGAGCAGAGCCAGCGCCAGGAGCAGGGCCGCCCAGCAGGGCCGCCAGGAGGGGAGCGCTGTGCCAAGCAGGGACCGGGCGCGGCGGACGAGGCGCGCGGGCGCCAGCCTGGCCGCCCCGTCAACTGCGCTTCTGTCGATGCGCTTACGCTGCATGGCCCCTCCATCGTAACAGATCGGCTCGCGAGCCTCTGTACGCCGCGCCGCCCCCCGGGTTGCAGGGGATCGGCCGGGCATCAAGGCCCGACAGGCTGCACGCCGACGACGAAGTACTCGGTCTCGCCGAAGCACGAGGTGGGTACGCCGCGGTGCTGCTCGTAGGTCAGGGCGACACGCCGGCCCATCAGCTGGGTGATGCGGGCGGCGGTCTGCGGGTCGCGCACCGAGAACTGGAAGACCCGCGGCATGGCGCCCGGGAGGTTGGCCATCGCCAGCTCGCCCTCCCAGGACTTGCAGACCCACCCCTTGCGGGAGAACTTCTGCACATAGCCGGCCCGCTCGCCCTGGGAGTAGCTGAAGTGCAGGGCCGCGAAGACATAGAGTGCGAAGAGACCGGCCAGCACGAGCGGGACGGCGATGGCGGCGCCGCAGCCGCGGCGTCGGCGGGGTTTTTCCGCGCTGCCGCCAGGCGTGGCCGGCGGCGGCGCGGTCGTGGGTTGCTTGTCCGGCATGGTTGCTCCCTCCGTTTGCGCCGAGCAGGGATCCGGCGCCTCCAATCAGACCTCCAGGATATCCCGAGGAATGGAACGGCACTGCGATGCGGCTAGAAAGAAACTCATCCGTGCGTCAGGGGTGGGGGCGTCCCCTTCCCTCCCGGAGGGGAGGGAAGGGGATCGAGGGGTTGCGGGGGGAGATCCAATAGCCCGCGCTTCTTCATCAGCCACCATCCCGCGGCGAGGCGCGGGGCAGGCAGGCGCTCGAATTCCCGCATCAGGTAGCGGAAGACCTCCGGATAGGAGTTGGCGAAGGAGAGCTCGTCGCGGCCGTCCATGCTAAAGCCGGGCAGCACCAGGGCCCACTTCACGTTGCCCTGCTCGAGCTCGCGCAGCATGCGCCTGTCCCGCGCGCCGCGGCCGGGCCAGATCGGATAGATGTCCCACACCGGCGAGGTGCGTCCGAGGACCGGATAGAGTCCCGGAAGGTTGGGCGCGATCAGCAGCGGCTCGCCGGCCGGCACGTGCGCCGCGATCACGCGCTCGCAGCTGTTGAGGAAGCGGGCCTTGTGGCCCAGGAGGCGCAGCTCGTCGGCCCCCAGCTGATACGCCACGAAGGCGTTGCCGGTGCCCGCGGCGGCAGCCTCATGATACAGCGGGCTCTCGCGCCAGGCGGTCAGCGCTGTGACCGCGAGGAGGGCGGAGGCGATCGCTGCGACCGCAGCCTCCCGCCTTCCCCCGGGCCTCCCGCGGGACAGCGCCGACGGCAGCGCGAGCAGGCCGAGCAGCAGCGGATGGAAACTCTGCGCGAGGTGGTGGAAATCGGCGCGGGCGAAAGCGTGATGCAGGTAGAAGACGCCGACGAAGCCGCAGGCGAGGAGCAAGGCCCGCCGGCCCGCCGTCGTGCGCGAAGTGGCCACCGCGATCGCCGCCGCCAGCACATAGAACGCCGGCAGCAGCAGGAAGCAAAGCCCGACCGCCAGCGGCTGGCCGGCCGCGCCGATCGGCGCACGGCCCATCGTCCCCAGGGTGGCGCCGGCCAGGTGGGCCGCCCGCCATGGCCAGGGCACCGGCAGCGGGAAGTTGGTCTGCCCGAGCTCGAGGAAGTACAGCAGCGAATCGACGTAGCTGCGATAGAAGCCGGGGACGAAGGACAGCATGAGGAGGAGCGGCAGCGAGCCGGCGGCGATTCCCAGGCCCCAGGCGAGCACCTTGCGGCCGAAGCGCCGAGGCAGCCTTCCCATGGCCGCCGATCCGGACGGTTCCGGGCCCGCCTCGCCATCATCCACCGTCGATCCGCGGGCTCCGCGGTCGAGCCGGAAGTGAACGAACGGGATCAGCAAGGCGAAGGCGCAGAGCAGGTACAGGCCATGGTTCTTGCCGAAGAAGGCGGCGGCGCCGGTCAGCGCTCCGGCCCAGAAGTGGCGCCGCAGCGACGGTTTTTCGATCAGCCGCACCGCGCACCAGACCGCCGCCATGGCGATCGCCGGCTCGAAAACCTTGTTGCGCGGCACCATCCAGAGCAGCAGCACGAGCCCCACTGCGGCGAGCAGCCAGCGGCTGGCGACCACGCGCCGCGCCGCCAGGAGGCCGCAGAACAGGCCGAGGGCCTGGAACGCCGCCGTCGACAGGCGGAGGGCGACGATGCCGTCGCCGAGCAGTGGCGCCCAGGCGGCGGCCCAGTAGTAACGGCCCGGGTCGTAGGCATAGAAATCGCGCATCGGCACCTGCCCATGGGCCGTGTGGATCGCGCCGTACCACTGGAAGCCTTCTTCGGCGATGTTGTAATCGAGACGCGCCTGGACGAGGAACAGGGCGCCGCTCAGGGCCAGGGCGAGAAAGGCTGGAAAGAGGAGCTGGCTATGGCCGATGCGGGACCACGGCCGGGGCCGGGTCATGCTCGTGGGCGACGGCGCCTGCGGGCTCTCCGCTGTCTCGGGTTGCATTCTCTCGGGCTGCATCGCGGAACCGTTCCCCCCTCACCCGACACCCGCGCTCGGCTGGCGGGGACCGGCGGAGAAGTGGAACGGAGCAGCCCGTGGGCGAACCGGCCTTCCGGTTTCCCTTCGCCGGGCTCGGGTGTCTTTTATATATCAGGGGGGCCGGCCACGCCGCCCATGTCAACTGGGCGAATGGGCGAATTGGCGTGACCGATTCGACGCGCACCGCGCTGGAGGTACCAGGCATGAAACGTTCAGAAGTCAAGGGGATCGTCGTCGCGGTCGTGGCCGTCGTCGCGGTGGGCATCGCGACCGTCGCGGGCTGCCGGAAGAGCAGTGAGAGCCATGGATACCTCCGAGGCGAGGGCTCGTCGTTGCGCAGTGATGGCGTCCGCCGGGCCATCCCTGCCGGCGCCGGAGAGCCGGCCGACGTCGTGACCCCGAAGCCGGCCGCCGTCCCGGCCGCCGCTCGCGCCGCCAGTCCCGGCGCCGCGGTGGGGTCCCTCTCCACCGGGGATCTCGGCGCGGCGCGCGCCGGGCTCTCCCGCAAGCTGCTGCGCACGGTCGACCTCCAGATCACGGTCAAGGCCACCACTGAGGCGGCCGAGAGCCTGCAACGGTTGGCCGTGCGCCTCGGCGGCTACGTGGGCAGCGTCGACGGCGAGCGGGCGCAGGACCTGATGCGCTACACCATCACCCTGCGCATTCCTTCCGAGCGCCTGGACGAGGCCGTGGCCGAGGCCAAGCGGCTGGCCGTCCGCGTCGAACGCGAGCAGCAGAAGACCGAGGACGTCACCGACAAGTACATTGACCTCGATGCCCACCTGCGCACCCTGCTGGACACCGAGAAAGAGCTGCGCGGGCTCCTGGCCGAGTCGCGGCGGCGCCAGGCCAAGGTCGAGGACATCATGGCCGTCTACAACCAGCTCACCGAGATCCGCACCCAGATCGAGAGCATCCAGGGACAGCTCGTCGCTCTCGACAAGCTGGCGGCCTTCTCGACCCTCGACGTCACCCTGCTGCCGGCGGAAGCGGCCCGGCCGGTGGTGGCGCAGGGCTGGCATCCGCTGGACACGGTGCGCAGGAGCGCCCGCGCCCTGATCGAGCTGATGCGCGATCTCGCCGACCGAGCCATCTTCGCCGCCGTCTTCCTGTTGCCCATCCTCCTCCTCTGCCTCCTGCTCGTCTGGCTGCTCCGCCGCGCCCTGCGCCGCCTCCTGCGTCCCCGGACCGGCATCCGGACCAGCTAGGCCAGAGCGAAACTCGTTGGTGCGCGAGAGGGTGGGGGCGTCCCCTTCCCCCCCGCGCCAATAACGTTAGAACGCGAAATTATCGATTCCGCCGCAGATCCTTCCCGGCGAATTGTGGTAGGTCTTGACTGCCCCGCTGCTCGTGTCGACCACCGTGATCTTGTACTCGAGATCCGACAGGGCGCCGTAATAGAACTTGATGGCGCCGCCGAAGTCGAGCGCCTTGACCAGCAGCTCGACGTTGGAAGGGCTGGTGAAGCTGAAGCTCCCCGATTCGTCGCTCAGGGCGGCCGCGGTGCCCTGGCCGGCGGTGCCGTCGAACTGGTTGTGCCAGGCGACAGTCACCGCGACGCCGCCCCGGAGCACGTACTGCCGGGCGCTCCGCGCGCCATGTGGCCCCCGGCGTTGGGAAAACCGGTGCGCGGTCCGTCTAATAGAACACTGTCACGAAAGAGAAACCCATGGCTCCGCCTCGTGGAGCTCGTCCAGGAGGCGCGCCTGCCACGACAAGCCACGGCTCTCGAGGCCGAAAGAGGAGATGTGTCATGCACTGCACACAAAGGATCACTAATGCGTTCTTCGTGCTGGCGCTAGTGTCCTTGATCCCAAGCGCAGCGATTGCTCAAAGCGGGTCTTGGACCACAAAGGCGTCGATGCCGACGCCGCGGGTCACCTTGGCTGGCGCGCAAGTGAAGGATGTTGTCTACGCCATCGGCGGCTACAACAGTTTCGGAGGTTTCAACCTTTTGTCCTCGAATGAGGCGTACGACCCGGCTACCGACACCTGGAGCACCAAGGCCGCGATGCCAACCGCGCGGTATGTGTTGGCCGCGGCGGCAGTAAACGGAATCGTGTACGCCATAGGCGGAAACAATGGCGGCACAATTCTGAGCACGATGGAGGCCTACGACTCGGTGGCCAATACCTGGAGCACCAAGGCCGCCATGCCCACCGTGCGCTCCAACTTGGCCGCGGTGGTGGTGAACGGGATCGTGTACGCCATCGGTGGAAACACCTACTCCGGGAGCCTCAACACCGTGGAGGCGTATGACCCAACGACCGACACCTGGAGCACCAAGGCCGCCATGCCCACGGCGCGCTCCACCTTGGCCGCCGTAGAGGTGAACGGGATCGTTTACGCCATCGGGGGCTACGACGAAAGCTACAGAATTGTCGCCCCTGTGGAGGCCTACGACCCGGTCACCAACACGTGGAGCACCAAGGCCGCCATGCCCACCCCGCGGTATGAGGTGGCCGCGGCGGCAGTAAACGGGATCGTGTACGCCATAGGTGGGAATGTTTATCCTGTGTTCACAGATGTGAGCACCATGGAGGCCTACGACCCGGTCACCGACTCGTGGAGCACCAAGGCCGCCATGCCCACGGCGCGCGGCGCCTTGGCCGCGGTAGAGGCGAACGGGATCGTTTACGCCATAGGAGGAGACAATCCCATCGAGTTGCCAACGAACGAGGCCTTCACCCCCGCCCCCTCCTGCAAGGTCGCCATCGGAGGCCCCTCTGCCAATCCGTCCGTCCTTTGGCCGCCAAACCACAAGCTGGTGAAGGTGACGGTCGACTATACGGCTACTGACCCGTGCGCCGTGACCTGTTCGCTTAGTGTCGCCAGCAGTGAGGGTAGCGCCTCGGACTGGGTGGTGGTGGACGCCCACCACGTGCTGCTGCGCGCCGAGCGAGCGGGAAACGGTAGCGGGCGGACCTATACGGTCACCGTCACTTGCGGTGACACCAACAGCAGCTCGTCGGTGCCCGTGACGGTGTCAGTGCCTCACGACCAGGGCCACTAGATCATCAGGTCCCCGCCGTTGATATCGACGGAGGCGCCGGTGATGTAGCCGGCGCGGTCGGAGGCCAGGAAGCAGATCAGGTCGGCGACCTCTTCGGGGGTGCCGAGGCGCGGCACCGGGAAGGTCCGGCAGTAGGCGGCGAGCTCCTCGGCGGTAGCGTGCTCGCGCGTCAGCTCGGTGTCGATGAGTCCCGGGCAGACCGCGTTGACGGTGATGCCGTGAGGCCCGAGCTCCTTGGCCGCCGCCCGCGTCAGGCCGAGCAGGCCGGCCTTGGAAGCGGTGTAGTGCGCCCCGCCGAGCGTGCTCACGCTCTTGCCGGCGGTGGAGGAGACGTTGACGATCCGCCCGTAGCCGCTGGCCTTCATCGCCGGGACGGCCGCCCGCGTGCACAAGAAGACCGCGGTCAGGTTCACCTCGATCGCGCTCCGCCACTCGGCCTCGTCGATCCGTTCGAAGCGCGTGGAGAGCGCGAGGGCCGCGTTGTTGACCAGGACGTCGAGGCGTCCGAAGCGCTCGAGCACCCGTTCGACCATGCCGTTCACCGCCGCCGCGTCGGCGACGTCGCCCGGCACGGCGATGGCGCGGCCACCCACGCCCCGGGTGCCGTTCGCGCGCTCGGCGGCCGCGCGATCGGCCATCAGCTCCGCGGCCACCGCCTCCGCCTGGTCGGCGCGGCGCGCGTTGACCGCCACCGCCGCGCCGCGCGCGAGCAGCATCTTCGCCGCCGCCTTGCCCAGCCCGCGCCGGGCGCCGGTGATCATGGCGACGCGTCCCGTGAAGTCCGCCTGCATGAGGCCAGGATGATGCCCGATCGCCGGCCCGCCCACAAGCCGAGACGGCTATACTGGCGCGCGAAAGGAGCCGGCTCACACCTGAACCGCACGGACCGGCTGGCCCGCACGCCGCCGGTGGCACGGATGACACCGCCGCGGACCCACCTCGCGATCGACGCGCGCCTGTGCGGCGAGCCGCTGGAAATCGGCGACGGCAGCGCCCGCGTCGTCCTCACCGCGCTGCCCGAGATGGCGGTCGACGCGGCCGGCCTGGTGCACGGCGGTTTCGTCTTCGGTCTGGCCGACTATGCCGCCATGCTCGCCGTCAACGAGCCCAACGTCGTGCTGGGCAGCGCCGAGGTCCGCTTCCTCGCCCCCGTGACGGTTGGCGAGCGGCTGCTGGCGGCGGCGCGGGTGGTCGCGGGCGGTGGCGGCCGCAAGCGCCGCGTGAGCGTCGAAGTGCGGCGGGGCGAAACCGCGGTGCTGGCAGGCGATTTCACCTGCTTTGCTCTCGACCGCCACGTCCTCGACCCCGGCGCGCGCCGCGGCGCGCCCGCGGCCGAAGGTGAGCGGCGGGGCGCACCGGCGAGCGACGAGACATGAACGGCGGCGACCGCATCGCGGCGGTGCTGGCCGACCAGGGAGTCCACTTCCTGTTCACCCTCTGCGGCGGTCACATCTCGCCCATCCTGGTCGGCGCCAAGCGACGCGGCATCCGCGTGGTGGACGTCCGCCACGAGGCCGACGCGGTGTTCGCGGCCGATGCCGTCGCCCGGCTGACCGGCCGGCCCGGCGTCGCCGCCGTCACCGCCGGACCCGGCGTCACCAACACCATCACCGCGATCAAGAACGCGCAACTCGCGCAGTCGCCGGTGGTGGTTCTCGGCGGCGCCACGGCCACGCTGCTCAAGGGAAGGGGAGCGCTCCAGGACATCGACCAGCTCGAGCTCGTCCGCCCGCATGTCAAATGGGCCGCCGCGGCGCGCACGGTCAGGGAGCTCGGGGCATTGCTCGGCCAGGCCTTCGGCGTCGCACGTGCCGGCGTGCCCGGGCCGGTTTTCCTGGAGTGTCCGGTCGACCTTCTGTATGACGAGCCGCTGGTCCGCCAGTGGTACAGCGCCGGCACGCGTGCGAGCGGCCTGCGCGGACTGGCGACGCGGCTCTACATCGGCCGCCACCTCAACCGCCTGTTTCGCGGCGGCGCCGGTGCCGCCCCGGCCGCGCCGCCCGGCCCGTCGGCCGCGCCGCTGCCGCCCGTCGGCCGCGGCGCGGTTCGCCGGGCGGCTGCCGATCTGCGGCGTTCCCGCCGGCCGGTGCTGGTGGTGGGCAGCCAGGCCCTGCTCGCGGCCGGCGAAGTGGCGGCGCTGGCGCGCGCGGTCGAGACGATCGGCGTCCCCGTCTACCTGGCCGGCGTCGCCCGGGGCCTGCTCGGCGCCACCCACCCCTTGCAGCTCCGCCACCGCCGCAAGGAGGCGCTGCGCGAGGCCGACCTGGTGCTGCTCGCCGGCATCCCGTGCGATTTTCGTCTCGACTACGGCCGCCAGATCGGCCGCCAGGCGCGCCTCGTCATGGTCAGCCGCCAGGCCGCCGACCTGCGCCAGAACCGTCGCCCGGACCTCGCGGTCCACGCCGACCCGGCGCGTTTTCTGCGTGCCCTGGCCGATCGCCTTGCCGGCCGTGCGGCGGCCAGCGGCCTCTGGCGGGAGTGGCTGGGCACGCTGCGGGCCCGCGACGCGCAGAGGGAAGAGGAGATCGCGCTGCAGGCAGCCGCGCCGGCCGCCGGCGGCCTGGTCAACCCGCTCCAGCTCTGCCGCGAGATCGACGGCCTGCTCGCGCCGGGAAGCCTGGTGGTGGCCGACGGCGGCGATTTCGTCGCCACCGCGTCGTACACCGTCCGCCCACGCGGTCCCCTGTGCTGGCTCGACCCGGGCGTCTTCGGCACCCTCGGCGTCGGCGGCGGTTTCGCCCTGGGCGCCAAGCTCTGCCGGCCGGAGGCCGACGTGTGGATCCTCTACGGCGACGGTTCGGTCGCCTACAGCCTCGCCGAGTTCGACTCTTTCGCCCGCCATGGCTTGCCGGTCATCGCGGTGGTCGGCAACGACGCCGGTTGGACCCAGATCGCCCGCGAGCAGGTCGAAGTCCTCGGCGACGAGGTGGCGACCGTGCTGGCGCGCACCGACTATCACCGGGTCGCCGAGGGCTACGGCGGCAAGGGGCTGCTGCTCGACCGCCCCGAAGACACCAAAGCCGTGCTCGCCGAGGCCTTGCGCCTCGCGCGCGCCGGCACTCCCGTGCTGGTCAACGTCCACATCGGCAAGACCGACTTCCGCAAGGGCTCGATCTCGATGTAAGCGTAAGCGCTGGGAAGGGACCCAGCGCGCCCGATCACATTGCCAGCCATGAAAGCTCTCTCCGGCAAACGCTGGCTGGCGCTCCTCGGCGTCGCGCTGCCGCTGCTGGCGGGGACGGCGTTGCGGCTCTGGAACCTCGCCGGCCAGATCCTGGGAGGCGACGAGCTGCACGCGGTGCGCGTGGCCCTGGCGCAGCCGATCGCGAGCATCCTCACCACCTACCAGCCGGCCGACAGCTCCATCCCGCTGACGGCGCTCGACCGTCTCCTGCTCGACCACGGCGTCATGATCGGCGAGGGCCTGCTGCGGCTGCCCTCCCTGGCCTGCGGCCTCCTCGCCCTGGCGCTGTTGCCCGCGGCTGCAGCCGGCCGGATCGATGGGCGCGCCGTCGTCCTGCTGCGCTGGCTGGTCGCGCTCTCGCCGCTGCTCGTCTTCTACAGCCGGATCGCCCGCTCATATATGCCGGTGGTGCTGCTCGCCTGGCTGGCGACCCTGTTCTTCGGCGCCTGGTGGCGCACAGGCGCCCGCCGCGCGGCCCTCGGCTATGTGGCGGCCGCCGCGCTCGCCGTCTGGCTCCATCTCGGAGCCGCGCCCTTCGTCGTCGCGCCCCTGCTCTTCGCGCTGGGAGACCTGACTGTGGAGTGGTGGTGGGCAAGGCGGCCCGCCGCTGGGCCGGCGCGCGAACCGAGCGCGGCTGGGCTGCCAGGGCGCACCGCCGGGAGGCGGCCACGCGGCCTGGCGCTGCTCGCCGCGGGGCTGGCCGCGGCCTGCGCCCTGTTCCTGGCGCCGGCGCACGCCTCGCTGGCGCAGCTCGTCGTCGCCAAGCGGCAGGCGCAGGCAATCCCCCTTGCCACCTGGCTGGACGTGCTGTGTCTGCAAGCGGGCAGCGCGCGGCCGGTTGCCGCCGTCTTCTTCTGGGGCGCCGCCCTCGCCGGCGCCGCCACCTTGCTGCGGCGGCGGCCGCGCCTGGCCGCCTACACTCTCGCCCTCGCCGCCGCCCAGGTGGCCGGCATCCTGGCCCTTTCCCCGCTCGGCATCGCCGAGCCGCTGGTGCTCGACCGTTATCTCCTGCCCGTGCTGCCCCTGGTCCTGCTCTGGGTAGCCTGCGGACTGGCGCGCCCCTGGTGGCCCAACCAGGGTCCGCTCGGCCGCGCCGGCCAGCGCCTCGGCGCCTATGGCTTGGTGGCGGCGCTCGCCGCCGCCGGACCCTTCGCCGACCCAGCCCTACGCACGAGCTCGTTCGCCCACCACAACGATTTCGTCGACTTCGTCCGCCCGCGCGCTGTGGTTCCGGCGGGAGTCCTTCCCCAGCCCTACCGCGCCCTGGGAGGAGGCGCCGTCGTCGAGTTCCCCTGGCCGCCGGCCTGGGACTTCGGCCGCGCCTTCTACGCCTACCAGGAGATCCACGGCCAGCGCGTCCTTGCCGCCGCCCCGCCCGGCTTTCTCCAGGATCCCCGCCTGCGCTGGCGCAACCTGGCCTCCCCCGAGCCCCGGGCGCTGGCAGCGCTGGGAGCATCGCCTGGACCCTGGCCCCTGCCTGCAAGTCCTTCGGCCCGGCCGGCGGTTCGGCCCGTCACCGCGCCACGCGCCCTCGGCTCCGCGGTCGACGCGAGATCGCCGCACGGAACCGCCACCGTCACAGCCCGCTGGCTGGTCATCCACTCCGACCTCGGCGCCGAAGAAGACCGCCTCCTCTTGCCAGGCCGCGCCGCCGCCGCAGGCCCGCCCCGCCGCGCCATGCCGCCGCAGCAGCGTCGCTTCCTGCATGCCGAAGCCGAGCGCCTCGCCGCCCGCCTGCAATCCGACTGGGGCAACCCGGCCTATTCCGATGGGGTTGTCAAGGTCTGGGACCTAGCCGGCGTCGCTCGCCGGCTCCGACGGCGCTGAGAACAGCCCCTCTTCTCGCCATCCCCCGGGAAAACGACCGCCGCGCCTGCACTTGCTTCGTGGTCAGCAGGTCATCGATTCAAACTCCTCGGAGTCACCAGTTTCGCCCAGGTTCACCCGAGAGGCGCCAGGTCTTCCCCCAAGCGATCCAGGGCGACGGCGCGGAAGCGGGGCGCAAGTGGGTAGGAGTCGGGACCCGCATGGACGACCACCAGCTCTTCGAGGCGCAGGATGTCGAGCGCGGAGCGCATGGACGGGGTCGCCCGCGGGCTGCTGGTGAGCTTCAGCTCGAAACCGCGCCGGGTGTTGCCGCGGCGGACCAGTAAGAATACCAGGAAATCTCGGAGTTCGACTCCGAATTTTCAAGTCAGTCTGGCTGAAGAGCTCCTTCTATGCCTACCAGGAGATCCACGGCCAGCGCGTCGCAGAGACACCGACCTCCGGGTCCTGGTACCTTACGCGGCCTTGGCACCGGGGGCGCTGCGTCAAGCCAGCAGTTCGACGGCGAGTTCGGCAGGCAACCGGCGATAGAACTTGTTGTCGGCCGTCACCAGAACCGCTTTTCTCTCCTCCGCCACTGCGAGATAGGCAGCGTCATAGAACGTCAGGCCGTGGCTCAGGGCGAGAGCAACGGTCCGCTGGACCAACTCACCGCTCAGGGGAACTTCGTCGAGGCCGAGATCGCAGAGGACAGCGAGAGCTTCGGCGGCGTCTGCCGGGCGTTTGAGGCAGAGAACATTGCCGACCTCGTAAAGCCAGAGCGGGGGAACTGCGAGGCTCAGCTGGCCCTGCTGCCAGCGCTCCAGGAGGTGACTGGCCGCAGCATGACCAGGCTCGTCCTCAGCGTCCAGGACCCACTTCAGGATGACCGAGGCATCCGGCACGACGGGCGCCGAGCGGCTGCTCATTCGGTATCTCGATAGGAGCGGAGCGTCAGGAGAATCTCGGCGGTCGGGACGTGGGGTCCGGCTCGCCGAAGCGCTTCGAGCTTCTCGATTGCCTGCCTCTGCCGTACCAGCGCCAGCTGCGCTCGCAAGGCTGCGTTCGCGAAGCGGCTGCGCTCTCCGGCCGGGATCAGATTATCGAGCGCCTCTTTGACTTCGTCGTCGAGTACCAAGTTCACTTTGGCAGTCATGAAGAATCTCCGGAGAGAAAAATCATCCACACAAATCTACCACATTCCGGCTTCGTGAGGTACCGGCGAGAGGTCCAGGTCAGACGGCTCCGGTCCGCTCGAGCAGCTCGTAGCCGCTCAGGCGGAGGAAGCGCTCGCGGCGGGCGGCCGGGGTGAGGCGGTAGAGCAGCCACCAGAACCAGGCCATGGAGCTCTCGCGCCGCAGCCGGCGGGATTCCAGGAATCCCGGACGGAAGTCCTTCTCGCGCCACCCGAAAGGACGGAAGAAGTCGACTCCCGCGGCCGGCGCGAAGCGAAATGGCGCGTTGCCGGCGGCGACCGTCGCCCCCCAGGCCTTCTGGATGCGCGGCATGAGCTCGGGCGAGATGAGGTCGAACAGCCACCAGCGGAAGCTCCTCTCGGCGGCGAGGTCGGCGGCCAGCGCGCCGACCTCATCTTCGCCGAGATAGATCAGCAGTCCCTCGGAAACCACCAGCGTGGGGCCGGGCAGCGCCCCGGCGCGCGCGAAGAACGCTCGCCTCGCCGGCCGGTCGGCGAGATCGAGGCGCACGCGCTCGACCTCGCAGACTGGGGTCTCGCCCGCCAGCATCTCCTCCTTGTAATCCAGGATCTCGGGCAGGTCGACCTCGATCCAGCGCAGGCCGGCCGGCAGGGGCAGGCGATAGGGGCGGACGTCGAGGCCGCAGGCGAGGTTGAGCACGGTCCGCGCCCCATCCTGCCCGGCCTGCCCGGTCGTGCGCAGGATCAGCTCGTCGAAGACGCAGGTCCGCACCACCATCGGCCAGCCCCAGGCCCTGCCCTTGGGGACGGAGCGCAGGATCTGCTCGCCGCGCTCGCCCGCCAGCCGGCGGGCGTAGGGGTCGTGGAAGTGGGCGTCGGGACGCTCGCTCTCGATGGCGCGGTACATCGCCACCCAACGTGCCGTGTCCGAGATGTTGCGGATCGCCCCGTTGCTCATCGTGAGCTCGCTCCGTCGTCGTGCCGGGCGGCGGACCGGCGCGGCGGATCGGATTCTACTCTCCGGCGGCCCCCCGGCGGTGGGACGGCGGCGGGACCCACAGCGCGGCCGCGGCGGCCAGCGCAAGCGCGGCGGAGAGGAGGCCGGCCACGAGCTCGGCCGGCCGGTAGAGCAGGTCGAGGGTGGTCTCCCCGGCCGCCAGCCAGGCGGCGACGAACGGTCCGTTGGCCAGCGAGGTCGGGTGAGGCCGGCCGCCGGCCAGCAGCTTCCAGCTGCCGTCCTGGTAGATGCTGCTGGCGAGGAGGCGCGGCTCGGCCAGGCGGGCGTGCGCGCGGATCTCCGCCGGCCGGAGGGCGATCAGGTCGAGCGACGAGGCGCCCGGATGAGACGCCGCCCAGCTCGGCGGCCCTCCCCGCACCGCGGCGGCCGCCGAGAAGTCGGCGATGCCGGCGGTGCAGGGGGACCAGACCGCCTGGCCGCAGCGGGCGCTGGCAGCGGGCAGGAACAGCCGCGCCAGCGCTCCGGGGCGCTCGTAGACCCAGGCTTCGGCGTTGCGGAACGCCGGGCGCAACGGCCAAGGCAGCCTGAACTTCGATTCCACCATCACCCAGCGCACTCCCAGCAACCCGTAGAGCGGGTCCTCGACCGATACGAAGCCGTCGGTGGCCCGCCAGGGAAAGGCGTCGATGCGGCCGATCGCTTCGAGATAGGCGGCCGGCTTGATGGGGTTGGAGCTGCGCGGATCGGCCAGGCCGTAGATCGACGGGATGTTGGCGCGCAGCGCGGGCCCCACGCCGGCCATGCGATGCCAGGGATCGAGGCGCTCGGCGATGAAGGCGATCGGGCGCATCCGTGGGTAGTAGAGGGCCGAGAGCACCGGGGGGTTGGCGGGAGCATGGATGGCCAGCAGCTCGCCGGCGACCAGGGCTGCTCCCGCCCACACCTGCCAGCCGCGGACCGTCTCTCCGCTCCACTCGGTAGCTCCTGTCGCCGCGCCCATCCCTCCGCTCCCCTCGCCGCCCTGCCGGACCCCGCGGCGGCGGACGAGGAGCCCTGCCGCGGCCGCGGCCAGCACGGCGAGCTGCAGGGCGAGGGTGCCGTGGCGCAGGCCGGCCAGCGCGCCGGGGTCGCGCGGGTTGGGGTGCGCCTGGTAGGCCCAGACGAGCAGCAGCGCGAGAGCCGCCGCGGCTGCCACGACCGGCAGGCGGGGCAGCCGGCCGCGCCGCCAGCGCTCCCAGGTGCAGCCGGCGGCATAGGCGATGCAGAAGTCGAGCAGCAGCGAGACGCGGCTGTGGAAGCTCAGCGACTGGCGGACCACCGGCAGCGCCTCGAGGAGCTGGATGAGCCCCGGCGGGCGGGCCAGCACGACCAGGCAGGCCAGCGCCACCGCCAGCACGATTCTCTCCTCCGGAAAGCGCCACCCTCCCGGCACCCCAGTCTCCCCATCGGCCCATGGCCCGGCCGCGCCGGCCTCCCCTGCGGCTGCCCCGCCGGCCCCCCCAGCCAGCCGTCGCGCTGCCCGCCGCGGCCCCCGCGCGCAGGCGACCAGGCAGGCCAGCAGCGCCGCGGTGCCGGCGAAGCCGGCGGCGTCCTCGTTGATGTTGCGGTTGCCCCAGTAGCTCCCGAAGCGGTTGTTGCCATAGGCGTTGGGGGCGGCGTTGGGAACCAGGCGCGCGACCAGCGCGCGTGCGCTCGCCGCCCGCTCCGCCGGCGTCCGCCACCCGGCCAGCGGGTCGGCGCGCTCGATCTCGGCATGCCGCCATCGAAGGATGGCGACGCGCGCGGTTTGCGGGATGAAGGCCGCGGCCGGCAGCAGCACGGGCGCGGCCAGCGCGCCGCCGATGGCGCCGGCCGCCAGCCAGTCGCGCAGAACGCGCCGCCGCGCTCCAGCCGGGCAGGCGCGCAGCAGCGACAGGGCGAACAGTGCGCCCAGCAGGGCCACGTGCAGGCCGGTCTCCGGGTGGCCGACCAGCAGCGCCGCCGCCACCGCCGCTGCCAGCAGGGCGGCGTCACGGCGCGCGCCGCGCTGCGCCACCAGCACCAGGCCGTAGAGAAGGAGCGGCAGGAAGGTGGCCGAGCCGGCGAGCGGCCAACCGAGCGAGAGCTGCAAGAACCCCGACAGGCCGAAGGCGAGGCTGGCCCACAGCGCGGCCGTCTCGCCGAGCCCGCGGCGGCGCAGCAGCAGGTACATGAAGACCAGCGGCAGCAGCACGCGCAAGGCGGCCAGCATCCCGACCTCGGCGGGGACAGGGAAGGGGAGGACCAGCCAGACCAGCGGTTGCAGCGCCTGGCTCTGCGGATTGCCGAGCAGCGGCTCTCCGGCGCCCACCAGGTGATTCCATATGGGCCACTCCCCGGCGGCGAAGAGCGCGCGCACGCGCGCCAGCCAGGGAGTGATTTGCAGGATCAGATCGCTCTGCAACAGGTTGCCCGGGGGCGGTCCGGCGCCTTCCCACATCAGCCGATAGGGCGGCACCTCGGTCAGGTAGCCGAGCGGCAGCAACACCCGCCCGGCGAAGAGGACCGCGCCGAAGAGGACGGCAAGCGCCGCCGCCCAGGCCAGCCAGCAGCGGCCGGGGATGGGGTCGAACCAGCGCCGCAACGTGGCGGCGAGCACGACCGCCAGCAGGGCGACGTAGAGCCCGGGAGCGAGCATGGCGAGCACGGACATGATCGGGTGGGGGTTAAGCTATCATCGCGCGTGGTGCGCCCCCTGTCTGTA
This sequence comes from Thermoanaerobaculia bacterium, assembly GCA_035544895.1. GTDB lineage: Bacteria > Acidobacteriota > Thermoanaerobaculia > Multivoradales > UBA5704 > JASLEW01. The sequence continues at coordinate 242,865 of DASZZM010000049.1, forward strand.
AGCGATCCTCGTTGCGTTCTTCCGTGGAGGACCTGTCCAGTGCGCCAGATCCGCTCGCCGCTCGCCGCGCTCCTCGTCTGCCTGGTCGGCCTGCTCTCGCCTGCCGCCGCCGCGCCGGCTCCGCCCGCGGCGGCGTCCGCTCGATCAACCGCGCCGGTTCCACCCGCGGAGCCCGCCTCGCCCGCCGCGTCCGCCTCGGGTCCACACCCATTCACCGCGGTCGATTTGCACTCCATGGAGCGCGTCGCCGACCCGCAGCCGTCGCCGCGCGGCGACCGGGTGGCGTTCACGCTGCGCGTCTCCGACTTTGCCGCCAACCGCGGCAAGACCGACCTGTGGATCGTCAACCTCGACGGCAGCGGCCTGCTGCGCCTTACCGGCGACGGCGGCGCCAGCAACCCGCGCTGGTCACCCGACGGCGGCAGCCTCTATTTCCTCTACGGCAAGTCGGGCTCGACGCAGGTCTGGCGCTTCTCGCCCGCGCCCGCCGCGTCCGCTGCCGCCGGCGCCTCCGGCGCCCCCGGCCCCCCCAGGACATTCGGCGCGCAACCCGTCCAGGTGACCAGCCTGCCTCTCGACGTGTCGAGCTTCATCGTCTCCCGCGACGGCCAGCGGCTCGCGCTCAGCATGGACGTCTTTCCCGATTGCTCGTCGCTCGCCTGCACGGCGGAGCGGATCGCCGCGCGCGACAAGAGCACGGTCAAGGCCCGCCTCTACCCGGACGGCGGCGGCTTCGTGCGCCACTGGGACGCCTGGGCGGACGGGCGGCGCTCCCACCTCTTCGTGCTGCCGCTGTCCGGCGGCGCCGCCGGACAGCCGGTCGATGTCATGCGGGGCATGGTGGCCGACGCGCCGTCGAAGCCGTTCGGCGGCACCGAGGAGTACACCTTCTCGCCGGATGGCCGCACTCTGGTCTTCGCCGCGCGCGACGCCGGCCGGCAGGAGCCCTGGTCGACCAACTTCGACCTCTACCAGGCGCCGGTGGACGGCTCGCGGCCGCCGCAGGACCTGACGGCCGCCAACCTCGCCTGGGACACTTATCCGGTCTTTTCGCCGGACGGCAGGACACTGGCCTATGCCGCGATGACGCGGCCGGGCTTCGAGGCCGACCGCTTCCACATCGTGGTGCGCGACCTGGCGAGCGGCCGCGAGCGGACCGTGGCCGCGTCCTGGGACCGCTCGGCCGGTCCCCTCCTCCTTTCGGCCGACGGCCGCACTCTCTACACCACGACCGAGGACCTCGGTCAGGCGCCTCTCTTTGCCATCGACGTCGCCTCCGGCGAGGTGCGCAAGGTGGTCGCCCAGGGGCATGTCGAGGCGCCTGCCCTGGCGGGCGACCGCCTGGTCTTCACCCTCGACCACTTCCGCTCACCGGCCGAGATCTACAGCGCGCGCCCCGACGGCTCGGACCTCCGGCCGGTCACGGCGATCAATCGCGGCAGGCTTGCTACCCTCCAGCTGGGCGAGCCCGAGCAGTTCCAGTTCAGCGGAGCCAACGGCGACACGGTCTACGGCTGGGTCTTCAAGCCCGCCGTCTTTGTCCCGGGAATGAAGTACCCGGTGGCCCTCCTCATCCACGGCGGACCCCAGGGCTCCTTCGACAACCACTTCCACTACCGCTGGAATCCACAGGTCTACGCGGGGGCCGGCTACAGCGTGGTGATGGTCGACTTCCACGGCTCGACCGGGTACGGGCAGGCCTTCACCGACGCCATCCGCAACGACTGGGGGGGAAAGCCCCTGGTCGACCTGCAGAAGGGCCTGGCGGCGGCGCTGGCGCGTTATCCCTGGCTCGACGGCGACCGGACCTGCGCGCTGGGAGCCTCCTACGGCGGATTCATGATCTATTGGATCGCCGGCAACTGGCCCGACCGTTTCCGCTGCCTGGTCTCCCACGACGGCGTCTTCGACCAGCGGATGGCGTACTACGCCACCGAGGAGCTGTGGTTCCCGGAATGGGAGCACGGCGGTCCTTACTGGCAGAGTCCCGAAGCCTACGAGCGCGACAACCCGGCGCGATTCGTCGAGCGCTGGCGCGCTCCGATGCTGGTGGTGCACGGCAGCCACGACTATCGTTTGCCCGAGACCCAGGGTCTGGCGGCGTTCACCGTCCTCCAGCGCAAAGGCATCCCCAGCGAGCTCCTCTCCTTCCCGGACGAGAACCACTGGGTGCAGAAGCCGGCCAACAGCGTGCTCTGGCACCGCACCGTGCTGGACTGGCTCGATCGCTGGCTCAAGGGCGCCCCCTAAGCCGCGCGCAGAGCGCGCGGCGTTCCAATCGAACCGCGCGCACTGAGCGCGCGGCGTTCTGATCGCCCGCGCGCCGACCGCCGCGCGGCGGCGGCTGTCTCACTTCGCGCGCTCAAGTGCGAATTTAGATCAATTGTGCGTTATCCCTCGGCGGCTCTCGCTTTGTCTTGAAAAGGCAGCCAGCGGCAACAGTCTTATAAAGGGAGGCACAGGCCAGATCACGGCAGGCAGGAATTACTTTTTTTATGAGTTTACCGTACGTCCCCAGGCGCCTGCGGGCCCTGCATCCGCTGATCGATGGCGATGGCTCGTGCAGCCTGGTCTACGATCTCGAGCGCGTGGCAGTGGTCGAGGTGCCCGACGATCTCCAGTTCTATGTCGCCCCCGCGCTCGAGACCGGCGATCTCGACGAAGACTTGCTGAGCTGGCTGGTGAGCGAGGACCTGCTTACCGTCGAGAGCTGGACGGACTGGGAATCGGGAATGGCCGGGCAGCCGCGGATCGAGGACGAGATCCATGGCTGGCTCGAACCGCTCGCCGAGGAGACCGCCGGCAAGACCCTCGACCTGCTGTTCAAGCGCGGCTTCGGCTGCTCGCGCGTCACCATCCACCTCGACTGGCCGGGCTCCTCTCGGCGTCCGGGCTCCGGCGAGGGCATCGACCGCGCTAACTGTCTCGAGCTCATCGAGTGCATCGAGCGAAGCGAGCGCATCGAGTACATCGAGCGGATCGTCGTGGATGCGACCCGCCGAGCCGCCCTTTTGCACCAGGAGATCGCCTTCGAGCTGGCGCTCGCCCCCTCCCAGGTGACGCCCGAGCTGGCGTGCGCGCTGGCCGGCTACCCCCTTCAGCTGCGGCTGCGCTGCGGCCAGTCCGAGCTCTCCGGTCAGCCGGCCGCAGCCGTGCACCAGCCCTGGCTTGCGGCGGAAGCGCCGGTCCGCATCCTGCTCGACCGCATGCCCGACGCGCTGACCGTGCAGTGCGCCCTCGCCGGGCCGATGCGCGTTCTCGAGCTCTGGGATTGGGCCAGGCGGGTGGGAATCCGTCATCTCGACGCCGTCCGCTTCGAGGAGCCCACGGCGCCGGCTCCCGGAAAACGCGCTCTGCCGCCTCCGCGGGCATCGCGGCCGCGCGACTTCCGCAACGATCTGCTGGCCATCTGCGAGGAGATCTGTGCGGACCTCGAGGCCCGGCGCCGGCCAATCGACTTCCAGCCGCTCTGGCGCATCGTGCGCCGGCTGGCCCGCGGCGAGCACCCCATGGATTTGCCATCTCGCACGGCCTCCACGGCCTCAGTCATCGGGCCCCAGGCTGGAAGAGCCCGCTGCTCAGACCTCTCTTCATGCACCTCGGCGGATGGCGCCGCCGACTACGAAGAGGGCCTCCTTCCCTGCCACGCCTGCTGGGCGCGCTTGCTGTGCAGCCACAGCGTCTACGTGGCCTCCCCGCTTGCCGGCGAGGATCCCCGCGCCCCCTCCGAAGAGCGCTGCGCCTTCTGGCTGGCCGAAGTCGAAGTGGCGCTCCGTCTCTACCATCGCCTCGCCCAGATCGACCCCATCCAGCTCCTTCGCCTCGTCGACCTTCCCGCCCGCCTTCCCGCCGTCCCCCTCCTCCGCGGCCCCGCCCCGACGTCGAAGCCTTCTTAGTTGCGACCAGTAGTGCCGACCTGAAGGATGTAGCGGCGCTGCGACTCGGCCGTGGAGGACTACTCGAAGAATCTATCGGATCGCCCCCCGCAACCCCTCGCGGATCCCCTTCCCGGCTCTTCGAAGCCGCCGGGTCCCTGCCCGGCGGCGCCGGGGGGGAAGGGGACGCCCCCACCCTCTCGCGGACTTTCGTTCTAAGGCACCTACCCTCGAAGCTCTGCTAAGATCTGCTTCTCTTGCTGCGCGAGCTCCACGTCCGCAATCTCGCCGTGCTGGAAGAGGCGTCGGTTGCCTTCGGCGAGGGTCTCAACGTCCTCTCCGGCGAGACCGGCGCCGGCAAGTCGATCGTGGTCGACTCGCTCTCGCTGCTGGCGGGCGCCCGCGCGAGCGGCGACCTGATCCGCAGCGGCGCCGAGGCGCTGACCGTCTCGGGCGTCTTCGCGCCGGCCGGCGCGGAGTGGCGGCGCATCCTTGCCGCGGCGGGGCTCGAGCTCGAAGGCGACGAAGTCCTGGTGCGCCGCGAGATCGGCCGCAACGGCCGCAACCGCGTCTTCGTCAACGACCAGCCGACCACCCTGCGCCTGCTCGCCGACCTGGCGCCGCACCTGCTGCGCATCCACGGCCAGCGCGACGAGCTCGACCTGACAGCCTCCGACCTGCAGCGGGCCTGGCTGGACCGCAGCGGCGGCGAAGCCGCCGAGCCGCTCCTCGCGCGCACCGCCGCCGCCTACGAGACCTATACGCGGCTGGCCGTCCGCCTGGAGCGCGCCGGCGGAGACGACCGGGCGCGCCGCGAGCGCATCGAGCTGTTGCGCTTCCACGCCGGCGAGATCGATGCCGCGCGGCCGCGCGCCGGCGAGGACCACGAGCTGCGCCGGGAGCGGGAGGTGCTGCGCCATCTCGAAGCCATCACCCGGTCGCTCGGCACCGCCTTCTCGCTGCTCTTCGAGGAGGAGGGCTCGGCGGTCGAGCGGGCGGCCAGGAGCGAGGGCCTGCTCGGCGAGGTGGCGGTGTGGGAGCCGCAGGCCGCCGAATGGGCGGCCGAGCTCGCCGAGCTGCGCATCCGCCTCGGCGAGCTGGCCGACGCCCTGCGCCGTCGCCTGGATGGGCTCGACGCCGATCCCGGCCGCCTCGACGCGGTCGAAGAACGCCTGGCGCTTCTCGAGCGGCTCTGCCGGCGCCACGGCGGCGACGTGGCCGCGGTGCTGGCGCGCCGGGCCGAGATCGATGCCGAGCTCGCCGAGCTCGCAGGCGACGCCGAGAACCAGGAAGAGCTGCAGACCCGCGTCGAGGCCGCGCTCGCCGACTACCGCGAGGCGGCGCAGGCGCTGTCGCGGGAGCGGGCGGAGTGGGGCAAGGCCCTGGCCGCTGGAATCGAAAGCGAGCTCCAAGACCTCGGGCTCGGCCGCGCCCGCCTCGGCGTCGCCCTCTCGCACCGGCGGCGGGTGGACAGCCCACTGGCGGCCGGCGGCGAGCCGATCGATTTCGGACGCGAGGGCATCGACCAGGTGACCTTCCTGTTCGCTCCCAATCCAGGCGAGGAGCCGCGGCCTCTCGCCCGCATCGCTTCGGGCGGCGAGCTGTCGCGCCTGCACCTGGCCTTGCAGCTCGCGGCGCGCGGCGAGACGGAGGCCGGCAGGCCCACCCTGGTCTTCGACGAGGTGGATTCCGGGATCGGCGGCGCCGAGGCGGCGGCGCTGGGGCGCAAGCTGCAACGCCTCGCGGCGCGAGGCCAGATCCTGGTCGTCACCCACCTGCCCCAGGTCGCCAGCCACGCCGACCGGCACTTCAAGGTGAGCAAGCGCATCCATTCCGGGCGCACCAGCGTCAAGGTCGAGGCGCTGCCTCCGCGGGCGCGGGTCGAGGAGGTGGCCCGCATGCTCGCCGGCGAGCGCTTGACGCCGCTCTCCCTCTCCCACGCCGAGGAGCTGATCGCCGGTGCCGCGCGAGCCAGCTGATGCCTCCCTGCCGCCCTTCTGGCGGCCGGGAGACCCGGTCGAGCCGCTGGTCCGCCTGCTCGATCGCGGCGGCGTCCTGGCCATTCCCAGCGAGTCGAGCTACGGTCTGGGCGTCGATCCGCTCAGCCGCGAGGGCGTAGAGGCGGTCTATCGCATCAAAGGCCGCGAAGCCGGCAAGCCGCTGCCGGTCGTGGTGGCCGACCTCGCGCAGCTCAGGCGCTTGGGGATTGCTTCCGACCTCCCTATACTGAGGCTCCTTTCGGCCCTCTGGCCAGCGGCGCTCTCGGCGGTGTTGCCGCTCGCGGGGCCGCCGCCCCCCGCGGCGGTGGCGGCGGCGGCAGGCACCGGGAGCCTGGCGGTGCGCATCCCCGGACACCGGGGCCTGCGCGCGCTGCTGGCGGAGCTGGGGCGCGGCCTGACCGCGACCAGCGCCAACCGCAGCGGCGGCGAGCCGGCGCTCGACGCGCCGGCGGCAGCGCGGCTGCTGGCCGGCGAGGATGCGATGGTGGTGGACGCCGGGTTGCTGCCCGGCGGGCCGCCCTCGACGCTGGTGGCGCCGGCCGGCCCCCCTGCGGACGGCGCGGGCGGCGGGGACGGGGCCCTCAGGGTGTTGCGCGCCGGAAGCTTTCCGCTCGAGCGTTTGCGCGAGCGGCTGGTGCGGAATGACCGCCACGGGGGTTGAGCGGGAATCGGCCGGGACGTGCGGCGGGACCGCCGCCTGCGGCGGGAAGACGGCACGCCCCCAAGCGGTTGTGCTGGGCAGGCAAAGGTAGTAGTCTCGCGGAGAAGCTGGCATGAAGGATCTTCACGGTTTCTGTCCGACGAAGCGGGGCGGCGCCTGGGGCAGCGCCTCGCGCACCCCGGTTTCTCGGCCTTCCACGCGTTGCGCCGGCACGCCGCGGCGTCTGCTCGCCGTTGCGCGGCCGGGCGCCGCCGCCATGTTCCTGGCCGTGGCTCTGGCCCTGGCCGTGGCTCTGGCAGGCGCGGCGTGGTCGTCGCCGCTGCCGCCGCCGGAGGCTCCCCACACCAAGCCCGCGCCGCCGGCGGTCAAGGTTCCGCCGGACCGCGGTCCGGTTCCGCCCGCGCTTCTCCCTCCGGGATCCCGGCCGAACGCTCCGGACGAAGGCCCGGCCAACCCGCCGGCGCAGCCCACGATCGCCCTCGACGAGGTCAAGGTCGGCCAGCGCGGCTATGGCCTCTCGGTCTTTGCCGGCGGCCGGCCGGAACGCTTCGAGGTCGAGGTGATCGGGGTGATGCGCAACATCAGCCCCGACATGAGCTACATCCTGGCGCGCCTGTCCGGCCACGGCCTGGAGAAAAGCGGCGTGGCGGCGGGCATGAGCGGCAGCCCGGTCTTCCTCGACGGCCGCCTGGCGGGCGCGGTCTCGTTCGGCTGGCCGTTCGCCAAGGAGGCCATCGGCGGCATCACGCCGATCGCCCTCATGCGCCGCCTGCCTACCCTCAGCGGCCCGGCCCCTGCCATCCCGCCCCCTCCGGTCGAGCTCTCTGAGCTGCTCGCCGGCCGCATCCCCGCGGACCTCTTGCAGCGCGAGCTCGCCAAGCTCAGGCCCCGGCTCGGCGGCGTCCCGGAAGGGGCGGTCGCCGGGATCGAGTGGTCCACCTCCGGCTTCGGCGAGGTGTCGCAGGGAATCCTGCGCCAGGCGCTCGGCAGCGTCGCTCCGGCGGGCCGCTCGCCGTCGGCGGCGCCATCGGCGGCGAACGGCGGGACTCTTCCCCGGCCCGCCGCGGGCAGCGCGCTGCTCCCGCCGAGCGCGCCGGGCGCGGCGGCGATCCTCGATCCGGGCAGCGCCGTGGCGGCGGTCCTGGTCGACGGCGATTTTCAGCTTGCCGCGACGGGCACGGTGACCGATCACTTCGGCGACCACGTGCTTGCTTTCGGCCATCCGTTCCTCGGACTCGGCCCCATCCGCGTCCCGATGGCCCAGGCCGAGGTGGTGACCGTCCTCTCCAGCCAGTACACCTCGTTCAAGATCTCCAACATCGGCGACGTCGTCGGCGCTTTCGAGCAAGATCGCCAGGCCGGGATCGTGGGGCGCCTGGGCGCGGCGGCGCCCATGATCCCCATGACGCTGCGCATTGCCGGCTCCGGGCCGAGCAAGGCGCGCGAGTTCAGGGTCCGGCTCGCCAACGTGCCGGAGCTCCTGCCCATGCTGGCCGGGAGCACGACCCTGGCCGGCCTCGAATCGGCCAGCTATGCAGCCGGCGCGCAGAGCATCGACCTGACCGCCCGCTTCCGCCTGGCCCGCTACGGCGAGCTCACGGTGCACCAGACTTTCGACGGCGAGAACGCGGGCACCGCCGGCGCGGCGCACCTGCTGAGCGTGGCCGCCTACTTGATGCAGAACGCGCTCGAGCGGGTGGGCATCCAGGAGATCGAGGTCGAGCTCCAGCAGTCGCCGCAGCCGCGCGGCGCCACGCTGGTGGGAGCGCAGGCCGAGCGCAGCGTGGTGCGGCCTGGCGAGACGGTGGTCGTCCACCTCGACCTGGCCGCCTATCGCGGCGAGCGCTTCCGCCACTCCTTCGAGCTTCCCCTGCCCGAGGACCTGCCGGCCGGCCGCTACGCGCTGCTCATCGGCGACGGCGCGAGCGTCGATGCCGCCCGCCTGTCTCTCGCCCCCATCGAGCCGGTGGCCTTCGGCCAGGCGCTCGGACTGCTGCGCTCCCTGCATTCGCGGCGCGACCTCGCGGTGCTCGGGGTCACCGGCGGCGCGGGCCTCTCGGTCGCCGGCGAGCTGATGCCGCACCTCCCGGCTTCGGTGCGCTCGCTGTGGGGCGCCGCCGCCACCGGCAGCGCGCTGCCGCTGCGCTCGGTCATCGCCCAGGAGCTTCACGAGACCATGCCCATGCCGATCGAGGGCCTGCTGCGCCTCGACCTCGAAGTGCGCCACCAGGATGCCACGCCGCCGGGCCGCCAGGGCCCCGCGGGCCACGGGGGTGCGCGGGCTGGATCCCTCGGCGATGGGGACGGGGAGGAATGAGAGCGCGGGATCTCCAGCTGCCAGCGCCGGACCCATCCAACATGACCTCGCGGGCCGCTCCCGCCCTGCCGTCGCGGCAAGGCGTCGGACTAGCCCGCATTTCTCTCCGACCCTCTGCCGCGGCGGCGGCCCTGCTGCTTGCCGCGGCCCTGCCGCTTGCCGCGCCCCCGCCTGCCGCCGCCACCCAGGTCAGGATCTTCCAGACACACAACCAGGCGGGGTTTCTTGCCGGCAAGCTCTCCGGGGTGAGCGTCGACGCGCTGGGACGCATGCAGCTCGCTCCGCGCGCCCGCCGGGTGGCCGCGGTCGGCGAGCCGTTCCTGCTCTCGGCCGCGGCGCTTCCCGACGGCTGGGTGGTGGGAACGGGCAATGCCGGCAAGGTGCTGTTCATCGACCGCAAGGGCGCCGTCAAGGAGCTCTTTGCCGCTCCCGAGCCGGAGGTCTTCGCGCTGTGGGCCGACCCGGACGGGACGGTTTGGGCCGGCACCTCTCCGCACGGCAAGGTCTACCGGATCTCCCAGGGCAAGGCCGTCCCCTTCTTCGATCCGGGCGAGACCTACATCTGGGCCCTTGCCCGCCGGGCCGACGGCGCCCTGCTGGTGGCGACCGGCACGCACGGCAAGCTCTACCGCGTCGATGGCCAAGGGCATGGCGAGGTCGCCTTCGCAAGCCATGACGCCCACCTGCGCTCGCTCGTGGCGCTGCCCGGCGGCGACGTGCTCGTCGGCACCGCCGGGCAGGGCCTGATCGTGCGCCTCGACCGCGCCGGCAGGGCGCAGACCCTCTTCGACGCCGACGAGCCGGAGGTGGTGGCCCTCGCCGCGGCGCCGGACGGCACCTGCTATGCGGCGGCGGTGGCGTCGGAGGCCAGCCTGCTGGACCTTGCCAAGGAGGCGGCGGCTGCCGCGCCGGGGGCCGCGCCGGCGCCCGGGGGCGCCAAGCCCGGCGGCAAGCCCAAGCCGGCGGTCAGCGTCACCGTCGAGGAAGCAGCCGAGGCCGCCCCGGCCGCCAGCGCCCGCCGGCCCGGCGCGCCGCGCAGCGAGGTGCTGAAGATCTCGGCGGACGGCACGGTCGAGAGCGTCTGGAGCTTTGCCGGCGACACCGTGTTCAGCTTGCGCTGGCAGGGCGACCGTCTCTGGGTCGGCACCGGGATGGAAGGCAAGCTGTACAGCTACCGTAAGAGCCAGATGGCGCTCGAAGAAGAAGTCGACGAGCGCCAGGTCGTGGCCCTGCTGCCCGGCGATGCGGGCCCGGCCTTCGCCACCACCAACGGCGCCGCGCTCTATCACGTCACCGCCGGGACCGTGAGCCGGGGCACCTATACCAGCGCCGTGCTCGACGCCGGGCAGATCTCCCGTTTCGGCTCCCTGCACTGGCGCGGCGAAGTGCCCGCCGGCGCCGCGCTGCGCTTCAGCGTGCGCACCGGCATGAGCTCGGTGCCGGACGGCAATTGGGGTCCCTGGACTGCCGTGACGGCGCCCGGCCAGGAGGACGAGCTGCCGCTCGGCACCCTGCCGCGCGGCCGCTACGTGCAGTGGCGCGCCGAGCTCGAAGCCGGCGCCGCGGGCGGCGGGCGCGACGGCTCGCCGCAGCTCTACGGCATCGAGCTCTCCTACCGGCAGGAGAACCTGCGTCCCAGGATCACCGCCCTGGTGGCTCTCGAGCCCGGGCAGATCCTCGTGCCGGCCAACTTCAACCCGGCCAGCCAGGTCTATGAACCGGCCCACCCCAACCGCGAGGGGATCTTCACCACGCCCGGCGCGCCGCCGAACGACGAGGGGGGCAGGGTCAAGCCGCTGTGGAAGAAGGGCTACCGCACCTTGCGCTGGACCGCCAGCGATCCCAACGAGGACACCCTGGCCTTCGAGCTCGACTTCCGCCTGGCGGACGCGCCGGACTCGGCTCCCTGGCTGAAGATGGCCGGCGACGTCGAAGAGGACCACTACAGCTTCGACGCCACCGCGCTGCCCGACGGCGTCTATCGCTTTCGGCTATCCGCCTCCGACCGCCCGAGCAACGATCCGGACACCGCGCTCACCGCCGAGCGGGTGAGCGACCCGGTGGTCATCGACCACACCCCTCCCGTCCTTGTCGCGGTCGAGCGGGAGGGCAAGCTGCTGCGCGTCAAGCTCCACGACAATGCCAGCCCGATCCGCGAGGCGGTCTACAGCTTCAATGCCACGCCTTGGAAGCCGGCGCGGGCCGCCGACGGACTGCTCGACGAGCAGACCGAGACGGTCCTCATCGACACCGGCGATCTCGGCGGGCGGCCGGCGACGCCGTCCGGGCCGCCGCTGCTGTTGCTGCGCGTCACCGATGCCGCTTACAATGTCGTGACCTTCAACCTCAGCCCGCACCTCGCCTCCCATCCCGAACCGGCCCGATGAGCCAGCACATCGCCGTCTATCCCGGCTCTTTCGACCCGCTCCACAACGGCCATCTCGACATCATCGAGCGTTGCGCCCCGCTCTTCGACAGCGTCGTCATCGCGGTGCTGCGCAATGAGGCCAAGCGGGCGCTGTTCACCGTCGACGAGCGGGTGGCGATCATCGGCGAGCTGATGGGCGGCCGCGCCGAATGCCGGGTCGAGAGCTTCTCGGGCCTGCTGGTCGACTTCATGGACCGGATCGGGGCCCGCATCGTGGTGCGCGGCTTGCGCGCGGTCTCCGACTTCGAGTACGAGTTCCAGATGGCCTTGATGAACCGCCGGCTCAATCCGCGGGTCGAGACGGTGTTCATGACTCCGAAAGAGGAGTACAGCTACCTGTCGAGCCGTCTGGTCAAAGAAGTCTTCGCCCTGGGCGGCGACCTCTCCGGCCTGGTCCCCGATGCGGTGCTCGCCCGCCTGCGCCAGCGCCTGCTTCCGGTGTCCGAGCGCGGGAACCGGCGGCCTGGCGCCTCGGCGCGCCCGTCCCCCGGCGCCCGCCGCCGCTCGCTCGACTGAGCCCCGAAGGCCCCAATGCCGGCGCTGACACCATGAGTCTCGAGCGCTTCCTGCTGCGCATGCCCAAGGTCGAGCTGCACGTGCACCTCGAAGGGTCGATGCGCCCGTCGGTGCTGCTCGAGCTGTCGCGGCGCAACGGGGTCGAGCTGCCGGCGCGCGACGAAGCCGGCCTGAAGCGATGGTTCCGCTTCCGCGACTTCGAGCACTTCGTCGAGGTCTACCTGACCTGCTCGCGGGCGCTGCGCGCCCCCGAGGACTTCAAGCTCCTGGCCGCCGATTTCCTGGCCGAGCAGGCGCTGCAGAACGTGCTCTACAGCGAGGTCCACTTCACCATCTCGACGCACCTCGCCAACGGCGCGAATGGCGGCGAGGTGCTGGCCGCCCTGGCCGAGGCGATCGCCGAAGGGGAGCGCCGCTTCGGAGTGATGATGCGGCTGATCCCCGACATCGTGCGCAACGTCGGCCCGGCTGCGGCGGACCAGACCCTGGAGTGGGCCCTCGCCGGCCGGGAGATCGGCGTCGTCGCCCTGGGCCTGTCGGGCAGCGAGGCCCGCTTCGCCAATGAGCCTTTCCGCCAGCACTTCGCGGTGGCCCAAAGTCAGGAGCTGCACCGGGTGGCGCACGCCGGCGAGCACGCCGGCCCGGAGTCGATCCGCTCGGCCCTGGAGGTCTGCGCCGCCGAGCGGATCGGCCACGGGGTCCGCGCGGTCGAGGACCCCGAGCTGATGGCGGAGCTGCGCGACCGCAACATCCCGCTCGAGGTCTGTCCCACCTCGAACCTCTGCCTGAAGGTGGTGCCGGACATCGAAAGCCATCCCTTCGACCGGCTCTACCACGCGGGTGTTCCGCTGTCGGTGAGCTCGGACGACCCGGCTTTCTTCAACACCAACCTGACTTCGGAGTACCTGCGCCTCGCCCGCGCTTTCGGTTACGGCGCCGCCGAGCTCGCCGGCCTGGCCCTCGCCGGCCTGCGCCAGTCCTTCCTGCCCGAGCCCGAGCGCGACGCCCTGGAAGCCCGCTTCCGCGACGAGCTCTCGACCCTCGGCCGCGAGCTCTTCACCACCCCCGTCGAGCCCGCCAATCCCCCGGCCTTCTAAGTCGCGCGGACCGGTCACTCCGCCCGATCGGAGACCGCCGAGACCACCGGACGCTGCTTGGCGGCAAGGGGAAGCTCCACCTGGAAGTCGTTCCTACGTCGGAGCGAGAGAACTGCTCAGGTCTACTCGCTTGCGGTCGAGGTTGATAGCTGCGAACGCTGAACGCGGGAGTAGGAAAGATCGCAGCTCCGTCCGTCTATTGTTGAGTCAGCTCTTCAAGCGCTGACCCAACGTGCGGCGCACCTGGAAAGAAATCATGGAAAGCCTTCAAACTTTCACACCAGAAGCCTCGGGAAGCGACATTCCAGCTGGGGGCGGCGGACCGCCGGCAGAGGCGGCTTTCAAGTACGACATCTTCGTGAGCTATAGCCATCTCGACCAGGAGTGGGTACAAGGCTGCCTGCTCCCCCGTTTGCAGTCCGAGCATCTCAAGATCTGCATCGATGAGGACGACTTCGAGGTGGGCGATTTCAGTGTCCTCAGCATGCAAGAGGCGGTGCGCCGCAGCCGGCACACGCTGATCGTGCTCACCCCGAACTGGGTCGACAGTGTGTGGGCAGAGTTCGAGAGCCTGCTGACGGTCACCGGGGCTCCCCTGCAGCGCCGGCTCCTGCCGCTGCTCCTGTCGCCCTGCGAGCCTCCTCCGTACATTGCCGCCCTGGTGTACGCCGACTTCACCCAGCCTTCCCGCCGCGAGGTAGAGATGGCCAGGCTGCTGCGGTCGATCGGCGCTGCCCCTCCTCCCGAGGCCGTGCGCGGCGAAGCGGTGCGCAAGGGGCTTGCGGCGCTGAGCGACCTGATGCGTGAACCGCGGGTTCGAGACGCCGTCATCTCGTTTCGCATCCATTTCCAGAATGCCTGCGACAAGATCGAGATCGCGGGCAACTACAAAGACCTCCACGACCTTTTGCACACCCTGCAGCTCCACTGCTACGACCGCATCGTGCAGGAGGCGAAGAGCTTTCCCGGCGACGAGCTGTCGCAGGCGAACCTCGCGGAGCACGAGGCGACGCTACAAGGTCTCCTCGATGACCTGCGCGACGTCGTCCGCCGGGGAGGTGTGACGCCGAATGAGGTGTGCTGGATCGAGAGGGATCTTGAGCCTGCCCGCCAAGACCTCCGGGGCGCCCTCGAGACCAAGGACGCCAGGCAGCTCAAGCGGGCAGCCTGGAAGATCAATCGCGTCCTGGCGATCGAGCCTTCCCAGATCAACACTCGGCTGAACGACGCGGCCAGCACGCTGCCGCTTCCCGCCCTGATCGCGGCCATGTCCGTCGTTCTCGGCCAGATCCGAAGCCTGGACCTCGATGCCGACAAGGTGCATCAGTTCGAAGTCGGCGTCGACACGTTGTCCCGGCTTCATGTCACCCTGACGGCTCTGGTCTTGGATCACGACCGCTGGCAGGAGGCCGACCTTGACCTGCGGCTGATCGAGAGCAACCTGGAGCAGTCCCTCGACGCGCTCGAATTCTCGTGGTCGCAGGTCAAGGAGAAGCTCGCTCCGCTTGCGGACGGCACCAGCGAGCCATGGGCCGTGACCTTCCGGCAGGAGGCAGAGAGGCTGGCACTGGCTCTCGAGGCGCAGGATGCGGCGCGCTCACGGCTTCATTTCCGCAGCTTCCGGAGGCTGGCGGGCATCCGCTTTCACCGCGTGGACGTGATCCTCAAGGACCAATGTGATGAGCTGCGCAAGGTCGGTGAGCCGCTGGCCTCGGTGCTGAGGAGGATGTCATGAGGCCAGTCGCGCTTCCTGTTTGCCTTGACGACCCAGCGCTCTGCTTTCCCTCCCTGGCCTCGCTTCGAGCCGCGCACGGCGAGCTCCTGAAGCTTCAGCGCGAGGCCGGGGACACGTCGGAATTCCAGGAAAGAGTAGAGACTTTGATCCGCAGGGGGCGGGCCACGGGAGCGCTGCTCGATGGCACCGAAGACCGCTGGGCGGCGCAGGGAATCCTGGACTACTGGTCCACAGCTCTTTTTCGCGTGGCCTGCCAGACGGTCGATACCACCCTCGAGCAGTTCGATCCGGGCCTGGCTCCGGAGCTGCCCGAAGAGAGTTGCCCCTACGTCGGCCTCGATGCCTTCCAGGAAAGCACTTTCGGGGTGTTCTTCGGGCGCGAGAGGTTGGTGAAGGCCATGCTGCAACGGCTCGCGGACGAGCGGCTCCTGGCCGTCACCGGGGATTCGGGAAGCGGTAAGTCGTCGCTGGTCCTGGCCGGGCTCTTATCCCGGCTCAAGGCGGGGGCACTGCCAGGCAGTGAGACTTGGCGCTATCCGTCCCCTCTGGTGCCGGGATCGGAGCCGCTGATGAACCTGGCGCGGGTGCTGCTCCAGCCAGGGTCCGCCGGGGAAACCGCTGCTCACGCCGCGCGCCTCCTGGCCAATCCCGACCACCTCGTGGAGATGGTCGCGGACGACCAGAGCTCGCGTCCCTGCGTGCTGGTGGTCGATCAGTTCGAGGAGGTCTTTTCCCTCTGCGACGCTGTCGATGCGCGCCAGGCCTTCGCCGACGGGCTGGCGGCTCTCGTCAAGGTCCCGGCACCGCGGCATACGGTCATCCTCACCTTGCGCAGCGACTACGAGAGTCAGGTGGCGAAGCTCGAGACCTTCATGTCCGCATTCGAGGGAGCTCAGGTCCGCGTGACGCCGCTGAGCGCCCCCGAACTGCGCGCGGCAATCGAAGAGCCGGCTTCGCTGGCCGGTCTCAAGTTCGAGGAAGGTGTAGTCGACGCCCTGCTGCGCGACATCCTCGGCGAGCCGGCGGGCCTACCGCTGCTGCAGTTCACACTGCTCAAGCTCTGGCAGAGCCGCGAGCGCAACCGGGTGACCTGGGAATCATACCGGCGGCTGAGCGGCGGTCGCCTGGCGCTCCGCCGCAGCGCTGACGCCTTCTACGACTCGCTCATCCCGGAGGAGCAGGTGACCGCAAGACGCATCCTGCTGCGGATGGTGCGGCCCAGCGAAGACCGGCTCGAGGTTACCAGTAGCCGGATCCGGCGGGAGGCTCTCTTCCGTGGCGAAGCGTCCGACCGAGTGGCGCGGGTGCTGGACAAGCTGATCGCCGCCCGCCTGGTGCGGCTCACCGAGGGCGAGACGCCTGCCGACGCGCAAGTTGAGGTTGCGCACGAGGCTCTGGTGCGCAACTGGCCAAGGCTCGTTGACTGGCTCGAGCAGGAACGCTCCGAGATCAACACGCGCCGCCGGCTGGAGACGCTGATGGAGGAATGGTTGCGCCTCGACAGGAAGGGCGGTCTGCTGGACGAGGTCCAGATAGCCGACGCCGAGCGCTGGCTCGCGAGCTCTTCTGCCGCCCTGCTCGGCTATCGGCCGGAGCTGCCGGCGCTCGTCGCTACCAGCCGAGAGGCGATGGAGGAGCGCAGGCGGCAGAAGGAGGCCGTGCATCATCGCGAGCTGGAACAGGCGCAGTTCCTGGCGGAAACGGAGCGCCGGCGGGCCGAAGAGAAAGCGCGCTCCACGCGGATCTTCCGCGGTCTCGCCACGGCGCTCCTGGTGCTGTTCGTGTCGACCGCCGTGATCGGCTGGAGAGCGTACAGCGCAAAGCAAGAGGCACAGAATCTTCAGATGCAGGTCGAGCGGCTGAAGCGGCACGATGCGTACATCCGCATCGCGACAGCAGAGCAGTTGAAGAAAAAGGCCGAGGATGCGCTCGCGGAGGCCAGGAAACAGAGGAACCTGACGATCATCGCATGGAGGTCGTTAAACAGTCAGAAGTACGTTGTGGAGGAGCTCCTAAGGAAGGAAAAATCCCAAAGGCTACGGACTGAAACGGCTCTTGCCAACGAAAAAACCCAAAAGCGGCGAGCCGAAAGTGCGCTGGCCGAGGCCAGAAAGGCCAAGGAGCAGGTCAATGAGGCACGGTCTGACAGTGCCCAGCTGAGGGCCGATCCACTTGATCCTTTTGCCCAGAGAAACTTGAGCTTCCTGCCCAGCCCGCGACCCGAGGCCTTGCAGCTCGACCAGCGCAACCGGCCCGTCCGCCTGGGCTCGAGCGTGGGCGGCCCGTACTCAGAGCGCGGGGCTTATGTCGGAAGCCTTTGCTGCGTGGTGCAGGACCGGGCTGGACAGCGTTATTACCTGCTGAGCCCCGGCCGTGGGCTCCTTTCTCCACACGGGCGACCGGCTCAGCCAACCGGGGGGCGGTGACGGTGGCGGATCGGAGGATGGGGTGGCCACGTTGACCCGGCTGTCCAAGTGGGTTGCACTCGCCAGGATCGATCCCGGAGTGGAGATCGATCTATCGGTCCCCTCGGTGGGCAAGATCCGGGGAGCGCGGCAGACCGTCCGGCAGGGCGAGAGTGTCATCATGGTGGGCCGCGGCTCCGGGTTGGTAAAAGGAGTCGTTCTTGAGGTCCACCCGGACTTCATCTTCACCTCCTTCATCGCGCGGGCGGGAGATGGCGGGGCGCCGGTGCTTTCGGACACGGGAGAGTTGATAGGAATTCTGTACGGGGCTGACGTCACGAAATCGTACGTGGTGCCGATCGAACCGATCTTGCGTGAACTGGACATGCAGCTTCTCACGGAGTGAGTCATGGTCTCTTCGATGGACTTGGGCAGCACACCAGCCGGCCAGTGCCTTCCGGAGAGCCAGGGGAGGCGAGGATGAGGCTCTTTCGATGGAATCGTGTAGCGACCGCGAGCGGCGTTTCAGGCCAGACGAGGACCTTTGGACCTTCAGCGAGCGTGTCGAGTCCGAGCCAGGTGTTGCTCCGACCTACCAAGTACGATTCAATCTCGTGACCGCCGCGCCGACTAAGCCGCCGATCGTGCCAAGCACGATTCCGGGCAGGACCATCAGGAGCGGCAATGTGAAGACCTCTTCGAGGCCGCCACTTCCACGGATCGCAGCCATCGTTAGTGGATCATGCCAGCCAGCGAGCAGAGTCGCGGCACCCAGAACCTCGATCGGGGCAGCAAAGGCGGCGGTTGCGATGCCAACGATCGGGCCGGCGGCGAACGAGCCCGAGCGTGATGCCGCCCAGAATCCCGCAAGCAGAATGATGCCAGCGCCCAACAGGGTCGAAACATTTGCTCGCCCATGGAAATCCACTGGTGGCACGAGCCAATCCAGCGCTGTTCGGACAAGGAAGGCGACAGCGAACAGAGCCGCCCACAGGCGAGCGTTTCGCCAGACGAAACCAAACACCTGCCTCACGTACCAAAGATCTGCTCGTCGGCGTCCGCGCGCTGGATGAACACTCTCGCGGTACTGCTCGAGGAGATCGCCAGACACGCTGTCGGTATCGGCTGGAGCAAGAAAGACTCGTAGCAAGATTTCGGCCCAGCCCGGAGGTGTCGTACTGACACTCATACGTATCCTTTCAGCGGCCACTTGAGACCGTGCCATAGGTTGTCGACGGCGGCCCGGGCTTCATTGAGCGCGCGCAATCCCTGGGGCTGCAATCGATAGAATCGCCGCGCCCGGCCGCCGCGGACCGGCGTACCTGGCCCCAGGGTGGACGTAATGAGACTCTTCTTTTCCAGGCGAACGAGAGTGGCGTGCACGGCGCCAGCCGCGACATCCCGCTCCATCCGCTCCTGCACCTCTTTGAGAATCGCACGGCCGTACGCCCCCTCTCCAAGTCGGACGATAGCCAGCATCACAGCCTGTTCGAAGGAACCAAGGACCTCAGCCATATTGCCTACATTGTAGTCCTCATCGACCCAGGCTGTCAAGCTCGCCGCCCACTGCTGGGCTCACGTGCTCCGCAAGACTCCGAAAAGAACGATTCCTCGCTTGACCCGCCTATCCATGCCTTGTACTCTTGGTGGCGTTCGGATCGGCGGCCCTTTCGATCCCGAGCATTTCCGCCCGGAGGAGCTCCGGTTCTCCCAGCCTTCGGAGTGCTTACGCCGCGCCGGCTCATAAACAGGATGAACGCCAGACCATTGTGGGAACTACCGGTTCCGTCCACCGCGCTGGAGGGCGGGGGGCCTTCCTTCGAGAAACGATTGAAGCGAGAGGTGGCTATCCGGTTCTCGTACGAGGCGGACGACGGCTCGCTTCGCGAGAACGCCATCGTTTTCGACGGCACCGAGGCGTTCAAGGTCACCTACTATGATGCACGCGACGCTTCGATGCTGGAAGCCTATGATCGCATCGTGGACCGTGGTCAGACCACGTGGCTTGCCGAGGTGGTTGCGAACTTGAGGCGGAAGGGCCACCAGGCAAATGGGCTGGTGCACCTGATGATCAGCTTCGACGACAGCCCCTGCTACGAGTTCCTGTGCACATCCTTCCGCGTCGAGGATCCAGCTGAAGCGGTCTCGCGGTAAGCAAAACCACTCCGATCAGCGTTCGTAAGTGCGCGGACGACGGCTCACCACACCCGGCAGCGGTTCTCCGGGGCCATGGGGGAGCCGGGCTTGCACTGGAAGGCGTCCTGGAACTGGGGCATGTTGACCACCGTGCCGTTGGTGCGGTAGCGGCCGGGCGAGTGGGGGTTGGTGAGCACGCGCAAGCGCTCGCCCTCGGGCGTCGAGCTCTCGCACCACACCTGGGCAAAACCGAGGAAGAGGCGCTGCTCGGGGGAGAAGCCGTCGAGCGCCTGGCGGGGCTTGCCGGCCTGGCTGTCCTCGTAGGCCATGTAGGCGACGCGAAGGCCGCCGTTGTCGGCGGTGTTTTCGCCCAGCGTCAGCCGGCCGTTGACCTTGAGCCCGCCGGCAGGGAAAGACGAGTACTCGTCGGCGAGGCAGGTGGCGCGCCGCTGGAACTCCGCGGCGTCGGCCGGGGACCACCAGTCCGTCAGGTTGCCGCGGCCGTCGAACTCGCGCCCGTGGTCGTCGAACCCGTGCGTCATCTCGTGGCCGATGACCGCGCCGATGGCGCCGTAGTTGGCAGCGTCGTCGCGCCTGGCGTCGTAGAAGGGCGGCTGCAGGATGCCGGCCGGGAAGTTGATGTCGTTCATCGAGGCGTTGTAGTAGGCGTTGACGGTCGGCGGAGTCATGTTCCACTCCCGGCGGTCCACCGGCTTGCCGATCTTGGCCAGGCGCCGCGCCAGCTCGCAGGCGTTGGCGCGCTCCACGTTTCCCACCAGGTCGCCGCGCACCACCTCCAGGCGGCTGTAGTCCTTCCACCGCTCGGGATAGCCGATCTTGTTGGCGATGGCCGCGAGCTTCTCCTGGGCGCGCTTCTTGGTCTCCGCGCCCATCCACGGCAGGCCCGAGATGTCGCGGGCCATCGCCTTTTCAGTCTCGCCCACCAGGGCGAGAGCGCGCCGCTTCGCCTCGGGTTCGAAGGATGCGGCGACGTACTCCCGGCCGAGGGCTTCCCCCAGCGCGCGGTCGGTCGAGTCCACGCAGCGCTCCCAGCGCGGCAGGATCTGCTTCGATCCGCGCAGGACCTTGCCGTAGAACGCGAAGTCCTCGTCGACGAAGCGGCCGGGAAGCCACTCGGCGGTGGCGTGGAGCAGGTGCCAGCGCAGGTAGGCCTTCCATGCATCGACTCCGGTCGAGCGCAGCAGGCCCTCCAGGCTCTGCAAGAAGTCCGGCTCGGAGACGTTGAGGTTGGCGACAGGCGGAACGTCGATCGCGGCGAGGAAAGCATCCCAGGAAAACGCCGGGGTCAGGGCGGCGAGCTGCTGGCGGGTGAGCTTGTGGTAGACCTTGTTGGGATCGCGGCGGCTGACCCTGTCGAGCGAGGCCTTGGCCAGGCTGGTCTCGATCGCCAGCACGCTCGCGGCGTCGGCTGCCGCACGCTCCGCCGGCTCGCCGAGCAGCGCGAACATGCGTTGCACGTGCTCGGCGTACTGGCGGCGCTGCTCGGCCGATTTCGCGTCGGTCTGGAGGTAGTAGTCGCGATCGGGCAGCGCCAGCCCCCCCGCGTCGACCATGGCGATGACCGAGGTTGCGTCCTTGGCATCCTGGCCGGAGCGGAAGCCGAAAAGCGCGCCCACCCCCACCGTCCGCAAGTGCGCCGCGAGGGCGGGCAGCTCGCTCGTCGATTTGAGCGCCGCGATGCGGTCGAGGTCGGGCTGGATGGGCGCGATGCCGCGCGCCGCGACTCCCGCCTCGTCCATGCAGGTGGCATAGAAGTCGCCCAGCTTGCGCCGGTCGGCGTCGGCCGGCGCTTCGGCGGCCAACGCGGCTCCCGGCGCGCGCCGCGGCCGGTCGGCGGCATTCGCCTCCAGGATCGCGCGCAGCTTCTCGCGGTTGCGCTGCGCCAGCTCGGCAAAGCGGCTCCATGACGAGCGGTCCGGCGGCACCGGGTTCTTGGCCAGCCAGCCGCCGCAGGCATAGGTGTAGAAATCCACACAGGGCTCGACCCGCCTGTCCATTGCCGCCAGGTCCACTCCAGGGGCCGAGCTCGCCGGCGCGGCCGCCGCCGCCCAGGCCCTCGGGCAGCCGCTTGGGCCGCCGAGAAACGCCACCGCCACCATGGCGACTCCACCCGCTGCAACCAGTCTCTTCATCGCCGACTCCTCTCGCCCGCTCCCCGGGAGGGACCCGGTGCCGCGATCAAATTGCCGGGACGGCCCCGGCCTCGCCCATCCTATCCCGCGGCCCAGCGCGCCAGGTCGCGGCGCGCCAGATCGCGGCCGCAACTCTGTGGAAAACGGGCCCAGGAGGAAGGTGTCCGCTATATCGGACGATTTAGGCTTATCTTCAACTCTGAGAGTGTCGCGCCAAGACCTGGCAGGGCGCTTGCTCTTAAGGACCGGTGAGGGGTGTGCACCGTGCATGCCTGAACTCGAGAAGACGGACATCGAGCCCGGACTTCTGACACGTCTTCAAAGGAGAGCTTAATGGATCTCAACAATCGATTCCTGACCCGCACCCTCGTGCTGGCGGCCTTGGCGCTCGGCGTCCTGGCAGCGGTGCCCGCGGTGGCGGACGTGGTGTACGTCGAAGGCCTGGTCTCGGCCGGCAGCGATCCCGGCTGCGTGATCGTCAAGGACCATGAGGGCAACGTTTACGCCCTGGAGGGCACGGGCTGGTACGGCGTCCTCGGCAGCGACTATGTCCGCCTCGAAGGGCGCATCATCCCCGAGAGCCGCTGCGGCGTCACGAGAGGCTTCGAGGTTTCCAACGTCTCGAACATCTGGCGCGACGAGGCGCGCAAAGTGGTCGTCTACGAGCGCACCCGAGAGGGCCGGTTCGCGGACTGGGTACGGCGCCACCGCGAGCACGAGTGGAGGGAGTGGGAGAAGGAGCATCACATTCCGCCTCCTCCGCCCCCTCAATAAGAACCGCCGGAGAACAGGCGGGCCGGAGGGAACTCCGCCCGCCTTTTCTTTTCGCGACATCTCCGCACCGCCCACCCAATCCAGCTCGACACGCGGACGATTCTGCCCGCTCGCGATGAAACTCTCCCAAGCCGCTCCGCAGACGTTCAGCCTCGAGTTCGAGAGCGAGGAAGAGCTGCGTGCCGAGGAGCGCGCCCATCTGTCGGTGGGCGGGCTCTTCCTGCAACCCGCGGAACCGTTGCCACCGTTCGCGAAGGTGACGGTGAGGTTGCGGCTGCTGGGGCGGGGTGAGACGACGGTCGCGGCCATCGTCGTCGGCTCGCCACCCGGAGGGCTGGCGCTGCAGCTCGAGGAAAACGCGGCCACCGTGGTTGCGGCGCTTCTCGCCGAGCCCGCGGCAGAGCCGAAAAAGAGTGAGCCGGAGACGGTGACGCTGTGGGAGCGGCTGCGCGGGATGACGCTGCCACAGAAGATTCTTCTCGCGCCGAAAGCCGACCGAGTGACGCGCGGTCTGCTCATCCAAGAAAGCGATCCGCAGGTGCTCTTCGCGCTGCTCAAGAACCCGCGGCTGTCGATCGACGAAGTGGTGCGGCTCGCCAAGTCGTCGTATCTCTCCTTCCAGGCGGCGGAGCTGATTCTGAAGACCAGTCCCTGGGTCTCGAACCTCGACGTGCGCCTCGCGCTGGTTCACAATCCGAAGCTGCCGGTGCCGTTCGCGCTGCGCCTCCTACCGACCCTGCCGGACCTCGAGGTGCGGGCAATCGCCAAGGGCGCCGCGACCAGCATGCCGCTGAAGAAAGCGGCCCTCAAGCGTCTCCAGGGCGCCTAGGGGGGCCGCGGCGGGCAGGGGGCAGCGGAGCGCAGCGACGCGGGCGGCCCCCACAACCCCTAGAGACTCAGCTCCTTGCGAAGCGTTCGATGCTGTTGTAGCATAGGCGGAGCATGCCCGCTAACCGAACAGTGCCTCCCGCGGCAGTCGTCCGTGCCTTCGGGCTCGTCGCTGCCTGGTGGCTGCTGGGCGTTCCACTCGCCGCCCAGCAGCTCTTCATCAGCTCCGCGCTGCCGACCACGCTCGACCAGGTCTTCCTACAGGTCTCTTTCTACTGCGGGCTCCGCGTCGACCCTCCCTTCGTGGAGGGTCACACGATCACCGTGGTGGTCGATCACAAGATCCCCGAGCCGCCTTGCACGCCGCCGCCTTTCGAACCGCTGCTGGTCTCCTTGCCGCTGCCGGCGCTGCCGGCAGGAGGCTACGTAGTGCAGGAGTTCCTTTTCGGCAAACTGTCGCCCGACACGGTGGCTTTCCAGGTTGCGCCGCCCGGCTCCAGCCTCATTCTCCTCGGCGGCCGTTATCAGGTCGCCGTCGCCTTCTCGCGTCCGGGGGTCGGGACGCCGATCACCGAGCGGGCCAGTGCCGTGCGGCTTTCCGACCGGTCCGGCTACTTCTGGTTCTTCGATAGCACCAACGTCGAGGTCACCGTCAAGATCCTCGACGGGCGGCCGGTCAACGGCCACTACTGGGTGTTCGTCGCCAGCATGACCGACGTGGCCCTGACGATCGCCGTCACCGATGCCTCCTTCCCCTTCGACTGCTCGCTGCCCTGGAGCACCACCCCCTGCCTGACCAAGACCTACACCTCCGCCGCCGGAGCCAATCAGAACTTCATCGACACCCAGTACTTCGCGGACTTCCCTTAGCTCGGTGGCGGCGACCGAAAGCAACCGCATTTCCGGTGGCGAGTCCTGTGTCGCCACCCGCTCTCCAGGGGCAGACCTGTTAAGCTCGCGCGCCAGGTGATGAGCTTGCCATCCGGATCGACCGGAACGCGCCGGATTCCTGCCCGGCGCCGCGGGCCAGGCCTGGGTCGAAGGCCCTCTTCGCGGACCATCGTGGTGCTTGCCGGCACTGTCCTGGCCGGATTGGCCGCGGCGCTGCTCGCCGCCGTCGGGAGCGCCTCCAACGAGGAGCCGGCGCGTCCGGACGCGGTCTCCCTGGCCATCGTGCACGCGCGGGTGTGGACCGGCGATCCCGTGCGGCCGTGGGCCGAGGCGGTGGCGGTGCGCGGCCCGCGGATCGCGGCGGTCGGCTCGAGCGCCGAGATCGAGCGGCTCCTCCCGCTCGGAGGCGCGCACGGCCGGCGCATCGACGCGCACGGCGGGATGGTGGCGCCGGGCTTCATCGACTCCCACGTACACTTCCTCGACGGCGGCTTCGGGCTCGCCTCGGTGCAGCTGCGCGACGCCAGGACCCGGGAAGAGTTCGTGCGGCGGATCGGCGCCTTCGCCAGGACCCAGCCGCCCGGCGCTTGGATCACCGGCGGCGACTGGGACCACGAGCTGTGGGGAGGAGAGCTGCCGCGCCGCGATTGGATCGATGCCGTGACGCCGGACAACCCGGTCTGGGTCAACCGGCTCGACGGCCACATGAGCCTGGCCAATGGCGCCGCCCTGCGCGCCGCCCGCGTCACGGCGCAGACGCCGGAGGTCCCGGGAGGCACCATCGTCCGCGGCCCCGCCGGCGAGCCGACCGGCATCCTCAAGGACAACGCCCTGAGTCTGGTGGATTCGGTGGTGCCCGATCCGCCGCCCGCGGCCAAGGACCGGGCCCTCGAGGCGGCGATGCGCTACGTCGCGGCGCAGGGCGTTACCTCGGTCCAGCACATGGGCACGTGGGAGGACCTGGCGGTGTTCCGCCGTGCGCACGACGCGGGGACGCTGCGCACGCGGATCTACGCCGCGGTGCCGCTGGCAAGCTGGCAGCGCCTGCGCGACGAGATCGCCGCGCACGACCGCGGCGACGAGTGGCTGCGCATCGGCGGCCTCAAGGGCTTCGTCGACGGGTCGCTCGGCTCGCGCACCGCGGCTTTCTTCCAGCCCTTCGCCGACGCTCCCGGCTCCTCGGGCCTGCTGGTCAACACGCCGCAGGACCTCTACGCCTGGACCTCCGGCGCCGACCGGGCGGGCCTCCAGGTCATGGTCCACGCCATTGGCGACCGCGCCATCAACTTGCAGCTCGGCATCTTCGACCGCGTCGAGCGGGAGGATGGGCCGCGCGACCGCCGTTTCCGCATCGAGCACGCCCAGCACCTGGCGCCCGCCGACATCCCACGCTTCGGCACCCTGGGCGTCATCGCCAGCATGCAGCCCTACCACGCCATCGACGACGGCCGCTGGGCGGAGAAAGCGATCGGGCCGGCGAGGATCAAGACGACCTACGCCTTCCGCTCGCTGCTCGACGCTCACGCCCGCCTTGCCTTCGGCAGCGACTGGCCGGTGGCGCCGGCCACTCCGCTGGAGGGCATCTATGCCGCCGCCACCCGTCGCACCATCGACGGCAAGAACCCGGCCGGCTGGGTGCCCGAGCAGAGGATCGGCGCCGAGGAGGCCCTGGCCGCCTACACCCGCGGGGCCGCCTACGCCTCCTTCGAAGAAGGGCAGAAAGGCACCATCGAGCCCGGCAGGCTCGCCGACCTCGTGCTCCTCGACCGCGACCTGACGCGCATTCCCGCCGCCGCGATCCCCGACGTCCACGTCCTGCTCACCATCGTGGGCGGCAGGATCATCTACGAGCGGGCCGGCGCCAACTAGCGGATCTGCGCCGGCCAGGCGGGCCACGATGCGGGCAAGGATCCAGCCCCATTTGCGAGTTGCGAGGAGTACCGGCAATCGCGGGAGCGCAGGCCGACCTGCCGGGAGTGCCGCCAATGGCGGGAGCGGCGGCCGGCGCCTCGTGACGAGAGCCGCTGAGAAATGGGGTTAGGGACTCGCCGCCGGCCCGCGGCTGGGCGGCAAGACCACGTCCGGTGGCGGGCCCGAGCCGGGCTGGTGGGGCTGAGGAGAACCGGTCCCGTCGTTGGGAGGAGAGGGTGGAAAGGCGCCTTTCAGGAGCTCGACGCCGGGAGTCGCCGCCAGTCCGGCGGGGAGCTTGCCGTCGTCGAACACGACAACGCGCCAGCCGGCACGCAGCAGGCGGCGCGCCAGCGACGAGTCGGGCGCATCCTGGTAGGCGGTGTAGGGCGTGTAGAACATCGCTTCCACCGGGCGGTCGAGATTGAACAGGGCAACCGGCCCCGCTCCCACCCGCTCCGGCAGCGCGCGCAGAGTGCGCGCCCAGGCAGGGTTGCGGACATAGCCGGGCCACGGCTTGAGCCGCTCGATCCCGTAGCGCAGCGGCAGCGCGATCAGCAGCGCCAGGAGTGCCAGTCGCAGTGCCCGCCCGGGCCATGCCGCCGGCCGCCTTGCCTGCAGCCAGAGCCAGAATCGGGCCTCGATCAGGAACACCGCCGGGGCGGCAATCATCACGTAGGCGTTCATCTTCGTCGCCGCGAGACTGAAGACCGCGTACGGAAGCAGGAGCCAGACGGCCAGCGGCGCCAGCCGCCGCCGATCCCTGCCCAGGGCGAGCCCGCCCAGGAAGAAAGCGACGGGAAGATAGATCAGCTCACCGTAATAGTGCGGCATCTGCGCGACGTGGAACAGCGGCGGACCGCCGAGTCCGTCGATCGGCTCGGTGAAGTGCTGCAGGTTGTAAGCGTCGTTCCAGGCCGCGTCGCGCGGGAACGCGTGCCTGATGTGCCACTGCCACGGCAGGACGACGGCGGCCGTGGCAAGCGTCATCACCGCCAGATGGGCCGCCACGGCGCGGGCCTTTTCCCTGCCCCAGACGAGCGCGAGCCAGACAGGGAAGACGACCAGCGCGGAGACCCATTTGCTGAGCACTCCGAGCCCTGTCGCGGCGCCAATCGCCAGGAGAAGAGAGCTGCTCGGCCGCCGCGCGTAGAGGACGGCAAGGCAGACTCCCAGCTCGACGAAAACGATTACCGCGTTGTCGACGTGATCGACGGCGACACGCCCGGCGGGGAGCTGCAGGAGGTAGCCGGAAATGGCGTGGAAGGCGGCGGCGAGCAATCCGACGCGACGATCGAACAGCCAAGTGCCGATCAGGTAGGTAAGGAATATTGCAAGACTGGAGAGGAGCAGGCTGGGCAGGCGCAGTGCGATCTCGTTGACTCCGAACAGGGCCATGCTGCCGGCGGAGAGCCAGAGCGCCAGCGGCGGCTTGTGGAGCCAGACGTGATTGGCATGCCAGTCACGGAAGTCGTACGGCAGCGCGGGACGGTCGTAGAGGGTCGGCGTCAACGGGTGCGCGATGAGGTTCTTCGCCACCAGAGCGTGGTAGCGCTCGTCCCAGGCGTGAATGAACAGGTCGGTCCCGGCGAAGAGGCGCAGGGCCAGGCCCGCGAAGGCAATCGCCGCGGCGGCGGCGAGCGGCCGCTCGCGGACCTGCGCGCGCCGCGCATAGCAGAAGAGCAGTCCGGCAACCAGCGCGGTGACCGCGCCCCAGATTGAATTCTGAATAGACCTCTCCCGGATGTTCTGTGTCGGCCGCGCCGCCGGCGGCCCCAGCGCGGGCCGCCGCTCGGACGCCGCGCCGGCCCAGGGATGCGCCCGGGGCTCCGGCGCACGATACTACGGCAGCCTGGGCGCCGCGCCCCCAGGTGAGGCGAGCACCTGCCGGGCCGCGGCCTGCGCCGGCCCGGGAGGGTCGGGATTGCGCTCGTAGACCCGGACGAAAAAGCGCTTGGCGCCCACTCGGGCCCAGCGCCATGCCGGACCGAACGAGCCCACGAGGTGATAGCGGTCCTCGACCTGCTTCCACAGCAGGATTGCGAAGTCGATGCCGAAGGATCGCGGACCGTACTCCGAGGTGGGGCGGTTGCAGAGCAGGACGTAGCGGGGGCCGGCGAGATCGATCTGACGGGCGACCTCTGCCTCGCGCTGGCCATACAACACGCCGGGAAAGATCTGGTCTTGCCGCAGCGGGCTGGGCAGCCCGGTGACGAAGTTGAAGAAGCCGCTTTCGGGAAAGGCGGTGAGCGTGTCACCGGGCCGGGTGTGCCGGGCCAGGAAGTCGAGAGCCTGTCCGATCGCCTCGGCTTGCCGCGCCGGCAGGCGGAAGGAACCGGCGCGAGTTTCGAGAAGCGCGAGCCGCGGGCCGCTGTCGAGAATGGCGATGCGGTAGAGGAACAGCCCGCCGAAAACAAGGAGGATGGCGGCCAGGCGCCACCGGAAGCCCGCGGGAGCCGGGAGGCGGGGCGCCAGGCAGTCGAAGAGCAGCACGGCCGCGGTGGCCAGCAGGCCAGGAAGGGGCGGAGTGTCGTAGGCGCCCATCCTGGGTCCCGCCGACAGGGCGAACAGGACGCGGACGGCGACGGCGGCGCTGAAGAAAAAGAGCAGGAATCGCGCCCGCCTCGGCCCCTCGAGCGGCCGGCGCAGCAACGCCAGGGCGGCAAGGGCGGCCAGCGGCGGCAGGATCGCGAGCAGCGGCGGCAGGTTCTTGTTGGGGTCGTTCAAAGGGCTGAGGCAGTAGACGCCGACCACCAGGGCCGCGGCGGCCGCGAAGAGATAGCGCCGCCTGGCTCCGATCGCCCCGACCGTCCCGATCACCCCGCCCGCCTCGCTCTGGCCATTCCGCCGCCGGACGCCCAGAAAGGCCGCGGCGGTCAAGATCAGTGCGTCGAGCAGCGCCGAGATCCCGAGCCGTGACGCGGCCTGGCCTGGCTTCAACAACCCGGCGACGTCCAGGTAGAAGCTCCGCCACTCCTGCGGCCTGGTGATCAGATGGGTGAAGGGGCCGTCGCTGAAGAGGTTGGCGGCTGGGACGCCGAGGAAAGAGAAGCCGTACACCGCGGCCGCCAGCGCCGAGCCCGCGGCGACGACGGCCGCCGAGCTCACGACGGCGGCCCGCCGGGAGTGGGACCGCAGCCCCGCGAGCAGGATGGCGACCGCGGCGGCGCCCCCGATCTCCAGCCGTGAGGCGAGCGCGAGGGCGAGGCCGAGGACGGCGAGGGCATGGCTGCGATGGTTGAGATGGCCGCGCTGCGACGGCGGAGCACACGAGGCCGTCAGGGCAAGGAGGGCGCCCGCCAGGGCGAAGAGGTTCGAGGAGGAGTAGGGGAACATGAAGGCGCCGCCTCTCGGCGCCCCCATGCACAAGGCGGCTGCCAGCGTGGTCGCGACGGTCGCCGAGAATGCGCTGCCGGCCTGGCGGGTGAGCTTGAAGAGGAGCACGAAGATGGCGGCTGCGAGCGCCGCGCTGACCAGCTCGAGGACCACCCAGCGGTCGCCGAAGAGCCTGAGGGCCAGGGCGCTCACCCAGGGACCGACAGGGCCGTAGTAGTAGGTGACGTCGCGATAGAGCCGGTCGCCGTGCTCGAGGCGCCACGGCACGAACATCTCGCGCCCCGAGTCGACCAGGGGGTTGATCCAGCTCTGCCACGAGGCCGCGATGGAGAGGCCACCGGCGGTGAGCGTGAGCAGCACCGCCACGAGTCTCTTCACCAAGGACGAGAGACCTTCACCTCCCGGGGGCGGAAAATTCGGTAGCTCCATTGGGCGGCGGCTACTCCCGCTCACACTCACTTCGACGGCGCGCAGACTCTCCGCGCATCGGGACTCCTTGCAGCACGCGCATCGTATGGCAAGAAAGTGTCCAACACTTGCACACACGCGAGTGTCCGTGAGGGGTCCGGGCTAGAACCGCGCGCGAGACGCGTCGCGCTCGACCACGGCGACTTCGCCCACCACCTCCGCCGTTCGCCGCGGCTGGCCAGCGCCGAGCTAGTGCCCGTCAGCCGCCGGCCCCCGCCCCATCCGTGAGCACGCCGCGGGTGTCCGTCTTACGGGAAAGCCCACGGGTGCACGACAAATTTGTGAGGTCGGCCGGCTGAGGCCGGTCGGGCTAGGCGGCCCGGGGCAGCCAGAACTCTTCGAGGCGGTTGCTGAGCTTGGCGCAGCGCAGAGCGAGGATGGCATTGGCGCCACGAAGGGTCCAG
>DASZZM010000050.1:0-67280 GCA_035544895.1 Thermoanaerobaculia bacterium
CCGGTTGGCGCTCGTGCGGCTCGACTTCGCGAGCGACTTGACGCGGTGGGCGATGCCCGGGGGGAGGCTCACGCTCTGACGGACGGGTCTCTCGGCGGTCGACATGGCTCAAGGTTACACCAAAGTGCACCATAGCGCACCTAGCTTGACCGACCCCAGGTAAGACGATATCTTACCTGGCATGAAGACCGCCGTCTCCACCAAGGGCCAGATCGTGATTCCTGCGGAGATTCGCCAGCAAGACGACATCGAGCCCGGACAGGAGTTCGAGATCGAGCGTCTCGATCGCGGGGAGTATCGGCTCAGGCGCCTCTCACCGCCCAGAAATCACGGTGTTGTCGAATGGCTCCTTGCCTGCCCCGAGAAAGGCTTCTTCGTGCCCATCGAGTCCGAGTCCACCGACGCTTTATGACATTCCTGGTCGACGCGAACGTCCTCAGCGAGGCCACCAGGCCCGACCCTGATCCGAGGGTCTTGCGGTGGCTGGCGCAGAACGAGCGGGAGATCGCCGTCGATCCCATGATCCTCGGCGAGATCCTTTTCGGCATTCTTCTGCTGCCGGTCGGGAAACGCCGCGTGCGCTTGCAGCATTGGTTCCAGGACGGCGTCGAGCGGATCCACTGTCTGAGCTGGGAGGCGGCCACAGGCCTGCGCTGGGCTCGGCTCCTGGCCGATCTTCGCGCCAGCGGCCGCTCGATGCCCATTAAGGACAGCCTGATCGCGGCGACGGCTCTCACCCATGGACTTGCGATCGTCACGCGAAACCGACGCGATTTCATGAGCGCAAAGGTCGAGATCGTCGACCCGTTCGCTTGAGCCAGCATCGTCATCACGTACACCGGCGGCGCTCCAACTAACGCGAAGGAGGATCTTACTGGCCGCTGCCGCTGCGTTCTCGCTACACCGAAGACTGTTTCAGACCACGGCCAGCTCGTACAGGTAGTCGACGAACGAGCGGACCGCGCCGTCCCAGCCCATGACTTTCGGATTGGACGACTCGATCACGAAATATTCGTCGGGGGCGTGTGCGCCGCTGCCGTGGCCGAGGCCGAAGTGGCCCGCGGGAAGCTTGAGCGGCTCGCCGGTGAACACGTAGCCCGGATAGGAGCCCGCGTTGCGCGGCCAGAGGATCGGGTCGAGGCGGGCGCGGCGGTAGACAGAGACCGCGGCGCGGATCACCGGCGCTTCGGCGTCCGTGCTGGTCGGGTCGTAACCGCCGCTCGCGTTGACTTCAACGTCGCCGAAGCCGCGCTTGCCGAGGTGCGCTTTGAGAGCGGCGACGGCGCCCTCGTACGTCATGTCGGGCACGAGGCGGAGGTCGAGCTTCGCGACGGCGCGGTGCGGGAGGACCGTCTTGCCGCCCGGCCCCGTGTAGCCGCCGACCAGGCCTTCGATGTTCACGGTCGGCGTGAAGAGGAACCGTTCGAGCGAGGCGCGCCAGGGCAGGTCGTGGGCCCAACGGTCGGCCGAGAGCAGGCGCTTCGCGGTCGCCTCCTGCAGGCGCTCCGCCGCCGCGTCGAGCATCGCGCGCTGGGCGGCCGATGCCGGGCGGGCGGCGTCGGCGAAGCCGTCGATGGCCGGATCCCCGTCGGCGGTGACCAGCGTGGCGAGCGCCTGCACGAGGTGGAACGCCGGGCTGTCGAGCCGCGCCCGGTTGCTCGAGTGGACGTCCTTCTTGGGACCCCGCCCCCATCTCTCGCCGCTCGCCACCAGCTCCAGCTCGACGACGCCCTTGGCGCCGAGCGACACCGTCACGGTGCCGTCCGGGTCTTGCGACGCCGCGGGCATGAAAACGCCTGAGCAGCGCTTCAGGGCGGCGCTCACCTCGGGCCGCCGCACCACCTGCTTGAAGTGCGGCGAGCCGATCTCTTCCTCCCCCTCCGCGACGAGGACGAGGTTGACGGGAGACTTGCGGCCCGCGCCGTGGATCGCATGGAGAGCGGCGAGGAAGGCGGCCTCAGGGCCTTTCTGGTTCACCGCGCCGCGGCCGATCAGCACCCTTCCGAAGCCGGGCTTGTCGACGAGCGCCGCCTCCCACGGCGGCGAGGACCACTCGGCGGGATCGACCTGCTTGACGTCGTACATGAAGTAGAGGCCGAACGTCCGCGCCGCTCCGGCGTCCAGCGTGGCGAAGACGCCGGGTTGTCCGTCGGTGGGAACGCGGGTGACCTGCTGAAAGCCGGCCTCCCGCGCGAGCCGCATCATCAGCTCGCACCCTTCCGCCATCCCTCGGTCCTCGGCGGCGATCGAGGGCTGCTTCACCCAGTTCTGGAGGCGCGCGACGCCCTCGGCGTGGCGCTTCACGATCTCGGCCTGCACGGCATCGAGGCCGTCGTCGGACCGCAGGACCCGTGGAACGGCGAGCGTCGCCGCGGAGGCGGCCGTGGAGGCCAGGAATTCGCGACGAGAGAGTGGTGACATGGCGCGAAGTCTAGCGCACTGCCCAGCGGCCTGCTCAGGGCCGGCGGTCCGGGTAGAATGCCCCCGCCCATGGTCTTGAACGAAACTCACCTGCCCTGAGAGGGAGGGGGCGTCCCCTTCCCTCCGGCGCCGCAGGGCAGGGACCCGGCGGCCTCTGAAAACCGGGAAGGGGATCCGCGAGGGGTTGCGGGGGGCGATCCGATAGATTGGAGGCCGCCATCGCCAGTCAGCGAGCGCCGTTTCATGCCTCGGGGCCGCCCACCGGCGGCGCCAACTCAGACGACGCGGACTTCGAGTCATCCGGCGGGGCGGCGCTCGACCCGATCTTCAAGCCGCGCTCGATCGCGGTGATCGGCGCTTCGCGGCGCCGCGACTCCATCGGTTCTGCGCTGCTCCACAACCTGATCGTCAACGAGTTCAGCGGCGCCATCTTCCCGGTCAATCCGCACGCCTCGGCGCTTCACTCTCTGAAGTGCTACTCGTCGGTTGCCGCAATCCCCGATCCGATCGACCTTGCCGTGGTGGCCGTGCCCCGCGACGCGGTACAGGACGTGGTCGAGCAGTGTCTGGCCAGGGGCGTGCGGGGCCTCGTGGTCATCACCGCGGGATTCGGCGAGACCGGCGCCGAGGGGGCCGAGCGCGAGAGGCTCTTGCGCGAAACGGTCCGCGCCGCGGGCGTACGGATGATTGGACCCAACTGCATGGGGGTCATCAACACCGCACCTGACGTTCGGCTCAACGCCACCTTCGCGCCGACGCCCGCCCGGCCCGGATCGTTCGGCTTCGTCAGCCAGTCCGGGGCTCTCGGCGTCGCCATCCTCAACGTGGCGCACGACCTGGGCATCGGCCTGACCCAGTTCGTGTCGATGGGCAACAAGGCCGACGTCTCCGGCAACGACCTTCTCGAGCTCTGGGAGGACGATCCCCAGACCAGAGTGATCGCCATGTATCTCGAGTCTTTCGGCAACCCGCGCCGCTTTACCGAGATCGCAAAGCGTGTGTCGCGCAAGAAGCCGATCCTGGTCGTGAAGTCCGGACGCACCGCGGAAGGCGCGCGCGCGGTCTCGAGCCACACCGGCGCCATCGCCGGGACCGACTTGACGGTGTCCGCTTTTCTCGGCCAGTGCGGCGTGCTGCGGGCCAACACCATCGAGGAGCTCTTCGACGTCGGCCGCGCCCTGGCGCGCGCCCCGCTGCCGGCCGGCGACCGGGTGGGAATCGTGACCAATGCCGGGGGACCGGCCATCATGGCGACCGATGCCTGCGTCAGCCTCGGGCTGCGGATGGCGCGGCTCGCCCCGGCGACCGTCGGCCGGCTGCGCTCGTTCCTGCCCGCCGAGGCGAGCCTGGGCAACCCAGTGGACATGATCGCTTCCGCCGGCGCCGAGGCCTACGGCAGGACCCTCGCCGCGGTGCTCGACGACCCCGAGGTCGACATGGCGATGGTGATCAACGTCACGCCGCTGCTGGCCAGCCCGACCGATATCCTGCACGCGATCGCCGCCGCGGCGCGCGGCCGCGCCAAGCCGACTCTGGCGGTGATCATGGCGACCGAGGAGTTTTACGACGCGGTCAAGACGGAGTGCGACCTGCCGCCCGTCTATCACTTTCCGGAATCGGCCGCCAACGCTCTTGCACAGCTCTCCCGTTACGCCGCATGGCGGCGCCAGCCGGCCGAGGTCCCGGTCCCTGAGCTCGCCTGTGACGACGACGCGGTGGCGGCCATCCTGGTGCGCGCCGGTGAGGGCCACCTCGGGCCGGGCGAGGCCTTCCAGGTGCTCGAGCTCTACGGCATCCCGGTGGCGCGGTGGCGGCTGGCCGGCGACCGGGAAGAGGCCTTGGCGGCAGCGAGAGAGATCGGCTACCCGGTCGTCGTCAAGGCGGTCGCCCGCGATCTGGTGCACAAGACCGAGGCCGGGGCGGTGCGGCTCGACCTGCGCGATGCGGCGGAGGTCGCCGCTGCGCTCACCTCCATGCAGGAAGCCGTGGAGCGGGCGGGGCACCGCTCTGAGGGCTTCCTGGTGCAGGAGATGGGGCGGGGCGGTCACGAGGTGATCTTCGGACTCACCACCGACCCGCGCTTCGGGCCCCTGCTGATGTTCGGGCTCGGCGGCAAGTACGTGGAGGTTTTTCAGGACGTTCGCTTCGGGGTGCTGCCACTGGCCGCGCACGAGGCCGGCGGCATGGTGCGCGGCATCCGCGGCTTCAAGCTGCTGAGCGGATTCCGCGGCGAGCCGGGAGCCGACCTCGACCTTCTCTCCGAGGTGTTGCTGCGCGTCGCACAGCTCGCCACACGCCACCCGGATATCGTCGAGCTCGACATCAACCCCTTCCTCGCCGCTCCCAGCCGGCAGGCGGCCAAGGCGCTGGATGTCCGGATCCGCGTCGGGAAATCGGCTGCGCCCAGCCTCATCTCATCGGCCCCATGAATAAGGCTCCGTTATCCGGGACGGGCGACGGCCGGAGTCAGGTCGGGGCTCCGGGGACGAGGATGACGACGAGACGCTTGGGGCCGTGGACGCCATAGGCGAGGGTCTGCTCGATGTCGGCGGTCTTGCTCGGGCCGGAGATGACCAGGGAGTTGGGGGGAATCGACCGGGACCAGCCGAGCTCGCGGATCGCGTGCCAGAACGTGTCCCAGATGCGGGCGGGGTCGAGGAGGACGAGGTGGATGGGAGGCACCAGGGAGAGGAGCCGCGGCTCGCGCGGCGACGGGCAGAGGATGAGGCCGCCGGTCTCGGCGATGCCGCCCAGGCAGGTGGTGATGCCGGCGTCGGCGCTCGCAAAGAGCGAGGCCTTGAGCTCTTCGACGGGCCGGTCGTAGAGGAGGAGCTCGGGGGCGCCGCCGTCCGCCCAGGCCGCGGCGAGCGGCGGGGCGAGCGGGCTGCCGGCGCCGGCCCAGAGTGTGCGCGCCCCGGCGGCGCGCAGAAAATCCCTGACCGCCGCCGGCCAGGTGGCGGCCGTCGCCTCGAGGAATTCGGCCTTGACCGCCTCCATGCACCGTCGCAAGCGGGCGATCCGCTCCACCGGCGGCCAGACCTTGGCGGCGAGGACTGCAGAATCGGCCGGCGGGGGAGGGGGCCCGGGCGGAGCGGCGCGCAGACGGCCGAGGATGCGCTCCCGCGACGCCGTCACGGGCACCTCGGACATCGGGTGTCCGTCAGGCATCGGGTATCCCTTGCTCGCGGGCGAGCTCATGCAGGGAGCGGGGCGCGGGTCGCGGCGCCGACCGCGCGCTCGTCCAATCTCGCAACGCGCCGAGGCGGGGCGGTGGGAGCCAGCGCAAGCGGGTCGCCAGCCGGCTGACCAGCCGATAGATGCGCGGCGAGGCAAAGATCCGCCGCCAGGCCGCCCAGGCGCGGTCCTCCCGCGGCACGCGCGCCTCGCCCGCCTGCAGCACCGGCGAGCCAGGGTCGGGGTGGGCGCTCTCGCGCCGCAGCCGGATCAGCAGCTCGGTGATCGGGATCTCCACCGGACAGACCTCGGCGCAGGCGCCGCACAGGCTCGAGGCGTGCGGTAGGTCGCGCCGCGTCTTCACCCCCTCGGTCTGCGGGATGAGGATCTTGCCGATCGGCCCCGGATAGACGGCCTGGTAGGCGTGCCCGCCGACGCGGGTGTAGACCGGGCAGTGGTTCATGCAGGCGCCGCAGCGGATGCAGCGCAGCGTCGCCCGCAGCTCGGGGTCGGCGAAGATCCGCGAGCGGCCGTTGTCGAGGATGACCAGGTGGACCTCGCGCGGCCCGTCCAGCTCCCCCGGCCCGCGCGGGCCGCTGATCAGGTTGGTGTAGGTGGTGATCGTCTGGCCGGTGGCCGACCGGCAGAGCAGGGCGAGCAGCGGCGGCACGTCCTCGAGGCGCTCGACCACCTTCTCGAGTCCCATCAGCGCGATGTGGAGCGGCGGCACGTGGGTCGACATGCGTCCGTTGCCCTCGTTTTCGATCAGCACCAGGGTGCCGGTCTCGGCGACCGCGAAGTTGACGCCCGACAGCCCGGCGTCGGCCTCCTCGAACTTGCGGCGCAGGACGCGCCGCGCCATCGCGGTCAGCTCGTCGACGTCCTCGGTGTAGCGCGCGCCGCGGATCTTCTCGCCGAAGAGGCGGGCGATCTGCCGGCCGTTCTTGTGGATGCACGGCATGATGATGTGCGACGGGGCCTCGCCGTCGAGCTGCACGACGTACTCGCCCAGGTCGGACTCGAGCGCCTCGACGCCGTGCTCGCCGAGGAAGTCGTTGAGGTGCATCTCTTCGGAGACCATCGACTTGCCCTTGACCACCCGGGTGGCGCCGCGCGCCCGCAAGATGGCGAGGACGGTGGCGTTGGCCTGTTCCACGGTCTCGGCCCAGTGGACCTGGATCCCGTTGGCGCGGCAGCGCTCCTCGAGGCGCTCGAGCAGCGCGGGCAGGCCGGCGAGGGTGCGGGCGCGGATGGCGGCGCCCAGGGCGCGCAGGGCCCTCCACTCGGCAGGATCGGCGAAGAGCGCGGCGCGCTTCGCCATCAAGCCGTCCATGGCGCGGCAGAAATTGGCGCGGATCTGGGGGTCGGCGAGCGCGGCCGCCGAGCTGCGGCGAAAGTCGGGGGACCCGGCCGGAGTCGTCATCGCTGCTCGCGCGCCCCTTGCCGATAGGGCGCCGGCTGGCGGCCAGGCTTCCAGCGCCGGCTCATTCGCCTCGCGTCCTCTCCCACAGGAACTCGGCGATGTGCCGCGCGCGTACGCCGCTGCCGATCCTCTCCAGCCTGCCGCCGATGTTGAGAAGGCAGCCGCAGTCGGCGGCCAGCAGCTCGCTGGCGCCGGTCGCGGCGACGTCGGCGGCCTTGTCCTCTACCATCGCCGCCGAGACCTCCGGGAAACGGACCGCGAAGGTGCCGCCGAAGCCGCAGCACTCCCGCTCCCGCGCCAGGGCGGCGAGCTCGACGTTGGCAAGCTGGCCGAGCAGGGCTTTGGGCTGCTCGCGGACACCGAGCTCGCGCAGGGCGTGGCAGGAGGCGTGCCAGGCGATGCGTACCGGCCGTCCGCGGTCTTCGAGCTTCACGCCGAGCACGCCCACCAGGAACTCGGTCAGCTCGTAGACCCGGGCGGCGAGCGCCTCGACCTCGGGCAGGTCGGTCTCGCCGGCGAAGAGCCGGGGGTAGTGGCACCGCATCATCGCGGCGCAGGAGCCGGAGGGGACGACAACCGGCCAGGGCTCGCGGAAGAGGGCTACCTGGGTGCGGGCGACGGCACGGGCCTCGGCCGCGTAGCCGCAGTTGAAGGCCGGCTGGCCGCAACAGGTCTGGGCCTGCGGGAAGACCACCTCGAGACCCTCGCGCTGCAGCAGCTCGATGCCGGCCATCCCCGCCTCGGGATAGAAGAGGTCGACGAGGCAGGTGCCGTAGTAGTAAACGGCGTTTCTCACCAGTCGAGTCTAATCCCCGCCCCGCCCGCCGGCCTAGTCCTGCAAATAGTCGCGCGGGTGCAGCACCAGGACTCCTCTGATCCGCTTCCCGAGAAAAAGGCCGAAGTCTCTCCGGTCGAGGGTGAGGAGGTGAGTCGCTCGGGCGGCCCCGGAAGGGGTCCCGCAACGGTGCTGGGCATGAACGCAACGACCTAGTAGTGTCACGAGCGCGCGCCGGAGCGCGCCGTGCACAGCCCCAGGCGCGTACCGGCGCCGAGGACCGCGCCCGCGGCGCCGGGGTCCTGATGCGCGCATCGGATCTCGGCCGTCATGCCGCACAGCCACGGCAGCTCCTCGAGCATCTGGGACACCCGCCCAAGGAGCTCCTCGATGCCGCGGTCCGCCGGCAAGCCCGCCGCCTCCACCACCGCGCGAACGTCGCGATCGGTCAGCGGCGTGATGCGGGTGAGCGGCGGCCTGCCGTCCCGCAGGACGTGGAGCAGCGGACCGAAGCTCGGATCCGAGCGCACCTCGATCGTCGTTCCCAGGGCATCGATCGGCGCCGCCGACCTGTTCACCGCGTCGGCCGCCGCGCGGATCCCGAAGCAGCGGAGGATGCTCCGGGCGCGCTCGCCCTCGAGCCATACCGTCTCGTCGCCATCGCCGGCGGCGGCGTCCAGGACGGCTGCGACCTCTCGCCGCGCCGCGTCCGCGTCCACGTCCTCGTACCAGGCCAGGCGCCCGGCCGGCTGCCGGCGAAAGGCGGCGTACTGCACCGCGAGTGACAGCGCCATCGCCGCCGACTCGGGAAAGCGGTAGGACGGGAACACGCGGCCGGCGGCGACCCCGCGGCGGTTTCTGCCGGAGCCGAACCGCAGGGCCCCGGCCGCGCCCATCAGGCAGAGTAGAACGGGCTTGGCCGCGCCGCTCCGCCGCTCGCCGCGGAGCACGCCGCGGCGGATGGCGCGCCCCACCACACGGGGGTCGCAGCCGCCGACACAGGCAAAGATGACGATCAGAGCGTCCACCTCCGAGTGTTCGATCGCCCGCTGAACGGCGATCTCATAAGCCCTGACCGGAGCGAGCATCCCCAGGTCGACCATCTGCGGCGCCCCGACCACCAGCCCGCGGGCTTCACAGGCGTCGGCGCAGATCGTCAGCACGCCTCCCGAGTTGCTGATGATTGCCGTCCGGCCGCCTCCCGGCAGCGGCTGGTTGGCGAGCAACGCGGCGGCGTCGAACATCTGTTCGAGCGTGTCGGCGCGGATCACGCCCGCCTGGCGGAAGAGCGTCTCGACGCTGGCCTCGCTCTGCGCGGTGGCGCCGATGTGCGCGCGCGCCACGTCGCGCCCTGCCTGGCTGCGCGCGCTCTTGACGCAGACGATCGGCTTGCGGCCGGAGAGGCGCCGCGCGATGCGCGCGAAGCGGCGCGGGTTTCCGAACGTCTCGAGGTAGAGCAGGGCCACGTCGGTGTCGGCGTCCTCCTCCCAGAACCGCAGCAGGTCGTTGCCGGAGACGTCGGCGCGATTGCCCGCCGAGACGAAGCTGGAAAAGCCCAGCCCGCGCTCCGCGGCGTACTCCAGGATCACCAGTCCCAGGGCCGCCGAATGGGAGTAGAAACCGAGGCGGCCCCGCGGCGCCATGGCCGGCGCCAGGCTGGCGTTCAAGCTGACGTCCGGGTGGGTGTTCATGAGACCCAGGCAGTTGGGTCCGATGAGGCGCGCGCCATGGGAGCGCACCATCTCGACCAGCGCCGCCTGGCGCGCGGTGCCTTCACCGCCGCTCTCAGCGAAGCCGGAGGTGATCACCAGGAGCCCCTTCGCGCCGGCGTGCAGCGCGTCCGTGGCCACCTCGAGCACGGCGTCCGCAGGCACGGCGATCGCCACCAGCTCCGCGGGCTCGGGCAGGTCGTGCACCGAGGCATAGGCGCGCACACCCTGGACCGAGCTCGCCCGGCGGTTCACCGGATAGGCCGTGCCGCGGAAGTTGCCGCGCAGCATCGCGCTGAAGATCATGCTGCCGGCGGCGGCCGGGTCCCGCGAGGCGCCCACCACCGCCACGGTGCGCGGACGGAGCAGCGGCACAAGCGAGTTGGCGGTGGCGATGCGGTCGCGCAGCTCCGCGTGCTCGCGCACCGCGGCCAGGCCATCCACCGGGAAGTGCACGTGGACGCAACCGCCGCCCAGCGCCGCCTGGTGAATCTCGAAGCCGAAATCGCGGAACACGCCGAGCATTGCCCGGTTGTCGGCGAAGACCTCGGCCTCGAAGCCCGTGAAGCCGCTCGCGGCGGCAATGCCGGCCAGCCGCTCCAGCAGCAGCGTGCTGATGCCGCGCCCCTGAAAGTCGTCGCGTACCAGGAAGGCAACCTCGGCGCTGCCGCCGAGGCGCATCGAGATGTAGTTGCCGGCGGCGACGACCTGGGAGTCCGGCTCCTGGCCGACGATGGCCAGCAGGCAGAGACGCTTGCGCGGCTCGGCGGCGCAGGTCGCCTCGATGGTGGCGCGCGAGACGTGCGCCACGGCGCCCATGAAGCGGCTGTGCAGGCTCTCGCGCGACACGCCCTCCATGAAGGCCGCGACCGCCGGAACGTCCGCCGCGGTGGCCGTCCGCAGCAGGACGGTCTCGCCGTCGCGCAACAGCACGTACTCGCTGAAGCGCTCGCCGTCGGGAAGGATCTGAAACATGGGACTTGGTTGGCGCCCCGAGAATGTAGCGCTTCCAGCGCCCGCCAGGCAAACCCCCGGCG
Organism: Thermoanaerobaculia bacterium; assembly: GCA_035544895.1. Lineage (GTDB taxonomy): Bacteria > Acidobacteriota > Thermoanaerobaculia > Multivoradales > UBA5704 > JASLEW01. Next base: position 10,540 of record DASZZM010000050.1, read on the forward strand.
GGCGGGGACCTTGAGGACCCGGGGGCTGCTTACTTCGGCGCGCAGCTCCGCAGGGCGCTGGCGATCTCGGGCAGGATCTCGGGATCGTCGATGGTGGCCGGCACCCGGTACTCCTCCCCGTCGGCGATCTTCTTCATCGTGCCGCGGAGGATCTTGCCCGACCGGGTCTTGGGCAGCCGCTTGACGACCATCGCTACCTTGAACGAGGCCACTGGCCCGATACGCTCGCGCACGCGGTGCACCAACTCGGCGACGATGGCCGCGTCCGGCCGAGCGACCCCGGCCTTGAGCACCACGAAGCCGACCGGGACCTCGCCCTTGAGCGGGTCGGCGACCCCGATCACCGCGCATTCCGCGACGTCGGGGTGGGAGGCCAGCACCTCCTCCACGCCCCCGGTGGAGAGGCGGTGGCCGGCGACGTTGATGATGTCGTCGGTGCGGCTCATCACGAACAGGTAGCCGTCCTCGTCCTGGTAGCCGGCGTCGGCGGTCTTGTAGTAGCCGGGGAACTGGGCCAGGTACGACTTCACGAAACCGTCGTCGTTGTTCCACAGCGTGGGCAGGCAGCCCGGCGGTAGGGGCAGCTTCACCACGATGTTGCCGATCTCCCCCGGCTTGGCCGGCCGGCAATGCTCGTCCACTACCCGCACGTCGAAGCCGGGAACCGCCTTGGTAGGCGATCCGTACTTGACGGGCAGCATGCCGAGGCCCACGCAGTTCGCGCCGATCGCCCATCCGGTCTCGGTCTGCCACCAGTGGTCGAGCGCCGGCCGGTGAAGGTGCTCCTCGGCCCAATGCAAAGTATCGGGATCGGCGCGCTCCCCGGCCAGAAACAGCATGCGGAAGCGGCTCAGATCGTACTTGCCGATGTGCTCGCCCTTGGGGTCTTCCTTCTTGATGGCGCGGAACGCGGTGGGCGCGGTGAACAACGCGGCCACGCCATGCTGGCTGATCACGCGCCAGAAGGCGCCGGGGTCGGGGGTGCCGACCGGCTTGCCCTCGTACAGGATGGTGGTGCAGCCGTGCAACAGCGGGGCGTAGACGATGTAGGAATGCCCGACGACCCACCCCACGTCGGAAGCCGCCCAGTAGACCTCGCCGGGCTCGACTCCGTAGACGTTGCTCATCGACCACTTGAGGGCCACCATGTGGCCGCCGTTGTCGCGCACCACGCCTTTGGGGATGCCGGTCGTGCCCGAGGTGTAGAGGATGTAGAGCGGATCGGTGGCGGCCACCGGCACCCAGTCCGCCGGCTGCGCCGCGTCCATCGCGCGGTGCCAATCGAGGTCGCGGCCGGCGACCAGGGTGGCCTCCTGCATCGGCCGTTGCAGGATGAGGCAGTGCTCCGGCTTGCTCTTGGCGAGCCGGATTGCCTCGTCGAGCAGCGCTTTGTACGCCACCACCCGGCCAGGCTCGAGGCCGCACGATGCCGAGATGACCAGCTTGGGCTGCGCGTCGTCGATCCGCGTCGCCAGCTCGGGCGACGCGAAACCGCCGAAGACCACAGAATGGATGGCGCCGATACGCGCGCAGGCGAGCATCGAGACCACGGTCTCGGGCACCATGGGCATGTAGATGATGACGCGGTCGCCCTTGCCGATGCCCAGCCCGCGCAGGGCGCCCGCGCAACGCGCCGCCGCGTCGCGCAGCTCGGCGAAGGTGAAGGTCGCGAGCGCGCCGGCCAGGGGCGAATCGTAGATCAGCGCCGCCTGCGCGCCGCGCCCCTCCTCGACGTGGCGGTCGAGCGCGTTGTAGCAAGTGTTGGTCTCGGCGCCGGCAAACCAGCGGTAGAACGGCGCGCGGCTGGCGTCGAGCACCCGCGACCACGGCCTGGTCCAGTGAACCGCCCGGGCTGCCTCGCCCCAGAACCCCTCCGGATCCTGCAGCGAGCGCCTGTAGGCTTCGTCGTAGCGAGTGGGCATGACGTTCCCCCCAGGGCAGGAGCTTGTCGCGGCCGTTGTCCGGCCGAATGTAGCGCTTCCGGCGCCTGCCAAGCAAATCCGACCCTACCCCCTCGCGCTCACCCGAGCGGCTCGAGGTCGTCGTAGATCCGGGAGAGCGCCAGCGCCCGCACCCGCTCGGCGAGCGGGAAGCTGTGGTCGCCGGCATGCACGACGTCCACGCGGTCGAGCTGGAGGTCGGCCAGGGCCGAGCGAATCGACGGCGACAGCCGAGGGGCATCGGTGCGCTTGAACTCGAAACCCAAGCGGCGGTTGCCCCGCACGACCAGGAGGTCGAGCTCCGCGCCGCCATGAGTCGCCCAGAAGAAAGACTCGCCGTCACGCGCTCCCAGACGTACCGTCACCTCGCCCAGCGCAAAGCCTTCCCACGAGGCGCCGACCTTGGGATGCCCTGCGAGCTCGTGGAGGGTCTCCAGGTTGAGCAGAGCGTGGAGCAGGCCGCTGTCGGCGATGTAGATCTTGGGCGAGCGCACCTGACGCTTGGCGATGTTGGCGAACCAGGGCTGGAGCTGGCGCAGCACCAGGGCGGCGGTCAGGGTATCGAGATAGCGGCGCACGGTCGTGCCCGCGATCCCGAAGGCCCGCGCGATCTCCGCGCCGTTCCACACCTGCCCGTGGTAGTGGGCGAGCATGGTCCAGAAACGCCGCAGCGTCGCGGCCGGGATGGCCACCCCGAATTGCGGCAGGTCGCGCTCCAGGAACGTGCGGATGAAGCCCTGGCGCCATTCCGCGCTCTCGGCATCCGAGCCGCCGAGGAACGAGCGGGGGAATCCTCCCCGGACCCAGAGACGATCGCGGGCGCCCATACCGACCTCGTCGAGGGCGAATCCTCCCAGCTCGTGGTAGAAGATCCTGCCGGCCAGCGACTCGGAGGTCTGCTTGAGCAGATCGGGCGAAGCGCTTCCCAGGACCAGAAAGCGGGCCGCCGCTCCCGGCCGGTCGGCAAGCACCCGGAGAGCCGGAAACAGCTCGGGGCGCCGCTGCACCTCGTCAATGACGACGAGACCCTCGAGCTCCCGCAAGGCCAGGATCGGCTCGGCCAGCCGGGCGAGGTCCGCCGGATCCTCGAGATCGAAGAAAGTGGTCCGCAGGCCCCGCCCGCTCGCCGCCAGGTCTCGGGCTAGCGTCGTCTTGCCCACCTGACGGGCGCCCAGAAGTCCCACGACCGGAAAGCGGTCGAGCAGGCCGGAGAGGGCGTCGAGGTGCCGCCGCCGGACGACATGTGATCCTGCCATCCTGGAAATTCTAGCGCATACCGCTACATTTTCAAAGTATCGAGCGCCGCCCGCCGCCACGATTGCTCGTGGCTGAAGTCGTCCGCCCCTTCCCGCTGACCGCTAGATGTACCGGGCGGGGGCCTTGTCGAACAGCTCCTTGTGCTCCTGCGAGCAGAAGTAGTAGGCCTTGCCTTTGTAGGCTGACTTGGGCGCGGTTGCCTTGTCGACCTCCATTGAACATGCGAGACAGAGCGGGTGCGCGTCGGTCGAGACGGCGACGCTGGCGTACACCTCGTTCGCGGCCGGGTTCAGCCAGCCTTGTCCCTGGTATTCCATGTAGTAGGCGGTCTTCTTGGCGACGTCGCTGCCGTAATAGCGCTCGACGACACGCAGGGCGAGGTCGATACCGGAGGTCAGTCCGCCCGCGCTGGCGAGGTTGCCGTCTTCCACGAAGCGGGCTCCCCGCTTGAGGCGGACCGCCGGGTACTCCATGGCAAACTGCTTGTAGCTGTCGTGATGCGTGGTGGCCGCCCGGTTCGCCAGCAGGCCGGTCCTGGCCAGCAGGAACGCGCCGGTGCACACCGACATGGTGACGTCGGCGCCTTTCGCCGCCTTGCGGATCCACGCCAGCATGGCCTCGCTGCGTCCCCTCTGTGCCGGGATGACGAGGACCTTCGGCGCCGGGGCAGACTCCAGGGTGTACTCGGGAACGATCGTCAGACCGCCGCTCAGCCGGATGGGCTCGGTCGACTCGGCGACGATGTAGAGGTCGAACGGGTGGTCCATGCGGCCGGGGATCATCACGTCCTGGAACACCTCCCAGGGTCCGCAGAAGTCGATGACCACGGCGCCCGGCGAGACGAGAAAGGCGACTGGAACGCTGCCCTGGGCGGGCGGGGTTAGTGGTCTGGGCCTGGCGCCAGGCTCGTGCCCCTCCGCGCCAGCCGGCGCCCCGGCCGGGCGTGAGCCCGCGACAAGCCTGCTCACGGCCGAAGGCATCGCGGCCAGGAAGCCGAAGGCGGTCGCTCGCTGCAGGAATTCTCTTCTTTTCATGCTATCGGTCCTTTCGTCGGGGAATTTTCAGAGGGTGCGCAGAGCCAGCGACGGCTCGACCTCGGTCGCGCGCCGGGCGGGCAGCAGACAGGCCAGGGCGGCGACCGTGGCGAGCAGTGAGACGACGGCGAGATAGGTGATGGGGTCGGTCGGCGAGACGCCAAAGAGCAAGCGGGCCACCACGGGGGCCAGCAAGAGCGCCACCGCGGCGCCCACCGAGAGTCCGGCGCCGACCGCCACCAGCGCTTCGCCCAGGACGCCGGCCAGGATCGCGCCGCGCCCGGCGCCGAGCGCCATGCGGATGCCGATCTCGCGGGTGCGCCGGACCACGCCGAAGGCGATCACGCCGCCGAGTCCGATGACCGTCACCACCAGCGCCAGGGCGGCGAAGGCCGACAGCAGGATCGTGGTCAGCCGCGGTGCCGCCAGCGCTGCCGCGCGGGCGGTCTCCAGGGTCTGCACCCGGCCCACCGGCTGGCGGGGGTCGATGTCGTGCACCATCGCGCGGGCCTCGGCGGTCAATGCTTGCGGCTCGCGCCGCGAGCGCAGCAGCAGGCTGCCGGCGAGGGCCGGCCGTTGATCGAGCGCCACCCAGACGGCGCCGCCGGGGTCCTGGTCGAGCGCCAGGTCGCGCACGTTGGCGATCACCCCGACGACGGTGTGCCAGATCGGAGGGTCGTCGAAGGCGAGCGCGATGCGCCGGCCGACCGGGTCCTCGGCGCCGAACAGGCGGCCCGCCAGGGCATGGCCGAGCACGGCGACGCGCGGCGCTCCATCCCGGTCGGTGTCCGCGAAGCCGCGCCCGCGCTCGAGCCGGATGCCGAGAGCTGTGAAGACTTCGCTGCTGGCGAAGCGCAAGCCGGCCTGGGGGACCTCGGAGTCGGCGACCTCGCGGCCCTCGAGGCGCACCCCGGCCGTCCTGAAGCCGGTGCCATCCAGCGGGTAGTTCGAGGAGTAGGCGGCGGTGGCGACGCCGGGCAGGCTCCGCGCCCTGGCGAGCAATGCGCGGTGGAAGACGCGGCGCAGCTCCGGCGTCTTGTAGTGCGCCCAATCGAGATCGACGGCCACGGCGAGGACATTGGCCGGATCGAATCCGGCATCGACCGCCTGCAGCTTGGCGATGCTGCGCAAGGTGAGTCCGGCGCCCACCAGGAGCAGGAACGAGACGGCGACCTGAACGCCGGCGAGACTGGCGCGCAGGCGCAGGCTGCCCGCCGGTCCGGGACGGCCGCTGCCGCCGCTGCGCAGGGCGGTGGCGATGCCGCGGCTCGCGCTGACCGCCGGCAGCGTGCCGGAGAGCAGGCCCGCGACGACCGCGATGGCGACGGTGAAGGCGAGCACCCAGCCGTCGAGCGCGATGTCGCCGGTGCGTGTCGTGAAGCGCGCCGCGAAGGCGACCAGGGCCCTGAGCAGCGCCGCGGCGATGCCGATGCCGAGGGCGGCGCCGAGAAGCGCCAGGATCACGCTCTCGGTCAACAGCTGGCGCAGCAGCCGTCCCCTTGCGGCGCCGAGCGCGGCGCGCACCCCCATCTCGTCGCCGCGGCTGTTGAGCCGCGCGAGCTGGAGGTTGGCGACGTTGGCGCACACGATCAACAGGACGAGCAAGACGGTCGCGAGCAGCAGCAGCAGCGTAGGCCGGGCGCGCGCGGTGAGCTCGGTGAGGAGCGGCACCGCTTCGATCTGGTAGCCGCCGGCCGGGTAGTCGCCCGGGTACTCGGCGAGAAGCGCGCGGTTGACCGCGGCGAGGTCGCCCTGCGCCTGCGCCAGCGTCGTGCCGGGCCGCAGGCGGCCGAAGACGTTGTAGGCGCGGCCCCTGCGGGAGGCGAGCGCCCGCGGATCGGACCGGAAGGGACACGCCGAGGTCGGCATCCACAGGTCGTTTTCTTCCGGGTATTGCGGCACCGGCGGCAGGACGCCGATCACGATGTGCGGATGGTCGTTCATCTGCAGAGTCTTGCCGACGACCGCCGGATCGCCGCCCCAGGAGCGCTGCCAGTAGGCGTGGCTGAAGACCAGCACGGGTTGGGCTCCGAGCTTGTCGTCCTCGGGCTTGAAGGTGCGGCCGAGGATCGCCTTGGTGCCGAGCACGTCGAAGAAGTTGGCCGAGACCACGCCGGTCTGCACCCGCTCGGGCTCGGCGCGGCCCAGCAGGTTGAACCACATCGAGTGGTACTCGGCAAGTCCTGCGAAGGAGCGGTTGCGCCGCCGCAGGTCCTCGATGTCCAGCACCGAGAAGTTGTTGTCCGTCTCGGCGTCGCGCGAGTCGCGCTGGTGGAGCACGACCAACCGGCTGGGCTGCCGGTAGGGCAGCTCGCGCAGCATGACGCCGCGCACCATGCTGAAGATGGCCGTGTTGGCGCCGATGCCCAAGGCGAGAGCCGCCACCACGGCGCTGGCGTAGCCCTTGTTGCGGCGCAGCAAGCGAAGCGCGAAGCGCACGTCCTGGCCCAGCGTCTCGAGCCGCCGGTAGCCGCGCGCCGAGCGCGCCGCCTCCTTGGTCGGCTCGAGCCCGCCGAGCTCGAGCACGGCGCGGCGCTTCGCCTCGCCAGGCGATACCCCTTGGCGCAGCTGCTCCTCGGTCTCCATGGCGAGGTGGAAGCGCAGCTCCTCGTCGAGCTCGGCCTCCAGGCGGCGGCGCTGAAACAGGCCCCGAAGGGCTGCGATCGTACGGCGCACGGCGGACATAGGCCGGTCCTCCTTCACACCGTCCGCAGCACGCGGCCGACGGCGGCGACGAAGCGCTCCCAGCTCTCCGTCTCGCGCACGAGCTGGCGCTCGCCAGCCCGCGTCAGGCGATAGAACTTGGCGCGGCGTTTGTTCTCCGAAATCCCCCACTCGGCGGTAATCCAACCCTGCTCCTCGAGCCGGTAGAGAGCCGGATAGAGCGAGCCCTGGGTCACGCTCAGGACGTCGCGCGAGATCTGCTGGATGCGCCGCGCGATGCCCCATCCATGCTGCGGCTCGAGCGCCAACGTGCGCAGGATCAAGAGATCGAGGGTGCCCTGCAGAAGGTCTTCTTTCTCGGCCGCCATCGTTCCTCCCCTAGACATTCGACAACAGGGAGTGTGCGCCCGCTCTTGTCGATTGTCAAGGGGTACTACGCACCCGCCCGAAAAGAGTTTCAGGAGGCTGAGAGGATCAGAATCGCATCTCCGAGCTCGTGGCCTTGGTAGCCGCATTGTTCGGCAAAGGAGCGGGCGCGCTCCGAGCAGGCAAAAAAAGGCGCCCGCCCACTGCCGGGACGAGCGCCCTTTGAGATCGCGAAGCTGGCAGTTCTTACTTGGGGGGAGGCGTCATGTCGGTCCCGGTCCCACCCATATCGGTCCCGCCCATGGGCGTGGTGCCCATGTCGGTGGCCATCGGCTCGGTGGTGGCCGGCGCGGCGGCAGGAGTCGTCTCCTCGATCTGCGGCTCCTCCTTCTTGCAGGCCACCAAACTCAACAGCCCGGCCAGCAAGCACACCAGAGTCAGGTAAACGAGCGACTTCTTCATGGTTTGTTTTCTCCCTTCTGACATGGTACTGGATTGAAGATGAAACAGGGCGACTACTGCATCTCGCCCACCTTGATGAGGTCCGTCACGCGGACGACGCCCTTGGTGTCCCGAGCATACCCATCCGCCTGGCTGCGCGACTCTTGATTCTCGACCGGCCACCGCAGCGTGACGCCGTTGCTCATCCCTTCCTTCTCCTCGGATTCGACCTGTAGGGTGGTTCTACGGGTCTGGGATCAGACCTCGACATTCAGGGTGCTGAGAAGCAGGTTCTGTGCCACAGCCTCCTGTCCGGATCCTGCGCTGAGCCGTCGGACGAGGGGTGAGTATACATCCTACCTGGCGGCTCCTCAAGTGGCGCCCTGGCGCACTGACGACTGCCTCTCTAGGCGATGCCCGGCTCGTCAGGCCTCGCGATAGGTGTTCAAGCGATTGTATAGCGTCTTCAAGCTCACACCAAGGACGTCCGCGGTCTTGCGCTTGTTGCCGGAATAGGCATCGAGAGTGGCCATGATGAGACGCTGCTCGACGTCGGCGATCGACGCCCCGACCTGGAAGTTCAGGCTGCGCACCAGGCCCGAGTCGCCGCCGACCTCGCGCGGCAGGCAGCGCGGGCTGATGTCGTCGTCGGCCATGATGAAGGCCCGATGCACCACGTTCTTGAGCTCGCGCACGTTGCCGGGCCAGCGGTGGCTGTGCAGGCGCTCCTTGGCGTCGTCGGTGAATTTCTTGCTCGTCCCCTGGCGCTCGTTGAGCTGGTCGAGGAAGTAGGTGGCCAGCAGCTCCACGTCTCCGGCGCGCTCGCGCAGCGGCGGCATGTGAATGGGGAACACCTGCAGGCGGTAGAGCAGGTCCTCGCGCAGCTTGCCTTCGTTGACGGCTTTCTGCGGATCGCGGTTGGTGGCGGCATAGACCCGCACGTCGACATCGACCGGCTGGTCGCCGCCGATCCGCGCCACGGTGCCGGTCTCGAGGACACGCAGCAGCTTGACCTGCAGCTCGATCGGCATCTCGCTGATCTCGTCGAGGAAAAGCGTGCCCAGGTGCGCGCGCTCGAAGTACCCTTTGTGCCGCCGCTGCGCACCGGTGAAGCTGCCGCGCTCGTGGCCGAAGAGCTCGCTCTCGATCAGCGTAGGAGAGATGGCGCCGCAGTTGAGGGGGAGGAAAGGCGCCCTGGCGCGCCGGCTGAGGCCGTGCAAGGTCTGCGCGGCGAGATCCTTGCCGGTGCCGCTCTCGCCGACCAGGAAGACGGTGGCGTCGGTGGGCGCGACGCGGTGGAGCATCTCGTAGACCGCCAGCATCGGAGGCGACGCGCCAAGTAGCAGGCCGAGCCGTCCCACTTCCTGGGTCTCGGCGATCTGGGGAGCGGCGGCCGGACCGGGCTGGACGCTGGCGACGCCGGCCAGGATGCTCTTGAGCCTGCCGATGTCGAGCGGCTTGGTCAGGTAGTCGCTGGCCCCGAGGCGCAGCGCCTGAACGGCGCTCTCGACGTCGGCGTGGCCGGTCATCAGGACGACTTCGGTCGAGTTGCCCGAATCGAGGTCCTTGAGCAGATCGATGCCGCTGCCGTCGGGCAGGTACAGGTCGATGAGGGCCACGTCCGGTATCTTGTGGCTGACCTGGGCGCGGGCGTCTCGCAGCGTGCAGGCGGTGTTGGTGGTGAACCCCTGCCCCTCGATCAGCTCGGCGAGAGCTGAGAGGAAATTGGGATCGTCATCGACCGCCAGTGCGTGTGGCATCATCGGCTCTCTTCGACTTGAACGAGGGGCAATACTATCTCAAACCCCCCGGAAGGCCCGACCGGCTCCGCCGCCGAGGCCGGGCCGGCCGAGCGCGCCCTCCCGCTCTGCGACTCGACGATGGCGAGGGCCACGGCCAGCTGGGCCAAGGTGCCGCCGGGCGAGAAATGCAGGCCGAAGCCCTCCCTCTCCCCCTCCCCTCCCCACCCCCCCCATCTGTCGGCGCTCGCCGCATCGTCGCTGGATCCCCCCTCCGCCGCGCCGTCGCTCTTGACTCCGCCGCCGATGCGCAGGCGGGCGGAATGCGACCCGCGCTCGAGACGCAGCTCGAGCCTGCCGTCCCGCGGCACGCCCGCCAGCGCGGCCACCCCCAGGTGGAGCAGCGCCTGGCGGAGCAGGAAGCGGTCCGCTTCCACGGGCACACGCTCCTCGGGCGCGGTGGCGACGACCTGGCTCTGCTGCTTGCGCGCCGGCGCCACGAGGACCGCGGCAAGGTCGGTGACCACCTCGCGCAGGTCGAGCACCTCGGTGCGCTGGCTGCGGCGGTAGATGTGGGAAAGGAAGTTCTCAAGGGAGTGGTAGAGGCGGTCCAGCTCGTCGCGCAAGACCTTGACATAGCGCGCCTGCCGGTCCCGCGCCGGGTCCTCGACCGCCCTGCCGGCCGCCAGGCTCTCCTTCAACACCTCGAGGTTGAGGACCATGGCGTTGATCGGCGCGCGCAGGTCGTGGGCCACCGAGGGTGCGATCTGCGCCAGCGAGCGCATCAGGGCGGCGAGGCGGAGGTCGGCTTCCAGCGCTTCGCCGATCCCCATGTCGTGGACGAGCAAGGTGGCGCTCGTCCCACCCGGCGGGGGGCGATGGAGGAAGAAGCGCAGGCGGCGGCCGCCTTGCTCGGCCGCGGGCTCGAGCTGGACCCGGAGGGCTCCTCCGTTGGCCGAACCGCCGGCGCCGGCCAAGCGCATGCCGGCGGCTTCCAGGCGCGGCTGGAGCTGGCGCCAGGCGAGCTCGAGATCGCCGCCGGGCTGCCAGGCCAGCAGCTCGACTGCCCGCGGATCGGCGCTCGCCAGACCGCCGTGCTCCCACACCTGGATGACGCCGGGCAGCAGCGCCCTTTCCAGGCCCTCCTCGCCCTGCGGCCTCTCCAGACGATGATCCGCTTCTTCCATGTGTCACTCTCCGCGTCTGCTGCGTTTCCCGCTTCTCAGCGGCGTCCGCCTATAGCGGGCACGGTTCATACCGCGGCCAGCCCGAGAAACGAGCTCGCCCACCAGAAGATATCGTGGCGGCGCACCTCCTCGCGCAGCCGCCGCATGCGCAGGGACTGCATGTGGACAGACTTACCCTCCGGGGTCTCCTGGGAAAGCAGATTGCATGCCAGGCATGGTCGATGCAAAGAAGCGCCGGGAGGCCCATGCCGCGCGAGAGGGCGTGCCGTCTCTGCCTGAACTTTTTGCAAGGGGGTACGGGAGGAAGCTCTTTCGTCATGTCCATGGCGGTACTAGAGAAGCTTCCGGCGCGAGACGTGGCGGAGGCGGCGTTGATGGTGGCCGCCGACCCGGTGCTGAGCGCCCAGGTGGCGGGCCGCGATCGCCGCCTGGCGCAGGTCGTGCGCCGGTGCCGCGAGCTGCCCGGCCAGGAGCTGTTTCAGTACGTGGACGAAGGGGGAAAGCTCGCCAGCGTCGGCTCCGAGGACGTCAACGCGTACCTGCGCGAAGCCGCGGCGGAGAACGAAACTCAGCGAGAGGGAGGGGGCGTCCCCTTCCCCCCCGGAGGGGAGGGAAGGGGATCGAGGGGTTGCGGGGGGAGATCCGATAGATGCTTCGAGTAGTCAACCATCGGCCGATCGCAGCGCCGTTTGATTTCTTGGCGTCCCCTTCCCTCCCGGCGACCGCCGGGTTGGGACCCGGCGGTTTCCGAATGCGGGGAAGGGGAGCGAGGGAAGGCATCGCCCTCCCCGCGGTTTGATCAGTGACGGCTGCCGACGGGAGCGCCGACGGCTGCCTCCTGGTTGATGTGGGCTTCGGCCAGCTCGGTCAGTTTGTCGTCGGTCTCTTCCTCTTCCTGAAGGGACTTTTCGAGCAGCTTGACCGCTTCTTCGTCGCCGAGCATCTCGGCATAGGTGCGCACCGTGCCATAGCCGGCGATCTCGTAGTGCTCGACGCGCTGCGCCGCGGCGATCAGGCCGGCGTCGATGACCTCCGGCTCGCCCTTGTTCTTGAGCATCTCCTCGCCTTCCTTGATCAGGCCCTGCATTCCTTTGCAGGTCCGGCCGGTCGCCTTCTCGCCGAGGGTCTTGAAAATCCGTTCCAGGCGGCTCACCTGCTCCCGGGTCTGCCTGAGGTGGTCGTTGAACGCCCTCTTGAGATCGTTCGCCTTGGCCGCCTCCGCCATCTTGGGCAGTGCGTCGACCAGCTGTGTCTCGGCGTCGTACAGGTCTCTGAGCTGCTCGAGATAGAGATCCTTGAGCGATTCCAGCTTCATGATTCTTCCTCCTGGGTGTAAGTCCTGGCGCATTGGCGCACCGTTGAAGATTCCGCCTCGGCCCCGTGCCGCTCGTCTCGGAGCTCGGTGCTTCTGGAGCACGCAACCGGAGGCAACTGTCCAGACTGAAGAGTCGCAAGATCCGTGCCGGAATTCTTGGTTCTAGCCCTTACCCGGGGACGCCCCTTCCCTCTCAGTGCCAGGCGAGTTTCGTTCTAATTCTTGCGCGGGCGGGATTCTCTGGGCTCGGGAATCGAGATGTCGATCTTCGTCACCGGTCCGAAGTCGGACAATGGCCGGTCCTGGCCCTGCGAGGGGCCCACCACCAGGATGGAGAAGTCGGCGGGATGAAGGTGCCGGGCGGCGGCGGTGCGGACCGCGGCGGTGGTCACCGCCTCGATGCCGGCGCGGTAGCGCGCCAGCCAGTCGAGCGGATAGCCGTAGAGCTCGAGGACGAGCTGCTGGCCGAGCACCTTGGCCTTCGCGTCGTAGTTGAACACGAAGGAGGAGAGAATGCTCTGCCGCGCCCGCTCCACTTCTTCGTCGGTGGGTGGCTGGGTCTCGAGGCCGCGCGCCTCTTCGAGCAGCGCGGCGACTCCGGCGCCCGTGGTCTGCGTCTTGGTCGACATGGAGAGCGAGGCGATCCCCGGGTGGTCCCAGTCGCTGCGCACGCCGCCGTCGACCGAGTAGGCCAAGCCCTTGCGGGTGCGGATGTCGGCGACCAGGCGCGAGGAGAAAGAACCCGCAAGCACGTCGTTGAGCACTTGCAAGGCGTAATAATCGGGGTCGCTCTTGAGCACGCCCAGGTGCCCCATGACGATCTGGGACTGCGCCATGTCTTCCTTGGCGGCGAAGTAGATGCCCGGCGCGGGCTGGCGTCGGAAGTGGATCTCGGCCGGGGCCTGGCGCGGCCCGCGGCCCCAGTCGCCGAAGGCGCGGCGCACCAGATCGAGCGCCTCCGCCGAGTTGAAGTCGCCGGCCAGCCCGAGCACCATGCGGTCGGGGTGGACGTGCTCCTTGTGCCAGGCGATCACGCTGGCGCGGCGGATGCCCCGCAAGGTGGCGTAGGTCGGAGTGCGCGCGTACGGCGAGTCCGCGCCGTAGACGATCTTGCGAAGCTCGCGGGCGACGACCGAGTCGGGATCGTCGTTCTGGCGCGCCACGTTGGCGATCGCCTGGTTCCTCGCCAGCTCCAGCTTGCCGGGATCGAAGGCAGGACGGCGCAGCACGTCGGCGAAGACGCGCAGCAGGTCGGGAAAGTCTCTCTTCTGCGCGGACAGGGTGGCGGTGACGGAGCTCTCGCCGGCGGTGACCTCGATCGCGGCGGCGCGGTCCTCGAGGTACTCGTCGAGCGCGTCGCCCGACATGCGCTCGGTTCCGCCGCTGCGCATCACGTCGCAGGCGATCTCCGCCAGCCCGACCTTGTCCTTCGGGTCGAGGCGCGCGCCGGCGCGCACCAGGGCGGTGACGCTGATCAGCGGCAGCTCGTGGTCCTCGAGCAGAATGACGACCATACCGTTGTCGAGCGCCACGCGCTGCGGCTGCGGGAGGTCGAAGGGAGGCAGGGGCGGGACGCGGAGCTCGCCGGGCCGCGTCACCTGCCCGGCCGCCGCGGCCGGCAGGCAGATCCACAGGACGGCCCGGGCCAGGGCCCGCACGGTAGCTCTCATGACGGCCGGTGTTTCGCGGGCGCGGCGGCCGCCGCGGGCTGGCGGGTCACGATGACTCCCGTCGTGCGGTCGGTGGGGCGGAAGACCTGTGCGGCGACGCGGCGGATGTCGGCCTTGCTCACGCGCTCCACGCGGTCGAGCTGGCGGAAGAGCTCGCGCCAATCCCCGAACAGCCGCTGGTGCTCGGCGAGCTGCGTGGCCAGCCCCAGGTTGCTGCCCAGCGAGTGGATGAGAGCGCCGCGCGCCCGCGCCTTGAACCTGGCAAGCTCCTCGTCGCTCACGTCTTCGGCCTTCAGACGCTCGATCTCGCGGCGCAGCGCCGCCTGCACTTTGTCGTTGCTTACGCCGACGGCTGGCACCGCCAGCACCGCCCAGAGGTTCGGATACTTCTCGCCCGGCAGCCCCGAGAACGACTCCACCTCGACCGCGACCTTCTGGTCGCGCACCAGGGAGCGGTAGAGGCGCGAGGCGCGGCCGCCGGAGAGGACGTCGTCGATCGCGTCGTAGACCGGCTCGTCGAGATCGGTCACCGCCGGCTTGTGGTAGGCCTCGAGCACCAGCGGCTGCGCCGGGTCTTCGAGGACCACGGTCTTCTCGGCGGTCTGCGGCGGCTCGACGGTGCGCAAGGGCGGCGGCGCCGGGCGCGCCGGGATACGGCCGAAATACGTCTCGAGCAGTGGAATGAGGGTCGCCGGGTGGATGTCGCCGACGATCGCCGTGACCATGTTGCTCGGCACGTAATAGGTGCGGAAGAACGCCTCGGCATCGGTGCGCGTGATGGCTTGCAGGTCGCTCATGTAGCCGATCGGCGGATGGTGGTAGGTGTGGGCGTCGAAGGCGGTGCTGACGAACTGCTCGACCAGGCGTCCTTGCGGCTGGCCGTCGACCCGCATCCGGCGCTCCTCCTGCACCACGTCGCGCTCCTCGTAGAACTCGCGGAACACCGGGTGGAAGAAGCGCTCCGATTCGAGGTAGGCGAACAGCTCGATCTGGTTGGCGGGGAGCGTGTAGAAGTACTCGGTCTCGTCGGAGCCCGTCGCGGCGTTGACGCCCACCGCGCCGGCGCGCGAGAGGATCTCGTCGAACTCGTTCTTGACCACGAAGCGCTCGGCCTCTTCCTCGCGCCGCTTGAACTCGGCGTAGAGCTCGTCGAGCTTGGCCTGTTGCCGGCGGGAGCCGCAGCGCAGGCCGGCCGTGGATGATTCGTCCCCGTCGCCTTTGGGGGACCCGGCGTTTCCACTCGGATCGGCCGCTAGCGGCGGACAGGGCGCCAGCCGCGCCGCCTGCCACGCCTGGTAGGCAGCCTCCGCCGCGTCCATCGCCTTGCGCTCTCCCTCGGGGTCGCGGGTGCCGACGTGCTCGGTGCCCTTGAACGCCATGTGCTCGAACATGTGCGCCAGCCCGGTGATCCCCTCCACCTCCTGCGCCGATCCGACGTTGGCGAGGGTGCAGAACGAGAACACCGGCGCGACCGGCCGCTCGACCAGGATGAAAGTCCAGCCGTTGGCGAGCACGTGCACCGTCGTGCGCGCGGCGAACGCCTGGAGGTCCTGGGCCGCGGCTCCCGCCGCCGCCCACGGCCACAGTCCCAGCCACGCCGCCGCCGCGGCCGCCGCCGCGAGCAGAGCTGACTTCGGCTTGCCGGCTGCGAAACAGGCCACCTTCCCCCTCCCGAGTCCTGCCGTCCCCGTAGTGTAGCCCTTTTCACCTCAACTCGCGGTCAGCCAGACGGTCGAGCCCGCGAGGAGTTGCGCTATAGTCCTCGCGCGCTTTCGTTGGTCAACCAGGCCCGAGCTTTCCGCGACGGCGTGGACTCGCCGGGGGAGGACTCCAGGGCCGGAAGACGGGAGGGACGGTGTCCGACCAGGATAGCCGTGACGGTGGACCTCGAACCGAGTTGACCCGCCGGGCCGTGCTTGGCTCGGGCCTGCTGGGAGGAGCCCTGGCGATTGCCGGTCCGGCACTCTCCGGGATTGCGGTTGCGGCCCCGCCCGAGCGAGCGCAGCCCGTTTCCGGCTCGGCCGGCTCGGGGCCGGCGGCGGGGAGCGAGGCCGCCGCGGCGCCGGCGCCGGCAGCCCCGTTCGAGCTCGAGGAGGTGTCGATCGCCGACCTCCAGGCCGGCCTGCAATCGGGCAAGTACACCTCCCGGGGGCTGGTCGAGAAGTACCTGGCGCGCATCGAGTCCCTCGACCGCCAGGGACCGGAGCTGCGGGCCGTGCTGGAGACCAACCCGGAGGCGCTCTCGGTGGCCGACGCGCTCGACGCGGAGCGCAAGGCCAAGGGGCCGCGCGGGCCGCTGCACGGCATCCCGATCCTGCTCAAGGACAACATCGGCACGGCGGACCGCATGACGACGACGGCCGGGTCGCTGGCGCTGGCGGGCTCGATCCCGCCGCGCGACGCCTTCGTGGCGCAGCGGCTGCGCGAGGCGGGCGCAGTCCTCCTGGGCAAGACCAATCTCAGCGAGTGGGCCAACTTCCGCTCGACCCATTCTTCCAGCGGCTGGAGCGGGCGGGGCGGGCAGTGCCGCAACCCCTACGCCCTGGACCGCACCCCGTCGGGCTCGAGCTCGGGCTCGGCGGCGGCCACCGCGGCCGGCTATGCCGCGGCCGCGGTCGGCAGCGAGACCGACGGCTCGATCGTCTCGCCCTCCGCCGCGTGCTCGCTGGTCGGCATCAAGCCCACCCTGGGGCTGATCAGCCGCTCTGGCGTCATCCCTATCGCTCACAGCCAGGACACCGCCGGCCCCATGGCGCGCACCGTCGCCGACGCCGCCGTGCTGCTCGGTGCCATGACCGGCATCGACCCGAGCGACCCCGAGACCGCCGCCAGCCGCGGCAAGGCGCATGGCGACTACACCCGCTTCCTCGACGCCGCGGGCCTGCGCGGCGCGCGCCTCGGCGTCGCCCGCAAGCGCTACATGGGCTACAGTCCGGCCGCCGACCGCCTGGCGGAGGCCGCCATCGACGCGATGAAGCGGCAGGGCGCGGTCATCGTCGACCCGGCGTACATCGACACCGCCGGCCAGTTCGACGACACGGAGCTCGAGGTACTCCTCTACGAGTTCAAGGCCGATCTCGACCGTTATCTGGCCGGCCTCGGCGCCGCCGCCCCGGTCCATTCACTGTTCGAGCTCATCGCCTGGAACGACCGCCACCGCGCCGAGGAGATGCCTTTCTTCGGCCAGGAGCTCTTCGTCCGCGCCCAGGCCAAGGGCCCCTTGACCTCGCCCGACTACCGCAAGGCGCTGGCCAAGAACCGTCGGCTCTCCCGCGAGAAGGGCATTGACGCCACCCTCGCCAAGCACCGGCTCGACGCCATCGTCGCCCCCACCGGCGGACCTCCCTGGCTCATCGACCTGGTCAACGGCGATTCCGATAGCGGCGGCAGCTCCTCTCCCGCCGCCGTCGCCGGCTACGCCTCGATCACCGTGCCCATCGGCTACGCCTCCGGCCTCCCCGTCGGCCTCTCCTTCATCGGCGGCGCTTTCTCCGAGCCCACTCTCTTGAAGCTCGCCTTCTCCCTCGAGCAGGCCACCAAGCACCGCCGTCCGCCGCAATTCCGCCCCACCGCCGATCTCCCTCGTCCGGCCGCCCCCTCCGCCTGACCCGCTCCCCGGCGCCCGAGTGTCATATGGCTCCGCTTCGGGGGCCACCAACTGACAAAGCAGCGCCGGGAACGGCAGCAGCAGCCGTGCCGGCAGATCGACCTCAATCGACCTCAGTCGGCCTCGAAGGGGTCAGAACGAACGAGACAGGAGGATGCGAAGATGAGACGACAACTTCACTGGCGGTGGGTGGGAGTGGTTGCGGCCCTCGCGTTGCTGTGCGGAGTCTGGGGTGCGCCCCCGGTCCTCGCCGCACGGAATCCCGCCGGCGCAACGGTAACCGGAGAAGCTCCGGAAGAATATTCTCCAATCCAGATCGTGGCGGCGGTCCTCAAGCTCAGCGACGACCAGGCTCACACGCTGGCGCAGATCCTGGCGGCGAAGGCGGAATCCATCCGGCCGCTGGCGGAACAGATCCAGCAGCACGAACAGGCGATCGCGGCCCTTCTCGGTGGCGACAACCCCGACCCGATGCAGCTCGGCCGCCTTCTCATCGAGATCCGGGTCCTCCGGACGCAAGTCCAGGCGATCGCGGCGGCGTCCGCGGCGCAATTCGTCTCGGTGCTGTCCGATCCTCAGAAGCAGACCCTCGGCCAGATCCGGCAAGCGTCGCAGGTCTGCCCGGTCGTGCCGGCCTTCGCTGCAGTCGGGGTGCTGTAACGCCCTCGAGAGCTGGACCCCCTCGGCGGCTCCCGGAGCCGCCGAGTCGATTCACTCCCACTCGATCGTGGCGGGGGGCTTGTCGGTGCAATCGAGGAAGACGGCGTCGACGCCGGGCAGCGAGCAGATGGCGCCGGCCATCTTGTCGAGCAGGTCGAGCGGCAGGCGCGCGAAATTCGCCGTCATGCCGTCGGTCGAGTTGACCGGCCGCAAGACGACGCTCTCGCCGCCGCCGAAGCCGGCGGGCAGCAAGATCACCGGGAACTGCCAGACCGCATCCGCCAGCCCGGCCTCGCGCATCGACGAGCGAGCGATGAAGTCTGCCTCGCGCAGGGTCTCCAGGCGCTTCGCCGTAACCTGGGCGGGACCGACTCGCATGTTCGCCAGGTCACCGCTCTCACCATTGCCGGCGAGCTGCGCGATCACCCGGTTGTAAAGCGCGCTTGCGTTGCAGGTCTCTGAGCTGATCTCTTGCAGCCGCGGATAATCGATCGGCCCTCTCAGGGCCACCACCTCGCGGTAGGTGCGGCCGTCGCCCTGGACGCCGACGCTGCGCAGCGGCAGGTGCCAGGCCTCGTAGCCGCCGCGCCCGGCCCCGATCTCGATGCGCTGCGCCGCGCGCGGCTCGTCCAGGTCGTTGCACAACAGGCGAATGGCCAGCCCCGGCCCGGGAAACGGCCAGCGGTTCGTCAGGCCGGGATCGAGGCCCAAGGCGCGCCCGATCTCCCGCACCTCGTCCTTGTAGAACTGGGAGAGCGGCTCGATCACCTGGCCTTTCTCGATGAGAGCCAGGATCTCGGCGCATCGGTTGTGGTGCGTCTTGATGACCGCCGCGCGGCCCGCCGAGCCGCCGGACTCGATCGTATCCGGGTAGATCGTGCCCTGACCCAGCAGCCATCCTCCCTCCTCGACGCCGAGCTCCTGCAGTGCCTCCGCCTGCACCTCGACGAAGAGGCGTCCGATGATCTGCCGCTTCGTCTCCGGCTCGACGACCCCCGCGAGCGCGGCGAGAAAGCGGGCCGACTCGTCGCGGACGCGCAACCGGTCTTGCAGTCCCAGCCGCGCGAAGCTCTCGCGCAGCTCCGCAGCCTCGCCCTTGCGCATCAGGCCGGTGTCGACGTAGAGGCCGAGGATGCGGCCCGGCGGCAGGGCGCGCGCGCACAGGGCGAACGCGACGCTCGAGTCCACGCCGCCGCTGACCAGGAAGAAGACCGACCGGCCGCCCACCCGCGTTCGGATCTCCTCCTCGAGGTCTGCGAGCCGCGATGCGGCGCCGGCGTCCGGCTCCACGCGGCAGACGTCGAGGACGAAGTTGCGCAGGATTTCCGTCCCATGCTGGCTGTGTGTGACCTCGGGATGGAACTGAACGCCGAACAGCTTGCGCACCGGGTCGCCGAACGCTGCGACCTCGCATCTGTCCGTCCGCGCCAGATGCATCAGGCCGGGCGGCAGGCCGCTCACCGTATCGGAATGGCTCATCCACACCTGCTGGCTGCCCGGCGTGCCGCGGAACAGGGAGTCCGGTTCGACGATCGAGAGGCGGCTCAGCCCGTACTCGCGCTCGCCCGGATTGACGGCGGCGCCGAGATACTTCGCCAGGAGCTGGTGGCCGTAGCAGATGCCGAGGAGCGGAGTGCCGAGCTCCACGACGCGCCGATCCACCGACGGCGCGTCCGCATCGTAGACGCTGCTCGGTCCGCCCGAGAGGATGATGCCGGCATAGCCCCTGAAGGCGTCGGCGGCGACGTCGGGAGAGAAGATGCGTGCCCGCACCCGCAGGTCGCGCAGGCGACGCGCGATGAGGTGGCAATACTGGCCGCCCAGATCGACGACGGCGATCGACTTTGCCGGATCTTCTTGCGTCATGGCGCCTTTCTTTCCAGGAGCTCGGCGGCGCTGGCGCCGTCGGTGATCAGGACGTTGCACAGCCTGTGGCGCAGAGCGTTGCTGATCGCCGGCAGCTTGTCGCTGCCGCCCGCCACCAGGATGACCCTGGCATCGGGTCGCGCGGACAGGCCGCGGAGCAACGCCGCTGGCAGGACCGAGCTGTAGCGCAGGCCGCCGGGGAGCGGCCAGTCGGGGGCGAGCTCGAGGATCTTGCCGCGCTGGTCGAAGAACACGTAGTTGAAATCCCCGGCCGCGCGGCGCCGGAGAAGCGCCGCGGTGGCGTCGGCGCCGATCAGGCTGGCAAACGGCGAAGCTTCCGAAAACGGCCCGCAGGAGGCGAGCACGAAGTAGCTCGGGCGGCTGGCAGGGGGCAGGGCGCCGAACCAGAGCGAGCCTGGCGGGATCGCGGCGACCAGCCGTGCTGCCGCCCCCGGGCTGTAGAGCAGCCACAGCAGGGTGGTCAAGGTGTTGGGGTGGACGTGCAGGACGCGCGGGTCGTTCTGCTCGACCCCGACCGCCGTGATGGTGACGCGAACGGAGCGCGGGGAGAGGTGGCGCACCACGCCCCACATCTGCCGGCCGCCTGCGATGGCGAGGAGGCTGCCATCACAGAGCCAGCGGTTCAGGTACTCCGCGCCGCGCCGCCCGAGAGCGTCGCGCAGCTCTTCCTGGCCGCTTCCGGCGTCCACGACGCTGGCCTCCGCCAGGCCGAATTCCGCTCGCAGCGCCTGTTCGGTCCTCGACTCCGGCTGCAAGATCGTCGCGAGCCCCTCGCCGGCGCGCGCGGTCTCGGCCGCATCGAGCTCTTCGGCGAGCGCCTGGGCGCAGATCTGGGACAGGTTCCTGGCGCCCCGCCACTTCTTGGTGGCCTCGTACAGGTCGGCAGGGAGCGAGATGTTGAGCCGCGCCATGCCCTCTTTGTAGCAAGCCCGATGCGCATTGTCAAGAAATATGCGCATCCGGATTGGTGAGTCAGTACGCCAGGGGAGGGGGCGTCCCCTTCCCCCCCGGAGGGGAGGGAAGGGGATCGAGGGGTTGCGGGGGGCGATCCGATAGATCTGAGGCCGCCAACGCCAATTAGCGAGCGCCGTTTCATACCTCGGTGTCGCCGCAGGCGGTGGCAGCTAGGACGAAAAAGACAAGGGCGGACCTTCACGGCCCGCCCACGATGAGTGTGCTGACTGAGGCTTGGCGGCGGCCTGCTGGCCGCGGGGTCTCTAGTGGTCGCCGAGGGGGCCGCCGAAGGGGCTGCCGAAATGCCCGTGATGGGACTGCTTGAGGGCCTCGTACTTGGTGAGCTGGTCGGGGGTGAGGAGGGCGGAGAACTTCTTGTCGAACTCGTCGAACAAGGGTTTGGCCTTCTGCCGGTTCTGATGCATCGAGATGACGAGCTGGCCGACGGCGGCGGGATCGGGGTTGGGCGCGTCGAGGGCGGCCTTGAGCTGGGTGTGCAGCGCTGCCTGGGCCTCATGGATCGGCTGCGCCTGGGTCATCAGGTCATGGGCAATCTGCTTGGTGGCGGCGATCTGATCCTGGGTGAGGCCGAGCTGGGTGCCGAGCGCATGCAGATGCTGCTTCATCATGCCGTGGTGGTCGCCCCCCGGTCCGGCCGCCGGCATCTGGGCCAGCAGCGGCACCGCGAGCAGCCCGACCAGGGCGAGCCCCATCAAGCTCTTCTGCTTCCAGGCGGGAAGGTTCATGACAACTCCTTTCGTGCTTTCGCGTTGAGTGAGCCCGCCTCTCATCGTCGCGGGCGGCAAGGGCGCCTGTCGCTCCCTTCAACCGGACAGACGGCTACCCGCGTGGGCCGGTTACAGAGTGACGCTCCTTACCTCGAGAAGGCCCTGCGACGTGGTGGTGGTGGACTGCTCGAAGCGTCTATCGGATCGCCCCCCGCAACCCCTCTCGGTCCCCTTCCCGTTTTTCCGGAACCGCCGGGTCCCTGCCCAGCGGTGGCCGGGGGGGAAGGGGACGCCCCCGCCCCTGGCGAGCTAACTTTCGTTCCAGCTCCTTTTTGTTTCAGCGTCCCTTTTACCGGACGCTGAGGACGGCGAGGACGCGGTTCTGGAAGCTCTGGCCCAGGCCGGAGGCGCTGTCTTCCACCTGGTGGCGGAGGGCAAAGAGGCGGTTGCCTCGCCTGCCGAAGGCCCAGCTCTGCTTGCGGACGTTTTCGAAGCCCAGGAGCAGGAAGGTGCCGCGGGTGCGGTCGGTGCGCTCCGCGGCGAGCGGCAGCCCGTCCTCGCCGACCCAGATCGACATGGTGCTCTCGGCGTTCTTGACGTGCTTGCGCGCTTCCTTCGACAGGCGCGGCGTCAGATTGAGGAGGAGGAGCCGGGCCGGCCGTCCCTGGTAGCTCGCCGCCCGGGTCTCGACGAGCTTCGCCAGGGGCAGGTCGCGGGCGAGCGAGACGGAGCAGTCGAGGACCTCGGCGACCTCGTTGAGGGTGAGGGCGCCGAGCGCGGTCCACGTCGGGGTCTTCTTCTCGGGGTCGACCGTCTGGCCGCGCAGTTCCTGGTCCGCCTGCTTGAGGACGGCGCGCGGATAGTCGACCCTGACGCCCTCCGGCCCGGCCTCGAGCTCGAGCGCGACCCGCGAGTGATCGACATAGTTGTCGAGCTTGGACCGGCGAAAGACCTGCAGGTCGAGGCCGGCCCGCAGCGGGTCGGTGGCCGGCAGGCGCGCCAGCGTTGCGGTCAGCTCGCCGAGCTCATCCGCCCTGCCGTCCGCGGCCAGCGCCAGGCGGATGGCCAGCAACGTTGCGGCCGCCAGAATCCTCATCCCCGCGGACTGTAGTACAGGTCGCGCCCCTCTTCGCCAGCAGCACCTCCCCCGCCGGCTCCCGCATGTTGTACCGTGAGCTCATCACCCTCCCATAGGCCCCCGTCCCGGCGATCAGCATCACGTCGCCCGCCGCGGCGGGCGCCAGCCGCCGCGAACGGCCGAGAATGTCGCCGGTCTCGCAGATCGGCCCGACGACGTGGGCCACTTGTGTGGCGGGCTCGTCGAGGCGGGAGAGGTTGACGATCGGGTGGTAGGCGCCGTAGAGCGCCGGCCGGATGAGCGAGTTCATACCCGTCTCCACGCCCACGTAGGTCACCTCCCCCTTCTGCTTGACCTGGGTGACCCGCGCCAGCAGCACGCCCGCCTGGGCGACCAGGAAGCGGCCGGGCTCCATCCACAGCTCGACTCCGGGATTGGCTTGCTTGCAGCGGCGCAGGCCCGCATCGAGCGCCGCGAGATCCAGGGGGAGCTGACCCGGCCTTTCCGGCACCCCGAGCCCGCCTCCCAGGTCGAGGACGCGGACCGCCGGAAAGCGCCGCGCCGCGCCGGCAAGGAAGAGCGCCACCTCGCCCCATGCCTCGGTTGTGCGGATGCCGCTGCCCACGTGGGCATGGAGCCCGACGACCCGGGCGCCACAGAGATCGAGCAGCGCCGGAAGCTCGTCGAGCTGCTCGGCCGCCAGGCCGAACTTGGATTGGGCGCCAGCCGTGCGCACGTGGATATGGTGACCGCGGCCCTGGCCCGGGTCGAGCCGAAGAAAGATTTCCCGCCCGCCGAACAGCTCCGGCCAGGCCGCGAGCGGCTGCAAGTTGTCGATCGTCACCCGCGCCCCGAGAGCGAAGCCGCGCTCGATCTCTTCGCGCGTGGCGAAGTTGGGAGTGAACAGGAGCCGTGCCGCGTCGAGCTCGGGGAACAGGCCGAGCACGTGCTCGAGCTCGGGGACCGACACACACTCGAAGCCCAAGCCCAGCTCGTGCAGGATGCCGAGCACACCCGGATGGTTGTTGGCCTTGACCGAGTAGAGGACACGGTCGATTGCCACGAGCCCGAGCAGCGCTCGCGCCGCCTCTTCCACCGTCTCGGCATCGTAGACGTAGAGCGGCGGCCGCCCGGCGGCCAGCGCCAGCAGATCCTCCCGCCGTCCGCGCCACCAGTCCCCTGGCTCAAAGCCGCCGCCGGGCCCGCCGCTCTCTCGTCCCGGCCCTCCCGCGCGCAGCTCGCTCCACGCCGGGCCGAGCACGGCGCTCTCCGCCGCGTGACCGAAGAGCAGCCCGTGGAGCTGGCGCACCAGGCGCTCGCTCTGCTCTTCGTCGACGAAGAAGGTGAGGTTGAGGTCACTCGCCGACTGGGTCACCATGTGGACCTTCAGCTCCTCGAAGGCCTCCAGCACCGGACCGAGCTCGTGGAGGATGGCGCGGATACCCCTGCCCACCAGGGAGATCGAGGCCGCCGGTGCGATCAGGCGCGGCTCGCAGTGGCGCGCGAGATCGCCCAGCAAGTCGCGGATCACCGCCCCGTCCAGGGCATTGGCGCCGGGATCGAGCGAGATCGTCACGTTGGTCTCCGAGGTCGAGACCGAATCGACGGAGATCCCGTGGCGGGCTATGCAGGCGAAGACCTCGGCGAGAAAACCGACCTCCTGCCACATGCCGACCGTCTCCATGGCCACCAGGGTGATGCCGTTGCGCGAGGAGACAGCCTTGACCTGGGGCCCGCCTTCCGGCCCCGCCTCGGAGACGATCGTTCCCGGCGCCTCGGGCCGGTCGGTGCACAGGACGTGCAGCGGGATGCGGTGGCGGCGCAGGGGCGGGATCGACCGCGGATGGAGCACCTTGGCGCCCATGGTCGCGATTTCCTGGGCTTCCTCGTAACTGAGCGCGCGCAGCAGCCGGGCCGACGGGATGAGAGCCGGGTTGGCCGTGAACAGGCCGGGAACGTCGGTCCAGATCTCGCAGCGCTCGGCCCCCAGCCTGGCGGCGAAGTACGCCGCGGAGGTGTCAGAGCCGCCGCGGCCCAGCAGGACCGTCTCGCCTTCCCGGTTGCGGGCGATAAAACCCTGGGTCACCACCACCGCTGCCGGCTCCTCGGCCAGCCGGGCGCGCAGCTCCTCGTCGCGGTCATGGTCGCAGCTCGCGGCCAGGTAGGAGCGAGGCGTGCGGGCGCGGGCGGGCTGCTCGTCGCGGGCCACCAGCGCGGTGCGTGCGTCGAGCCAGGCGGTGGGGATGCCGCACCCGTCGAGATAGGCAACTCCCAGGCGGGTCGATAGCAGCTCGCCGAAGGCCATCACTCGCGCCTTCAGGCGAGGCCCTGCCTCGCGCAGCAGCGAAGCGCCGAGCGCCAGCCGCGACAGCTCCGCGAGGTCCGGCCGGAGCGTGGCCTCGGGGTCCGCGAGGCCCAGGGCCGAGCCGAGCTCGAGGTGCCGCTGCACGATCTCCGCGAGCGCGGCCTCGTGCCGGTCCTCGACCGCCAGGGCGAGCATCGCCTCCAAGCGGTCCGACATGCCGGCCAGCGCCGAGCAGACCAGAAGCGGCCGCAGGCCCTCCGCGCGCCGGCGCTCGGCGAGCGCCGCGATGGTGCGCCAGCGCTCCGCGGTCGACACACTCGTGCCACCGAACTTGAGAACCGCCCAACGCTGGTTCATGGCGGATGCCGCGGCCCTTGCCTCTCTAAGACAGTTGACAATAGGGTATTACCTGGTCATACTTCTGTCATGAAAGTCGCTATCTCAGTGCCAGATCCGACCTTCAAAGCCGCGGAGCGCGTCTCGAAGCGACTCGGGATGTCCCGCAGCCGGCTCTACGCACAGGCCGTCGAGGCCTTCGTGAAAGCCCATCGCGGCGTGGATATACGAGAGTCACTTGCCACAGTGTACGGCTCCGCTGCCTCGACCGTCGACCCGGTGATCGAGCGGCTTCAGGCTGATGCGCTGCGCGAGGAATGGTAGCGCACCGCGGCGAAGTCTGGTGGGCCGCGCTCGGGCGTCCCGAGGGTTCCGAGCCTGGATACCGCCGTCCCGTCGTTATCCTGCAGATCGACGAATTCAACGAGAGTCCTATCCAGACCGTGGTGGTCGCCACCATCACCTCCAACACGCGCCTCGCCCAGGCCCCTGGGAATGTGCTGTGTCGCAAGCGGGAAGTCGGTCTGACGAAGCCCTCGGTGGTCAACGTCTCGCAGATAGCGACCATCGACAAGAGCCGGCTCCTGGAGCGAGTGGGTCACCTCTCGAACCGTCTTCTGGAGGAAGTCGAGGATGGCCTCCGGCTCGTCTTAGGGCTTTAGAGGCAGGGGAGGCAGGCCGGCCCGCCGCAGCAGCTCGTCGAGCGCCGCGCCCTCGCGGCCGCGCAGCTCCTGCCAGCGCGCCAGCAGCCCGGAGAGGCTGCGCTCGAGCTCGCTGAAGGCGGCCACCGCCTGAGTGGTGGGTGGCACGTCGGCGCCCTCGACGATCCCCAGCAGATGCGCCAGGTCGGCATTGAGACGCGTGAGGTCTGCCGCCCGGCCGCTTTCCTCTCCGCCCCCTGCCGCGCCGCCACGCTCCGCCCCGGTGGCCAGCTCCGCGGCCTTGGCGCCGAGCGCCGCCGCGGCGCGCGCCAGCTCGCCTTCTGGCGTCTTGACCTGAAGCTGCGCGAGAGACGCGCGCAGCGCGCGGACCTGACCCAGCGCCGCCGTGTCCCGGGCCATTGCGGCGACGATGCCGCGGGCCAGCGCGAGCTGCCTGGCGAGGGCCTCGGGCGGAGTCTTGACCCGCGGATCCATCTTGACCGCGAGCGGCTGGGTGAAGGCGCGGCCTGCGACCGTCAGCTTGACCTGGTACTCGCCCGGCAGCACGAACGGCCCGAGCGGCTCGCGCGGCGTGTCGTTCACGATGGCCGAGATCGGGTAGTCGTGATCCAGCGCCTCGGGCGGGGGGAAACGCAGGTCCCAGACGAAGCGGTGCATGCCCGCGCCGGCCGCGAGCGGCCGCGGCGGCCGCACCCACCAGGCCGGGATATGCAGGTCTTTCGGGTCGACCGCCTCGGGAGGATCGGCGCTCCCGAACCGCCGCACCAGCTGTCCGGCGGCGTCGAAGATCTCGAGCGTCACCGCGCCTGCCGGCGGCGTGCGCAGCAGGTAGTCGAGCACGGCTCCGTCCGGCGGGTTCTCGCCCGCCGGCTCGTCGGGCGGCAGCGGAGTGTCGGTGTTGAGGTCGCGGCGCACGCGCCAGGCGGCGGCGGGCCGGAAGAGGTGCGCCTCTGCCGCCGCCAGTGACGCCAGTCGGGCGTCGAGCTGGCGCAGCGACGAGACGTCGTCGAGGATCCAGAACGAGCGTCCGTGGGTGCCCACCACCAGGTCGTCGCCGTGCACCACCAGGTCGCGCACCGAGGTCGGCGGCAGGTTGAGGCGCAGCGACTGCCAGTTGTCGCCGTCGTCGAAGGAGACGTAGACCCCGCGCTCCGTGCCGGCAAAGAGCAGCCCCCGCCGCACCGGGTCCTCGCGCACGGCGTTGACCACCTCGTTGTCCGGGATGCCGCGGACGACCTCCTGCCAGCTCTTGCCAAAGTCGCGCGTGCGATAGATGTGCGGGCGCAGGTCGTCGAGCCGGAAGCGGTTGACCGCGGCATAGGCCTCCGCGGCATCCGTATGCGAAGCCGCGAGCAGCGACACCTTGCTCCACGGCGTCAGAGCCGGCGGCGTGACGTCCTGCCAGTGCCGGCCGCCGTCGCGGGTGAGCTGGATCAAGCCGTCGTCGGTGCCGGCCCACAGCAGGCCCAGGTCCTTGAATGACGGCGCGAGGGCGTAGATCACGCCGCGGTGGGCGCCGTGCTGCGGGTCGGCGGCGGCGAAGGCGCCGAGGTTTTCGGGCACCCGCGGCTGAGCGCGCGTCAGGTCGGGGCTGATCGCCTGCCAGCTCTGCCCGCCGTCGGTGGTCTTGAACAGCACGCTGGCGGCGAAATAGAGGGTCCGCGGATCGAGCGGCGAGAAGACCAGCGGCAGCGTGCGCACGTAGCGCACCTTGCCCGAGCGCACCGGCTCGGGAGAGACGTCCTGCACCTGGCCGGTCGAGCGGTCGAAGCGCTGCACCCTGCCGCCGAAGACGAGGTCCGGATGAAGCGGATCGGGCGCGATGTATCCGTACTCCTCGGCACCCACCGGATGCCACTCGCGGAACGTGATCTGGCCGTCGTCGCCGCGGCTGGCGACCCCGGCCGAGCCGCTCTCCTGCTGGGCGCCGTACACCCAGTAGGGAAAGCGGTCGTCGGTGATCACGTGGTAGAACTGGGCGGTCGGCTGGTTGTACCACGAGCTCCATGTCGCGCCGGCGTCGAGGCTGATGACCGCGCCCTGATCGCCGGCGAGCAGCAGGACCTGCGGGCGGTCGGGGTCGATCCAGATGCGATGGTAGTCGTCGCCGCCTGGCGCTCCCTTGATGGCGACGAAGCTCTTCCCGCCGTCGCTCGAGCGGTAGGTGGAGGTGTTGCACACGTAGACGATGTCGGCGCCCTTGGGATCGACCTTCACCTCGGCGAAGTCGCCGCCGCGCCGCCAGATCCGGTCCTCCGCGTTGACCCGCTGCCAGCTGGCGCCCGCGTCGTCGGAGCGGTACAGCCCGCCGTGCTGGGCGTCCGCGTCCACCAGCGCGTAGAGGCGGCTCGGCTGGCTCGGCGCGATGCCGATCCCGATCCGCCCCAGGCCCTGGGCGATGGTGGGCAGCCCCTCGCCGAGCTGCTTCCAGGTCGAGCCCCCGTCGCTGGACTTGTACAAACCGCTGCCCGGACCGAGAAAGGAAGAAGCGTTCTGCGTCTCCCAGGGCGGCTGCCGCGCCGCCCACAGGGCGGCATAGACGGTCTGCGGGTCGGCGGGATCGAAAGCCAGGTCCACGGCGCCGGTGTTCTCGTCCTTGGAGAGCACTTTCTGCCAGCTCGCGCCGCCGTCGGTCGAGCGGAACACGCCGCGCTCCTGGTTGGGGCCGTAGGGATGACCCAGGACCGCCGCGAACACGCGGCGCGCGTCGCGCGGGTCCACCAGCAGGGCGGGGATCTGCTGGCCGTCGCGCAGGCCGAGGTGCTGCCAGGTCTCCCCGCCGTCGCTCGACTTGTAGATCCCATCGCCGACCGAGAGATCGGGCCGCTGCAGCCCCTCGCCGCTGCCCACGTAGATGATCCGCGGGTTCGACGGCGCGACAGCGATCGCGCCGATCGACTGCGTCGGCTGGCCGTCGAAGATCGGCGTCCACGTCCGGCCGGCGTTGGTGGTCTTCCACACGCCGCCGTTGTTGACGCCGATGAAAAACACGTAGGGCTGCCCGCGGACGCCCACCGCCGCCACCGTGCGCCCGCCTCGGAACGGTCCGATCAGGCGCCAGCGCAGGTGTGCCAGCAGGCCCGGGTCGAAGCCTTGCGCGGTGAGCAGCGCGGCAGATCCGAGCGCCAGCGTGCAGAGGGCGGACAAAGCGAACAGAGCGCGGCGAAGTGGGCTCAAGCTTGCACCTCCGGAAAGAGGCCCCTATTCTAGCCGCTCGCGCCCCGCGCCGGGCAAGGACGCCTGCGGCGCCTGTCGCCTCCGGCGAGCCGCCCTCCGCCGGCCGGTTCTTATCGCGAAATCGGTGAAACCGCGAACAGCACGTGCTCACCGACATGGCGATTGAGAGCTCGCAGGTTGCTGCCATCTATGTTGCTGATATAGATCGTATCGTTTTCTCCCGCGTGTGATCGCAGGATGACGCTCCGCGCATCCGGAGAGAAGACCGCGTCGATCAGCCGGCCATGCCCTTGCGCAATTCCCTTGCCGTTGGCGCCGCCGGCTTCGCAGACATAGGCGCCGCCTTGGCCAATCACCAACAGGTGCTTGCCGTCAGGTGCCCATTCAACTTTCGACGCCTCCAGTTGGCTGACACGCCTCTGGTTCGCTCCGTTGGCATCCATGATGAACCAGCCATCTGCCACGAAAGCGATTCTACGAGCATCCGGGGACCATACCGGATTCACCGCCGCCATGCCGAGTTTCGTTAGTTGCTTCTGATTTGTCCCGTCCACGTTCATCACATAGATCTCACGCGACTCCCCGCTCTTGGCGGATAATACGACCCGTGTGCCATCCGGTGACCAGGACGCATCCGAGGCATCAGGCAGATTGGTGAGCCGCCGGTGCTTTCCGGTCGCCAGGTCCAAGAGATAGACGGCACTCTGCGGATCCTCCGAACTCGACGCCTCATACGCCGAGGAAAACAGGATGCTCGTGCCGTTCGGAGACCACTTGGCATCAGGCAGCACGGGCACTTCGAGCAAGCGCGTCTGGTTCGAGCCATCCGCATTCATTACGTACATCGGAAAATGAAAGGGGATGTTGTACTTCTGCCCGAGATTGGCGTCCTCTTTCCGCAACGCAAAGAACATGATCCTTTGCCCATCGGGCGACCACGCGCCATCCACCAGCACAGCCATCTTGTCGCCGGTCAGACGCTTTATATCGGATCCCCGATTGTTCATCACGTAGATGCCTTGGCTCACGACGAAGGCGATCCTGTACTCGCCGGTGCCCGCAACGGATGACAGAAGGAGTGAAAGGCCGGCGCCGAGTGCCCACACGCGATGCACGTGAAGTGGCTTCATCTCCCATAGTCTACCGCTGCAGTCGGAATCCGGGTAAAATCCACCGCCTCGAAGACTTCTGACGGAGGGACGATGATGCGAGCTCTACTCGTCGCAGCATTGTGCGGAGTCGTCGCAACGGCCGCGGCCTGCGCCCAGGAGGCGGCCGCCACCGGCCCGGAGGAGGCCGTCCGCCAGCCGCCCGCCGCGCGGCCATGACCGCCGCCGCCCTGGGGGTCCGGGCGCACTCGGGATGGGCGGTGCTGGTGGTCGTCGCCGGGCCGCCGGCCTCGCCGGCCGCGATCGAGCGGCGGCAGCTCGACCTGGCCATCCCCGGCCTGCCCGGAGCCAAGCAGCCCTATCACGCCGCGCGGCAGCTCGCTCTCGAGTCCGCCGCGCAGCTCGTCGAGCGTTCCGCCGCGGAGGCGGAGCTCCGGGCCGAGCACGGCCTGCGCGCCGCCATCGACGATCTGGCGGCCCAGGGCTACGAAGTCGCCGGCTACGGCGTCCTGCTGGGCTCCGGCAAGCCCCTCCCGCCGCTCGCCGCGACGCTCGCCTCCCATGCCCTGGTCCACACCGCCGAAGGCGCGCTCTTCCGCCGCGCCCTGGTCCGCGCCGGCGAGCGCTGCGGCCTGCCCGTCACCGCGGTGCGCGAGCGCGATCTCTACGCTCTCGGCGCCGCCGAGCTCGGCATCCCCGCCGCCGAGCTGCAGCGCCGCCTCGCCGCCCTCGGCAAGTCCCTCGGCCCGCCCTGGCGCCAGGACGAGAAGCACGCCTCCCTCGCCGCTTGGCTCGCCCTCGCCGCCGCCGCGCGCCGGGCAGGCTGACCCGCCCGAGCCGCGGTAGGCGAGCTCTAATGAGGCGGCACGGCGGGGTGTCTGAACCGCGCCTCCGCCGGCGTCGCTCTCGAGCGGCGTCGTGGCGAAGCCGCCGCTTCCCGATAGCAGATAGGGGGGATCGCCGGCGGTCCGTTCCGGACCGCTCCCGGCCGTGCCTTACTTGCGGTCTCGGCCGTTGCCCGCGGCCGCGGGCGGCGACGGCGCGGCGGCGTCCGCTTCGGCGTCTTCGTCGGGCGGCCCTTCCGTCGCTTCGTCGGGCCCGCAGGCGGACGCGAAGAGGTCGAGCGACGACATGGCCAGCCGGCCGGCTTCTTCGACCAGACCGGCGGCGGCCGGCCCGGGGTCGGGAGGCATCTCGCGCAGATCCTCCTCGGAGAGCAGTCCGCTGGTGACCTCGGGGAAGTACATCGAGGCGGCGCGCGTGGTGGCGCGCGCCACGCACATCTCTTGCGGCCACTTGCCCCACAACGAGTCGGGCTGGACGAGGCCGGCGCGTTGCGCGTCCTCGAGCGTCCAGGCCACCAGCCGGCGCTCTCCCCAGCTCCGCTTCTTGACCTCGATCACGGCGTGCGCGGCGTCGGCCTCGGCGACCTCGAAGATCTCGCAGTCGGAGTGCTTCTGGCAGCGGCCGCGGATCATCGCCGCGCTCAACCCCACGCGGCCGTTGATCACGTGCAGGTTGCGCAGCGACTGCATGGTGGTCAGCCCCATGTCGGCGCCGGTCATCATCACCAGCAGCACGTCCGCTTCGCGGCCGCGCAGCGGTTGCGGACAGAGAGGAGAGGCGGCGATCATCCGCGCCAGCGTGATGGCGCTCGGCAGGTCGCGCGGCTCGTAACGGCTGTCGCTCAGCTCGCCGGAGGTCTCGATCAGGGCCAGCATCTCGCGCTGCGCCGCGAGCCCATTGGGGTGATCGAGCTCGGCGGCGCCGGCGGCGGCCGGCATCTTGCGGCTGCCATTGCCGCCCCTGGCGCCCTTGGCGACACTGGCTCCAATACCGCGCGCGGACGCGGCGGCCGTTTGCACCGACGCGTCCTTGCGCGGCAGGCGCGTGTTGGGCGAGCGTGCGGGCGGCTTGCGGCGCGCCAGGGCGTCGCGTGAGGCGGCGGGCGAATCTTTGCGCGGCGAGCGCGCCTTGGTCGACATCTTCAGTGACTCCTTCCCGCGCGGGCTGCCTTGTTGACGCGGAAGCTGCGGTAGGGCTTGCGGACGTACGAGACCGAGCTCCCCTCGACCGTTCCGGCATGGATGCAGTAGCCGTCGATCCAGGTCGTCTCCGAGGTCTTGATCAGGTCGAGCAGCTCGGCCTTGGCGGCCTCCCTGCGCTGCCGGGCGTCGCGCTCCGCATCGGCGGCGGCCGAGTAGGCGTCGCAGAGCTCGCGCGCCCGCGAGCTGCCGCGCAGATCGAGGAAGCTGCCGCGCCGGGTCTCGCGGTAACGCGCGCACAGTGCGGCGAGGTCGCTCCGGTAGTCGGGCCTGGGTTCGCGGCCTTCCTGGACCTCGCGCCAGAAGCTTTCCACCTCGCGCTCGAGGCGCGCGATGGCCCCGAGGTGGCGCTCGTAAGGGATGACCCGCAGATGGTTGCCGCCGACCAGGACGCCGAAGGCTCCCCAGGTGCGTTGCGTGCAAGCCAGCTGGTGCTGGAGCTGGAGCTCGTGGTGGATCGGCGGCAGGTCATCCGGCCACTCGCGCAGGAACACCAGGCGATCGACGGTCTTGATCTCCAACACGCCGGGGCCGCGCTGGTGGTTGAGGATCTCGAAATCGAGCGAGCACCCCATCCCTTCGACCGCCGGATGGGTGACGTACCTGTGCACCTTGCGCACCGCCCAGCCGGTGCGGTCTGCCACCGCCTGGCCGATCGCCGGCTCGAGGTAGTTTCCCCACGAGACCGCCTCGTTGCCGGAGAGGTCCGGCTCGGGGATCTCTCCCCGCTTGCGCAGGTAGAGCTCGAGGCGCGTCAGGTGCGGGCTGAGATTGAACAGGGCCGCCGCCTCGCTGCTGCCGACATGCCGGCGGCGCACCTCCTGCCGTTCCGGCGGGAAGCTCTCCGCGATCGCGGGCCGGGCGATGGACTGGAACGAGCCCTGCATAGAGGTGGTAATCAAAGCGCGGTAATCAAAGCACTTACACGGGCCGGCGACGCGGTGCGCTGGTCCATCGCGGGTCACCTTCGGAGGCGAATAATACGCTCGGCAAGCGTCTTTTGTCAATTCCTGGTAATCGCGATCAGCGGACCGGCGGCGACCCCCATCCGCCCCGGAACGCCCTCGACCACGCGCCACTCTGGACTCTCGACCGCAGGCTGACCGTCATCGCGTCACGCCTCGGCCTGGGAGACTGATTCCTGCGGTGGCCGGTGGGGAAGGGGACGCCCCCGCCCTTGACGCACGGACGAGATTCTTTCTAGGCGACTGACTGGAAGAAGCCCGCCGCGGCCCAGGTACGGAACCAGTCGCCGAGGGCGGCTGCCAACTCTTCGTCCCCGAGCTCGCTTTCTTGCGCCGCGGCGGCGAGGGCATCGCCTACAGAGGCCCCGGACTCGATCGTTTTCAGCAGGACGTACTGCGCCCTTTCCAGGGGGTAGCGGCGCACGACGAAGTCGCTGCGGCACAGCGCGACGTACTCCGCTCCGGGCCCGGGAAGGGGCGGCTCGTCGCCGGGCCCCGCCCGGCGCGCCGCCGTGTAGTAGCTGTTGACCGGGTAGCGGAAGGCGAGCAGGCGCAGGCAGACGACCGGCGCCAGGCGCGCCGCGGCAAAGCCCTGCGCGCCAAGCGTCCGCACATCGTCCGGTCCGAGCAGCGGCTGGCGCTCGACGCCGGGGCCGTCGAAAACCCTGGCGATCGTCCACTCCAACAGGGCGAGGTCGATCAGGAAGTCCGGCCAGGCCGGAGTGGCAGGCTCTTCGGCGCTGTCAGCGTCGCCGTCCCGGTCGGGACGGGTCTCCTCGAGAAAACGCGCGAAGCTCTCGCCCAGGCGGTCGAGGGTGTAGCTGCGCGACGGGTAGCGCTGCAGGTACTCGAAGGCGAGGCTGTCGAAGACCTCCTCGCCGAGCGCGCGTGCGAGCACCGGGAAACACTCGCCGAGGCATTCGAGCAACCGGGCATAGTAAGCGTGCGCGTAGATCGACAGCCGTTCCGTCGCGGTCAGCCGCCGCGAGCGCCGCACCATCCGCTCGAGCTCGCCGCGTCCGAGCGGGATGAAGCGCTGCGCCTCGGCCGAGGCAATTCCCTGGCTGGCGCCGCCGGGATGCGTGATGACCTCCTGGAACCAGCGTTGCACGACGTCGAGGGAAGGCGCCGCGGCGCCCGGCCCACCGTCGGCGCCTGGCTTGCCCTTCTCACTACTTCCGGCCGGTGCCCCGCGTTTCACGCCACCTCCGGACGGACGTGGTGCAGGGGGTGAGGCAGTGGCGGGCCCGGTCCGCCGGCGGCCATGCTCTCCACCCCTGCCGCCGCGCGTGCCGCGGCCTCCTCGTCGCCGTTTTCATCGGCTGCCGCCGCGGCTGGTACATCCGGCAGATGCCGGTCCATGAAGCGGCGCGCCTTGAGCACCTCGGCGTGCACCACCGGAAAGGGCGGGATCTTGGCGTCCCACTCGAGGAGGGTCGACGCGCCGCCGGTTGCCTGGTGCGCCTGGCGGTAGAGCCGCCAGACCGGATCGATCACGTGGTCGTCGTGCGTATCGATCAGGTGGGTTACGTAGTTGCTGTGCCCGGCCAGGTGGAACTGGACGATCCGCTCGTGCGGCAGCGAGCGGATGAACTCCTCCGGGTCCATGTCGTGGTTGAAGCTCGACACGTAGACGTTGTTGACGTCGAGCAGCAGGCCGCAGTCGGCCTCCTCCGCCAGCCGGCAGACGAACTCCCACTCGCTCATCGTCGAGTGCTCGAAGGTCACGTAGGAGCTCGGGTTCTCGAGCACGAAGGGGCGCTCGAGCACGTCCTGCACGATGCGCAGCCGCGCGACGATGTGGCGCAGGCTCTGCTCGGTGAAGGGCACCGGCAGGAGGTCATGACTGTTCCTGCCCAGGAC
This sequence comes from Thermoanaerobaculia bacterium, assembly GCA_035544895.1. Classification (GTDB taxonomy): domain Bacteria; phylum Acidobacteriota; class Thermoanaerobaculia; order Multivoradales; family UBA5704; genus JASLEW01. Next base: position 45,529 of record DASZZM010000050.1, read on the forward strand.
GCCAGTCCAGCACAGATGGTCGGAGACCCAGCGCGCCTTGACCTCGCTCGCCAGCCTCTTGAGCTTGCCCAGGTAGGCGAGGTCGAGCGGGTCGGTCGAACCGATGGAAAGCGACACGCCGTGCATCACCACGGGGTAGCGCTCGGCGATCTGTTGCAGCACGTAGCGCGGCCGCCCGCCGGAATCGACGAAGTTCTCGCTGATCACTTCGAACCAGTCGACTTCCGGCTGGTGCCGCAGGATGTGATCGAAATGCACGCTGCGCAGCCCGACGCCCAGGCCGAGGTTGTCGTGCCCTAGCCGCGGGGGTTTCATGGTCGTGCGGCGGTCTGCATAGGGGCGACGGCACGCTCGCGCCGGTCGCGGCGGTGCGCCGGGTCCCCGCGATGCCCGGCCAGGCTCAGGCGGCGCACTCCTTGGGTGCCGGTCCGAACTTGCGGCCCGCCTTCTTCATCGCGGCTTCGTAGGCCGTCCGCGCCTTCTTCCAACCCTCGCCCTTCATCGGCACCGCGCAGCTCCCCTTGCCGGCGCAGGTATTGTTGCCTTCCGGGCTCTCGCCCGCGCAGCTATTCTGCCCCTTGCAGGCATGGGCCGCGACGGTGGCGCAGGTGCCCTGGCCGGCGCAGTCGTTGCTCGCGCCCTTTCCTTTGCCCTTGCAGGTGTTGAGGCCGCAGCACAGGTGCGGGTCCTTGAGCCATCGGCTGTCGTCGCTCTTTGCGACTTCCGCCGCCATGGCCCTGCGCTCGGCCAGCACCGAACCTGCGACGACGCCGCCAAAGGCGGCGAGGCCCAACACCGCGAAGTCCCGCCTGCTCAGCTCGCGCTCCTTCATCTGTCGCTCCTTTCGGTTGGCGGTCCCGGCGCCCGGCCGAAGTCCCGGCCTCGCCCGCCCGTTCTCTGCGCGGACCGCTTGTTGGCTGACTCTAATACGACTGCCGCGGCAGTGCCAGATTCGTGCTGGAGCCTCTGCACGCTCCCGCCCCCGCGCCCCGCGCTCAGATCTTGTAGAGTTGGCGGCCGGGTTACCGGACTCGCCGATGCCAGGGATCTTGGAGCCACAGGCCGCCGCCATGGACACCCGGGCCGCGGTCCGGGCGCCCGCCGCGGCGTGGCAGGCGGATGAGGCGGGCGAGCGGCGGCGCCGGCGGCTCGTCCTCTACCTGCACCTCGGCCTCACCCTCCTCACTCTCGCCGCCTACCTGCCGGCGCTGCGCAACGGCTTCATCATCTTCGACGACCGCCAGTACGTGACCGAGAACCCGATCGTGCAGGCGGGCCTCACCCTGGAAGGTCTGCGCTGGGCGCTGACCGACACGCAGAGAGCCAACTGGCATCCGCTCACCCTGCTCTCCCACATGCTCGACTGCGAGCTCTTCGGCCTCAATCCCAAAGGCCACCACCTGACCAGCCTCTTGCTCCATCTCGCCGGCGTGCTGCTGCTCTTCGAGGTGCTGCGGCGGATGACCGGTGCCGCCCTGCGCAGCGCGGCGGTCGCGGCGCTTTTTGCCGTCCACCCCACGCACGTCGAGTCGGTGGCCTGGGTGGCCGAGCGCAAGGACGTCCTCTGCGGCGTCTTCTGGATGCTGACCCTGGCGGCCTACCTGCGCTACGCCCGCCGGCCTTCGCCGGCGCGCTACCTGCTCGTGGTGCTCGGGATGGCGCTGGCCCTGGCGGCCAAGCCGATGGCCGTGACGCTGCCCCTGGCGCTCCTTATCCTCGACTTCTGGCCTCTGCGCCGTCTCTCGCCGCCGCCGGCCGAGCCGGGCACCGCGGCCGGCGGCGGCCAGGCGAAGGCGGAACCCGCGGCGTCCCAACCCGCCGGCATCCGGCGGGCGGCGCTGCCGCTGCTGCTCGAAAAGCTGCCCCTGCTGGCGCTCTCCGCCGCGGCAGGCATCGTCGCGCTGCACACCCAGGCCGTTCCCTTGGCCTCGGGTGCCTCGGCGCCGCTCTCCCTGCGCGCCGCCAATGCATCGACCTCCTACGTTGCCTACCTGGGTAAGACGCTCTATCCCGCCCATCTCGCCGTCTTCTACCCGTTCCCGGCCGAGGTCGCGGCCTGGAAGGTCGTAGCCGCCGCCGCGCTGCTGCTCGCCTTGACTCTGGCTGCCCTCGCCGCGGCCCGCCGCGCGCCGTACCTGGCGGTCGGCTGGCTCTGGTACCTGGGCACTCTGCTGCCGGTGGCCGGCGTCCTCCAGGTCGGCATGCAGGGCATGGCCGACCGCTACACCTACCTGCCCTCGATCGGCCTCTACCTGGCCGCGGTCTGGGGGATCGCCGACCTGGCGGCGCGCCGGCGCGCGCTGCGCCCCTGGCTGGCCGCGGCAGCCTTCCTGGGCCTGGCGCTCCTGGTGCGCATGACGCGCACCCAGGTCGGCTACTGGGTCGACTCGATGACGCTCTTCAGCCACTCCCTGGAGGTGCAGCAGAGCTACTTGGCCCACACCAACGTCGCCGAGGATCTGCGCTCGCGGCAGGACCGCCGAGGGGCCTTTGCCCACTACCGCGCCGCTCTCGTCCTCGAGCCGAGAAACCCCCGGGCCTACGCCGCCATGGGGAATGCCTTGCGCTCCTGGGGCCGCGATGCCGCGGCCCTGCCGTACCTGCGCAAGGCGCTGGCGCTCGATCCCGAAGACGAGGGCGCGCGCATCACGCTCGCCATGGCCGACGACGATCTCGGCCATCCCGATGCGGCGCTCGCCGAGCTGAGCCGGGTCGTCGCGGCCAACCCGGGCTCGGCCAAGGCCCACTACGGCCTCGGCACCTTGCTGCTGCGGCGCGGCGATCGCGAGCAAGGCCTGCTGCATTACCAGAAGGCCCTCGCCGCGGATCCCGCTCTCGTCGAGCTCTACTCCCCGGTGGCCGCCCAGCTCGCCGCGCGCGGCGAGCTGGCCGGAGCGGCCGCCCTGCTCACCCGCGCGCTCGCCTTGCGCCCGCGCTCGCCGGCCCTCCACACCCAGCTCGCCGTCCTGCTCGACCACCTCGGCGAGCCCGCCAAGGCACGCGCCCACCGCCGCGAAGCGGCGCTCCTCACCCCCCCTTCCCGCTAAGCTCGGTCGCCACGGCGCCGTCACGCAAGCGGCTCTCCGCGAGCCGGTTCGCGGCCACCTGCGGCGGCACCCGGTCGCGTTGCGCGGCCGCGAAGAGCGACAGCATCGTGTCGTAGATCCCGTCGATGCGCTCGGCGGCCCGCCGCGGCTCCCAGCCGAGCAGATCGACCGCCGCCCAGATGATGCCGCCGGAGTTGGCGACGAAGTCGGGCGCGTAGAGAATGCCGCGCTCTTCGAGCAGGCGCCCATGGCGGTCCTCGTCGCGGAGCTGGTTGTTGGCCGCGCCGGCGACGATCTCGACGCGCAGCCGCGGGATGGTCCGCTCGTCGAGCACGGCGCCGAGAGCGCAGGGCGCGAAGATGTCGGCCCTGGCGTCGTAGATGGCCGCCAGCTCGACCGGCGCGGCGCCCAGCTCCCGCGCCACCTCCTCCAGGCGCAACGGATCGGCGTCGGTGGCGACGAGGCGCGCCCCTGCCGCGTGGAGCAGGCGCGCCAGCTCCAGGCCGACGTTGCCGCAGCCCTGCAGGGCCACGGTCTTCCCCGTCAGCTCTTCGCTGCCCCAGCGCTGCTTGGCCGCGGCCTGCATGGCGCGCAGGACGCCGCGCGCGGTCCACGGCGAAGGGTCCTCGCCCTTGTGGGCCCGCGTCATGTATTCCATGTCCGCCGTGCTCGTGCCCAGGTCCTGGCCGGTGATGAAGCGGCCGCCGAGCCGTTCGACGAATCGGCTGTGGGTGCGAAACAGGCGCTTGCGGTCCTGCCGCGCGCCGTCGCCGAGGATGACCGCCTTGCCGCCGCCGAGCGGCAGGCCGGCCGCGGCGTTCTTGTAGGTCATGCCGCGCGACAGACGCAGGGCGTCGAACAGCGCCTCGTCCTCGGAGGCATAGCGCCGCAGCCTCGTGCCGCCCACCGCCGGCCCGAGCGCCGTGCTATGGATGGCGATGATCGCTCGATAATCGGCCCCGGGGTCGTGACAGATGACGACCTGCTCGTGCCCGAGCGCCTCCACGGTTGCGAAAAGATCCATGCCCGCCTCCTTCTCCTGCCCCTCGCTTCTCCCGCCGTCCGTCAATGCTAGTCCAGATCGGCTGCGCAGGGAGTGAGGCGCCGGAAAGAGGGGCTCAGTCGCCGCGCAGCGCGATGAGCGGTTCCAGGCGCGCGGCGCGCCAGGAGGGGACCAGGCTGGCGAGCAGCGTGACCCCGATCAGCAGCAGCGACGCCTGGAGATAGGTGGCGGTGTCGGTTGGGCTCACCGCGAAGAGCAGGCTGCGCAGGACCCGGCTGAGCGCCAGAGCTCCGGCGAGCCCCAGGGCGACGCCGCAGAGAGCGAGCGCCAGGCCCCGACCCAGCACCCGGAGCAAGATATCCCCGCGCAGCGCGCCCAGCGCCATCCGCAGGCCGATCTCATGGCGTCGCCGGTTGACCGCGACCATGGTGACACCGTAGACGCCGACCACTGCCAGCAGAGTCGCCAGGCACGCGAAGACGGCGACCAGCAGCAGCGTGAGACGAGGCCGCGCCACCGCCTCGGCAAGGGCGTCTTCCATCGTCTCGACGGCCGCGATCGGCTGCTCGGGGTCGATGCCGTTGACCGCCTTGCGCACCGCGGGGATCAGCTCGAGCGGACGGCCCGGAGTGCGCACCAGCACGGTCATGAACGACCATGGAACCTGCAAGAACGTCCGGTAGACCATTGAGCGCGGCGCCCGGTCCGGCGCGACCGAGGGGACGTCGGCGACCACGCCGACGATGGTGATCCAGCGCCGCGACGGGTCGGCCGGATTTCCATAGGCGATTCGCTGCCCGATCGGGCTCGACCCGCCCCAGTAACGCCGCGCCACCGTCTCGTTGACCACCGCAACCGGAGGTGCGTCGGCCGCGTCCCGCGCCGTCAGCTCGCGCCCGGCGCGCACCGGGATGCCCAGCGTTCTGAAATAGCCGGGGCTGACGAATTCGGTGCCCTCGGCGCGCCGCTCCTCGGCCGGCTGCGCCGGCCTGCCCTCGATCGCGAAGGGGCCGCCGAGAAAGTCATCGGAGATCGGCGGGTTGAGCGAGGCCGCGGCCGCGACGCCGGGCAGCTCCTGCAGCCGGCCGAGGAGCCGGGCGAAGAACTCCCTCTGCTGGAAGGGCTCGCCGTAGCGGTCTTGCGGCAAGTGGATGCTCAGGCTGAGCAGATGCGCCGGCCGGAAGCCGGGATCGATGGTTTGCAGCCGGACGAAGCTCCTGAGCAGGAGCCCGGCGCCGAGGAGCAGCACCAGGGTCAAGGCCAGCTCCCAGACCAGCAGAGCCGCTTGCAGCCGTTGCCTGGATGGATCCGAGGTGGCTCCTTGCCGGATCGCGCCCGCCAGGTCGGGGCGCGACGCTTGCAGCGCGGGCAGCAAGCCGAAGAGCGCGCCGCAGCCGAGCGCCAGGGCGGCCGTGAAGCCGAGGGCGCCGGCATCGAGCCGGATCTCGGCGAGGCGCGGCACGTCGGCAGGCAGCCAGTGCAGCAAGGCGCCCAGCCCGCCCCGCGCCAGCAGCCATGCGGCCGCTCCCGCCGCCAGCGCCACCAGCAGGCTCTCCGCCAGCATCTGCCGCAGCAGGCGCGGCCCGGTCGCGCCCACGGCGACGCGGATCGCCATCTCGCGATGCCTTGCGGAGGTGCGCGCCAGCAGCAGGTTCGACAGGTTGGCGCAGGCGATGAGCAGGACGAGAGCGATGGCGGACATCAGCAGCAGCAGAGTGGGCCGGATCCCGCCGACGACCTGCCGGTGCAGGGTCACCACGTTGACGCCGCGGGCCACCATCGTGGTCCGCGCGATGCCCTCCAGCTCCGCCTGCGCCTGCGCCGCCGCCACGCCCGGGCGCAGCAGGCCCAGCACTCTCATGTACTCGATCTCGCGCTGGTCTTCGCTCTCCGTGCCGAATTGCAGCGCGGGCACGTCGTGCGGCGCCGGCAGCCAGAGGTCGGCCGCGGGCGGAAACTGGAAGTGCGGCGGCATGACTCCCCGCACGGTGAACGGATGGCCGTTGAGCCGCAGCACCCGGCCAAGCACATGGCGGTCGCCGCCGAATTTGCGGCGCCACAGCGCGTCGCTCAGGACCACCTCCTGGACTTCGCTCTCACCGGGGGAGAAGGTCCTGCCCAGCGCGGCCGGGGTGCCGAGCACTGGAAAGAAGTCGCCGGTCACGCTGGCGGCGGTCAGCTCTTCGGGGGTGCCGCCGCCGCCGAGAGTGGGGTGCAGATAGGGAAAGAAGCCAGCCATCCGCTCGCAGGTCCGGCTGCGCTCCTTCCAGATCGCGAAGTAACTCGGCCTGACGGTGTTCTCCATCGTCCGGCCGGGCTTGGTCTCCCAGATCATCACCAGCCGGCCGGCATTGCCGTACGGCAGCGGGCGGAGCACGACCGAGCTGAGCACGCTCCAGATCGTGGTGGTGCCGCCGATACCCAACGCCAGCACCACGATGGCAACCGCGCTGAACCCCGGGCTCCTGGCCAGGCTCCGCGCCGCGCAGCGCAAGTCCCATCCCCAGCCGCCGGTCATCCTCTGTCCTCCTTCGAGTTGGCGCCGCCGGTGGGCGGTCTTCCCTCCCAAGTGCTTTCCTCGTGTGTCGCAGCGGGGGCGCTGGTGGTCCGCGCGCCAGCACTTGGACTACGCCAAAGGATGCTGGCGCGCGGCCCACCAGCGCCCCCGGAGCACGGTGTGTGCGGCGTCCCAGGGGGACGCCCCCGCCGCGGCAAGAGTTTCGTTATAGGCGAGAACCTCTGCGCCACCGTCAACTACCCAGATAGTACTACCTGGGTGGTGAATCCTCAAGCTCCGGCGGCTCGTGGTAGTGCTCCATTAGTGTGTTGCCGGCTCGGCCGGCCGTAACCTCAGCGTCTCTGGCGAGCCCAAGGAGGACCGCGCAAGCGGGCGAACCTGCGGGCCGCCCTGGCGCTCTACTTCGCCTATTACAACTTTTGCAGGATGCACAAGAGCATCCGCATGACCCCTGCGATGAAAGCGAGGATCACCCGGAAACCGTGGGCGATGGCGGACCTGCTGGCGGCGGCGCAGGCGACGGCGGCCGAGGGGACCGCCATCGCGGCATGAGCTTGCCGTATTTTTAATCGTCTGACGGGTCGCGGGGCCGAGGCCAGTGACGAACAACATACTCGATAATTGCTTCCCTTGCATCGGGATGCAGGTCGACCATCGACTCGCCCATCAAACCGCTCGGCCCCAGCGATACAATTAGCTGAGCGTAAAATAGATTTGGCCGGGTCAACTCGGCCATAAAAACTGATTGCGGACCTTCTTTAGCTATCGCATTGAGCAGCCGCAGATCGCTGTCTGGCAGTTTATTAAGGACAGCGAACACCCTTATGCGTTCTCGGTGCGCTTTCTCTTTTTGCGCGTCAGAGACAAGGAGTTCATTGGGTGGCGACACCTGTAGGGCAGCAGTCGGCATCTCCATCTGTACGGCGGTCGCGGCAACCCCGCCGGGTTGCTGGGGCTTGTTGCGATTTACGAGCCAAGCGAAAAGCGCGGCAAATGAACAGAACAGGAAGGCGATACCGCCAGCGTTTGCCCATTCTGAGGGCAAGCCAAAACCCCGCCCTAGCCAAGCGAGGGCGCCTATCATCGCAGTAATGAGCCAAGGCCAGTATGTCTTGAGGAAACCAGCGAGAATCCAGCACCATATCTTGAAGAGAATGGCCCTGACCAAGGTCTGCCAAACCCAAATCGGATTCCACCACTGGCGCCGCGTTGATTGATTAGCCATGACACCCCCACAGGTGCCCCCGCCGGCTGGCGGCGCGGCGGTCGGGGGCGGGTGCCCGTTGGAGGCTGGCCGAGCCTCGCCGCGCCAGGGGCGATTCTAGCGCGTGGGGGAAGGGAGTCTGCCGGGGGGCCAGAGGGAGCCTCATGGCGGACCCGCCGCAGGGTCGCTTGGGGGCAGCAACACACTGATACCCCACTACCAGGCCGCCACCCGCCCGAGATCCTTGCGTTAGGGATGCTATGCTTCCGGGCGACCCTCGCAGGAGGAACGAATGCGCAAAGACTCCTTGTGGATTCTCAAGCTCGGCGGCGACGAATGGACCGCCGTGTTCATGGCCGCAAGCGGCCTGATCTGGACAGTCGCGGCTTACCGTTCTATCCCTGACGTTGCTCTTGGTCTTGGACAATATGGGGGCAAGGGATTCTCCGGTTCCAGTTGGCCAGTGCCCGCTGATCACGGCATGCCGGTCTGGGCCGTCGGCTTCTGTTGGATGTCGATAGGATTCTCTGGAATCGCCACCATGGCTTCCCGCCGGCTCCATGATTTTCAGCGGACGCACGCGGTCGTATTCACCTTTCTCGCGGTGCTGTTCTTCGTTCTCGTGGCCTGGCTGACCTGGATTTGATGCCCGGAGCGGTCCTCCCCTTTCAGGGATGGATCGTGCAGCAACACCCTGATAGAGCACTACCCGGCTCGTCCCTGCAGAAAGTGCCGGCCGCTCGCGACGAATGCCTGAGACAAGTCTGCCTCTGCCGGCCGCGCCGCCGCGTGCCTGCGAGATAATGCGCGAGACCGGCGGCGACGCAGCTCTTCGGAGGAGGACCGCGATGAGGCCTCTGCGCACCAATGAGAAGTGTGGGCTGACTCTTCTCTCCCTGGCGGCTCTCTTCGCCCTGGGGTTCGGAGCGGCCACCCAGCCGCCTGCCCCATCCGCCTCCGCTCCCGCGGCCCCGGCCGCCGCGGCTCCGGTCGATGCCTCGGCTGCCGCCGCCGCTGGCAGGCCCGTCCTCCTCTATGCCGACCGGGTGCTCGACGGCCGCGGCAACGCCGCCACCCATGTCACGATCCGCGTCGTGGGCTCGCGCATCGCCGCAGTTACCCCGGGAACGCCGGCCGCGGCGGCTACCTACGACGTGTGCGGCGGGCTCACCCTGATGCCCGGCGGCGTCGACACCCACGTTCACATCGGCTGGCATTTCGGCGCCAACGGCAAGAGCCGGAGCGGCGAGGACAAGAGCGAGCCGCCCGGCCAGGCAATGCTCTACGCGGTGGAGAATGCGCTCGCCACCGTGCGCGGCGGCATCACCACGGTGCAGAGCCTGGGCGCGCCGGAGGATCGCGACCTGCGTGACGCGATCGCGCGCGGCATCATCCCCGGCCCGCGCGTGCTCACCTCGCTTGCTCCGATCACCGAGGAGACCGGCCCGGCCGCAAAGATGCGCGCCACCGTCCGCGAGCGCGCCGCCCAGGGCGCCGACGTGATCAAGATCTTCGCCTCCAAGAGCATCCGCGACGGCGGCGGGCCCACGCTCAGCCAGGAGCAGCTCGACGCCGCCTGCGGCGAGGCGCGGGCGCACAATCTGCGCTCGGCCGTACACTCCCACGGCGTCGAGAGCACCCGCCGCGCCGTCCTCGCCGGCTGCACTTCGATCGAGCACGGCGTCCTGCTCGACGCTCCCACGCTGCGCCTGATGGCCGAGCACGGAACCTGGTTCGATCCCAACATCGACCTCGTCTTCCGCAACTATTTCGAGAACCAGGCGCACTTCCTCGGCATCGGCAACTACACCGCCGAGGGCTTCGCCCAGATGCGCCGGGCCGTCCCCCTCGCGCTCGCCGTCTTCAAGCAGGCCCTCGCCACCCCGGGGCTCAAGGTCGTCTTCGGCACCGATGCGGTCGCCGGCTCCCACGGGCGCAACTTCGAGGAGCTCGTCTACCGCGTCTCTACCGGTGGCCAGAACCCCATGGCGGCGCTCGTCTCGGCGACCTCGCTCGCCGCCGAGAGCCTGGGCCTCCAGGACCGGATCGGCGCCATCGCGCCCGGCATGGACGCCGACCTCATCGCCGTCCAGGGCGACCCTCTCGAGGACATCGACGCTTTGCGCCGCGTCGTCTGGGTGATGAAAGCAGGCCAAGTGGTCAAGAACGAGACGCGGTGCCGCTGATGTCTGCTCCTTCCCAGGGCAAAGGCGGAGCTCCCGCGCCGGGAGGCCCGTTGGCTCGGGCCGAGAAGGAGACCGGCCGCATCGAGGCCTTCAGCGACGGCGTGTTCGCAATTGCCATGACCCTGCTGGTGCTCGACCTCAAGGTCCCCAGGCCTTCCGAGCTGCCGCCCGCCGGCGGGCTCTCGGCCGCCCTCCTCGCGCAGTGGCCGACCTTCCTCGCCTACCTGAACAGCTTCGCCACCATCCTGGTGATGTGGGTCAACCATCACGTCCTGTTCGGCCATATCAAGCGCACCGATCAGGTTTTTCTCTTCCTCAACGGCTTGCTGTTGCTGTTCGTAACCTTCGTGCCCTACCCAACGGCCCTGCTGGCCGCCTACTTCGAGCGCCCGGAGGCCCCCCTTGCGGCGGCGCTCTACGCCGCCACCTTCGTCGTCATCGCCGTCGCCTACAACCTCCTGTGGTGGCACGCCTCCGCCGGCCACCGCCTCCTCGACCGCCACGTCGATCCCGCCTGGGTGCGCGGCATCACCCGCCAGTACTGGCTCGGGCCGCCCCTCTACGCCCTGGCCTTCGTCCTCGCCTTCATCTCCGTGCCCGCGAGCGCCGGCCTGTGCTTCCTCCTCGCCCTCTTCTTCTGCTTCACCGGCGTCCTCCCCGAGCTCCTCGCCCGCCACCGCCGGCGGCACCAGCGGGGGGAGGAGGGGTGGGGGTGAGCTGGGACGCGGGTTAGCGGCGTTTTCGCTTGCCGCGCTTGGGGGGTTGGCGAAATCCCGGCCGCAATGGCTTGCTCTTCAGTTGTTGGGCAAGGGTCTTGATTCTTCTGGCCTGATCGGGATTGCTCGGAAGGTCTTGGAGCAGGGAAGCCGTCAGGTTGAAGGCCTCCACTCGTTGATCGAGCTCCTTCAAGGCGCCGGCGACATTGAGCACGGACTCGACTGTATGAGGGTGACGCGATCCCAGGATCTCGCGCTGGATTTCGAGAGCTTGGCGAGCGTGGTCCAGTCCCAGTTCTGGTTTCCCGAGCTGCCGATAGACAAAGGCAACGCGCTGAAGTGCCATTGCGGTCTCGGGATGTTTGGCACCGAGGGACTTGCGCTGGATCTCAAGCGCTTGAATATAGAGATCAAGGGCTTTGTTCCACTGGCCGAGCCGGCTTTGGATCCATCCCAGATTAGCGAGCGAGGCAGCTATCGTCGGGTGGTGCTCGCTGAGGATTTCGCGATGAATTTTAAGCGCCTCCAATCCGTACTCGAGCGCCTCTTTCAATCTGCCGTATCCGGCGTACGCCCAGCCTACATTCTGGAGAGACTTTCCTGTCGCTGGGTGTAGTTCGCCGAGGATCTTGCGATTTACCTGGAGCGCCTCAAGGCTGAATTCCAAGGCCTTTTTCCAGTCCCCAAGGTTCCCGTAACAGACTCCGACGGAATCACAAGCACTGGCCGTATGAGGGTGCTGCTCGCCTAGCGTGGTCTTCAAGGTTGCAAACGATCGGAGTTCGTAGTTAAGCGCCTCTTTGGAGTCGCCGCGTCCGCTATAGGCCACGCCAATCGCACTGTAAGATCTAGCCGTGTGGGGATGTTCTTCGCCGAGAATCTTGCGCTGTATTGAAAGTGCTTGGAAAGAGAAGTCAAGCGCCTTGTTCCAATCGCCGAGGGAGTTATAGGTTGTTGCGAGATTCCCGAGCGACAGCGCCGTATCGGCATGGTCGTCACCCAGGACCTCCTGCCGAATTGACAATGCCCGCTGAGCGACCTCTAAGGACTCTTTATAAAGCCCTTCCATACCATTTACCACCCCCAGGTCACTCCAGATCCAAGCCTCCAGCTCGCGGTCCTGGTTGCCGTCGCTCTGAAAGAGAGCAAGCGCCTGTTCCACCCATCGCAAGGATATTTTGAACTGGCCGCGGTGAAATGGTGGATAGGCGAGCAGCCAAATGAGGCGGCTCGCGTGAGGACTACCGAGGGACGAAGCTTGCTCTCGCCAGGTATCAAGATGATCGATTTCAGCCTCGAAGGCAGGAAGGTCCACGAAGTCCTGCCGGCGGGCGAAGAACCAGTCTCCCAGGCGCCGGCAGACCTCCTCGGCCCAGGCGGCTCGTTCTTTGAGCGGCCGGTCTTCCTGGCGCACCTTGCGCACCAGGCGATGGAGGCCGTACCGGTCGGCTGTCGCCGTGCGCTCGAGGAGCCGGAGCTGAGCACCCAGGGCGAGAGCGCCAACCAGCTCGGTCTCCCCGACACTCAGGAGGGCGGCGAGCAGCGAGAGGCCCATCGTCGCCGAGCCACTCCATGTGAGAAGGTCCAGGATCTCGCCGAGCAGCGGCTCCTCCGCCAGTAGCCCTTCCTGGACCCGGAGAGTGGCGAAGAGATCGGCCTCATGCCGGGTGAAGCTGGCCAGCAGCCGAGGGTGGAGGGCAGCTCTTGGGTTGCTCTGAAGCAGGCTTCTGTACTGCTGCCAGGGGACTGATCTGTGCAGGAGGTAGGCGCCGGCCATCTCAAGGGCCAGCGGCAGGCCGCCTAGCTCCCGGGCGATCTCCCTCGCCGCGTTTTTTTCGGCTTCACTAGTCGCTGAGCGGCCGGCCTCAAGTGTCAGGAGGGCAACCGACTCCTCTTCGTCGAGAAAATCCAGGGGGATGGGCACGAAGCCGGGCTGCTCGGCGCGGCTCGTGACCAGAAGGTGCGGGTTCGCCGAGGGCAGCGGCAAGTACGGCTCGATGGCCGCGCGGTCTTCCAGATTGTCGAAGATAATCAGGCAGTCTGAGAAGCTGCGCAGGCGGTGCTGGGCGACGTCCAGCTTGACGCGGTGCTCCGATTCGCCAGCCACCCACCTCGCCTCGACCGCCAGGCGGGTGAGCTGGGCGGCGATGTCCTGGTCTGCGGTCAGCCAGATCACGCCATTGGGGTACTCGTCTTTGTAACGCCAGGCATACTCCACCGCCAACTGCGTCTTGCCGAGGCCGCCCAGCCCTTGGAAGGCTGCTGTCTGGCCGATGTTCGTCGGCTTCCCGCTCGTGAGCTGATCGCGGACCCGCTGCAGGGCCTGGTCGCGGCCGATCACCCGCTCGCCCTTCGGGCGGAAGGGAACGAAGAAGGGGCGGTTATCGGGAGAGTACGAAGCCCCTGGGGGTAGAGGCGCCGTATCCGGGCTGGAAGGCGATGGACCTGGCAGGGCACCAGCCCCGTCTCTGGCAATATTGCCGAGCTGCGTGACGAGCGAGACGAGAGGCTCTCCGAAAGACGGGAAGGTGACGAATACGAGCGGCAAGTTGAGAGCTCGGAGTCGCTCCACGTCCCCCGCTCGAACTACCGCATAGTGCGGGCCCGAGGTGCCCTCGAAGAGATCGTTGACGCCGCGCAGCTCGACGCCCAGGGCGCGATCGTCGAAGCTGAAGCCCACGAAGAGGAGCGATCGGGAAGCCAGAAGCGTTCTGAAGGTCGCGAGGGCGGCCTTGTAGCGCCCTTCCGATTCGCCTTGATAGAGGCGGCTGTAGCCGTCGGGAGTGAGAATCAGGTCGGCTGCATTGCCGATCCGACCATGCAGGTGCCAGACGGTCGGCCGTGCCGGCCGGCCGTCGTCGCGAAGAAGCCGACCCTGCTCAGCCTTGGCTTCGATGTCCCAGAGGTCGAGGTTCTTGAGGTCCGGACAGGACCAATGAAGGACCTTGTCGTAGTTCGTGGTGATGACCAGCGGGTGCCCAAGCCCCCATACCGCGCGGGCGAGGCTCAAGCTTTCCGGGTTCGCATCTTCGGAGGACCGATCAATTTCCTCTTTGAGGAAACTTGGCCAGAGGGGGCCCAGGCCCTCCCGAGCATACCTCGCTGCTTCCAGGTACTTCTCTGAGCCAATGTCGAGAAGGTTGCGCACCACCCCGGACTCCGGGGTCCTGTTCTCCCTGCCCAGGCGGTCCGCGGCGCGGATCAGGAGGTCGCGCCAGCCGGGGAACAACGGCTCGCCGTCCGCGCTGCGCAAGACTGCGCGCGAGACTCCCGCCCCGACGAACGGGATCACCTGGCCACGGCGGAGCCGGTCCTGGAGAGTCTGCGGAATCATGGCGTTGTTCCTGAAGCATTATAGTCGGCATGATTGCAGCCGGCGATTCTCCCTGGACTCGCGTCTTGAGTGGTGCCTCCCGACTATTGCGCTAGGCGAAGATAGAGTCGCGCCAGGAATCGCGATACCGCAAGCTCATGTCCAAGACGACCGAGACCGCCGAAGTCGTCATCGTCGGCGGCGGGGTGATCGGCGCCAGCGTCGCTTACCACCTCGCGGTGCGCGGGTGCCGCGAGGTACTGGTGCTCGAGCGTGAGCCCGAGCTGGGGCGCGGCAGCACCGGGCGGGCGACCGGCGGCTTCCGCGCCCAGTTCGCGTCCGAGATCGACGTGCGCTTGTCGCTGCTGGCGCGCGAAAAGCTCCTTCGCTTCCGCGACGAGGTCGGTGCCGATTCCGGCTACCGGCCTTGCGGCTACCTGTTCCTGGCCGAGGCCCCGGCGCGGCTCGCCGCCCTGCGCGCGCTCGCTCCCTTCCACCGGCCGGCCGGGCTGCCCCAGGTCGAAGACGTTGCCGCGGAAGACCTGCGCCGCCTCAACCCGGCGGTGCGGCGCGACGGCATCGCCGGCGGCACCTTCTGTCCCCTCAGCGGCTTCCTGCGGCCGCTCGATCTGCTCGCCGGTTACGCGCGGGCGGCCCGGCGACTCGGCGCGCGCTGCGCCACGGACGTGGAGGTCGTCGGCTTCGCGGTCGAGCAGCGTGGCGGCGAGCGCCGCGTGACCGCGGTCGAGACGTCGCGCGGCCGTATCGCCGCGCGCTGCGTGGTCAATGCCGCCGGCCCGTGGGCGGGCGTCGTGGCGCGGCTGGCGGCAATCGAGCTGCCGGTTTCTCCGCTGCGCCGGCAGGTGGCGTTCACCGAGCCCTTCGCCGAGCTCCCGGAAGACATGCCGATGACCGTCTTCCTCGACGACGGCTTCCACCTGCGTGTGCGCGACGGCCGTGTGCTGCTGCTCTGGCCGGCCGAAACGTCCTCTGAGCCCAGCGCTGGTCCCGTGTGGCCGCCCGGTTCCGGCGATCCTTTCGATACGCGCTTCGCCGCCACGTGGCTTCCCGGCGTCCTCGCCAGGGCGCACGCCCGCCTGCCTTGCCTGGCGCGCGCCGCGATCGATCTGCCTGCCTGCTGGGCCGGCCTCTACGAGATGTCGCCGGACCGCCACGCCATCGTCGGGCCCGCCCCGGGCTGTGCCAACTTCTACCTGGCCAACGGCTCCTCGGGCCACGGCATCATGCACGCGCCCGCCCTCGGCCAGCTCCTCGCCGAGATGATCCTCGACGGCGCGGCCCACACCCTCGACCTCCACCCCCTCCGCCCCACCCGTTTCGCCGAAGGCCAGCCCATCACCGATCCCGACCTGCTCTGACCGCCCCCTGGCTACTTCCCCCGCCTGACCGCCCGGTCGGCGATCCTGTCGATCAGGCCGGGGGCGACCAGGCGGACGAAGCGCCCGGCGCGGCCGCGCAGCGAGAGCAGGAGCAGCCGCCGGCGCCGTTCGATGGCGCGCACCATCTTGGCGGCGCAGATATCGGCCGACATGATCCGCGTCTCCTGCATGGGGCTCTTCCCGAGCGCGCGCCCGTCCGGGCCGGTGGCGCGGCGGTGGATCTCGGAGGCGACGAAGTCGGGCGCCACCACCGTCACCGAGACGCCGCTGCCGTGCAGCTCGATGCGCAGCGAGTCGAAGAAGCCGAAGATCGCGTGCTTGGTTGCCGCGTAGCCGGTGCGCGTCGGCACGCCGGTCAGGCCGGCCAGGCTGGAGACGGCCACCAGCCGGCCGCGCGACTTCTTGAGCTCGGGCAGCGCGTAGAAGGTGGGATAGACGTAGCCCAGGTAGTTGACCCGCATCAGACGCTCGAAGATCGCGAGGTCGGTCACCTCGTCGAAGCGCGCGATCATGTCGATGCCGGCGTTGTTGACCAGGACGTCGATGCCCCCGAAACGCTCGACGGCGCGCCTCACCAGCCACTCGCAGTCGGCCGGCCGCGCCACGTCGGTGGGCGCGACCAGCGTCTGGGCGCCCCTGTCCTGGCAGGCCGCCGCGACCTCGACCAGCCGCGCCTCGTCGCGCGCCGCCAGCACCAGCCGCGCGCGGCGCCGGCTCGCCAGCTCCAGGCACAGCGCCCTGCCGATCCCCTGGGAGGCGCCCGTGACCACGACGACCTTGTCCGTCAGCTTGTCCATGACTGTGGCTAGGATAGCCTGGATCGCGTGCCGCTAATGGCGGGTGGCGCCCACGCCGGGCTGGGACCCGGCGAATCCGATCAGACCGCCCACGCCGGGCTGGGACCGGCGAATCCGACCCACGCCGGGCTGGGACCCGGCGAATCCGACCCACGCCGGGCTGGGACCCGGCGAATCCAATCAGACCGGCTGCCGGCGGGTGAACTCAGCGCGACGTCGTCGCGAGCGACGGCAGGCGCCGCCGGCGCAGCAACGCGTCGAGCGCGGGCACGTCCCCCTTCTGCATCGCCGCCCAGGCGGCAAGCCGCTCGTCGAGCCTCGCCCGGTAGGCGACGAACGCGTCCCTGGCTTGGCTCGTCGGCACGGCGTCGGCGCCCCCCACGGCGATGGCGAGCGCCGCCAGGCCGGCGTGAACTGAGCGCAGGCTCGCGCCGCCAGCCGGCGAACTGTTTCCCTCCTCGCCGTCTCCTTCGAGCTTCGCCGTACGCTCGCGCAACTCTCTCACCCGCGCCGCCAGCGCGTCGGCCGCCGCTCCCGCCATTTGCGGCACTCCCCGCAGGTCGCCCGGCCGGCCGCCCCGCGGGCCGCCGGCTGGCGCACCGGCGTCCAGCCGGCCTGCGAGCTCCGCCAGCCTCTCGCGCAGCGCGCCGATCTGGCGCACCGCGTCGTAGCTCCGCGCCAGGTCTTTGCCGATCTCGATCTCGAGCTCGAGCTGGATCGCCAGCGCCTCCGGCGCGGTCTTGACCCGCGGGTCTGGCCGCACTTCGAGTTGCGCGGCGTAGCTCCGCCCGCCCACGCCGAGCTCGACCCGATACAGGCCGGGCAGCGCCAGCGGCCCCGCGGGCTCGAAAGAAGTCTCCTCGCCATACACGGTTCCCATGCTGGCCTGGCGCCGCAGCGCCGAGGGCGGCGGATAGCGCAGGTCCCAGACGAAGCGGTTCATGCCCGCCCGCTTGGGCAGCGGCGCGGCCGGCTGCAGCCAGTAGGCCGGGAAACTCTCGCCGTCGGGCATCTTCTCGGGCGGCTCGTCGCTCGAGAACCTGCGCACCAGCGCGCCTTTGCCGTCGCGGATCGCCAGCGTCACCTCGCCTGGCGGTGCGGCGGCGAAGGCATAGTCGATGATCGCTCCGGCGGGCGGGTTGGCGCCGGCCGGGGTTTCGGGCGGCAGGGGAGTGTCCCGGTTCTCGCTGCGCCGCAGGCGGAAGGCGGGGGCGGGGGAGAACAGGCGGACCCCGGCCGGGTCACCTTGGCGCCCGGTCCCGGTCAGCGGATCGGCGGCGATCTGGCGCAGCGGCGTGACGTCGTCGAGCACCCAGAACGACCGGCCGTGGGTCGCGGCCACCAGGTCGTCGCCCTTGACCGCGAGGTCGCGAACCGAGGCCGGCGGCAAGTTGAGCTGCAGCGAATGCCAGCTCTCGCCGTCGTCGAAGGATACATAGACCCCTGTCTCGGTCGCCGCATACAGCAACCCCTGGCGCACCGGGTCCTCGCGCACGGCGTGCACGTACGCCGCCGGGGCGAAGCCGGCGGTGATCGCGGTCCACGTCCTACCGAAATCGCGGGTGCGGAAGACATATGGGCGAAGGTCGTCCACCTGGTGCCGGTCCACCGCGGCATAGGCCGTCCCCGCGGCAAACCTCGAGGCGGCAATCAAGCTCACCATGCTCCACTCGGCCAGCCCCGGCGGCGTCGCGTCCTGCCAGCTCTTGCCCTCGTCGCGCGTCAACCGGATGAGGCCGTTGTCGGTACCCACCCAGACCTGCCCGGCCGCCGCGGGCGAAGGCGCGATGGTATAGATGACGCCCTTCTCCCGGACCGCTTCCTCCGCCGCGCCCGTCCGGGTCAGGTCGGAACTGATCGTGATCCAGCTCATCCCGTGGTCGTCGCTGCGGTGCACGAGCTGCGATCCCTGGTAGAGGGCAAACGGCGGCCGCGGCGCGACGGCGAGCGCCGGTGTCCACGGATAGCGATGCGCCCGGGAAGCTTCCGGACCGTCTTCATCCGGCCCCACCGTGGGGGTGATGTCTTGCACCTGGCGGGTGGCGCGGGAGAAGAGGAACAACCTTCCGCCCGGCTCGCCGCCGTAGACCAGGTCCGGATCGTCGGGGCAGGGGAGGATATAGCCGCTCTCGCCGGTGCCGACCGAGAACCAGTCGCGCCAGGTGATGGCGCCGAAATCGCCGCGGCTGGCGATCGCCACCGTGCCGCTGTCCTGCTGCGCGCCGTAGATCCAGTAGGGGAAACGGTCGTCCGTCGCCACGTGATAGATCTGCGCCGTCGGCTGGTTGAACCAGCTGCTCCAGGTCGCGCCGCCGTTGACCGTCACCACCGCGCCCTGGTCGCCGCCCAGGATCATGCGCGCCGGGTCGCCGGGATCGATCCACAGCGCGTGGTAGTCGTCGCCCCCCGGCGCGCCCTTGACCGCCGCAAACGTCCGCCCGCCGTCGCGCGAGCGGTAGAGCGAGACGTTGGACACGTAGACCGTTTCGGCGTCCCGCGGATCGATGGTGAGGCCGCCGAAATACCACGGGCGGCTGGTGATCCGGCGGTCGCCGCTGACCTGCCGCCAGCTCTCGCCGCCGTCGTCGGAGCGGTAGAGCCCTGACTTCCGGGGGCCCTTGGGGCGGGCGGGCTCGGCGTCGCCGGCATCGATCAGCGCGTAGACCAGGCGGCCCTGCCGCCCGGCGGCGACCGCCACCCCGATGCGCCCGAGAGGCCCCGCCGGCAGGCCGTGGCCGGAAAGCTCTTGCCAGGTGAGCCCCCCATCGCCCGAGACGTACAGCCCGCTTCCCGGCCCGCCGATCGGCGCGTAGGTGCTCCAGGGCGGCCGGCGCACGTTCCACAAGGCCGCGAAGACTCGCCGCATCTCGCCGGGGTCCGCGGCCAGGTCGACGGCGCCGGTGTCGTCGTCCTTCCCGAGGACCTGGCGCCAGCTCTTGCCGCCGTCGGCGGAGCGGAAGACGCCGCGCTCTGGGTTGGCGCCGAAGCCATGTCCCAGCGCCGCCACCAGCACGACGTCCGGGTCGCGGGGGTCGACCAGGATGCGGCCGATCTGCCGGCTGTCGCGCAGGCCCGCCCGGCTCCAGGTCCGGCCGCCGTCGCCGGACCTCCAGACCCCGTCGCCGAACGAGATGTCCGAGCGCATGTCCGCCTCGCCCGTGCCCGCGTAGATCACGTCTGGACTGGACGGCGCCACCGCCAGGGCGCCGATCGAACCGCTCGGCGGCCCGTCGAAGACCGGCGTCCACACCCGCCCGGCATCGGTCGTCTTCCACACCCCGCCGCCGGCCGCTCCGAAGTAGAAGGTCTCTGGCCGGCCGGCCACGCCGCTGACCGCCAGCACCCGGCCGCCGCGGAACGGCCCGACGAGCCGCCAGCGCAGGCCGGCATAGAGGCTCTCTACCCCGTCCGCCCCCGCCGCCGCCCCTCCGCCCACCGCCGCGTAACCGGCCCCGACCAGCGCCGCGAGCGCGCACCCCAGCGCCACGATTCGAGCTCTCATCCCGCTGCCTCCCCTCTGCGTCGGTCCGCAGTCTAGCCTGCCTGCGGACCGGCGTATCCGCCGACCGCGCCAACAACTAGAACGAAACTCCCGTGCTCTGAGAGGGTGGGGGGGGCGTCCCCTTCCCCCCCGGAGGGGAGGGAAGGGGATCGAGGGGTTGCGGGGGGCGATCCGACGGCTGTGCCGACCCCGAGGGATGAAACGGCGCTCGCTAACTGGCGATGGCGGACTCAGTATGGCGGGGTTTGCGGCTGCGGAATTCTTCCCGGTGTGCGTGTTCGACGACTGCGAGACCCAGGTGCAGGAGCCCCTGGTCCTGAAACTGGTGGCGCAAAATGGTGCGCCCATTCCCCTTCCGACCCTGGTGTCCTGGGCCATGGGAAATGGCGAAAGGCCCTCTTCCGAAGATCGTCTGGTCGTTCCGCTGGTCGAGGCCGGACAGTACGAGGTCTGCCGGATCGCGTTCTCCCATTTGCCGGCCTACTTGCGAGGCAACCGGCCGGCAGAGCGCTGCGCCGCCGGCGCCCTGGCCATCGGAGGCAAGCTGACCCTCAGGGTCCCGGGCCGTTAGCCCAGCCGCGCGGAAGCGCGCTCCGGCCACGTCCGGGCACTCATCGTAGAAGAAGGGCGTGTAGCTTGACCGCCATCGACTCCCGTCTTGCCATGACGGAGAAGGAGAAAACCGTGCCCACGCGCAAGCTCGTACCCGGTCTCCTCGTCCTCGTCCTGCTCTGCGGCGCGAGCCTCGCCGCCAATGCCGCCACTGCCGCCGGACCGCGAGCCTCGGCCGCGGGCGGGGCGGTCGCCAGGGCCGGCATCTGTGTCTGGAGCTGCCAGCAGAACCCGAGCGGCTCGTGGGCCTACTGGTTCAGCCGCGCCCTCTCCGACTGCGCGGTGACGGATTGCCTGCCGCGCGGCGGCAGCTCGCCGAGCGGCACTCCCTGCGATCCAGGCGACCCCGACATCCCGGGCGACTGCCGCGCCGCGGCCCCGAACGCCAGCTCGGCCAGCCTGCTCGCCGGCCTCTTCTCGCCGGCGCCGGTCTGCGTCGCCCGCTAAGCGGGCGCAGCCGGCCGCCGCGTCTCTCGTCACCTCCACCCGACGCGCGGCGCGCTGGCCGGCGACTCCGGCGCCCTCCGTGGTGGCGAAACCGCGCTTGCGCGCGCAGTCGCCGCTACATACCTGCCGGAGTGCCGAATTGCGTCTTATACTCACAGGCATGACAGTCGCCATGCTCGAAGAAGCCCCGCTGGCGCCGCCCGCCGGGCTTGGGCCATACCGCCAGCGGGACTATGACGGCCTGCCCGAGCAACCGCGCTGCGAGCTCCTCTTCGGGCGTATCTACGTGACCGCCTCTCCCACTCTCTCGCATCAGACCGTCGCCCAGCAGGTCTGGCTGCATCTGCGCCAGTTCGGCAAGCTCGTGGGCGGCAGGGCGTACCTTGCGCCCGTAGACGTGGTGCTGGCAGACCATTCCGTGGTCCAGCCAGATGTCGTCTATGTCTCGCCCGGGCGCCTCGCGATTCTCCGGGAACGGGTCGAAGGAGCGCCGGACCTCCTGGTCGAAGTCCTCTCCCCCGGCTCGGCCCGCCGCGACCGCGGCGAGAAGCTCGCCCTTTATGCCCTGTCCGGCGTCCGCGAGTACTGGGTCGTCGATCCCGTCGAGCGGCAGATCGAGTTCTTGGTCAACGAGGCCGGCCGCTTCGTGGTCTCGCTTCCGGTCGCAGGCGAGTACTGCTCGTCGGTCCACCGCGACCTCCGCCTCGACATCGCCGAGTTCTGGCGCCAGTGCGCCGCCGAGCTCCCCCCCGGCCCCTAGTACTACTGTGTCATAAAATCACCCTGTCTCGAGGTGACCACACCACGGACAGTGCGGGAGGCAAACCACGAGAGTCCGTGCCTGGCGCCATCTCAAAGTCGCAATTGAAGCAGGGTTGTGGCGCTCAGGTCGCCGGCGATCCCCGAGGGCGGAAATCTTTGGGTAGGCGAGCCGGACGGAGGAAGGCAAGAGGCGCTGGGGGGGAAAGCCGAGCTCGCTCGGCCGCCAGGAATGCGTAGGCGGCGAT